>NZ_JBEZFL010000003.1:683789-1075965 GCF_040649415.1 Actinoplanes sp. NPDC048967
GTAGACGCCGCCGATATTGTTCAGGCTGGTGGCTTCCCCCGCCCGGTCACCGACCTCGCGCCGGATGGGCAGAGCCTGCCCGAAGTAGGCGACGGCTTCCTGCAGATCACCCAGCCCCTGGTGGGCCAGGCCGATATTGTTGAGAGTCGCGGCTTCCCCGCGCCGGTCGTCGACCTTGCGCAGGAGGGGTAGAGCTTGCTCGTAGTAGGTGAGAGCATGCTGCCGATCACCCAACCCGTTGTAGACGCCGCCGATGTTATTGAGCGTGGCGGCTTCCCCCGCCCGGTCGCCGACCTCGCGCCGGATGGGCAGGGCCTGTTCGTAGTAGGTGAGGGCTTGCTGCCTGTCGCCTAGCCCGTCGTAGACCAAGCCGATGTTGCTGAGAGTGCCTGCTACATTGCCGCGGTCGTCGTCGGTTTGAAAGAGCACGAGGGCCCGGGCGAACGAATTCAGCGCCGCCCAAGGCGAGCCGGTCGAGTATTGTGCCGACCCCAGCAAGTAGTAGGCGCCAGCGTCATCACCCAACGTCAGCGTGTGCTCGGCCAGCCGGGCAACATCGGCGAACCTGGACCGGGCCAGCCACATCCGGCCAAGCTCATCCCCGACATGGCGGGCGATGCTCGCTTCTCGGCCGGCTACCGCCAGTCGGTGCACCTCCACCCACTGCGTTGTCGACGTCACGGCGGTTGTGCCCCAGTAGCTGAGCCGCCCTGTTGCTGTTCGCGTCGGACCTGATCCAGCATGGCAGTGTCAGACTCCAGATCGGGATGACCGACCTGCCGATCAAGATCCACCACCTGCTCCAGCTCTACGACAGCCCGATCGAGCTCGCCACCCCGTCGATAGATCATCGCCACGTTGTACCGGGTGATCGCTTCCCCGAAACGATCGCCGACCTCCCTCAGGATGAGCAGGACCTGCTCGTAGTAAGTGAGGGCTCCTTGTCGGTCACCAAGCCCGTGATAGACGCCGCCGATGTTATTGAGGCTGGTGGCTTCCCCCGCCCGGTCACCGACCTCCCGCGTGATGGGCAGGGCCTGCTCGTAGTAGGTGAGGGCCTGCTGGCCGTCACCTCGCCCGTGGTAGACGCCGCCGATGTTGTTGAGAGTGGTGGCTTCCCCCGCCCGGTCACCGACCTCCCGCGTGATGGGCAGGGCCTGCTCGAAGTAGGCGAGAGCTTGCCGCCGATCCCCCAGCCCGTCGTAGACCCCGCCGATGTTGTTGAGAGTGGTGGCTTCCCCCGCCCGGTCACCGACCTCCCGCAGGATGAGCAAGGCCCGCTCGTAGTAGGCGAGAGCTTGCTCCCGGTCACCCAGCCTCTTGTAGACCAGGCCGATGTTGTTGAGGGTGGTGGCTTCCCCCGCCCGGTCACCGACCTCCCGCAGGATGAGCAAGGCCCGCTCGTAGTAGGCGAGAGCTTGCCGCCGATCCCCCAGCCCGTCGTGGACCAAGCCGATGTTATTGAAGGTGGCAGCTTCCCCCGCCCGGTCACCGACCTCCCGCAGGATGAGCAAGGCCCGCTCGTAGTAGGCGAGAGCTTGCCGCCGATCCCCCAATCCGTCGTAGACCAGGCCGATGTTGCTGAGGGTGGCTGCTTCATTGCCACGATCGTGGGCGGTTCGGTAAAGCTCGAGAGCCCGAGCGTAGGAAGACAGCGCCGCCCATGGGGAGCCGGTCGAGTGTTGTGCCCAGCCCATTTGGTAGCGAGCGCGGGCGTCATCACCCAGCGTGAGGGTGTATTCAGTCAGCCGGGCGACGTCGGCGAACCGGGACCGGGCCAGCCACACCCGGCCGAGCACACCCCCGATCTTGCGGGCGATGCCCGCCTCCCGGCCCGCTACCGCCAACCGGTGCACCTCCAGCCACCGCGCCGTCGACGTCACGCCGGCCCGGCCCCGGTGGCTGAACCGCCCTGCTCGCGCCGGACCTGATCCAGCATGGCGGTGTCAGACTCCAGATCGGGATGACCAACCCGCCGGTCAAGGTCCACTACCTGCTCCAGCTCCACGACAGCCCGATCGAGCTCGCCACCCCGCCGATAGATCATCGCCAGGTTGAACCGAGTGACCGCTTCCCCAAACCGATCGCCGACCTCTCGCAGAAGGAGCAGGACCTGCTCGTAGTAGGTGAGGGCCTGCTGCGGGTCACCCCGATCGCTGTAGACCAGGCCGATGTTGTTAAGGGTGGCGGCTTCTCCGGCCCGGTTGCCGACCTCGCGCGTGATGGGCAGGGCCTGTTCGAAATAGATGAGGGCTTGCTGCCGATCACCCCGATCGCTGTGGACCATGCCGATGTTGTTAAGGGTCGCGGCTTCCCCGGCCCGGTTGCCGACCTCGCGCGTGATGGGCAGGGCCTGTTCGAAATAGATGAGGGCTTGCTGCCGATCACCCACCGCCTGGTACACGCTGCCGATGTTGTTAAGGGTGGTGGCTTCCCCGGCCCGGTCACCGACCTCCCGCAGGATCGGCAGAGCCTGTTCGTAGTAGGTAAGGGCTTGCTGCCGGTCACCCAGCCCGTTGTAAACCAGGCCGATGTTATTAAGGGTGGTGGCTTCCCCGGCCCGGTCACCGACCTCGCGCCGGATGGGCAGGGCCTGTTCGTAGTAGGTGAGGGCTTGCTGCCGGTCACCCAGCCCGTTGTAAACCAGGCCGATGTTGTTGAGAGTGGTGGCTTCCCCGGCCTGATTGCCGACTTCCCGCAGGATGGGCAGGGCCTGTTCGTAGTAGGTGAGGGCTCTCTGCCGGTCACCCAGCCCGTCGTAAACCAGGCCGATGTTGCTGAGAGTGGTGGCTTCCCCCGCCTGGTCACCGACCTCCCGCAGGATGAGCAGGGCCCGCTCGTAATAGGTGAGGGCTCTCTGCCGGTCACCCAGCCCGTTATAGACGCCGCCGATGTTGCTGAGGGTGACTGCTTCATTGCCACGGTCGTCGGCGATCTGGTAGAGGTCGAGGGCCTGAGCGTAGGAATCCAGCGCCGCCCATGGGGAGCCGGTCGAGTGTTGTGCCCACCCGAGTTGATAAAAGGCGCCGGCGTCATCGCCCAAAGTGAGGGTGTGTTGGGCCAGTCGGGCGACGTCGGCGAACCGAGACCGGGCCAGCCATACCCGGCCGAGCCCGCGTCCGACCTTGCGGGCGATGCTCGCCTCCCGGCCGGCTACCGCCAGCCGATGCACCTCCACTAGGCGGTTAGCTACCGTCATGGCTGTGGTGACGTGTCGCCGGGTCGTTCATTGACCACCCAGATCTGGTAGAGGGAGCGGGCGGCGGCGGCGCACGCCTGCTGGTGGTCGTCGGCGGTGAGCAGGCGCTCGAAGAGTGGCCGTAGAACGTTCGACACGAAGTAGCGCGGTTCGCCTGTCTCTACGTCGAGGCCTTCTTCGAGCAGTCCGAGCTCGGCCGCCCGTTCGATGTGCCGGTCCACGTCGCGGTGGTCGTGGACTGCGTGGACCGTCGCAAGTGGAACGGGCAATTCGACTACGTTGAGTCGGGCGAGCATCCTCTGCAGCTCGATCGGCTGGGTGCCTAACAGCTTTTCGGCGAAGATGCTCTCCCGGAACTCGGCGGCCTTGTCTTCGATCGCCGTGATGAGGGCGGGGACGTCAAGGGCAGTATCGGCGATGATCTTGTCGAGCCAGTCGAGCAGCCGCGGATTGCCGCTCGCCGCTGCGATCGCCCGGGCCTTCACCGTGGCGTCGACCGGTGATTGGGGGCGCAGGTTCGGCAGGTTCGCGATCTTCTTGGTCTGTTCGACTTCGGTGAAGGTCTCCAGGGGTACGAGCTGCATCGTGGTCCCGGCCGGCTGCGGGAATCGGTACCGGCTGGTGATGATCACCCGGCTGAGGCTGTTCGTGTCGTCGATCGCCTTCAGCAGAGCCGCGAGGATCGGGGCCATCTCCCCGGAGAGCACGTGACCGCCGTCGCGTTCGTCGAGGTTGCCATCCTCGAAGTCGTCGAACACGAACAGGCATGAGGTTCGGCCGAGCGGCCCACGGAACAGGTACTTGAGCCGCTCGGTGAGATCGACGTCGTCTCGGGCCAGCACCGTCGCGGCCTCGTCGCGGTCGGCCAGGCTCTCGAACGCCACCATCGAGGTCAATTCCCGGAACCTTGTGATGTCGACCCGTCCGAACCAGACCACCCGCTGGTGGGTAGGCATCCTCTCCAGCAACCGGGAGGCGAGGGTGCTCTTACCCAGTCCGCCCATGCCCTGCAGCACCAGCGCTTGCGCCGACCCGGGTGATCCGAGGGGCTGTTTCAGGATGCGCAGGCAACGCTGGATGAGTCGGCGCCGTCCCACGAAATCGGCCCGTGACGCCACCCGGGAAAGGTTGGTCTGCTGGTCGAGGAACTCGTCGGCGGCGTGGCGGACCCGAATCCGTTCCCGTCCCGAAGTATTCAGCGGTGTCACCACAGGGGTGAGCGGCGACGCGTCGGCGTACACGCGAAGCAGATGCCAGCTGCTGTTCTGTGCGGCGAAGAGCTGATGCCGGGCCAGGACCACGGAAAGGTCCAGGGGTTTACCCCCGGCGAGGAACTGATAGAGGTGTGCCGCGAACACCGACGCCGACACGTCCCCGACCGGGAGCGCCCACCCGAGGACCATCGGTGCGCCCGCGCTGACCAAACTTTCACTCATCGAGGGGAACGTTCCCTCGCCCGGCGCGCCGGCGGTGAGGCAGCCCGATACGAACACCAACCGCGGCCACTGACCGAACATGGCTTGGGCGATGTCGTCAGCCGACGCCAGGACCCGCCCGCCGAGTTCGTTCTCCACCAGGAACCTTGGCTGACCATCGATGGTGGCGTGCCCGCTCAGATGCAGAACGTCGAAGTAGCCGGCGCCATACGATTCCGCGGTGAACCGCAGACCCTCCAGCGTCCCGCTCTCCTCAACCACGAGCTCCGTACCCGTGTTTGCCGTCGCCGACAGGATCTTGGCTTCCTCAGCCTCGTAGTTGAGGACCGGCTCCGCTCCTTCTGGTGAGGTCGCCATGAACAGCACCCGCAGCGGACGGTTATGAACCATGACACTGTCGCCCAGTGTCGCGACGCGGCTCGGCGCCCGGATCGGCAGCAAGGGTCGTTGCGCACTGGCCGCAAGATAGGTGCCGTCGCGGGCGAGCAGCTCCCACGGGAGGTGTCGCAGCCGTTCCTCAGCTGTGAGGATTCGCAACGCCACACCGCGCGGGTCCTCAGATACGGCACTCAGCCATCGCTCGTCGCCGTCCAGAAACCGGTACAGCCGCTCGCCAAGGTCACGCAAGAGGGCTGAACTGAAAACTCGCCGGGTCGGTGACCCCTCGGAATAGTGCTTCTCGACGGCCGTGACGAGCGCCTCGACGGCGGTCTGGTCCAACCCGCGTTTCTCCACCTTGCCGTCACGAGTAAACCGGAGTTCCGAACGGTCAGTCGTCAGCTTGAAGATTTCCAGGTCGTATCGCTCCACGAAGCGGTCCCGCTCTACTCGCCGCGGCCGGTCAGCTCCGGTTGCACCCGACGGCCAAGAGCTGTCTCCAGCGTCTTCTGATCCACTCCCGACAGCTCGATCCGGGTGCCGTCGTCCAAATGGATCGTGACCTTGGCATCGGTTGTCTTGCTTGCGCGCCACCAATCCCAAATCACCTTGGCCGTGCTGACTCCGCTGAACACCAGGCCGATGACCGCAACAATCACCTCGGCCGACCGCTCGACCTCGACCGCACCCACCGTGTCACCACGCTGCGCCGACTTCTCCAAGACGCCCTGGAGATCCCCGGCCAACCGCTCGGCGTCCGCCCCAGCAACCTCGATCGATGCACTCGCCACGCTATCTCCCACGATCGTCGACAACGGAATCCATCGTGGCCGATAGCACCGCGACATGGATACAGAGTAGGTACCAGCATTCAATGCCCGTCAACTCACTCGATCGTGCGTCGGACACTCGACAACAACATCAGCCCGCCCGGGTACACCTACCCTCGACCATCCGTGCAGAGCGGGTCCCGACTGCCCCACCGTCGGCATCCGGCTGAACAATCTCGCCTGATCATCAAGACCTGGAGGAGGAGGCGGCGGACGACGACGACAACGAACTGCCCCAGCCGGTCGGTCTGGTGTACCGGGCGCTGACGGGGAGCCGGTCAACGCCTCGACCTTCTCCCGCGCGCCGGTTCGCACCAAACGGGCTCTGGGCGTACAGGAAAACGGCGGCCATGCCGGCTGTGAGCCGGACATGACCGCCGCTTCTTCGGCGCTGCTACAACTCAGACGTTGTAGTACATCTCGAATTCGTGCGGGGTCGGGCGCAGGCGGACCGGGTCGATCTCGTTCACGCGCTTGTAGTCGATCCACGTCGAGATCAGGTCGTCGGTGAAGACGCCGCCCGCCGTCAGGAACTCGTGGTCGTTCTCCAGGGACTGCAGGACCGCGTCCAGGGAGCCCGGGACCTGCTTGACGCTGCCCCACTCCTCCGGGGGCAGGTCGTACAGGTCCTTGTCGATCGGGGCCGGGGGCTCGATCTTGTTCTTGATGCCGTCGAGGCCGGCCATCATCTGGGCCGAGAACGACAGGTACGGATTGCTCGACGGGTCCGGCACGCGGAACTCGACCCGCTTGGCCTTCGGGTTGCTGCCCGTCACCGGGATGCGGGTGCAGGCCGAGCGGTTGCGCTGCGAGTAGACCAGGTTGACCGGCGCCTCGTAGCCCGGCACCAGGCGGCGGTACGAGTTGACCGTCGGGTTGGTGAACGCGAGCAGCGACGGCGCGTGGTGCAGCAGGCCGCCGATGTACCAGCGGGCCGTGTCCGACAGGCCCGCGTAGCCGGTCTCGTCGTAGAACAGCGGCTCGCCGCCCAGCCACAGGGACTGGTGGGTGTGCATGCCCGAGCCGTTGTCACCGAAGAGCGGCTTCGGCATGAACGTCGCCGTCTTGCCGTGCTCCCAGGCGGTGTTCTTGATGATGTACTTGAACATCTGCATCTGGTCGCCGGCGTGCAGCAGCGTCGAGAACTTGTAGTTGATCTCGGCCTGGCCCGCGGTGCCGACCTCGTGGTGCGAACGCTCCACGGTGAAGCCCACGTCGATCAGGCGGCGCACCATGGCGTCGCGCAGGTCGGAGTAGTGGTCGATCGGCGAGACCGGGAAGTAGCCGCCCTTGTACGCGGTCTTGTAACCGCGGTTGCCGCCCTCCTCGTCCTTGCCGGAGTTCCAGGCGCCCTCGATCGAGTCGATGTAGTAGAACGCCTGGTTGGCGGCGGTCTCGTGCCGAATCGAGTCGAAGATGTAGAACTCGGCCTCGGCGCCGAAGTACGCGGTGTCGGCGATGCCGCTGGACGCAAGGTAGGTCTCGGCCTTCTTGGCCACGTTGCGCGGGTCACGCGAGTACGCCTCACGCGTGAACGGGTCGTGGATGAAGAAGTTCAGGGCCAGCGTCTTCTGGATGCGGAACGGGTCGACGAACGCCGTCGTCACGTCCGGCAGCAGCATCATGTCGGACTCGTGGATGGCCTGGAACCCGCGGATCGAGGATCCGTCGAAGGCGAGGCCGTCGGTCACGACACTGTCGTCGAACGATTCCACCGGCATGTTGAAGTGCTGCATCACGCCGGGAAGGTCACAGAACCGTACGTCGACGAACTTGACGTCCTCGTCTTTGAGGTATCGCAGGAGTTCCTCGGGATTGGCGAACACACGTCCTCCTGGCACATGATTTTCGAACCGGGGCGGCGTGAGCCGCCACGAGGCTAGGCTGACGCGACGCTATGGCCCCGTAGTTGCCCAGGCGTATCCCTATTGTTTCCGCCGTGTTACGGAGGCCCGGATCTGCATTTGGCACAGCATGGGGCCGCGGTCACCTTGGATCATCGACGACACTACCGCCGGGGATGCGCCGCCGGGGGCGGAAATGCCGCAACGGTACGCCCGCGGCTACGCTCGTCCCCGTGGCGACAAGCGCGAACGGCTCACCCACCCCGCCCGAGAAGGCGGCGGCTCTCGACCTGTCGACGCTGCAGCCCGCCGAGTTCGGCCGCCGCCTCGCCGCACTGCTCATCGACTGGGCGTTGTGCCTGGTCATCGCCAGTTTCTACGCCGATCCACGGGTCGTGGCCTGGCCGCCCGTGGTGGTGCTGATCCTGTTCAACGGGCTGTTCATCGGCCTGTTCGGACAGACCCTGGGGATGTCGCTGGCCCGGATCCGCGCGGTGTCCGTGGCCGACGGCGGCGCCATCGGCATCCTCCGCGGCCTGCTGCGCGGCGTCCTGCTGGCCCTGCTGATCCCCGCGATCATCATGGACGCCCGGCGCCGCGGCCTGCACGACCGCGCCGCCGGCTCCATCGTCGTAGCCCTACCGAAGAGGTAGCGAACCGCCCAGGGCCGCGGAACCGCCCAGGGCCGCGGAGCGGGTCAAGGCCCGAAGACGGGTCAAGGCCTGAAGACGGGTCAAGGCCCGAAGACGGGTCAAGGCCCGGCGACCGGTCGAGGCCGGCGACCGGTCGAGGCCGGCAACGGGTCAGTCCGAAGGGTCGACCTTGATGCCGAGGCCGCCGGCCAGGGTGTAGCTCAGCGCCGGCAGGTCGTCCGGGTGCACGATCGCGCCGCGCCAGCTCGCGATCCCGGCGATGCCGTCCAGCTCGCAGCGCCGGAACCGGGCGCCGTCCATGGTGGCGTGGTGGAACTGGGCGCCGGTCAGGTCGCACCCGGTGAATCGGGCGCCCCGCAGGTCGGCGTTGGTGAAGTCGGCCCCGGTCAGGTTGCAGCCGGTGAACCGCACGCTGTCGAAGCCGGTGAAGCGCCAGCCCGACAGATCCAGCCGGCACTGGTCGAAGGTCACCTCGCCGAGCTTGCCGTTCGTCACGGAGAAGCCGGTCATCCGCGACTCGTCGAAGGTCACCCGGCGCACGGCCCCGCCGTCGGCGCGCACGTTGGCCCAGTTCGCGACCTGCACCACGCAGTCGGTCAGGGTGAGCTGCGCCAGCACCGAGGAGGACAGGTCGGCCCCGCGGAACCGGCACTGGGTGAACTCCACCGACTCCGCCTCCCGCCCGGACAGGTCGTGACCGTCGAACGCGACAGCGCGGAAAGTGGTCTCCGGCTCGAGCTCCTGCTGGGGCGCTTCGAGGGCGGCGGGCACGGCCGGCTTGCGGGGTGCGCTCTGACGGATCGGGCTGCGGCGGGCGACTGGCATCCGGCAACCCTAGGCTTGCCGGAACCGGCTCGCGGACGGGGAGCAGAATCGACAGCGTGGACATCGCGCTGCTCGGCCCCGTCGAGCTTCGGGCCGACACGGGTACGACGGTGCCGGTCGCGGGCGCGCGTCTGCGTACCCTCCTGATCCTGCTCGCCCTCGACGCCGGCCGCGCCGTCTCCACCGACCGGCTCGTCGACGGGGTGTGGGGTGCCGATCCGCCCGGCAGCGCCGCCGGCGCGCTGCAGGCGCTGATCTCCCGGCTGCGCCGCGCCGCGCCCGGCCTCGCCATCGCCGTCACGCCGTCCGGCTACCGCCTGGACCTGGACCGGGACCGCGTCGACGCGCACCGCTTCACGCGGCTGGTCACGCAGGGCCGGCCGGAGGAGGCGCTGGCGTTGTGGCGGGGCCCGACCGAGTTCCCCGACGTGGCGCGCGCTGAGGCCGTACGCCTGGATGAGCTCCGCCTGACCGCCCGGCTGCAGCGGGCCGAGGCCCGGTTGCGGGCCGGCGGCGACGCCGACCTGGCCGGCGAGCTGGAATCGCTGGCCGCCGAGCATCCGCTGCACGAGCCACTGGCCGGCCTGCTGATGCGCGCGTTGATCGCGGCCGGTCATCCCGGTCGCGCCCTGACGGTCTTCGAGCGGATCCGCGGCGAGCTGGCCGAGGCCCTGGGCGCCGACCCGTCGGCCGAGCTCGCCGCGCTGCACGTGGAGACGCTGCGCGGGCAGCACCGGCGGGCCCGGGGCAACCTGCCGGCCGAGGTGAGCAGCTTCGTCGGCCGGGAAGCGGACCTGCGGGCGGTCCGTGATCTGGTGGCCGCGCACCGGCTGGTCACGCTCATCGGCCCCGGCGGCAGCGGCAAGACCCGGCTGTCCGTGGAGGCCGGGCAGACGCTCACCGCCGGGCATCCGGACGGGGTGTGGCGGGTCGAGCTGGCGCCGCTCACCGACCCCGCTGAGGTGCCGCAGGCCATCCTGACCGCGTTGCAGCTGCGCAGTCAGTTCGTGATCAGCCTGCCCGGTGGGCACCCGGCGACCGAGCCGGTGCCGCCGCTGACCCGGCTGACGGACGCCCTCGCCGGCAAGGAACTGCTGCTCATCCTCGACAACTGCGAGCATCTCATCGGCGCCGCGGCCGAGGTCGCCGACGCGGTGCTGCGGTGTGCGCCGGGGCTGCGGCTGATCACCACCAGCCGCGAGCCGCTGGGCATTCCGGGCGAGCAGCTGTGGCCGGTCGAGCCCCTCGCGCTGCCGCCGACGGATGTGCGGGCGGCGGACTATCCGGCCGTACGCCTGCTGCTGGACCGGGCGGTCGCGGCCCGGCCCGGCTTCGCGCTCGAGCCCGGGACCATCGCTCCGGTGGTCCGGATCTGCCGCGCGCTGGACGGCATGCCGCTGGCCATCGAGCTGGCCGCCGCCCGGCTGCGCACGCTGCCGGTCGACGTCCTGGCGGCGCGGCTGACCGACCGCTTCCGGCTGCTCACCAACGGCAGCCGCACCGCGCTGCCCCGGCACCAGACGCTGCGGGCGGTCGTGGACTGGAGCTGGGACCTGCTCGACGACGACGAACGGGCGCTGTGGCGGCGCTTCGCCTACTTCCACGGCGGGGCCGACGTGACCGCGGTCGAGCAGGTCTGCGGCGCGGACATCGATCTGCTCGGTGCGCTGGTCGACAAGTCGTTGCTGGTGCTGTCCGGGGACCGCTACCGGATGCTGGAGACCATCCGCGAGTACGGCCTGGAACGCCTGGCCGAGGCCGGTGAGACCGAGCAGCTGCGCGTCGCGCACGCCCGCTACCTGCTGGCCCTGGCCGGCGCCGCCGAGCCGGAGCTGCGCCGGCGGGACCAGCTCAGCTGGCTGCACCGGCTCAGCGTCGAGCACGACAACCTGCACGCGGCGGTCCGGGCCGCGATCGAGGCCGGCGACGCCCGGACCGCGATGGCGCTGACCGCCCGGCTGGGCTGGTACTGGTGGCTGCGCGGGCACCGGGCCGAAGGCTGCGGGCTGGCCCGCGACGTGCTGACGCTCACCGGCGAGACGGACCCGGAGGACCGGGCGCTGGCCTACGCGTACTCGGCGCTGAACGGGCTGGAGGGCGCCGCGCCGATGGACGAGGTCAAGGGGTGGTTCCAGGCCGCCGGACGGGAAGGCGCCGGGCCGCACGCCGCGCATCCCGTGCTGCGGCTGCTGGGACCGCTGGCGTCGATCTTCGAGTCGGGCGGGCAGCTGGGTGCCTTCACGCAGGTCGAGCCGCTGTTCACCGACACCGATCCGTGGCTGCGGTCCATCGCCCGGATGATCGTCGCGCAGCTGCGGCTCAACTTCGGGCAGCGACCCGCCGTCGCCCGGGAGGAGCTGCGCGAGGCCCTCGACGGGTTCCGGACGATCGGCGAGCGCTGGGGCGTCGGCTTCACGCTGAGCGCGCTCGGCGACATGGCCGCGGCGCAGGGCGAGTTCCAGGACGCGGTGACCTGGCAGCGGGAGGCCCTGGCGCTGGTCCGGGAGGTCGGCATCCGCGAGGACCTGCCGCAGCTGGAGATGAAGCTGGCCCACCAGCTCTGGCTGGCCGGCGATCGCACCGAGGCGCGCCGGATGCTCAAGCAGGCCCGGCAGTCGGCCGAGGAGGTGGGGCTGTCCGAGGTGCTGGCGTCGGTGGAGTACGGCTACGCGACGATCGCCCGCGAGGAGGGCTCCCTGGAGGAGGCCCGCGAACGGATGGCCCGGGCCGCGCGCCTCATCGACAACTCCGCCCACATGACGCAGTTCCGCGCGATGACCCGTTCGACGCAGGCGCTGATCGAGGGGGCCGCCGGGAACCTGGCCGCCGCGCACGACCTGCACCGCGGTGCGGTGGAGATGGCGGTGGACTCGCTGGACGCGCCGGTGATGGCCCAGGTCCTGGTGGGGGTGGCCGACTACGCCGTACGGATCGGGGACCCGGTCCGAGCCGCGATGCTGCTCGGCGCGGCCGACGCGGTCCGGGGCGCACCGGACCGGTCGATGCCGGACACCGACCGGATCACGGCGCTGACCCGCGCGGCCCTGGGCGACGCGGGCTACGAGCAGGCCTACGACTCGGGCACCTCGGTCACCATGGCGACCGCCATCGAGGCGACCGGCCTGCGCCCGGCCACCTGAGCCGGGTCGTCAGGTGACCGCCGGTGCGGCGATCCGCTGCTCGTCGGGCGCTTCGACGCGCGACGACGCCCGCAGGGGCATCCAGATCAGCAGGGCCAGGCTGAACCAGACGTAGAGGTTGCTGCCGATGATCGCCAGCGGCGGCCGGGGCCCGTTCTCCCAGGCCCAGGTGAGCCGGGACGTCAGCACGACGTACGCGGCCCCGCCCAGCCACAGTGCGCGCCGGTCGCGGTCCGCGGACAGGCCGGCGTCGACGCAGCGGACGATCGCCGGCAGCAGCCACACGCAGTGGTGCACCCAGGTCACCGGGCTGATCAGGCAGCCCAGCAGACCGGTCAGGGCCAGTCCGGCCAGGTGGTCCCCGGACCGGGCGGCAGCGCGGACCCGCCACACCCAGAACGCCAGGGTGGCCAGCACGCAGACCAGCCAGACCTGAGCCTCCACGCTGTCCAGCGGCAGCCGGGCCAGCAGGCCGCGCAGCGACTGGTTGGACAGGTACTCGAGGTTGCCGACCCGGTTGGTGTCCCACAGCGCGGCGGTCCAGAACTCGCGGGACTCGTCCGGGAACAGGCCCGCGGCGATCAGGGTCGCGGCGGTGGCCGCGGCGATGGCCGTACCGGCGGCCCGCCAGCGCCCGGTGACCAGCAGATAGAGGATGAAGACGCCGGGGGTGAGCTTGATCGCGGTGGCCAGCCCGATGCCGATGCCGCCCCACTTGCGCCCGCGGGCCACCCCGAAGAGCACGTCCCCGGCCACGAGCGCCAGCAGCACGGTGTTGACCTGCCCGAAGCCGAACGTCTCGCGGACCGGCTCGAAGCACAGCGCGAGCGCCACCGCGACGCTGCCGGCCAGCCCGGGCGTCCAGCGGGAGCGCCGGATGATCGGCCCGGCCAGCCACCAGGTGACCAGGGCGGTGCTGGCCACCGTGGCCGCGCCCGCGATCACCAGGACCAGCCCGAACGGCAGGTACGCCATCGGCAGCATGGCCAGGCCGGCGAACGGCGGATAGGTGAAGCCGTACGGGGTGCCGTCCTGGAGCCAGTCGTAGACCATGCCGTCGTCGCGGAACCAGTACCGCACGGCGCCCGAGTAGACCCGCGAGTCGAAGAAGAAGTGCAGGTCGGCGGCCCACCACAGCACGCCGGCGGAGATGATGGCCGCGAGGGCGGCGATGGTCCAGGCCCGGCGCGTCACGCGGACACTCTACGGTGGCGCAGCTCGCGGGCCTGCCGTACGGCCAGCACGACCAGTACGGCGGTGACGGCCGGCGCACCGGGCACACGGGTGAACAGCGCCCAGTTGTAGCCGGCCGGCAGGGTCAGGGTGGCCGCCAGCGCGCACAGGCCCAGCACCCAGCGCCGTTCCACCGTGGTGGCCGCCAGCACGGCGAGGGGCCAGATCGCGTACCAGGGGTGGAAGACGGGCGCGCAGAGCACCGTCAAGCCCAGCGCCCAGCCGGCGCCCGGGAGCGCTCCGCCGTCGCGGGCCCGCCACCACAGCACGGGCAGCAGGACCACCAGCAGCAGCACACCGAGGATGCGGGTCACTCCCACCGCGTCCACGCCGGTGACAGCCTGCACGGTCAGTCCGACGGCGGTCGACGGTGAGGTCCACGCCACGGTATCGCCGCTGCGCAACAGGCCCGCGATCCAGCCCGGGCCGCGCCCGGAGACCAGGGACACCAGACCCACGGTGCCGACTGCACCGGCGGCGATCAGGGCGGCGGGGCGCCACAGGGTCCGTACCGGTGCGGACGGGGGCACCGCCGCGAGGACGGCGAACGGCAGCACGACGACCGCGGTCGCCTTGACCGCCACGGCCAGGCCCAACGCCACCCCGGCCGCGACCAGCAGCGACGGCGACGGCCGGGCGGCGACCAGGGCCAGCCCGACCACCAGCAGGCCCACCATCAGCGCGTCGTTGTGGGCGCCGGACACCAGGTGGATCAGCACCAGCGGACAGGCCAGCACGGTCCACACCGCGCGGGCCGGGTCGATGCCCGCGCGCCGGGCCAGCACCGGCAACCCGGCCGCGACCAGGCCCAGACCGGCCAGGGCGATGACCCGCAACCCGGCGATCACGCCGGGCAGCGAGTCGCCCAGGGCCACGGCCCAGCCGGCCACCAGCAGGAAGAGCGGACCGTACGGCGCCGGCGACGTGCGCCAGGTGGTCGACACCGAACCCAGCCACGGGCAGCCGAAATCCTGCACGCCACCGGCATACGGATCGCCGCCCGAGTGCTGGACAAAACCCTGGCAGGCGTACGAGTAGATGTCCTCGCTGCCCAGCGGCAGCATCGGCAGCACCGGCAGGATCCACAGCCCGGCGGTGACCAGCGCCCACCGCGTCGACGGCACCCGGTGGCGCCCGAACCACCACGCGCACAGCAACGCCGCCAGGCCGAGCACCCAGCACAGCGGCAGCAGCAGGCCCTCTCGCCCGGCGAGCATCGTGCCCGGCGTGACCGTGGTGCCCCGCGCGAACGGTGAACCGCCGAGGTAGGCGGCCGCCGCGACCAGCACGCTCCCGGCCAGCCCGCCCCACCGGATCAGCCTCACGCCGCGGTCACCAGTTCCCTCCCGCGCAGCCAGGTCACACCGCGGTACGCGACCCAGCCGATCAGGACGATCATCGCGAACGACATCGGCACGCCCAGCGGCCGGAACACCCCGGTGCCCTCGGGCAGGATCGTCGCCATCGCGAAGACGACCGTCCCGGCCAGCCACCGGGCCCGCGCGGTGCCGACCGCGAACAGCGCCAGCGGCCAGATCAGATACCAGGGCTGGGTGATCGGCGCGAAGAAGATCACCGCGAGCAGCGCCAGCCCGGCCCCGACCAGCGGGTCACGGTCCCGGGAGCGCCAGAGGATCACCAGCAGCGACACCCCGAGCAGCACCAGCGCGACCGCGCGGATCGCGGGCACGACCTCGAGATCGGCGCCGAACCAGCGGCCGGCCGCCTCGACCGCGAGACCGATCGCGGTCGGCGGCGACGACCAGTTCACCGACTCCCCCGCGCCGGACAGCGCGGTCAGCCAGCCCAGACCCAGCCCGGAGGCGAACGAGCCGGCCACCAGCACGGCGAGCGCGGCCGCCACGACCGCTCCCCCGCGCTTGATCAGCCCGGCCCAGCCCGCGGCCCGCAGACCACCGACGGCGAACAGCGCCGCGAACGGCAGCACCACCCCGATCGTGATCTTGACGGAGATGGCCAGGCCGAGCAGCGCCCCGCCGACCAGCAGCGTGGTCCAGCTCCTCACCGGCGCCGCCAGCACCGCGAACCCGGCAACCATGAACGCCACCGTGAGCGCGTCGTTGTGGCCGCCGCCGATCAGGTGCACCGGCACCAGCGGGCAGCAGAGCACCAGCCACAGCGCCCGGTCCACCGGCGCGCCGACGCGCCGCGCCAGCACGGGCAGGCAGGCCGCGATCGCGACGACGCCCAGCACGGCGAGGACCCGGAAAGAGATCAGGGCGGCCAGCTGCGACCCGAACGCCGCGGCCAGTCCGGCCAGGACCAGAAAGACCGGACCGTACGGCGTGGGCGTGTCGCGCCAGACCACCGAGACCGAGTCCAGCCAGGGACAGGGCTGGGCCGACACCCCGACCAGGTACGGGTTGAGGCCGGCGTGCACGAGGGCGCCCTGGCAGGCGTTCGCGTACATGTCCCGGCTGGCCAGTGGCGGCACGACCAGCAGCGGGGCCGACCACAGGGCGGCGGTCACCAGGATCCACCGGGGAGTGAGCCGGAGGCGGCGGCCGTACCACCAGGCGACGCAGAGCGCGGCCAGGCCCGTGAACCACAGCAGCAGGATGAGGACGCCGGCCGGCTCACGCAGCACGCTGACCACGTTGACGTTGCGGCGGATGAACGGTGCGGCGCCGTAGAGGAACGCGTCCACGGCACAGGCCACAGCACCGAAGAAGCCCAGCCAGCGCAGGAACGCGGGGCGGGCCAGCAGCCCCTGGATCATGACAACGGCCTCGTGCGGACCCCTCGTGACCGTGGCATGCGCGTCAGCGTACCCATCGGCCCGCGGTCAGCACGCCGGTCCGGGCCGCAGCGAGCTGGTGAGCCGGAACTCACCCGGGGTGGTGACGCGCAGCTCGGTCCAGCCGTCGGGGCCGCGGGCCAGACAGGCGCCCGGCTGCGGCACGCTCAGCCAGCGCGACCAGTGCACGCGGACCAGCACGTCGGCGCGCGCGGGGACACGCACGGTGACGCCGCCGCGGTCGCTGCGGGCGAGCTCGGCCGGGGCCGACACCAATGGCGTCGCGTCGGTGACCTCGTACAGGCGCCAGGTGTCGTTCTGCCACACCGGGCGCAGCTCCGGCAAGCCGTTGAGGACCAGGGCGGCCTCGGTGCGGGCGTACCGGTCGGGCACCGCGCCGGGGGCGATGGCGACGTAGGTGACGGCGTTGGCGCGCAGCCAGGTGACGTAGTCCTGCGGGGACAGCACGTCGCGGTAGAACAGGGCGTTGCGGTCCGTGTCGACCTGGCGTTCCCAGCCGCGGGCCAGTGGGACCTGCGCCGCGGCGTACACCGACTCCCAGTGGTCCCGCAGCGGGACCACCTCGACGCGGCCCGGTTCCCGCCGGGCCAGCTCGTCGACCAGCGGCCGATGGAATGCGGGGCGCGACTCGGGCGACCCCGCGCGGCCCAGGTCGCCGGTGACCACGAAGGGCTGCCACCAGAAGACGGCCACGAGCAGCAGGGCCAGCCGGACCCGCCCGAACGTGACGAGGGCCGCGAGCACCGGGATCGTGAAGAGCATGGGCAGCCGCAGCGCGTTGGACCCGATCGGGCTGGGCAGATAGAACGCGCCGAGCAGCAGCACGACGGTCAGCGCGGCCCCGATCCGCACGGCGAGCCAGCGCGGGGGAACGACGACGGCGACCAGCACGGCGAGGGCCACGTGGATCTTCATCGACTCGGCGGTGAAGGGCTGGCGGCCGCCGTTGCCGAAGAGCAGGGCCATCGGGGCCAGGGCCAGCACCGGGCCCAGGCAGAGGGCCAGCGCTTGCGGCCAGTGCGGGTCGGGGCGCCAGGACCGGAGGCCGGCCCGGACCGGGCCGGTGAGCAGGAGTGCGGCGCCCGCCAGCCCGGCGAAGAGGCCGGCGACCGGGCTGGCCCAGGTGGCCAGGGCGCCCAGCACGAACACGGCGACGAGCCGCCCATGCCGCCGCCATCCCGGCCTGGCTGGGGACGGCTCGGCTGCGGCGCACAGGGCGGCCACCGCGAGGGCCAGGCCCACCGCGAACGTGACCCGCCCACTGGCCAGGTTGGCCGCGAAGACCAGCACCCCGATCAGCGCGCCCACCACCGGCCGTCGCACCCCGGTGCGCCACAGCAGCCACCCGAACAGGATCGATGCGACCACCGCCGCCAGCGCCCCGAGCACCCGCATCCCGATCAGCGATCCGAGCGGCGCCGTCAGCAGGCTGTAGCCGAACTGGCCGACCCCGCCGTACCAGCCGAAGTCGACCGGCGCCCAGCCGTGACCGGCGAAGAAGTCCGCCCGGGCCTGCTGCGCCGCCAGGTCGGTGCCCATCCGGGGCGCCAGCAGGAACGCGCCGGCCAGCACCAGCGCGGTGCCGAGCGTCGGCGCCAGCACCCGCAGGAGGCCGCGCCGCTCCTCATGCATCGAGGACGCGCTCCATCGCCGCCCGTGAGCGGCGGGTGATGCGCAGATACCGGTCCACGAACTCGCCCGGGTCGCCGCCGCCGAGCAGCAGCACCACTCCGGCCAGTTCGACGCCGTGGCGGGGGAGCTGGTCGGTCGGGCGGCCGCGGACCAGGGTGAGCGCGTTGCGGACCTGGGCGGCCAGGGTCCAGCCCGCGGTCATCGCCGCCGCGTCGACCTTGTCGATCAGCTTGCCCCGCAGCTCCGCCGACAACGCCTCCAGCGTGCGGGTCATGCGCAGCTCCGGGAGCGCGTACCCGTGGCGCAGCTGCAGCAGTTGCACCGCCCATTCCACGTCGGCGAGGCCGCCGCGGCCGAGTTTGGTGTGGGTGTTCGGGTCCGCGCCGCGGGGCAGCCGCTCGGTCTCCACCCGCGCCTTGATCCGGCGGATCTCGATCACCTGCTCGCGGGTCAGGCCGCCGCTGGGATAGCGCATCCCGTCGGCGAGCTGCTCGAACTCGCGGCCCAGCTCCGCGTCGCCGGCCACGAACCGGGCCCGCAGCAACGCCTGCGACTCCCACACCTTCGACCAGCGGGCGTAGTACTGCGCGTAGGCGTTGAGGCTGCGCACCAGCGGGCCCTGCCGGCCCTCCGGGCGCAGGTCCGCATCGACACCGAGCGGCGGATCGGGCGCGGGGGCGCCGAGGGTACGGCGCATCTCCTCCGCGATGGCGTGCGCCGACGCGCTGGCCTGGCCGTCGGACATGCCCTCCGGCGGGGCGTAGACGAACAGCACGTCGGCGTCGGAGGGGTAGCTCAATTCGTACCCGCCGAGCCGGCCCATGCCGATCACCGCGAACCGCAGTCCTTCCGGCCCGGGATGCACCCGCCGGGCGGCGTGCAATGCTGCACCCAGCGTCGCGTCCGCGACATCGGAGAGGGCGATGCCGATCGCGTGCACGTCCAGCGGGTGGGCCGGGGCCAGCTCGCCGGCCCGGCTGAGGATGTCGGCGCAGGCCAGCCGGAACAGCTCCCGCCGGCGCAGCGCCCGCACGGCGGTGATGGCCTTGGTCGCGTCGGTGGCCCCGGCATCCAGGTGCCGGTCGGCGGCGGCGATGAACCCGTCGCGCAGCACGTCGCGGGGTCGCGGCTGGAGCTCGGCGTCGTCGGCGAGCAGCCGCAATGCCTCCGGGTCGCGGGTGAGCAGGTCGGTCGCGTACCGGGACAGGCTCAGCACCCGGGCCAGCCGGCGCGCGACCGGGCCGCCGTCACGCAGCAGGCGCAGATACCAGGGGGTGGTGCCCAGCTTCTCCGACACGTGCCGGTAGTTGAGCAGGCCGCGGTCGGGCTCGGGCGAGTCCGCGAAGTCCTGCAGCAGCATCGGCAGCAGCGTGCGCTGGATCGCCGCCGTACGGCTGACCCCGCCGGTCAGCGACTGCAGGTGGCGCAGCGCCCCGGCCGGGTCGGCGAAGCCGAGGATCTCCAGGCGGCGGCCGGCCGACTCGGGGGTCATCCGCAGCGCCTCGGCCGGCACCCGGGCGACCGCCTCCAGCAGCGGCTGGTAGAGCAGCTTGGCGTGCAGCCGCCGGACGTGCGCGGCGTGGCCGACCCAGTCGGAGCGGAACGCCTCGACCGCGTCGCGGCCGGCCACCGCCTTGTAGCCCAGCGCGGCGGCGAGCCAGCGCAGCGCCTGAGGATCGTCCGGCACGGTGTGCGTACGCCGCAGGTTCTGCAGTTGCAGCCGGTGCTCGACGCTGCGCAGGAAGCGGTAACCGCGCAGCAGCGTCTCGCCGTCCTCGCGGCCCACGTAGCCGCCCGCCACCAGCGCGCGCAGCGCG
This sequence comes from Actinoplanes sp. NPDC048967, assembly GCF_040649415.1. Lineage (NCBI taxonomy): Bacteria > Bacillati > Actinomycetota > Actinomycetes > Micromonosporales > Micromonosporaceae > Actinoplanes > Actinoplanes sp. NPDC048967. Next base: position 703,556 of record NZ_JBEZFL010000003.1, read on the forward strand.
GGCAGGGTGCCGGGCTCGCGCAGGCTCTCGTCGATCCGGCCGTGCACGAGCTGCAGCAGCTGCACCGCGAACTCGATGTCGCGCAGGCCACCGGGACCGCGCTTGATCTCGCGCTCGACCTCCTTGGCCGGCACGTTGTCGATGATCTTGCGGCGCATGTCCCGGACGTCCTCGACCGCCTCGGGGCGCTCGGCCGCGTGCCAGACCAGCGGGGCCAGGTCGTCGATCCACTCGGCCGCCAGGTCCAGGTCACCGGCGGCCGGGCGGGCCTTGAGCAGCGCCTGGAACTCCCACGTGCGCGCCCAGCGGCGGTAGTACGCCTGGTGGCTGGCCAGGGTGCGGACCAGCGGACCGCGGTTGCCCTCCGGGCGCAGCGCTGCGTCGACCGGCCAGGCCACCTGCCCGCACACCTCGATGAGCCGGGCCGCGACGGCGGTGCCCGCGCTGAGGTCCTCGTCGCCGGCCGCCACGAAGATGACGTCCACGTCGGACACGTAGTTGAGCTCGTAGCCGCCGCACTTGCCCATCGCGACGACCGCCAGCCTCGGCGGAGCGGTGCTCGCGGGCAGACCGGCGAGGGCGATCGCGTACGCCGCCGCGAGGGTCTCGTCGGCCAGCCGGGACAGCGCCGCCATGGTCGGCTCGAGGCCCCGGCCGCCGGTCAGGTCGGCCGCGACGATCCGCAGCAGGGCCATCCGGTACGCCGTACGCAGCAGCGGGACGGTCGGCGGCCCCTCCCCCGTCGAGTCGCCGAACTCCAGGTGCCCCTCGGCGTTCGGCGGCAGGCCGGTCTTGCCGGTGGCGAGCACCCGCCACTGATCGGGGTTCGCGACCAGGTGATCACCCAGCGCGGACGAAGCGCCGAGCACCGCGACCAGCCGGCGCCGCAGCCCGGCGTCGGTGTAGATCGCGTGCAGCACGGCGTCGGCCGCCGGGCTGTCGGAGATCTCCTCGCCGGGCCCGGTCACCGGGCCGCCGCTGCCGCGCTCGGCCGCCCGGGCCACCGCGTCGACCATCCGGTGCAGCTGGCGCAGGGCGAGATTGGGGTCGGCGGCCCGGGACAGGGCGTGGATCAGCTCACCCGCGTCGCCGTCGACCGGGGCCTGCGCCTCGGCGTCCCACAGCCGCAGACCGCCGGGGCCGAGCAGGTCGGCGGCGCGGGTGCCGTTGTCGGCGAAGCCGTACCGGGCCAGCCGGCTGGGCCTGGTCATGCGGTGCCCTCCTTCGGCGTGCCCTGCTGGCCCGCGCCGGCGATGCCGTCGTTCGCCGCAGCCGGGTGCCGCTCGGTGCCGGCGATCATGCCTACTGCCCCAGCAGCGGAAGGGTGCGGATGGTCCCGGGATCGGGGATGTCGGCATCGGGAAGAGTGCCGAGGGCCAGCGCCGCGAAGCGGGCCGCGAACGGCTGCCAGACCTCCTCGACGTCCGGCAGGATCTCGGCCGTGGCCGCCACGACCGCCTCGGCGTCGTAACCGAGCTCGTCGAGCGCGGCCACGTCCGTCCGGGTCCAGTCGGCGATCATCTCGGCGTCGCACTCGATGTGGAACTGCAGGCCCCACGCCCGGTCACCGAGCCGGAACGCCTGGTGCGGATACCGCGAGGAGGCGGCCAGCAGCACGGCGCCGATGGGCAGCTCGGTGATCTCGTCGCTGTGCCACTGCACCACGTCGGGCAGCAGCGGCACGTACTTGAACAGCGGGTCGCCGTCCGCCGCGTCGCGCCGGCCGACCAGGCCGGGCCCGATCTCCGGGCCGGAGGTGCTGCGCTCGACCAGGCCGCCGTGCGCGGTCGCGAGCAGCTGCCCGCCGAGGCAGACCCCGAGCGTGGGCACGTGGTGACGGACCGCCTTGCGCAGCAGCCCCTCCACCGCGGGGAACCAGGACGCGCCCGGATCACCCGCGGCGTTCGGATAGGCGCTCTGGTCGCCGCCGAGCACGATCAGAGCCACGTGCTCGTCCAGCGTCTCGGGCAACGGGTCACCCACGTGCGGGCGCACGACGGTCAGCTCCAGGCCGGCCTCGGTGAGCCACTCACCCAGCCTGCGGAGATCGTCGGACGGATCGTTCTCGATTACCAGCGCTGTACCCACGCTCCGAGGCTATCGGGTGGGACCGACACCCGGCCCCGGCCCACCCGTTCCCGTGGCTCACCCGTCGTGGCTCGCCGGGGGCGGGCCGACCCCGAAGTGGTTGCCGGACGGGTCCCGCAGGTGCGCGAAGGTCAGCCCCCGGTCGGTGTTCACGATCTCGTCCAGCGGGCCACGACCTCGTCGTCCTCCATCTCCCCGGTCTCGACGAAGCCCAGCGAGGCGTAGAGCGCCCGGGCCGCCTTGTTGTCCGGGGAGTAGCTGAGGGCGACGTTCGGGCAGTCCGGGTCGGCCGCCAGCCGCTCCACCAGCGTGCCGATCATGGCCCGGCCGATCCCGGTGCGCTGGCGCGCGGCGTCCACCACCACCCCGCCGATCCACCGGCTGCGGTCGTCGTCGATCCCCCACATGCAGAAGCCGACGACCTCCCCGTCACGCACGGCGGCGAGCGGCTGCCAGGTGTCGCCGTAGTTGCACAGGCAGAGGTAGTAGGTGACGGCGTTGACGAACTCCCGCTGGTCGGGATGCACGGTGAGGGCGGCACAGGACCGCCAGTTGGCGGCGGTCACGGCTTCGAGGGTGAGATTCACGCCCGGCATCCTCGCCGATGGCGGCCGGACGGTCGACCGGTTTCAGCTCCAAGGTCAGCTGCGTCGCCAGAATCCCGTCCCGGCCCCTAGGCTGCGGGCCATGACGGAATCAGCGACCGCCGCGCCGGCGTCCGGGGTCCGGGTGTCGACGTTGGAGCTCTTCTTCGACCTCGTCTTCGTCTTCACGATCACGCAGCTGACCGAGACGCTCGCCGAGCACATCACCCTGGCCACCCTGGGCGACGTGATGCTGATGCTCTTCGTCATCTGGTGGATGTACTCGGGGTACGCCTGGCTGACCAACGCGGTCGCCCCGAACAGCTCCGTCCGGCGCACCCTGCTGCTGGCCGGCATGGCCGGGTTCCTGGTGATGGCCCTGGCGGTGCCCGAGGCCCTCGGCGAGTACGGCTGGCTCTTCGGCGTCAGCTATCTCGTGGTGAACCTGGTCCACTCGGCGCTGTTCCTGCAGGCCGGTCCCGCCGCGCGCAAGGCGATGCGGCAGCTGGCCCCGCTCAACATCCTGGCCGCCCTGCTGGTGCTGACCGGCGGACTGCTGCCCGAGCCGTACCGGCACCTGTGCTGGATCGCCGCGCCGCTGGTGCAGATCGCCGCCGGTTACGTGCACGACATCGAGATGCACTCGATCCTGGCCGGGCACTTCGTCGAGCGGCACGGCCTGGTGATGATCGTCGCGATCGGCGAGTCGATCGTCGCCATCGGGCTCGGCTTCCGCGGGGTCCACCTCGGCGGTGGCGCGATCCTGGTGGCGGTCCTGGGCCTCTGCATCGCCTACTACCTGTGGTGGATCTACTTCGCCGGCGACAACGACCGCTCGGAGCACGTCCTGGCCGCCACGACCGATCCGCGGCGGCGCGCCCGGCTCGCGCTCGACGGCTGGGGGTACGCGCACTACGTGATGCTGCTCGGCGTGGTCGTGCTCGCCGTCGGCATCAAGAAGACGGTCGGGCACGCCTTCGAGCCGCTGCACTGGGGCGAGGCGATCGCCCTGGCCGGTGGGGTCGCGATCTACCAGCTCGGGCACGCGGCCTTCCTGCTGCGGCTCGGCCTGGGCGGCCGGTGGCACCGCGTCGTGGCCGCGCTCGTCGTGCTGGCGACCATCCCGCTCGGGCACGTGGTGGCGGTGGCCCAGCTGGCCGCGATCCCGCTGATCATGGCCGCGGCCGCGATCATCGAGGACCTGCCCTTCATGCGGCGCACCGGCAGCACGGCGATCAGCGACTTCGGGCGTACCCCGGGCGCCTGAGGCTCCGGAGAGCCGCCGGTGGGCGGCTCCCCGGGCCGGCCGATCCGCTCCCGACCGGCCGGGTCAGGCGATGCAGGCGCAGACGATCAGCGCCGCGCCGAAGTGCGAGGCCGCGCTGACCGTGGCTCCCGGGTGCCGGTCCGGGGTGCAGATGACCTCGCCCAGCTTGCCGGGGGTCATCCAGTCCAGCACCACGAACGCCGCGGCCATGACCGCGATGCCCAGCAGGCCGAAGATCACCGTGGACGCCAGGCCCCGGCCGAACTCGTCGTAGCTGGTGAAGATCGCCGTGAAGACGATCAGCGCGATGCCGAGCTGGTTGGCCGCGAGCAGCAGGGCGGCGTTCGGGTTGCGGTCCACCCAGATCAGGTCCCGCAGCTTGCCCGGGGTCAGCAGGTCGACCAGCAGAAAGCCGACGGCCATCAGCCCGATACCGACCAGGCCGAACACAACGCTGCGCCCGGCACCCTCAAGCAGATCTTCCAGCACGGCTTCTCCCTCGTCACGACGTCAGAGGGCACCGTATCGGACCAGCGCACTCCGGTGATCCACCGCCGGGCCGATTGTGGAGATCAGAGGGCGCCGAGATAGCGCTGACGCTCGTACGGCGTGACCTCGCGACGGTACTGCTCCCACTCCTGCCGCTTGTTGCGCAGGAAGAAGTCGAAGACGTGCTCGCCCAGCACCTCGGGGATCAGCTCCGACTTGGCCATCACGTCGATCGCCTCGGCCAGGTTCTCCGGCAGGGCGTCGTAGCCGGCCGCCTTGCGCTCGGCCGGCGAGAGCGACCAGACGTCGTCCTCGGCGCCCGGGGGCAGCTCGTAGCCCTCCTCGATGCCCTTGAGGCCGGCCCCGAGCATGACCGCGAAGGCCAGGTACGGGTTGGTCGCCGAGTCCAGCGAGCGGACCTCGACCCGGGCCGAGTTGGGCTTGCCGAAGGCGGGCACCCGCACCAGCGCGGAACGGTTCAGCGCGCCCCAGCTGACGAACGCCGGCGACTCGGTGATCCGGTCGGGCAGCTGCATCGGGAACAGCCGCTTGTAGGAGTTGACCCACTGGTTGGTGACCGCGGTGTACTCCCGGGCGTGCACGAGCAGGCCGGCGATGAACGCGCGGGCCGTCTTCGACAGCTTCAGCGGGTCCTCGCCGTCGTGGAAGGCGTTGCGCTCGCCCTCGAACAGCGACAGGTGCGTGTGCATGCCGCTGCCGGGCTGGTCCGTGTACGGCTTCGGCATGAACGTCGCGCGTACGCCCTGGGAGAGCGCGACCTCCTTGACGACGTGCCGGAAGGTCATGATGTTGTCGGCCGTGGTCAGCGCGTCCGCGTACCGCAGGTCGATCTCCTGCTGGCCGGGGGCGACCTCGTGGTGGCTGAACTCGACGGAGATGCCGATGCGCTCCAGGGCGAGCACGGCCTGCCGGCGGAAGTCGCGGGCGACCGAATGCGTGGTGTGGTCGAAGTAGCCGCCGCCGTCGACCGGGATCGGCACCGAGCCGTCCAGCGGGCCGTCCTGGACCAGGAAGAACTCGACCTCGGGGTGGGTGTAGAAGGTGAAGCCCTTCTCGGCCGCCTTGGCGAGCATCCGGCGCAGCACGTGCCGCGGGTCGGCCCACGCCGCGCTGCCGTCGGGCAGCAGGATGTCGCAGAACATCCGGGCGCTCTCGCCGCTGGCGCCGCCCTCGAACGGGAAGACCTGGAACGTGGTGGGGTCGGGCATGGCGACCATGTCGGACTCGGAGACCCGGGCGAAGCCCTCGATGGCCGAGCCGTCGATGCCGATGCCCTCTTCGAAGGCGGATTCCAGCTCCGCGGGCGCCACCGACACGCTCTTGAGCGTGCCGAGCACGTCGGTGAACCAAAGCCGGACAAAACGGATGTCGCGCTCTTCGAGCGTACGAAGCACGAACTCCTGCTGTCGGTCCACGTCAACCCCTCGTACTTGCCGGCGCTCAGTGTCTCCCGGTCCCGTTACGCCGAGATTACGCTGACCATGGCCCGCGGGCGGCCCCGGGGGAAGGCGGCACGGCCCGTCAGCGCTGGGGAAGAATACCGGTATGCCTTCGTTGCGCGTCGCACTTGCCCAGGTGAACTCCACGGTCGGGGACATCCCCGGCAACGTCGCCGCCGTCCGGCACTGGACCCGGTCGGCCGCCGACGCCGGAGCCCAGCTGGTCGCCTTCCCGGAGATGATGCTCACCGGCTATCCGATCGAGGACCTGGTGTTCCGGGACTCGTTCGTGCGGTCGTCGCAGGGCGCGCTGCGTACGCTGGCCGCCGACCTGGCCGCGGACGGCCTGGGCGACATCGCCGTGGTGGTGGGTTACGTCGACGCCGACGGCCCGGCGCCGACCAGCGCCGACGCCGTGCCGGGCAGCGGCCGGCGCGACGCGTCCGCGCTGCTCTTCGGCGGCGGCATCGCGGCGACCTACTTCAAGCACCACCTGCCCAATTACGGCGTCTTCGACGAGGACAGGTATTTCGAGCCGGGCGATGCGCTGACGGTGGTGCGCGTCGGCGGCGTCGACGTCGGCCTCACCGTCTGTGAGGACCTGTGGCAGGCCGGCGGCCCGTTCGCCGCGGCCCGGCGGGCCGGCGTCGGGCTCGTCGTCAACATCAACGCTTCCCCGTACGAGCTGAACAAGGACGACGTCCGGCTGCCGCTGGTCAAGCGCCGGGCGGCCGAGGCGGGCGCGACCATCGCGTACGTGAACATGGTCGGCGGCCAGGACGAGCTGGTCTTCGACGGCGACTCGATGATCGTCACCGCCGCCGGCGAGTTGCTCACCCGGGCCGGCCAGTTCACCACCGAGCTGCTGATCCACGACCTGGAGCTGCCCGAGGCCGACGCGGTCGAGAACGAGCCCGGCCCGGCTCCCGCCGCTGAGGCGCCCCGGGTCGAGGAGCGCACGAACGACGCCATGGGCATCACCCGCGTCACCGTCGCCGGACCGTTGCGCCCGCTCACCGACGGCCCGGCGGTCGGCGGCATCGCGGACCGGGTCAACGACGAGGCGGAGATCTGGTCGGCGCTCACCCTGGGCCTGCGCGACTACGTGGAGAAGAACGGCTTCCGCTCGGTCGTGCTGGGCCTGTCCGGCGGCATCGACTCGGCGGTGGTCGCCGCGATCGCCGTCGACGCGCTCGGCCCGGAACGCGTGGTCGGCGTCTCGATGCCCAGCGGCTACTCGTCCACCCACTCCCGCGACGACGCGGCGGACCTGGCCAAGCGCACCGGCCTGGACTACCGCAGCGAGCCGATCCAGCCGATGGTCGACGCCTTCCTGGCCAACATGTCGCTCTCCGGCCTGGCGGTGGAAAACCTGCAGGCGCGGGTCCGGGGCGTCATCCTGATGGCCCTGTCGAACCAGGAAGGACACCTGGTGCTGACGACGGGCAACAAGAGCGAGCTGGCGGTGGGTTACTCGACCCTGTACGGCGACTCGGTCGGCGGTTTCAACCCGCTCAAGGACGTACCGAAGACGATGGTCTGGAAGCTGGCCCGCTGGCGCAACACCCAGGCCGACTCCCCCGTCCCGGAGAACTCGATCGCCAAGCCGCCCAGCGCGGAGCTGCGCCCGGGCCAGGTGGACAGCGACTCGCTGCCCGACTACGACGTACTGGACGCGATCCTGGCCGGCTACATCGACGGCGACCAGGGCCGCGACGACCTGATCGCGGCGGGCCACGAGGCCGCGCTGGTGGACCGGGTGCTGCGCATGGTCGACCTGGCCGAGTACAAGCGCCGGCAGTCCGCGCCGGGCACCAAGATCTCCATCAAGGCGTTCGGCCGCGACCGCCGCCTGCCGATCACCAACCGGTTCAGGGAAGGGGTGTGACGGGCTCCACTGAACCCTGACCGGTGCGGCCCGCCGGGTGCGACGATTTGGGCAGACCCGGGGACCGCACACCGCGGCCTCGAGGGAAGGAGACAGAGATGTCCGAGATCCCCACCCTGTACGGGGGCCCCGCCACCCGCCGCGTGCGCACCCGCGACCTGATCGCCGCGAAGGAACGCGGCGACCGCTGGCCGATGCTGACGTCCTACGACCAGTACACGGCCGCGATCTTCGACCGCGCCGGCATCCCGGTCCTGCTGGTCGGTGACTCCGCGGCCAACAACGTCTTCGGCTACGAGACGACCCTCCCGGTCACCACGGAGGAGCTGCTCCCCCTGGTACGCGCAGTGGTCCGCGCGACGAAGACGGCCCTGGTGGTGGGCGACCTGCCGTTCGGCTCGTACGAGGAGGGCCCGACCCAGGCGCTGCGCACCGCGGTCCGCTTCATGAAGGAAGGCGGCGCCCACGCCGTCAAACTCGAGGGCGGCCGCCGCACCGCGGACCAGATCCGGGCGCTCACCGGCGCGGGCATCCCGGTCATGGCTCACATCGGCTTCACCCCGCAGAGCGAGCACACCATCGGCGGCTACCGCGTGCAGGGCCGCGGCAGCGACGCGGAGGAGGTCATCGCCGACGCCCGCGCGGTGGCCGAGGCGGGCGCGTTCGCCGTGGTGCTGGAGATGGTGCCCGGCGAGGTGGCGAAGCAGATCACCAAGGAACTGACGATCCCGACGGTGGGCATCGGCGCGGGCCCGGACACCGACGCGCAGGTGCTGGTCTGGCAGGACATGGCGGGCCTGCGCGAGGGCAAGGCGCCGCGCTTCGTGAAGCGCTACGCCGACCTGTCGGGCATCCTGACCGAGGCGACCAGGCAGTTCGCGGACGAGGTCCGCGGCGGTGAGTTCCCGGCGGAGGAACACACCTTCTGAGCCAGGGGTACGGCCCGGGCAAGATCGGACAAGTGGCAGACTTCCTGCCATGTCCGTTCCTGCCCGAGTCAGCCTGGCCACCCTCGGCGTGGCCGACGTGGCCCGAGCCACCGAGTTCTACGAGTCCCTGGGCTGGCGGCTGTCGGCGGCCTCGGTGCCCGGCGTGGTCAGCTTCTTCCACACCGCCGGCGGTCTGCTGTCGCTGGTCGCGACCGACGACATCACGGCGGACGCGGGCCTGCCGACCCGCCAGCCACCACCGAACCCGGCAGCCGACTTCCGCGGCACAATGCTGGCGATAAACGTGGAAAGCCCGGCGGCGGTGGACGAGGCACTCCGCTCAGCGGTCCAGGCCGGCGCAACTCTGGTGAAGGCCGGCGGCGCGGCGGAGTGGGGCGGGTATCTCGGCTACTTCACGGACCCGGACGGCCATCTGTGGGAGATCACCCACAACCCGGCCTGGCCCCTGGACCCGGCAGGCGTCCCGCAACTCCCCTGACCTGGGTCACGGCAACGACCGCACCGGTGCAACAGATCCCCAGCTCCCCGGAACGCTTGCGACGCCCGCGACTTCGGATGCCACGCGGCTCGGTGATATCCGCGACGGCGAACACCAGCCAGCTCAACGACACCCCCGGCGGCAACTCCCATCGGCCCCGCACTGCCCGCAACGGCAAATGCCACGCCACCCGGCGATACCCGCGACCGCGAACACCAGCCAGCTCAACAACGCCCCCGGCGGCGACTCCCACCGCCCCGCAGTGCCCGCAACGGCAAATGCCACGCCGCCCGGCGATACCCGCGACCGCGAACACCACCGGCCCAGCGATGCCCGTGACGGCGGATGATCGGATGGGACGGGCGGCGAAGGCGGGCAGACGTCAGCCCTTGATCGCGGTGCAGAGCCGGTCATGGCCGACCGGACACGGACCCGGTTCGGGCGGGGTGCGCGGAAGCCGGGCGGGTCAGATTCGTTCGAAGAGGACCTCTCTGGTTGTGGGGTCGGCCTGGGTCAGGCGGACCTGGATGCGGTCGCCCAGCGGGAGTTCGCCCACGCAGCGGGCCTGGACGGCCGGTTCGTCGATGGCGACCTTGCCGCCTCGGGGGCGGCGGTTGTTCGGCTTGTCGCGCCCGTTCTGCTTCGGGGCTGCGGCCGGCTCGGCCTCGGGACCGGCCGGCTGGCCGTCCGGCTTCGTGGGGGCGGCTGGCTGGCCGTCTGGCTTCGTGGAGGCGGCGTCCTGAGCGCCCTTCCCGCCGGCGCGGTCCTCGTCGACGTCGAGAACGCCGGCCTCGAAGGTTTCCCCCACCCGGTGGGCGAGCAGCACCGCTTCGGCGAGGCTCACGGCGCCGCGGTCGGCTGCTGAGGCGACCCGGTCTGTCGTCGCCATGCACTTGGGGAGGCGGGGTAGGGCTTCGCGGGCCCACTGCGGCACCTCGCGTTCCTCGTGCAGAGCGAGGCACACCTCAGTCGCGTAGCGGTCGGCCAGGCGACGCAGCGGTGCTGTCACGTGTGCATAGGGCGCGCCCACTCCGCCGTGGCCTGTTTCCGCGGGCGTCTCCTGGTCGAAGGCTGTGTAGCCGGCGCCGCGGAGCAGCTCGGCCGCCTGGTTGAGGAAGGCGGCGCCGCGGGGGCTGGCCGGGTCGACGGAGGCTACGACCGCGCCGACGGAGGCGTCGGGAGGCCAGGGGACGTCGAGGGAGGCGGCGGCCGCTCGGAGCTTGGTGACTGCCTCGGGGCGGGCGGGCGGCATGGTGCGGAGGAGCCCGACCTTTCCCCGCAGCATCAGGGTCGCGGCAGCCATGCCGGTGAGCAGGGAGATCTGGGCGTTGTGCTCCTCGACGGCCAGCGGCGCCCGCAGGACCAGCTGCCAGCCGTCGCCGTTCTGCTCGACCTCCTGCTCGGGCAGGGGCAGGTTGACCGCGCCGCGATCGGCGGCGCGGCGGGCCAGCAGCGCGCCCAGCTCGGGCAGCAGGGCGATCGGCTCCGGGGCGGTGCCCGCGTCGACGTCCGCTTGCAGGCCGGCGTAATCGAGCTTGGCCCGGCTGCGCACCCGCGCCCGCTCCAGGGCGATGCCGGTGATCTCGCCGTCGGCGTCCAGGTCGATGGTCCACAGCACCGCGGCGCGGTCCGCGTCGGGCAGCAGGCTCACGGCGCCCTCGCTGAGCACCGGCGGGTGCAGCGGAACCTTGCCGTCCGGGAAGTAGATGGTCTGGCCGCGCACCCAGGTCTCGGCCTCGAGCGCGCCGCCCGGCCGCACATAGGAGGCGACGTCGGCGATCGCGTAGCGCACCCGATAGCCGCCGCCGGACCGGCGGGTGAGCTCCATCGCCTGGTCGAGGTCGCGCGAGGTGGCCGGATCCACCGTGACGAAGGGGATGTCGGTGCGGTCGACGCCCGGCGGTGCGACCCCGGTGGCGGCCTCCTGCGCCTCCCGCATGGCGTCGGCCGGAAACTCGGCGGGTAGCTCGAGCTCACGGCGCAGCACGGAGAAGTCGATGCGTGGCGCCCACACCCGTTTGATCGGCACGGGTCATTCCTACCAGGCCGCACCGACAATTCCGGTACGCAGAAGGGCCGCGCCGTGATCGGCGCGGCCCTGGTGTGCCCGGGTTCAGCGCTTGGCGGTCGCCTTGCGGGCCGAGCCGGCGACGGTGGAGACCCGGCCGTTCCCGGACAGGCGGCTGTTGCCGGCGGTGGCGGTACGGGCGGCCGCCGCCGTGACGGGCTTCTTGACCCGGCCGGCGTTGGTGGCCGACGTCTTGGTCATGCCGGCCGGCTTGGCGTTGGCGGCCTTGCCGGCGGTGGTTGTCCGGGCCTTGGTGGCGGCCGCGTTGCCGGTGCTGCGGGCGGCGGCCTTCTTCGCTGCACCGGCCGAGGTCCTGGCCGCGGCGGCGGACTTGGCGGCAGCCTTGGTGGTGGCCTTGACCGCGGCCGAAGCCTTGCCAGCGGCGGACGAGGCAGCGGTGGCCTTACCCGCAGTCGCCCTGCCGGCGCCCGACCTACCGGCCCCAGCCTTCGCCGCAGACGGCTTGGCGCCAGATGGCTTAGCGGCGGTCGACTTCGCCGCAGTCGACTTCACGGCAGCCGACTTCACGGCAGCCGGCTTAGCGGCAGTCGCCTTGGTGGCGGTCGACTTGGCCGCCGTCGACTTAGCGGCGGAGGACTTCGCCGTGGTCTTCGCCGCGGAGGACTTCGCGGTGGACTTCGCCCCGGTGGACTTCGCCCCGGTGGACTTCGCCGCCGCGGAACGAACCGACGTCCCGCTGGCCGCACCCGAACGAGCCGAAGCGGAACGAGCCGAAGCGGAACGAGCGGAAGCGGAACGAGCGGAAGCGGACTTGGCCACCGTCGGCTTGACAGCCGCCGATTTGCCCGCGGATGACTTCGCCACGGAAGACTTCGCGGCCGTGGACTTCGCGGCAGCCGACTTGGCGGTCGACTTCGCGGCCCCGGAAGACTTCCCAGCCGCGGACTTCGCAGCCGCCGTCGACTTCGCCGCCGTGGACTTGGCAGCCGTGGACTTGGCAGCCGTGGCCTTGGGCCCAGCAGCCTTGACAGCCGACGACTTGGCACCCGCGGACCGCGCAGCGGTCGACGACTTCGCAGTCGTCGAGGACTTCCTGGCCCCCGCGGCAGAACGCGTAGCCGAAGCCGACTTGGTAGCAGGCGCCTTCTTGGCGGTCGTCTTACTGGCCGGAGCCTTGCCGGCCGCACCGGACTTGGCGGCCGAAACCGACTTGGCCGCAGCAGCCGAGGTCTTGGGCTTGACCGCGGACCGCACGGCTACCGACTGACCATTGGCAGAACCAGCAGCAGCGGTCCGCTTGGCAGCGGCAGGCTTGGCGGCAGCAGGCTTGGCGGCTGCCGGGGACGCGGCGACCCGCGCGCTTCTGGCGCCGGTCGTGGCGGCCCGGGTCGGGGCCTTCTTGGGCACGGCCATGGGGAAGTTCCTCCTTGCGAATGACTGCGGGCTCGTCTCCGCCTGGAGACTGCAGGATTCCGGCTTGGACACAGGGGTCGAGCCGGCCTAGCTGACCTCCCCGGTCCAGCGGGCATCCTCGGCATCCCACGTCGCATTGCGCTTCTCGACGGTCTCGAGCGCCCGCGTGGCGTCGTCAGCGGAGGCGTACGGACCGAGCCGGTACTGCGCAGGACACACGTCGTCCCCGGCCTCGACCCGGTTGTGGCGGAGGCACCAGAAGTAGCCGCCGCCGGGCCCACTGTCGTTCATGCAATCACTGTGCACCTCAAATCGACCATGCGCTACCGATTCAGGCAAAAAGCCCGGTTTTTCCATAGTGGATTGTCGAAAAGACTCCCCGAAGGAACGACAAAGCCCGTCCCACCCAAGGGTGGAACGGGCCGGAGCGGGGGCTCAGAGCGCGGCGGCCACCAGCTCGGCGACCTGGACCGCGTTCAGGGCCGCACCCTTGCGCAGGTTGTCGTTGGAGAGGAACAGCGCGAGACCGTTGTCGACCGTCTCGTCGGCCCGGATGCGGCCCACGAACGTCGGGTCCCGGCCGGCCGCTTGCAGCGGCGTGGGGACGTCGGACAGCTCCACGCCGGGCGCCGACGCGAGCAGCTCCCGGGCCCGCTGGGGGCTGATCGGGCGGGCGAAGCGGGCGTTCACCTGGAGCGAGTGACCGGTGAAGACCGGTACGCGCACACAGGTGCCGGAGACTTTGAGGCCGGGGATGCCCAGGATCTTGCGGCTCTCGTTGCGGAGCTTCTGCTCCTCGTCCGTCTCGCCGAGGCCGTCGTCGACGATCGAGCCGGCCAGCGGCAGGACGTTGAAGGCAATCGGCCGGCTGAACGCCCGGGTCGCCGGGAACTCGACGGCGCTGCCGTCGAAGGCGAGCTCGGTGGCCCGGTCGGCGACCTTCTTGATCTGGTCGTCGAGCTCGGCCACGCCGGCCAGCCCGGCGCCGGAGACTGCCTGGTACGTCGTGGCGACCAGCGCGACCAGCTCAGCCTCGTCGTGCAGCGGGCGCAGCACCGGCATCGCGGCCATCGTCGTGCAGTTCGGGTTGGCGATGATGCCCTTGGGGCGCTGCGCGATCGCGTCCGGGTTCACCTCCGCCACCACGAGCGGGACGTCCGGGTCCATCCGGTACGCCGACGAGTTGTCGATCACCACCGCGCCGGCCTCGGCGACCTTGGGGGCGTACTCCTTGGAGCTGCCCTTGCCCGCGGAGAACAGGACGATGTCCAGTCCGCGGTAGTCGGCCGTGGCCGCGTCCTCCACGGTCACTTCGCCGTCACCCCAGGACAGGGTGCGCCCGGCGGAGCGGGCGGAGGCGAAGAGCCGGAGCTGGTCTACGGGAAAACGGCGCTCGGCCAGGATGCGGCGCATGACGCCGCCGACCTGCCCCGTCGCGCCTACGATGCCGATCCTCATGGCCACAAAACTACGGCCTGGCTGCCACTACACGAAATCGGGTATTCGTTGCCGTCTCATAATGCAGGATAACTCTCCCGAAATGCGAGACGTCGGCATAGCGTTCGCGGCATGGCTGCTGTCTATACCCACGGGCATCACGAATCGGTCCTGCGCTCGCACCGCTGGCGCACCGCAGAAAATTCGGCGGCGTATCTGCTGCCACGGCTGAAATCCGGCGACACCCTGCTGGACATCGGGTGCGGGCCCGGCACCATCACCGCTGATCTCGCGACGCAAGTCACACCCGGGCGGGTCACCGCCCTGGAGCCCACCGGACCGGCGCTGGACCTGGCCCGGGCCGAGATCGCCCGGCGCGGGCTGGACACCGTCGACTTCGCGGTGGGCGACGTGCACGCGCTGGACTTCGCCGACGACACGTTCGACGTCGTGCACGCCCACCAGGTGCTGCAGCACGTCGGCGACCCGGTCACCGCGCTGCGCGAGATGCGCCGGGTCACCAGGCCCGGTGGCGTGGTCGCGGTACGCGACAGCGACTACGCCGCCTTCGCATGGTTCCCCGAGCTGCCGGAGCTGGACGAGTGGCTGGACCTGTACCGCCGGATCGCCCGTGGCAACGGCGGTGAGCCCGATGCCGGACGCCGGCTGCTGTCCTGGGCCCACGCCGCCGGGTTGAGCGACCCGTCCGTGACGTCGAGCACCTGGTGTTTCGCGACGCCGGAGGATCGGCAGTGGTGGGGCGGCATGTGGGCCGACCGCATCCTCGAGTCGGACCTGGCCCGGCAGGCCGCCGAGCAGGGTGCGGAACTGCAGAAGATCTCCGACGCGTGGCGGGCCTGGGCCGCCCACCCGGACGGCTGGATGTCACTGCTGCACGGCGAGCTGCTCTGGCAGAAGCCGGCTTAGACCGACTTCGGCTTGTACGCCCAGTGCCACGGCTCCCGGGGCGTGTTCTCCACGAAGCCGTACTTCTCACCGTTGGCGCGCATCCACGCCTGCGCCTTGTTGTTCAGGTCGAGGTCGGTGGCCATGCCCCAGCCGTGTTCACTGGTGCCGGGCTTGGCCGCCAGCCCGCCCTGCGAGTAGAGGCCCTTGCGGCGCGCGACGTCGACCTGCTCGGAGTACGAACGGTAGGAGTCGGTGATCCCGATGGTCACGCCCTGCGCCTTGGCATCACTGATCATCTTGGTGAGCGACTCGGCCGCCGGCGCCCACAGCTTGTGGTTGGTGTTGCCCACCTTCTCCAGCGCGTTGGCGGGGATCTTGCCGTTGCCGTAGCCGACCAGCTCGGTCGGGATCCCCTTGCTGTTCAGCGAGTACGACTTGGCCGGGCCCGCGGACGCCGCCGAGGACTGGGTGCCCATGGCGTCCGCGAGCGCGGTGGCGAAGCTGCCGCCCGACGCGGGGTCGGTCGACGTGGCCGACGACGTCTTGGCCGCCGTGGCCTGCTGGGTCTGCATCGCGATGATCCGGCTCTGGATGTCCGCGATCCGGCTGTTGACGGCCTCGATCCCCACAGCGAAGTACCTCCGTGCTCCTACGGCATGTCGCCCTACCGTTCGGCGCTCCGGAAATATGACTGAGCGGAAACCGGAAGTCAGACCGCCAGGGGCAGGTCGATGGTGTGCGCGGTGTGGGCGACCTTGGCCTGCAGGTAACGCACGTTGGCGGCGGAGGCGTGCACGTGGGTCGGCACCACCTCGCGGACGTCGACCCCGAACGACCGCAGCTGGGCCGGCTTGTCGGGATTGTTGGTGAGCAGGTCGACCGCGCCCACGCCGAGGGCGGTCAGCATCTGCGCCGCGGCGGTGTAGTCCCGCTCGTCGTCGGCGTGCCCGAGTGCCCGGTTCGCCTCGTACGTGTCCAGGCCCAGGTCCTGCAGCGCGTACGCGTCGAGCTTGGCGTAGAGGCCGATGCCGCGGCCCTCCTGGCGCAGGTAGAGCAGGAAGCCGCCGACGCCGGCGATCCGCTCGACGGCCTCGCGCAGCTGCGGGCCGCAGTCGCAGCGCTCGGAGCCGAACACGTCGCCGGTGAGGCACTCGGAGTGCGGGCGGACGAGCGGCACCTCGGCCCCGAAGGCGTCGCCGAGGGCGAGCGCGAGGTGTTCCTTGCCGTCGGCGAGCCCGTCGAAGGTGATCACCTCGGCCGTGGTGACGTATCCGTCCGCGAACTTCAGCGGCACGGTGACCCGGCTGCGAATACCCAAAGACATGACAGCTCCCTCAGCACTTGACGCTTCAAGCACGGGATTGACCTTACGCCGCACTTGTTAAGGGAACCACGAGCCGAACGTCACAACGGATCAAGAAATACCGGGGGGAATCGGCACCGGCTGCCGCAACTCGGCGCCCTCGATGCGGTCCCGCAGCTCCAGCTCGACCTCGCTGGTGCGGTCCCCGCGGTTCGGCAGCAGGTTCGTGACCAGCACGATCAGGCACCCGAGCCCGGCGTAGAGGGACAGCACCAGCAGGTGCGGGCCGATCGGGGCGGCCGGGAAATAGAGATTGTCGCGGACCGCCTGCACGCCGGCCCCGGTCGGCAGGTTCTCGCCGAGCAGGCGACCGAACGCCGGCAGGAACTCGGGCAGGATGCTCGCGCCGGAGATGACCGTGCCCACGGTGAAGTAGAGGCCACCGAGCAGCGCGCCGCCCGGACCGAACAGGGCCACCGCGCCGGCCGTCGAACCGGTGATCGCCAGCGACATCAGCGCGAAGATACCGAACATCTCCGGATGGTCGGCCTCCGCGCCGACACCGAACCAGGTCATCGACCACAGCACCACGGCCGCCGAGCCGAGCGCGTACACGATCAGGGTGCCGAGGTGGCCGAGGCCGCGCTTCCAGGAGCGCCGGGTGCGCGGGATCAGCCGGCCCAGCCCGACCGAGGCGATGGTGCCGCCCAGCGCGAGCGCCTGGGTGAGGAAGCCGAGCGAGGCGCCGTTGACGTCGTCGGCGGGCAGCGCCGCCACGTCGGTGACCGCCGGAGCCGCGGCGAGCGCCCGCGCCTGCTCGACCGGGACCGTGTCGCCCCGCCCGGCCAGAGCCGCGAGCTGCTCGGCGTTCTGCTGACCGACGACCGAGGTGTAGGTGGCGCGCAGCAGGCTCGCGGCGGCGGGACCGGCGGCGGAGGCGAGATACAGGTGCGGTTGCGCGGCGCTCGCGTCGACCCCGCCGTACACCTCGCGGCTCTTGATCCCGGCCCGCAGGTCCGTGACGTTGGCGTAGTCGCTGACCGCGAAGACGCCGTCGCGCTCCAGCAGCTCGACGATCGGCGCGCGCTTGGCGGCGGGCGCGATCAGGCCCACCGGTACGTCGTGCGGGGTCGCCTGGTGGCCCATGCCCAGGTAGTAGGCGGTCAGGCCCAGCTGCACCGCCACGCCGACGAGGCAGACCACCAGGGCGAACCGGCGGAACTGGCGGACCGACTGGATCTGCTGGTCGGAGGACATTCACCCAGCATCGCGGAGAGCGCCGGGCGGGCGCAGGTGATCGTCGATCATGCCGAGCAGAGCCCGGGCGGCCGCGCCCGGCGCGCGGACCGCCGAGGTGGCGACCCCGAGCGGCCAGTCCAGGTCGGCGTCCGCGACCGGCACAACCACAAGATCCGCTTCATCCGGTACGGCGAAGCGCGGCAGGATCGCGATGCCCAGCCCGTGCCGCACGAAGCCCGCGCCAGTGGTGAGGTCGACCACCTCCAGCGACACGTGGCGCTCCACCCCGGCCGCCGCGAACGCCCGGTCCACCACTGTGCGGTTGCCGTAGCCCACCGGGAAGTCCACGAACGGCTCACCGGCCAGGTCCTCGACCCGCACCACCGGCCGTTCGGTGAGCCGGTGACCGGCCGGGAGCACCAGCTCCATCGGGTGCCACAGCAACTGCCGCAAGTGGACCCCGGCCGGCGCCCGCCCGGGCACCGAGACCAGAGCCAGGTCCAGGCGGCCGTCGGTGAGCGCGTCGACCAGGCCGCCGGAGCCGCGGGTGGACACGGTCAGTTGCAGGGTCACGGCCGGGTGGGTCCGGTGGAAGCGGCCCAGCAGCGCCGGCAGGTCGACGAGCCCGATCGCGGTCAGCGTGCCGATCCGTACGGTGCCGCGCAGCCCGCCGCGGACCTCGTCCACCGCGTCCCGGGCCGCCCGGGCGGCGTCGAGTGCGGCCCGGGCCCTCGGCAGCAGCGCGGCACCGGCGTCGGTCAGCGCTACCCGCTTGGACGTGCGATCCAGCAGCGGCGCGTCCAGCTCGTGTTCCAGCGCCTTGATCGCCGCGGAGACGCCGGACTGCACGACGTGCAGGCGGGTGGCGGCCCGGGTGAAGCTGCCCTCCTCGGCGACAGCGACGAAGTAGGTGAGGTGACGAAGCTCCATGCCTCAACTATCGCATTCGGTGATAGGTACAAGCAGAAACCTTCGTTGGACGTGATGCTGCTCGCGGCGCACTGTGAGGACATGACCGTTACTGCCCCATCCCAGTTGCCGCTGACCCGCCAGGGCTCGGCCCGGCACGGCACCGGCTTCTGGCTGATCGCCGCCGTCTTCGCGATCTCGATGGCGTTCTCCACCGTGCCCACCCCGCTCTACCCGCTCTACCAGCGGCAGGACGGCTTCTCCCCGTTCACCGTGACGGTCGTCTTCGCCGTGTACGCGGTCGGCGTCGTCACCAGCCTGCTGCTCGGCGGCCACGTCTCCGACTGGGTCGGCCGCAAGCGCGTCCTGCTCCCGGCCCTGGCCCTGGAGGCCGTCGCCGCGGTGCTGTTCCTTCTCTGGCCGGCCCTGCCCGGACTGCTGATCGCCCGGTTCGTCACCGGCCTCGGCGTCGGCCTGATCACCGCCACCGCCACCGCGTACCTGCTGGAACTGCACGTCGCGCACCGGCCGCACGCCGGGCGGGGACGCTTCGAGCTGATCTCCGCGGCCGCCAACCTGGGCGGGCTGGGCACCGGCACCCTGGTCGCCGGGGCGCTGGCGCAGTTCGTCGACGCTCCCCTGCGTACCCCGTACCTGGTCTTTCTGGTCCTGCTCGCGCTCAGCGCGGTCGCCGTCGCGGCCACGCCCGAGACGGTGGTCGTGCCCGCCGTCGCACCCCGCTACCGGCCGCAGCGGATCCGGGTCGCCGCCGCCGACCGGCTGGGTTACGCGGTCGCCGCCGCCGGCGCGTTCGCCGGCTTCGCGGTCTTCGGCCTGTTCACCTCGCTGGCGCCCAGCTTCGTCGCCGGCTCGCTGCACCACCCCGGCCGGTTGCTCGCCGGCGTCGTGGTGTTCCTGGTCTTCGGGGCCGCGGCCGCCACCCAGGCCGGCTCGACGCTGCTCAGCCCGGCCCACCGGTTCACCACCGGCCTGGCCGCCGAGGCCGCCGGGCTGGTCGTGCTGGGCGCCGGGATGCACCTGTCCTCGCTGACGCTGTTCCTGCTCGGCGGCGCGATCGCCGGCGGCGGCGCGGGCCTGCTCTTCAAGTCCGCGGTCGGCGCCGTCGCGGCGATGGCCGAGCCCGCGGTCCGCGGCGAGGCCCTGGCCGGGCTCTTCCTCATCGCCTACCTGGGCCTGATCGGCCCGGCACTGGGCCTGGGCATCGCGACCCACTTCCTGCCGGCGACCACCGCGATGCTGTGGTTCAGCGGAGTGCTGCTGGTCCTGCTGGGCGTGACCGCGGTCAGCTCCCCAACGCCCGGTCCAGCTCGGCGAAAAGCAGCTCCGGAGGGTCCGGCTCAAGCTTGATCCAGAGAGCGCGGCCGGCCTGCCAGGCCGCGCTCACATCGTCATGGGTACGCGAGAGCGCCGCGATCGTGGCCGCGCTGAGCTCGGCCTCGGCCTGCCGAGACGGGGTGAGCCAGTGCTCGGTGCGGCCCTCGGCCAGCCGGGCCATCCACAGCAGATGGCGCTGGGCGTGCGCGAGGGCGTCCCGCTGCCGCAGCACCTCACCGCGCTGCCCGACGTGATGGGCGAGCAGCAGCCAGTTGGCGAAGCGACCGCAGACGTCCGCCGTGCGGTCCGTGACGCCTTGCGGGCGTGACTGCTCCAGCCGACCGTGCCGGTCGACGACCGGCACGATGGCGCCGGCCGGCCAGTCGCGGACGGAGGCGATGTCCGCGGTGCCGGCGAAGTGGAACTCGCCGCGGATCAGCCCCGGGAAGAACGCCACGTGCGCGCCGAACTCGTTGCGGACCAGGTGGGTGACCGGGCTGACGAGCTCGATCCAGGCCCGCGGGTCGGCGGGCCCGGCGGTGAAGAACATCCAGAACTCGATGTCGCTGTGCTCGTCGGCCGTGCCGTCGGCGAACGAGCCGTACATCAGGGCGGCCTCGACCCGGCTGTCGGCGCGGCACACCTCCCGCACCCGCTCGATGAGGCGGACCTGCTCAAGCAAGGTCGGCCGGATTCGTGTTCGCGCCGCAGAGCAGCACGACGACCCGCTCCCCCGGCTCCGGCACGTAGGCGCCCGAGGTCAATGCGGCCTGCGCGGCGGCGGTGCCGTGCTCGACGACGATCCGGTAGTCCTCCCACAACTGCCGCCGGGCCTCCACGATCGCCTGGTCGTCGACCAGCACCGACGGCAGCCGCGCCGCCGTGGCCGTCCGGTAGGCGATCGTCCCGGCCCGCCGCGCACCCAGGGAGTCGGAGGCCACCCCGGAGACCGGGATGTCCACCGGGCCACCGGCTTCGAGGGCCGCGTGCAGGGCTGCGGAGGTGACCGGCTCGACGGCGACCACGCGGGCCCGGTCGTGCAGGGCGGCGGCGACCCCGGCGATCAGGCCGCCCCCGCCGACCGCCACCAGCACGGTGTCGAAGCCGTCCGGCAGCTGCTCGGCGAGCTCCAGGCCCAGAGTGCCGTTGCCGGCCACCATGTCCGGATCGTCGTAGGCGTGACAGAACAGTGCCCCGGTCACCTCGGCCTGCACGACTGCGGCCTCGTACGCCTCCGCGTACTCGTGGCCGACCTGGACCACCCGGGCGCCGAGCTTGGCCAGCTTCGCCACCTTGACCGGCGGAGCGGTGACCGGCACGTAGATCTCGGCGGCCACGCCCAGCTCGCGGGCCGCGTACGCCGCCGCCAGGCCGGCGTTGCCGCCGGAGGCCGCGATGACGCCCGCCGCCGGCAACCCGTGCTCGGCCGCGGCGAGGATCCGGTTGAACATGCCCCGGGTCTTGAAGGACCCCGCGTGCTGCAGGAACTCCAGCTTCAGCAGCGCCGGCCCGTCCCGGAACACCGGGGTGCGCCTGATCCGCCCGGCGATGCGGCGGGCCGCATTCTCGACCTCACTGGTGGCGATCACCGATCAGTTCTACACGACGCCGGACCGGTACGGGGCCCCCACCGGTACGGCCTCACGTTCCCCCATCAGGCGCGCCAGATCCAGCAGCCGGTGCGAGAAGCCCCACTCGTTGTCGAACCAGCCACGCACCTGCACGCCGCCGTCGGCGCTGGTCTGAGTGCCGGACGGGTCGAACAGGCAGGACGCCGGGTTGTCCCGGACGTCCACCGAGACCGTCGGATCGGGCTCGTAGTCGAGCACGCCGCCGAGGAAGCCCGCCGCCGCCTCGGCCATCGCCCGGTTGACCTCGTCGCGGCTGACCGGGCGGTCGGTGAAACCGGTCAGCTCGGCCAGCGAGCCGATCGGGGTGGGCACGCAGTAGTAGCTGTAGCGCACCTTGCCGAGCTGCGGCAGCGCCACGCTGAGCAGATCACCGGCGACGTGGTTGTGCGGGATGATGCTGTCGTGCACGGCCCGGCCCAGCCGCGGGTCGTCGCGCGAGGAGCCGGTGAGTGAGTCCTGCGCCTTCTGCCAGCCCTGGATCGCCAGCACGACCGAGGTGTGCACCGAGCGTAGGCCGAAGCGTTCCAGCAGGACCTTGGCCATCACCGACAACGCGTTGACGCCGCAGGAGGCGGGCGAGACGACGTCGTGGCGGGCGGCGTCGTACAGCTCGTGGTTGGCCCCGTAGACCAGCACGGCGTCGGGGTCGTCGGCCGAGGCGCTGATGACGACCTTGCGGGCGCCACCGCCGGTGATGTGGTCCCGCGCTCCGGCGCCGCTGCGGAACCGGCCGCTGGCCTCGATGACCACGTCGACGCCGGCCTCGGCCCACGGGATGCGGCCCGGCTGCGACTCCTGGAACGCCCAGATCGGACGATTGTTGACGATGAGCTGGCCGGGGGCGGCGGCCACCGTTCCGGGGAATCGCCCGCGCACACTGTCGCGTTTGAGGCCATATGCCAAACGGTCGACCGGAGCGATGTCGTTAATGGCGGCGACGGTGATTCCGGTGTCCGCTGAGGCACCGACAATACGCATCACACTGCGGCCGATCCGACCGAAACCGTTGATGCCGATCGCGATACTCACCAAGAACTCCCTACGGCCGGATGGTCGACGAACGTGCCGTGGCGCGACCGTACCGGGATCTTACCCAGTGAGCACCCGCCGTCACACTGCAGACACTATGAGTGTGCAAGTTGCACGTCAACCGGAACGGGCCGAGGAGAAACTCACATGTCGGGCACCCGGTGCGACGGTCCGAACAGGCAGCCTACTCACCCGCAGGTCCGTCCTGGACACTGGTGACCACCTGCGGATACTTCCTCTCCCGGGAGCAGCGGAACCGGTCTGACCTGGCCCCTTGAGTAATCGAAGGACGTCGACGGCGCAGCCACGGAGCGCGGCCCCGGCAACCCCCCACATCGGACCGGTCCGGCGAATAAGCGCAGGTGAAGGGCATTGAAT
The DNA here is from genome assembly GCF_040649415.1 of Actinoplanes sp. NPDC048967. Classification (NCBI taxonomy): domain Bacteria; kingdom Bacillati; phylum Actinomycetota; class Actinomycetes; order Micromonosporales; family Micromonosporaceae; genus Actinoplanes; species Actinoplanes sp. NPDC048967. Next base: position 726,372 of record NZ_JBEZFL010000003.1, read on the forward strand.
CGTTACGATGGCGACACCGGTATAACGGAACATTTACCGCCCGATTTTGATCGTCAGCTCTTTCGACGGCCGACCGGCCCTTCCACCATTCAAACCCGGCCTCACCGGCGAACCCGGCCGTCGATCCGCAGCCCGACCGGCAAACCGTTCCCCGGCGTTTGTCACCGGCCCGTCCGCAGCGGTGGCCCGACCGTTCACCGAAATTGGCACAGTTCATTCATGCCGCCGGCCTCAGTCGCCGAGACCACAGCCGCTGCCCCGGTTGTAGCCGTCCACCGGGCCGCCCCCACCGCGCCGGACATCCCACCTGCCGGAGCGGGCCCTGCCGATACCGCCGAGATGCTGCAGGCAGACGCTGCCCTCGAGTTCATAACAGAGGCCCCGGCCGCCGCAGTCGGCCAGATAGAACCGTCCACCGGCGGCGGCCACTTCCCGGTCGACCCTGAACAGCGCCGGCAGCATCCCGGCCTCGCCGGACTCGTCCTCCCGCGCGAACCGGAAGGTGGCTGCCAGCTCACGGGGCCCGTTCCCGGCGGCCACGGCAGAGCCCCCGAGCGCCGTGGCCCGGAAATCGGCGTACTCCCGGGCGTGCAGCTGGAACTCCCGGCAGAACTCGTCGACGATCACGGACGGCATGGCCAGCCGCGCCTTCGGATGCCGGGCAGCGATCCGGAACCACTGCCGGGCGGCCGCCTCGACCGACCGCAGGGCAGCACCGGACAGCTCCCCGTGCTGAAGCGCGAACCGCTGCCGCACCCCACGGGGAAACGCGTAGGCGTCGACCGCGGAGACCCGCCGGCCGCTTGCCCGTACCCGGAAGACCGCCACGCACCCAGCGTGAGACCACGCTGGGCCGGCGTCAACGATCGTGACTGTCCGGTGGCGGCAGGAGATGGGCCCGCCGCTCGATGTCCATGGCCTGCCGGGTGACCTCATCGCCGAGCCGATGCAACCGCCGCCGCGTCTCCGCATCGGGGGAATCATCGGCACTCTCGTGCAGGATGGCCTCGCTGCGCTCGAGCGCCTCGGCGGTCTCATGCATGGCGGCGGCGGCGCCACGCTTGTCCTTCTGGTTCGCGGTCACAGACGGCTACATACCCGCCCGGCCTCCCCCACAAGCCTCCACGGCTGTCGCTGAGCCGGAATCATGCGGTCGGCGACAACGCGTAATGGTCACTCAAGGTGTTGTCGGCCGGGCACCCACGGTGCCGCCGCTGCATCAGGTTTCGCTGTTCCAGGCACTGATGACGGACCTCCACGCCGGCCGCCTCACCGCGCCGATGGCGACCCGTCGTCTTGACGAGATCCGCCAGCTGCCCCACCGGTGGCCCCGGGCTGTGGCAGGTGATCGGGCGCGTCTGCTTCACGGTCGGCTTCGGCATCTCAGTGCAGGCGACCTGGCAGCAGGTCGGCGTCTCAGCGCTCACCGGACTTCTGGTCGCCACCGCGGCGGCGCTGGAGCTGGCGAGCCATGAGCGGGACCCGATCAGAAGGCGACGGACGAGTCGACCTGTACGCCGGATTTTGTGCGCGGCGGCCTCGCGGCCGCCGGCGGCGGTCATCCATCTAGGCGTGCCGTTGCCGACATGCTCTTGCGGCCTACCCGCAGACTCGGGCGAGCAGCCCTCGAATGCCTGCGCCGGCCCCCGCCTCGCGGCGGTGGCCTTGCTTGGCCTTGCTCCGGGTGGGGTTTACCGAGCCACCCCGGTCGCCCGGGGTGCTGGTGGGCTCTTACCCCACCGTTTCACCCTTACCGGCACGAGGCCGGCGGTCTCTTCTCTGTGGCACTTTCCCGCGGGTCACCCCGGGTTGCTGTTAGCAACCACCCTGCTCTGTGGAGTCCGGACGTTCCTCGGCGGTGCTCCCGGAGGAACACCGACGCGACCGCCCGGTCGACTCGTCCGTCGCGGGACCATCCTACCGACACCACCGGCAACCGGGGCCTCGGACCAGCACTCCGCATCGCCGGCCCGTAGATTCTTCGGCATCATGGATCTCGCCCACATCGTGCTGTTGGTCGCCGCCGGTCTGGCCGCCGGCGTGGTGAACGCGATCGCCGGTGGCGGTTCGCTGATCACCTTCCCCAGCCTCATCGCCGTCGGTCTTCCCTCGGTCGACGCCAACGTCACCAATTCCACCGCGGTCTTCCCCGGCTACGTCTCCAGCGTCGTCGGCAGCCGCGCCGATCTCGCCGGTCAGGGACGGCGGCTGCGGGCCATCGTCCCCACCGCCCTGGTCGGCGCCACCCTCGGCTGCTTCCTCCTCCTCGGCACCCCGGCCCGCGCCTTCGAGGTCGTCGTTCCCTTCCTGGTCCTCGGCGCCGCGGCCATCCTCTTCTTCCAGGACCGGCTGCGGGCGTTGGTCGGGCGGTCGACCGGCGAGAAGAAGGCCACCCTGCAGATCGTCGTCTTCGTCGGGGCCATCTACGGCGGGTATTTCGGGGCCGCGCTGGGGGTCATGTACGTCGCTGCGCTTGCTTTGGTGCTGGACGAGACGTTGAATCGGATCAATGCGCTCAAGAACGTGCTTTCCGCCGGTGTCGGGCTGGTCACCGTAGTGGTCTTCGCGTTCTTCGCGCCGGTGCACTGGGGTGCGGTGCTCGCCGTCGCCCCGGCCACCGTGGTCGGCGGCTATGTGGGGGCGCACATCGCACGCCGGTTGCCCGCGCGGGTGTTGAAAGTGCTGATTGTCACCTTTGGGGCCGTTGTCGGGCTCATCCTGTTGTGGCGGGCATTTCACTGAAGACCAGAAGCACTACGGGGGAAGGACAGATGGCGGACGACGACTCGGCTCTCAGGGTCATCGAGACCCAGGTGGCCATGCTCATGCGGCTGGGTGAGGCCACCCGACGGGCCGCGCCGCGGCCGCACCGCGCGCTCGACCGCGCCGCGTACGTGATCCTGCGCTTCCTGCAGGAGGCCGGCCCGCAGAACGTCTCCGCCGTCGCCACCCGGCTCAATCTGGACGGTTCCACGGTGACCCGGCAGGTCGGCGCCCTGCACCGCGACGGCCTCGTCGTGCGTACCCCTGATCCGCTGGACGGCCGCGGCAGTGTCGTGGCCGCCAGTGAGCGGGGCCTCGCGCAGGTGGACGCCGTCAGCAAGGCCCGCCGTGAGGTCTACGACGAGGTGCTGCGGGACTGGACCGCCGACGAGCGCCAGGAGCTGGCGGGCGTGTTGGAGCGGCTGACCCGGGACATGGACGCGTACCTGAAAGGCCGCGGCCCCGGATAGGACATCCGGGGCCGCGGATCGCGAGCGGGTCGGGGTCAGGTGGAGGAGCCGAGGGTTTCCGGAGTGGTACGGGCCTTCTCCAGCCGCGGGTCGCCCTCATCGGCGAAGTAGTCGTCCGGTTCGGTGCCGTCGACACCCTCCGGGTTCTTCATCGCCCGCAGGATCAACGTCACGATCACGGCCACCAGCAGGTTCAGCGCGACCGCCACGAAGCCGACGTAGATCGTCTTCGGGGTGTCGAAGCCGAACTTCTCCAGCGGGAACGCCGAGCCGCCGAAGTGGGCGCGTTTGGTCGCCGCGTTCGGGATCTGGTAGAGCATCCACAGGCCCAGGCCCATGCCGGCCGCCCAGCCCACGATCAGGGCGTTGCGGTGCAACCACCGGGTGTAGAGGCCGATGGCCACCGCCGGGGCGGTCTGCAGGATGATGATGCCGCCGATGAGCTGCAGGTCGATGGAGAACTGCGGGTCCAGGAAGATGATGAACGCGACCGCGCCGACCTTCACCACCAGCGAGGCGATCTTGGCGACGCTCGCCTCCTGCGCGTGGGTGGCGTCCTTGCGGATGTACTCCTTGTAGATGTTGCGGGTGAACAGGTTCGCCGCCGCGATCGACATGATCGCCGCCGGGACCAGGGCTCCGATCCCGATCGCGGCGAAGGCGATGCCCGCGAACCAGGCCGGGAACTGCTGGTCGAACAGCAGCGGCACGACCGTGTTGCTGTCGACGCTGCCCGCGGTGTTGCCGGGCAGCGGCTTCACCCCGGCCGAGATGGCCATGTAACCGAGCAGGGCGATCAGGCCGAGCAGGAAGCTGTACGCCGGCAGCGCCGACATGTTGCGCTTGATCACGTTGCGGTTCTTGCTGGCCAGCACGCCGGTGATGCTGTGCGGGTAGAGGAACAGCGCCAGCGCCGAGCCCAGGGCCAGGGTGATGTACTGGATCTGGTTGTTGGCGTTGAGCGTGATGCCGTCGCCCGGCGCCGGTGACGCCTGGAACTTCGCGTTGGCGTCGTCGAAGATCGAGCCCCAGCCGCCCAGCTTGTACGGCAGGTACAGCACCGCCACGATGATCACGATGTAGATCAGCGTGTCCTTGACGAAGGCGATCAGCGCCGGCGCCCGCAGCCCGGACTGGTACGTGTACGCGGCCAGGATCGCGAACGCCACGATGATCGGCGCGTGCCGGGCCAGCGCGCTCTCCCCGGTCACGCCCATCGTCTTGAGCACCGCCTCGATGCCGACCAGCTGCAGCGCGATGTACGGCATGGTCGCGACGATGCCGGTGATGGCGATCAGCAGCGCCAGCAGCGGCGAGTCGAAGCGGGTGCGGACGAAGTCGGCCGGGGTCACGAAGCCGTGCCGGTGCGACACCGACCAGAGCCGGATCAGGATCAGGAAGAACAGCGGGTAGATGACCACGGTGTAGGGCACCGCGAAGAAGCCCGCCGCGCCGGCGCCGAAGATCAGTGCGGGCACCGCCACGAACGTGTACGCGGTGTAGAGGTCACCGCCGACCAGGAACCAGGTGATCCATCCGCCGAAGCTGCGCCCGCCGAGTCCCCACTCGTCCAGGTGCGCCATGTCGGTCGGCCGGCGCCACTTGGCCGCGATGAAGCCCATGACGCTGACCAGCAGGAACAGGAAGGTGAAGACGACGATCTCGGTGATGTGGTCACTCATCGGAGGCCTCCGCCGGCTTGGTGGACTGCTCGGCGGGCGCGGCCGGGGTGACCGGGGGGCGCCGGGTCATCTGGTAGACGATCGAGGTGGTGATGACGCCGACGAAGATGAACGAGAACTGCAGCCAGTAGAAGGCCGGAAAGCCCCAGAGCCTCGGTGAGTCGAAGTTGTAGAACGGCGTGATCAGCGGGAGCACGATCGGTATGACCAGCAGCCAGTTCCAGGGACTGCGATCGCTGCGCGGTGCGGACATATCAGGGCCTCCTCATCGGAGCTCAGACGAGGTGGTGACCGTGGTCACGGCCATCGCCGCAGGTTACCGAGAGGTTTCTGCGACGATGCGCCAGGCCGTGATCACCCTGCGCCGAACGGCCGGGGCGGTGCGCCGAACGGCACCCCACCCCGGCCGGAGGACGTGCTACCGCCAGGGGGTCCAGAGACCCGCCGAGATGGTACGGGTGAGCGAGGCCTTCTCGTCGTCGCCGTCGAGCGACCACATCATCGCGCCGCCCAGCCCCTCGGTACGGATGTACGCCGTCTTCTGCAGGATCTGCGCCGGGTCGTCGTACGTCCAGAAGGTGGTGCCGTCGAACAGCCACGAGTGGCCGGAACGCCAGTCCCGGTGCACCTTGAAGCCCTGCGCGGGCAGGTTCTTCAGGGTCTTGTAGTCCTCGGTGCCGACCGCGAACTTGCCGGGCGCGCCGCCGGTGGCCGGGGCGAACAGACCGTTGCCGGCGGCGGTGATACCGGTCCAGCCCTGGCCGTAGTACGGGATGCCGAGCACGAGCTTGCGGCCCGGTGCGCCGCGGTCACGCCACGCGTCGATGGTGCCGTCCACGGAGAAGTCCGGGTTGTCGGGCGCGCCGGGCGGGACCCGCAGGGCGGACTGCTGGTTGGCCCGGGCCTCCCAGGAGCCGTGGAAGTCGTAGCCCTGCACCGTGCCGAAGTCGAGGTACTTGAAGATCTTCTTCGCCTCGAAGCCGGCGTCGATCTTGGCCGGGGCGGCCGGCAGGAACGCCGTGAGCTCGTAGTGCTTGCGGTTCTTGCGGCCCAGCGCGTCGAGCTGCTTGCGGAACTCGGCGGTCAGCAGGGTGAAGTTCCGCTTGTCCTCCGGCCGGATCACGTTGCCGGCGTTGCCCTCCGAGCCGGGCCACTCCCAGTCCAGGTCGACGCCGTCGAAGATGCCGGCGGCGACGCCCGCGGACAGGCCGGGCAGGTTGCCCTTGATCCACAGGTCCACGCAGGAGCTGACCAGCTTCTTGCGGGACGCGTCGGTCAGGGCGGCGTCGGAGAAGGTCGCCGAGCCGGTCCAGCCGCCCAGCGAGATCAGCACCCGCAGCTTCGGGTTCTTCTTCTTGAGCTCGGCGAGCTGGTTGAGGTTGCCGGCGATCGGCTGGCCGGCCACGTCGGCGACGCCGTCGACGCTGAGCGCGTCGGTGAACGGCACGCCCCAGTCGGCCCACGAGTCGGCCGACTCGCAGACGCCGGCCGCGGTGACCGGGCCGAAGGCGTAGTTGAGATGGGTGAGGCCGGCGGCGGCGCCGGACTGCTGGACCTTGGCGAGCTGGAAGTCGCGGCCGTAGATGCCCCACTGGGTGAAGTATCCGACCTTGACGTACGACTTCTTCTGGTGTGCCTGGGCGGTGGTGGGTGCGGCCGTGACGCCGACCAGTACGGCGGCGCCGACGGCCAGCAGACGACGGGAGAATCCGCGCATGAGCCCTCCAGGGGCGGACGGAGCTTGTCGAAGAGGAATGGTGAAGAAACTTTCCTAATCGAGGAAGCTAAACGTCCGCACCCGGCGGGGTCAATACCTCAGCGCAGGTGCGCCGTCTCGTTCACCGAGCGGACGGCGATCCCGCCGTCGGGCCACATGTCCATGGTGGAGACGCCGGCCGCGTCCAGGAAGAGCCGGTGCAGGAAGGCGTCGCCGGCGGCGAGCGCGTCGCGCAGGATCAACTTGATCGGCGAGACGTGCGAGACCACGACGACGGTCCCCGACGGGTACGCCGATTGCAGCGTCGCCAGGGCCCCGCGTACGCGCTTCGCCACCGTCTTGAACGACTCTCCGCCCGGCGGCGCGACGGCCGTCGAGTCCAGCCAGCGGTCCAGCTCCTCCGGCCAGCGCTCGCGGACCTCGGCGAAGGTCAGGCCCTCCCAGTCGCCGAAGTCGCACTCGATCAGTTCCGGCATGACGGTGACCGTGACGTTGCCCAGTTCGGCGGCGATCAGCTCGGCGGTGCGCGTACACCTGGTCAAGGGTGAGGAGACAACGGCCGTGACGTCGCGGGAGATGCCGGCCACCCGCCCGGCCGCGGCCATCGCCTGGGCCTCGCCCTGCTCGGAGAGCGGGACGTCGCCGCGGCCTGAGTAGCGGCCCTGCGCGGTCATCGCGGTCTCGCCGTGCCGGACCAGGATCAGCCGGGTGGCGGTGTCCAGGGACGGCGGCGCCCAGTTCCGGGGTGCCTTGGGCTCGGTCGGCTCCGCGAACGCCGAGCTCCCGGCGCTGGAGCTGGGGGTGGCCGAGCCGACCGGCTTGCCGGCGGCCTCGTCCATGGCCCGGTTGGCCAGCGCGTCGGCCAGCTTGTTGCGCTCGCGCGGGATCCAGTCGAAGGTCACCGCGGCGAAGCCGTCGACCAGCTTGGCCGCCTCGGCGGCCAGCGGGCGCAGCCCCGGGTTCTTGATCTGCCAGCGGCCGGACATCTGCTCGACCACCAGCTTGGAGTCCATCCGTACGTCGACCCGGGCGGCGCCCAGCTCGGCGGCGGCACGCAGGCCGGCGATCAGCCCTTGGTACTCGGCGACGTTGTTGGTGGTCACGCCCAGTGAGGCGTACCGCTCCAGCAGCACTTCGCCGGTGCCGTCCTCCAGCACGACAGCACCGTAACCGGCCGGCCCGGGATTGCCCCGCGACCCCCCGTCCGCCTCCACCACGACCCTGAGCCCGGTGGACGTCACAGCCCGGACTCCGCGGTGCGGACCATGATCCGGCGGCATTCCTCGCAGCGGACGACCTCGTCGGCGGGCGCGGACTTCACCCGGGCCAGGTCGGCGCCGTACAGCTCGATGCGGCAACCGCCGCAGCGCCCGGAGCGCACCAGCGCGGCGCCCAGGCCCGAGTCCGCGCGGATCTTGTCGTAGAGCGTGACCAGGTCGGCCGGCAGGTCGGCGGCGAGCGGCCCGCGGGCCTGCGTCTTGAACTCCTGCTCCTTGGTGATCTCCGCGGTCACCTCGTCCCGGCGGGCCTCGGCCGCGGCCCGGCGCTCGCTCGCCTCGGCCAGCTTCTTCTTCACGTCGTTGAGGGCCTGCTCGGCGGTCTCCCGCTGCTCCATCAGCTCGAGCTCGGCGTCCTCCAGCTCGGACTGGCGGCGGTTCAGCGTGGCCAGCTCGTGCTGCAGGCCCTCGATCTCGCGCAGCGCGCCGCCGGCGTTCAGCCGGGCCTGGTCCCGGTCCTTGCGGGTGCGGACCTGCTCGATGTCCTTCTCGAAGCGGGCGATGTCGCGGTCGAGGTCGTCGACGGCCACCTGGGCGCGCACCCGCTCGTCCTCCAGCGCGGACAGCTCGCGGGAGATGGTGGCGATCTCCGCCAGCTCCGGCAGGGATTTGCGGCGGTGGGCGAGCTGGGCCAGGGCGATGTCGACGGCTTGCAGATCGAGCAGTCGGCGCTGGTCTTGCGGGGCGGCCTTCACGTCAGGTCTCCTTATTTTCCACTGACCGCGTGCACGGTCCAGGGGTCGGTGTCGAGGTCGGACACGAGGGACGTGACCGGGAACTGGGCGCGCAACCAGCCCGCCAGCTCGTCGAGCCAGGGGCGTTCGGTGGCCCAGTGGGCAGCGTCGAGCAGAGCCGGACCGCCGGTGGCGAGGTGCTCGCTCGCGGGATGATGCCGCAGATCGGCGCAGAGATACGCATCGGCTCCGGCCCGGCCGGCGTCGGTCAGGAACGAGTCGCCCGCTCCCCCGCAGACGGCGAGCGTACGGATCAGTCTTCGCGGGTCGCCCGCGGCTCGCACCCCGGCGGCGGTCGGCGGCAGCCGGCGAGCGACGAAGGTGGTCAGCTCGGCCAGCGGCATCGGGGCGGCGAGCTCGCCCACCCGGCCCACGCCGCGCCCCGCGCCGGCGGCCGGGCTGCCCGGCGCGGCCGGGACCAGCGGGCGCGGATCGACCAGATCCAGCCGGGCGGCGAGCGCGTCGGAGACACCCGGATTCGCCACGTCGGCGTTGGTGTGCGCGACGTAGAGGGCCACGTCGGCCTTGATCAGCCGGTGCACGATCCGGCCCTTGTAGGTGTCCGGCGCGACCGACGAGACGCCCTTGAGCAGCAGCGGGTGGTGGGCGACGATCAGGCTCGCCCCGGCCTCGACCGCCTCCTCGACGGTCTCCGGGACGCAGTCGACCACGCAGAGAACCGTGCTGACCGGGGTGTCGAACTCGCCCAGGACGAGGCCCACCCTGTCCCACTGCTCGGCCCAGGCACGCGGGTATCGGGCGTCGAGGGCGCCCACCATGTCACGGACTGTCGGCGGGGGTAGGGCAGTGTCGCTCACGGCCGCCCACTCTACCCAGCTTCAGGAGCGGGCTCCGGGCTCGACTCGGTTGTCGGACGGGAAACGGGTGTGCAGGGCCTGCAGCGCTCGCCGCCATGGGAACTGGCTCCGGAAACGGTCGTTCTGTCCCGGTCCGCCGAGGCGTACGACGTCGTCGCCGTAAAGCACCTGAACGCCCCAGCTGCGCAGCCGGGTGATGCTCTCGTGCAACGTCGGGTGCAGTGCCATGACCCGGTTCGTGTACGGCACCACGACCGTCGGGATGTTGAAGCCGTATCCCTCGACCAGCAGCCCGAGCACCAGGGTGTCGGTGATGCCGGCGGACCACTTGTTGATCGTGTTGACCGTCGCCGGGGCCACGATCATCGCGTCGGCCGGCGGCAGCAGGTCGTCATCGCCGGGGTTCTTGTAGTAGCTGCGCACCGCGTGACCGGTCTGGGCCTGCAGCGCGGCGGCGTCGATGAACTTGCGCCCGTCCGGCGTGGTGATCACGCAGACCTCCCAGCCGTCCCGCTGCGCCAGGTCGACCAGCAGGCCGACGTCGCGGGCGATGGGCGAGCCGCACACGAGGACGTACAGCACGCCGGGCGAGGTGTTGATGTTCATCACCCGAAGACCCACCTCATACGCCGACTCCCATCTGCTCGGCCAGCTCCGCGATGGGTGCCGGCGGTGTACCCCGCGTGCGTCGTAACACGTCGGAGATGACCTCGTGGGCGAGCGGACGGCAGCGGATCTCCGCGGGGGCCAGCCGATCGCCCTCCAGCAGCATCTCGCTGGCCATCTCCACGTCGCCGACCTGCGTGTAGCCCCGCGCGATGTCCAGGTAGTGGTGGGCCCGCCGCTCCGGCAGCATGGCGGCGAAGCTCTCCTTGTTGATGCGGTTGTGCGTCTCGATCGCCTTGCCGCCGTCCCCCAGCTCCACCGCGGCCGCGGCCCGGTGCAGCTCCACGTTCGTCGGCCCGAAGGACGACCAGTAGTGGTTGTAGTCGCCACCGAGCGCGCCGGCCGCCTGCTCGGCGCCGCACACCAGGTCGCGGACCGTGGCACTGTCGCCGATCCGCGCGGCGGCCATGGCCCCGGTGAGCAGCAGCAGGCCGTAGACGGAGAGCCGCTCCGGGGTGGCCGACTCCGGCGTGGTCGGCGCCAGCCGGTTGGCGATGTTGACGTTGACCTCGAGAGCGGAGCGGATCCGGCCGAGGGAGAGCAGCGCCATGCCGACCCGGTGCGTCGCCATCCCGGCGAGCAACTGGTCGCCGGCACGTTGCGAGACGGCGATCGAGCGGTCGGCGGCCAGCCAGGAGAGCTCGTGCTCGCCGACCTTGCGCAGCGCCGACGAGGCGATCTGGTAGACCTGCCCGAGCAGGTGCGCCGCGTCGCGGGCCTCCTCGCCGGTGGCGTGGGCGCTGTCGGCGGCCTGGGCGTCGCGCAGCAGCTGTGGCAGCTTGCGGGCGAGGACGCCGTACTTGGCGTGCTGGTAGGTCAGCCAGGCGTGACTCACCGCCTTGCGCATCTCCGCCAGGGGCGGCGCCATCGGCACCGGGTGGAAGAACGCGCTCATCTGGTCGTAGCGTTCCAGCGCCGCGCGGATCTCCTCGACCTCGACCTGGTCGATGCAGTTCTGCGTCTCCGGCCTGCGCTCGACGTCCTTGCCCAGCAGCAGCTGGACGTCGATCTGCAGGACGTCGGCGATCTCATAGACGACGGAGAACTTGTCGAGCCGGCGGACGCCTCGCTCCACCTTGTCGACCCAGCTCTTCGACTTTCCCAGCCGGTCCGCGAAGACCTGCTGGGACATCTTTCGACGGCCGCGCCAGTAGGCGACTCGGCGGCCGATCGGCAGCTCGTCCACGGTGCCTCCCCCACTCATCCGGCGACCCCCGCCGGTGAGCATTGCGGTGTGTCAGCTGCAGTGTGGACCTCACTCCTCTGTGCGGGTCGCACAGGTTGTGTGATCGTCTGCCCACCGATGCTCGATAGTTTCTCATGCAAGTTGCAATACGTGATCTGCCCCGACAAACGAGGCGTGTCGAGCTTGGTAACGGCAGTTGCGACTGCTATAGCGGCCACTAGTGCCGGATCGGAGGTATTCCGACCATGCAGTGGAGCAACCGATGGCCGATCGGCCCATGGGAGTACGTTGATCGGCTGCGACTGCGGCGGGCCGCCCTGCGGTACGCCGCGCACGGCTGGGCCGTGACCCCGGGCGCCTATCTGGCCGGTCACCGCTTCGCCTGCGGCCGGGCCGGCTGCCCGATCATGGGCTGCCATCCCGCCATCGAGTCCTGGGAGGAGGATTCCAGCACCGATCCCGCGCGGGTGGCGCGCTGGTGGCACCGCCGGCCGTACACGGTGCTGCTGGCCACCGGCTGGAAGTTCGACGTGCTGGAGGTGCCCGCGGCCGTCGGCCTGCGGGTGCTGGGCGCGGTGCGCCTGCACACCGGCGTCCTCGGCCCGGCGAGTGGAGACGCCCGCGGTCCGGTCGTGGTGACGCCGTCCGGGCGCTGGATGTTCCTGGTACGCCCGGGAGCGGAAGTGCGGCCGGAACTCGGGTCCTGTCTGGACGTGCTGCGCCACGGTCGCGGCTCGTGGATCCCGGCGGCACCGAGCCGTACCCCGCAGGGCCCGGTCCGCTGGGCCGTCTCCCCGGAGCAGACCGGCTGGCAGCTGCCCGAGTCGGCGGTCGTCCAGACGATGCTGCTGGACGCGCTGGAAGTCCTCGGCCGACGGCCACAGCCCCCCGCCGCGGTGATTGTGCCCCGACAGATGTCGACCGCTCGCCGGGCGGCCTGAGCGGGACCCACCGGACGCCGCGAACTGGCCGTCGCCCGGATCGAGGATCCATGGGGCGGACGGTAGCCGGGCATGGTCGGGGGCACTCATGTCAGTTGACAACGTATTTGCCTACCTTGAGGTAGTCGAGTCATCCGAATGGGTGAACACCTGATCACGCTGCGCCGAAGTTCGCCCGATCGGCGGCCGGCCCGGCGACCGGGTGATCCAAATCGGGTCGCCGTCCGGCGGTCGCGGCGGCAGGATCCGACCCATGATCTCGATCCGGCCGGTGGCCGTGGATGCCCCGGAAGCCGTCGCGCTCGTGCGGTCCTACCTGGCGGAGATGGTGGACCGCTACCACGGCCGGCGGATGCCGGCGTCCGCCGTGGACGAGGCCCTCGCCGACGAGCCCGCCGACGACGTGGCGGTGCTGCTGGTCGCGTACCGGGAGGGGGTCGAGGTGGGGTGCGTGGGCCTGCGCCGGGCCGAGGAGCGCACCGGCGAGATCACCAAGATGTACGTGTCACCGCCGTACCGCCGCCTCGGCATCGGCCGACGCCTGCTGGCCGCCGTGGAGGACGTGGCCCGTGACCAGGGGTTGCGCACATTGCGCCTGGACACCCGGCACGACCTGGTCGAGGCGCGCGCGATGTACGCCGCCGAGGGCTATGCCGAGATCCCGCCGCACCAGGACCGGCTGTACGCCGACCACTGGTTCGCGAAGGCCCTGCCCCATTGACACTTGACCGGTTCAGTGGTGGCATCGACGGTCACGAATGAGTTAGCCCGGGAGTGACCTGGAGGAGAGCCCGTGCGACCGAGCCGTCTGACCGGAACCCTGCTGACCGCCGCCCTGCTGCCGGCCCTGCTGCTGTCCACAAGCGCCGGCGCGGCACCCCCGCCGGCCGGTCCCGCCGCCGCGCTGTCCCCTGTGCACACCGCCGGGCGCGTCGAGGCGAACGCGGACGCGGACGCGCTGCGGTACAGCTGGCCCGGGGTCTACTTCGAGGGCCGCTTCCGGGGCACCGGCGTCGGGATCGTCCTCGACGACGCCGCCGCCGACTACGACGTGCAGGTCGACGGGGCGACGGTCGCCACCCTGGTCATGCCCGGCCGGACCACCTACTGGGTGCGCGACCTGACCCCCGGAACGCACCGGGTCCGGCTGGTCAAACGGTCGGAGAGCCCGTGGGCGGTCAGCGAGTTCGGCGGATTCGTGCCCGTGGCCGGTGGCGCGATCCTGCCCGGTCCCCCGCCCCGGCACCGGCAGATCGAGTTCATCGGTGATTCCTACACCGCGGGCTACGGCAACCTTTCCGCGTCCCGGGACTGCACCGGCGACGAGGTCAACCGGACCACGAACGCGGATCTGAGCTTCGGTGCCCTCACCGCCCGGCGCCTGCACGCCGACTACCAGCTCAACGCCTTCTCCGGCCGGGGCATGGTGCGCAACTACAACGGCGGCGAACCCGGCACCAGCTACCGCACCTACTACGACCGGGCACTGCTCAGCGTGGACGGCGACGTCTGGCGGCCGGGCCGGTGGCGGCCCCAGCTGGTCGTGGTCGGCCTGGGCATCAACGACTTCTCCACCGCGATCAACCCGGGCGAGCAGTGGACGCCGGAGAGCCTGATCGCCGCGTACCGCACCGCCTACCTGGGCTTCCTCGACAAGCTGCGGGCCCGCTACGGCCCCCGGACGATCATCGTGGTGAGCGCGACGGCGGTCTCCGGCACCACGGCGTTCGCCGACACCGCGCGGCAGGTCGTCCAGGAGAGCAACGACCGTGGCGACAGCCGGGTCCGCTACTGGTACTACGACAGCGCCGGGCTGGACTACGGCGGCTGCCACTGGCACCCGTCCCTGCGCGACCACCAGGTGATCGCCGACCGGCTGGCGGCGTACCTCGCGACGCTGCCGCTGCGCTGGTAGGCCCTAGGAGCGGGTCGAGCGGGCGCGGACGTGCATCCGCTCACCCTGGCGGCCGAAGATGCTCAGGAACTCGACCGCGTCGCCGTTCGCGCTGCCGAACCAGTGCGGCACCCGGGTGTCGAACTCGGCCGCCTCGCCCTCCGGCAGGACCAGGTCGTGCTCGCCGAGCACCAGACGCAACCGGCCGTGCAGGACGTACAGCCACTCGTACCCCTCATGGGTCTTGGGGTCCGGCACCGCCCGCGGCCCGGCGGGAATGATGTGCTTGAAAGCCTGCAGGCCGGTGGCCTGCCGGCTGAGCGGCAGGATGGTCTGGCCGCTGCTGTGCCGCAGCGGCCGGGCGTAGATCCGCGGATCGCCGGTGGGCGGGGCGCCGACCAGCTCGTCCAGCGGCACCCGGTAGGCCCCGGCCAGCGGCAGCAGCAACTCCAGCGTGGCCCGCCGCTGCCCGGACTCGAGCCGGGACAGGGTGCTCACCGAGATCCCGGTGGTCTCCGAGAGGGCGGCGAGCGTGGTCCCGTGCTCCTGGCGCAGCGCGCGCAGCCGGGGCCCGACCGCGGCGAGGACGTCGTCGTTTGCCGTCATGGCAACAAAGCTTGCCACTTTTCGCCGGTTGGGGCGACCGTGGAGCCATGACATACGACGTGATCGTGATCGGCGGCGGGCCCGCCGGACTGAGCGGCGCGGTGGCCCTGAGCCGCGCGCTGCGGTCGGTGCTGGTGATCGACGCGGGCGAGCCCCGCAACGCGCCCGCCGACGGCATCCACAACTACCTGACCCGCGACGACATCGCGCCGGCCGACTTCCGGGCGGCCGGGCAGAGCGAGGTACGGCACTACGGCGGCGAGATCGTCGACGGCCGGGTGACCGGGGCCGGCCGCGACGGGGACCTGCTCACCGTGACGCTGGCCGACGGCCGCTCGTACGCCGCCCGGCGCCTGCTGGTCACCACCGGGCTCACCGACGAGCTGCCCGACATCCCCGGCCTGCGCGAGCACTGGGGGCACAGCGTGATCCACTGCCCGTACTGCCACGGCTACGAGGCGCGCGGCCAGGCCATCGGCATCATCGGCTCGTCGCCGATGTCTCTGCACCAGGCGCTGATGTGGCGGCAGTGGAGCGACGACATCACGCTGTTCCTGCACACCGCGCCCGAGCCGGACGCCGAGCAGGCCCGGCAGCTCACCGCCCGGGGCATCACGGTGGTCACCGAGAAGGTCGCCGAGGTGCTGGCCGAGGGCGGCGAACTGACCGGGGTACGGCTGACCGACGGCACCGCGGTCGCCCGCGACACCCTGGTCGTCGCCCCCCGCTTCCTGGCCAACGCCGAACCGCTGCCGTCCCTGGGCCTGACCGCGACCGACAACGACTTCGGCAGCGCGGTGGTGGCCGAGCCGAACGGGCGTACCGAAGTGCCCGGGGTCTGGGTCGCCGGCAACGTCACCGACCAGATGGCCCAGGTGGTCAGCGCGGCCGCCGCCGGCCTGCACGTCGGCGCCCAGCTCAACGCCGACCTGATCATGGAGGACACCGCCCGGGCCGTCGCGGCACTCGGGTGATCCGCGGGCCGGCGGTCACGGCTCTTGAATGATCCGCGGATCGGCGGTCACGGCTCTTGGGTGATCCGCGGATCGGCGGTTACGGCTCTTGGGTGATCCGCAGGGCTGCCGCGGCGACGGTGCACAGGCCGGCGGTCGCCAGGAAGACGCTGGTGTAGCTGCCGGCGCGGGTCAGCAGCGCCGCGGCGCCCAGCGGGGCGGTCGCCTTGGCGATCGTCACCGGCACGACCAGCATCGCCGCGATGGTGGCGTAGCGGCGGGTGCCGTAGCGGTCGGCGAGCAGCACCGGCTTGGCGATGGTGGCGACGCCGAAGCCGAGCCCGAAGCCGACCACGCCGACCACGGCCCCCACCGCGGTGCGGCCGGTGAACGGCAGCGTGGCCACCGCGACGGCCTGCACGGTGAAGACGGCGGCGACGACTGTGGCGGTGCGGAACCGGCGTTGCAGTGCGGTGGTGGCCAGCCGGCCGGTCACCGACAGCAGCCCGAACAGCCCGGCGGTCGTCGCCGCGAACGACAGCGGATGACCCCAGCTCAGCAAGGCCGCCACCAGGTGCACGGTGATCAGGGAGATGGCCGCGGTGTTGGCGGTGAAACCCAGCGCGAGCAGCCAGAACGCCCGGTCGGGACGGAACGGGGCCCGGGCCGCGCGGGCGATGGACGCGGCGGGACGCAGGACGATCGCGTGCAACGGGACAGTGAGCAGCGCCTGGATGGCCGCGAGGATCAGCAGGGCGGTGCGCCAGCCGTACTGCTCCACGAGGTGGCCGGTCAGCGGCAGGAAGACGGTGCTGGCGAAGCCGGCCACGACGGTGACCACGAGCAGGGCGTTCGGGCGTTCGGCCGCGGTGTGCCAGGCGATCACCACGGCGAAGGCGGCCTCGTAGAGGCTGGCGGCACCGGCGGCGCCGAGACCGACTTGGACCGCGTACAGCTGCCACAGGCTGTCCACCTGCGACCAGGCCACCAGCAGCAGTGCGCCCAGCAGTGAGCCGGCGGTCATCAGCGCGCGGCCGCCGTGCCGGTCCAGCCACCGGCCGACCGGCACGGCCAGGATCGCCGCGGCCAGGACGGAGGCGGTGAACGTACCGGTGATCGCGGTTGTCGTGGTGTGCAGCTCGGCGGCGAGCGGGGTCAGGAAAACCGCGAAGGAGTAATAGAGCGTGCCGTAGCCGACGGTCTGGGTGATCGCGAGCGCGGCGACCGTGCGGCGGGCACGCACCCGGGTCCCGGGGTGACCGCCGATCGCGGGATCGGCGGCCACCGGGCCGGGGCGTTCCCAGGTCACCCGCAGCAGCTGCCGGCCGGGCTGTCCCCGGCCGACGCGGAGACGAGGGCGAGCGGCGCGGACAGCAGGCCGCCGGCGACTCCCGTGGCCAGCCCGCGCCCGGCGTCGCCGTCGATCGGGTCACTGTTGCAGACCCCGGTCTCCGGCAGGTCGAGCTGCACGTCCCGGGCCGCGGTCCAGTCACCGGCGAGCGCGGCGGCCACGGAACGGGCCTGCTCGTAGCCGGTGGCGAGCAGGAACGTCGGCGCGCGGCCGTAGGACTTCACCCCGATGGCGTAGAAGTCCGGCTCCGGGTGCGCCAGCTCGTCGACGCCGTGCGGCGGGACGGTGCCACAGGAGTGCTCGTTGGGGTCGATCAGCGGAGCCAGCGCGCGGGTCGAACCGAGTACCGGGTCCAGATCCAGCCGCAGCTCCGCGGCGATCGAGTGGTCCGGCCGGAAACCGGTGGCCGACACGATCCGATCGGCGGTGACCGTACGGGTGCCGTCGGAGACCTCAACCGTGCCGTCCGGCCGGGCCGTGACCCGCTGGACGCCGAAACCGCCGAGCAGCGTGATCGCGCCGCTCTCGACGTGGGCGCGCAGCCGGCTGCCCAGCGCACCGCGGGCCGGCAGCGCGTCGGCGGACTGGCCGCCGTAGCTGCGGGCCGGGTCCGTGGCCCGGATCGCCCAGGTCACCCGGGTGCCGGGAACCTGCCCGGCGAGCTCGGCCAGGGCCAGCAGCGTGTTGGCCGCGGAGTGCCCGGCTCCGACGACCAGCGTGTGCCGGCCGGCGAACCGCTCACGGTCGCGTCCCAGGACGTCGGGCAGCGCCGACTCCAGGAACGCGGCCGCCCCGGCCTCACCGTGTGCCGGGATGCCGGAGGTGCCGAGGACGTTGGGCGTACCCCAGGTGCCGGAGGCGTCGATGACCGCGCGGGCCAGGATGTCCTCGCCGTCGGCCAGGCGGACCAGGAAGGGCGCGGTCGCGCGGCCGGCGGTACGGATCCGGTCGAGGCCGAGCCGGGTGATCGCCACGACGCGGGCGCCGTAGCGGACGTGCGGCTTGATCCCGGGCAGATCGGCGAGCGGCTGCAGATAGTCGGCGGCCAGCTGCGCGCCGGTGGGAAGCTGGTCGTCGGCGGGACGCACCCAGCCGGCGTCGGTCAACAGACGGGCCGCCGCGGCGTCGATGTTATAGCGCCACGGGGAGAACAGTCGGACGTGTCCCCAGCTGCGGACAGCGGCGGCCGGGCCGGCACCGGCCTCGAGGAGCCGGAAGGAGAGGCCCCGCTCCCGTAGCTGAGCAGCAGCGGCAAGCCCCACCGGGCCGGCACCGATGACGACAACCGGCAGCGCCGCCCGCTCATCAGCCATGCCTGATGCTTCACTGTGCTGGTCCACGGTCGCCTCGGTGGTTCCGCAGCACTTCTCGCCCATAGCCCCTAGCTCCTCTTGCTTGACAGTGGTCTAACTCCTCCCTCACCTTGCATCGGACTTAGACGAGTGTCAAGCTATCCGCATGTCTGTTCTTCCCGTGGTCGAGATCCCGCCGGCGGCGGCCTGCTGCCCTCCCCTGTCGGCGCAGGCGCTCGCCCCGCAGGCCGCGGTCGAGCTGGCGCCGATGTTCAAGGCGCTCAGCGATCCGGTGCGGCTGCGGCTGTTGTCGCTGATCGCGGCCACGACGGAGATCTGCGTCTGCGACCTGACGGACGCGTTCGAGGTCACGGGCGCGACCATCTCGCATCACCTGCGGGTGCTGCGCGAGACCGGCCTGGTGGACTGCGAGCGGCGCGGGACCTGGGTCTATTACTGGGTCAAGAAGGACGCGATGAACCTGCTGGGTGGCCTGCTGACGTCTTCCGCGACACCGTCGCATCAGGATTCGCTGATATCGGCCGGATCTGATGCGGTGCGGCTGCTGGCTGATCCGCTGCGGGCGCAGGTGGTGGAGATTCTGGCGGGCGGCCCGGCTTGTACGGCCTACCTGGTCGCGGAGACCGGGGCCAAGCAGCCGAACGTGTCCGGCCATCTGAAGCAGCTGCGAGAGGCCGGGGTGGTCGAGGCCGAACCCCGGGGGCGGTACACGTTCTACCGGCTGGTGCCGGAGTCGTTGCAGGGGGCGGCGCGGCACCTGGCGGATCTGGGCACGAAAGCCCGCGCCAACGCGGACAACTTCCGCTCCTGACGGTTCGGTGCGGATCCGCCGGCCACTTCCACGGCCCGGGTCAGCCGAGACCTACGGCCGAGCCCCGACGGCCGGAGAGCCGCTTTGTGGCCTGCGGACGTTCTCTTGGGTCAGCCGGACCGCCTCGTCACGGGCGGCGGTCGTCAGCGGCCGGAGGCCAGCTCACGGTAGGCGGCGATCACCGCGGCGGTGCGTTCGGCGAGCTCCGGGCCCGCTTCCGTGCGGGGCGGGCCCGCCGCCGTCAGCCGCGAGATCGCCAGTTCGGCTTCGCGGGCGGTATCGCCGATGCGCTGCTCCCGGATGAGGTTCTCCCCCGCCAGCGCGGCGGCGTTGATGCTGGCCAGGATGCGGTTGGCCGCGCCGGCCGTGGACCGCCAGAGCGCCTCGACCCGCAGCCGCTGCTCGGCCAGGGCCTGCACCGCCGGGCTGTCCGCCGGCAGGTCGTGCCGGGTGGCCTGCGCGAGCTCCTCCCGCAGGCAGCGGATCTGCTGGCGGCGGGCCATGATGGCGGCGAGCTCCTCCAGCGCCGCCGACAGGCTGCGATCCGCGTCGTCGGAGTCGATCATGTGCCGCAGCGCGGGCCAGGTGCGCCGCACCCGCTTGGCCACCGCGAACGCCCGCTCGAACGCGGCCCGTTCCTCAGCGGCGACGAGCACGTGGGCGCGGTCGCCCTTGGGCATGGCGATGATCGCGGTACGGGCGGCCCGCGCCTGCTCGACCGCCACGAAAGCGACGAGCGCGACCGAGCCACCCGCCGCCAGCCACCAGGCGATGCCGAGCGCACTGAGCACCGCCGACAGCATCACCAGGACGAGAGTGAGCTGAGAGGCGAACCGGATCCGGTCCTGACGGCTGCGTCCACTGGGCGCGACCGGCACGACCTCGGTGACAGAACCCCAGCGGACCCGCCGGGCCCGGCCGGTGCGCATCTTGAGCGGGCCGGGCGACACGACGACCTTCTCCGTGTCGATGCCGATGTGCAGACCCTTGGGCCCCGGTGTGACCACGGCGCACCCTTTCCGCCTGCGGGAAGCTGAGCGGGCCCGGACGCCGAGGGGGGTACGCCCGGGCCCGCTCACCAGCGGAGCCGTCCGCTGGTACCTGGAGGAATCGGGTGGGTGCGGGGCTACCTGAGCTCACCTCCGGGTGCAGCGTGGGTGCATCACGCCGCCTCGGCGACCACCTCCGTCCCCGTGCCGGGGCCGCCTTCCTCCGACGCGGCGATCGGCACTCCGTCAGCGGTGATGAGGCCGAGGTGCTCCAGCCGGGCGAGAATGCCTCCCCGGCTGCGACCGAACTCCTCCATCAGCTCCCTCGGGCTCGTCCCCGCCCGGTGCCGCGCGACCAGCCGCTCGTCGTCCTCGGCCGACCACCGAGTGCCTTGATTGCGGTGGCGCTTCGGCCGCTCCCCCGACGTCGCCTGCGCCGGTGTCACCGACGACAGGCGTTGCCGTCGCAGCGCCGCCAGGCCGGCCAGGGTCGAGGTCAGCGCGTCCGCCACCGGGGCGAGGTCGGCGGGTGAGATCCCTCCGCTGATCTCGCTCACCACCTCGCCCGTGGGGCCCCAGCCGACCAAAGACAGGCCGATGCGCTCGTCGCCCGTGCCGGACGCGGTGAGCTGGTAGACGTGCGGTCCGATCGTCAGGTGCCGCTCGAGGTTGAGGTGCGGGCGGCGGTCGTTCTCGGGTACGTACTCGTTGTCATCCATGCCGCGACGCTATGACCGGCGACTGACATTTTTGTCCCCGGCGTGGCGCGCGGTTCGGGGGCGTCCGCGCGTCCCGGACACCTATCCGAAGACGGGCCGATCAGGCTCGGCTCAACCGGTTGCGCAGGATCGGCACGCCCGGCCCGTCCAGTTCGCTCAGCGCCACACCACGCCCGGTCATCGCCAGCATCAGCGCCTCCGCCGGCCCGGTCACCAGCGGCCCCGCGCCCGCCGACCAGTCCAGATCGGCCGCCTCGAAACGCAACCCGGCCACTCGCCGCTTCGGTGTGAAGCCGACCGCCCGGCCGCCCACCAGGAAGTCCAGGGACACGCGCAGCCGCTCCAGCCGCAGCCCGTGCGGCAGGCCCAGCGGCCGGCGCATGTCCTGGCCGTGCACCTGCAGGTCGGTCAGCTGCCCCGGATATCCCACGATCGGCGGGCGGAACGGGTTGTCCGCGTTGTCGCGCAGGCCGCGGGCCAGCGCGGCCGCCGGCTGCTCCGCCGTCAGGACCGCCAGCCGGGCGTTCGCCTTGTGGATGCTGAAGCCACTGCGGGCGAGCAGCGGCAGCACCGGTGTCACGGGCTTGCCGATCGCCGCCAGCAGGTGCCCGGCCACCTGCTGGACCGTCCATTCACCGCACAGGCTCGGGGTTTCCAGCTGTTCCGGGGTCAGCGACTCCACCAGATCGGCGACGCGGCGCCGCTCGTCGGCGATCGCGGATGGGATATCCACAGGCACAGGCTAGCGTCGCCGGCGACCCTGCCGCGGCCCGTACTCTGGCCGCCGTGACGACCGACTGGACCGCCACGTTGCCGGGCAAGCGGATGGGCGCCGCGCTGCTGCTGCGGGCCGCCGACGACCGGATTCTGCTGGTGGAGCCCACTTACAAGCCCTACTGGGAGCTGCCCGGCGGGGTGGTCGAGGCCGGCGAGTCACCGCGGGCGGCCGCCGCGCGGGAGATCACCGAGGAGCTCGGGCTCAGCGTGGTGCCGGGGCGGCTGCTCGTCGTCGACTGGGTGCCACCACGGGACGCCCGCACCGACGGTCTGATGCTCGTCTTCGACGGCGGCCGATGCGGCGACCCGGTGCGGCTGCCCGAGGCCGAGCTGCGCAGCTGGGCCTGGTCCGATCCCGGCGAGGCCGCGCAACGGCTGCTCCCGCTGCTGGCCCGGCGCGCCGCAGCCGCGCTGCGCGCGCTGCACACGAGCACCACGCTCTACCTGGAAGACGGTCACCCATGACGGATCAAGGTCCGCCGCCCGAGGTGCGGGCGGCGTTCGGCGCGCGGGGCGAGACGGTACGGCTGGCCGGCGGCAAGGGCGGCACCTGGCGGATCGGCGATCTGGTCCTCAAGCCGTCCGAGGGCGATGAGGAGGTCCGCTGGCGCAGTGCCGTGCTGGCCGAGCTGCCGGAGTCGCCGCACTTCCGGATCGCCCGGCCGGTGCGCGCCGCCGACGGCGACTGGCTGGCCGGTGGCTGGGAGGCCGCCCGAGCCGTCGCCGGGCAGCCGGATCAGCGCCGCGTCGACGACGTGATCCGGACCGGGGCCGCGTTCCACGAGGCGGTCGCCGCCGTGCCGCGACCTGCGCTGCTCGACACCCGCGCCAACCCCTGGGAGTACGGCAACAAGCTCGCCTTCGGCGACGACCTGCCGCCGGCCCGGCGCAGACCTTCCGCCCTGCTGGACCAGTTGCTGGGGCACCGGCGGCCGATCGCGCTGCCCGAGCAGATCGTGCACGGCGACCTTCTCGGCAACGTGCTGTTCGCCGACGGCCTGCCGCCCGCGGTGATCGACTGGGCGGCGTACTGGCGGCCGACGGCGTGGGCGTCGGCCGTCGCCGCGGTGGACGCGATGGTGTGGCACGGCGTCGACGCCGGGGTGATCGAGCGGTGGGCGCATCTGCCGGAGTGGGGACAGTTGCTGGTCCGGGCCGCTGTCTACCGGCTCGGGACCTGGGACGCCGCAGGGTGGCCGCAGGAGCCGGAGGAGCCGTACCGGCCGGTCATCGCGGCCATCGCCGGCTTCGTGGCCGGTCAGACGCGTTCGAGCCAGGTGCGGTAGTGGGTGCCGAACGGCTCGGCCCGCGCCCGGCACGCGGCGAGGACCTGCTGGGCCGCCTCGGCCGCCCGGGTGACCACCTCGGCCGGGTAGCCGTAGCTGACCTGATGGGCGGCGAACTCGTCCTCGTCGAGCAGGGTGACGCGACCCCGGTGGGTACGGATCACGTCCAGGTCGAGGTCCACGATCGTGACCTGCTCGCGGCCCGACCAGACGGCCGGGGCGGTGATGTCGCAGTACATCTCGAGGTTGCGGGTCGGGGCGAAGAACAGCGGGGTGTACCAACCGTCGTGCGGGATGAGGCGGACGCCGCGGTGCTCGTCGGCGCGGGTGACACCGGCCGCGACGTAGTGCACCTCCGTACCGACCGGCACGCCCAGCCACGTGCCCCACTCGTCCTCGCCGAGGTGGATCTCGACCGCGCGGCGGTGCAGCCGGCCGTCGAACTTGCGGAACACCACGTCGACCTCAGCCATGCGGCGCACTCTGCCAGCTGTCCCGTCGCAGCAGGTCCCGGGTGATCGCCGCGATGCTCGGCGCGCCGGTCAGGGCCATGGTCAGGTCCAGCTCGGCGATGACGTTGCGGATCACGTCCTCGACGCCGCGCCGGCCGGCCAGCGCGAAGCCGTACAGGTGCGGGCGGCCCAGCAGCACGGCGTCGGCGCCGAGCGCCAGGGCCGTGAAGACGTCGGCGCCGGTACGGATGCCGCTGTCGAACAGCACCGTGGGCTGCGCGCCGACCCGCTCACGCACGGCGACCAGCGCGTCCAGCGCGGCGACGGCGTTGTCGACCTGCCGGCCGCCGTGATTGGAGACCACGATGGCGTCCACGCCCAGCTCCAGCGCGCGACCGGCGTCGTCGGGATGCAGGATTCCCTTGAGCACGATCGGCAGCCGCGTCCGGTCCCGCAGGGTCGCCAGGTGTTCCCAGTTCAGACCGGGATTGGAGTAGATGTCGAGGAACGTCTCGACCGAGGCCCGCGGCACCGGCGAGCGCAGGTTGCGCCAGAACGGGCCCGGGTGGTTACGGGCCATCGCGAGCAACGCGCGAACGGCGCCGGGCGTCACCCGTACCGGTGCCTTGCCGGGCTGGGGTGCCGCCAGCCGCTCGGTGACGATCTGCCGGAACCGCGGATCGGACGTGTACTGCGCGATGCCGAGACCCCGGCTGAACGGCAGCGACCCCAGGTTGAGGTCCTGCGGGCGCCAGCCCAGCACGGTGGTGTCCAGGGTGACGACCAGCGCGCCGGCGCCGATGGCCTCCGCCCGCTGGATGAGGCTGTCCACCAGGCGTTCGTCCGTGCTCCAGTAGAGCTGCACCCAGCGCGGGGTGTCGCCCATCGCCGCCGCGCACTCCTCCATCGGGTTGCACCCCTGGTTGGAGAAGACGTAGGCGGTCCCGGTCGCCGCGGCGGCCCGGGCGATGGCCACATCGCTGTCGCGGCCCATGAGCGCGGCGGCACCGACCGGCGCGAGCAGGACCGGCGTGGTGTGCCGGGTGCCGAGCAGCTGCACCGAGAGGTCCCGTTCCACGGCACCGGCGGCCATCCGCGGCATGATCGCCCACCGGTCGAAGGCCGCCCGGTTGCGCCGCATCGTCCGGCCCTCGCCGGCCCCGCCCGCGACGTACGCCCAGGCCTTTCTGCTGCTCACCCGGCGGGCCCGGCGCTCGAGCTCGGCGAAGTCGGCGGGCACGACCGGCCGCCGGCCGAGGGTGCCCTCGCGGTAGATGGTCGCCAGGCGGGCCAGCCCGGCGCCGGGGGTGACGGCGGCCGCCATGCGCGCTCCTCGATCAGGGGGCCGGGCGGAAAGCGCCGGCCGATGCCCGCCACGCTAGATCGCGGACCCGCCGCTGTCCCGGGGGGAGGCAGGTAATGACAGAACCTCCAACGCCGGCCGGACCGCCCGTACCGTGGAGTGCGTGGACAACCGCAACGACATCCGCGAGTTCCTCGCCTCACGGCGCGCCCGGATCACGCCCGAGCGGGCCGGCCTGCCGAACTACGGCGGCCACCGGCGGGTCCCCGGACTGCGACGCGAGGAAGTGGCCCTGCTCGCCGGCGTGAGCCCGGATTACTACACGCGGCTGGAGCGCGGCAACCTCGGTGGCGTCTCCGACAGCGTGCTGGACGCGATCTGCCGCGCGCTGCAGCTCGACGAGGCCGAACGGGCGCATCTGACGGACCTGGCCCGGGCCAGCAACACCCCGGCGCGGGCCCGGCGGCGCCCGGTCACGCCGCGGATCCGCCCGGGCGTACAGCAGCTGCTCGACGCGATGACCGACGCACCGGCGTTCATCCGCAACGGCCGGCTGGACGTGCTCACCGCCAACAAGCTGGGTTACGCGCTGTACGCGCCGGTCTTCGAGCATCCGGCCCGGCCGTCGAACCTGGCCCGCTTCGCGTTCCTGGACCCGCGGGCGACGGACTTCTACCCCGACTGGGAGGACGCGGCGAACACGACCGTCGCGCTGCTGCACACGGAGGCCGGGCGGGACCCGTACGACCGGGGGCTGACGGACCTGGTCGGTGAGCTCTCCACCCGCAGCGAGACCTTCCGGACCAGGTGGGCGGCGCACGACGTACGCCTGCACCTGACCGGGACGAAGCACCTGCGGCACCCGGTCATCGGTGAGATCAAGCTCGGCTTCGAGGCGATGCCGATGCCGGCCGATCCCGGCCTGACCCTGACGGCCTACAGCGCCGAGCCGGGCTCCCCGGCCCAGGACGCGCTGCGCCTGCTGGCGAGTTGGTCGGCCACTGCCGAACAGAGCGTCACCGCCGGGCCATGATGTAACGCATGACCACACACTGGACGGTGAGCGGGGACGCGGCGGACCCGCAGCGGCTGGCCCGCTTCTGGGCTCTGGCGCTCGGCTACGTCGACGAGCCGGGCTACGACTTCGCCGACGGCGCCGCGCTGATCGACCCCGAGGGCCGGCTGCCGGCAATCAGCTTCCTGCGGGTGCCGGAGGGCAAAACCGCCAAGAACCGGCTGCACCTGGACATCCGGGTCGCCGCCGGCCGGCCGATGGATCCAGCGGTACGCGAACAGCGCATCCGCGCGAAGGTGGCCGAGCTCGTCGCCGCCGGGGCAACCGCCGTCCGCGAGGAGTCCTACGGTCACCTGGACCACGTGGTCATGCAGGATCCCGAGGGCAACGAGTTCTGCGTCGCCTGAGACGGCCGCTACTCCTCGTCGTCCGGCTCGAGACCGCTCATGAACTGCCCGAACGAGTCGGCGACCCGCCTCGGGAGCCGGTCCTCGTCGACATACACGACCGTGGGCTCGCCGGCGGGTCCGCACCCGGAGTAGTCCAGCATGACGGTGTCGTGGCCGGCCGAGGGCGTCACCCCGATCACCACCCCGACGTCCGGGTAGCCCCATTCGGCGATCAGGTACGCGGACTGAGCGTCGGCGCCCTCGGCGTATCCGACGCCCAGCAGGACGTCCACCGCGAAGTGATCAGCGGCCCAAGACGTCCGGAAGCTTGTCGGATGACGCGTGTCCCGCAGCACGCCGCCGTTGCGCAGTCGCAGCAGGTCCACGTACGCCCGCGGCAGCCGCACGCCGAGCGTCGCCTCGGCCTGCCGGACCATGTCGTCGGTCAGCGGTGGTCCGGTCCACTGCCCCGGCCCGTCGTCGAACGGCAAAGTCATGTGGGTTCCCCCTCCGCTCGCTCCGGTCACGCGGTGAAGCTCTTGCGCCGCAGCTCGCGCACCGTGAGATCGATGTCCGCGCCGGGGCCGGGAGCGGGCGTCGTGCCGCGGCCGCTGTCCGCCTTGGCCAGCGCTTCGATGCCGCCCTGCCGGTCGGCCCAGGCCTTCGAATACCACTGGAAGATCACCGGGGACCAGCGGTCGGCCCGGGCCTGCGCCGCGGCGGCCACGGGGAACGACCCGAGAGCGTACGTCTTACCGACGGCCAGCTCCCGGTCGAACTCGCACCTGGCGCCGTCGAGGTTGGAGTCGACGTAGTACCAGCAGTTGCCGAACTCCTTCGGCAGGTCGACGTCGTTGACCACACGGACGTTGACCACGACGCCCGGCAGGGTAGCCCACGCGCCCGCCGATCCGGCTGTCCCGCACGGTGGTGCGGAATTCCGGCGAACAAGGTCCTCTGACCTCGACGGCGGACCCTACGATCGCCCGGTGACGATCGCGGCGGCAGCTCGGACTGCGCTCACCCCGCCACCCTCTGCGCCGGCCGATGCCGCGGGATCGGGCAGTGTGCCCGACATCGTGCGGCGACGGCTGGCGACGTTGGAGAACTGGCTCGACCCGTACTCGTGGGTGGTCACCGCGGTCATCGTGGCGATGGCCGCGATCCTGCGCCTCAACGGGATCAGCAGTCCGCGCCGGCTGGTCTTCGACGAGAAGTACTACCCGACCGACGCGTGGGACATGCTGCAGCGGGGCGTGGAGTGGGACGAGACGACCGACGGCCCCGCGTACGTGGTGCATCCGCCGCTGGGCAAATGGTTGATCGCGCTGGGCGAGAAGGCGTTCGGCAACAATCCGCTCGGCTGGCGATTCTCGGCCGCGATCGCCGGCACGCTGATGATTCTGATTCTGATCCGGGTCGCGTACCGGATGTTCCGCTCGGTCCTGCTGGCCGGAACGGCCGGCCTGCTGATGACGCTCGACGGCTTCCAGCTGGTGCTGTCCCGCACCGCTCTGCTCGACATCTTCCTGGGGCTGTTCATCCTGGCGACCTTCGCGGCGGTGCTGCTGGACCGCGACCACTACCGTCGCCGCCTGCTGCGCGCGCTCGAAAACGGCTACGACCCCAGCGGTACGCCGAAAGTGCCGTGGATCGTGCCGTGGTGGCTGCTCGTCGCCGGAGTGTTGTTCGGGCTGGCGTGCGGGGTGAAATGGAGCGCGCTGTTCTTCCTGCCGTTCCTCGCCGCGCTGATCGTTGCCTGGCGGGTGGGCGCGCGCCGTTCCGCCGGTATCCGTGGCCCGTTCATTGCCGGCATCGTGGGTGATCTGGGCTGGGGTGGGCTGAGTTTCCTGCTGACCGGCATCTTCTATCTGGCCTCGTGGACCGGCTGGTTCGGCACCGACACCGGCTACTTCCGGCACTACCGCGAGGCGATCGGCCTGAACGAGCCCCCGATTCTGGGACCGTTGCTCAATCTGCTGCATTACCACTCGGTGGCGTACAGCTTCCACAGCGGCCTGACCGACCAGCATTCGTCGCAGTCCTGGCCCTGGCAATGGCTGTTGCTGGGCCGCCCGGTGCCGTTCTATTGGAACGGCACCGGCGACTGCGGCGCCCCGAGCTGCGCCAGCGAGATCCTGCTGCTGGGCACGCCCGTGCTGTGGTGGTCATTCCTGCCCGCGCTGGGCGCGCTGGTCTGGTTCGGCGTCGCCCGGCGGGACTGGCGGGCCCTGGCCATCGGTACGGGCGTGACGGCCGGCCTGCTGCCCTGGTTCTGGTACGCCGTCATGGACGGCCGGACGATGTTCGCGTTCTACGCGCTGCCCGCCCTGCCGTTCCTGATCCTGGCCGTGGTGTACGTCCTGGGCGCGATCATGACGCCGGCGCGGGACGAAGCCGGCCACCCGGACCGCTGCTTGATCGGCACGGTCGTCGCCGCCGGGTACGTGGTCGCGGTCGCCCTGTGCTTCGCCTATTTCTTCCCGATCTTCGTCGGCCAGTTGCTGACCTACGACAGCTGGTACGACCGGATGTGGCTGGGCACCCGCTGGGTCTAGTTCGGAATTTCCGCCTTTTTCAGCCTGTGTAACAGCTTGCCGCAGGACCGTGCGGAGCCGATTGTCCACTCGCCATCCGAGGTTGTCCGTTCGGTTGTATCACGTGCCCGGATGGCGTCGCCAATCGGACCCAATGCCCGTCCGGCAGGCATTGATGATCGCTTTAATCGTGGTTAAGGTGACGCCACTGAACACATAAGACGGTCAGCGAGGCGACATTCGCGGATCTCGCACCAACGGGGATACAACTCGACGTGGGTTCCGGCGCGCCGTCCACAGCTGCTGATCATTGATCTCCGGCGAAAGGACCTTGTCATGCGTACCCGTCGTAGGTTGATCTGGTCTTCTCTGTTGTCGGCGGCATTACTTTTCGGTGGCTCGGCAACGGCCGCCGGCGCACCCGGCCGGCCGGCCGCCGAGCCGCACACCCACGCCCACGAGCACGCCCATGAGCACGCTCACCTGGCGGACGACGCCGAGCACATGGCCGAGGACCTCGTGGGCACGCCGATGCGGGAAATCGAGCAGCAGACCGGAGAAAAGGCTAGACAGATCGAACGCCGAACCGGGGTACGGCCCGGGACAGCGCGCGCCACCAACCGGGCCCTGGCCGCCGATCCCGGGCAGTCGGGAGCCTGGAGCCCGGTCACCGCCACGTCGGTCGTCCCGGTGTTCCAGGCGGTGCTGCCGAACGGCAAACTGCTGATCTGGGACTCCGTCGGCGACAACGCGGCCGAGTCCTATCCGAATCACACCTTCACCCGCGCCATGGTATGGAATCCGGCCGACAACACGACCAGACGGGTCGACCTGCAAGGCTCCAACATCTTCTGTGCCGGCTTCGCGCACCTGGCGAACGGCAACATTCTCATCGCCGGCGGAAACGCCAACGCGCAGCTCGCCGGAACGGTCCGTACCTATGTGTTCAACTGGCAGACCGAGACGTGGACCCGCGGCAAGGACATGGCCGCCGCGCGCTGGTATCCGGCGGTGACGCAGATGGCCAACGGCGAGGAAGTCATCATCGGTGGTGGACCGACGACGGCCGAGGTGTACCAGGCGAACGGCGCCATTCGCGCGCTGACCGGCTTCACGAAATACGGCGCTCGCCTGTATCCGTTCATGGGCTCACGTCCCGACACCCAGCTCGGACTGATCGGCCCGTACACGACCGGATACACCATCAACACCCCGGGGAACGGCGTGATCACGGGAACCGCGACGCGGGACGCCATCACCCGGGACTACGGCAGCTTCGCCACGTACGACGTGGGGAAGACGATCGTCGTCGGAGGCGGAAACATCACCGAGGACGGCGTCGCGAAGGTCCCCAGCCGGACCGCGGTCGTCCTGAACAGCACGACCGGCCTGATCCCGACCGTCGCCGCGACCGGCTCCATGACGACAGGACGCCGGCAGCACAACGCCACTGTGCTCGCTGACGGCTCGGTGCTGGCGACCGGCGGCATGACCAGCGCGGCCACCAACAGCCTGGTCGACCTCAACCACGCCGCCACGGCGGCCGAACGCTGGGACCCGGCGACCGGCCAGTGGACGGTGCTGGCGAGTGCGAGCCGCATCCGGCAGTACCACTCGACGGCGGCGCTGCTGCCGGACGGGCGGGTCATGACCGGAGGCGGCGGCATCTGCGGCGTCTGCATGACCGCGGGATACCTGGAGAAGAACATCGAGTACTTCAGCCCGCCGTACCTGTTCAAGCAGGACGGCACCGGCGAGCCGGCGACCCGCCCGACCATCTCGGCGGCCCCGGCCAGCGTGGCCATCAACACGAACTTCTCGGTGACGGTCGGCGACGCGACGGACATCAGCAAGGTGGCGCTGGTCGGCCTCAGCGACGTGACGCACGGCGTGGACCAGGGGCAGCGCTACGTCCCGCTGAAGTTCACGGCTTCCGGCACGACACTGACGGTCACCGGCCCACCGACCGGCGGCGTGACGCCTCCGGGCTACTACATGCTCTTCGTCATCAACTCCGAGGGCGTGCCGTCGATCGCGAAGATGGTCCAGGTCGCGAAGTCACCGAACCCGCTGATGAGCGGGGTCAAGAACGGCACGATGTGCATCGACGTACCGTCGTCGGCGCTGGCGATCAAGACGTATCTGCAGGCGTACACGTGCAACAACACCAAGGCGCAGGCGTTGACGCGGCTGCCGAACGACAACACCGTGCGGGTGTTGGGCAACTGCATCGACGTGCCGTCGTCGACGTACGTGACGGGCCAGAAGATCTGGACCTACCGATGCAACAACACCGCGGCGCAGACCTGGCAGTTCCGCACGGACGGCACAATCAGACCCCTGGGAAACACGGCGCTGTGCCTGGCGCCGGCCTCGACAGCGAGCAAGGCGGCGATTCGGATCGCCACCTGCAACGGCAGCACCCTCCAGAAGTGGACCTGGTGACCAACTGCATCAGCGATGGGCGCGGTGAGTTCCGACCTGCCGCGCCCATCCCCTGGCGGCCAGCCAAGGTATCGGTCACGTTCCCTCAGAAGTCAATTACCTACGCGTAGCCGTAGCCGGCGGCTTCTCCGCCGATTGTAAAGACGCTCCGAGGCGCTCCGTATTCTGCCAACGTGCTGAGGTGCTGGTAGTAGCACGCCACCTCGAAGGCGTCTTCGAGCACGGGAGCAGGAAGCCGAGCAAAGCCCAAGTCGACGTCGTGCTTGGGAAGCTCTTCCAGGAGCGCGATCTCGGTCGCGGTAAATGTCCCCCTGCGCTGCTTTTCAAGTGCTTCCAGAACGATGCGCATGAGATTTGCGTTGTGGTTCAGGCGAAGTGTCAGGCGGGCCAGGAATGTCGAAGTCAGAACAGCGGCAAGAGCAACGAGCAGAGCCAGCACATTGATCAGCTGTTGTCGGTCCACCGCCGCTGGGCCGGGCAGAAGCGGCGGCACGGCTACCGGCGGCGACATGGGCAGCCTGTTCCAGGCCGCCTCGACGGTCGGCTATTCGTGGCAAGCGGTTCGTTCCGGCCTCAGTACTGGGAAGTTCATGCCCGATACCGCGGCGCGGACACCGTGCTGTATTCCAATCAGGACCCTCGAATTTCAACCAGGTAGCGCGCGCTCCGACGTTCGATCGAAACCGCCCAGCCAACTTCCTACCGTGACGAAGGCATCGGCCGATGCAATCTGGACAAGGGCGTGGCGTAAAGCCGGTCGCGGCGTGCGATCGTCGACGCGGAGGGTGTCACTCAGCTGGGCCAAAGCCGGACCCGAACGGGTAGAGAGCGCGGTGCCCCCGCTGACATCCGCCCGATCCGGGGGTTGGATGCATCTGTGGCTGAGCGTCAGAACGTCGACGCGGCGCTACCCGAGTCGATATCGAAGGAGCAACCATGCCCGAATCCCCATCAGCGATGCGTAGGCTCGGGCGGATGGCTGTCAGTGCGACGGTCGGCGGCGTACTCGCTTTCGGCTTCGCGGGCACCGCAACAGCCGCTGTCCCCACGACCTCCACCCCTGCCTATACCAGCCGGCTCAACTCGGAATGCCTCAGCTATGTGCGACGGAATTGGGGCATGAAGGAGCAGTTGTGGGCCTTCAACAGTTGTCCGACGACTGAGCATTTCCAGGTTCGCGTCCAACGGGATTGGCGGCTCTGGTCCGGCTCGGACACCTCGCGTTGCCTCGACGTTGCCCCTTACGGCCGAGCCGGATACGAATGGCCCAGGGGTAAGACTTTGAAGGCCTTCGGACCCTGTTGACAGCACCGCGAGAAACCCGGGCTCCGGCTCGGTTCCCGTGATCCTGCACCAGCCGTCGTCCACCAGGTCAGAGCGCTGAAACAGGGCGCTCTGACCTGACGTCATCTCCGGCCCAGGGAAGACTAGGTCACCGCTTGAGAACGCGCGTGGCGAACTGTCATCCGTCCCAGCGGCCGCCGTCTGCATAGGCTGGCATCTCAAATGCCGCCGTCCTCGTCACAGATCTGAGTCCAGTCGAGCAACGATGTGTGCTTCTGGGAGGACGACGGGCGAGACGACCCAGATGCCGACGCGGTACCCACGTCCAGGGACAGTTCCGTCACGGACGTCATGAGACTCGGCAGCGTCGGCCATCGCCTGCCCCCAACCGCTGCGCTCGGCTTCCCCGATCGAGGCTTGGCGACCGATCAGAAGCGTGCAAACTCCAGGTGGCGCGGGAACTCCCCCGCGCGACCACCGCACCGTGGGGAGTCCGGGGGTCGCCCCCGGAGCCGGCATGGTGGGCGCGGTAGGTTTCGAACCTACGACCCCTCGCTTGTAAGGCGAGTGCTCTCCCACTGAGCTACGCGCCCGGTTCCCGTGGTAACCGGAGTGGTCATCGTACCCTTCCGGTTTCCCGGGCCCGGAGGGCCTAGAAGATCGTTTCTTTCAGGGTGTCGCGCCAGCTTCGCTGGTCCCGGCGCTCGCCCACGGCGTGCTCGTCGGCGTAGCGGACCACGCCCTCCTTGTCGATCACGAAGGTTCCGCGGTTGGCCACGCCGGCCTGTTCGTTGAAGACCCCGTAGGCCTGCGCCACCGCGCCGTGCGGCCAGAAGTCCGACAGCATCGGGAAGGTGTAGCCCTCGTTGTTCGCCCAGATCTTGTGGCTGTAGACCGAGTCCACGCTCACCGTCAGCACCTGCACGTAGTCGTTCGCGTACTGCGGGAGGTTGTCGCGGATCTCGGCCAGTTCCCCCTGGCAGGTGCCGGAGAACGCCAGGGGGTAGAACACCAGCAGGACCGCCTTGCGGCCGGTGAAGTCCCCGAGGGCG
This sequence comes from Actinoplanes sp. NPDC048967, assembly GCF_040649415.1. NCBI lineage: Bacteria > Bacillati > Actinomycetota > Actinomycetes > Micromonosporales > Micromonosporaceae > Actinoplanes > Actinoplanes sp. NPDC048967. Next base: position 759,802 of record NZ_JBEZFL010000003.1, read on the forward strand.
ACCTCCTGGTTGTTCTGGTCCTTCAGCGTGAAGTCCGGCGCCTGCGTTCCCACCTCGATCGGCATGGGATCACGATAGCGGGCGTACGTCGAATGGCCGGTCGCCCGTCCTCAGGGCGCCGGCCGGCAGAAGTGCCGCAGCTACTTCTTCTTCGCGCCTCGCGGGGACACCAGCCGGGCGGCCGTCCAGTCCTTGCCCGCGTTCACCGTCGAGGTCTGCTGGAGGCCCGCGGTCTGCGCGGACTCGCTCACTTCACTCGGCTCGACGTGGCCTTCGCGGCCGGCCTTCGGGGTCAGCAGCCACACCACTCCGGAGTCGGCCAGTGGTCCCAAGGCGTTGGTCAGCAGGTCGAAGAGGTCCCCGTCGCCGTCCCGGTACCAGAGCAGCACCGCGTCGACCACCTCATCGGTGTCCTCGTCTTCCAGCTCCCCGACAAGTTCGGCCAGGGCGTCACGGAGGTCTTCGTCGACATCGTCGTCGTAGCCCATCTCCATGACGACCGAGTCCGGTTCGATCCCGAACCGGTCCGCCGGGCTACGTACGCCGTCGGCCTGACCAGCGGTCGCGCTCACTGTCGAATGCCTCCTTGTTCCGTGGTCGGGACCGATGCCGGTCCCGGTCTGGGTAGTCCACACAGTTGTGGCTCTGCGCGCAAGTGGCGCACCGAGTGTGTGGCAATTTACCGCGCCAGCAGCGCGTGGGCACCCTGTGTGATGGCATCTTCCCCGATCAGGACCTGTTGTGCTGCCGGACCGAGCGGAACGAACGAGTCCGCGGCGGCCACCCGGCGGGCCGCGCCGACGAATCCGCCGTCCACGAGGGCCGCCAGGATGCCCTCGCCGACGCCGCCCGAGCGTCGTGTCTCGTCCACGATCAGCACCCGTCCGGTCGCCGACGCCTCCCTGACCAGGTCGGCTGTGGGCAGCGGGGACAGCCAGCGCAGATCCACCACCCGCGAGCCGTACCCCTGGGCGGCCAGCCGGGCCGCCACCCGCAGCGACATCGGCAGCCCGTTGCCGAACGTCAGGATGGTGAGATTGTCGGCCGATCCGATCGGGTAGGTCCGGGCGCGCCCGATCGGCGTGTGTGCGTTCGCCCACTCCAGGGGGCCCGCGTACGGCGCCAGCCACTCGTTGTCGCCCGGTTCGTACAGGTCGCGGGTGTGGTAGAGCGCGATCGGCTCCAGGTAGACGCAGACGCTGCCGTCGGCCGCCGCGGCGGCCAGGCAGGCCCGCAGCATCGGTGCGGCGTCCGCGGCCCGCGCCGGCACGGCCAGGACCAGCCCGGGTACGTCGCGCAGCACGGCCACCGAGTTGTCGTTGTGGAAGTGGCCCCCGAAGCTCTGCTGGTAGGCCAGGCCGGCGACCCGCACGACCATCGGGTTGCGGAAGGCTCCCTTGGAGAAGAAGCCCATCGTGGCCGCCTCGCCGCGCAGCTGGTCCTCGGCGTTGTGCAGGTACGCCAGGTACTGGATCTCCGGGACGGGGAGCATCCCGGCCAGCCCGGCGCCCAGGCCGAGGCCCAGGATGGACGTCTCGTCGAGCAGGGTGTCGAAGACCCGCTCGGCCCCGAACCGGTCCCGCAGGTTCTTCGTGACGCCGTACACGCCGCCCTTGACGGCCACGTCCTCACCGAACAGGACCGCGCCCGGGGTGGCCAGCAGGGCGTCGGTGAGGGTGGCGTTGATGGTCTGCGCCAGGGTCAGCGGGCCGCCCTGCTCGGGCAGCTTGCCGCCGAAGGTCTGGGAGCGGGCGTGCGCGCCCGGCCCGCCCGCCCTGGTGGCGGCGTCGGCGATCACCCGGGCCGTGCGCAGCGGGCGGCGCGGGGCCAGCGGGGCCATGACCTCGGCCGCGCTGGTCAGCTTGGGCTCGTTGAGCACCTCTTCGGCGACCTTGCGGACCTGCCAGCCGACCTCGTCGTAGCGGTTCAGCAGCTCCTCGACGCCGAGGGTGCCGCTCTCCACGAGCAGCCGGGCGGTGCCGACCAGCGGGTCGCGTTGCAGGTCGCGGGTGATCTCCTCGGCCGAGCGGTACGCCACCTCGGCGTCGGCACCGGCGTGACCCATGAGCCGGACCATGGTCAGGTGCAGCACGGCCGGGCGGCGCTGCTCGCGGACCCAGTCGGCGGCCTCCCGCGCGGCGTCGTACGTGGCCGCCAGGTCGCAGCCGTCGGCGCTGAAGTAGCGGATGCCGGGGCGGCTGCGCAGCGTCTCGGCCGTCCAGCCGTCGGGCGACGGGACGCTGATGCCGTACCCGTTGTCCTCGCAGACCAGCAGCAGCGGCAACCGCTGCCCGGTGTGGTCGTACCAGCCGGCGGTGTTGAAGGCCGCGGTAGCGGTCGCGTGATTGACCGACGCGTCGCCGAAGGAGGCCACCGCGAGGGAGTCCGCGGGCCAGGGCGTCTGCTTGCCGCGGGCGATGCCGAAGGCGACGCCGACGGCCCGCGGCAGGTGCGAGGCGATGGTCGAGGTGGTCGGGATGATCCGCAGGTCGGCGCGGCCGAAGACCTTGTGCCGGCCGCCCGCGATGGGCTCGGTGGCCGCGGCCACCACCCCGCGCAGCACGTCGCGGGCCGCCTCGACCAGCGGGTCCTTGCGCGACTCGTCGTCGCTGTCGACGCCCGCCTGCAGCGCGCGGGCACAGTAGAACCCGCCGGACCGGTAGTGCAGCAGCGCCGGGTCGTCCACCCGCAGGGCGGCCGCCACCGCCGCGTTTCCCTCGTGGCCGGACGAGCCGATCGTGTAGAAGCCCTCGTTGAAGCTGCGCAGCCAGCGCGCGGCCAGGTCGAGGTGGCGGCTGGTCAGCTGGGCGTCGAAGAGCTCTCTGGCCCGGGCCCCGGTGAGGGCCGAGCCGTCGCGGATCGGTTCGTCGGGTGCCGGCCGCCGGCCGCTCGGCTGCAGGGCCGAGACGGCGTCACGGAAGCGCTCGTCGAGGTTCTGCGGGGTGGTCACGCGACCCAGCATTGCCGACCCTGGCGAGCACCGCCACCGCGCGTGAGTGCCGTAGGACACTCGGTCGGACTTATGGCTGGTCTTCGATCTCCAGTGAGCGTAAGTTCAGAACGTATTGAACATTGGGAACAAGGGGAGCACGTGGACATCAGCGCCGAGCGCCGCTACGCCGAGGAGGCCGGCGTCGTGCTGGCCGGCATGGGCATGCCCCTGGCGTACGGGAAATTGCTGGGCTGGTTGCTGATCTGCACGCCGGCCGCGCAGAGCGGCACCGAGATGGCCGCCGCGCTCGGGCTCTCCAAAGGCTCGGTCAGCGCCGGGTTGCGCATGCTCGAGACCGGCGGCCTGATCCAGCGGGTGGCCATGCCCGGGCGCCGCGGCTCGTTCTACGAGATGACCCCGGACGCGATGATGCGGGCCACCGGGTCCGAGAAGTTCACCCAGTTCCGGGAGCTGATGGACCGCGGCCTGGACCTGGTCGGCGGCGGGGACGCCCCGGGCGCCGAGCGGCTGCGCACCACGCGCGACTTCTACGCCTTCATCGAGGCCGAGCTACCGAAGCTCATCCAGCGGTTCAAGGACCAACAGAGAGGACGGAGTGATGGCTGACCTGGCCATCTCCACGCAGGACCTGGTCAAGACCTACGGCCGCGGCACGCGCGGCCTGGCGGGACTCGACCTCGAGGTCAGGACCAATGAGGTGTACGGCTACCTGGGCCCCAACGGCGCCGGGAAGTCGACCACCATCCGCGTGCTGCTGGACCTGATCCGAGCGACCAGCGGCACCGTCCGCGTGCTGGGCCTGGATCCGCGCGCCGCTGGGGTGGCGCTGCGCCGGCGGATCGGCCATCTCGCCGGTGACTTCGTCGTGGACGGCCGGCAGACGTCGCGCCAGCTGCTCACGTACCTGGGGAATCTGCGCGGTGGCGTCCCGGCCGCGCGGATCGCCGAGCTCGCCGACCGCCTGGGTCTGGAGCTGGATCGCCAGATCCGGGGGCTGTCCAAGGGCAACCGGCAGAAGGCCGGGGTCATCCAGGCCTTCATGCACTCGCCCGAGCTGCTGGTGCTCGACGAGCCGACCAGCGGGCTGGACCCGTTCCTGCAGCAGGAGTTCGTGCGGCTGGTGCAGGAAGCCCGGCGCGAGGGTGCGACGGTCTTCATGTCGTCGCACGTGATGAGCGAGGTGCAGCACACCGCCGACCGGGTCGGCATCATCCGCGACGGCCGGCTGGTCGCCGTCGAGAGTGTCGAGTCGCTGCGCGCGCACGCCCTGCGCAGCGTGACGCTCACCTTCGACGGGGCCTTCGACGCCGCCGACTTCGCGCGGGTGCCGGGCTTCACCGACCTGACCGTGGCCGGCCCGACCCTGCGCGGGCGGCTCGCCGGGCACACGGATGAGCTGGTCAAGGCCGCGTCGCGCTACACGGTGCGGGATCTGCTGTGCGAGGAGCCGGACCTCGAGGAGATCTTCTTCCACTACTACGCGCGGCCGGAGGCCGACCATGTTCCTGCGTGATGTCTACTCGAAGGCCCTCTGGGACGCCCGGCGGTCGCTGCCGGGGTGGACGGTGGCGATCGCGGCGGTCGCCCTGATGTACGCGGCGTTCTGGCCGACGGTGAACTCGCCGCAGATGCACGACGCGCTCGCGGCGTACCCGGACGACGTGCTGGCCGCCTTCAACTCGGGCGATCTGGGCACCGCGCAGGGCTACCTGGGCGGGGCGGTCTACGGGCTGCTGGTGCCGCTGCTGGTGGCGGTCTTCATGATCGCCGCCGGGGCCCGCGCGGTCGCCGGTGACGAGGAGGCCGGGACCCTCGACCTGGTGATGGCTCATCCGGTGAGCCGGCGTGGGCTGGCCCTGCGGCGGCTCGGCGCGGCGCTGACCGGCATGGCAGTGGTCGCGGTGGTGCTGTTCGCCCTGATGGTGGCCCTGCGGGCGCCGTTCCAGCTGGAGACGGTCGCGGTCGGTGGCTTCCTGGCGATGAACGTCCAGCTGGCGCTCTTCGGCACGATGTTCGGCACGCTGGCCTTCGCGGTCGGCGCGGCGACCGGCAACAAGAGCCTGGCGCTGGGGGTGAGCGCGGGCGTCGCGGTGCTGGCGTACCTGGCCAACAGCGTCTTCCCGCAGGTCGCCGCCCTGGAGTGGACCCGGAACGTCTCGCCGTTCCACTGGTATCTGGGCGGTGAGCCGCTGACCAACGGCGTGCAGTGGGGCGGCGCGGCGGCGCTGGCGGGCACGGCGGTCGTCCTGGCCGCGGTGGGTGTCTTCCGCTTCGGCCGCCGGGACATCGGTGGGTGACGGTACGCCGAACGGCTGCGCGGGCCGGCGGACAGGTGCTCAGCTGGGAACATGGCGGTGCTGGGCCGGCTCGCGCAGTGCGGATTCTGGTTCGTGATCGTGGGCGTCTGCTTCTTGGTGCTCGACCTCTATACGTAGGGTCGCGACCCGAATGGCAGACTTCCCCGCTATGGACACCACGGTGATCACCGTCCGGACCGGGGACCGGCCGGTCGTCCGGGACATCACGGGCGAGGCCGAGCAGTTCGTCAGCGGCCGCGGCGACGGGCTGCTGCACGTGTTCGTGCCGCACGCCACCGCCGGGGTGGCGATCATCGAGACCGGGGCGGGCTCCGACGAGGACCTGCTCACCGCCATCGACGAGTTGTTGCCGGCCGAGGACAAGTGGCGGCACCGGCACGGCTCGCGCGGGCACGGCCGCGATCACGTCCTGCCCGCCTGGATCCCCCCGTACGCGTCCCTGCCGGTCATCGGCGGGCGCATCCAGCTCGGCACCTGGCAGTCCATCTGCCTGGTCGACCCGAACGGCGACAACCCGTCGCGTCAGGTGAGGTTCAGCTTTCTCGCAGGTTGACTTCAAGTTACTGCTCAGTACGTGTGTCGAGCGTCGCGTACCCGGACGGTAGGCGTGACGACAGACACCGACAGGGGGCAGGATGGAACCATTCCCGTGCGGTTCACACAATGAGTCGCACGGTCCGACACCGACCAAGAGGAATGCCTGTGGCCACGGAACGCAAGCGCCCGGTGATCAGCGACGGCCTGCCGAGCCAGCTTCCGGACATCGACCCCGAGGAAACCAGCGAGTGGGTCGAGTCGCTCGACGGAGTCATCGACGAAGGTGGCGCCAAGCGCGCCCGCTACGTGATGTTGCGCCTGCTCGAGCGGGCCCGGGAGCGACAGGTCGGTGTCCCGCCGCTGACGTCGACGGACTACATCAACACGATCTCGCCCGAGCAGGAGCCCTGGTTCCCCGGTGACGAGTTCGTCGAGCGCCGGATCCGGGCGTACATCCGCTGGAACGCCGCGATGCTGGTGCACCGCGCGCAGCGGCCGGAGATCGGCGTCGGCGGGCACATCTCGACGTACGCGTCCAGCGCCAGCCTCTACGAGGTCGGCATGAACCACTTCTTCCGCGGCAAGGACCACCCCGGCGGCGGCGACCACATCTTCTTCCAGGGTCACGCGTCCCCGGGCATGTACGCCCGCGCGTACCTGGAGGGCCGGCTCAGCGAGAACGACCTGGACGGCTTCCGCCAGGAGCTTTCGCACCCGGGCGGCGGCCTGCCGTCGTACCCGCACCCCCGGCTGATGAACAACTTCTGGGAGTTCCCGACGGTCAGCATGGGCCTCGGCCCGCTGAACGCGATCTACCAGGCCCGCTACAACCGCTACCTGCACAACCGCGGCATCAAGGACACCAGCCAGCAGCACGTCTGGGCGTTCCTCGGCGACGGTGAGATGGACGAGGTCGAGTCGCTCGGCGCGATCGGCCTGGCCGCCCGTGAGGAGCTCGACAACCTCACCTTCGTCATCAACTGCAACCTGCAGCGCCTCGACGGCCCGGTACGCGGCAACGGCAAGATCATCCAGGAGATGGAGTCGTTCTTCCGGGGTGCCGGCTGGAACGTCATCAAGGTCGTCTGGGGCCGCGAATGGGATTCGCTGCTCGCCGCCGACAACGACGGCGCCCTGGTCAACCTGATGAACGTCACGCCGGACGGCGACTATCAGACGTACAAGGGCGAGTCCGGCGCGTACGTGCGGGAGAACTTCTTCGGCCGTGACCCGCGCACCCGCAAGCTGGTCGAGGGCATGACCGACGACCAGATCTGGAACCTCAAGCGCGGCGGCCACGACTACAAGAAGCTGTACGCGGCCTACAAGGCGGCCACCGAGCACACCGGCCAGCCGACGGTGATCCTGGCCAAGACCGTCAAGGGCTGGACGCTGGGCTCGCACTTCGAGGCCCGCAACGCCACGCACCAGATGAAGAAGCTGACCCTGGACGACCTCAAGCAGTTCCGGGACCGGCTCTACCTCGACATCCCGGACAAGCAGCTGGAGGACAACCCGTACCTCCCGCCGTACTACCACCCGGGTGAGAAGTCCGACGAGCTGCAGTACATGCTCGAGCGCCGCAAGGAGCTGGGCGGTTTCGTGCCGACCCGGCGCACCAAGCACAAGTCGCTGGCGATCCCGGAGTCGAAGACCTTCGGTGACGTCAAGCGCGGCTCGGGCAAGCAGAAGGTCGCCACCACGATGGCCTTCGTCCGGCTGCTCAAGGACCTGATGCGCGACAAGGAGTTCGGGGCCCGCTGGGTGCCGATCATCCCGGACGAGGCGCGCACGTTCGGCATGGACTCGCTCTTCCCGACCAAGAAGATCTACTCGCCGCACGGCCAGACCTACACGTCGGTCGACCGTGAGCTCTTCCTGTCGTACAAGGAGGCGACGAGCGGGCAGATCCTGCACGAGGGCATCAACGAGGCCGGTTCGACCGCCAGCTTCATCGCGGCCGGCACCTCGTACGCCACCCACGACGAGCCGATGATCCCGCTGTACATCTTCTACTCGATGTTCGGCTTCCAGCGCACCGCCGACGAGCTGTGGGCGGCGGCGGACCAGATGACCCGCGGCTTCCTGCTGGGCGCGACCGCCGGGCGGACCACGCTCAACGGTGAGGGCCTGCAGCACGAGGACGGGCACTCGCTGCTGATCGCGGCGACCAACCCGGCCGTGGTGGCGTACGACCCGGCGTTCGCGTTCGAGATCGCGCACATCGTCGAGAACGGCCTGCACCGGATGTACGGCGAGCACCAGGAGAACGTCTTCTACTACCTGACCATCTACAACGAGCCGATCCTGCAGCCGGTGGAGCCGGCCGAGGTCGACGTCGAGGGTCTGCTCAAGGGCATCTACCGCTATGCGGCGGCGCCCGAGACCACCGGTCCCAAGGCGCAGATCCTCGCCTCCGGCATGGGCATGCAGTGGGCCCTCAAGGCCCAGAAGCTGCTCGCCCAGGACTGGGGTGTGGGTGCGGACGTGTGGTCGGTGACGTCGTGGACGGAGCTGCGCCGCGACGCCGTCGAGACCGAGGAGCACAACCTGCTCAACCCCGGTGACGCGCCGCGCAAGCCGTACATCCGGACCAAGCTGGAGGGCACCGAGGGCCCGGCCATCGCGGTCAGCGACTGGATGCGGGCCGTGCCCGACCTGATCAGCCGCTGGATCCCGAACGACTACACGTCGCTGGGCACCGACGGCTTCGGGATGAGCGACACCCGGCACGCCCTGCGCCGCCACTTCCACGTGGACGCGGAGTCCGTCGCGGTGGCCACGCTGCGCCAGCTCGCGCTCAGCGGCAAGGTGCCGGCGCACGTGCCGGCCGAGGCCGCCAAGAAGTACGCGATCGACGACGTCAACGCCGCCCCGGTGGGCGAGACCGGCGGCGACAGCTAGGCGATCGGACGACGAGAAAGGGGGAGCCCGGCGGGGCTCCCCCTTTTTTCTGCGCCAAGATCCTCAGTTGGGCCCGGATCCCGCCGAAAAGCCGGACATGGGGTTCCAGATCAGCCACAAACTGCTCGCGCTCGGTCTGGGCGGGGTGGTCAGCACCGCGGCCGTCCTCGTGGGCGTCGGCGCCTGGCAGAGCGACGCGTTCGCCGACAAGACCGGCGCCGCGGTCGCCACCCTCAACGCCGAGGACCTGGACCAGACCACCTCGAACGTGACCCGGCTGGTCAGCTCGGTGGGCGACGAGGTGCAGGGCGGGGTGGACAGCGACATGCAGGCCGCCAACGCGCTGCTCAAGCAGCGCGGCGGTCTGCGCCTGGACGGGGACACCACGACCTGGACCGCGACCAACCAGCTGTCGCAGGCCAAGCAGTCGGTGAAGCTGCCGCGGGCGACGGTCGGCGGTCAGTGGCTCGGTCAGAACACCGACGTCAAGAAGGCGACGCCGTTCGTCGACGACGTGCAGTCGCTGCTGGGCGGCACGGTCACGGTCTTCCAGCGGATGAACGACGCCGGCGACCTGCTGCGGGTGGCGACCAACGTCCGGGCCAAGACCGGCAACCGGGCCATCGGAACCTTCATCCCCGCGGTGACCGCGGAGGGGACCCCGAACGCCGTGGCCGCCGCGATCAAGGCCGGCAAGCCGTACCGGGGCGTGGCCCAGGTGGTCGACACCTGGTACATCTCCGCGTACGACCCGGTCAAGGACGCCTCCGGCAAGGTGATCGGGGCGCTCTACGTCGGCGTGCAGCAGGCGGCCGCCCTGAAGAACCTCACCGACGCGATCGCGGCCACCTCGGTCCGGGAGAACGGCTGGGTCACCGTCTACAGCACGGCGAAGGCCGACACCGGCCGGGTCATCGCCTCCAGTCTCGACGGGGCGGTCGGGCGGACCGACCTGGACGCCACGGACGCCGCCGGCACCGGGTACGTCAAGGAGATCGTCACGCAGGCACCGCAGCTCGAGGGCGGGGCCACCTGGCGCAAGACGTACCGGCTGCCGGGTTCCGCGGGCGCGGGCGCGGGTCCCACCACCACGACGGTCGCCTACTACGCGCCGTACTCGTGGGCGATCGCCGTCGGTGGCTATGACGCCGACGCCTCCGGCGCGGTGGACGCGGTCCGCGACGGGCGGCGGGCCATGCTGACCGCGTTCCTCATCGCCGCCCTGCTGCTGGCCGTGGCCGGCGGCCTCTTCGCCGCCTGGCAGGCGCGCCGCATCTCCGGCCGGCTCGGCGGCCTGACCGCCGCCCTGGCCCGGCTGGCCCAGCGGGACCTGACCGTCTCCGTGCCGCCCAGCGCCCAGGACGAGATCGGCCGGGCCGGCACGGCCCTGAACACCGCCGTCGCGGAGCTGCGCGAGGTGATGGTCGAGGTCACCAACGCCTCGGACGGCGTCTCCCGCTCGGCCGGGCAGGTCGCCGCCACCGGCAGCGAGCTGACCACCTCGGCCGAGAACGCGTCCGGCCAGGCCGGCGCGGCCAGCGTCGCCGCCGAGGGCATCAGCCACGTCGTGCAGACGGTCGCGGCCGGCGCGGAGGAGATGGGAGCCTCGATCGGCGAGATCTCCGGCAACGCCCAGGACGCGGCGCGGGCCGGCCGCGACGGCGTCGGGCTGACCGAGACGGCCAGCGGCGTGATCGACGAGCTCCGGGTCTCCACCACCAAGATCGCCGACGTGGTCCGGCTGATCGCCAGCATCGCCGAGCAGACCAACCTGCTCGCGCTGAACGCCACCATCGAGGCGGCCCGGGCCGGCGACCTCGGCAAGGGCTTCGCGGTGGTGGCCGGCGAGGTCAAGGAGCTGGCCCAGGAGACGGCCCGGGCGACCGACGACGTGACGGCCCGGGTCGCCGCGATCGAGGGGGACACCGCCCGCGCGGTCGAGGCGATCAACGCCATCACCGCCACCATCGCCCAGGTCAACGACTATCAGACGGCGATCGCCGCAGCAGTGGAGGAGCAGGCCGCGACGACCGCGGAGATGGCCCGCAACATCAGCGAGGTGGCCACCGGCAGCCAGGACATCGCGGTGGGCATCACCGCGGTCAGCGGCGCGGTGGACAGCACGCGGTCGGCGGTGGCGGTGTCCCACCAGGCGGCCGACGAGCTGAACGCGACCGCCCGGCGGCTGACCGGACTGGTGGGCCGGTTCACCGTCTGAGCACGGGCCGCGGTCAGGCCGGCAGGTAGGTGAGCACCTGGACACCGGTCGTGGTGGTGAACGTGCTGCTCAGCTTCAGCGCGACCTTGGTGCCCTCGTCCCACAGCTTGCGGCCCTCGCCGACCACCACCGGGTAGACCATGATCCGGTACTCGTCGATGAGGTTGTGCCGGGTCAGCAGGTTCACCAGCGAGGCGCTGCCGTTGATCAGCAGCGCACCGGAGCCGGTCTTGAGCCTGGTGACCGCTTCGACCACGTCACCCTGGAGGAACTCCGCGTTCCACTCCGGCTCGGTGAGCGTGGTGGTGGCGACGTACTTTGCCATCCCGTTCATCTTCTTGCCGAAGTCGCCGGTCGCTTCCTCCATCTGCGGCCAGGCGGCCTTGAAGCCCTCGTACGTCCGCCGGCCCAACAGCAGCGCGTCGGCCTCCATGAGGTTGCTGCTCTGCCAGGCGCCGAGCTCGTCGTTGAAGTACGGCCCGCTCCAGGCCGGCTCCTCGAAGACGCCGTCCAGGGTCACGTACTCCACCGCGATGATCTTTCCCATGCCTACCGGCCTCCGTGTTGTGGCGATCGAACAGCTGAGCCTGCCTCAGCCGGTCCCGCCGCGCTACCTCAACATGCGAGGCTGCAGCGCATGAAGCTCGACGAGATCCTGCGGCGCCGGATCGACCGGCACCACCTCGGCAGCGCCAAGGCCGGCGACGTGGTCGCGGCGGCCCGGCGGGTCGGCGGCCTGCACGCCCAGGTCGCCTCCTCGGCACTGGCCTCGGCGACCTTGCGGCTGGGCAGCGAGCCGGATCTGGAAGCCGCGCTGTACCGGCAGAAGTCGCTGGTCCGGACCTGGGCCGCGCGGGGCACGCTGCACCTGCTGCCCGCGGCCGACCTGCCGGTCTGGGTGGCCGCGATGAGCACCCGGACCCGCGAGACCACCGGCTCGTGGCTCAAGTTCCACGGCGTGACGGCCGAGCAGATGCGCGACATCATCGCGGCGCTGCCCGACCTGCTGGGGGCCACGCCGCTGACCCGCGAGGAACTGGCCGGCGCGATCATCGAGGCCACCGGGCACGAGGACCTGCGCGGTCCGCTGAATCAGGGGTTCGGGGCGATCCTCAAGCCGCTGGCCTTCCGCGGACTGCTCTGCTCGGGGCCGCCCCGGGGCCGGCACGTGACGTTCGTGGCCCCGCGGGCCTGGCTGGGCGACTGGGCGCCGGTGCCCGCCGAGGACGCGATCGACCAGCTGGTGCTCCAGCACCTGGACGCGTACGGGCCGGCCGACGCGGCCGAGTTCGCCCGCTGGTTCGACCTCAAGCCACCGCTGGCCAAGAAGTCCTTCGCCCGGCTGGCCGACCGGCTGCGGCCGGTCGGGGACGAGGGGTTTCTGCCGGTCGACGCGCCGGACGCGGGCGGCGGGGACACGGTGCTGCTGCTGCCGGCCTTCGACCCGTACGTGGTGGGCAGCCTGCGCCGGCTCGAAACGGTGAGCAGCGGGCCGAAGTCGGCGGTTTCCCGGCCGCAGGGCTGGATCTCCCCCACGCTGGTGGTGAACGGCCGCATCGAGGGGGTGTGGGAGCTCGCCGACGGCCACCCGGTCGTCACGCCGTTCACCCCGCTGTCCGCCGCCACCCGGCGGGCCCTGCCCGAGGGGTCCGTCATCCGCTGAAGCCCGTTCCGGGGGTCCGATGAGCGTCATGCAGGACGCGCCTGCCGCGCTGGCCGAGCCCGTACGGCCGGTCCCCCGTTCGTGGGTCGCCCTGCTGTCCGCCGCGAACCTGGGCCTGTGGATGGCGTTCTTCACGCCGGTGCAGGTGCTGCTCCCGGGACAGATCAGCGAGCTGGGCATCGAGGGCAAGGAAGCCGCGCTGGGCTGGGTCACCGCCCTCGGCGCGCTGGTCGCGATCGTCGTCAACCCGCTGGCCGGCCTGTACTCCGACCGGACCCGGTTGCGCCTGGGCGGCCGGTCGTACGGTCGCCGGCACGTCTGGACGCTGGCCGGCGCCCTGATCGCCGCCCTGTCGCTGCTGGCTCTGGCCGGTCAGCGGCACCTCGCGGGTGTGGCGCTGGGCTGGGCCGGCGCCCAGCTCGGGCTCAACATCATGCTGGCCACGCTGACCGCGGCGGTCCCGGACCGGGTCCCGGTCGGTCAGCGGGGCATGGTCTCCGGCTGGATCGGCATGCCGCAGGCGCTCGGCCTGGTGCTCGGCGCGGTGCTGGTCACCGCGGTGGTCACCGGCGTCGCCGCGGGTTACCTCATGATGGCCCTGGTCCTGCTGCTGCTGGCGGTGCCGTTCGTGCTGCTCACCCCGGACGATCCGCTGCCCGCCGGGCCGGCCCGGCCGCGGCCGCGGACCGGGCTGTGGCGGGTCCTGCGGGAGCATCCCGACTTCGGCTGGGCCTGGGGCACCCGGTTCCTGGTCCAGCTCGGCAACGCTCTGGGCACGCTCTACCTGCTGTATTTCCTCACCGACCGGCTCCGGCTGGCCGACCCGGACACCGGGCTGCTGATCATGATCCTGCTCTACACGGCGGGCATGGTCGCGACGGCGGTGCTCGGCGGCCGGCTCTCCGACCGGTCCGGGCGCCGCAAGATCTTCGTGGTGTGGTCCGGGGTGGTCATCGCGGTCGCGGCCCTGTTGCTGGCGATCTGGCCGACCTGGCCGGTGGCCCTGGTCGCCTCGGTGCTGCTGGGCGCGGGCTACGGCGTCTACCTGGCCGTCGACACCGCGCTGATCACCCAGGTGCTGCCGGCCGCGGTGGACCGGGCCAAGGACCTCGGGGTGATCAACATCGCGACGGCCGCGCCGCAGGTGCTCGGGCCGGCCATCGCGGCGCCGCTGGTCACCCACCTGGGCGGCTATTCCACGCTGTACGCGCTGACCGCGGTGGTCACCCTGCTCGGCGCGGTCCTGGTGGTACGGATCCGCGCGGTCCCCTGAGTCAGCGGGACCGCGCGGATCAGCTGTCACGCGGGCAGGGTCCAGCGCTGGTTCGTACCGGCGAAGCACTCCCAGATCTGCAGTCGGGTGCCGTTGGCCGAGCTGTTGTTCGACGCGTCCAGACACTTGTTGCTGACCGGGTTGCGCAGGGTGCCGTTGCTCTGCGCCTGCCACTGCTGGGCGCCGGTGCCGTTGCAGTCGTAGATCTGCACCAGCGAGCCGTTCGCGGTGCCGGCCGCCGCCACGTCCAGGCACTTGCCCAGCCCGCGCAGCGTGCCGTCGGTCGCTACGGTCCAGTTCTGCGCGGCGCTGCCGTTGCAGTCGTAGAGCTGCACGGCGGTGCCGTTGGCCGACGACGCCGCGGCGATGTCGACACACTTGCCGGCGATGCCGGTGATCCGGCCGGTACGCCCCGAGGGCGGCGGGGTGGTCGGCGTGCCACCGCCGGTCGCCGTCGAGTAGATGGCGCTGACCAGCGAGTTGGCGCCCGTCGCGTCCTGGGAGAGCTCCCAGTTCATGATGCCGCCGGCGTTGGCCATGGCCCACTGGGTCTTGCGGCGGATCGTCGGCAGGCCGTTGTAGCACTCCTGCACGCCGGCGATCGTGGCGCAGTCCTGGTTGGCGAAGGCCGGGTTGGTGGCGACGATCTGCGCGTACGTCTTGTAGCCGGGCCGGCTGTAGAACGGCACGCCGAGCACCGCCTTCGAAGCCGGCAGGCCGCGGTTCTTCCAGAAGTTGACGCTGGCGATCGACCAGTCGTAGTTGGCGTGCGGGCTGCCGCCGTCGTACGCCATGATGTTGAGCCAGTCGACCATGCCGAACACCGCCGGCTGTACGCCGTTGGCCGTGCCACCCTCGGAGACGACCGCCGCGGTGAGCAGCTTGCCCTGGCCGTGCAGGGCGGTGCTGAGCTGCTGCATCAGGGCCGTGTAGTTGTTGCCCGAGGTGCCCGGGTCGGGATATTCCCAGTCGATGTCGATGCCGTCCAGGTTGTACTGGCCGACCAGGCCCATGACGGCGTTGACGAAGGTGGTGCGGGCGCCGGAGTTGCCGGCGAGCGCCTCGAAGGCCGAGTCGTTGCCGTCGTTCCAGCCGCCGAGGGCGAGCCCGACCTTGACGTTGTTCTGGTGTCCGAGCGAGACCAGCGACTGCAGCTTGGCCGGGTCCGGAACCCCCTGCAGGGTGCCGTTGGAGTTCGGTAGCACGAAGGCGTAGTTGATGTGGGTGAGCTTGCTGTACTGGATGCTGTTGACGCTGCCGGCCCAGGACGGCATGTAGCCGACGCTCTTGAAGTTGTTGGGCAGTACGGCGGCCTCGGACGTGCCTTGCATGGCGATCGCGCTGGCGGCCACCACGGCGACCGCAGCGGCTGCGGCAGCCAGTCTTCTCTTCATCAGGGACCTCACTGTCCGGCGTGGGGGCGCCGTCGGGGATGACATCGGGCGGCTGAAGTTTAAGAAGGTTAACTAATAGTCGTCAATATAAGACGTGATAAAAGGTCGCCGACAGGGGACTCGACAAGCGCCGTAGGCTGGTCGGGTGACAGTACGCGTACGCTTCGCCCCTTCTCCGACCGGAATGTTCCACGTCGGCGGCGCCCGCTCGGCGCTGCAGAACTGGATCTTCGCCCAGCAGCACGGTGGCGTCTTCGTCCTGCGCATCGAGGACACCGACGCCGCCCGCAACCGTCCCGAGTGGACGGAGGGCATCCTCTCGGCGCTCGACTGGATCGGCATCGAACGCGGCTCCTACGAGGGCCCCTACTACCAGTCGACGTACGCCGCCGAGCACACCGCGGCCGCGACCCGCCTCTACGGCGAGGGTCGCGCCTACTACTGCGACTGCACCCGCGACGACGTGATCGCCCGCACCGGCAACACCCACATCGGCTACGACGGCTTCTGCCGCGACCGGGCGCTGGGCCCCGGCGAGGGACGGGCACTGCGCTTCCGCACCCCCGACGAGGGCGAGACCGTGGTCGTCGACCTGGTCCGCGGCGAGCCCACCTTCGAGAACAAACTGCTCGAGGACTTCGTCATCGCCCGCAGCGACGGCTCGGCCGTCTTCCTGCTGGCCAACGTCGTGGACGACATGACCATGGGGATCACCCACGTCATCCGGGCCGAGGAGCACCTGCCCAACACCCCGAAGCAGCAGCTGCTCTGGGAGGCGCTCGGGGTCAAGCCCCCGGTGTGGGGACACGTGCCGGTCATCGTCAACGAGAAGCGGCAGAAGCTCTCCAAGCGGCGGGACAAGGTGGCCCTGGAGTCGTACCGCGACGAGGGCTATCTCGCCGCCGCCATGCGCAACTACCTGATGCTGCTCGGCTGGGCGCCCTCCGGCGACCGCGAGATCGTGCCGTGGTCGGTCGTCGAGGAGGAGTTCCGGCTCGAGGACGTCAGCCACTCCCCCGCGTTCTTCGACGTGAAGAAGCTGCGGGCGTTCAACGGCGACTACATCCGGGCCCTGGACGCCGAGGAGTTCGCCGCGGTGTGCGCGCCCTGGCTGGGCGGCACCGACACGATCCCGGCACCGCCGTGGGAGCCGTCGGCCTTCGACTCCACCGTGTTCGCCGCGGTGGCACCGCTGGCCCAGACCCGCATCGCCGTGCTCAGCGAGATCGTCGACTACGTCGACTTCCTCTTCCTGGCCGAGCCGGTCCGCGACGAGCAGTCGTGGAACAAGGCGATGAAGGAGGGCGCGGGCGACATCCTGGACGCCGCCGTCGCGGCGTTCGGCGCGCTGGAGACGTGGTCGGCCGAGCCGCTGAAGGCCGCCCTCGAGCGGGTCGGCGAGGAACGCGGGCTCAAGCTGGGCAAGACCCAGGCACCGGTACGCGTCGCGACGACCGGCCGCACGATCGGCCTGCCGCTGTTCGAATCGCTGGAGGTGCTGGGCCGCGAACGGACCCTGGCCCGGCTGGCGGCGGCCCGGTCCCGCCTGGCCTGAGGTTTCGTGACCATTTCGGTACGCGCGCGCTCGGCTGACGGCGCGCGCGTACCTCACCAGGCAACGTCCTGGCCAGTTCAGCCCGTCAAAGGGGTATGAACGTCAGCAGCACGGGTGACCGGAACCCCCTCGGCTTGCCCTCGCTGGGTACTATTCGCCCGCTGATCAGCGGCCAAGGTCCACCGATGCAGTCGATCCCAGATAGCTCCAATTCGTCCCGTTCCGGGATGCGGCCGAGACGATCTGCGGGCAGGCTGTGAGGACTGGGCCGTGCCGGCGACGGGTCCTTTCCGGGCGCGCCGTTCCGGCCGGCGCATGTATGTCATCCACGGGGCGGGGAGGCCGGACGGTGGTTCAAGGGGTGATCGCCCGATTGCTGTCGGCGACCGGAGTGTTCGCGGCGACTGTCGCGCTGAGCGCGGGAGTCGCCGCACCCAGCGCAGCGCAGGCCGCGCCGGACCGGCCGGCCGCCGGTGCCGCGCTGGCCGCACCCAAGGCGCCGGCCAAGCCCACGGCGGTGCAGATCGCCGGCAAGTTCCCCGGCAACAGCGTGACGGTGCAGCAGAGCGAGCGGCCGGACCTGTTCAAGCAGCTGCTCAGTGAGGTCAGCTGGCTGGCGACCACGACGCCGACCACTTCCAAGCCGGAGGCGAAGAAGCTCGGCCCCAAGTTCACCGTCACCGTGCTGATCAAGGACAAGGCCAACCAGACCTACGAGCTCTACCCGAACGCCGCCGGCGGCCCGCGGGCGTTCCGGCCGGCCAAGCAGCCGACCGGCAAGAAGACGCCCGGCTGGTTCTACGGGCGGCTGACCATGTCGGAGTCGCTGCGCCTGAGCGGCGTGCCGCTCAAGGAGAAGCCGGACGTGGTCAGCGGCGGCATCGGCGGCGGCATCGGCGAGGACGTGCAGGCCGAGGAGCTGGACCCGGTCGAGGGCGTCAACGACGTGCTGTCCGACATGCGCCGGCTGTACCTGCTCAACGGCGCGGTCCTGCTCACGATCCTGCTGGGCCTGGGCGGCATCGCGTTCCTGATCCGCCGCCGGGTCTGACCTCAACCGGCCGGACGCACCGGGACCCGCAGGATCGGGCAGGCGGGGGCGGGCGCGTTGCAGCGCTCCCCCACCCCGAAGGCGTCCGGCAGGCGCCGGTTCGTGGCGGCCTGAGCCACCTCCACCGTGGTCAGCGGGGGCTCGCCCAGCTCGGCGCTGCCGGTGCCCCGTTCCCCGGTGGCCATCACCGCCACCGTGCGGCCGTCGACCACCCGGCGGGCGATCACCTCGTGGACCTGCCAGTCGACGTCGCCGGTCTCGGCGTAGCGCGCGTACTCGATGCCGCCCCGGGTCCGGTCCGGCAGCGCGCAGGCCGCCGGCTCGGCCTGCACGGGCAGGCAGAGCCCGGCCGGCGCGTCGTAGACGGCGACCTCGACCAGGCCCCGCGGTTCCCCGGCCGCGTTCAGCACCGCGTACTGCCGCCAGCCGGTGCCCGCGCTGGGCGGGCGCGGCACGATCCGGTAGCCCTTCGCGTCCACCGGCGGCGCCAGCACGCTCAGCACCGGGTCGAGGACGGCGGACGGGCGGGGCTGCGGGACGGGCACCGCGGCGGTCGACCGGGCCTTGTGCCCGGGCAGCAGGACGTTCGTGAGGACGAAGCCGAGCAGCACGACCAGGGCCACCGCGACCAGGCCGGCCAGCACCACGCGCCAGGCCCGGCGGCGGCGCAGCCGGTCGGCCCGCCGGTTGATGTCCGGAACCGCGTCGCCGGGCGGCGGCTCGCTCTCGCAGGCCTTCTCCAGCACCGCCGTGAGCAGCGCACTCATCGCACGTCCACCGGCCGGGCGGCGGCCAGCAGGCCCGCGAACGCGCCCAGCCCCTCCGCCTCGAAGGCGAGCACCCTGCTGTCGTCCAGATCGAGGGCGTCGGCGGTCTCGTCGATGGCCAGCCCGCAGAAGTGCCGCAGCACCAGCACGGCCCGGCAGCGCGGGCTGAGGCCGTGCAGCGCGTCCAGCACCAGCACGGTGTGCACGGCGTCGACCTCGGCGGGCGCGGTGGCCAGTTGCAGCTGACCACCACCCGGGCCTCGATCGGCCGGGACCGGTTCGGTGAGCAGGGCTGGTTCCGGGGCCACGAAGACGTGCTCACGCCGGCCGCGGGGCTTCTTGAAGGCGGCCATCAGATCGGCGTACGCCCACAGGTCCGGCTCGGTGATGTCGGGATCGGCCAGCACCCGGGCCAGCGTGGTGCGGGCCAGCTCGTCGGCGAGCGCCCAGTCGCCGCACATCAGGAACGCGGCGCGGCGCAGCTGGACGTACCGCTCCAGAACGTACCCGTCGGACATAAGCCTCTTTATAGGCCACAGCACCCGCACGGCGATGCCGAACGGCCTCACGTGCCGCTAACGGTGACCTCCACCAGCCGGACCAGGTCGTCCAGGTCGGCGTCGAACTCCCCGGCGGCGTCCTCGTGGCAGGCCGCCTCGTCCGCGGGCAGCCCCCCGGTCACCTCACCGACGGTGTAGCCGAGCAGGAACGCGCAGATCATCCGGGTCAGCCGCGGCACCTGCTCCCCGGGCACGCCGGCGTCGTGCAGGCAGCCGCGCAGGGCGGCGGTCAGCCAGGAGGCGGAGGCGCCGGCGGAGCGGCGGTTCAGCAGCAACGGGTACGCGCCGGGATGCGCCCGCGACAACGCCCGTACCGCCCGGCCCAGGGCCCGCAGGCGCTGCCGCCAGTCGATGTCGCCGGGGTCCTCGCCGTACTCGGTGCCCAGCTCCAGGTGCAGCAGGTCGACGAGCCCGTCCAGCAGGGCGTCCTTGCCACCGACGTACGGGTAGAGGGCCATCGAGGTGAGTCCGACCCGTTCGGCGACGGCGCGCATGGACATGGCACCGAGGCCGTGTTCGTCGACGAGGGCGAGGGCCTGGTCGAGGATGAGTCGTCTCTTGTCGTCCACGGACACACACGGTGCCGAGACCGGCCGGGCGATGGGCCGGAACCAGCCCGCCACACCGCAGTCAGTCACCCACGAGGGTGAGCGGGACGTCGCTTCAGCACCAGCGGCCGGGCGGACGCCCCCGGCTCACTGCCCGGCGCCGGGGGCGGACCGCGCCGTGCAGATGGGCCCCGGCCCAGCCGCGCAGCTCGGTGCGGCAGCCGACCCGGTGCGGGATGTCGTCGACCGGCTCCTCGGTGGCCTGTGAAGACGCGACCGAGGGAAACGACTCCTCCGCGGCGACCTGCTCCGCTTCGGCGTACAGCTGGCCGTCCTCGCGTTCCGTCATCCCTGCCCCCTCTCCTGCCCGCCGTCCGGACCACCGGGTCTCATCGGCACCGTGCCGCCCGGCCTAAGACCTCGCACCCACGAGTCGTGCGGCGCTAGGACGACACCCTGCCAGGTCACCGACCGAAATCACGGTGAAGGCGCACCGCTATATCGGACAAATAACCCAAAGGTTACAGATGAAGAAAGCTCGGTAACCGCGCGGAACGGTACAGCCAGCAGGCAGGTCACGGCCATGGAAAGACATGCCAGGCACCGGCGGGCGCCCGCGAGCCCGGTCGTGACAGGCTGGCCGGGTGGCAGAGGACGCGAAACCCGGCGGTACGGCGAAACGCCCCCCGCTGGCCGCGACCCTGCGCCGCGTCGAGCGCCGCGCCGGGGCCCTGGCCAGCGCCAGCGTCGCCCGGATGGACGAGACCCTGCCCTGGT
Organism: Actinoplanes sp. NPDC048967; assembly: GCF_040649415.1. Classification (NCBI taxonomy): domain Bacteria; kingdom Bacillati; phylum Actinomycetota; class Actinomycetes; order Micromonosporales; family Micromonosporaceae; genus Actinoplanes; species Actinoplanes sp. NPDC048967. Next base: position 780,320 of record NZ_JBEZFL010000003.1, read on the forward strand.
TCCGGGCCCTGCCGGCCGACCAGCGCTCGTGGGTCATGCTCGTCGCCCAGGCCGGGGTGCGGTCGCTGGTCGAGTGGCTGCGCTCGGGCGGCACCGCGGCCGGCACCCAGGAGATCTCCGACGAGGTCTTCGCCGCCGCCCCGCGCGCCCTGGCCCGCTCGATCACGCTGACCCAGACCGTCGCCCTCATCAAGGTCACCATCGACGTGGCCGAGGCCGAGGTGACCGGCCTGGCCGCGGCCGGCGAGGAGGAGGCCCTGGCGGTCGCCATCCTCAAGTTCTCCCGGGAGATCGCCTTCTCGGCCGCCCGGGTCTACGCCCGCGCCGCCGAGTCCCGCGGCGCCTGGGACGCCCGGCTGCAGGCGCTGCTGGTCGACGCCCTGCTGCGCGGCGACTCCTCCGACGTACTGGCCAGCCGGGCCGCCGCCCTGGGCTGGGCCGACGCGCCACCGGTGGCCGTGGTGGTCGGACGCACCCCCGGCGGCGACATCACGGCGGTGCTGCACTCCGTCTATCGCGCCGCCCGGCGGGCCCGGGTCGAGGTCATCGGCGGGGTGCACGGCGACCGGCTGGTGGTCGTGCTCGGCGGGGTCGCCGACCCGCTGGTGGCCGCCGGGCACCTGGCCGCGAGCTTCGGCGAGGGGCCGATCGTGGTCGGCCCGGCCGTCCCCTCACTGGACCAGGCCACCGAGTCGGCCCGGGCCGCCCTGGCCGGCTTCCGGGCGGCGCGCGCCTGGCCCGGCGCCCCGAACCCGGTGGCCGCCGACGACCTGCTGCCGGAACGGGCCATGGCCGGGGACTCCGAGGCCCGGCGGGCGCTGCGGCACGATGTGTACGGCGCACTGTCGCGCGCCGGCGGCGGGCTGCTGGAGACGCTGGATGCCTTCTTCGCGGCCGGCGGCGTGCTGGAAAGTGCCGCCCGGGAGCTGTTCGTGCACCCGAACACCGTGCGGTACCGCCTCAAAAGGGTCGCCGAGGTGACCAGTCTGTCACCGCTGGACGGCCGGGACGCGTTCGCGTTGCGGATGGCTCTGACCATCGGGCGCCTCGACCCTGCGAGCTAAATCACCGGGCTCCGCGGTCCCGCCCGCACCGCCGGAAGAGCCCCGATATCATGCCCAATCTGGGCGAAACACGGGGGTGTTTGTAGGAAAGCTACAACGCCGGTCGTAGGGTTTGGTCCCGTGCAGCAACCCCGGAACGACCTCGCATCCGGAAGAGTCGACTCCGTGCTCGCCGTACTCTCGCCCGGCCAGGGTTCCCAGAAGCCCGGCTTCCTCTCCGGATGGCTCGGCCTGCCCGGGGCCGAGGCCCGGCTGACCTGGTGGTCCGCCCTCTCCGGCGTCGACCTGATCCACCTCGGCACCGAGGCCGGCGCGGACGACATCAAGGACACCGCCCGCACCCAGCCGCTGCTCGTCGCGGCCGCCCTGCTCGCCGCCGAGCACCTGCCGATGCACGACGTCGCCCTGGTCGCCGGGCACAGCGTCGGTGAGCTCGGCGCCGCCGCCCTCGCCGGGGTGCTGTCGGCCGAGTCCGCCGTCACCCTCGCCGGCGTCCGCGGGCGCGAGATGGCCGCCGCCTGCGCGCTGGAGCCCACCGGTATGAGCGCCGTGCTGGGCGGCGACGCCGACGAGGTGATCGCCGCGATCGAGCGCCACGGGCTCTACCCGGCCAACCGCAACGGTGCCGGTCAGGTCGTCGCCGCCGGTGCGCTGGACGCGCTGGCCAAGTTCGCCGCCGAGCCGCCGGCCCGCGCCCGGGTCATCGCGCTGCAGGTCGCGGGGGCTTTCCACACGCCGTACATGGCGCCGGCCGAGCGGGCCCTCGGGGCCGTCGCGGCCGGCGTGCCCGTCGCCGACCCGGCCCGGATCCTGCTGTCCGACCTGGACGGCGCCGCTGTCAACCACGGCCGCGAGATGCTGCGGCGCCTGGTCCGCCAGGTCACCGCCCCGGTCCGCTGGGACCTGGTGCTGCGCAACCTGCGCGACCTGGGCGTCACCGGGATCATCGAGCTCCCCCCGGCGGGCACCCTGGCCGGGCTGGCCAAGCGCGAGCTCAAGGGCGAGAACGCCCCCGAGATCGTCACCCTCAACACCCCGGACGACCTGCCCGCCGCGCGCGACCTCATCGCCCGGCACGGCACCGCCTCCACTCACGAGCCCACCCCGCTCTTCCGGGTCGTGGTCGCGCCCAGCGCCGGGCTGTTCCAGCCCGCCGAGGGCCTGGCCGAGGGCGTGGACCTGCGGCAGGGTCAGGTCATCGGCCAGGTGACCACCCGGCAGGGACCGGTCGAGGTCGCCGCGCACGCCGCCGGGATCCTCACCGAGTGGCTCGCCCACCACGACGACCCGGTGGCCCCCGGCCAGCCGGTGGCCCGCATCGGCGGGCAGCAGCAGTGACCACGTCCGTCGCGAACGAAGGAGCAACACGATGACCGCGGGTTCCCGCATCGTCGCGATGGGCCACTACCAGCCCTCGCGCATTGTCACCAACGACGATCTGGCCAAGATCGTCAACACCAACGACGCGTGGATCAAGGACCGGGTCGGCATCGCCGAGCGCCGCGTCGCCGACGCCGAGTCGGTCGCCGACATGGCCACCTTCGCCGCCGAGAAGGCGCTGGCCGGCTCCGGGCTCAGCGCCGCCGACATCGACATGGTCGTCGTGGCCACCTGCTCCTCCATCGACCGCTGCCCCAACGTGGCGACCCGCGTCGCCGCCCGGCTGGGCATCACCGCCCCGGCGGCGATGGACCTCAACACCGCCTGTTCCGGCTTCTCGTACGCCCTCGGCACCGCCGACCACGCGATCCGGGCGGGCGCCAGCCGCAACGCCATCGTCATCGGCGCCGAGAAGCTCTCCGACGTCACCGACTGGACCGACCGCACCACCGCCGTACTCTTCGGTGACGGCGCCGGCGCGGCCGTGGTCTCCGCGGTCCCCGACGGCGAGCAGCCCGGTGTCGGCCCGGTGCTCTGGGGCTCGGCCCCGGACAAGGGCGACGTGCTGCGCATCGAGGGCTGGCAGCCGTACATCCAGCAGGAGGGCCAGATCGTTTTCCGCTGGGCGACCACCGCGCTGGCGCCGTTCGCCCTGCAGGCGTGCGAGCGGGCCGGCGTCCGGCCGGAGGAGCTCGCCGCCTTCGTGCCGCACCAGGCCAACACCCGCATCATCGACGGCATCGTCAAGCGCCTGGGCCTCGGCCCGGACGTCGTCGTCGCCAAGGACCTGGTCGAGTCCGGCAACACCTCCGCGGCGAGTGTGCCGCTGGCCCTGTCCAAGCTGGTCGAGCGCCGCGAGGTGCCCTCGGGCGCCCCGGTCCTGCTCTTCGGCTTCGGCGGCGGCCTCACGTACGCGGGTCAGGTCATCCGCTGCCCGTAGCTTTTCCCACCATCGAGAGGAACCACCGAACATGGCAACCCGCGCTGAGATCACTTCCGGCCTCGCCGAGATCCTCGAGGAGGTCGCCGGGGTGAACCCGGACGACGTCGCCGAGGAGAAGTCCTTCACCGACGACCTGGACGTCGACTCGCTGTCCATGGTCGAGGTCGTGGTGGCCGCCGAGGAGAAGTTCGGCGTCAAGATCCCCGACAACGAGGTGCAGAACCTCAAGACCGTCGGCGACGCCGTCTCCTTCATCGAGGCGAACCACTGACATGAGCACCACTGACGTCGTCGTCACCGGGCTCGGCGCGACGACCCCGCTCGGCGGGGACGTCGCGTCCACCTGGGACGCCATGCTCGCCGGCCGCTCCGGGGTGAGAGCCCTCACCCAGGAGTGGGCCGCGCAGTTGCCCGTCCGCATCGCCGCGGAGCTCGCGGTCGACCCGTCCGAGGTGATCGAACGGGTCAAGCTGCGCCGGCTGGACCGCTCCGAGGCGATCGCGCTGATCGCCGCCCACCAGGCCTGGGCCGACTCCGGCCTGAAGGACTCCGGGCTCGACCCGGAGCGCTTCGCCGTGAGCTTCGGCAGCGGCATAGGCGGTGCGCAGACCCTGCTCAACCAGGACGACATCCTGGAGGCCTCCGGGCCGCGCCGGGTCAGCCCGCACACCGTGCCGATGCTGATGCCCAACGGCCCCGCCGCCTGGGTCGGCCTCGAGCTCGGCGCCCAGGCGGGCGTCCACTCGATGGCCAGCGCCTGCGCGACCGGCGCCGAGGCACTGTCGCTGGGCCTGGACATCATCCGCTCCGGCCGGGCCGACGTGGTCATGGCCGGCGGCACCGAGGCCGTGATCCACCCGCTGCCGATCGCCGGTTTCGCCTCGATGCGGGCCATGTCGACCCGCAACGACGAGCCGGAGAAGGCGTCCCGGCCGTGGGACAAGGGCCGCGACGGCTTCGTGCTCGGCGAGGGCGCGGGAGCGCTCGTCCTCGAGCGCGCCGACCACGCCATCGCCCGCGGCGCGACGATCTACGCGCGGCTGGCCGGGGCCGGCATCACCTCGGACGGCTACGACATCGTGCAGCCGCACCCCGAGGGCGCCGGCGCGATCCGGGCGATCCGCCGGGCGATCGAGGACGCGGGCCTCACCAAGGCCGACATCGTGCACGTCAACGCGCACGCGACCTCCACCCCGGCCGGGGACATGACGGAGATCGCGGCGCTGCTCACCGCGGTGGGCGACCACCCGGTCCTCACCTCGACCAAGTCGATGTCCGGGCACCTGCTCGGCGCGGCCGGCGCCCTGGAGTCGATCGCCACCATCCTGGCGATCCGCGACAGCGTCGTCCCCCCGACCATCAACCTGGACGACCCCGACGACAAGCTCGCGCTCGACGTGGCCGCCCACAAGGCCCGCCAGCTCGACATCCCAGCGGCGCTGAACAACTCGTTCGGCTTCGGCGGGCACAACGTGGCCCTGGTCTTCACCCGCGCCTGACGGACCCGGTCGATCACCGCGCGGTCGGAAATCTCCACGCCGCGCGGTGACCGGCCGGTCCTCGCAGGCGCGGTCGGAACTCAGCCCGCGCGGGTGACCGGTCTGTCTCTCATGCTGCGTGGTGCGGCCTCTGTCCGCGCGTGGTGACCGGTCCGTTTTCTCATCCCGCGCGCCCTGGTCTTGTCCGCGGGTGACCGGTCCGGTTCCTCACCCCGCGCGGTGAACCGTTAGGAGAAGCGCTGTGACCACGACCTCATCTCCCGCCGATCCCACCATCGACACCCGCGATCCGCAGGTTCGCCTGCGGGCACTGTTCGACAGCGGCACCCTGCGTCTGCTCGCTCCGGCGGATGACTCGGGCGTGCTGTGGGCCCGGGGTGAGGTCGACGGCACGCCGGCGATCGCCTTCGCCACCGATGCCACCCGGATGGGCGGGGCGATGGGTGCCGAGGGCTGCCGGCACGTGGTCGACGCGATCGACACCGCGGTCCGCGAGCGGGTGCCGGTACTGGGGCTCTGGCACTCCGGCGGGGCGCGGCTCGCCGAGGGTGTGGTCGCGCTGGACGGGGTGGGGCAGATCTTCGCGGCGATGGTGCGCGCGTCCGGGCGCGTACCGCAGATTTCCGTGGTCCTCGGGCCCGCCGCCGGCGGCGCGGCCTACGGCCCGGCGCTGACCGACATCGTGATCATGAGCAAGGCCGGCCGGATCTTCGTGACCGGGCCGGAGGTCGTCCGCAGCGTCACCGGCGAGCAGGTCGACATGGAACGCCTCGGCGGTCCGGAGCCGCACGGCCGCCGCTCCGGCGTCGTGCACATCACCACCAAGGACGACGAGAGCGCGCTGGCCGAGGCGCGCAAGCTGACCGTCCTGCTCGGCCGGCAGGGCCGGCTCACCCCGGCGGACGTCGCGGCGGGCAGCACGCCGGGCCACGACCTGGCCCAGGCCATGCCGGCCCAGGCCAACCGCGCGTACGACGTGAAGCCGGTGGTGCGGGCGTTGCTCGACGAGCCCGGCGTGGAGTTGCACGCCAAATGGGCCCCGAACGTGTCGACGACGCTGGGCCGCTTCGGCGGTCGTACGGTCGGCGTCATCGCCAACAATCCGCTGCGCCTCGGTGGCTGCCTGGACGCGACCAGTGCGGAGAAGGCCGCCCGGTTCGTGCGGATGTGCGATTCGCTGGGCGTGCCGCTGATCGTGCTGGTCGACGTACCGGGGTATCTGCCCGGTCTCGGCCAGGAGTGGGACGGCGTGGTCCGGCGCGGCGCGAAGCTGCTGCACGCGTTCGCCGAGGCGGTCGTGCCGCGGGTGACGCTGGTGACCCGCAAGGCGTACGGCGGCGCGTACATCGCGATGAACTCCCGCGCGCTGGGCGCCACGGCCGTGTTCGCCTGGCCGACCGCCGAGATCGCGGTCATGGGCGCGAGCGCGGCGGTGAACATCCTGCACCGCAAGCGACTGGCGGCAGCCCCGCACGAGCAGCGCGAGGCGCTCCGCGAGACGCTGGTCGAGGAGCAGTTGCACACGGCCGGCGGGGTCAACCGGGCCCTGGAGATCGGCGTGGTGGACGACGTGATCACGCCGGACCACACCCGCCGCCGCATCGCGGAAGCCCTGGCCGCGGCCCCGGCGGCCCGCGGCACGCACGGCAACATCCCACTCTGACCCGCTCAGCGCGACGGCGTCACGATGATCTTGCCGTGGGTGCCGCCTGATTCCGCGAGCCGGTGCAGCTCCGGCAGGTCGCCGAGCGTACGGCGGTCAGTGATCACCAACCGCAGCACGCCTTCGTCCACCAGCCGCACCAGCGTGGCCAGGTCGGCCGGATCGTTGCGGGTGACCATGTGCCGGGCGGTCACCGACGCTGACGACTCGATCGGGGTGGCCACCGTGATGATCCGGCCGCCCCGCCGGACCAGGGGCACGAGTGCGGCCGCGGCGGCGGGGTCGATCGCCGCGCAGTTCAGCACGGCGTCGACCGGCTCCCCCACCGCCAACGGGCCGGCGGTGTAGTCGAGCACCTCGTCGGCGCCGAGGCTCCGGACCGTCGCGGCGCTGCGGGGGCCGGCGGTGGCCAGCACGTACGCGCCCGCGTGCTTGGCCAGCTGGACCGTGCAGCCGCCGATGCCGCCTCCTGCGCCGTTGACCAGGACGCGTTCGCCCGGGGTGATGGCGGCGTGTTCGGTGACGGTCTGCCAGGCGGTCATCCCGGCCAGCGGCAGGGCAGCAGCGTCAGCGAGCGGGACCGTGGCGGGGGCTCGGACCAGGGACTTGGCCGGGGCCACCGCGAACTCGGCGGCCGCACCTGCGTCGAGCATGCCGAGAACCGGCTCGCCGTCGACGGTGCCCGCGACGTCCCAGCCCAGGGTCACCGGCAGGACGACCGGGAACATCGTTGCGAGCAAGCCGGAACGCAGCGCCGTCTCGGTCGGGTTCAGAGACGTGGCGGCCACCCGGATCAGCACCTCGCCGGGCCCCGGGAGCGGCTGGGGGATGTCCTCGACGCGGATGACGTCCGGGTCGCCGTACTCGTGGATGCGCGCAGCTCTCATGACCACCGACCGTAGGCGGGTCGCGGAGGACGACCTATGCTTTCAAGTCCCGGAAACCTTCGCGATCGTCTCGGCGGGTGCGGCGATGGATGTGCTCAGTGATGTGCTCGCCGTGCAACGGACCGGGCGGCCGCGGTCGATGCTGCTCGGGTGGGATGCGCCGTGGGCGCAGGAGTTCGCCGAGGTGCCCGGGGCGATGGGTTTCCAGGTGGTCCTGCGGGGGTCGCCGTGGCTGCTTCCGCCCGGTGGTGCCGCGCCGGTTCGGCTCCACGCCGGCGATGTCGTGTTCCGGCCGCACGGTCGTGCGCACGCCCTCGCCGACAGGCCCGACGCGGTGCCTGCCCCGTGCACGGACGTCTCGCCGGGGTCAGTGCCCGGCGCCGACACTGCGAAGCCCCCGCCGCAGTCAGACGGGCAGGAGGTGGTCACGCTCTGCGGCGCGTACGAGATCGACCCGGCGCAGGTCCACCCGCTGGTCCACGACCTGCCGGAAGTGGTCCACCTGAGCCCCACCGACGAACTGCGCGCCGCCGTCGGCCTGCTCACCGCCGAGCTGGAACATCCCCGCCTCGGCACGGACGCAGTCGTGCCCGCGCTGCTGGAGATGCTCCTGCTCTTCCTGCTGCGCCGCTGGTACGCCGAGCAGCCCGCCGCACCGACCGGCTGGGCAGCGGCCCTGCGCGACCCGGTGACCGCTGCCGCCCTGCACGCCATGCACGAGGACCCCGGCCGCCCTTGGACGGTGGCCACCCTCGCCGCGCACGCCGGGCTGTCCCGGGCGCCGTTCGCCCGTCGCTTCAACGCCCTGATCGGACGGCCGCCGCTGGCCTACCTGACCTGGTGGCGGATGACCGTGGCGGCACGACTGCTGCGTGACTCGGACGCCACTGTGGCCACCGTCGCGCACCGGGTCGGCTACGCCTCCGAGTTCGCTTTCGCCACCGCTTTCCGGCGCCGGCACGGGTCAGCGCCGGGACGCTTCCGGCGGCTCACCTGACCGGCTGCTTCCCGTGGCTCACCTAACCGGCCGCTTTTCGTGGCTCACCTAACCGGCCGCTTCTCGTGGCTCACCCGACCAGGTCGACGCCGGCCATTCGCCTCGCCCGGCCGACACCGACTGCTCACTTGACGCAGGCGCTGCGCGGCAGCTTGCCGACCGTTACCGGAGACTTGCCGGGCGCAGGAGCTTTGCCCGCGAGCACCGCGGCCAACGCGCTCAGCGCGAGCGGGCTGGACGAGTAGGTCGCGAGCAGCGTCGGCGATCGCGACCCGGCCAGCAATTGTGGAGTGTCCATGATGACGGTGACCGTCGCGTCCGGACTCAGGTCGGTCTGCCGGTCGCCGTACCCCACGAGGTGCACGACCGCGCCGCCCGCGGCCTGGACCTTGACGCCCGCGTCCTGCAACGCCTTGACCAGGGTGATCCGGGCGGCTTCCCGTCCGCCGGACGCGGTGACCGTGACCGGCCCGGACACCAGCGGCCCGGAACACGGGCCCTTGAGCAGGGTGATCGCGGCCGCGTCGGCGGCACCGACGGCCCGCACGTGCTCGGCCGAACCGAGCGCGGCCAGCTCCGGCCGCACCTGCGCGGCGGTACGGAACTTGAGCGTCAGGACACGGGTGACCGCCTCGACAAGCCGCTCCCGCTTGAGGCTGCCGTCCTTGAGCCCGGCCAAGATCCCGTCCCGCGCACCGGCCAGATCCGGCGGCATGAGCAGGATGTCGTTCCCGGCGTTCAGCGCGCGGACCGCCGCCTCGCCCGCCGGCCACTTCATCGCGGGCGGCATGTTCATGGCGTCGGTGATCGCCACTCCGCCGAACTTCAGCTCACCCCGCAGGACATCCGTCATGATCTTGCGCGAGAACGTCGCGGCAACCCCCTTGTCCAGGCCTTCGACGTCCAGGTGCCCGGACATGACCACGCCGGCACCCGCGGCGATCCCGGCGGCGAACGGCGGCCGATCCTCGCTCTGCCACTTCAGCCGGCTCTGCGCGACCACCGGCAGGTCGTCGTGGCTGTCCCCCGTGGTGTGCCCATGACCAGGAAAGTGCTTGAGCGCCGCGGCCACCCCGGCGCCCTGGATCCCGCGCACGGCCGCCTCGACCTGGGCGGCATTCGCCTTCGGATCGGCGCCGAACGACCGCGAGCCGATCACCGAGCTGCCCTGCGGCCCCAGCGTGTCGGCGACCGGGGCGAAGTCGAGGTTGATCCCCATCGCGGCCAGCTCGGTGCCGGCCGCCCGCCAGGCGCCCTCGGTCAGCTCGGGCTTGCCCGCGGCCCCGAACGCCATCGCGGACGGCAGCAGCGTCACGCCGGTCTTGACCCGGGTGACCACGCCGTACTCCTGATCGGTGCCGATCAGCAGCGGCGCCCCGCCGGGCAGGCCGGTCGCCACCCGCTGCAGGCCGTCGGTCAGCGCCCGCACCTGCTGCGGATCGTCCACATTCGTCGCCGGGTTGGTGGCGCCGGTCGGATCGTCCGGGGTGAACGCGACCAGGATCAGCCCGCCGAGGCCGAACTTGGTGACCATCTCGGCGGGGGTGGCCACGCCGGCGATCCGCTTGTTGCCGGCGGCGGCCGTCTCGTCCACCCGGTCGGCCTTGTCGCCGTAGGCGTAGGGCATCAGAACCTGACCGGCCAGCTGGGCGTCGGTGAAGGTCTTGACGGCTTCGCGCGCCCGGGCGGCGGGATCGCCGGTCGGGGCGGCACTGACGGAGGGGGCGGAAGCGGCGGGAGACGCGGAGCCCGGAGCAGGTCGCGGCTGCTGCGGCGCATCACTGCCGCCGCACCCGGCCAGCAGAGACAAAGCCACGGGTACGGCCACAGCAACGCGAAACGCCCTCTTCACGGCTGTCATTCGATCAGCTCCCGGGCGCGTAGACAAACCGGTCCACCCCAGGAACGGGGGCAGGCGCACCCCCTTGACAACGGGCGGTCAGCCCCACCGACGACGTGCCGCCAGGACCACTCCGGGAGTCGGGTCAGCCCACCCGGGTGAGCAGGGTGACCGGCGCACCGTCCCCGGCGTACCGGTAAGGCTCGAGCTCGGCGTCCCACGCCGTGCCCAGCGCCTTCTCCAGGGCATGCGAAAGCGCCTCCGGAGCCTTGGCCGCGGCCATGATGGCCCGCAGCCGATCCTCACCGATCTGGATGTCACCCGACGCCCCGATGGTGCCACGGAACAGTCCGCGGCCCGGGACGTGCATGAAGCGCTCCCCGTCGACTCCGGGACTCGGTTCCTCGGTGACCTCGAAACGGATCATGGGCCACTGCCGGAGGGCAGCAGCCAGCTCGGCGCCAGTCCCGGGCCGTCCGGTCCAGCTGCATTCGGAACGCCGCATGCCGGGGTCTACCGGCTGCGCCGTCCAGTGCAGATTGACCGGCGCGGTCAGGACGCGCGCGATCGCCCACTCGACGTGCTGGCACACGGCGAGTGGGGTCGAGTGGACGTATACGACGCCACACGTTGGCACGGTGACCTCCCGGAGACCGAGGTGCGTCTTCCCCTACGACCTCGACCGCGGTTGATCGTGCTCCATGATGCCGGGTGGTACGGATGGTGCGCCAGAGAAACCGCAATATCGACATGTGAATGGCCGTCGAGGCACACCTGACCTAACGGCCGAACCCCGTCCGGCGGCACGGCCATCCCGGGTTCGTGTAGGCTGGCTGCGGCATTTTCTGCCGACAACTTTGCCGAGGAATACCTAGCTAGGAGTACCGCCGTGGCCAGCAACACCTCAAAGACCGCCCGCGCATCAGTCCGCGCCGGCCAGGCCGGTCAGGGCGGGGCCCTGAGCGTGCTGGGTGAGTTCAAGTACCTCATCCCGCTCGCCGAAGGGCGCTTCGCCTACGTGCGTAACCTGACCAACGGCAAGACCAACCACCTCCGTACCGACTCGGACGCCTTCGTCGAGGAGATCCGTACCCTCGCGGCCGCCGGCCACGGCGCCAAGATCCGCGCCGAGATCGAGGGCCTGGACGCCTCGTTCCCGCAGCACGGCTGGGGCGCGACCGAGAAGCGCCTCGTGGACGCCGGCGTCTTCGAGAGCTGAGCAACGCCACTGCGAAGGCGCTCCCCGGACCAGGTGGTCCGGGGAGCGCCTTTTTGCGCCCACTGAAGATCACGACAAGTTGATCAGCACGGTGAGGGCCGCGTGGCCACTCAGGGTGGCAAGGCAGCGTGCGGGAGTGGCCGTCAGCCGAGGCGACCGACGACCAGGACACGACGCGGCCGGCGTGGCGTGGCCCGGCGGGCCGGCCCGGCGGAGGCCGCGTGCACCACTCAGCTGATCAGCTCGACCAGCCCGGTGTCGAGGTCGTAGACCGCCCCCGCAACCCCGACCTTCCCCGCCGCAATCGCCGCCGGCACCCCGGCCACGTCCTGCATCCGCTGCACCGTCCGAGCCACATGGGCCCGCATGGCCTTGGCCGTCACCTCGGGGTCATCCAGCCCGACCGCCCGCACCGCAGGCTCGATCTCATCCACCAGATACCCCACGTCTCCGTCCGGCCGGTCCCCCGCCCGCAGAGCGGTCACCGTGGCGTCCACCGCGCCGCACCGGACGTGGCCCAGCACCATGATCAACGGCACGTTGAGGGCCGACACGGCGAAGCCGACCGAGCCCAGCACCGCGTGGTCGACCACGTGCCCACCGGAGCGGACCACGCAGATCGAGCCGAAGGTCTGGTCGAAGATCGCTTCCAGCGGCACCCGCGAGTCGATGCAGCCCAGGACCACGGCGTGCGGCAGCTGCCCACCGGACGCCGCTGCGGCAGCCGACACGTCGTGGCCGTGCAGCGGCCGGCCGCCGACGAACCGGCGGTTGCCGGCGATCAGCTCCGCGAGCGCGTCGTCCGGCCGCACGATCCGCACCGGGGCGTCCGGGCGGCCGGCGGCTGTCGCGGGCCCCGCGGCCGGGACCGCTCCGACCATGGTCGATGAACTCGAGGCGGCCGGCGGGTGCACCGGCGCTGCCTGTTCCGCAGGTGAGGAAGCCGTCATGGCTCTGATTCTCTACGAGTGACCAGCCGGCAGCAGCCTGTGCGAGGCAGATCACGTCGCTCCGCCCACCGACTGGGACAGGCCGGTCGGCGCAAGATCTTCCATAGGTCTGGCAATTCGGTCTTTCGCGCGTGATGCTTATTACCCGTGGGTACAACGGGGCCGTGCGAATCACGGAGGTGCCCATGTCCGAGCGGTCGGAGCTCACCCTCGCCGATGGCGTACGGCTGCACGTCGAGACCAGTGGCCCAGCCGACGCGCCGGTGACCGTGGTGCTGTTGCACGGCTGGTGTCTCGACCGGCGGACCTGGCATCACCAGACCAGGGCGCTGGAGCAGGTCGACGCCCGGGTCGTCGCGTACGACGCGCGGGGGCACGGCCGTTCCTCCCCGACCCGGCTGCGGTCGGCCACGCTGGCCCACCTCGGTGACGACCTCGCCGAGGTCCTCCGGGAGTACGCCCCGGCCGGGCCGATCGTGCTGGTCGGGCACTCGCTCGGCGGCATGACGATCATGGAGTTCGCCGACTCGTACCCGCAGGAGTTCGCCGGGCGGGTGGCCGGGCTGGTTTTCGTCTCGACCACCGCCGAGGGCACCACCCACACCTGTTACGGCCTGCCCACGACCATCACGCCGGTCCTGCGGGCCGCCGAGGAGACCGGTGCCGGTCTGCTGGCCCGGCTCGGCGCCTGGCGGCCGCACAGCGCGATGCTGCCCGTGCTGCGTCCGACCGTGCGCTGGCTGCTCTTCGGCGACGAGTACGAGCCCGGCGACCTGGCGGTCACCATGTCGGCGTTCGGGCGGGCCTCGCTGCGGTCCATCGGCGGTTTCCGGGCCTCGGTCGGCGCCCAGCACCGGCTGGACACGCTGGCCGCGCTCGGTGACGTGCCCGCCGCGGCGCTGGTCGGTGACCGGGACCGGCTCACCCCGCCGCCGTGCGCCGAGTCGATCGCCGGGGCTCTCGCGGGCACCGAGCTGACCGTCTTCGAGGGCGCCGGCCACATGCTCATGATGGAACGCCCGGCCGAGGTCTCCGCCGCGCTGCTCGCCGTCGTCGACCGCGCGGCGACGAGCACCCCGAGCCGCGTGCCGGCCCCCGCCCGGCGCACCGGCTACGACCGGGCGGCGTGATCGGGGCCGATCGAGCCGCAACGGGCGTGCCGCCGTCGACGCAGGTGCCGCAACAGGAGTAAGTTCGATTGCCCCCTGGCGCCGGTGCCGGGCGGCGGCAAGAGCACGCGGAGCACCAGCGGGGAGCACAACGGACTTGAGCGACGCCACCGTCCTGCAGCAGGAGATCGCCGTCGAGCAGCAGCACGTCGACCGGGTGTACGCCCGGCTCGCCGACCTGCGCCAGGACGCGTCCCAGGCCGAGAAGGAGGGCTATCAGCTCGCCGGCGTCGGCACCTTCGGCGCGCTGGTCGAGCGGGACGCCATGGTGTTCCACCGGGCCCGCCGCCGGCACGCCCTGGACGCCGAGTACGAGGGCCTGGTCTTCGGCCGCCTGGACCTGACCAGCGGCGCCGTGCACTACGTGGGCCGGATGGGCATCCGCGACGAGGAGTCGCAGTCGCTGGTCGTGGACTGGCGGGCGCCCGCCGCGGCGGCCTTCTACCGGGCCACGCCGGCCGATCCGCTGGGCGTGGTGCGGCGCCGGATGATCCAGTCGACGCGCGAGCGGGTCACCAACATCGAGGACGACCTGCTCGACCCGGAGGCCGCGCCCGCCGACATGCGGGTGGTCGGTGACGGCGCGCTGCTGGCCAGTCTTTCCAAGGCGACCGGCCGGGGTATGCGCGACATCGTCGCCACCATCCAGCGTGAGCAGGACGACGCAATCCGCTCCCCGGCCTCCGGTGTGACGATCGTCACCGGAGGTCCAGGCACGGGCAAGACCGCGGTGGCGCTGCACCGGGCGGCGTACCTGCTCTATTCCGACCGCAGCCGGTTCGCCGGCGGCGGCATCCTGGTGGTCGGCCCGTCCGGGGTGTTCGTCGACTACATCGCGACGGTGCTGCCGTCGCTGGGCGAGGACACCGCGACGCTGCGTTCGCTCGGTTCGCTGGTCGCCGGGTATGACGCCACCCGTACCGACCCGACCGCGGTGGCCGCGCTCAAGGGCTCGCTGCGGATGCGCCGGGTGCTGGAGCGGGCCTCGCACGACGCGGTGCCGGGCGCCCCGACCGAGCTGCGGCTGCTCTACCGCGGTGCCCTGCTGCGCCTGGAGGCCGCCGACCTGGAGCGGATCCGGCGCAAGGCGCTGCCGCGGGGCGCGCGCCGCAACGAGGTCCGCGGCACCGGCTTCGACCGGGTCTTCGACGCGCTGTGGACGCAGGCCAAGGGTTCGGTCAAGACGCTGCCGGAGAAGCAGGAGTTCGAGGCCGAGCTGGCCGACCGCACCGACTTCCGGGACTTCCTGCGGGCCTGGTGGCCGCGCTTCACCCCGATGCGGGTGCTGCGCTGGCTGGCCGAGCCCGCCCGGCTGCGGGGGTACGCCAACGGGCTGCTGTCCCGGGAGGAGATCGCGCTGCTGCAGGGCTCGTTCGACGGGCTGGCCGAGCACGGGCCGACGATCGCCGACGTGGCGCTGCTGGACGAGCTGGACGAGCTGATGGGCCGCCCGCGGCAGCCGGCCAGGAAGCGGACCAACAACCCGTTCCACGTCCGTGACGGGGTGCAGGAGGTCAGCACGTACGCCGACCGCCAGGCGCTGAGCCGCGCGCAGGTCGTCCGCGACGAGGACTACCGCGACTACGCCCACGTGGTGGTGGACGAGGCGCAGGACGTGACCCCGATGCAGTGGCGGATGATCGGCCGGCGCGGCACGTACGCGTCCTGGACGATCGTCGGTGACCCGGCGCAGACCGCCTGGTCCGGCGACGCCGAGGAGCTGGACCGGGCCCGCGACCGGGCGCTGGGCTCGCGGCGCCGCAACACGTACTCGCTGACCACGAACTACCGCAACTCGTCGGAGATCTTCGCGGTCGCCGCCCGGGTCATCCGCACGATCATGCCGGACCTGCCGCTGCCCTCGGCGGTACGCAGCACCGGGGTGGAGCCGGTGGACCTGGTCGTGGGGGCCGCGCAGCTGCCGGAGGCGGTCCGCGAGGCGGCCGAGAAGCACCTCTCCGACGTCGACGGCACGATCGGCGTGATCACGCCGGTGCTGCGCCGCGACGAGATGGCCGGGTGGGTGGCCGGGCTGCCCGAGCGGATCCAGGTGGTCACCGCGTTGCAGGCCAAGGGCATGGAGTACGACGCGGTGGTGCTGGTCGAGCCGGCCGAGATCGCGGTCGACGCCAGCGGCACCCGGACCCTGTACGTGGCCTTGTCGCGGGCCACCCAGCGCCTGACGACGGTGGGGACCCGCGACTGGCACGGTGCGGCGCGTTAGGAGCGCTTGACCCCGACCGCGGTGTATTCGGTGTCCGGCGTGGCCGGCGTGGTGAAGCGGGCGTTCGGCAGGTAGAAGTACTTGCCGTACTCCGCGATGGTGGTGGGCACGTCGAAGCGCGGGTCGGTGGTGCGGCTGACCACCGTGCCCTTGGTGGCGCGCTTGTCGAGCTGGATCCGGGTGATCACGTTGAGCCTGTTCTGCACCACGTAGAGGGTGCTGCCACGCAGCCACAGGCCGTCACCGTTGGGCACGGACTCGCCGCCGAGGTCGATCTCGGTGGTGCGTCCGCTGTACGACGTACGGAAAAGCTTGCCGGTGTTGGATTGCACGATGATCAGCCCCCGGCGGTCGGGGGTCGGCGCGATGCCGTTGGCGTTGTTGCCGGTCTGGTAGGTGATGTCGCCGGTCAGCGGCACCCGGACCGCCTCGGCGGGCAGCTTGCCGGACCGGCCCAGCGGCAGCTTGAACAGCACCGGGTTGGTGGAGTCGGTGTACCAGGCGGCGCCACCGGTCAGCGTCACGTCGTTGATGAACGACGGGACGGTCTGCAGCGTGTACGACTTCAGCACCGCGCCGGTGGCGGCGTTGATCACGCGGGCGTCGCCGCCGCTGCCGCCGGAGACGAAGAGCCGCCCCCGGTCGTCGATCTTGAGACCGAGCGACTGCGTGCCGGGGCCCTGGCTGATGACCTCACCGCGGCCGGTGCGCAGGCTGGCCCGGTAGATGTCGCCGTCGACCCGGGACCCGAAGTACGCGTACGGGGCCTTGCCGATCGCGATGCCCTCGGGCTGGAAGCCGTTCGGCAGCTGGATGGTGCTCTGCGGGGAGCCGCCGCGGTGGGCGGCCTCGGCGGGAGCGGCGCCGAGCACCACGGCCAGGGCTGCCGTGGTGACGAGTGCGAGAGTGCCTCTGGACAAGGGGTGATTCCTTCCAGGCGGGAACTTTCTGGCACCTCTCTGTACCCGCGGAATGGCATTCAAGTTCAAGTTGCATACATAGCGATGTGAACATATATTGGCCGAGGTTCAGCGCGGCGACGGAAGGTAGGGCTCATGGGAGCCGGGCACGACCACGGAGGCCAGGCCTTGCGCGCCGGCGAGCGGCACCGCGCCCGCCTGTGGTGGGCGGCCGGGCTGCTGGCCGCGTTCATGCTGGTCGAGGCGGCGGCTGCGCTGTCCACCGGCTCACTGGCCCTGCTCTCCGACGCCGGGCACATGTTCACCGACGTGCTGGGCATCGCGATGGCCCTGGCCGCGATCCACGCCGCCGGCCGGGCCGCCACCGACTCGCAGCGCACGTTCGGGCTCTACCGGCTCGAGGTGCTGGCCGCCCTGGCCAACGCCCTGCTGTTGACCGGTGTCGCGATCTACGTGCTCATCGAGGCCGTGCGCCGCTTCTCCGATCCCCCGCACGTGCCGGCCGGCGCGATGCTGATCGTGGCGACCGGTGGCCTGCTGATCAACATCGTCGCCTTCCTGCTGCTGCGGGCCGGGGCCAAGGAGAGTCTCAACGTCCGCGGGGCGTATCTGGAGGTGCTCGGCGACCTGCTGGGCTCGGCGGGCGTCATCGTCGCGGCCGCGATCATCGCGGTCACCGGCTGGTCGTACGCGGACCCGATCGTCGCCGTGGTCGTGGCCCTGTCGATCCTGCCCCGCACCTTCGCCCTGGGTCGCGCCGCGGTCCGCATCCTGGTGCAGGCCGCGCCCGAGCGCCTGGACGTGGGCGACGTGCGGTCGCGGCTGGCCGCCGTACCGGGCGTCTGCGACGTCCATGATCTGCACGTCTGGACATTGACCTCGGGCATGGACGTCGCCTCGGCCCACCTGAGCCTGGAGCCCACCGCCGAGCTCGGCACGGTGCTGGCCACCGCCCGCGAGGCTCTCCACCACGACTTCGCCATCGATCACGCGACATTGCAGGTCGAACCGGTCGGCGCCGGCGGCCCGTGCACCCCGGCGGGTTGGTAGCAAGCCGTTCGAAGCATCCCCCGGAAGGCGTCCGGCTCCTACACTCCTTGTGACGCCAACCACAGAGGGGATCGCCATGACGCAGTCCGTCATCCACCAGCCCCGGGTGGCCTGGGAGGCCGCCCGCGCATTCGTCCGGATGGCCGCCGGGCCGAGCTACGACGCGTACGCGGGCCGGGTGCTCAACCGCCTCGGCACCGAGATGTACGGCGAACTGGCCACCACCCGCCAGCGTCTGCTCGAGGCGTCGGTGCAGAGCAGCGACAGCGACCGGTTCACCGCCGACATCGAGGCCGGCCGGTGGCGGGTCCGCCTGGAGGACCTGCTGCGCAGCGACCCGTCGCTGGTCACGCCGTTGCGTGAGCTGACCGAGGCCGCTGCCCGATAACGACCCGGGCGCGCCGCGAGCGCCCCTTTGCCATGATCTGCGTCATGTTGACGCCGACACCCCTGATGGACCTCGTCACCGGCTTCTGGAGTTTCAAGACCTTCGCCGCCGCCGTCGAGCTCGACCTGTTCACCCGGCTCGCGGGCGGCCGCACCCTGACCGTCGCGGCCGCCGAGCAGGAACTGGGCCTGCCCGATCGCCCGGCCGACCTGCTGCTCACCGCCTGCGCCTCGCTCGGGCTGCTGGAACGCGCCGGCGACGGCTACCGCAACACCGCGCTGGCCGAGGAGTTCCTGGTCCGCGGCCGGCCGTACTACTTCGGCGGGCAGGTCACCTACTGCGACCACCGCACCTATCTGCCGTGGCACCGCATCGGCGAGGCGCTGCACACCGACCGGCCGCTGACCTGGGATCCGGACACCCAGGAGTCGATGTTCACCACCGCCGACCCGCAGCTGCTGGCCACCTTCTGGGAGGCGATGTACTCCACGTCGATCTTCACCGCGCGGGCGCTGGGCGGCGCGGTGGACCTGGCCGGGCGGCAGCGGCTGCTGGACGTGGGTGGCGGCTCCGGGGCGTACCCGATCGAGCTCTGCCGGCAGCAGCCGGACCTCACCGCCACCGTGCTGGATCTGCCGCATGTCGTCGAGATCGCCGCGGGCAAGATCGAGCTGGCCGGACTGGCCGACCGGATCACCACCCGGGCCGGCGACTTCCTCACCGACGCCGCACTGCCCGGCGGTCACGACACGGTGCTGTTCAGCATGATCCTGCACGACTGGGACGCCTCGACCAACCGGGAGCTGCTGGCCAAGGCCTACGCGGCCCTGCCGGCCGGCGGCCTGGTGATCATCTCCGAGTTGCTGCTGGACGCGGACCGCACCGGACCCGCCCCGGCCGCCCTGATGGGGATGAACATGCTGGTCGAGACCGTGGGCGGCCGCAATTACTCCGACGCGGAGTATGCCGACTGGCTGACCGGCGCGGGTTTCGGCGAGGTGCGGACGGTCCGCTTCGACGCGCCGGGTGCCAACGGGGCGGTGCTCGGCGTCAAACCCTGAGCAGCACCGAGCGGTTCGCCTCGTCCCGGACGGGACCGCCTAAATCAGCGATCACGCCCGCGGCGCGGGCCCGTCCGCAAGACTGTGCTCATGAGCCACAAAGGCGTCATGGTGTTCGTGCCTGCGCCCCAGCTGACCGTGACGCTCGAGCAGCAGCACGACAA
Source organism: Actinoplanes sp. NPDC048967 (assembly GCF_040649415.1). Taxonomy (NCBI): domain Bacteria; kingdom Bacillati; phylum Actinomycetota; class Actinomycetes; order Micromonosporales; family Micromonosporaceae; genus Actinoplanes; species Actinoplanes sp. NPDC048967. Next base: position 799,738 of record NZ_JBEZFL010000003.1, read on the forward strand.
GGCGGAGCTGCACGTGCACCCGGGCGGGCAGGGCGTCTGGCAGGCCCGGATGATCACTCTGCTGGGGGCCCAGGTCACCCTCTGCTCGGCCACCGGCGGCGAGGTCGGACGGGTGCTGGAGCCGCTGCTGAAGTTCCATGGCGTGACGCTGAAGACGATCAAGCGCGACTCCGGCACCGGCTGGTACGTCCACGACCGGCGCAGCGGCCAGCGCGAGGAGCTGGCCGAGGACCCGGGCCATCCGCTGTCGCGGCACGAGATGGACGAGCTCTACAGCCTCGCCCTCGCCGAGGGGCTGCGGGCGGGCATCGCCGTGCTCAGCGGGCCCGCCCACCCGTCCGTCGTGCCCGCCGACATCTACCGGCGGCTCGCCACCGACCTCGGCGCCAACGGCTGCAAGGTCATCGTCGACCTGTCCGCGGCCCACCTGGCCGCCGCGCTCGAAGCACGCCCGCACGTGGTCAAGGTCAGCCACGAGGAGCTCATCCGTGACGGCATGGTCAAGGACGGCTCCACCGAGTCGCTGACCCGCGCGCTGCACAAGCTGCACGACGACGGGGCCGGGATGGCGCTTGTCTCGCGGGCCGACGAGGGCGCGCTGGCTCTCATCGAGGACCAGGTGTACGAGGTCGACATGCCCAAGATGATCGCCGCCGAGTCCCGCGGGGCCGGCGACTCGATGACCGCCGGCGTCGCGGCGGTGCTCGCCCAGGGCGGCACGTTGTGTGACGCCGTACGCACGGGCGCCGCGGCCGGCGCCCTCAACGTGACCCGCCACGGGCTCGGCACCGGGCGCATCGACGCCGTCCAGGTGCTGACCGAGCGGGTGAGACTGACGCCCGTCGACACGAAGGTGCCGGTATGACGACGCCACGGATCCTGATCACCAACGACGACGGGATCGACGCGCCTGGGCTGCGCCACCTGGCCCGGGCCGCCGCCCGCCAGGGCCTCGACATCGTGGTCGCGGCGCCGCTGACCGAGGCCAGCGGCACCAGCGCCGCCATGACGGCGGTGGAGAAGAACGGCAAGATCGTGGTGTCGCAGCGGGAGCTGCCCGGGGTGCGCAACGTGCCCGCGTACGCGGTGGCGGCCTCCCCCGCCTTCATCGTGCTGCTCGCCCTGCGCAGCGCCTTCGGCCCGCCGCCGCAGATCGTCCTGTCCGGCATCAACCGCGGCGCCAACGCGGGCGCGGCGGTCGTGCACTCCGGCACGGTCGGCGCCACGCTGACGGCCTCGCACGCGGGACTGCACGGGCTCGCCGTCTCCCTGGACGTGCTCTCCCCGGCCAACGGCACCGCGGCCAGCGGCGGCCAGGCCATCGCCGACCTGGAACACGCCGACGACGAGAACCGGCACTGGGACAGCGCCGCCGGCCTGGCGATGAAACTGCTGCCCACACTGACCCACACCCCGCCGGGCACGGTGCTCAACCTGAACGTGCCGGACCTGCACGTGGACGGCATCCGCGGGCTGCGCCGGGCCACCCTGGCCAGATTCGGTCAGGTGCAGATGAGCATCGCGGAGGCCGGCGAGGGCTTCGTCCGCACCGCGGTGCAGGCCGCCGACGAGCCGCTGGAACCGGGCACCGACCTGGCCGCGCTGGCCGAGGGCTTCGCGGTGGTCACCCCGATCCGGTCGCCGGCCGAGGCCACCGACGTGAAGTTCAACCTCGAGTCGATCGTCGTGCAGACACCCGCGATCTGAAGTCTCAGTTGACCGAGGGCTCGGGCAGGCTGACGCCGTCCAGGATCCGCCAGAGGTCCAGCGCGACGTCGACGCTCGGCGGGCGGTCCTCGGGGCGCTTCGCCATGCAGGCGCGGACCAGATCGCGCAGCGGCGGCGGCAGGCCGGGGATGGCCAGGACGGGCGTCGGCGCCAGGTGACCGGCCCGGCCGGCGGCCACGATCATGGCCGCGACCGCCGGAGGGTACGGGGAGCGGCCGGTCAGCATCTCGTAGAGCAGCACGCCGAGGGTGTAGACGTCGTCGGCCGGACGGGCGAACGCCGTCTTGGGATGCGAGGGCAGGGCGTTCGCGTCGCCGCCGCGTTCGAGGCCGCCCCGCTTCGGGCCTTCGTGCCGCGGGCCGCCCCGGCCCAGACCGGCGGGCCTTGCCACCCCTCGGTCCAGGCCATCCCGGTCCAGGCCGCCCCGGTCCAGGCCGCCCCGGTCCAGACCGGCGGGCCTTGCCGCCCCTCGGTCCAGGCCGCCGCGGTCCAGGCCGCCGCGGTCCAGGCCGCCGCGGTCCAGGCCGCTCCGGTCCAGGTCAGCGGGCCTTGCCGCTCCTCGGTCCGGGTCGGCGTGACGGGCGACGCCGTGGTCCGGTCCATCATGTCGCGGGGCACCGTGCTGGGGGCCGCCGCCGTGGATCACCGCGCCGCGGGTGGGGCCCTCGCGAGCGGCGCCGCGGCGGATCACGACCGGGTGGGCCCCGGAGTCGCCGGTGCGCAGCGCGGCCGTGGCCAGGCCGAAGTCGATGATCTTGATACCGGCCGGGCTGACCATGATGTTGCGGGCGGTCAGGTCCCGGTGCACCACGCCCCGCCGGTGGGCCACGGCGAGCACGTCAGCGGCCGTAGCGGCGATCCGGACAGCCTCCGGCCATTCCAGCCGCCCCCGGGCCAGCCGCTCGGTGAGCGGCACCCCGGCCAGCAACTCCAGCACCACGTACGGCACCACACTGCCGTCGGGCAGCGGCGCCTCGCCGTACTCGAAGACCCGGGGCACGCTCGGGTGCCGCAGCCGGTCGGTGATCAGCGCCTCGCGCCGTACGTCCTCGCGGGCCTGCACGTCGTCGGCCAGGCTCGGGGCCAGCACTTTCACCGCCAGCTTGCGCCCCTGGCGGGCGTCGACGGCCGAGTAGACGGTCGAGACACCGCCCTGACCGATGGCGCCGATCAGCACATATCGCCGGAGGATGGCGGTGCCCATCGGAAGTTTCGCCACGCAGGGCACTATCCCCTACCGCCGAGCACCCGGACAAGCCGCCTCAGGAAGGCTTAACTTCCATGATCACTCGCGGTCAGGCGCCGGACACGAGGGGCTGATGAGAAGGCTCGTCACAATCCGCGCACGGCTGCGGTGCGCCGAAGAGGCCGAGCAGGCCGGTGACCCAGAGCTGGCGGTGCGCGAACCGGCTGGGCCGCGTGACGACCAGCTTGACGCCGCTGACGCTGGCCAGCTGGAACGCCGCGACCAGGGCACTGATGCCCACGGAATCGATGAAGGTCACGCCGTGCATGTCGAGCTCGATGCGCTCGGGACGCCCGGCGGCGAGCTGACCCGCCACGGCATCCTTGATCTCGTACGCGTTCTCGACGTCGATCTCACCCGCCGGGGAGATCTCCACCACCCCTGCGGGGAGTGTCGACGTCGTTATCGACAGCGTCACGCCACTACCTCCACCCGCCCGGGATGCCCCGAGCGTCTTCTCCTCTGCACGACGGCGGCCGTACCTGATGCCGCTGTCGTCGGGGGCGGCGATGACTACCCCCGTCGGGTTCGGTGAAACTGCTCGAACCGTAGTGCGTGAACCTGGCAGACACCTGTGTGCCTCGTGTGAACCGACGCAAGCGTACCCAGCGATGTCCACCGTTTTAGCCGACGTGACGCTGTCCACATCCGACTGACGTCGCCCGTTCACCGGTACGTTTGCTTTTCGTGGCGCTTGGGCACGAGCTATGAGTCGACGACCCACCCGCCGGCACCGGCGATCGCAGGAGGTACCGAGGAGATGCTCTCTCGTAAGAACACTGCCGAGCGCACAGCCGCGCAGGCCTGGGACTACTTGTCGTCCGCGATGGCGGACGCCGGCGAGAGCGCCAAGGACGCCGGCAAGCACACCGCCGACCTGGCCAGCGCCAAGGCGGCGGTCGCCGCGGCCACCGCCACCAAGCTCGCTGACAAGGCCGGCAAGCAGAGCGGCAAGCTCGCCGACCGGGCCAGCAAGAAGAGCAGCAAGCTGGCCGACAAGGCCGCCGCCAAGCTCGCCGAGGTGAGCGACGAGGCGTACGAGCGCGCCACGCTGGCCGCGAACGCGCTGGCCGGCCGCAAGCCGGGCCTGCCCTGGGGCCTGCTCATCGGCGCCGGCCTGCTCGGCGTCGCGCTGGGCTGGGCCGCCGCGACCACAGCCCGGGCCGCGCTGGAGCGCCAGGCGGAGAACGAGCAGCTGGAGCTGGCCGAGTCAGAGCCCGACGCGGTGGTCGTGGTCACACCGACCTACGACAACTGACCGGCAACGGCCGCCGGACGGAGCCCTTTGCCGCCCGGCGGTCGCTGTTCTCTGTCGGACCCCGCGCCTAGGCTCTTGGCCATGGAGCCCGTGTTCTTCGCCGACGCCGCCGAGCTGCGGGCCTGGTTCCTGGAGCATCACTGCGACGCGCCCGAGCTGCTGGTGGGCTACTACAAGAAGCACACCGGCCGGCCCACGGTGCAGCACACCGAGGCGATCGAGCAGGCGCTGTGCTTCGGCTGGATCGACAGCATCGCTCGCCGCATCGACGACGAGCGCTACCAGGTCCGGTTCACCCCGCGGCGCGAGGGCAGCGTGTGGAGCGCGGTCAACGTGGCCAAGATCGCCGAGCTGACCGCGGCGGGGCGGATGCACCCGGCCGGGCTGCACGCCTTCGAGTCCCGCCAGCCCGGACGGGTGGCGGCGTATTCGTACGAGCAGCCCGCCGACGCGGTGCTCGACGCTGAGCAGACTGCCCGGTTCGAGGGCGAGGAGGCGGCATGGAAATGGTTCTCGGCGCAGCCCGCGTCCTACCGCCGGGCCGCCGTGCACTGGGTGGTCGGCGCCAAACGGCCGGAAACCCGGCAGCGGCGCCTCGACCAGCTGATCACCGACTCCGCGGCGGGCCGGACGGTGCCGCCGCTGACCCGCCGATGAGCCGGCACCACGCCCGGCCGGCGACCCACCGACCTCGCCTGGAGGTGACGTGAATCTGTACAGTTGGCCCCGGCTCGCAGCCGGGCCCCCGTTCCGCGTCATCCGTCCGTGGCGACACCCGAGTAGATAGGTCCGCTGGTGCTCAGTTCGGGAAGTCTCCTGGACAACCGCTACCGGTTGGACGAGCGCATCGCCACGGGTGGCATGGGTGACGTGTGGCGCGGCACCGACGTGGTGCTCGGCCGCACGATCGCCGTCAAAGTGCTGCGCAGCGCCATGCTGTCCGACCCGGAGTTCGCCGCCCGCTTCTACGGCGAGGCGCGGATGATGGCCGCCTTCCGGCACCCCGGCGTCGTCGAGGTGTACGACTACAGCGCCGGTGACGCCAACGACGAGGACAACTGCGCGTACCTCGTGATGGCGTACGTCGACGGCGAGCCGCTCTCGGCCCGGCTCAAGGAGCAGGGCCGCCTGGGCGTCGCCGAGACCATGTCGATCGTGGCGCAGGCGGCCGAGGCCCTGCACGCCGCCCACGAGAACGGCACCGTGCACCGCGACGTCAAGCCGGGCAACCTGATCGTCAAGCCCAACGGCACGGTGATCCTGGTCGACTTCGGCGTGGCCCGCTCCGCCGCCGTGACCAGCGTGACCGGCCTCAACGCGATCGTCGGCACCGCGCTGTACATGGCACCCGAGCAGGTCGCCAAGGGCAACGTCACCCCGGCCACCGACGTGTACGCCCTCGGCGCGGTCGCCTACCACTGCCTCGCCGGCCACCCGCCGTTCGACGGTGACAACGCTCTGCAGGTGGCGCTGCGGCACCTGGAGGACGACCCGGAGCCGCTGCCCGAGACCACCGTGCCGCCGGCCGTCCGCGAGCTGATCAGCCGCGCGATGGCCAAGCACCCGGAGGACCGCTTCGCCGACGCCGCCGAGTTCGCCGCGGCTGCGGTGGCCGCCGCCGGCACCCTCGACTGGCGCTCGCAGACCGGCACCTCGATGACGGGCACGGCCCTGCGCCGCCCGACGATGCACGGCCCGTCGACCACCGGCACGACTCTGGGCGCCGCCGGCCTGGCCGGTGCGGGACTGGGCGGTGCGGGACTGACCGGCACCGGCCTGGGACAGACCGGCACGTCGATGAGCGGCACCTCGCTGACCAGGCCGATGAGCCCGGCCGCGCCCCGCCGCACCATGCCGGGCCAGCGCAACCTGCTCGAAGCCGCACCCCCGGTGCAGGCCCCGCCCCGCAAGCGCGGCCGGACGAGGAACGAGCTCGCCGTCCTGCTCACCGTGATCGGCCTGTTCATCCTGGCCGGCGGCCTGGCCCTGGCGATCGCCCTGCAGGACGGCAACGCCGACGCGGACCAGAAGCCGAACACCATCGTGCCGACCGAGTCAGCCACAGCCGACGACGAGACCGAAGCGCCGGTGGAGCCGACCGAGACGACCGAGGGTCCCCGCCCGGTGAACCCGCCGGCCAACACCCAGCGGCCCACCCAGAAGCCGTCCCCCAGCAAGTCGGTGTCGACGTCGGCCTCCACGTCCACGTCCCCGACCCCGGACAAGACGACCACACCGCCCCAGACCGAGCCGGCCACCACGACCCCGGCGGCGCCCACGACCGAGCCGCCACCGCCGGAAGGTGGCGGCGGCGGCGAGGACGGCGGCGGCACGGGCACCGGCAACAACTGACGGGTCAGCGGTCGTCGCCGCTGCCGCTCAGCACACCGCGATGTTGCCGGCTGGCCAGTTTGGCCAAGTTGGCCTGCGCGATGTCGTCCAGTGAGAGGTCGAGGTAGTCGGCCAGCACCGCGACGTACCAGAGCACGTCCCCGAGTTCCTTGGTGATGTCGTCCCGGTCGATCCGGGACTCGTCGCTGTCGAGGTCGCGGACCCATTTCTTGAACTTCTCGGCGATCTCCCCGGATTCGCCGACCAGGCCGAGAACCAGGTGGAGCAGCTCGTTCTTCTTGTCACGGGGAGCGGCGGTGCGGAGGGCACCGCGCTGGTAGTCGTCCAGGTCCATGGTCGGTGATTATGGCCGCGCAGCAGATCAGCGCGGACAAGAGCCGACGTGGGTGCTCCCGTGGAGCCGCAGCAGCTGCGTGGCCAGCACCTCGTCCCCGATCCCTCGTCCGATCCCCTGGCCCGCCCGGTCGCTGAACGCGAAGTGCTGACCGCCGAAAACCCGCGACCGGCCGGCCTCCGCTGCGGCTGACGAGAAGCTCGGATAGCTGCGGGCCTGCCCACCCGGCGCCGTGTCGCTCACGTGCGTGAAGCGCACGTTGTCCGAGCAGAAGAACCCGGCCAGCACCGTAGCCCCCGCGTTGCTGTACGAGCTGTGTCCCGACGTCCACTCCGGGCTGCCTCCCACGGAACCCGCCCGCGCTGACCACGTCGGGTTCGCCGTGGTCAGCGGGTTGCCGTCGGTGTCCGCCTCGCGGATCGCCGTCGTCGGCCGCCAGTGCCGGTACGTCTCCTTGGTCCGCACGGTCGTCACCGTGGAGTCCGCCAGGGCCATGCTCACCAGCGCCGTCATCCGCGTCCCCTGGGCCAGCGACAGATCGCCGCCCACAGTCAGCGCGATCCGCAGCCATTCGCCCGGCGGCTGGTCGGAGCCCGCCGGGACCGACCAGAACTGGTACGTCGCCAGCAGCTCCGGTGCCGGCACGGCGGCGTCTCCCAGCACTGCGACCTCGGCGAACGCCGCCGCGTACTCGACGCTGGCCAGGGGCGGCGGCGGGCCGGGCACGTAGGCGGCCGGGTCACGGACGGCGAACGGGCGCACGTCGCCGTACTGCACCCCGGACCACTCCGCCCGGAACACCCCCGGTCCCGTCCCCGCCGGCTGGGTGCGTACCGGTGACGAGCCGTCGTCGGCCCGCGCCCGCACGACTGCCCGGCCGACCTCGTCGCCCCACCGGGCGCCCGCCGCCCGGCGATGGCCGGGGCGTACGCGCGCCAGGTCGGCGTCGCGCCGGGTGTCGTAGGCCGCGGTCCGGGCCGGGTCGACCGCCACCAGCACCGCGTGCGCCGCGGACACCGCCGCCGCGTACGGGTCGGCGTCACGCGGGCCCGGGCCGGGGATCAGCGCTTGGTGGCGGGCCGGCTCCGAACGGCCGGAGACGATGCCGTTGACGGCGTCGTACATGGCCACGTTGAGCATCGCGTACCAGCGGGCGGCGTCGGCGTCGCTCGCCCGGGTGGTGCGTACCGCCTGGAATGCCGCCTCGTTCCAGGCCCGCACCCCGTCGAACCCGGCCGCCGGGCCGCTGTCGGCCCGGGCCGGAGTGGTCAGGCCGGCCAGGAGCAGACCGGCTGTCGCCGCGACAAAGAGTTTCCGCATGACGCACCTCCCGATACGGCTCGACCTTCCTCCTCCAGCCATCGATGTCCATCGAGTGAGTCGGGAACACGACGCGGCGCCGGGCGAGTGTGCTCAAGTCCGGCGGCGGTGGGCCGATGGGAAGGGCTCTGGCACGGCACTGCTCCCGAGCCGCCCCCGGAAAGGCCCCGCATGACCACTCAGGTTCCCCCCGGCCCCGAGAACGCGGTCGCGCCCCAGGACTACCCCCAGTTCACCACGGGTTACGCGGCATATCCGCCTCCGCAGTCGGCCGGCGGCGGCTACCCGGCCGTCTCGTACCCGCAGGAGGGCGCGGCCGGCTATCCGGAGCCCGTACCGTATCCGCAGCCCGGCGGCCCGCCGCAGGCCGCCGCCCATCCCCCGCCCTCGGCCTATCCGACCGCCCCGCCGTGGGCCACCGCCGGGCAGGCGCCCACGCCGCCGGAGCAGCCGCTGCCGCAGTACGGCGGCCTGCTGGTCCCGTTCCCCGACGAGATGCGGCACGCCTCCCGCGCCCAGGCGCCCGCCGTGTGGCCGGTGGCCGTCTTCACCATGCTGTTCGGCATTTTCGGAGCCATCTCCGCCAAGCGCCGCGCCGATCAGGCCCGGCGGACCCGGAACAGCACCGCCCCGTACTGGATCACGTTCCTGATCTCCCTCGTGGCCGGCGCCTTCTGTTCCTTCGTGGCCTCGGCGGTGCTGGTCGGCCCGCTCGTCACCGAGCTCCGGGAGAACCAGCGCCTGGAGGCGGTGCAGCGCAACGTCGTCGGGGACGGCCAGCTCAAGGCGGCCCGGATCAACGTCACGGCGGCGCGGTGCCGGGCCGTGGGCGAGCGTGACGTCGAGGGCATGCGTGAGTACCTGTGCCGGCTGACGCTCGACGACGGGCACACCGCCTCGCTGACCTTGACCGCCGACGAGGACGGCCAGTGGCAGTCAGGGCCGGGCCGCTGAGCCGGCAATGAGCCTCCCGGCCGAGGAAGCGGCCGGCGATGAGCCTCCCGGCCGAGAGAGCGGCCGGCAATGAGCCTCCCGGCCGAGAGAGCGGCCGGCAATGAGCCTCCCGGCCGAGAGAGCGGCCGGCAATGAGCCTCCCGGCCGAGAGAGCGGCCGGCGGTGAGCCTCCCGGCCGTAACAGTGGCCGGCCGGGATGGGGTGGGTGGGCCGTCGTGATGTTCCGGGGGGACCATCACGACGGCCTCCTGTTGCCGGCGGCCTCGGTCAGAAGACCGGGACGCCCGCGCGGACCAGGCGCCAGTTGGCGACGAAGAAGTCAGCCGGGTTGATCTCGCCCTTGGCCTGCGCCCAGTCGATCAGCAGCTGCCGGATCTCCTGCTGGGCGTTGTAGACCTGGGTCTTGACGATGCCCGGGAAGTTGCCGCCGCCGCTGCGCCGGTAGTTGTTCACCGCGACCACGAACTGGGCGTCCGGCGCGACCGCGGCACCGGCGATCTCCAGCCGGGTGATCCGGTCACCGACCGGGCGGCTGATGTCGATGTCGTAGTCGACGCCGGAGAACACGTCGTAGTTGTAGTCCGGCACCGCCGGGTCGCTGATCGTCGCCGGGTCGGGCGTGGCCCCCACCGGCAGCGTCACGAAGTACTTCGCCGAGTACTCCAGGTACGCCTTCACCTCGGCGCCCGTCAGCACCACGGCCTCGAGCGTGTTGTCGAAGACGTACAGGCCGGCCACGTCGCGGATCTTGACGTCACCCTGTGGGAACACCGCCGTCCGGCTGAACGGCGCGGCGAGCGAGAGCACCGGCAGGGACGCGTACGGGGTGCCGGCCAGCGCCGCGGTCACCGTCTCGGTCTGCACCTTGTTGATGAAGTCCAGGATCGGCGTGTCCTTGTACCGCGACTCGACCGTGGTCAGCTCCACCGTGGAGGTGGCGACGACCTGATTGACGTACGCGACCGTCTTGGCGTGCTGGGCCTTGACCACGGCCAGCACCCGCGGGTCCTCGGTGACCGTGTTGGTGTTGAGCAGGTCGGACTTCTTGTCGGTGATGGTCCACCGGCCGCGGTCGCGGGTCAGCGTGAAGTCCATCCGGCTCAGCCGCTGGCCCCACTTCGACGGCTCGGACAGCAGCACCTGGGCGCCGGTCTGCTGGTTGGTGACGAAACGCTGCGGGACGTTGGCGTGGGCGTGCCCGAACAGGATCGCGTCGATGCCCGGGACCTGCTCGGCGATGAGCGCGCTGGGGTTCTCGTTCGGCAGCTCGGGGCCGTAGCTGGACGTGCCGCTGTCGCCGCCGTGGGCGGAGATCAGCACGATGTCGGCGCCGCGGGCCCGCATGACCGGCACCCACTTCGCGGCGGTGGTGATCATGTCGGCGAAGACCAGCTTGCCCTCGACGTTGCCCTTGTCCCAGATGGCCACGCCGGGGTTGGTCAGGCCGAGGATCCCGACGCGCAGCGTCGGTGCGCCGTGCCCGAGGGAGACCTTCTTGATCACGTACGGCGTGAAGGCCGGCCGCTTGGTCGTCGCGTCGAGCGCGTTGGCGGCCAGCGCGGGGAAGCCCAGCTGGCGGATCCACAGGTTGAGCAGCGGCAGGCCGTAGTTGAACTCGTGGTTGCCCAGCGTCACCGCGTCGTAGTGCAGCACGTTCATGGCCTTGGCCATCGGGTGCTTCTCACCGGTCGCGGTGATCGGCTCCTGCTTGGCGTAGTACGTGGCCAGCGGCGTGCCCTGGATCGTGTCGCCGGCGTCGAGCACCAGGGTGGCCCTGCCCCGCCGCTCGGCCCGGATCTGGTTGACCAGGGCGGCGAGCTTGGCCACACCGACGTCGTTGTGCGCGCTGTCGTCGTACTCCAGGTCCTTGTAGTAGTCCCAGTTGTAGACGTTGCCGTGGGTGTCGGAGGTGCCGAGCACGGTCAGGTCATACGTCTTCGGGTGGTGGCCGTGACCGGGACGTGTCGCGGGAGCGGCGCCGGCCGCGTCACCGAGCACGAGCGGAGCGGCGGCACCGGCAGCTGCGGCGGCGAGAACGCCCCGCCGCGAGACGCCTGCGGGAAGGGTCATCAGGAACCTTTCGAGGGGAAAAGTGCACGCGCCTCGTGGGCGCCCACGAGGCACCATAACCGCCGATGCATTTCCAGGCGAGAGCTGCCGCGGGACCCGGCAGATGTCACGGGACCGGCGGGCATCTCGTAGGATCGCCGCCATGCCTGCGCAGCCGGACCTGCCGCTGCGTCCGATGACGCTCGGTGAGTTGCTGGACGCCGCCATGGCCCTGCTGCGGGCCCGGGCCCTTCCCCTGCTCGCCACGGCCGCCGTCCTCGGGCTGCTGGAGCAGGCCCTGCTGGTGCCGTTGCGCACCGCCGCCTTCGTCACCGCGCCCTACTACGGTCCGGCGCGTGGCCATTTCGGGCAGTGGTGGATCGTCACCGCGCTCGGCTTCGCCACCGAGACCGTCATCCTCACGCTGCTCGGCGCCCTCGCCGCGGCCGCCGCCGCTCCGGCCCTGCTCGGCCGGGCGGTACGCCATCGTGAGCTCTGGTCGCGCACCCGGCCACTGTCCACCGTCAGCATCGCCCTCGTGCTCGGCCTGGCCGGCGGAGTCGCATTGTTCGCCGGGTTCGTGCCCTGGCTGATCCTGTACGGCCTGTTCGGCCTCACCTCGGCGGTCCTGGTCATCGACCGGGCCGGCAACCCGTTCAGTGCGCTGTGGCGCTCGGCCCGGCTGACCACGCGCGGCGCGTTGCGCGGCTTCTGGACCCTGCTCAGCGCCTATCTGACCTGGTTCGTCATCCGGTTCGCGCTGGGCAGCGGGTGGGTGTGGGTGCTGACCCAGCTCAGCGGGGGCGAGCCGGCCTGGCTGACCTGGCTCACCCCGGCCGCCTGGGTGCTCGCCAACGCCGTGGCCTACTCCGCGCTGGCCTGCGTCGCCGCCGTCCTGCTGCTGGAGACGCGGATCCGCACCGAGGGACTGGACATCGCCGTCGGCCGGGCCCGCAGCCGCGGCGAGGACGACTCCGCCGCCCTGGTGTACGCCCGGTGACCCGGGTCTGGGACGAGTTCGCGGCGGCGGTCTTCGACGTCGTCCCGCCACAGGTGCTGCTCCTGCTCCTGCTGGCGATCGCGGGGCTGACCGGCGCGCTCTGGTACTGGTACCCGGCGTGGGTGCCGACCCGGCTGCCCCGGATGCCGCGCCTGCGCATGCCCCGCTGGCGGCTGCCGCGCCGGCGGCGTACCCGGAAGCCCAAGGCCGCAAGGAAGGCGAAGACCAAGGTCGAGCCGGTCTTCGCCCCGACCGTCGTGCTGGCCGACGGCACGCTGCTGGCCGACCGGCTGGCGGCCGAGGGCCGCTACGCCGAGGCCATCCGGCAGCGGTTGCGCGACGTGGTCGGCGACCTCACCGCCGCCGGCGTGGTCGCGCCGCTGCCCGGCAACACCGCCGCCGAGGTCGCGGCGGCCGCGGCCGCGCAGCGCCCGGCCGTCGCCGGTTCGCTCGCCGGGGCCACCGACCTGTTCTCCGAGATCTGGTACGGCAACCGCCCGGCCCTGCCCGCCCACGACGAACGCATGCGCGCCCTCACCGGTGACGTCCGGATGCGGATACGCGGGGTTCCGTCGTGAAGTCACGCCGCTGGCTGCGTTTCGTCCTGCCGCTCGTCGTCGTCGCCGGGCTGGCCACGATGACCGGTGTCGCGCACGTGGTGCAGCAGCCGGACCCGACCGATGCCTCGTTCCTGTCCCCCACCAGCGACGAAGGCGACGGCGCGCGGTTGCTCGCCGATGCCCTGACCAGCGCCGGGGTACGGATCACCGTGCACCGCAGCAGCCTCGACGCACTCGCCGACGCCGAGGTGGGCGGGCCGGTCACGCTCTTCGTCACCACCCCTGAGCTGATGCACCCGTCCTACCTGCCCCGGCTGGCCGCGCTGCCGGAGCAGGTCCGCGTGGTCATGGTCGCGCCGGGCCAGGACCAGCTGACCGCGGCCGGTCTCTCCGTCCCGGTGGGCGGGCCACGCTGGACGGCCACGGCGCCCCAGCCGGGCTGTTCGACGGACTACGTGAACGCCGCCGGCCCGGCCGCGGTGCAGCGCCTGCGGTACGACGTCTCCGCCTACCAGGCCGTGCGCTGCTACAACGACGGCCTGGTGGAGTTCCGCAGCGAGCGCGTCGCGATGACCCTGGTCGGCGCCGCGGACCCGTTCCGCAACGACCGGGCCGACGAGCACGGCAACCGGGCGCTGGCCCGCGGCCTGCTGGCCCGCGACCCGGCGGTGATCTGGCTCGACCTGCACGAGCGCGAGCCGGACCCCGACGACAGCGCCGGCCGGCCCACCGAGCCGCAGCAGCCGGATCCCGGCACCGACGACCATCAGGGGGACGACAGCGGCGAACGCCCCGACGGCGACCTGCCCGACGAGGAGCCGACCGGTGAGCCGCAGGACGGCGGCGAGGCCGATTCGACCCAGGGCGGCGGCAACGGCGTCTCGGACAGCCCGCTGGCCCGGGCCTTCCCGCCGGCGGTGTGGGCCACCCTGGCCCTGCTGGCCCTCGCCGCGCTCGCGCTGGCCGCGGCCTCCGCGCGCCGGCTCGGTGCCCCCGTCGCCGAGCCGCTGCCGGTCCGGGTCCGGGCCGCCGAGACCGTCCGCGGCCTGGGCGGGCTCTACCAGCGGGCCGGGGCGCGCAGCACGTCGCTGGCCACTCTGCAGGGCGCGGCCCGGGCGCGGCTGGCCGAGCACTACGGTCTGCCCGCGGACGTCCCGGCCGACGAGGTGGCGGAGCGCGTCGCGGCCACCGTCGGCCAGCCGGTGCTGGAGGTCCGGCACATGCTCAGCGGCGGCGTCGAGGACAGCGACGAGGAGCTCGCCCGCGCCGCGACGACCGTGCAGAACCTGGTCCGGTTCGTGACGGGGCAGCAGAACTGGCAACAGGGAACAGACGAGGGGAATCTGACGTGACGTCTTCCGCAGGGATGGAGGCCATGGCGGCACGCGACGCGCTGCAGCGCCTCCGGGCCGAGGTCGCCAAGGCGGTCATCGGCCAGGACGCGGTGGTCGGCGGAGTGGTCATCGCGCTGCTCTGCAGCGGGCACGTGCTGCTCGAGGGCGTACCCGGGGTGGCCAAGACGCTGCTGGTGCGGGCGCTCGCCGCGGCGCTGGACGTGGACACCAAGCGGGTGCAGTTCACCCCGGACCTGATGCCCGGTGACGTGACCGGCTCGCTGGTCTACGACGCGCGTACCGCCGCGTTCAACTTCCGGCCCGGGCCGATCTTCACCAACCTGCTGCTCGGCGACGAGATCAACCGGACCCCGCCGAAGACCCAGGCGGCGCTGCTGGAGGCCATGGAGGAACGCACGGTCAGCACCGACGGCGAGACCCGCCGGCTGCCCGAGCCGTTCATCGTGGTCGCCACCCAGAACCCGATCGAGTACGAGGGCACGTACCCGCTGCCGGAGGCGCAGCTGGACCGGTTCCTGCTGAAGCTCACCGTGCCGCTGCCGCAGCGCGAGGAGGAGCTCGGCGTGCTCAAGGCGCACCACCACGGCTTCGACCCGCGGGACCTCAAGGCCGCCGGGGTCGGGCCGGTGGCGACCGCCGCCGACCTGGCCGCGGGCCGCGAGGCCGCCCGCCGGGTCGCCGTCGCCGAGCCGGTGCTGGAGTACATCGTGGACCTGTGCCGGGCCACCCGGGTGTCACCCGCGCTGGAGCTGGGCGCATCCCCGCGCGGCACGACCGCGCTGCTCGCCGTGGCCAAGGCCCGCGCCTGGCTCAGCGGCCGCGACTACGTGCTGCCGGACGACGTGAAGGCCTTCGCCATCCCGACCCTGCGGCACCGGGTACGCCTGCGCGCCGAGGCCGAGCTGGACGGCGTCTCCACCGACTCGGTGCTGCGGACCGTGCTGGGCGCCGTGCCCGCGCCCCGCTGAGCCGACCGTGATCACCAGGCGTTTCGCGCTGCTGCTGGCGCTGGGCCTCCCGCTGCCCGCGCTGCTGCCGGGCCCGTGGCTGCTGACCGCGGCCGTGCTGGGGCTCGCGGTCGTGGCGGCAACGCTGGACGTGCTGGTCGCGGCACCGCTCACCGGGGTCACCCTGCGCCGCTCGGGCGAGGCGACGGTGTGGCTGGGCGAGACGACCACCATGGCGCTGACCGTGGGCAACGCCGCCCGCCGGCCGCTGTGGCTGCGGCTGCGCGACCGCTGGGTGCCGTCCGCCGGCGCCGACAACACCGAGCACCGGTTCAACCTGCTGCCCGGCGAGGAACAGGAGCTCACCACCACGCTCACCCCGACCCGGCACGGCGACCGGCGGGCGGTGCGGGTGACGCTGCGCTCGTACGGGCCGCTCGGGCTCGCGTACCGGCAGCGGCGGCAGAAGTGGAACGAAGCCGTCACGCCGGAGTCGACACTGCGCGTACTGCCGCGCTTCCCGTCGCGCCGGCTGTTGCCCGAGAAGCTGGCCAAGCTGCGCATCTTCGACGGCGCCGTGGTGACCCGCGGGCGCGGCCAGGGCACCGAGTTCGACGTGCTGCGCGAGTACGTGATCGGCGACGACGTGCGCTCGATCGACTGGCGGGCCAGTGCCCGTACCCATGACGTGGTGGTCCGCACCTGGCGCCCGGAACGCGACCGCCGGGTGATCTGCGTCCTAGACACCGGCCGCACCTCGGCGGCCCGGATCGGCGACGAGCCCCGCCTCGACGCCGCCATCGACGCCGCCCTGCTGCTGGCCGTACTGGCCGCCAAGGCCGACGACCGGGTCGACCTGCTGGCCCTGGACACGGCGGTCCGGGCCAAGGTGGAGGGTGGCGGCCACCGCACCAAGCTCCCCCGCCTGATCAGCTCGATGGCCGCCCTGGAGCCGGCGCTGGTCGAGACGGACTTCGGGCTGGCGGCCGGCGACCTGCTGCGCCGCGACCACAAGCGCTCGCTGGTGGTCATCTTCACGGCGCTGGACGCGGCACCGATCGTCGAGGGCCTGCTGCCGATGCTGTCCCGGCTGACCACCCGGCACCGGGTGGTCCTGGCCAGCGTGCGCGACCCCGAGACGGCGCAGCTGGCTGAACTGCCGCCGGAGGGCGCCACCGCCACGGACGTGCACGTGGCCGCGGCGGCGGAGCTGGCCCTGGCCGAACGCGGGCGGGTGCGGGCGCTGCTGGAACAGCAGGGAGTGCTGGTCGTGGACGAGCTGCGCGAGAACTTCGCCTCGAAGGTGGCCGACGTCTACCTGATGCTGAAGGCAGCCGGGCGCCTCTGACCCGCTCAGCGGGCGGCCAGGAACGCGGCCACGGCACAGACCACCGCCGCCGCGGTCCGGCCCCGGTCGATCAGCAGCAGCCGGTGCACCAGCTCCCGGGACCAGCTCTGCCCCAGCCGGCCGTGCGTCGGCGCCGCACCGAAGGCCGTGAGCAGCCCGGCGACCGCCGCGGCGGCGACGGACACGATCGTCCAGCCGTCCGGTCCGGCCAGCACCGCCCAGCCGCAGGCGACGACGAGCAGGCCGTAGACGATGACCACCACCGGCGTGATCCGGCGGCTGTGCGCGTCGTGGATCTCGCGCCAGGCGGACTCCGGCGCGTCGGCCAGCGCTGGATAGACGACCAGGGACACCGTCAGCTGGAAACCCAGGTGCAGCGCGCCCGACGCCAGCAGGAACGGCGCGGAGGAAGAGGAGTCCATTGGGCTAGGCGGTCGGCACCGGGGTGACCGAGTGCTCCGGGGCCAGGTCACCGGTCTCGCCCCGGCGGTGCGCGGCGCCGCCCACGCCCAGCGCGTACGCCATGAAGGCCACCCACACCACCGCCCCGATCCCGATCCGCAGCACGGTCGGCAGGCCGGACGGTGTCACGTACGCCTCCAGCAGTCCGGCGACGCCCAGCGTCACGGCCAGGCCCAGCGCGACCAGCATGCCGCCGCGGGCGCGTTCGGCCAGCGCCTGGCCGCGGGTGCGGTGCGGGCCGGGCGCGATCCAGGCCCAGCCGATCCGCAGGCCCACCCCCGCGCCGACGAAGATGCAGGTCAGCTCGAGCAGGCCGTGCGGAAGGATGAAGCCGAAGAAGGTGTCCGCGTGGCCCGTGTAGATCATCACGCCGCCGGACATGCCCAGGGCGAAGATGTTCTGGCCGAGGATGTAGATGACCGGCAGGATCAGCACACCCGAGGCCAGGCACTGGGCCGCGATCAGGGCGTTGTGGGTCCAGACGCTGGCCGCGAAGTTCTGCGCCTGGAACTCGCTGTAGTAGCCGACGAAGTCCTGCTCGGCGTAGCGCTGCAGCTCCTGGCCGGTGCCGAAGGTGCTGATCACGTCCGGGTGGGCGGAGAAATACCACATCAGGGCCCAGGCGACCAGGACGTCGACCACCATCACCGTCAGCCACCAGCGGCGGGCCTGGTAGAGCTGGGACGGGAACGCCGAGGTGAAGAAGAGCCGGACGGGCTGCCAGGAGAAGCTGCGGCCGCCGGTGACCGCCGAACGGCCGGCGATGACCAGCTGGGACAGCGAGGCCAGCAGGATCGGGTCCGGTGAGTGGCTGCGGACCACGGACAGGTGGGTCGCCGCCCGCTGGTAGAGCAGGACCAGCTCGTCGGCCTCGTCCGGGGACAGCCGCCGGCGGCGGGCCAGCACCTCGAGGCGGTTCCACTCCCCGCGGCGCTCGGCGACGTACGCGTCCAGGTCCACCGGCGCAGCGTAGCCAACGCCGATCGGGTTAACTACCCGCATGACTGTGGCGGTGCCGGCGGGCGGCGGGAGCGACGAGCCGATCGTCAACGGGGAGGCCGTCGAGGTCGACGTACGCCCGGCCCGGGTCGGCTCGCGCGGCCTGGCGCTGATCATCGACATCGCCATGCAGCTGGTCTTCGTCCTGCTGACGGTCATGCTCATCGGGATCGGCACGTCGGTGCTGCCGCCGGGGGTGGCCGACGGCGCCTTCATGCAGGCCGCCTTCACCATCGGGGTCATCGGTGTGTTCATCGCCTACCCGACGATCGCCGAGACGCTGACCAACGGCCGCAGCATCGGCAAGCGCGCGATGGGCCTGCGGGTGGTCCGGGTCGACGGCGGCCCGATCCGGCTGCGGCACGCGCTGACCCGCACCCTGGTCGGCGTGGCCGTGGAGTGGCCCGGTCTGCTGTTCCCGCCGCTGACCTGGGCGGTCGCGCTGACCACCATGATCTTCTCGCCGCAGGGCCGGCGGCTGGGCGATCAGGCGGCGGGCACGTTCGTGATCCACGAGCGGTCCCCGGCGCCGTGGGGCTGGGTGCCGTCGATGCCGCCGCAGCTCGCCGGCTGGGCGGCCGAGCTGGACCTCAGCGGCCTCGACGACGAGCTGGCCCTGGCCACCCGGCACTACCTGGCCCGGGCCGGCGAGATCCGGCAGCCGCAGAACGGGCGCTTCGCGCACACCCTGGCTCAGGAGGTCGCCGAGAAGATCTCCCAGGCCCCGCCGCCCGGCATCCCGCCCTGGATGTTCCTCAGCGCGGTGCTGGCCGAACGCCGCCGCCGGGCCGGCCGGCGGGTGCACACCACCCGCGCGCTGACCCAGCGGATCTGGCCCGGCTTCGGCCGGCTGGACTGGGCCCAGCCGGCCGTCACCGACCCGACCTGGGACCCGGCGGGCGCCAACCGGCCGCTGCTCGGCGTCGTCAAGGAGGAAGGGCGTCCGCTCTAGAGCCGCTCCGGTGTCTCGATGCCGAGCAGGTCGAGGCCCTGCCGCAGGGTGCGGCCGGTCAGCTCGCAGAGGCCGAGCCGGCTCTCCCGGACCCCGGCCGGCGCCTTCAGCACCGGGCACGCCTCGAAGAAGGCGCTGAAGGTCTGGGCCAGCCCGTGCAGGTAGCCGGCCAGCCGGTGCAGCTCCAGCGACTCGGTCAGCCCGGTCACCACCTGGGCGAAGCCCAGCAGTTCCACCGCCAGGGCGCGTTCGGCCGGGGCAGTGATCCGGATCGGTCCCGGCGCCGCCTGCGCCTTGCGCAGGATGCCCCGGGTCCGGGCGTACGCGTACTGCAGGTACGGCCCGGTGTTGCCGGTCAGCGCGAGCATCCGGTCCCAGTCGAACACGTAGTCGGACATCCGGTCGCCGGACAGATCGGCGTACTTGACCGCGCCGATCCCCACCGCCCGCGCCACCTCGGCCGACGGGGCGAGCGCGGCGGCCCGGGTGACCGCCTCGTCCAGCACGGCCGCCAGCTTGACCGAGTCGCCGGAGCGGGTCCGGAACATCTTGCCGTCGGTGCCCAGGATCGAGCCGAAGCCGACGTGTTCGGCCCGTACGCCGGCCGGCAGCCAGCCCGCGGCCGCCGCCACCGCGTAGACCATCGCGAAGTGGGTGCGCTGCGGGGCGCCGACGACGTAGAGCAGCCGGGTCGCGCCCAGCTCACCGGTCCGGTACCGCAGGGCGGCGAGGTCCGTGGCCGCGTACCCGAAACCGCCGTCGCTCTTGCGCACGATCAGCGGCAGCGGATCGCCGCCGCGGCCGGTGAAGCCCGGCGGGAACGCGCACAGCGCGCCCTCGCTCTCCCGCAGCAGGCCCTTCCCGGCCAGCTCGGCCACCACGGGCTCCAGCTTGTCGTTGTAGAAGCTCTCGCCGGTGAAGTCCTGCGGAGCGAGCGTCACCCGCAGCCGGTGGTACGCGGCCAGCAGGTACCGCTGCGACGCCGCGACGAAGTGCCGCCACTGCCGCAACGTGTCCTCGTCGCCTCCCTGCAGCGCCACCACCCGGAGCCGCGACCGGGTCCGGAAGTCCTCGTCGGCGTCGAAGCGGGCCCTCGCCGCCTGATAGAAAGCGGTCAGATCGGTGATCTCGTCGGCGTCCCCACCGCCCAGATGCTCGATGAGCATGCCGAACGCCGTGCCCCAGTCACCGAGGTGGTTGGCCCGCACGACGTCGTGGCCGAGCCACTCCAGCAGCCGGGCGATGGCGTCACCGATGACGGTCGAGCGCAGGTGCCCGACGGTCAGCTCCTTGGCGATGTTCGGCGAGGAGTAGTCGACGACGATCCGCTCGGGGCGCATCGTGCGGGGCACCCCGAGCCGGGCATCGGCGGCGAGGTCATTGACGCCCGCGGCGATCACCTCGTCGGTCAGCCGCAGATTGAGGAAACCGGGTCCGGAGATCTCGGCGGTGGCGATCCCGGCCAGGTCGGCCGCGGCCAGCACGCGGGCCGCGATGTCGCGCGGCGGCCGGCCGAGCGGGCCGGCCAGCGGCAGTGCCGCGCCGGACTGGAAGTCGGCGTGCCGGGAACGCCGTACGGCCGGATCGACGGTCGCCTGGGCGACCTGGGCGAACGCGGGGGCGAGCCGGGCGGTGAGGAGAGCTTCGAGATTCATGACGACCCATCGACTTCGACGCGGAGACGGGTCGACAGGTGCCGGTGCCACTCACGCCGGCGGGATCGACCCGCCGGCTGGAGGCACGTGCTAACGCAACCGGAGGGGGCTCATCCGGCGTCGCTCGCTGTAGTTGCTGTGCACGGCGGGAATGTTACCGGGTCGATCCGCGTGTTGGGGAGGAGAATGATCCGGGTGAAGAAGCTCATCAATGCCGTTGACGATGTCGTCAGTGAGGCCCTGGACGGACTCACGCTCACCGCCGCCGGTATCGCCCGCCTGGCCGGCTCGACCACCGCTGTCCGTACCGACATCGGCGACGTCCGGGCGGCCGGGCACGTCGCCCTGCTCTCGGGCGGCGGCGCCGGGCACGAGCCGGCCCACGCCGGTTACGTCGGCGCCGGCATGCTGACCGGGGCGGTCGCGGGTGACGTGTTCACCTCGCCGTCCGTGGACGCCGTTCTGGACGCCATCCGGGCGGTGGCGACACCCGGCGGCGTCCTGCTGATCGTCAAGAACTACACCGGCGACCGCCTCAACTTCGGCCTCGCCGCCGAGCTGGCCCGGGCCGAGGGCGTCGACGTGGCCACCGTCGTGGTCGCCGATGACGTCGCGCTGGCCGCCGAGGGCGGCGCCGGCCGCCGGGGCCTCGCCGGCACCGTGCTGGTCCACAAGGTCGCGGGCGCGGCCGCCGCGGCCGGCCTGCCGCTGGCCGAGGTGGCCCGCCGGGCCCAGCGCGTCGCCGACTCGGTCGGCACGATGGGCCTGGCCCTCAGCGCGTGCACCGTGCCCGCGGCCGGCCAGCCCGGTTTCCTGCTCGACGCCGACGAGGCGGAGTGGGGCCTGGGCATCCACGGCGAACCCGGGGTGGAACGAGCCGCCCTGCAGGAGGCCCACGACGTGGCCGAGCGGCTGGTCACCGCGATCGCCGACGACCGGGGCATCGCTCCCGGTCAGCCGGTCGCGCTGCTGGTCAACGGGCTCGGCGCGACCCCGCCGATGGAGCTGTCCATCGTGACCGACGCCGCCGTCCGGCAGCTGCGCAAACGCGGCAACCCGGTGCCCCGGCTCTGGGCCGGCAACTTCCTCACCGCGCTGGACATGGCCGGTGTCTCGGTCAGCCTGCTGGCCGTCGACGAGGAGCTGCTGACCGCCCTGGACGCGCCGACCACCGCGCCGGCCTGGCCGCGCACCATCCCGGCGGCCGAGGGCGCGGTCATCCCGGCGCCGGCTCCGGCCGAGGGCCCGACCGGCACGCTGCCGGCCGATGATCCGGTGCGCCGGGCCCTGGAAGCGGTGGCGGAGACGCTGGTCGCCCACCGCGACGAGCTGACCGAGCTGGACCGCGAGGTCGGCGACGGCGACATGGGCATCAGCATGGCCCGCGGCGCGGCGGCGGTCCTCGCGGAATGCCCCGAATATCCCGGCGAGCAGGGCCCGGCGGCGGTGCTGCGGGCCACGTCGGCGACCGTACGGCGCAGCATCGGCGGCACCTCCGGCCCGCTGTACGCGATCATGCTGCTGCGCGCGGCGGCCGCCCTGGAGGAGGCCGGCCCGGACGACCCGGCCCGCGCGTGGTCGGCGGCGCTGCGAGCGGGCACCGACGGCGTCCGCGAGGTCGGCGGGGCCGAGGTCGGCGACCGCACGATGGTCGACGCCCTGGCCCCGGCCGCCGAGGCCATGGCAGCGGCGTTGCGCGACGGCGGCTCCGGCCGGGACGCTCTGGCCGCCGCGGTGGACGCGGCCCGCAACGGCGCGCAGGGCACCACGGCGATCCAGGCCCGGCTGGGCCGCTCCAGCTACCTGGGCGACCGGGTGATCGGCCACCCGGACCCCGGCGCCCGCGCCGTGGTGCTGTGGCTGTCGTCCGTGGCGTCGTCCCTGACCGCGGCATGACCTGGGACCCCGCCGGACCCGGGATCCTGGCCCTGCCGTCCGGGCGGCTGGTGCGCGGGCGGGGACTCCGCCGGCCGCTGCCGCCCGGGCCGGTACCGGAGTTCGGGGTGTACCTGCTCGGCGCCGAACCGGCCCCGGTGGCGTGGGAGAGCCGGTGGCTGCGCTGGCCCGACTTCCGGCTGCCGGCCGACCGGGACCAGGCGGTGAAGCTGCTCGGCGAGGCCTGGGAACGGGCCGCGGACGAGCGGGTGGAGGTGGCTTGCGGCGGCGGCCGGGGACGCACGGGTACGGCGCTGGCCTGCCTGGCCGTGCTCGACGGCGTGCCCCCGTCGGAGGCGGTCGCCTTCGTCCGCGCCGGTTATCACCGCGGGGCTGTCGAAACGCCGTGGCAACGCCGCTACGTCCGCACGTTCCGATGAGGCCGGCCGGCCGGCTAGGCATGGCCGGCCTCGGGCGTCGGGCGTCCGGCCTCGGACATCCGGCCTCAGGTCGCCGGTAGGGCGGCGCCCTCGATGAGGTCGGCGACGTAGCGGTCGACCCGCTCGGCCAGGGCGTCGTCCGGGATCATGAACTGCAGGCCGGCCTCACCCGCTTCGTCGCCGGCGCCCAGGCTGACCACCCGGGCCGGGATGCCCTCGTGCAGTGGCCCGAGGCTTTCGATCCGGACGGCGTCGCCGATGCCCAGCGGGCTGGCCGCGTCCAGGCGGACCCGGATGCCGCCGCGGCTGACGTTGATCATCTCGGTCGTGTAGGTGTCGCCGGCCCGCTGCACCCGGACGGTGCCGGACATGGTCACCCGGTCACTCTCCCGGCGTTCGAGTTGCGCGGACAGGCCCGACATCTCCTCGACCCGGCCGATCGTGCGGCCCATCTGGTCGGCCAGCCGGCCCACCACCGTGCCCTGGTCGGCGGCGACCGCGCGCAGCGACGTGGCGGCGTCGCCCACCCCGGCGATACCGGCGACCATCGCGGCGATGGTGTCGGCCATCTGCTGGGTGTCGCGTTCGAGCTCGCTGATCGTCCCGGCGATCTGCTCGGTCGAGACGGACGTGCTGTTGGCCAGCTCCTTGACCTCGTCGGCGACGACGGTGAAGCCCAGGCCCAGCTCACCCGCGCGGGCGGCCTCGATGGTGGCGTTGAGGGCCAGCAGCCGGGTCTGCCCCGCGATGCCCTTGACCAGGGTGGCCGTCTCGGCGACCCGGCGCAGGCTCTGCTCCAGCGAGGCGATCACGTCCTCGGCCCGCCGGGCGTCGGCCACCACCGCCTCGGTGGCCGCGCCGGTGGCCGAGATGCCGCTGTCGATGGTCTCGGCCGCCCGCCGGACGTCACCGACCTGGTCGGTCACCCGGCGCAGCTCCTCGGCGATGACCGTGGTCGACCCGTCGATGATGTGCTGGGCGCGGTCCCGCAGGCGCAGCTCGGCCTGCCGCTGATGCTGGAAGCTGGTCCGCAGCTGCTCCTCGCGGACGACCTGGGCGCGCGCCAGCTCCTCCTCCTGGGCCACCATCCGGGACCGGGCGGTGGTCAAGGCCTGGCCGATGTCACCGAGCTCGTCCCGGCCGGCCGGGACCGGGCGCGTCTCCAGGTCGCCGTCGGCGATCGCCGTGACGCCGCGGACGGCCAGGGCGACGTCGTGCCGGGTGCGCCACAGCACGCCGACGGCGAACCACGCGGCGAGCACAAAACCGCCCATGGTGACGCAGAGGACGATCAGCCGTTCGCGTTCGAAACCGTCCACCCGGATTTCGAGCAGGTCGTCCAGGACCTCGGCGAGCGGCCCGACCGCGCCGGCCATGGCCGTGGCCACCGGGCCCACGTCGACCGGGCCGGGCCGGCCCAGATTGTCGGTGAGCCGGCCGGCCAGCGCGGTCATGGCGTCGGCCGCGGCGGCGATCTCGGTCAGCCGGCTGTCGAGCCCGTCCATCGCTGTGTTGGCGGCCGCGGTGCTCACGTCGTACCGCAGATTGTCGGCCGCCGTGGCCAGCTCCCCCGCCCGGACCGCCTGGGTCGCGATGGCGTTGGTCCCGCCGGTCAGATCGGCCGCGGCGATCTTGGCCGCGCCCAGCAGCGCCTTCGGCAGCTGCACGATCTGGGCGTCCATGACGTAGAACGAGTCCAGGTCCGGGTCCAGGATCAGATTCGAGTTGTTGCCGGCGTCGGTGATGAGCCCGGCCAGCGCCGTGGCCAGCGCGAATCGCTGGATCGGGGTGGGACCCAGCCGCCCCGGCACGGCCCGCACGGAGTCGTCGAGCCGCAGCTCGGGATGGGCGGCCACGGCGGCCCGGACAGCGGCCAGGTCGGGTTCCTGGGCGGCGACCGTGTTCGCCAGCGCCAGCAGGGCCGGCCGGACCACCTCGAGGCCCTGCCGTTCGGCCTCGCTGAAGGCGATCTGCGCCCGGGCCTCGCGGACATAGGCGGACGTGGCCACGATCCCGGGGATCATCAGCACCAGGATGAGGGCGGCCAGGCGCGTACTGGTGCGCATCCGGTCCGCGATGGGCAGGACCGGGCGCAGCAGCGCCGGCGCGGTGGATTCACTCTGCATCGCCGGCTAGGGCCGATCCCGGTACGCCGCGTGCTCGGCCCTCACCGTCATCCGCATGCCCCGATTCCACCACGCGAAAGCCTCATGATCGGGCGAAACGGCACAGTGGGCGAGACCGAGTTCGCCACCGCGGAAACCCGCCTGACGTGATCGTCCCTGCATTCTGCATCCGCCGGGTTCATCCGCGAGCCGCCCGGGTACGCCTTCATGATTCGTTCTGGGAGAGGGGTTCACTCGTGCCGGCATTGACGCACGACATCGAAGACCTGCGCCTGCACAGCCGCATGTACGACGCCGTCATCGACGAGATCGAGGGCCGCCGGATCCGGATCGGCCAGGACTGGCTGGTCGACTGGGCCTCCTGCAACTATCTCGGCCTGGACCTCGACGAGGAGGTCATCGGCGCGGTCGAGCCGCAGCTGCGCCGGTGGGGCACCCACCCGAGCTGGTCGCGCATGCTCGGCAGCCCGCGGCTCTATCCGCAGCTCGAGGAGCGCCTGAGCGACCTGCTCGGCGCGGAGGACGTCCTGCTGCTGCCCACCATCTCCCAGATCCATCTCGGGGTCATCCCGGCGCTGGTCCAGCAGGGCACGCTGATCATGGAGAGCCGGGCGCACAAGACCATCTACGACGGGTGTGTGTTCGCGCGGGGGCAGGGCGCGACGCTGCGCCGCTTCCGCAGCGGCGACACCGACGAGCTCGCCCGGCTGCTCCGGGAGGCCACCGCCCGGCCGGTGATGGTCTGCATGGACGGCGTCAACAGCATGACCGGCGACATCCCGGACCTGAAGACGTACGCGCGGCTGTGCCGGGAGAACGGTGCGGTGCTGTACGTCGACGACGCGCACGGCATGGGCGTGATCGGTGAGCGCAGTCCCGTCGAGCAGTCCCCGTACGGGCTGCGGGGCAACGCCATCGTCAAGCACAGCGGCGAGACGTACGACGACATCATCCTGGTCGGCGGCTTCTCCAAGGCCTACTCGTCGCTGCTGGCGTACCTGGCGTTGCCGACGGCGGTCAAGGACCGGCTGAAGGTCGCCGCGCCGACGTACCTGTATTCCGGCCCGTCCCCGGTGGCGTCGCTGGCCACGGTCATGGCCGGCCTGGACGTCAACGACAAGCGCGGTGACGAGCTGCGCACGCACCTCTACCGGCTGACCATGAAGCTGCTCTCGCACGTCCGGGGCCTGGGCGTGCACACCCTGAACCGGGACGACACCCCGGTCGTGGAGATCCCGATCTCGCCCGAGCACGACCTGATCGCCGTCTCCGAGCGGCTGTGGCGGGCCGGGCAGTACGTGACGCTGGCGCCGTACCCGGGGGTGCCCCGCGACGAGATCGGCTTCCGCGTCCAGCTGACCGCGGCGCACACCGAGGCCCAGGTCGACGCCCTCAACGACGTACTGACCGAGCTGGCCGGGGACGGGGCGCTGCGGACCGCCGTCCCCCAGCCGCGCCGGCCGGTCGACTGAGCGCTAGACGCGGGTGGCCAGCACCTCGACGTACGCGGACGGCACCTTGATCGTGCCGTCCGTGGCCACGTCGTACCGGGTGACCAGGTCGACCAGGTCGGCGTGGAGCAGCTTGCCGTCCTCGCCGAGCGCCTCGAAGGCCTTCAGCGTGGGCCCGTAGTGCGCCCGGAAGTAGTCGGCGAAGTCCTCCGGGGATCCGAACCGGAAGACGAACTCGCGCCGGGTCACCCGCAGGTCGGTGACCCGGTCGCCGAAGAGCTCCCGCAGCCGCGGCTCGTTGCCCCATTCGACGGGCGCGCGCACGCCGGGCGGCGGCGGGACGCGGCGGCCGACGGTGCGGAAGAGCTCGCCGATGAAGCCGTCCGGCGTCCAGTTGGCCAGGGCGATCGTGCCGCCCGGCCGGCACACCCGGGTCAGTTCGGCGGCCGCGCGTTCCTGGTCGGGCGCGAACATGACGCCGACCACGGACAGGACGGCGTCGTACTCGCCGTCGTCGCACGGCAGCGCCTCGGCGTCGCACTCGACGAAGCGGACCGGAAGGTGTTCGGCGGCGGCCCGGGCCCGGCCGCGGTCCATCAGTTCGGGTACGTAGTCGACGCCCGTCACCGTGCACAGGCACCGGGCCGCCGCGATGGCCGCGTTGCCCGTACCGGTGGCCACGTCGAGGACCCGCGACCCGGCGGACAGGTCCGCGGCCTGCACGAGCGCCTCGGACATGGGTTGGATCAGGGCCGCGACCGCGCCGTAGTCGCCGCTGGCCCAGGTCTTCTGCTGGCGTGCTTTGATCCCGTCAAGGGCAAGTGAACTCGTCATGCGGCTGACGTTAGGAGCGGCGGGCCGGGGCCCGCGTGGGGATTTCTCCCCATGTTGGCGTCAGTGGGGCGCGAGCAGGCCGAGGCGGCGGGCGGCCGCGGCGGCCTGGCCCCGCGACGGTACGCCGAGCTTGCCGAGCACCGCCGACACGTGATGGTCGACAGTCTTGGCCGACAACGTCAGCCGCGCGGCGATGTCGGCGTTGCTCAGTCCTTCCGCGAGCAACGTCAGCACCTCCCGCTGCCGGGCCGTCAACCCGGTCGGATGGGCGGCCGTCGCCGGACGGGGCCCGCGCGGCACCCTGGCCCCCTTGTCCCGCAGCTCGGCGCGCAGCCGCCGGGCCGTGCCCACCGCGCCGAGACCGTCCACAATGCGCAGCGCCTCCGCGGTAGCTTCCTCGTCACCGCAGCTCAGCGCCTCGGCCCGGGCGTACGCGCAACCCCGCCGCGCCCATTCGGCGGCGGCACCCCGCCAGTCCCCCTCGATCAGCAACCTGTACGGCAGCGCGATCAGCTCGGTGACCGGGATCGGCTCCCCGGCCCGCCACTGCCAGTAGGCGAGTTGTCCCGCGAACCAGGCATGCCCGACCCGCACCGCCACCTCGTACCCGCGTCGCGCCTCGGCAGCCGAGCGGGCCGGGTCCCCGGCGATCCAGTGGTACTCGGCCAGCCCGGTCGAGACCGGCCCGACGAACTGCATCTCGTCCGCCTCGTAGGCCGGCCCTTCGGCGTCGAGCAGGATGTCGACGGCGTCCGGCTCGCCGCGGCGGGCCCGTAGCCGGCCGAGCACGACCTGCGCGGTGCTGCGGGAGGGGCCGGGACGATCGCGACCCGCCATGGCCGCCTCGGCATCCGCCCGGGCACCGGCCCAGTCGCCGCGGGCCAGCAGCATCGCGGCCCGGAAGCCGAGCAGGTGGCGCACGTAGCCGTCCAGGTCGCGGGCCTCGGCGAAGTCCAGCACCCGGTCCAGCACGTCCTCGGCGACGTCGAAGTCGCACCACTCGACCGCCTGGCAGGCCTTGTTGGCCAGGGCCCGGGTGGCGTGGTCGTCGAGCCCGGCCGCGGCGGCGAGCGCGGCGACCCGCTCCAGCTCCGCGCCGCCCCGCGCGAAGTCCCGGGCCATCCGGGTCGAGCCCACGTTGACCAGGGCGTGCACCTCGGTGTCGAGGTCGCCGAAGTGCCGGGCCAGGTCGATGGCGCGTTCGCCCCACTCGATGGCGGTGGCCTCGCCGGCGAGCATGTGCAGCTGCGAAAGGTTGCTGTAGGCCATCGCGAGCTGCGGTCCGGGCGCGATCGACTCGAGCACCTCCACCGCCCGGACGCCGGCCTGCCGGGCCTGCCCGGTGTACCCCCGCCACCAGCTGAGCCGGGACACCCAGCGCAGGTTCTCGCCGATCCGTACGGTGTCACCGGCCTGCTCGCGCAACGTCAGCGCCTGCCGCCGGGCCGCCAGCGCCTCCACGATCTGCCCGGCCAGATAGGCGACGGTCGCGTACGCCTCCAGCAGCTCGGCCCGTTCCACCGCCGGCGCGCCGGCCGCGTGCCGCAACGCCAGCTCGTAGTGGGCCGCGGCCTGTTTGTTGGCACCGACCCCGGCGGCCCGTACGGCGGCGACGGGCGCCCAGCGCAGCACCGCGGCGGCGTCCCCGGCGTGGTGGGCGTGGTGCACGAGCCGGGCCGGGTCCACGCCGGCCCGGGCGGCGAGCTGGGCGAGCACGTCGGCGTGCAGCGCGGCTCGGCGCACCGGCGACAACTCCTGCTCCACCGCCCGGCGCAGCAGCTCGTGCCGGTACGCGACCCCGTCAGCCGTGGCGCTCAGGACGCCTCCGGCCAGGCATTCCTCGACTCCGGCGCCGCGTGAGGCCAGCAGGGCGGGCTCGGCCTGGGACGGCACGACGGCCACGAAACCGGCGGCCTCCCGGCCCTGCGGTGACAGCGCGGACAGCCGGGACAGCACCAGGTCGCGCACGGTGGCCGGCACTGCGGAGTCGGTCGCGGCGAGGACCTCGGTGACCAGCAGGGGGTTACCGCCGGTCACCGCGTACACGGAGGAGGACGCCCGGCCCGCGCGGCGGGCGAGCTCGTCGACCGCCTGGACCGACAGCGGGGCCAGGGGGAACCGCCGGACCAGGGTCCGCGGCAGGCCGGCCAGGACGGTCCGCAGCTGGTGGTCGGGACCGATCTCATCATCACGGTACGTGAGAACGAGCAGCACCCGCAGCACCGCGAGCCGGCGCCCCAGGAACGCCACCAGGTCGAGGGTCGCCTCGTCGGCCCAGTGCAGGTCCTCCATGACCACCACCGGCCGGCGGCGCTGCCGGGGACCGTCGAGCGCGTCGAGCAGAGCGTCGAAGACCGCGCTCCGCTCCCCCGCGGCCATCCGTTCCCGCAGGGCACCGCCCACCTCGCGGGCGATGTCGTGCAACGGCCCGAGGGCCCGTGGGGTGAGCAGCGGGTCGCAGGCACCCCAGAGCACCCACGCCCGCGGGCCGGCCATGGCGGCGAAGGCGGCGGCCAGACTGGACTTGCCGGCGCCGGCCTCACCGGAGACGACAGCGATCCGCCCGCCGCCGGCCGTGTCGGCCAGCAGCGCGTCCAGGTCGGCGAGGGCGCCGTCGCGCTCCAGAAGGTCCATCGCGGCCGAGCGTACTGACGCGCGGCCGCCCGGCACTGCCGACAACCGGACAGTCTTCGCAGCTCAATCGGGCGGACCGGGGCGTTCCGGCCACGGGTACGCCGCCGCGGTCAGCCGAACGCGGGCGCCGGCGCGGCCACGGGGTAGTCGTCGCGCAGCTCGCCCGGGGTGGTGGCCCGACCGAAGTGCCAGCCCTGGCCGAGGCCGGCACCGAGCTTCGCCAGCGCCGCGGCGTCCGCCTCGGTCTCGACCCCTTCGGCGACGACCTGGGCGCCGGTGGCCCGGGCCAGGTCGACCAGGGAGTGCACCACCACGGAGAGCACCGGGTCGTCGCCGAGCCCGGTGACGATGCTGCGGTCGAGCTTGATGACGTCGGGCGCGGTGACGACGATGTGCCGCAACGAGGAGAAGCCGGCGCCGACGTCGTCGATGGCCAGCCGCATGCCGCGGGCCCGCAACGGAGCCAGCACGGCCTTCAGGGCGTCGTAGTCCTCGATCGGTTCGTGCTCGGACAGCTCCAGCACGACCCGGTCGAGCGGCATCCGGGCCAGGAAGTCGGCGCAGTCATCGGTGAACAGCGTGGCCGGTGACACGTTCATCGCGACGTAACCGGCCACCCGGTCGAGGTGCTCCCCGGCCCGCCGCAGGGCCAGCACCTCGAGGCGTTCGCGTTCACCGATCAGGTCCGCGTCGGCGAAGCACAGGTCGGGCGCGAGGTTCCACTCCCGCGGGAACCGGCTCAGCGCCTCGGTGCCGACCCGCCGCCGGGTGACGAGGTCGACGATGGGCTGCAACAGCACGAGCGGGCCCCCACCGTCGATCACCGGCCGCAACCGGCTCTCGATCTCGGCGTTGCGCTTGCGCTCCCGCACCCCGGGCTCGATGATCACCGATGCGGCCCGCGACAGCACCTCCATCAACGCCTTGTCCCGCTTGCTGAGCTCCTTGTCGGCGGCGAACCCGGCGGCGCAGAAGGTGCCGTAGACGGTGCCGTCGCTGAGCACCATCGGCACCGACACGAAGCTGCGGATCCGCGGCATCCGGGCCGAGGGCAGCTTCATGGCGGCCGGGAAATCCTTGACATTGGGCATGACCGCGGGCAGCTTGCCATCCATGATCGCCTGACAGAACGTGGTCGCCTGCGGCTGGGTGTTGCCGTCCCGGAACACCCACGGCAGCGGCGACTCGACCACCTCCAGATGCTGGGTGGTGCCGTCCATCCGGGTCATGAAGGCAAGACTGAGCCCCAACGACTCCCGGGCGGTCCGCAACAGCTCCGCGACCTGCTGCTCAGCCTCGTTGCGTTTGTGCCGCACGATCGCCTCCTCGGTCGGGCCGGACTGCCCCTCTCATCGGTCGGCGAAGCCCCCAGCTGAGTCGCCGAGCCGTCGGCCCGCGGCGCGCAGCTCGGTCAGGTTCTGCTCGACCCAGCCCTCGGTCAGCGATTCGGTGCCCCGCATCGCCGGTTTCGCGTACAGGTGGAAGTGCAGGTAGTCGATCCGCATCAGCACGCCGAGCCAGGGCACCGCCGCCTCGTCCGCGGCCCGGAACGGGCGCACCGAGCGGTAGCCGGCCAGGAACGCGGGCCAGTGCGGCGTCCCCGCCACCGGGGCGAGATCCGCGGCCCGGAAGTCGTCGGCCGCCCGGTCCAGGTCGAAGAAAATGATCCGGTCGCCATCCTGGTGCACGTTGTCCAGGGTGACGTCGCCGTGGCAGATCCCGCGATCCAGCTCGGCCGCGCGTATCCGACGGCCGGCCTCGGCCGCCAGCGCGGCGATCAACGCCCGGTCGGCGGCGTCCGGCACCCGGGCCAGGACCTCGTCGACCAGCTCGCCCACGTCGACGGCCGGCGGACCGGGGAAGCCGGAGGCGGCTTGGTGGAACGCGGCCGTGGCGATACCGAAACGGTGGTAGAGCTCGTCGGTGCGCGGCTTCGACGGTTTGTCGCCGGGCACCCACTCCCAGAGCGTGAAAGCCCGCGAACCCTCGGCGGCGGTCAGGTCACCGGCTGGGCGGCCGTCGAGCAGCGGTACGCCCTGAGCGACGCCTGCCCCGACATGGGCTGCCAGTGCTACTTCCCAGGCGGCGGACGCGTGTCCGGCCCGGTAGAGCTTGAGCACCCGCGGGCCGGACGGCGTGTCCAGCCGGTAGACGTCGTTGACCAGGGAGCGCAGCAGGACACAGCGGGTGACCTCGAGGCCGTACTCCCGGGCGGCGATGCCGGCCAGCGCTGCGGGGTCGACTATCGAGCGCAGGGTGGGGACCATGCTGCGACCGTACGGTCGCCGCCCTCCCCCGGCGACCGGGTTACCCGGCGTCAGGCCTCAGGCGATCTGCCGGAGGTCGTTGCCGTAGTCGAAAATGATCCGCATCCGAGCCCCGAGCGCCCGGGCGTAACGGCTGAGTGTCGCCACCTCGTTCGCGTCCAGGTCACCGTTCTCGATCTGGCTGACCCGCCCGGGGGTCACCCCCATGAGGTCGGCGACCTCCCGCTGCGTAAGACCCAGCCGCTTGCGCTCCTCCGCCAGGTGAAAAGCGGAGATCCATGCTTCCGTCCGGGCCCGCTCAGTGACGAGGGCAGCATCGTCACCATCGTGCAGCTCGGCCCGCACGTCATCCCAGTCGTGAAAGTCCGTCATCACGCCTCCCTCCGCTTTCTCTCCGTCGCCAGCCACGCCTCGTAGGAGACCTCAGCCGCCGGAATCGCCACTTCGTACCATCGTGCCCACTCGCCCGCCTTGTTCCCGCCGACCAGGAGCACCGCCTGTGACCAGGGATCGAAAACGAACAAGATCCGGATGGCGACGTCCCGGCCCGAACGCGGCCGCAGTTCCTTGAGGTTGCCGAGGTGAGAGCCCTGCAAAGTGTCTACCAGCGGTCTGCCGAGAGCTGGACCGATCTCGGCCAGCATGTCGATAGCGACGTTCACCGACCGGTACGTCCCGGGATCAACTTGGCGTAGAGCCCGCAGCCAGTCACGGACTTCGCCGGTAGTACGGATCGCCCAGCGACGCGTCGAATCGGATGCCACTCCAAAACTATAGCTCGAACTAAACAACCGTATCTAGCCCGGCCGTGGCACCGGGCGCTTGATCGCTCCTCATGGCCAAGTTACGCGCCGCCTGAAGTGGCGCGGGCCGCGGCCGCGAGCCGGTCGGCGAGCGCGGCGACCAGCCCTCGCAGCTCGTCCGGGCGCTCGATCACAAACGGCCGGTCCAGCGACGCCAGCACCCCCGGAATCCAGTCGAGCCGCTCAGCTCGCAGCTCAGCCCGCACCCACCCCCCGCCCTCCGGGTCCGGGTCGAGCTCCGCCACTCCCGCGGGCAGCCGGCTCCGGATGTGCTCGACCGTCGCCTGGATCCGCAGGCTCACCCGATGCCGGTACGGCGCCCCCGCCAACCCGGACAGCACCCGCCGCACCGGATCCACCCCGGCGGGCGCCTCGAACGAGCCCGGCAACGTCCTGGCGTCAGCGATGCGGTCGAGCCGGAACGTCCGGTCGGCCCCGAGATCCGGGTCGACGCCGGTGACGTACCACCGCCCGGAGTGCGCGACCAGCCCGTACGGATGCACCGTCCGCGCACTTCGCCGCCCGTCGCCTCCGCTGTACGTGATCGCGACCGGCCGGCAGTGCCGCACCGCATCCGCGACCGTCAGCAGCACAGCGGTCTCCGGCAGGGCGAACTCGCCGGGCGCGGCCGTGAACGCGAGCGACTCCAGCACGGTGTCGAGCTTGCGGGCGAGCCGTTCCGGCAGCACGCGCCGGATCTTGGCCGCCGCCGTCTCGCTCGCCGTGCCCGTGGTCGTCGCCAGGCCCGTACGGCGACCGGCGATCAGCCCGAGCAGCACCGCCAGTGCTTCGTCGTCGCTGAGCATCAGGGGTGGCATGCGGAAACCGGAGGCGAGCCGGTAGCCACCGTGCCGGCCGCGCACCGATTCGACGGGCACGTCCAGGTCGATCAGGTGGGCCACGTACCGCCGTACGGTGCGCGGGTCGACGCCCAGCCGGTCGGCGAGTTCCGTCAGGGTTCGGATGCCGCCCGACTGGAGCAGTTCCAGCAGGGTGAGGACCTGGGCGGCGGGTCGGGCCATGGGCGGAAATCTAGCGCGAATACTGGGCCGTTTCTGTCCAGTATCGGTTCTAGGGTGCCCTCATGAACATCGTCTCGATCCGCATCATCACCGCTGACGCCGCGCGCCTGGTCGCCTTCTACGAGCAGGTCACAGGGGTGCAGGCGCACTGGTTCACCGAGGATTTCGCCGAGCTGACCACCGAGCGGGCCACCCTCGCGATCGGCAGCACCCGTACCGTCGATCTGTTCGCGCCCGGCGCGTCCCGGCCGGCCGACAACCGCACAGTGATCATCGAGTTCCTCGTCGACGACGTCGATCTTGTCTACCGCGGTATCGCCGGCCGGGTCGACGAGGTCGTCGCCGAGCCGACCACGATGCCCTGGGGCAACCGGTCCCTGCTGGTGCGCGACCCCGACGGCAACCTCGTCAACTTCTTCACCCCGGTGACCCCGGCCGCCATCGCGAAGTTCGCCGGCAGCCAGGGAGCCCGCAGCTAACGGCGGCGCCGCTGGCGGGCGGCCTCGTACAGCGCCACACTCGCCGCCGAGGCCGCGTTCAGGCTGCTGGCCGCGCCGGTGATCGGGATCCGGACCATCTGGTCGCAGGCCTCCCGCCAGCCGGCGCTCAGCCCGTGCGTCTCGTTGCCGACCGCCAGCACCGTCGGCCCGGTCAGGTCGTGCTCGGCGATCTCGACCGGGCCGCGCTCGTCGGTGCCGACCACCTGCACCGGCACGCCGTCCGCGCGCAGACCGCCGGCCCAGTCGAGGACCTCCCGGTGGCTCGGCACCCGCACCACCGGCAGCGCGAAGAGTGACCCGGTGCTGGCCCGGACCGCCTTCGGGTCGTACGGGTCCGCGGCGTGCCCGGTGACGACCACGCCGGTGGCGCCGAAAGCGTCCGCCGAGCGCACCAGGGTGCCGATGTTGCCCGGCGTGGTGGGCCGGTCGAAGACCACCACCAGCAGGTTCACGCCGGCCGTCAGGCGGGTCAGGTCGTCCGGCGGCAGGCCCACCACGGCCAGCAGTTCCGGCGCGTCCTCGTCCTTGCCGCCCAGCTCGCGCATCAGCTCGGCGGCGACCACGGCCCGCGGCGCACCGGCGGTCTCGATGACCTCGCGCCCCCACTTGGACAGGCCGGGACCGTCCGAGGAGAGCAGGGTACGGATCTCCCAGCCGTGTTCCACCGCCAGGGAGATCGGGCGCACGCCCTGGACCAGGAACTCACCGGCGCGCTGCCGCTTGTTCCGGTTGGTCAGCAGGGCCTCCCACTGCTGGAACGTCGCATTGCGCGTGCTGATCCGCATCGTCCTGGGCATGGCCTCCAGTCTGGTGCAGGCCGGCGCTCACATGTCCGGCGGGTAGCTGCTGTAGTCGGGGAAGTTGCCGTACAGGCGCTCGCCGGGCTCGCCGACGGTGACCGCGTGCACGAGCAGGTCGCCGCCGACGAACGCGCCCTTCCAGGAGGCGCCGCGGCCGCCGAAGCACTCGTCGCGGTCGCCCCGCGAACGCGGCCGGTTGATGCCCACCTTGAAGGCCTGCACGTCCTGGGCGAGCTTGGCCGCCAGCTCCTCGTCGTCCACGGCGAGGCTCGCCACCAGCGCGCCGTTGCTGGCGTTCATCGCCGACAGCAGTTCGTCCTCGGTGTCCACCACGATGATCGTGTCGACAGGACCGAACGGTTCGGCGTGCATGAGCCGGGAGCGTCCGGGCGGGGCCAGCAACGCGGCCGGCGCCACGTACGCGCTGGTGTCCTGCCCGTCCAGGAACCGGCCCGCCGAGCTCGCGCCCCGGTGCAGGGGCACCGCCCCGCCGCGGATCGCCTCGTCGACCTTGCGGCGCAGCTCGCCGGCCTTGGCCGCGCTGATCAGCGGCCCGAAGTCCAGCTCGGGCAGCGGATCGCCGGGCGTCTCGACGGCGAGCGGATGCCCGAAGCGGACCGCCTTGACCACCGGCAGGTAGACGTCCAGGAACGCGTCGACAAGCTCCCGCTGCACCACGAACCGCGGGTACGCCGTGCAGCGCTGCTTGCCGTACTCGAAGCCTTTGCGCAGGTGCCCG
Organism: Actinoplanes sp. NPDC048967; assembly: GCF_040649415.1. Taxonomy (NCBI): domain Bacteria; kingdom Bacillati; phylum Actinomycetota; class Actinomycetes; order Micromonosporales; family Micromonosporaceae; genus Actinoplanes; species Actinoplanes sp. NPDC048967. The sequence goes on from NZ_JBEZFL010000003.1 coordinate 835,748, forward strand.
GCCAGCCGGTCCCACTGGGAGAACTCCCAGATCCCCCACGCGTTGAGGCCCTCCTGCTCGATGAAGTGCCGCTTGTCGGAGTCGAGCAGGGCGGCCGCCACCTTGCCGCCGTTGGAGCGGCCGCCGACGAACGCGACCGCGCCGATCTCCGGCGCCCGGACCAGCACCTCGGAGAGCTCCTCGCCGCTGCCGGAGAGCAGCGTCACGGGCAGCCCGGCCCGTACCATCAGCGCGTGGGCCAGCGTCAGGCACACGGCGCCGCCCTGCGAGGGCGTCTTGGCGATGACCGCGTTGCCGGCCAGCAGCTGCACCAGCTCGGCGTGCACGAGCACGCTCATCGGGTAGTTCCAGGAGGCGATGTTGCTGACCGGTCCGGGCAGCGGTTCCCGGCCGGCGACCTGCCGGTCGATCTGCTCGGCGTACCAGCGCACGCCGTCCAGGGCCCGGTCGACGTCGGCGCAGGCCAGCCGCCACGGTTTGCCGATCTCCCAGGCCAGGGTCAAGGCCAGCAGGTCGCGGTGCCGGGCCAGGGCCTCGACGGCGGCCGCGACGCGGTCCCGGCGTTCGGCGAGCGGCGTCGCCGACCAGCTCCGGTGGGCCGCGGTCGCGGCCCGCACGGCCTCGGCCGCGGTGCCGGCATCGACTTTGGCCAGGTGCGTGAGCAGGGTGCCGTCCACCGGGGTACGGAGCTCAGCCGGTGTGCCGATGTCGCGCCACTTGCCGGCGTAGAGATTGCGCAACCGGTCGGCCGTGAGCGCTTCGGGCGCGGCGGCCGCGACCCGGGCGAGGACGTCGGACCAGGCTGTTCCAGGGGCGAGGGTCAGGCTCATGCCTCACTGTGCGAAGCGGGCAGCCCTGATCGCCACCGCCAGACGACGTCGTGGGTGGATCCTTTTACCCTCGGCGTAAGTTTTCTCGTTCTTCACCAGCTCCGGACGGAAAGAACGAGGCGATATCCGTCCGGGCCCTCCACAGTCACTCCTCACTGGTCCCAGTAGTCGCCCTGGGACACCCGGGTGCCACCGTTCGCCTCGTACGGCGGCGAGATCACGACACGGCCGGGCCAGGCGTACGGAAACCAGCGGATCGATCATCCGACCACCCTGCACCCTGAACCCGGATTGAGCACAAGAGGCAGACTGGCGGACATGGCCAAGCTGCTCTACTCCGTCACCATGTCGCTGGACGGCTTCATCGCCGGGCCGGGCGGGGACATGTCGTGGCTGACCCCGTACCTCGGGCCCAATCCGTATGTGGACGAGCTGATCGGTGACATCGGGTCGCTGCTGGTCGGCAACCGCACGTTCCGCGGCGACGACCCCTACAAGGACACGCCCAGCGAGGGTGAGGCGTTCGGTGGGGGCTGGTCCGGGCCGCAGATCGTGCTGACCCACCACGTGCCCGAGGCCGACTGGCCGGGCATCACGTTCGTGAGCGACTTCGCCGAGGCGGTCCGGCAGGCGAAGGAGGCGGCCGGCGACAAGTACGTGAACGTGCTCGGCGCGGACGTCGCCCGGCAGTGCCTGACGGCGGGCGTGCTGGACGAGGTGCTGACCTGTGTCGCGCCCGTGCTGCTCGGCGACGGGGTGCGGCTGTTCGAGCAGCCGGGTGGCCGTACCGTCGGACTGGAGCGCATCCACCTCTCGGGCGTGCCGCTCGCGTCCCTGTTGCGGTTCCGCGTCCTGCCCGCCGGCTGAGCGGCGGGCAGGACGCGACGCTCAGATCTGGTCGTTCTTGAGGAGATCGCCCTCGTCGATCGCCGCCGGGTCGGGCAGCGCGTTCTCCCGCAGGTGGCGGTTGTGCCGCGGCTCCTGCTTGGTCTTCGCGTCGTTGAGCTTGCGGCGCAGGTCGTCGCGCACGTCGTTGAGCGCGGCGTGCAGGTCCTCCTCGGAGGAGGTGGTGACGACTTTCTGCCGGCCCGCGATCCAGCACTCCAGGGTCACCTTCTGCCCCGGGGCCTCGCGGTCCTTGACCGACACCTCCAGCTCGGTGGTGTCGGCGTGGAAACCGGCGAGGCGGGCGTCGAGCGTGCCGAACTGCTCGGCGATCCAGTTCCGGTCACCCTGCGAGAAGCCGGCGCCCACGCGCAGGCACTCGTCAACGGTGGCGGGATTCGCGACGTGGCTCATCGCCGCACCTCCTGCCGCCGGGCGGACACGGACCGGGAGGTGCACAGTCGTACGGTCACCATCTTCGCTGACCCTTCGGCTCGGGGATGTTCCTGATCTTCCTGTACCCCGCCGGAAGGGCCCCGGAAACGGACGAGGCGCTCGAATCACCTGGGCGCGTCAGCGCTGCGGCGGCGTACGGCGGATCGAGTGCACCTTGGCCGACACGGGTTCCTCTCCCGTCGCCACGCGCATGCCGTTGAGGTAGCCGTCGGTTTCCCGCTGCTCGCCGTACTCCTCGGTCAGCTCCGCGATGCGCTCCTCGAGCACGTGCAGCTCCCGCTCGCGGTCGGCGGCGAGCTGCGCCCGCAGCTCGGCGAGGACCTCGTCGAACTGCCGCCCGTCGGTCACCGGGCCGTCGCGCAGCTGCTCGATCCGGCGCAGGATCTGGTCGCGGGAGAACGCCACCACGACCGCCAGCCAGGCCAGCACGAACAACCCGGTGATCACCGGAAAGACCGCGAGTGACGTCAACGGGGGCGGCGGGGGCATGCCGCCGGGTGGGGGCGGCGGCGGATGCCCGGGCGGCATTCCGACGATCACCGTGAGGATGAGCGCGCCGGTGGCGGCCACCGCGGCGATCAGGGAGCCGAGCAGCAGTCTGCTCAGCTGGAGATGCAGTCCGCCCACGGTGGACCCATGATCGGCGCGGGCCCGCTCAGTCATGGTCCGAGATTACGGACATCCGTGCCCGGGCGCGACACCCGGCAAGCTGATCGTGACGGTCACGCCGACCGGCGCCGGCGCAGTACCTTCCGGTACGGGTCCAGCATCCGGTCGAGCACCGCCTCCAGCGCCTTACGGTCGGCCTCCGGGATGGGCGAGTCCGGGGCGAGGATGCGGCCCAGCTCGTGCACGATCGGCGGGGTGACCGGCGGCGCCGGCACCGGCCCGCCGACCCGGTCCGGGTAGGCGGCCACCACGATCTCGTTGATGCCGCGGCCCAGCACGGGCGCGATCCGCTCGATGGACCTGATGGTGGGCCGCTGCTCACCGCTGAGCCAGCGCAGCACGACGGACGGATCGGTGCCGGCCGCCCGGGCGAAGTGCGTCGGCGTCGGGAACCGCGCAGCCTGGATCGCTTCCTTGAGGTAGCCGCCGAAGCCGGCCTCCGGCGTGGAAGGCGTCACGGGCCAAGAATAGGCCCACTCCGATCGAATCCGGCCCACCTCGGCCGGGCAATTGGTTGAAGACGCAGGCACTGCTACCGTCATTGGTTAGATAACCAACGGCTCGGGCGTGGAGCGGAAGGTCGTGGCGGGATGACGCAAACAATGATCCTGATGGGCGTGCTGGCGATCTGCGCCGTCTCGGGCGTCCTGCTGACCTACCGGCCGGGCTGGACCCGCGGCCCGGACGAGCCCACCGGCAGCTACACCCCGCCGCCACCGCCGGCCCCCAGCCTGCCCCCGACCGCGGCGGCACCTGCGCCGACCCCGGCTCCGGCCCCGGCCGTCGCACCGAGCAAGCCCTCGCAGCCGGTGCTCTCCACCGTGCCTGCTCCGACGGTGACCACACCGTCCCCGGTCCGGCGCACCCGCAACAACGGCTTCACCCGCTTCGCCCCGGCCCCGGCCGCCCGCACCCGCGCCGGCCGCGCCTGACCCTGGCGAGCGCTTCCTCCGACCCCGTACGGAGGCACGCATCACACCTGGCTGCCCGCCGGAAGTGTCACGCCTTCGGGTGACGACTCGTCCTGATGACGAGACCGGTGGCGACGCGCGTGAGGTTCGGCAGATCACACCTCAGCGGAACCCCTTTCGGGCAGTAGCCGCCGGTCCACGGCGTTCTACCGGGTGAAAGGGTGGAATTGAAGATGTCAGGAACAACGCAGAGGCACCGGGTCGTCATCGTCGGAGCGGGGTTCGGCGGGCTGTTCGCCGCCAAGGCGCTGCGGCACGCCGATGTGGACGTGACGCTGATCAACGGCACGACGTACCACCTGTTCCAACCGCTGCTCTACCAGGTCGCCACCGGGATTCTCTCCGAGGGTGAGGTGGCGCCGCCGATCCGCGAGATCCTGCGCAAGCAGCGCAACGTCGACGTCCGGCTCGGCTGGGTCCGGGACGTGGACGTCGAGGCGAAGACCGTCGACGTGGCCGGCCCGGGTGTCTCCTACACCGTCGGCTACGACACGCTGATCTTCGCGGCCGGCTCCTCCCAGTCGTACTTCGGCAACGACGGTTTCGCCGAGGACGCGCCCGGCATGAAGAGTGTGGACGACGCCCTGGAGCTGCGGGCCCGGATCTTCCACGCGTTCGAGATCGCCGACCTGCAGACCGATCCGGCCGACATCGAGCGCTGGATGACCTTCGTGATCGTCGGCGCCGGCCCGACCGGCACCGAGATGGCCGGTCAGATCGCCGAACTGGCCCACCGCACCCTGCCGGGTCAGTACCGGCACATCGACCCGCACCGGGCCCGGGTCGTGCTGGTCGACGCGGTCGGCGCGGTGCTCAGCACCTTCGGTGACCGGCTGTCCACCCGCGCGCTGCGCGAGCTGCACCAGCTCGGCGTCGAGGTGGAGCTGAACACCAAGGTCGTCGGCGTCGACCCGACGGGCATCGAGGTCGAGACCGTACGCGGCCACGAGCGCATCCCCGCGATGACCAAGGTCTGGGCCGCCGGCGTCTCGGCCCCGCCGCTGGCCCGCCGGCTGGCCGAGGTCACCGGCGCCGGGACCGACCGCGCCGGACGCGTCCACGTCGAGCCGGACGGCACCGTACCGGGCCACCCGGAGATCTTCGTCGTGGGTGACCTGATGGCGCTGCCGGGTGACGACGGCAAGCAGCTGCCCGGGGTGGCCCAGGTGGCGATCCAGAGCGGACGGCACGCGGCCGGTCAGATCAAGCGCCGCCTCGCGGGCCGGCCGAGCGGGCAGCCGTTCCACTACTTCGACAAGGGCAGCCTCGCGGTGATCTCCCGCTTCTCGGCGGTGGCGAGCATCGGCGGCCTGCGCCTGTCGGGCTTCCCGGCCTGGCTGATCTGGCTGGTGGTGCACCTGTTCTACCTGGTCGGTTTCAAGAACCGGGTGTCCGCGGTGCTGCACTGGGCGGTCAGCTTCCTGGGCCGCGGTCGCTCGGAACGGGTGACCACGCTGCAACAGGTCCACGCCCGCAGCGCGATGCGCCGGTACGGCGATCCCTTCGCGGCCGCCCCGGACGACTACGCCGGCTCCCGCACCCCGGTCGCCGCGGGCACGCCCCGGACGAGCAGGTAGCCGATCATCCAGAACTCGCCGACGGAGGCGGGCAGCGCGAGCACGTCAGCGACGCCGCCCGCCGCCGGCACGAGGTAGGCGACGAACGCGCTGAGCACGTAACCGAGGCCACCGCCGAGGAGGATCCAACCCAACGCCCGCGGCATCGAGCCGGAACGCAGCACGCACCAGCCCATCGGAATGAGCCACAGTCCGAAGAACAACCCACCCACGGTCCACAGGTGACCGCTGACGAGATACATGAGCTGCACGCCCGCCGCGGCGTCGCCGACCGGGTTCCGGGCGACGTCGGCCACGGTCGCGAGCAGGGCCGAGCTGGTCAGGATCGCCCGGCCGCGGCCGGCGGCACCATGGACGTCGAAGCGACCGAGGCGGACCTGCCCGCGATGGCCGAGGCCCTCCCCCAACCTGTCGGCGATGATGGCGGCCGAGGCGCACGACGCCGCCGACCCGACGCTGGGCTGGTGCGACAGCCAGGTGGAGTTCGCGTTCACGATCGATCTGCTGCTCGACGGCATCGAGCGCACCGACAGTTAGGGGCGGCGGCGTGCGGGTGGCGATGGTCAGTGCGGCAGCCCGGGCCGGCCGGGTGAACGAGGACTTCGCCGGTGCCGTACCGATGGCGGCAGTGGTGGTCGACGGCGCCGGGATTCCCGGGGCCGGATCGGTCTGCCGGCACGGCGTCGCCTGGTATGCCACCCGGCTGGGCGGCAGCCTCCTCAGCCTGCTCGCCCTGATGCCGGACAACGATCTCCCGGCGCTGCTCGCCGAGGCGATCGTGCGGGTCACCGACGATCACCGGGACACCTGCGACGTCGCCAGCCGAATCAGTCCGTCGGCTACCGTGGCCGTCCTGCGGGTGTCTGCCGGCCGCGCCGACCACCTCGTGCTCGGTGACTCGACTGTGGTGCTCGACCGGACGGCCGGTGCGCCGCTGGTGGTCAATGATCCCCGCGAGGTGGTCGTCAGCCGGTCGTATCTGCCCGCGCTGGCGGCGGCCGGCCAGGGCACCGCCGAGTACCAGCGGCTCCTGGACGAACTGCGCGGCCACCGCAACGAGCCGGGCGGCTTCTGGGTGGCCAAGGACGATCCGCGGGCGGCGTACGAGGCACTCACCGGCAGCCGCCCGGTCACCGAGCTGGACAGTGCCGTCCTGCTCAGCAATGGCGCCGGCCGGATCGTCGACAAGTTCGGGCCGGCCGGGTGGCCGGAGGTCCTGGCCACGCTGGCGGCGCGCGGACCCGCCGCCGTCATCGATCGGGTCCGGGCGGCGGAAGCCGACCGCGGGGTGTCCCCCGACGACGCGACGATCGCGCACTGCACCGAGCTGAGCGGACCGGTCAGGTCGCCGGGACCAACTCGGTGAGCAGCTTCTCGATCCTCGTCCTGATCTCGTCGCGGATCGGGCGCACCGACTCGACGCCCCGGCCGGCCGGGTCCTCGAGCTTCCAGTCCTCGTAGCGCTTACCCGGGAAGATCGGACAGGCGTCGCCGCAGCCCATGGTGATGATGACGTCGCTGCTCTCGGCGGTCTCCCATTCGAGCTTCTTCGGCGTCTGGTCGGTGATGTCGATGCCGACCTCGGCCATCGCCTCGACGGCGGCCGGGTTGATCGTCCGGCCGGGCGCGGAGCCGGCCGAACGGACCTCGACCCGGTCGCCGGCCAGGTGGCGCAGCCAGCCGGCGGCCATCTGGGAACGGCCGGCGTTGTGCACGCAGACGAACAGGACGCTGAGCTTGCTCATCGGACGGACTCCTCGGAGGTGTCGGGGACGACCACGGCGCCGGCGGCCGCGCCGGCGCCGGGATACAGGGCGAGCAGCAGACCGGTCCCGGCCACGGCCCCGATGAGCTGGGCGAGGACGAAGCCCGGCACCGAAGCGGGCGCGATCCCGGCGAAGGTGTCGGTGAACGCCCGGCCGATCGTCACGGCCGGGTTGGCGAAGCTGGTGCTGCTGGTGAACCAGTACGCGGCGCCGATGTACGCGCCCACCGCGGCCGGAGCCACCGCCGCCCGCCCGGACCGGGCCAGCGCGAAGATCAGCAGGATCAGCCCGGCCGTGGCCACGGCCTCACCGAGCCACAGGTGCCCGGCGGCACGCTCCTTGCTGGACAGGTCGATCGCCGCCAGGTCGAACATCAGGTTGGCCAGCACCGAGCCGGCGATCGCTCCCGCGGTCTGGGCCAGGGCATACCCGCCCAGGTGGGCGGCGGTCAGGCCGGTTCCGGTACGGCGCCCGAGGAACCAGTCGGCCGCCGAGACCACCGGGTTGAAGTGGGCCCCCGAGACCGGCCCGAACGTCAGGATCAGCGCGGCCAGGGCGAACGCGGTGGCGACCGAGTTCTCCAGCAGTTGCAGGCCGGCGTCGTCCGGCGACAGCGTGGTCGCCATGACGCCCGAGCCGACGACGGCCGTCACGAGCAACGCGGTGCCGACAAGCTCGGCCAGCAGCCGTCGCCAGGTCGCGGTGCCGGTCATGCCGCGAGCCGTTCGATGCGGCCGGCCAGGTCGGTGTAGGCGTCCTCGAAGGCCGCGTCGGTGTCGGCGCGTACCGGATCGGGGACGGACCAGTGCAGCTGGGGCCGTACCGTCGCAGTCAGGTCCTCATGAGCGCGGTCGCAGACCGCGATGATCAGATCGTCGTCGGTCACGACGTCGCTGACGTGCGCGGTCGCGGCCGGGTCGAGCCGCAGCCCGTGCCGGCGGGCGACCCGCACCGCGCGGGGGTGCACCCGCTCGGCCGGATGGGTGCCGGCCGACGCGGCCGGCCGGTGGGTGCGGTCCGCCCACAGGGCGGCGGCCAGCTGCGAACGCGCCGAGTTGTGGGTGCACACGAACACGACCCGGGCGGTGTCAGGCAGGCGAGGCGGCGTCAGCCGGGCGAGAGTGCCGGGCCGCAGGCGCAGGTACGTGCGGCGCCGGTCGGCCTCGGACCGGGTGCGTTCCAGCAGGCCGGCCCCGGCCAGCACCTTGACGTGGTGGGCGACGAGGTTGCTGGGCATCCCCAGGTCCCGGGCGATCTCGCCGGGTGAGGCGTCACCGAGGCTGAGCGCGTCCGCGATGGCCAGCCGGGCCGGGTCACCGAGCGCGGCGTGGATCCGCGCCCGCTCCCGCAGGGAATTCCGCTCAGTGTCCATTGACTCAATACTTACTGAGATTGTTCGGCACCGCAAGAGCCGTGGCTCCGAGCGGGCGCCGGAGCGGGGTTGCTGAGCTGCGGCCGGGTCGGGCAGGCTGACGGTTCTGTCATCTTCGGGGGTGTTGCGGTGGCCGCGTCGTCGGCTCGTACCAGAAGCAGTCGTGGTCTTCTGCTCTTCCTGTGGTTCGTCGCGCCGCTGGTGGAGCTGGGTGGGGTGCTGTTGTTCTGCGCGGCGGCGCCTGACCTCGCGCAGGACACCGCGTTCGGCAGCCCGGCCACCGAGATCCTCGCGGTGATCGTGCTGGCGGTGACCGTGGTCGGCACGATCCTGGTGTGGCGCGGGGTTTCCGGCGCTCTCCGGTGGATCACCGCGACCGCGCTGTTCATCGCGGCGGCGCTGACCGTGGCCCTCGGCGTCAGCTTCGCGACCGCCGGCATCCTGGCGTTGTTCACCCTGCTGATGGCCCACTCCGCGCTGTTCATCGCACTGATCGGGCGGGCCGCACTGCGTTCCCCGGCCGGGAACGGACGGTGACGGCCGTGGACGGCGACATGCTCGCCCGGCTCCAGCAACTGCAGGCCAAGGTGACCCGGTTCGGCGAGCTCGCGACCCAGCTCGCCCAGGCCGTCCCGCAGCAGGCCGAGGGCTGCGACGCGTCCGGCTGGGTCCGGGTCGTGCTCGGCGGCGACGGCCTGCCCACGGCGATCAGCGTGCGCGACGGCTGGGACCGCCGCATCGAGGCCGCCGGGCTGGGCGCGGCCGTCATGGACGCCAATGCCGACGCGATCCGGCAGGGCATGAAGGCCTTCTCCGACCAGCTCGACGACAACCGCTGGTGGACCAGGCGCGCCCACGCCGAGGAGGACGGCCCGGATCCGGCGGCCGCCCCGGTCGCCCGGCCGCCGGCCGGCACCGAACGCGATCCCGGCGAGCTCACCGAGGACGTGCTCAAGGCCCTGCACTCGGTGCAGCAGCCGGCGGAGACCGCGCCGGGCGCGGTCGAGGGCACGGACCCGCAGCGGTACGTGACAGTGGCGCTCGGTCCCGGCGGCCTCGCCCGTTGCACCATCGACCCCGACTGGGCCGCCCGGCGCGACAGCAACGCCATCACAGCCGCACTCACCCAGGCGCTGCGCGCCGCCCGGCAAGCCGTCCCGGCTCCCACCGCGCCGAGTGCCGACCTGGACGGGCTGCTCGGCGACGCGCTGGCGACCCTGCGCGCGATCACCGAACGACGCCCGGCTGGAGGAAACAACTCATGAGTGATCTGCCCACCCCGGACGAGGTGACGGTCGCCACCAACGTGCTGCGCCAGGAGGCGGGCATCTGGGACGACCAGAGCGCCAAGCTCAACAAGATCAGCACCGACGTCGCCGCCCGGGAGTTCGGCCGGCTGGAGGCGGGGCTGTTCCAGATCATGGTCGGCCCGTACAACGAGATCATCGACGCGGTGGCGGCGCGGACCCGCGAGGGCGCCACCGCGATGACGGAGATCGGGCGCACCCTGCGCTCGGTCGCCGACACCTACGACGCCGAGGACAAGGCGAGCGAGCACCGCATCCGCAACATCTACTGACCACGGGGACCCTGCGATGACTTTCAGCACTGCTCAGTTCGAGGCGACGCTGGCCGAGATCGAGTCCGGCATGGCGACCTTCTCGGCCAACCTCGGCAAGATCCCGCCGGCGGCGCAGCGGGCCACCGACCATTGGTACATCACCGACGCCGTGGCCGAGGGCATCACCTGGCTGGCCACCAAGACGGTGGAGATCGGCCAGGACATCCTGAACTGGTTCATCGACCTGCTCAAGGGCGCGGTGGCCCCGATCTACATGGCCATCGACGGCTTCAAGTGGCTGGAGATCCGCGGCGAGGCCAACCTCGTGGCGGCGAACCTGACGGACCAGAACCTGGCCATCGACAACTCGGAGTGGTCCGGCGACGCGCGGGAGGCGTACGGCACGGCGGTCGGCGCGCAGGCCGCGGCGGCCTCCCGGATCGGCTCGATCGCGACCAGCACCTCGGCCAACCTGCTGACGTGCGCGCTGGCCGGGGCAGCCTTCTACCTGACGCTGGCGGGCGTCCTGGCCAAGCTGATCGCGGCGACCATCACCATCATCGCCGCGTACGCCTCAGCAGCGTTCTCCTGGGCCGGCGCGGCCCTGATGCTGGAGGAAGCGGGCGTCAACACGGCCATCATCGGCACCGCCCTGGCGACGGTGACCGCGTTCGTGGGGGCACAGGTCACGGCGTTGGCTCTGCTGCACGGCGACGCGGTCGACCCGTCCAGCTTCCCGAACAAGGTGTGGCCGACGTCCAACTCGGCCCAGTACAGCGACGGCACGGTCAAGGACGACGACGCGGACTGGTCGCTCAAAAAGGACTAGAAGCCGAGCCCGTCCAGGATGCGGACGACGGTATCGGCTTTGTCGCTGTCGCGTTCGGTGGCGGCCGGCTCGTCCGCGCCCGCGATCAGGAGGATGACCTCGTCCACCTTGGCGACGACATCGGCGCGACCGGCGACGACGGCGGCGGTTCTGAGGTCCCGGGCCAGCACCAGCAGGGCGGCCGGGTCGGTGGTATCGCGTTGTCGGTCCACGTCCCGAGCGTAAGAGCCACCCGCCACCACCGGAGGACTTGTGCCCCTTCCCCATCGCGCTGCCGTCGGACACGACGGGCCTGCGCGAGGTGCCGGCGGGCCGCCGGGGCCGGGCCGGACGCCGGGGTCGGTGAGCCGCGGACGATCCGCTTCTGGAGTGCTGTGCCCGGCACGGCATCGTTCACCTACCGGTTCAACGACGGCCCGGCAACGACCGTCGACGCGGACGCCGACGGCTACGGGACCACGACCGTCACGGCGAGACTGAGCAGGTGGTCGCCGCCGACGAGAGCGGCAACGCGACCTTCCGGAGCTAGGCGGCGGCCTCACCGAGGTCGGCCATGTCGATGCCGGCCTCGCCGAGGATCCGCTGGACCGCCGCGATGCTCAGCCAGTCGAGAATGTTGTCCTCGTGCACGACCCGGTACCACTGGGTCCGCCCGCGCTTGACGATCTCGACGCGCCACGCGCCGTCCGCCGTCTGCATCGCGTACTGGACCTTGGGCTCCATCCGATCGACGCTACGTCCTGTCGATCAAGGCCGCTACCAGGTCAAACAAACTACGTCGGCGTAATTCACCGCTCCGGAGCGAACCAGCTCGGCATCCCGCGGCGCCGTCCTACGGTGGGGCCATGGAGCAGTTCGAGGACGCCTGGAACTCCCTGGGCGAAGGCGAGCGGTCCCTGCTGCTTGATGCCCGCGACAGCCGGTCGGTGCCACCGGCGGTCGCGGACATCCTGGTCCGGGTGGCGCTGTCCGTCGAGCCCCAGCCCGGCCTGTTCCCGGCGCCGGTGCACTGGCCGATCGGCTTCCGCGACTTCCTCGACGACAAAGCCGCGCTGATCGACCTGCCGGACGACCCGGAGTGCGAGTGACGCCGGTCAGCCCTTCACCGCCCCCGCGGTGAGGCCCTCGGTCAGGAAGCGCTGCCCGAACGCGTACATGATCACCACGGGGATGCTGACCAGCAGCGACGCCGCGGCGAGCTGTCCCTGCGGTACGACGTCCCCGGCGATCATCGACTGCATCCCCACCGGGAGGGTCTTGTACTCGTCCTTGGTGATGAACACGAAGGCGAACAGGAACTCGTTCCAGGCGTTGGTCAGGGTGAACAGCGCGACCGCCAGCAGTCCCGGCTTGGCCAGCGGCAGCACCACCCGGCCGAACGCCTGCAGGCGGGTGCAGCCGTCGACCAGCGCGGCTTCCTCCAGTTCCACCGGGATCGACGAGAAGTAGCCCACCAGCAGCCACGTCGCGAACGGGAGCGTGAACGTCGGGTACGTCACCACCAGCGACCACAACGAGTCGGTGAGCCGCACGCCGATGAGCATCTGGTACAGGGGGATGAACAGCAGCGCGCCCGGCATCACGTACGTGAGCAGCACCGTGACGGTGAAGCCCTGCGCCCCGCGGAAGCGCAGCCGGGCCAGCGCGTAGCCCGCCAGGGCGGCGCAGATCAGGGCGACCGTGGTGGAGGCCGCGGACACCAGCAGGGTGTTCAGATACCAGCGGCCGAACGGCTGGTTGGTGAACAAAGCACCGAACTGGTCCAGGGTCCACGGCGTCGGCCACAGGTCGTTGTCGCGCATGACGACCTGGCCCTCAGACTTGAACGCCGTGACGGCGATCCAGTACAGCGGGGCCAGCACGAAGGCCAGCAGTCCGGCCAGCGCCACACCGGACCCCAGCCGCGACACGACCGACGATGACCGGCGGCCGCCCCGCGACTGCAGACCAGTGACCACCCGGCCGACCGCCGCGGCGATCAGCAGGAACACCGCGAGGACCACCACGGCCTTCCAGAAGATCTGCGGGGACGCCCAGGCCAGCAGGCCGGTGACCACCGCGGCGACGACCCACGGCAGCGCCTTGCGGGCCGTGCCGGCCCACTGGGCCGCCTGGAGCCGCCGGCGCGACGGGGTGCCGGTGTCCTGGCGCAGCAGCCGGACCAGCACGAACACCAGCGCGCCGATGATCGGCAGCATGACCAGCGTGACCGCCGCTCCCGCGCCGTACTGCAACTGCAGGATGGCTTTCGAGTACGCGACGAGCACGTACGGTGCTGTCACGTCACCTGGGCCGCCCTGGGTCAGCAGCCAGATGAGGTCGAAGTTGTTGAAGGTCCAGATCGACGACAGGGTCACCGTCACGGTGATCACGTGCCGCAGCCCGGGCAGGGTCACGTTGGCGAACCGCTGCCACGTCGAGGCGCCGTCGATGGTCGCCGCCTCGTACAGCTCGGCCGGGATCGACTTCAGACCCGCGAGGAAACAGACCGTGAAGAACGGTACGCCCTTCCAGACGTTGACCAGGATCACCGACGGCATGGCCAGCGACGGGTCGGACAGCCATCCCGCCGGCCAGCTGTCGACCAGGTGCAGGTCCACCAGCAGCGGCCCGATCCCCGAGGCGGTCAGCAGGTTGTTGACGCTGCCGAAGATCGGGTCGAGCAGCGCCCGCCAGCTGAACGCCGTCACCACCGTCGGCACCACCCAGGGCACGAGCAGCAGCCCGGCGATCACCGCCCGTCCCCGGCGGCGCTGGTGCAGCAGCAGGGCCGCGGCCAGGCCCAGCACCACCTTGAAGATCTCGGCGTACGCGGTGAAGACGAACGAGTTCACCACGCCCGTGTGGAACTGCTGATCGCTGACCAGGGCCAGGTAGTTGTCCAGGCCGACGAAGACGCTCTCCTGCCCGTGCCGTTCCGTGGTGCTCGTGATGATCGACCGGGCGATCGGCACGAGCACGAGACCGCCGACGAGCAGGGCCGTGGGCGCCAGGAACAGCACCGCCAGCCGCCAGTCACGACCCAGTCGCCGCTGGGTCTTCGTCAGGGAGCCGGGCCCCGGCGGCGGGGATGCCCGCTTCGCCGGGGCCGGCGCGGAACGGACCGAGCTCACTGTGGCAGCCCCTGCTGGGTGAAGATCTGCACCATCTTGGCGTGGGCGGCTTTCACGGCCTGCGCGGGCGCCGTTCCCTGCACGACCTGCTGCATCATGTCGGTCAGGACGTACGCGCCACCGACGGCCTGTTGGCCCGCGCTGGCCTTCTGCGGGAAGGTCAGCCCGTTCTTGGTCTTCAGGGGCAGCGACAGCTCGGTGATCTTGCGGAGCATGGGGAACGCCGGGTCGCCGCTGGTGAAGAACGGGTCGGCGTCCCAGACCTTCTGCCAGGCGGGCATGACCAGGCCGGGCGCCTCCTTGGCCACCCCGGCGAGCGCGGGCGCGCTGACCAGGTACTGCGCCAGGAGCTTGGCGAGCCCGGGGTTCTTGGCGCCCTTGAAGACGACGAAGCCCTGGGACTGGCCGAGCAGCAGCGGCGTGTCGGTCGCCGGCCCGGTGCAGTCGGAGAAGACGTACGTGTTCTCGTGGACCGGGTTCTTCTTGGTCCGGGAGTCGGCGTAGACGCTGAACTGGTTGCGGGTGTAGCCGAGGATCCCGGCCAGCCAGTTCTCGTTGTTGCTGGTGTCGGTCCAGCTGGCCACGCCCGGCGGCAGCATCGGCTTGAACTTGGGATTGGTGTAGATGTCACCCAGGAACGTCACCGCCTGCACCGTCTCCGGGGTGTCGAAGGTGACCTTCTTGCCGTCGTTGGTGGCGATCGCCCCGCCGTACGAGTTGATCAGTGCCTCGATCATGCCGTTGGCGTCGCCGGACCGGTTGACGGTCATGCCCCAGCCGTACCGGCGCTTGCTCGGATCGGAGATCGCCAGGCACAGGTCCCGCAGTTCCTCCCAGCTGTAGCCCTCCTTGGGGGTGATGCCCTTGTCCTGCATCCAGTCCTTGCGCAGGAACGACCCGATCCCGATGAAGTGGTACGGGATCGCGAACCACTTGCCGTCGAAGACGCAGAAGTTCTTGGCCTCGGCGCAGGGCTCGCCGTACTTGGCCGTCAGCGCCTTGACGACGTCCGTCACGTCCTCCAGGTCGCCCAGCGCCTGGAACTGCGCGACGAACCGCGAGTCGGTCATGAACGCCAGGTCGCGCGCCACCCCGCCCTTGACCTCGGCGTCGATCTTGGCCACCACGTCACCGGCGTCCGCCTGGACCAGGCTGTTCTCGATCTTCGTGCCGGTGGCCGACGCGAACTTGGCGATCGAGCTGTCGAGCGCCTCGTTCGCCGCCGTCGAGTACAGCTTCTGCGACAGCACCCCCATCGAGGAGCCCTTCATCGTCGCCGCGGCGTCGATCAGCTCCTGCGGAACCTCCGGCTGCACCTTGGTGGGTGAATCGGAGGTGTCCCCGCACGCCGCCAGACCGGCTGCGCCGAGCACCCCCACCCCCATCCCCAGAAAGCCGCGCCGGGACCAGGCCGGTTTGTCCATGGACATTCGCCTCCTCCGTCTCCTCGCACCGCCGCCGCCGAAGGGCGTGGCTCTAGCTGTGTCTTGATGCCGGTGGCCGAAGGACCTCGCGTGCGGCGAGCAGCGACCGGGTCGAGGCGGCGCCGGTGATGCAGATCGATAGAGTCACGGGCCACCGCCGTTCGAGATTTCGAACTCAGTTCGAGATATCGTGTCGAGTGGACGCGACGCTAGAGGACCACCGCGAGAGGTGTCAATGTTTCAATGCGATTTCCGACCGGAACGGGCAAGCCGGTCAGTAAGAGCGGGCCCGGTAGCCCATCCGGGTGGACAGCGTGGCCGCGCCCTCGCGCACCAGCTCGGTCCACTCCACCTGCGTCTGCGGGGTCCAGCGGATGATCGGCGCGGAGATGCTCATCCCGGCGATGACGGCACCGGAGTGGTCGCGGATGGCCGCGCCGACGCACCGCATGGCACTGTCGGACTCGCCGATGTCGACCCCGATGCCCTCGGACCGTACCCGTTCGAGATGGGCCCGCAGCCGGTCCGGGTCGGTGATGCTGTCCGGCGTCATGCCGGACAGGGCGCCCTTGGCCAGCACCGCGTCCAGGGCGGCCGGGTCGAGGGCGGCCAGCAGGATCTTGCCGACCGCCGTGCAGTGCGCCGGCAACCGCCGCCCGACCGCGGAGACCATCCGGACCGGGTGGGTGCTGTCGACCTTGACGAGGTAGATGACGTCGGGGCCGTCGAGCACGGCCACGTGGACGGCCTCGTTGCAGGCGGCACCCACGTCCCGCGCGACGCTCTGCGCCTCACGGACCAGGTCGAGCCGGCCGGCGAACGCCGCGCCCAGCTGGAACAGGGGCATGCCGAGCCGGTACTGGACCGGCTGGCCGGGTACGGAGATCAGGTACGAGCGGGCCTCGAGCGTGACGAGCAGCTCGTGAACCGTGGTGCGGGGCAGGTCGAGCCGCTCCATCACCTCGCGCGCCGACAGCTGGGGGCGGTCCAGGAACAGTTCGAGGACGTCGAGAGCGCGGATGACCGCCGGTACCACACGGGGCATGTCGATAGTCCCTTCGAAATGCCGGACCGGCACCTGCAGAGGGTAACCGCACATTTTTCCCGCACTACTACACACCGAGGATAGCCAATGCCGATTTCCCTTCACCACCTGCGCGACGGCGACACCTCGCGCTGGGCGGTGTGCCAGGACGGCGGGTGGGGCGAGCTCGACGGTACGCTCGCCGGCCTGCTCGCCGTACCGCTCGACCAGGCCCGCGCTGTGGTCGAGGCCGCCGCCCGCGACACCCGCGGCGACATGCCCGGGCAGAAGGTGCTGCCACCCGTCGACGAGCAGGAGGTGTGGGCGGCCGGGGTCACGTACCTGCGCAGCCGCGACGGCCGCAAGGAGGAGTCCGGGCATGGCTCCCTCTACGACCAGGTCTACGACAGCGACCGCCCCGAGCTCTTCCTGAAGTCCAGCCCGTGGCGGGTCGTCGGCGACGGCGACGCCGTCGGGATCCGCGCCGACTCCGGCTGGGACGTCCCCGAGGCCGAGGTCGGCCTGGTGCTCAACGCGGCGGGCGAGGTGTTCGGCTACACCCTGGGCAACGACATGAGCAGCCGGTCGATCGAGGGCGAGAACCCGCTCTACCTGCCGCAGGCGAAGATCTACGACCGCTGCTGCGCGGTCGGCCCGGCGATCGTGCCGAGCTGGGCGGTCGGCCCGGGCCCGTTCCAGATCGGGCTGCGGGTGCTGCGGGACGGCCGGGAGGCCTACACCGGTACGACGACGACGGCGGAGATGGCCCGCGGCTTCGAGGACCTGGCCGGCTGGCTGTTCCGGGCGCTGAGCTTCCCGGCCGGTGTGGTGCTGCTGACCGGCACCGGGGTGGTGCCGGACGCCGACTTCACCACGCATCCCGGGGACACGATCCAGATAACGTCGGCAGAACTCGGCACACTGACCAACTCCGTCGTCGCGGTCGGCGGGGCCACCAACGGGAAGGGACAAGCATGACCACGATCGAGAGCCTCTCCCCGCAAGCGCCGTCGGACGTTGTTGTGCGCGTACCCGACACAGCGCCGGACAGGGTGGCCGCAGCGGCCGGCGTAGCCCGGGAAGCGGCCCCCGGTTGGGCGCGCCAGCCGGCGCACGCCCGGGCAGCCGCACTGCACGCCTGCGCCGAGGCGGTCCTGGCCGCGACCGCCGAACTGACCGACCTGGTGGTGCGCGAGGTCGGCAAGCCCCGCGCCGAGGCGGGCGCCGAGATCGGCCGGGGCGTGGCGATCCTGCGCTACTTCGCCCAGCAGACCCTGCACCCCGAGGGCGAGGTGTATCCCCCGGCCGACGGCGTGTCCCTGCTGCACACCCGCCGCCGCCCGCACGGCGTCGTCGGCCTGATCACCCCCTGGAACTTCCCGGTGGCGATCCCCCTCTGGAAGGCGGCGCCGGCCCTGGCCTTCGGCAACACCGTGCTCCTCAAGCCCGCCCCGCAATCCTCCGCGGTGGCGCTGCGCCTGGCCGAACTGTTCGCCGGAACCCTCCCGAACGGCGTGCTGACGGTCCTGACCGGCCTCGGCGGCACGGGCGAGGCGATCGTCGACACGACGGATGCCGTCTCGTTCACCGGGTCGGTGGCGGCCGGGCAGGCGGTGGCCCGGCGGGCGGTCACCCGCGGCATCCCGGTCCAATGCGAGATGGGCGGCCAGAACGCCGCCATCGTCCTACCGGACGCAGACCAGGAAGCGGCAGCAAAGGCCATCGCGGCGGCGGCGATGGGGTACGCCGGACAGAAATGTACGGCGACCAGCCGGGTGATCGTGGTCGGCGACCCGGCCCCGTTCGCCGAGCGACTGGCCGCAGCGGTCGAGGCGCTACCCGTGGGCGACCCGGCCGACCCGTCCACGGTGGTGGGCCCACTGATCGAATCCCGGCCCCGCGAGGCGATCCGGTCAGCGGTGCAGCGAGCCGGCGCAGGGGGTGCCAAGGTGCTGACGGGCGCCCGGCAGCCTGACGGTGACGGCTGGTTCCAGGCGCCGACCGTGCTGGCAGGTGTGCCGGCCGGCGACGACCTGCTGACCGAGGAGTACTTCGGGCCGGTGTGCGTGGTGCTGCCGGCGGAATCAGCGGAGGCAGCGGCCCAAACGGCCAATGACGTACGGCACGGGCTGGTGGCGGCCGTGTACACCCAGAGTCTGGGGGCGGCGCTGACGCTGACGGACCGGCTGGATGTTGGAATGGTGAAGGTCAACGCGCCCACGACGGGGGTCGACTTCCACGCGCCGTTCGGCGGGGAGAAGGAGTCGAGCTACGGGCCACGCGAGCAGGGGACAGCGGCCCGCGACTTCTACACGCGCACGGTGACCGTCACGCTCACCCCGTAGGTCACCGGCCCGCCTAGTCGACCCGTCAGCGGCGTCCAGCTGGTGGATCACGGATCTGGGCCCGGCCCGGTCAGAGGTGGTCGGCCAGGGCGGCGATGAAGTCTCTGACCTGGTCCGGCGCGCTGATCTGGTCGGGGTGGACCGTGACGGTGACCACCAGGTTGCTGACCCGCACATGAAAATCAGAGTCCTGGACGTACGCGTCGTCGCCGACATCAGTCAACGGGGTGACGCCGGGCCGGGAACGGATGTCACTCATCAGCCGCTTCGCGCCGGCGATGTCGAGCACCGGTTCGTGGAAGCTCACGGTGAGCTTCGGCGCGTCGGTGTACCGCGGGTGGTCCTTCGGCAGCCGGAGATCACAGACCGCCGGTTTGCCGGCCGGCCGCAGCTCGTACGGCACACCCAGCTCGTCGACCACCGGCCGGATCTTCTGACATGCGCGTGGGGCCGCGTCGTATCGCCCCTCCTTCTGCGTGACCACGTACCAGACACCGACACCGCCCGCGATCAGCAGGACGGGCACGAGAACGAGGATGGCGAGAGCACGCAGGCGCATGGCCGCCGATCGTAGATCAGACCGGGTTAAGCTCGCCCGGCTACACCGCCGAGACCTCGGCGCTGCAGCTTCATCCAGTCCTTCCTCTATGCCATCCCGGCACTGGTCGTCGGTGCGTTCTTCACCGTCTGGACCATCAACCGCAGACACGAGCTGGCGGTGCTGCGGGCGATGGGCGCGGGGATCGTCGTCGGCGTCGGGTTCGGCGGGCTGATCAGCGGCAGCGCGGTGCCGTTCGCCATCGAGGCGCCCTCGGTGCTGATCGGATCTGACAGTCCCCCGGGTGAACTGGTGGCCGTGGACGGCAGCGACCTCGGCGGCATGACCGTCAAGCAGCGCGCCGCGTACCGGCGTGACCACATCGGATTCGTGTTCCAGAGCGGCAACCTGATACCGGCCCTCACGGCACTTGAGCAGCTGCGGCTGGTCGCCCAGCTCAGCCCCCGCCGACCTGCTCGCGGACGTGGAGATGACGCACAAGGCCGACCGCCGACCGCATCAACTCTCCGGCGGCGAACGTCAACGGATCGGCATCGCCCGCGCGTGAGCTCCTGGCGCCTTTCCTCCTCAGCCCACGTCGACACAAGGGCACACCCTGACCAGTGGGGCGGGCGGGACTCGAACCCGCGACCGAGGGATTATGAGTCCCCTGCTCTAACCCACTGAGCTACCGCCCCGTACCGGCGGCGATCCTATCCCGGCTGCTCAACTCCCAGCTACCGATCTTCGCCGACGGCACGGTGAGCGGCTACTTTTCGTCGTCCTGCGGCTTGGCGTGGCCGGTGTCGTCCACCAGATCCGGGGCCATGCTTCCGCCGTGGGCCTCCTGCGGCGGGTGTTCCTGCTTCGGGTCCTGCGGGCCCTGGGTGGCGTCCGGTTCGGGTTCCGTGTGAGAGTCCATGGCCGGTCTCTACCCGGCCCGGCCTGTTTCAGGCCCGGCGCCTGAGGGGATGTGCCGGGCATGACCGATGTGCGTGCGCTCTCTTCCGACCGGTTCGAGCTCGGCGAGGGCAGCCGCTGGGTCGGTGACCGGGTCGTGCTGGTCGACATTCCGGCGGGTCGCCTTTTCGGTACGCCCACACCCACCGGTGAAAGCCCCCAGACCCTCACTCTGCTCGCCGAGCTCGACGTGCCGTTGGCCGCCGTGGCTCCCGTACGGGATGCGCCCGGGAGCTGGCTCGCCGCGGCCGGGACCGGTTTCTGGCTGCTGGAGCCCGCCGGGGTCCGGGAGCTTGCCGGCGCTGAGCCGGTCACCGGCAAGGAGTGGCGGATGAACGACGCCGCCGCCGATCCGGCCGGGCGGTTCTGGGCCGGCAGCATGGCCTGCGACCAGTCGCCGAAGGGCGGCGCGCTGTACCGCTTCGACCCGGACGGCCGGGTGCACACCGTTCTCACCGGGCTGACCATCGCCAACGGCCCGGCGATCACCGCTGACGGGCGGACGATGTTCCTCTCCGACACCCCGCTCGGGCTGGTGCAGCGGTTCGACGTCGACCCGGCCACCGGGGAGCTCAGCGGGCGGCAGGAATTTGTTCAGTTGGGGCCCGACGAGGGCTCTCCCGACGGACTCACCCTCGACGCCGACGGGTTCCTGTGGGTCGCCTGTTTCGGCGGCGGTGCCGTGCGGCGCTACCGGCCGGACGGGCAGCTGGATCGCGTCGTGCCCGTCCCGGCCCGGCAGCCGACCAGCGTGTGCCTGGCCGGTTCGCAGCTGGTTGTGACGAGCGGGCGGGGCGGCCTCGACGCGCCCGGGCCGGACGACGGCGCCGTCCTGGTCACCGACGCGCCCGCGCGGGGATTGCCCGCGCTGGCGGTCAGGCGGCCGGCGAACTGACCGTCGCGCCCAGCCGGAGCAGGACAGCGCCGGCGGTCAGGCCGGCGGCGAGCTGACCGTCGCGCCCAGCGAGGACAGGACCTCACCGGCCGTACGCCAGCCGCTGGCCAGCGCGCCTTGGATCGACGGGCTGTCGCGGTGGTCTCCCGCGACGAAGAGGCCGTCGCCCAGCGCCACGGGCTTGCGGAGGCGGGCCTGCGGGACGTTCGCCGCGGGCAGGGCGTGGGGCAGCGTCACCACGCTCAGCAGCTCCCAGTCGTCGGTCGGGACGCCGTACATGCGAGCCAGCTCGACCCGGATCACCGCCTCCGACGCGCCGGACGGGGCTGAGACGCCGACCGACGAGGCGGCGATCAGGGATTTGCCCGCGGGGGCGTACTCGGGGGCCGCGTTCGACATCACGACCGTGTTGGCCACGATCTCGCGGCGGTCGCCGTCCAGCAGCAGGGTCGGCTCGTCGATCGGGGCCTGGTCCGCGCCGAAGTAGTACGTCGTCAGGCCGCGCATGTCCGGCACCGGCAGCCGGGGCAGCAGGGTCGCCGCCGTGGCCGGGTCGGTCGCCACGATGACCGCGCGGCAGCGCAGCTCCCCACCGTCCGTCACGACCTGGCCCGGGCTGACCGAGAGGGTCCGGGCGCCGACCAGCAGCTGCGGGTACGGCAACGGGCCCGCCACCGCCGCGGGCAGGGCCGCCATCCCGCTCGCGGGCACCCCGATCCGGCCCCGCGCGAACGAGCGCAGCACCATCGCCAACACGTGGCTGGACGTGTCCAGGGAGCGGTCGGCGAAGACGCCGGACAGGAACGGCCGCAGCACCTCTTCGATCATCCGGTGCGACAGGCCCGCACACCGCAGCGCTTCCTGGGTCGTCATCTCCGGGGCGTCGAGCAGCCGGGCCGGCGGGAACGTCGCGTAGCGGGTGGCCAGCGCGGCGAACTTGAGGCGGTCGGCGAGCGAGCCCACCCCCGAAGTCAGTGTCCGGGGCGCCGAGCGCGGCTCTCGCAGCGGATTTTCCAGGCGGTGCAGGCCCGGGCCGCGGCGTACGAGCACGCCGGAGGTGAAGTAGCGCATGTCGAGGGCGTCGACGTCGACCAGCGCCGGCACCCGCGGGTACGCCGTGTTGAGCACCTGGAAGCCGCGGTCGAGCCGCCAGCCGTCCACCACGTCGGTGGCCACCCGGCCGCCGATCCGCTCGGCCGCCTCCACCAGCAGCCAGTTCACCCCGGCGCGGTCCAGGCGCCGGGCAGCGGCGAGTCCGGCGAGACCGCCGCCGACGATGACGACGTCCACCGATACGGGCTGCGACACGGGCACACCTCACTGGAGGACAAACAACGCAGACCTCAGCCTAACGGCGGACCGGCATCTCAGCAGGCGAAAGAACAACCGCACCGGACACGGCGGCAGATCGCGGTCCGCCGCGATGTGTTGACTTCCTTACGCGCTGCACCGTAGTTTTGATTCACAACATCGTAGTGACAGATCCCTTGAGCGTTTTTCGGTCGGTACCCACCGGCGCGGACGCGGATCGGTCACACCTGACGCTTCTCGTTGCGAGAGTCGAGGACCCATGCCGATCGACCCGTTCAAAGTCAGGCACTGGATGAATCTCCGGAAGGTGACCGCCCAGCAGGTCGCCGAGCAGGCGGGCCTTTCCGGCGAACAGATGGCCGCACTGCTGTCGGACGGCGGTGCGCCGGTCCCGGACGAGGTCTTCAGCGCCTGCGCGGCCGCGCTGCGCGTCGAGCCGGGACAGCTGTCGACGAATACCGAGCCGGACCTGACCGTGGTCCTGCAGTCGGCGCAGGAGCTGCGAGACACGTGCCGGCCGATCCAACGCGACGGCATCCACTTCTACAACTACTACTCGATGGCCGCCCCGGCCGGCCGGGTGTCACCGGTGATCCTGGACATCCTGTGCCCGCCGGACCGGCTGCCGGCACTCAACAACGGTCACCTCGAGCCGGCCATCACGGTGAACCTCGGCCCGGGTGACATCCACGGGCGCTGGGGTGAAAACCTCTCCGAGGCGACCTGGCAGGTGCTCGAGGCCAACCGGGACACCGATCGGTGGATCACCGGTGACTCCTACGTGGAGCCGTCGTACTGCCCGCACTCGTACTCGCTGGCCGGTGCGGAAGCCGCCCGCATCGTCTCGTACACCGGACAGTCGAATCTCGTGCCGCTGGTCGAGGAGCTGAACACCTGGTCCGAGCCCGCCTTCGCCAACTTCCTCGACGCGCTGCCCGAACGGACCGAGCCGGCGGCTCTCCTCGAGCTTCTGCTGGCCCGGCGCTGCTACGACACCGCCGGCGCGGCTGCGGCCGCGGGCATCACCGAGGCCGGCGTCAAGCAGATCCTCACCGACCCGTTCGGCTCGCTGCCCGAGATGCGCGCCCTCGGTTCGGCTCTCGGCTTCGACTACCGGCTGCTGCTGCCGCCGGAGCGGCGGCACGACCCGGTCGGCAAGACGTGGACGTCCGTGGCCGAGGGCCGCCGGACCCAGCGGGACTTCCGCGGATACCGGGTCGCGTCGATGGCCAGCGCCCCGCACCTGAGCGACCTCAGCGGAACGTTCCTGCAGGTGGAGACGGCCGCGGGCGAGCACGGCGGCGACCTCGTCGAGGCCAACGAGAGCCATTACCTGGTGATCTCCGGCGCACCGGTGCTGAGCTGGCAGGATCAGGACGGCGCCTGGCAGTCGGCCGGGCTGGAGGTCGACGCGTCGGCCTGGGCCGGTCCGTTCGTCCGGCACCGCTGGTCGGGCACCGGCTCGGTGTTGCGGTTCGGCTCCGGCAGCCGGGCCGGTTACCTCGACCTGTTCGAGCTCACCAACACGTTCGCCGTCGCCGCCACTGCGCGCCGCAGCCGCCGGGACACCCGCGGCTGGGGATACGACAGCTGATGGTCGGCCTGCGGGTGGTGTACACCGATCCGGCCTGGGCGGTCGACGAGACGGGCAGCCTGCGCCCGGACCGCGCCGAGCTCGAGCGGGGAATCCTCGGCCCAGGGATCTCCGTCGAGTTGGGACCGTTCGACACCGGTTACGTGCTCGCCGGTGAGCAGCTGCACCAGGCGGTCAAGGGCGCCGATGCCCTGGTCGTCTATCGCTGCCAGGTGACGCCGGAGCTGCTCGAAGCGGCCGGCCCCGGCTGCCGGGTGATCGCCCGTAGCGGGGTCGGCATCGACAACCTCAACGGCGAGCTGCTGCGCCGCAGTGGCGTGTACGGCTTCCACATCCCGGACTACTGCGGCGACGAGGTCAGCACGCACACCCTGGCGCTGCTGCTCGCCCTCGAAAGGGGAATCTGCGTCCAGGACCGGCTGGTCCGAGCGGATGAATGGGGCATTCACCGGGGCCAGATCCCGCGTCGCGCCGCGGACCGGGTCGCCGGCATCGTCGGCTTCGGCCGGATCGGGCGGGCCACCACCCGCAAACTGCAGCCGTTCTACCGCCGGGTGCTCGCCCATGACCCGTACGTGCCGGCGGACCTCATGGCCAGCCACGGGGTGGACCGGGTCGACCGGCTGACCGAGCTGTTCGAGCGGGCCGATGCCGTCATCCTGCACGCCGCGCTGACCGCCGAGACCCGTGACCTCGTGAACACGGCAGTGCTGGCCGCCGCCCGTCCCGGCACCCTCCTGGTCAACTCCGCCCGGGGCGGCCTGGTCGACCTGGCTGCCGTGCTGGCGGCGCTGAGCGAGGGCCGGCTCGGCGGGTACGCCTCGGACGTCTTCTCGCCCGAGGACCCCAACCGGAGCGAGACCGGCCGGCGGTTGCTCGCCCGTGACGACGTCGTCGTCAGTTCGCACCGCGCGTTCCTGTCCCACGAGTCGGAGCTCAGCCTGCGGCGCCGGGTCGCTGCCGGGGTACGCGCCGTGCTCGTCGGCGGAACGCCACCACCGGAAGGACAGGTCGCATGAAGCAGCAGACCACACCCGGTCACGCAGGCACCGGACCGGCCACCCGAGGAGCACGATGATCGACGCGGGAGGCCTGATGGCGGAGCTCATCGCCGGCGGGGTCACCACCGTCACGGGGGTGCCGTGCTCGTACCTCACCCCGGTGATCAATCGGGCGATCAGCGATCCACGGGTGCGCTACCTGGCCGCGACGCACGAGGGCGAGGCCGCGGCGATCGCGGCGGGCGCGTGGCTCGGCGGCGGCCTGGGCTGCGCCATCGGGCAGAACTCCGGCTTGGGCAACATGGTGAACCCGTTGACCTCGCTGAGCTATCCGGCGCAGATTCCGCTGCTGGCCATGGTCACCTGGCGTGGCGAGCCGGGCCGTCCCGACGAGCCCCAGCACGAGTTGATGGGGCGGATCACCGGCTCGTTGCTCGATCTCATGGAGATCCCCTGGGGCCTGTTACCGGCGGCGCCGGCTGAGCTGCCCCGCGCGTTGCACAGCGCCTGGCAGTTCCTGCGGGACAAGCAGCTGCCGTACGCCGTCGTGCTCCCGGCCGGCCGGGTGATGGACGAGCCGCTGCACGAGGCGGCGCCCACCGCTCGAGAGCCGCGGCTGGTCTCGTACCCCGACGCACCGGCGCCGACCCGCTGGGCCGCGCTGGAGTCCCTGGTCACCGAGCTGCCGGACGACGCGGCGGTCGTCTCCACCACCGGCAAGACCAGCCGGGAGCTGTACACCATCGCCGACCGTCCGCAGCATTTCTACCTGGTCGGCGCGATGGGTTCCGCCGTGTCGGTCGGTCTCGGGGTCGCGTTGCACACACCCCGGCCGGTCGTGGTCATCGACGGCGACGGCGCACTGCTGATGCGGATGGGCAGCCTGGCCACAACGGCGACGCACGGCCCGGAGAACCTCGTGCACATCGTGCTCGACAACGGCGTGCACGACTCAACCGGCGGCCAGCGCACGCTGTCCGCCGCCGTCGACGTCGCCGCCGTGGCCGCCGCCTGCGGATATGCCCAGGTGCACCGGTGCCACGGCCTGGCCGATCTGACCGAGGCGCTGCACAGCGCCCTGAACGGACCGGGCCCGTCCTTCATCCACCTGCCGATCGAGCCGGGGTCGCACTCGCCGTTGGGACGGCCCCGGGTGACCCCGTCCGAGGTCGCCCGCCGGTTCCGCGCCTTCGTCGGGGAGCCCGTCGGATGAGCAGGCACCCGGTGGCCGTCATCCACGGCCGGTTCCAGCCCCTGCACCTCGGCCACCTCGAGTACCTGCTGGCCGGGGCCGACCGGGCCGACGTGCTCGTCGTCGGGATCACCAATCCGGATCCCACCCAGATCGCCGTCGAGGAGTCCGACCCGGCCCGGAGCACCGACGAAGCGAACCCGTGGACCTACTACGAGCGGTACCTGATGACCGAGGCCGCGCTCACCGAGGCCGGCATCGCCCGTGAACGTCTGCGGATCGTGCCGTTCCCGCACAGCTTCCCGCAACGCCTGCGTTACTACGCCCCGCGCGACGCCGTCTACCTGCTCACGGTCTACGACGAGTGGGGCGACACGAAGCTGGAGCGGTTCCGGTCCCTCGGACTCATGACCGAGCTGATGTGGCGGCGCACCGACAAACCGATCAGCGGCAGCCGCGTACGGCAGGCCATCGCCTCGTCTCTGCCCTGGGAAGAGCTGGTGGCGCCGGGCGTCGCCCGAGTGATCAAGGAGTGTGGCAGCGATGTCCGAATTCGCGAGGCAGCCGGTCGCGGGACGGATCTTCTTGATCGCCCTGTGCGGGGGCGGTGACCGGCCGGATCCGGCCCTGGGTGGCCGTACCTCGTTCGAGGCCGCCGCGACGCCACACCTGGACCGGCTCGCGACAGCCGGCGTTTCCGGGCTGCTCGATGTCATCGGCGAGCGGGTGCCACCGGAGTCGGATTCCGGGGCGATGGCTCTGCTCGGATACGACCCGCTGGTCCACTACACCGGACGCGGTCCGCTCGAAGGCCTCGGGATGGGTTTCCTGGAAGCCGGCGGCGGCTACTGTGCGGCGTTCCGGATCAACTTCGCCAGTGCCCGTCCGGGATCCGGCGAGCTCGACCGGCGGACCTCCCGGGATCTGTCCGACGCGGAGCTGGCCGTCCTCGTCGAGGAACTCCTGGCCGGCGTGACCATGCCGGCGGGCGTGACGCTGCGGCTCACCGGTTTCGGCCGGCACCGGGGGATCCTCGCCTTCACCAGCGGGACGGTGCCCCTGTCGGGCCAGGTCAGCAACACCGATCCCGGATTCGTCAACCGGGGGGCATTCGGCATCCCCGTCAACACCCCGGTGTCCGCCCCGCTGGAGGCCAAGCCTCTGGTCGACGACGACGCGGCCGGGTACACCGCGATGCTGGTGAACGACTTCGTCCGGCAGAGCGGCGAGATCCTGCGGCGCAGCGAGGTCAACGAGGCCCGTACGCGGGCCGGCCGGCGCCCGGCGAACACGATCCTGGTGCGCGACGGGGGCAGCCGGCCACCGAGGTTGCCGGGCTTCGCCGCCGGCAAGCTCGCCTTGTCGATGTACGGACAGGTGCCGGCCGAGCGAGGGCTGGCCGGTCTGATCGGTGGCCGGTTCACGACGGCGCGCACGGGTCCGGGGCAGACCGATCCGCAGTTCTACCAGGAACTGGTGCCGGCCGTGCTGGCCGACCCGGCGGACGTCGTCTTCGTCCATCTCAAGGGTCCGGACGAGCCGGGTCATGACGGCCGGCCGGCGGACAAGGTCCGGGCGATCAGTGAGATCGACGCCGGCTTCGTCGGTCCGCTCGCTGACCGGCTGACCCCGGCCGACACCCTGGTGGTCACGTGCGATCACGCCACCCCGTGTGCGCTCGGCATCCACTCGGCCGATCAGGTGCCCGCCGTCGTCTTCGGGTCCGGCGTGCGGCCGGACGCGGTGACCGCTTTCGGGGAGGGGCCCGCCGCTCGCGGCGCCCTGCCGGTGCAGCGGGCGAAGGATCTGCTCGGCTGGCTCATCTCCGTCCGGACGACGGCATGACCCGGGTCTCCGGTCTGCGCCTGCGCGGCATCCTGGACTCACGGGCCCAGGTCACCGTCGAGGCCGATCTCGCCTTCACCGACGGAGTGACCGGACGCGGTTCCGCGCCCCGGGCGATCGCACCGGGGCGGCGGGAGCGGGGGCGGCGGGCGGACAACCGCCTCGGGTCCTTCGGGCACACCGGGCTCGTGGCGGGGCTGGACCGATCGTTGGTCGGGCAGCCGGCCGGCCCGCAGGCCGAGTTCGACCGGTTGCTGCGCGAGCTGGACGCCACCGGGTCGCTCGGCTCCGACGTGACTGTGGCGCTGTCGGTCGCGTTCGCCCGCGCCGGGGCCACTCGACAGGGCCTTCCGCTGCACGAGTACCTCGCGGCGGCCGCCGGTACGGTCCCCGGCGTGCCGCGGCTGCTGGTCAACGTGTTCTCCGGCGGCATCCACCACGCCGGGGAACCGGACGGCTTCCAGCAGGTGATGCTCGTTCCGGAGACCGCGGGGCTGATCGATGACGTCGAACTGGCCCTGGACGTCTTCGCCGTGGCCACCGATCTCGCCACCCGCGCCCACGGCACACCGCGGCTCTCCGCGTCCAGCGGGATGCTGATCCCCGCCGACAGCGCCACCCAGGTGGCCATGCTGCGTGAGGCGATCGAGCGAGCCGGGCGGGTCGGCGAATGCTCGATCGGCGTGGATGTCGCGGCGGAACACCTGTGTGTCGCCCCCGGCCGGTACCGCTTCGCCGGGGCCGTCCTCGAGGCCGGGGCATTCGCCGACCGGCTGGCCGAGCTCGCCGGCGGGGTGGTGCCGCTGTCCTACCTGGAGGATCCGTACGACCCCGCGGACGCGGACGCCTGGCTGAAACTGCCCGCCCGGCTACCGCCGGGCACGACGGTGTACGGCGACGACCTGTTCGCGACCGACGCCGCCCGTATCGATCCGGCGCTCGCCGGGGGAATCCTGCTGAAGCCCACCCAGGCCGGAACCGTCACGGGCGCGTTGTCGGCGGCACGGACGGCGCAGACGGCCGGGATGCGGCTGGCGGTGTCGCACCGCTCGGGCGAGACCGGCGACACCGCGATGTGTGATCTGGCGGTGGCGGTCGGCGCCGGCCTGATCAAGGTTGGTGGCCCGCGCCGCGGCGACCGGCTCAATCAGTACAACCAGCTTCTCCGCCTGGCCGAGGCCGTGGCGGAGCGGACGAGCCCTCTGACGTGAAGGAGAACCCCAGCGTGTCGCGAGCCAGCAAGTTCAAGGAAATGATGCTGGCGCCGGAGATCCTCGTGGTCCCCAGCGCCTACGACGCACTGTCCGCCAAGGTCATCGCCCAGACCGGCTTCCAGGCCGTGCACATGACCGGTTCCGGCACGTCCGCCAGCATGCTCGGGCTGCCGGATCTCGGCTTCGCCACCATCACCGAGATGGCCACGAACGCCAAGAACATCACGCTCGCCGTGGACCTACCGGTGATCATGGACATCGACGCCGGCTACGGCAACGCCATGAACACCTGGCGGTGCGTCCGCGAGTTCGAGCGGGCCGGCATCGTCGGTGGGCACCTCGAGGATCAGGTCGTCCCCAAGCGCTGCGGCCACCTGGAAGGCAAGCGCCTGATCTCCACCAGAGAGATGATCGGCAAGATCGAGGCGGCGGTCGAGGCGCGCGAGGACCCGGACTGGACGCTGATCGCGCGCACCGACGCGCGGGAGAAGCTCGGTCTCGACGAAGCGATCAAACGGTCCAAGGAGTACGCCGCGGCCGGCGCGGACTGCATCTTCCTGGAGGCGATGCTCTCCGTCGACGAGATGAAACGGGTACGTGACGAGATCGACGTTCCGCTGCTGGCCAACATGGTCGAGGGTGGCAAGACACCGTGGCTGACCACGGCGGAGCTGGAGGCGATCGGTTACAACCTGGCGATCTATCCGCTGTCCGGGTGGATGGCGGCCGCCTCGATCCTGCGCAAGATGTTCGCCGAGCTGCGCGACAAGGGCACCACCCAGGAGTTCTGGGACGCCTACGGGCTACGGATGACCTTCCCCGAGCTCTTCGAGGTCTTCGAGTACGAGAAGCTCTCGGCCCTCGAGGAGCGTTTCGTCGTGAAGAACAGCGAGGAGTGATGTTCCTCGACGGTCGCATCCAACCGGCCGGCACCGAGGTGCCGGTGTTCCACCGGTGGACCGGTGACGTGATCGGTGCGGTGACCCGCGACGGTGCCGCGGAGGTGACGGAGGCGGTGCACATGCTGACCGAGCGCCGGCGTGTGCTGGCACCGGCCGAACGGGCCGGGATCCTGCTCCGCGCCGCCGAGGCGGTCGAGGCGCGAGCCGTGGAGTTCGCGGAACTGATCACCGCGGAATCCGGGGTGTGCCGTCGAGAGACGACGAGGGAGGTTTCCCGCGCCGCGGGAAACCTCCGCGTCGCGGCCGCGGAGGCCGAGCGCCTGCGCGGCGAGTCCATCCCCCTGCCCGAGGGGGACCGGCTCGCCGTGACCATCGCCGAGCCGGTCGGGGTGGTGGCCGGCGTGACACCGTTCAACCGCCCGCTCAACCAGGTGGTGGTCAAGGTGGCTCCCGCCGTCGCCGCGGGTTGCGCCGTGGTGGTGAAGCCCTCGGAGCAGACGCCGCTGACGGCGTTGCGCTTCGCGGAACTGCTCATCCATGCCGGTCTCCCGGCCGGGATGCTCGCCGTCCTCACCGGCGAGCCCGGGGTGGTGGGACCGCTGGTCGTCGGCCACCCCGGTGTCGACATGGTGACCTTCACCGGCAGCGTCGCCACCGGCCGGCTGGTCGCCCGGGCCGCCGCCGGGCGGCGCCTGGTGATGGAACTGGGCGGCAACGATCCGCTGATCGTGCTCGGCGACGCCGATCTCCCGCGTGCGGTTGCCCTGGCGACCGACGGGGCATTCGCCACGGCCGGGCAGTCCTGCCGGGGAATCAAGCGGATCATCGTCGACGACCGGGTGGCCGACGAGTTCGTCGACCTGCTGGTGGCGGCCACCGCGAGGCGACGGGCCGGGGATCCCCGGCTCGACAGCACCGATATCGGGCCCCTGATCAGCCCGGCGGCCGCCGCCGAGGTGGAACGCCGGATCGCTCTTGCCGTCAAGGACGGCGCCACCTTGCGGCACGGCGGCGAACGCGTGGAGGCGCTGATGCAGCCGGCCGTGCTGGACCACGTCGCGGCGAGCAGTGAGCTCGTGCAGAACGAGACCTTCGGTCCGGTGGCTCCGGTGATCCGGGTCCGCTCGACGGCGGAGGCGATCGCGGTGGCCAACGGCACGCCGTACGGGCTGCAGGCCGGTGTCGTCACCCGAGACGTCACCACGTTCTGGGAGATCGCTGCCGGCCTGCGGGTCGGTGCGGTCAACCTCGACCACGGCCCGCACTTCGACTCGCCGCACATCCCGTTCGGCGGGGTGAAGGCGAGCGGGGTCGGCCGCGAGGGCATACGGTGCTCGATCCGGGAGATGAGCACCATCAAGACCGTCACCGTCCCCTTCCCCGCTGCGTCCCGGTGACCCCGACCGGTGCGGCGGCGCACGAGCTGCTGTTCACCCGCGACGCCGCGGGCGCGCTGCGCGCCGCGGTGGACGCGCTGGAGGCCCGGCGGGTACTTCTCGTCGGCTCCGGGTCCGGCCTGGCCCGCAGCGGGTTGTCACCGGCGCTGGCCGGGCGGGAGATCAGCGTCTTCACGGGCTTCCGCCCGAACCCCGATCTGGACGACGTGCTCGCCGGGTGCCGGCTGGCCCACCGGGAGCGCCCCGATGTGATCGTCGGCATCGGTGGCGGTTCCGCCATGGACACCGCCAAGCTGGTCCGCGGCCTGCCACCGGACCGCGAGCGCGCGATCGCCGCGCTCTCCGGTGACGAAACCGCCGGCCCGGACATCCGGATCCCCCTTCTGCTGCTCCCCACAACCGCGGGGACGGGCAGCGAGGTGACCCAGTTCGCGACGGTGTACGTCAACGGGCGCAAGCATTCCCTGGACCGTCCGCAGGTGCACGCCGACATCTCCATCGTCGACCCGGCGCTGAGCGCCACCTGCCCCGCCGAGGTGACCTTCAGCTGCGCATTCGACGCGCTGGCGCACGCGCTCGAGTCGCTCTGGTCGTTGCGGTCGACGGCCGAGTCCCGGCGTCTCGCCGCGCGGGCGGCCCGGGGCATCAGCGAGCTGCTGCAGCCCGGGTTGCGGCGGTGGGAGCCGGCCAGCCGCGAGCGGATGAGCCTGCTGGCGATCGACGCCGGCCTGGCGATCAACCGTACCCGGACGACCGTCGGCCACGCGGTCGCCTATCCGTTGACCGTCCGGTTCGGCGTGCCGCACGGGCTGGCTTGCCTGCTCGCCCTCGCGGCGCTGCTCCCGGCGGCCTGCGCGAGCCTCGACGAGGCCTGTGCCGACCCCCGGGGGGCCGGCTTCGTCGGCCGGCGGCTGGCCGAGATGGCCGAGCTGCTCGGCAGCGACCAGCCGGCCGGCCTGGGAGCCACGTTGAGCTCGATGGTGCGCTCGGCCGGTTTCGACCACCGGTTGCGTGCGTACGGGGTAGGGCTGGACCAGCTCGACGCGATCGTGGCGGACGCGCTGGGCACCGCTCGCGCGGACAACACGCCGATCACCCTGGATCGGCCCACCGTACGGGAGGCACTGCGGAAGGCCTGGTGAGCGACCGGACCGCAGGCTGTGCCGGGCAGGCCCGCCGGCGGATCTCCTCGACCAGCTGCGCCTGGCGTACGATCCCGGCGTCCGCGTGGCTGTCCCCCTCCCGGATCGCCCGCAGGAACGCCCCCAGCGCGTTGCCGACCTGGTCGTCCGGCGGCAGTGCGAGGCGCTCGCTCCCCCCGGAGCGGGTGACGGTGATCTCCGGAGGGTGGTCGGCCGGAGGTGTGAAGGCGCGGTTCACCTCGATCTCGCCGCGCGACCCGGCAATGCGGTACTCCGACCGGTAGGGGCCGTCCAGACCGAAGGTGAGATGCGCGAGAACCCCGTCGGTGGTGCACAGAACGGCGTGGCCGGCGACGTCCACGGGGTCGTCGGTCCCCGCCCCGGTGCGCAGGCCGGCGGCCAGCACGGTCAGGTCCGATCCCAGGAAGTACCGGGCGACGCGCACCGGGTAGCCGCCGAGGTCGAACAGGGCACCGCCGCCGAGAGCGGCCTGGTACCGGATGTCCGCGGGGTCGCGCGGCGGGATGGTGAAGGTGGCGGTCAGGCTTCGCACCCGCCCTATCTCACGGCGGGAGATCAGATCCCGGACCGCGCGGTGCTGCGCATGGTGCGGGAACATGTAGTTCTCCCGGAGCACCAGCCCCTGTGCCGCGGCCTGCCGGGTCAGCCGGGCGGTGTCCGTCACCGAGACGGTGGCCGGCTTCTCCACCAGGACGTGTTTGCCTGCGGCCAGCGCCTGGCTCACCCACTCGGTGTGCAGACCGGGCGGCAGCGGTACGTAGACGGCGTCGACGTCATCGCGTTCCAGCAGCTTCGCGTACCCGGTGACCGCTGCGCAGTCGAAGGCGTCGGCGACCCGCCGGGCCTTCGCCGGGTCACGGCTCGCCACCGCGGCCAGCCGCACGTCCGGCCGGTCGCGCAGCGCGGGAAGGATGCGGCGCACGGCGATGTCGGCAGCGGAGAGCACGCCGATCCGGAGCGCGGACATCAGACGCCGTACAGCAGGCAGAGCAAGCTGCGTGCCTCTATGTTCAGCTGGTTGCCGAAGCGCACCAGGTCGGCCAGCTGCCGCAGGGTGGCCCATGCGTAGTCGGGGGGCAGCTCGGGTGCGAAACCGGCGTCCGCCTCGACGATCATGTAGCGATTCTGCACGTGATAGAAGCGACCACCCTCTTCGGACAGTACGCAGTCGGCGTGCACCCGGGCCGGCGGCGACGCGAGCACGTAGCGGCGGATCTCGGCCTCGGCACCGGGATCGACGAACATCCGCGGTCCGGTCTGCACAGTGGGACCGATCTCGGCGACGTCCTGCGTGCCCGGCTCGGTGTGCGCCCGCACCAGGACGTGGGCCACGCCGTCGAAGGACTTCACCACAAAGGCGTGCAGTCCGGTCCCGGCGCTGGTGATCATCGGCTGATTCCAGTGCGACACCTCACGGGTGCTGGCACGCACGTCGACGCCGATGACGGACAGTCCGGTGCCGTCGTCCGGCCGCAACTCCCCATCGACGTGCCGCCAGCCGGCGACCTGACGCAACGGCACCCGTCGCTGGCGCACCGTCCGGTTGGTGCGCGCCTCGGTCAGCCAGCTGAGCAACGCGGGTGTGCTGAGCAGCATGCGATGCTCGTGCAGTGAGCGGGCCAGCGCATCCCGGAACGGGGTGGGCAGGCGCCCTCCCCCGCTGGCGGCCAGCGCGGAGAACACCGTACGCGCGTCCATGTTGAGCACATTGTCGAGCCGGCTCAGGTCGGTGACCTGTCCCAGGGTCAGCCAGCAGAAACCGTCCCGCACCGGCACTTCCCGGGTGGTCTCGACGACGATGTTGCGGTTGCGTTTGTGCAGGTAGTAGGACCCCTGCTCGGACTGCAGCGAGTCGTGGTGCACGATGCCCCCGCTGGTGGCGAGGAAGTGCTCGAGATAGTCGGGGGTCCGGCCACCGTGCGCCCGCTGATAGTTGCTCCGGGTCGCCTGCACCGTCGGTGAGAGCTGCAGGACGTTGACGTTGCCCGGTTCCATCTTCGCCTGCAGCAGGAAGTGCAGCACGCCGTCGAACTCCTTGGCGAGCACACCCAGGATGCCTATCTCGGGCTGCACGATGACCGGCTGCGACCGGGGTGGCGCGTCGCCGGCCTGCGCCTCCAGGCCGGCGATGGCGTAGAAGCGGCCGGCCCGGTGCACGATGTCACCCGTGCCGGGGGCGAGGTTCCAGTCCGCCAGGCTCTCCAGCGGGCAGCGGCTGACCTCGTACTCCTGGCTCTCCCGGCGCTGCCGCAGC
Source organism: Actinoplanes sp. NPDC048967 (assembly GCF_040649415.1). Classification (NCBI taxonomy): domain Bacteria; kingdom Bacillati; phylum Actinomycetota; class Actinomycetes; order Micromonosporales; family Micromonosporaceae; genus Actinoplanes; species Actinoplanes sp. NPDC048967. Next base: position 870,836 of record NZ_JBEZFL010000003.1, read on the forward strand.
CATTGCGGCACCGCCTCGGTGCGCATCTTGCTGAATCGCCGGATCCGCAGCGACTCGCCGAGCCGTTCGGCGAGCCGGCGGGAATCCTGGTGGTCGCGGGGACGTGGCAGGGCGTCGGGTAGCACGGGTTGCCCCTTTCCGGTGGTCGCACGTTCGTTGAGCGACCCGACCACCAGCGGGCGGGGTCGCTAGTCGGTCCGGGCCGGCTTGCGCTTGTCGAGGCCGAACCGCTCGGCGATGGCCATGCAGGCGTCGACCCACACCGCCAGCACCCGGTCGTCATCGACGCCGAGCGGCTTCTCGCCGTAGATCGACTCGAGCATTCGGTAGTAGCCGAGGGAGCCGACCATGGTCAGCGCCAGCGCCTCGTGGTCCAGGTCCTTGGCACCGACGTCCTCGGCCAGCCGCTTGAGCCAACCGGCGATCTGCCGGAAGGAGTCGTCGTGCACCGCGTCCCGCAGTTCGCTGCGCAACTCCGGGAAGAGGTGACCCTCCTGACGCAGCAGCCGGTCCAGCGGCTCTCGCCGGGCCAGGTCCTGCAAGCTCCACCGGCCCAACATGATGACCTCGGAGCGGAGATCGGCCAGGGGCAGCAGATCCATCACCGGCAGCACCCGGCCGAGCTCCTCGACCTGCCGGAGAATCCCCGCCCGCAGCACTTCCTCCTTGCTGGAGAAGTACTGGTAGAGCGCTCCGGAGCGCGGCGCCAGCCCGGCTCGGGCCTCAATGTCACCGACCGTGGTGTTGCGGAATCCCTGCTCCGCGAACAGGTCCATCGCTGCGCTCAGGAGCCGATCGCGGGACGCCCCGCTTCGCTCCAGCCGTTTGCTCGCGGAATCCGCCGATTCGTCCTTCGTTGCCATTGTCGTCGCCAGTCTGAGTCGACGGTCGCATTCAGCGGTTCCGCACGTCTACATCGAGTGGTCCAAGCCTAGACGACCGCCGGTGCCCGGATCCCGGCCGGGCGGCAGGTTACTGCTGCTCACGTCCCGCGAGGCGGCTTCACAGCCGCACGGGCAGACGTTCCAGGCCGTGCATCAGCAGACTGGGACGCCAGACCAACTGGTCGGCCGGCACCGCCAGCCGCATGTCCGGGAACCGGCGAAGCAGGCCGCTCAAGGCGATCTCCACCTCCATCCGGCCCAGCTGCGCGCCCATGCAGTAGTGGATGCCGTAGCCGAAGGCGACGTGGCCGCGCGCCGAACGCGTGACGTCCAGCTCAGCGCCGTCCGGGAAACGGTCCTCGTCGTGGTTCGCCGACAGCAGGGAGACCAGGACGAACTCGCCGGCCGGGATCTCCACGCCGCTGAGCTCGATCGGCTCGGTGGTGAACCGGAACGTCGCGGTGCTGACCGCGGTGTCGAACCGCATGAGCTCATCGATCGCCCCGGCGATCCGCTCCGGCTCGCGTTGCAGCAGCTCACGCTGGTCCGCGTTGGTCAGCAGGGAGAGCGTGGCGTTGCCGATGGTGTGCACGGTGGTCTCGTACCCGGCGACGACCAGCAGGAAGATCATGGACATCAGTTCGGCGCCGGTGAGCTGGTCCTCGCCGTCCGGCGTGTTGACGAGCGACGACAGCATTCCCTCGTCCGGCCGCACCCGCTTGGCCTCGATCAGCTCGGAGAGGTAGGCGACGACCGCGCTGCCGGCCACCTCCACCGAGGCCGGATCGTCCGTGGTGACCAGCGCGTCGACCCAGCCGCGAAGCCGTTCGGTGTCCGACAGCGGGATGCCCAGCAGGTCGAGGATCACCATCATCGGCAGCCGGAACGCCAGCTGGTCGACCACGTCGATCTCGTCGCCCGCCCGGAACGCGCCGAGGATCTCGTCGGCGAACGCCTGGACCCGGGGCCGCATCTTCTCCACCCGGCCGGCCGTGAAGGCTCTCAGCACCAGCGTCCGCAGCCGGGTGTGCTTGGGCGGATCGGTGTTGAGCATGTAGTCGATGATGTCGGGATTGAAGTGCCGCCGTTTCGCGGGCACCATCATGTTGCGCTCGATCAGATCGCCGGCCCCGAGCATGTCCTTGCTGACCCGCGGGTCGTTCATCACGAGCCGGACGTCGTCGTACCTGGTCACCAGCCAGACCTTGAGGCCGTTGGGAGTGATCACCGGTCGCACCGGCGCGGTGCGCCGCAGCATCGCCGTGACCGCGTGCGGATCCTGCATGTACTGGTGGTCGAACAGCTCCTGAGGAATCTGCTCGGTCGTCGATTCCGTGTCTGTCATGATCTTCCTTCGGTCGATGAGGTCCGCGGCCGGGTCGATTCGACGTCCCGGCCGGCGTCGCGTTCCGGCAGCGACGCCGCGCCGCGCGTCCGGTGGTGCCGGGCCAGATCCACGACGAGCGGGAGCACCGCCGCCGCGATCACCGCGACAACCACCCACTCGAGCTTGTCCGCCAGCAGGTCGCCGACCTGATAGGCGAGCAGGATGATTCCTTCGGCCCAGCACAGTGCGCCTACGACGTTCCAGAGCAGAAACCTTCGCCAGGGGTAACCGACCGCGCCCGCGACGGGACTGATGAACGTGCGAACCACCGGGATGAAGCGGGACAGCACGATGGACGCGGGCGCGCCGAGCCGGAAGAACGCGCGCTCGGCCCGCCGTAGGTGACGCAGGCGCCGGGGTGAGGCGCCGCTGAACACCCGGGCGCCGACGGCCTGTCCGGCGGCATGCCCGGCCTGGGCACCGGCGATGACACACAGCGGCGCCCCGATCAACAGGCCGGCCAGCGACAGCCGGTGGTCGAACTGCGCTGCCGCGGCCGGCGACGCCGCCACCCCGGCCACCACCAGCAACGAGTCACCGGGCAGGAAGAAGCCGATCGGGAAGCCGTACTCGACCACCAGCACGACCAGGACCCCGATGAGCCCGAACGTCCAGACCAGGGTGCCGACGTCCATCACGGTCCCCATCGCGCCGCCTCCCGCACGTCAGCTCATCCGGGCGAAGACGAGGGCCACGTTGTGGCCGCCGAACGCGAAACTGTTCGTGAGCACGTTGTCCACGTCGGCCTCCCGCGGTTCGTCGCGTACCAGGTCGAGGTGTAGTTGCTCGTCCGGCCTGTCCAGGTTGGCGATCGGCGGGATCAGTCCGCTGGTGATCGCCTGGATGGAGGCGATGGCCTCGAGTGCGCCGGACGCACCCAGACAGTGACCGGTGATCGACTTGTTGGCCGTCACCGGGATCTCCGGTGCCGCCGCCCCCAGCGCCGAGTGCAGAGCGAGCGTCTCGGCCGCGTCGTTGAAAGGTGTGCCGGTGCCGTGGCTGTTGACGTGTGCGACATCCTCGGCGGCGAGACCGGCCGAGCGCAGCGCCGAGGTTATGGCGCGCCGGGCGCCCGAGCCGTCCGGCTGCGGCATGGTCGCGTGGAACGCGTCCGAGGACCTGCCGTAACCGGTGAGCTCGGCGTGGATGCGCGCCTGCCGAAGCCGGGCATGGTCGAGCGATTCGAGGACGAGCACTCCGGCCCCCTCGGCGATGACGAAGCCGTCCCGATCGGCGTGGAACGGCCGGCTCGCGCGGGCGGGGTCCCCGTCGGACACCGAAAGCGCGCGCATCCGGGCGAATCCTCCGACGATCGTCTCCACCACAGGCGCGTCCGCGCCGCCGGCAATCACCACATCGGCCTCGCCGGAGCGGATGAGCATGGCCGCGCACGCGATGGCGTCCGGTCCGGAGGCGCAGGCCGACACCATCGTCAGGACCGAGCCGTGCAGGCCGTACTCCAGGCTGATCCGGGCGCTGAGGGCGTTCAGCATGGCCATCGGGATGAACCGCGGCCGCATCGCCCGTTCGCCGCGTTCGATGACCGCCCGGGTGTTGCTCTCCCAGGTGCCGATGCCGCCGATGCCGGTGCCGATCACCACGGCGACCCTGCCGTCGGCTTCCGCGGCGAGATCCAGACCGCTGTCGTCGACTGCGAGCCGGGCGGCGGCCATGCCCAGGTGCGTACACCTGTCGTCGGCGAGCCGGTCCCGGCCCGAGGGCACCAGCGACTCGGGCAGATCGACCTCGCCCGCGATGCGGACCGAGAGCCGGGACGGATCGAACGACGTGATCGGCCGGATGCCGCTGATGCTCTTGAGCGTGGCCTCGTGGAAACGCTCGATGCCCACGCCGACCGAACTGACCGGTCCCATGCCGGTGACGACGACCCGGTCGGCGGTCATGAGTCGCGGCCCCGTTGCCCGCGGCGCCGGTAGACCACGACCTGCCCGTCCTCCACCGCGGTGCGGTAGGTGGCCGCCCGTGACCGGCCCAGCGGCAGCACCGGGCAGCCGGTGCGCACATCGGTCTCGAAATTGTGGAACGGGCAGATGACCACCCAGGTGTCCGGTGAGCGTTCGTGGTCACCGACGCGGTCGCTGACCCACATCCGCTCGACCGAGCCACCGGAGAGCGGCCCACGCTGGTGTGGACAGTAGTCGGCCAGCGCGGTGTACTCGCCGTCGCCGACCGCGACCACGATGATCCGGCGGCCGTCCACCGCGAGTGCTTTCATGCTGCCCTCGGGCAGTTCGGTGACGGCACAGGCCACGTGCCGCACCTCGGTGTCGGCGGGGCGGGCTTCGATGCTCATGCCCGGTCCTCGAGCCGGTAGAACTTCGCCGCGTTCTCGTACATGATCTTGCGACGCAGGTCCGCCGGGAAAGTCGACGGCAGCGAGTGCTCCGGCGAGTCGAAGTCCCAGTGCGGATAGTCGGACGAGAACATCAGGAACTCGTCGTTGCCCACCATGTCGAACATCTGGTAGAGGTGGCTCGGGTTGTCCACCACCTCCATCGGCTGCGTGGTGAACTTGACCTGCTCCCGGATGTACTCGCTGGGCAGCCGCTTCACCCACGGCACTTCGCGGCGCAGGCTGCGGAAGTTGTGATCGAAGCGCCACAGCAGGTGCGGCAGCCAGGTCCAGCTGGACTCGACCATCGCCACCCGCAGGTCCGGGAACTTCTCCAGCACGCCACCGATCACCAGGCTGATCAACTGCGACTGCCACGCCTGGCAGATCGCGGTGTGCCACTCGACGTAGTACGGCGGCAGACCCACCGCTGTCTGTACGTTGGCGCCCTGGTGGAAGGCGACAGCCAGATTGTTGCGGACGGCAGCCTCGTACACCGGGTGGTAGAACTCACGGCCGAACGTGTCGTGCGAGACGACCGGCAGCATCACCTGCACCATCTGCGGGTGGCTGCCGAGCCGGTCGATCTCGTCCGCCGCTGCCTGAGGCGACTGGGCAGCCACGTGGATCGAGCCGAGGAACCGCTGGTCCTTGGCCAGCCACTCGGCGACGACCCAGTCGTTGTAGCCGCGGGCGAGCGCGACCGCGAAGTCCGGCTGAGTACGCCACTCCCCCGGGTACATCAGCCCGGTGAGGACGGCGTAGTCGACGTCATAGGCGTCCAGGTGCTGCTCGCGCATGAGGCGGTAATCGGAGCCGGCGCGCAGCCCGGACTGCGGGATCGCATCGGGCCGGGCGAGCCCGCCGGTGGTGGGCCAGGAGTACGGGATCGAGATGCCCATCCAGTTGTCCGGGTGGATCCGGCTCCGGAACGGCTCGTCGATGTAGTCCAGGAACTCGGCGCCGCCGATCATCTCGTGCACGTCGGTGTCGATGAGCGTACCGGTGCGTTTCTTCGCCACGGTCTCCTCGGACGCGCCACTGAGGACTGATGTCACGGTTGCACTCCTTCGCTGATGTCCGGGGTGGGCACGAACGTTTGCGGACGGTCGGAGCCGGTGATGCCGTACCGGCGAGCGACCAGGCGCTCCAGCACGCGGTCGGGAACGAACCGCCGGGCCAGCCGCAGCGCGGGGCCGCCGCTGCCGACGGCGGTCACCAGCGGTGGACGTGCCGTCGTCGTCAGGCGCAGCACCGCCTCGGCCACCTCCCGGGGGTCGCCGGCGTGCTGATGCGCGGCTGTCACGGCCGCGCGGACCTGATGCATCCGCTGGGCGTACGGCGATCCGGGCACGGTGTGCCACTCGCGCCGGTCATTGATCTCGGACCGGTAGTAACCGGGCTGGACCAGGGCGGCCGTGATGCCGAACGGCGCGACCTCGGTGCGCAGGGCGGTGACGAAGCCTCGCAGAGCGCCTTTGGCCGCCGCGTACCCGCCCTGGAACGGCACCGGGAAGTCGGCCATCAGGGAGCCGATGAAGATGATCCGGCCACCGCCGCGGGCCCGCATCCCGGGCAGCAGCGCCTTGGTGAGCTGGACGGGCCCCAGCACGTCCACCTCGAACAGCCGGCGGACCGCTTCGTCGGGCACGTCCTCGAGCGGCCCGCCCAGGCTCTGCCCGGCGTTGTTGACCAGCACGTCGACCGGACCCACCCGCTCGGCGCACCGGCGCACCCCGTCCGGGTCGCCCTGATCGAGCGGCACGTACGTGACGCCGGGCAGCCGGGCGGCCTCGCTCATCCGCTCCGGGGCCCGCGAGGTGCCGAACACCGTCCAGCCTCGGCGGAGGGCAAGCTCCGCGGTGGCCCGGCCGATCCCGCTGGAGGCGCCGGTGATCAGCATGCGCCGCTCACCGGAGGAACTCGACGAGCCGGGCATAAGCGTTCACCACCTTCTCGATGTCGGCGGTGGTGTGCTCGAGGGCCAGCATGTCGCGACCCATGCGGGACAGCACACCGGCGTTGCCGACCGGGATCATGTAGTCGGCGAGCAGCATCCGCCGGTGGATGATCTCGGCGGCGTGGTCGAGGGCGTCCGCACCGAGCGCGTGCGGCGCCGTCATCTCGATCTTCACAACCGTGCCCAGGTGGTACGCGAAGAACCCGAACCCACTGGCGTCGAACACCTCGTTGAGCCGGCGCACCAGCTCGGCGGCCCGGTCGATGGCGCCGTCCAGCGCGCCGGGCCGGGCCAGCTCGGCCATGCAGTGGTAGGCCGCCGCCATGGACAGCGGGTTGCCGGACATGGTGCCGCCGATGTAGGCGAACGGGCCGTCGGAAGGCAGGCCCGTGCCCGCTGCGCTCATGACGTCCGCCCGGCCGGCCACCACACCGCAGCCCGGATAGCCGTTCATCAGGCCCTTGCCGAGGGTGAACAGGTCGGGCACCACGCCGAGGACGCTCTGCGCACCACCGAGGCCGGCCCGGGTGCCGCTGACGACCTCGTCGAAGACGTACAGCGCGCCGTGCTCCCTGGTCAGGCGGGCGGCCTCGGCGTGGAACCCGTCGTTGAACGGCACCAGGCCCGACTCGCCACCGAGCGGCTCGGACAGCACCGCGGCGACGTCACCCTGGCGGAGCACAGCGGCCAGGTCCTCCAGCCGGTGCGGGTGCACCAGGACCGTGTTGGCGTAGTGCGACTCCGGGACGCCGCCGGCCATGAACGCACCGGAGCCCGGCACCTCGAGATCGACCATGAACTGGTCGCCCCAGCCGTGGTAGTGACCCATGAACTTGACGATGCGCCGGCGTCCGGTGACAGCGCGGGCGAGCCGGACCGCGGCCAGATTGGCCTCGGCACCCGAGGCGGTGAACCGCACCGCCTCCGCGGCGGGGAACATCGCGCAGATCGCGTCGGCCGTCCGCAGCTCGTACTCGTCGAGGTGGCCGTGGAAGCCGGTACGGGTGGCCACCACCTCCTGAACTGCCCGGTTCAGCCGCTGGTGGTTGTGGCCGAGCGAGATCGCACCGCCGGCCAGGATGCAGTCGACGTAGGTGTTGCCGTCCACGTCGGTCACCGTGCCGCCGGCACCGCGGTCCATGAACAGCGGGTACGGCGTGGTCAGGGCGTCGACATGGCCGGTTCCGCCCCCGATCCGCGAACGTGCCGTCTCGGCCAGCGCGGCCGAGCGGGTGGTGCGCTTCTCGAAGACGGCGCGTTCGCCGGCCAACCGGTCAGGGTCCGGCACGGGGGCCGGCCGCTCGGTGAGGGCCCGGGCCCGGGCCAGGATCTCCGCGGCCGGCATGGTGCCGAACCGGCGGGGCGGCGCCTGAGTGGTCACGCCGGCACCGCCGCGGACCAGCCGAGCACCTCGTGCGCCGCATGCTCCATCGCGGTGATCGTCTGGTCGACATCGGCCATGGTGTGATCCGCGGTGGGAATGAGACGCAGCTGCCCCACACCCTGAGGAACCACCGGATAGATCACGCCGGAGCAGAAGATGTCGTACTTCGTCCGCAGCCGGTCCATGAATTCCAGGCCGACCGCGACATCGAGGTCACGCAGGTTGAACATGACCGGCGTCACCGGCGCGGCGGTGGCCCCGACGTCGAAGCCCGCCTCACGCAGCCCGCTCTGCAGCGCGTTGCTGACGGCCAGGCACTGCTTGCGCAGATCGGGACGGGTACGCATCAGCCGCAGGCGCACCCGGTTGCCCGCCACGATCGGCCACGGCAGGCCCTTGGCGAAGATCTGCGAACGCATCGTGTAGCGCAGCTGCCAGATGATCTCGGCCGGCCCGGCCACGAAGGCGCCGATACTGGCACCGGCCTTGGCGAACGTGCCGAAGTACAGGTCGATCCCGTCCTGTACGCCCTGCTCCTCACCGGTTCCGCCACCGTCGGGTCCCATCACGCCGAAGCCGTGGGCGTCGTCGACCAGGAGCCGGAACTCGTGCTTCTGCTTGAGCGCGACGATGTCCGCGAGCCGGCCCTGTACGCCGGACATACCGAAGACACCCTCGCTGATGACCAGCACCGAATCGCCCGGCTTGCGCAGGCTGTCGACCTGCTGGAGCACCGCCTCCAAGCGGGCGATGTCGTTGTGCGGGAAGGATTTCGCCTTGCCCGCGTGCAGCCGGACGCCGTCGATGATGCAGGCGTGGCACTCGGCGTCGTAGACGATCCAGTCGTGCCGGGTGACCAGCGAGTCGATCAACGACAGCATGCCCTGGTAACCGTAGTTGAGGAACAGCGCGGCGGGCTTACGGGCGTAGTCGGCCAGTTCGGTTTCGAGGGCCTCCAGCTCGTCGGTCTCGCCGGTCATCATCCGCGAGCCCATGGGGGCGGCCAGTCCGTAGCGGTTGGCGAACTCGGCGTCCGCCTCGCGCACTTCCGGCAGGTTGGCCAGACCCAGGTAGTTGTTGACGCTCCAGACCAGCATCTCCCGGCCGTTCCACTCCATCCGGCTGCCGATCGGACCCCGCAGTCGGGGGAAGCTTGCCTTGCCGTGGATGGCGTGCGACAAGGCCGCCAGCGGACCTCGCGGGCCACTCGTGAGCTTTTCGAACAGGTCCAACGTCGTCTCCTATCCGGTCAGGTGATCGGCACTCGCGGCACCGGTCGGGATCGCCGGCGAACGGTCAGCTGATGAGGCCGGCGTAACGCTGCTCGGCGGCCTCGAGCTCGTCGTAACGCAACAGCGAGAAGATCTGCTTCAGGGTCGCGATCCGCGGTTCGATGCCGGTCACCCCGCGGTCGCGCCACATCTCGGCGTACGCCGCGTGCATGGCGGTCACCGCTGCCCGCAGCCCCTGGTTGGCCCAGATGACGCCGTCGATGCCGAGCTCACGGAAGCGGGCGATCGGGGTGTCGTAGTACGTCGTGGGCGCGATGACCAGGGGGTGCCGCCCGGCCCACTCGACCGCGAACTCGGCGATCTCGTCGACCGTCCGTTGCCGGGAATGGATGAAGATCGCGTCGGCGCCGGCCTCCCGGTATGCCTCGGCCCGGGCCAGCGCCTCGCTCACCGAGTGCCCGGCGATGAGCGCCTCGGTGCGGGCGACCACGACGAAGTCCGACCCGATCTGGGCGTCCTTGCAGGCCCGGATCTTCCCGCTGAACTCGCCGACCGGGGCGAGCGCGTGCCCGTCACCGACGAAGGAGTTCATCTTGGGGAACTGCTTGTCCTCCAGGCAGATGCCGGCGCCGCCGAGGCCCTCCACCTTGCAGGCGAAGCGGCGGGCGGTGTTGAAGTTGCCGTAACCGGTGTCGGCGTCCACCAGGACGGGCACGTCCACGCTCGAGACGATCGATTCCACCAGTGCGAGCAACTGAGACCAGGAAGCTTCGTCGCTGTCCCGGACCCCCAGCACGGTGGACATGCACAATCCGGACGCCCACAGCGCCTGGAAGCCCTCGGCGAGCGCGATGCGCGCGCTGAGTCCGTCGTGCACGCCCATGATCGGCGCCGCGTTCGCCTCGGCGAGCAGCGCACGTAGGGCTGCGCCGGGGCTTCGGTGGCCGGTAGCGCCGCCGTCCTGCTTGCCCGGCCTCTGGTCGATGGTCATGCGAGCTCCTCGAAGTGACTCGGTAGGGCGGTACACCCCACACTGAACACGATCACACCGTTGTTGTCCATAACAACATCGCTGTTGTTAGAAAGCCTATTGACGTTGTAACCGGTCCCACGCATGCTGGGGCACGTCCCGGTGTCTGGTCGGAAGGGAGCCTGTGATGGCGGAAAGTCCTCGCGAGGACCGGTCCCTTCTGACCGAGCGCTCCGCCGGCGAGCTGAGCGGCGTGACCCCGGACGAACGCGGCCTTCGGTCACTTCTGCCGGTCCGGGCACTGGGCCCCGCCTTCGTGGCGGCGGTCGCCTACGTGGACCCCGGCAACGTCGCCACCAACATGCTGGCCGGGTCGACCTACGGCTATCAGCTGGTCTGGGTGGTGGTCGCGGCGAGCTGCCTCGCCGTCCTGGTGCAGTACCTCGCGGCCAAGCTGGGCATCGCGACCGGATCCACCCTGCCCGAGCTGTGCCGGGCCCGGTTCCCGCGGGCCGTCACCCTCGTGTTGTGGCTACAGGCGGAGTGTGTGGCGGCCGCGACCGACCTGGCCGAGGTGCTCGGCGGCGCCATCGCGCTGCACATTCTCTTCGGCCTGCCCCTGGCGGTCGGCGGTCTGCTGGTCGGCATCGTCGCGATCGCGATCCTGCAGCTGCAGTCGATCGGCCAGGTGCGCTACGAGCGGGTCACCGCCGCGTTGTTCCTCGTGGTCGTCGGCGGCTTCGTCGCCGCCGCACTGGCCGACGGCACGTCTGTCGGGGCGGTGCTGGCCGGCACGGTGCCCCGGCTCAACGGCAGCGGCAGCGCGGTCATCGCCGCGGGCATCGTCGGTGCCACGGTGATGCCGCATGTCGTCTATCTGCACGCTGAGCTGATGCGCAGCCGGTTCGGCGTCGCCACCGGACCCGCCGGCACGGCCCGGCGACGCGCGGTGCTCCGGGCCTGCCGCGCCGATGTCCTGCTCGCCATGTCGATAGCCGGCGTCGCCAATCTGAGCCTGCTCGTGGCCGCGGCCGACAGCCTCACCGGCTGGCAGGTCGCCGACATAGAGAGTGCGACCGCCGGCCTGCACGCCACGATCGGCCCGGTGATCGCGACGCTCTTCGCCGTCGCGCTGCTGGTCTCGAGCATCGCCTCGTCATCGGTGGGCACGTACGCGGGCGCGGTCATCATGCAGGGCTTCCTGCGCCGGCGGATCCCGATCACGCTGCGGCGCCTGGCCACCCTGCTCCCCGCCCTGGTGATCCTCGTGCTCGGCATCGAGCCGACTCACGCCCTGGTGCTCAGCCAGGTGGTGCTCAGCTGCGGCATCCCGTTCGCCCTGGTGCCGTTGATCATGTTCACCCGGCGGCCGGACCTGATGCGCGAGCTGGTCAACACCCGCAGCACCACCGTGGCCGCCGCACTCGGGGCCGCCGCGGTCTGCGGGCTCACCCTGTCCATCCTTTTCTGACCCGATCGAGATCATGAGGAGCGAACGATGCCCACTGAGGCCGAACTCTACGACCAGGTCGTCGGCATTCTTGCCAAAACGGTCGGCCTGACGACCGACGAGATCACCGAGGACAAACTCCTGAAGGACGACCTGGGCATCGACTCGCTGTCCATGCTGGAGATCCTCGCCGTGACCGAGGACGAGTTCAAGATGCGTATTCCCGACGAGGACGCGGCGGGGCTCACCGATGTCCGATCGGTGGTCGCCTATCTCACGACCCGGCTGGACACCCCGGAATCGGCGGATGTCACATCGACACCGGCCACCTCGGCGTAGGTGATCCGCTAGGTTGGGGCAAGATCGTGCAGGCGGCCCGTCAGGAGACGACATGCGAGGACCCGCGTTGCGCATCGCGCTGCTGACCTATCGCGGCAACCCGACCTGCGGCGGCCAGGGAATCTACGTCCGGCACCTGAGCCGGGAGATCACCCGGCTCGGGCACCGGGTCGACGTCTTCTCCGGACCGCCGTACCCGGAGCTCGATCCGGGCGTCGCGCTGATCCGGGTGCCCAGCCTCGACCTCTACCGCGAACCTGACCCGTTCCGGGTTCCCCGGCTGCGCGAGTATCGCGACTGGATCGACGTCGTCGAGGTCGCCACGATGATGACGGCGGGGTTCCCCGAGCCCCGCACCTTCTCGTTGCGGGCGCGCCGCCTGCTGCGGGCATCCACCGAACGGTACGACGTGGTGCACGACAACCAGAGCCTCGGCTCCGGCCTGCTCGGACTGCTGCGCGACGGCGTGCCGCTGGTGACCACGGTGCACCATCCCATCCAGATCGACCGCGCCCTGGACCTGAGCGCGGCGGTGTCGCCGGCCAAGCGGCTGTCGCTACGGCGCTGGTACGGCTTCACCCGTATGCAACGCAAGGTCGCCGGCCGGCTGCCGGGCATCCTGACGGTCTCCAACGCCTCCCGCGACGAGATCGTCGAGCATCTCCGGGTGCCGGCCGAACGGATCTCCACCGTCCCCATCGGCACCGACCCGGACCGGTTCGCGCCGGATCCCGCCGTGCCGCGGGTCCCGGGCCAGATCGTCACCACGGCGAGCAGCGACGTCCCGCTCAAAGGCCTGGAGTATCTGGTGGAAGCCGTGGCCAAGATCCGCACGAGCCGCCCGGCGAGGTTGGTGGTGATCGGGTCGGCGACTCCCGGGCGCGTCGCCGACCTGCACGAGCGGTTCGGCGCGGGCACCGTCCGGTTCACCGGCCGGCTCAGCGAGGACGACCTGATCCACACCTTGCGCAGCTCCGAGATCGCGGTGGTCCCGTCATTGTTCGAGGGGTTCTCGCTGCCGGTGATCGAGGCCATGGGCTGCGGATTGCCGGTGATCGCGACGACCGCCGGGGCGCTGCCCGAGGTCGCCGGACCCGACGGGGTGGCGGCGCGGCTGGTGCCGCCGGCGGATTCCGAGGCGCTCGCCGAGCGCCTCGGCGAGCTGCTGGACGATCCCGGAGAACGCACCCGGTTGGGCCGGGCCGGGCGGGCCCGGGTCGAGCGGCAGTTCACGTGGGCCCGGTGCGCCGAGCGCACCGTCGAAAGTTACCGCGCGGCGATCGCCGCGCAGGAAGGACGCTTCGACCGGTGCTGACCATCGATTTCGCCAAACTGCCGCTGAAGCCGGGTGACCGCGCCCTGGACCTCGGCTGCGGCGCGGGACGGCATGCTTTCGAACTGTACCGGCGCGGCGCGAAGGTGACCGCCGTGGACCTCAACCCAGCCGACATCGCCCAGGTCAAGGACATGTTCGCGGCGATGGACGCGGCGGGTGAGACCGGTACGGCGGGTACGGCGATCGCCTTGCGGGGCGACGCGCGGCGCCTGCCGTTCGCGGACGGCTCGTTCGACGTGGTGGTTCTCTCGGAGGTGCTGGAGCACATCCCGGATGACCGGGCGGTCATCGCCGAGGCGCAGCGGGTGCTGGCGCCCGGCGGGATGCTGGCGGTCACCGTTCCGCGCTGGTGGCCGGAGCGGATCTGCTGGGCCCTCTCCGACGCCTACCACCAGGTCGAGGGCGGCCACATCCGGATCTATCGGCGCGGCCAGCTGCTGGCCCGGCTGCGCGCGGCCGGCTTCACCCCGAAGGGTACGCATCACGCGCATGCCCTGCATTCGCCGTACTGGTGGCTCAAATGCCTCGTGGGTCCGGACGATGAGCAGGCGCGCCTGCCGCAGCTGTACCACAGGCTCCTGGTGCACGACATCATGCACCGGCCGTGGTGGACCCGCATCCCGGAACGTCTGCTCAACCCGTTGGTCGGTAAGAGCTTCGTGGTCTACCTGGGCAAGGAGAAGGTCCCGGCATGACGGAGACCGTCCTGCTCCCCGGCCTCCCCGACGACGACTCGATCAACCGGACGATCGAGTTCATCCTGCTCACTCAGCAGCCCGACGGCGCCATCCCGTGGTTCGCCGGCGGTTACACGGATCCGTGGGACCACGTCGAGGCGGCGATGGCCCTGGACGCGGCGGGCCGGCACGAGGCGGCCGCGGCGGCGTTCGACTGGCTGCGCCGGGTGCAGAATCCGGACGGATCCTGGTACAGCCGGTACCAGGACGGCGTCGTCACCGATCACACCAAGGAGTCCAACTTCGCCGCGTACCTGGGTGTGGGGCTCTGGCACCATCTGCTGTGCACCGGCGACACCGCCTTCCTGCGGCGGATGTGGCCGGCGCTGCAGGCGATGGTCGACTTCGTCCTGCGCCTGCAACTGCCCGGTGGCCAGGTCGCCTGGGCGGTCAGCCCGGCCGGCACCCGGGCCGACGAGGCGCTGGTGACCGGCTGCAGCAGCATTCTGCACGGACTGCGGGGCGCGCTGGCGGTGGCCGCTCATCTCGGCCTGGCCCGCCCGCGCTGGCGGGAGGCAGCCGACCGGCTCGCCGGCGCGCTGACCGGGCATCCCGAACGGTTCTCCCCGCGGCACAGGTTCTCGATGGACTGGTACTACCCCGTCCTCGGCGGTGTGCTGCGCGGTGACGCCCGACGCGAACGCCTGGCCGATGACTGGGACCGATTCGTGGTGCCCGGCCTGGGGGCCCGGTGCGTGGCCGACCGGCCGTGGGTGACCGCCGCCGAAACCAGCGAGCTGGCCCTCGCCCTCTGCGCCACCGGCGACACCGCCGCCGCCGCGGACCTGCTGGCCGGGCTGGAGAAGCTACGCCACAGCGACGGCTCGTACTGGACCGGCTACGTGTACCCCGATGACGCCTACTGGCCGGTCGAGCGGACGACGTGGACCGCGGGAGCCGTCGTGCTCGCCACCGCGGCGGTCATGGGTGCGCCGGCGACCAGCCAGGTCTTCGCTACGCCGGCCGACTAGGGCACGGATGGGCGGACGTCGCCGACGGCCACCGGGTTCTTGCGGAGCACCCGCAGCGAGCCGGTGCCATCCGCGGCCGACTCGGTGAACTCCCCGCTGTCCAAGGCCCGCCGATAGATCCGGTAGGGCGCCTGCCCGCCGTCGGCGGGATCCGGGAAGACGTCGTGGATCACCAGCAGACCACCGGGCAGCAGGTGCGGCGTCCAGCCCTGGTAGTCCTGTTCCGCGGCGGCGTCGGTGTGCCCGCCGTCGATGAACACGAGCGCGACCGGGCTCCCCCACAACCCGGCGGCGGTGGCCGACGAGCCGACGAGCGCCACCACCACGTCCTCGAGACCGGCGCGATGCAGTGTGCGGCGGAAGGTGGGCAACGTGTCGATGCGGCCCGTCACCGGATCGACGAGGTCGGGCTCGTGATACTCCCAGCCGGGCTGGTGCTCCTCCGAGCCGTGGTGGTGGTCGACGGTGATGAGCCGCCGGCCCCGGGCCTGAGCCGCGGCCCCGAGATAGACAGTCGACTTGCCGCAGTACGTGCCGACCTCCAGCAGGTGGCCGAGCTCACCGGCCGCGATCCCGGCGGCGTACAGCGCCAGGCCTTCGTCCGGTGGCATGAAGCCACGGGCCTCCGTCGCGATCGCCCGGAGCCGGGCATCCATCGGCACCGGGTGCGCGGCCGTCACCGTGGTCCTACGCCCGCTCGGCGGTGGCCGGGTCGAAGAGCTGCGCCAGTGTCCGCAGCGGTCGTACCACTTCCGCCGGCGCGGGCAGGGCGTCGTTCTCGGCCTTCAGACGCCGCGCCGCGGTCGCGTACCCGCCGTCGCGGGGCAGTAGATCGGTGACCATGCGGCAGATTGTGTCACGGTCCATGTCCTCCCAATCGAGCACCAGACCGGCCCCCGCACCGGACAGCCGCTCCGCGTTGAAGGCGTGGTCCGGCAACGACGGGGTGATCAGTTGCGGCACTCCCGCGGCCACCCCGGTCAGCACCGTGCCGGTGCCGCCGTGCGAGACCAGCACGTCGGCGTCGGCGAGTATCCGGTGCAGCGGCACGTCGTGCACCACCCGGACGTTGGCCGGCAGGCCGGTCAAGAGGGCGCCGTCGGCCCGGGACACCGCGACGACGACGTCGACGTCCAGCTCCGCTATCGCGGCGATCTGCTGCGGTACGCCGAAGACGTGCGCACCGAGAACCGGATCCGTGGTGCCGCCGGTGACGCACACGAGCGGTCGCGACGTGCGCATGCCGTACCAGGCTGACTCGCCGGCCGACGCGTAGTACGGGACATAACGCATGTGCTGCGTCGGATACGGCGTGTCCACCTGAAGGCTCGGCGGGCAGTTGTCGAGCGTCAGCGTGCCCCACACGTCGTCGGTGTCGAAGCCGTACCGGGCGAACAGGTCCCGGACCGGCCCGCCGACGCCGCGCCCCATCACCTGGCGAAAGTGTCCGGGCAGGTCGGGGCCCCACAGGTGCCTGACCGACGGGATGCCGCGCAGGTTGGCCAGCACCGGGCCCGCGTAGCTCATCAGGTCGTACACGACCAGGTCGGGCTGCCAGGACTCGGCGAACTCGATGGTCGCGGGCAGCATCGCGTCGGCGACCTCCACGAAGACCTCGACGGCGTGCAGCAGCTTCCCGTAGTCCATGGCCACCCGGGTGGTCGCCGAACTCTGCTCCGGGTCCAGCTCCAGGGCGCCCTTCAGCAGGGAGTGGAAGTCGACCGGCCGGCCGGCCGGCACACCGATGAGGCCGGTGCTCTCCACTGTGGCGAGGTGGTCGGGGGCGGTGACCACCCGTACGTCCACACCGTCGGCCGCCAGCGCCCGGGCCACCGGCACGAGCGGATAGAAGTGGGAGGGCCAGGCCCAGGTGGTGAACAGCGCTTTCATGAACTCTCCCGTGCTCGGACGGATACGGTCGGCCGTGACGTCTGCTCGCCGCGCGCTCCGGTCGCCGGCGTGACCAGGTCACGGATCAGACGGCAGATGAGCCCGACGTCGTCGGCGGTGAGGTCGGCCGAGTTCGGCAGCACGAGGATCTGCTCGGCGAGACGCTCGGAGCGGGGCAACGGCAGCGGCCGGTGCCGCTCCTGCGGGTACGGCTCCAGCCGGTGGTTGCCGGGGTGGAAGTACACCTTGGCGAAGACGTTCTCCTGCGCCAGGCGACGGACGATCTCGTCCCGGGTCACACCGGCACGCGCGGGGTCGACCTGGACGGACAGGTACGAGTAGTTGCTGGCGTCGGCGGGCCGCGGGCCACGCACGGCGATGCCGGGCAGGTCCCGCAGACCGTCGGCGTACCAGGTGTGCCGCTGCTCGTTGCCGGCGATGAGGCCGGTGATGTTCTCCACCGCGGTCAGGCCCATGGCGGCGGAGATCTCGTGCATCTTGGCGTTGGTGCCCAAGGAGCGCACCACGCCGTCGTCGTCCTGACCGAAGTTGCGCATCGCACGCACCCGCGCGGCCAGTTCGTCGTCGTCCGTGGCGACCGCGCCGCCCTCGAACGAGTTGACGAACTTGGTCGCGTGGAAGCTGAAGATCTCCGCCCGGCCCAGCGTCCCGACCCGGCGGCCGTCCGTGGCCGAACCGAGCGCGTGCGCGGCGTCGAAAAGCAGCGCGAGGCCGAACTCGGCGGCCACCGCCTCCAGTCCGGCCGCGTCACAACAGGTGCCCAGCAGGTGTACGCCCACGATGCCGCTGGTGCGTGGCGTCACGAGCCGGCGGACATGCTCCGGGTCGAGGCAACCGTAGGCGTCGACGTCACCGAAGACCGGGGTCAGTCCCTGCCAGCTGAGCGCGTGTGGTGTGGCGACGTAGGTGAACGAGGGCACGATCACCTCGCCGGTGAGGCCGCACGCGCGCACGGCGAGCTCGAGGGCGACGGTTCCGTTGGTCACCGCGATGCAGTGCCGGGCGCCGGTCAGCCGGCGAAGGCGATCCTCGAACTCCCGCACCAGCGGGCCGTTGTTGCTCAGCGTCCGGCGGCTGAGAGCCCCGGCGATGCGATCCAGCACGCGGTCCCGGTCCGGGATGTTCGGCGCCCCCACCCGGACGGCGTGGCCGAACGCGGCACTTGCCGCCGGACTCGCACTCACAGCGACGCCCGACGTCGCCACCGCGATCGGGCGACTTCCACCTCAGCACAATGATGAGTCACATCGGTAGTGTATTGCATGACATCACCGTAGTGATAGCTGTCGACGTCGAGGAGAAGACGATCGTGTCGCGACACGTGAGGCACCGGCGTGGGCCCTGGCTCGCACTCCTGCTGGCTTCCTGGACGCTGCTGGCCGCGTTCGTCCTGCCGTTCGCCGATCGTCTGAGCTCGTTGGACCAGGGCGACAACTCCGGACGGATGGCGGCGGGAGCGGCCTCCACCGAGGTCGCCCGTCTCGAGGAGCAGGTTCGGGGCGACGTGTCCGATCTCGTCGTGGTCTTCCATCGCGACGGCGGGCTCTCCCCCGCCGACCTGGCCGCCGTGACCGCGAGTCGTGACCGGGTGGCGGCCACGACCCCGGACACCAGCGCGGTGGTCCGGGCGCCGGACGGTGCGGCAGCGAGCTTCCGGACCACGGCGCCGGCCCATGCCGAGGCGGAGGCAGTGACCCGCCTGCGAGCCGATCTCCCCGCCGGCACCGGCCTGCGGGTGGAGGTGACCGGCCCGGGCGCCCTCGAGGCAGATCTGGACAACGCTCTCGACGGGGTCGACGGCAAGCTGCTCACCGGCTCGGCGATCGTCGTGGTGATCATTCTGCTGCTGACGTACCGCAGCCCGACCCTGTGGCTGCTGCCGCTGATCTCCGTGGCGGTCGCTCTCGAGGCGGCACGGGCCGCGGTCTACGCGTACGGCCGGCTCGGTGGCGCCGTCACCGGCTTCGGCACCGCCATCCTGACAGTGCTGGTCTTCGGCTGCGGCACCGACTACTCGCTGCTGCTGATCACCCGCTATCGCGAGGAACTACGCGGGCAGCAGGACCGCTTCCCGGCCATGCGACGGGCCCTCGCCAGGTGCATCGGCGCGATCCTGGCGTCCGCCGCGACGGTGGCCACGGCACTGCTGTGCCTCCTGCTGGCCGATCTCGGCGAGACCCGGTTGCTGGGTCCGACGCTCGCCATCGCCGTACTGGTGACCGTCCTGGTCGTGCTCGGCCTGCTGCCTGTGCTGCTGCTGGCCGGCGGCCGGTGGATCTTCTGGCCGATGACTCCGGCCGTCGGCACGACCGGCCGGACGGCGGGCTGGGCCTGGGCGGCTCGTACGGTTGCCCGGCGTCGGCGTGCCGTGCTCGTCGGCGCGACGATCGTGTTGCTGCTGCTCAGCGGCGGGCTGGCCGGGGCGCGCCTGGACCTCGCCCCGACCGAGGCGTTCCGCGACACCCCCGAGTCGGTGGCGGGCCTGTCCACCATCGCCGACCACTTCTCCCCCGGCGCGGTCGCTCCGGTGGTGATCGTTCTTCCCGGTGGCCGCGATCAGCACGTCTTCACAGCGGTACGCGACACGCCCGGCGTCCTGGCCGTGCGGTGGGACAGCGCGATCGATGGACGAGCCGTGCTGGAGGCGACGTTGGACAGCGGACCGTACGAGCAACGGGCCCGCGCCGTGGTGACCGAGGTGCGCGCCCGCCTCGACGGCACCGCGGCACTGGTGGGCGGGACCACCGCTGAGCAGATCGACCGGAGCCGGACCACCCGGCGTGACAACGAGGTGGTGGCGCCCTGCATCCTCCTTCTCATCGCGCTGATCCTGGGCCTGTTGCTGCGCTCGGTCGTCGCAGCCGTCTGCCTGGCCCTGACCGTCGTGCTGAGCTTCACGGCCACCCTCGGCGTCAGCACACTCGCCTACGATCACCTGTTCGGCTTCGCCGGGATGAGCCCCGAGACCCCGCTGTACGCGTTCCTCTTCCTGGTACCGCTCGGCGTCGACTACACGATCTTCCTCATGCACCGGGTACGGGAGGAGACCTGGTCGGCCGGGACCGCCGAAGGGATGCTGCGCGGGCTGATCGGCACCGGCGGAGTGATCACCTCGGCCGGTGTCGTCCTGGCGGGCACCTTCGCGGTGCTCATCACCCTGCCGCTCGTCCAGTTCGCCGAGGTGGGTTTCGCGGTGACGCTCGGGGTGCTGCTCGACGCCTTGGTCGTGCGGGCGACGCTGGTCCCGGCGGTCGTACTGACGCTCGGCGACCGCATCTGGTGG
This sequence comes from Actinoplanes sp. NPDC048967, assembly GCF_040649415.1. Lineage (NCBI taxonomy): Bacteria > Bacillati > Actinomycetota > Actinomycetes > Micromonosporales > Micromonosporaceae > Actinoplanes > Actinoplanes sp. NPDC048967. The sequence continues at coordinate 891,033 of NZ_JBEZFL010000003.1, forward strand.
CCGGCCCGGGCGCCGGGCGGACCGCGCACCGGGCAGCTCTCCACCCTGGAGCCGACCCGGCCGTTCAACTCACGGATTGATGTGGCATCCACGCCCGATCACTAGCCTCGGAGGCGAAGCCCGGCGCACTGACCGAAGGAGCAGGGACGATGTTCTCCACACCAGAATGGCTGCAGGACGCGCTCCTGTGGGCTCTCGGTGCCGCCGTGGTAGCCATCATGATCTACCGGCAGCTCCGCCGGCGGCAGCTGACCCTGCGGCGGCTCGCCGCGCTCCCGCTGGTCGTCGCGGTCCTTGCTTTCATCGTCGACCCTGACATGGTGGACCGGCTGCACCAGTCGCTGGACCTCATGGTCTTCGGCGTCGGCGTGCTGCTGGCTGTCGCGACCGGCATAGCGCGCGCCTTCACCATGGACGTGTCCATCGTCGACGATGTCGCGTTCGCCCAGGGCAACCGCCGGACGGTGATCCTGTGGTGCCTGACCTTCGCCCTGCGCATCGGCGAGTTCGTCACCGCCCACCAGATCGGCGCCGAGGAAGGGGTCGGCGAGGCGATGCTCTTCTTCGCCACGACGCTCACCTCCCAGAGCTGCACACTGGCCTGGCGTGGAGCGGTCGCCCTCAGAGGAACGCGAAACGACGCCATGGAGTTCGTGGAATGAGCGGAGGTCCGCTGCCCCCCGCCGTGGAGGCCGTCACCAAGCACCATCGGTGGTACGGCGGTGCCTCGGACACCGTCCGCATTGCGGGCGGTGTGCTGTACGCCGCTCTGGCCTTCGCCACCGTCTCCGGCCGGCAGTACCTGTACGCCGTCCCACTCGTGCTGGTGACTCTGGCGGGCGGGAGCTACGCCCGGTTGCTGCGTGACCGCGGACCCCGGCATGTCCTGGCCGGCCTGACAACGGCGGTGGCGGCCGGCGACGCCTTCTACGCCCTGGCGCCACGCTCGGTCGGCTGGGCCGTGTCGCTGGTGGTGTTGCCGTGGGCGCTGGGCCGGCTGCCGGTGCGATGGACCGAAGTGTTCGGAGTGGCGGTGGTGACCGCCGTGAGCGCCATCGGCTTCCTGCGCGACTCGACCGCGGTGGCCTTCGGACTGATGGCCGGCTGCCTGGGCGTCACGCTGATCGGATTCAGCGTCCGTACCGCCCGCCGCCAGGCCGCTGACATCGCCCGGCTGCTGGTCAGCGAGCGGGCGGCCCGGACTGCGGCGGCCCGCTCCGAGATGCTCGCCGAACGCCAGCGGCTGGCCCGCGAGGTGCACGACATCCTGGGGCACACGTTGTCGGCGCAGGTCATGTGCCTGGAGAACGCGCTTCTGCTGCTCGACCGCGACGCGCCCAAGGAGGCCGTGACCAAGCAGGTGGAGCAGGCCCAACGACTGGCCCGCGCCGGCGTCATGGAAACCCGGCGGGCGGTGTATTCCCTGCGCGGGACAGCCCGCCCCGCACCCGAGACGATCGAGCGGCTCGCGACCGAGGCCAACGCGGAGTTCACCTGCTTCGGCGAGGACCGGGCCGTGTCACCGGAGGTCGCGCTCACCCTGGAACGGGCGGTGCAGGAGGCGCTGACGAACGCTCGCAAGTACGCACCGGGCGCGGACGTCACGGTGCACCTGCAGTTCGACGAGGAAGGCTACGGGGTGGACGTCACCGACACCGGTGCCCGTGAGCCGCACGTCCCCACCGACACGGGTACCGGATACGGACTGGCCGGAATGCGCGAACGGGCCGAGTTGCTGAACGGCCGGTTCGACGCGGCCCCGTTTGGTGAAGGGTTCCGGGTCCGGCTATGGATACCAGCATGACTCGAGACTCACGAACGATCCGTGTTGTCATCGCCGACGACCAGCGCCTCGTCCGTGACGGCCTGCAAATGATGCTGTCCATGCTCGACGGTGTGCAGGTGGTGGCGATCGCCGCCGACGGCGACGAGGCGATCGCCGCGGCCGCCGCCCACGATCCCGACGTGGTGTTGATGGACCTGCGGATGCCCCGCACGGACGGGGTCACGGCGACCCGGCGGATCCGGACGGAGTTCCCGCGGACCGAGGTTGTCGTCCTGACCACCTTCGCGGAGGACACCGAGATATTCGGCGCCTTGCGCGCGGGTGCGCGGGGCTATCTGACCAAGGACGCGAGCGCCGAGGACATCGCCCGTGCTCTCGAACGGGTGGTCCGGGGCGGCGCCGACCTCACTCCGGACGTCCAGCGCCGGTTGCTGGAACACCTGCCCCTGTCGGCGGACGTCTTCGACGGCGAGGCGCCCGACGGGCTCACGGAGCGGGAGGTCGACGTCCTGCGACTGGTGGCGCGCGGGCTGTCGAACACCGACATAGCGGCCGCGCTGGTGCTCAGCCAGGCGACGGTCAAGACCCACATCAACCACGTCTTCGCCAAGACCGGGGTGCGCGACCGCGCCCAGGCCGTCGCCTACGCCTACCGGCGGGGACTGATGTCCTGATGGGCCGCCCACCGGCTCGCCGAGGAGCCACGACGAATGTCCACCGACCGCTGTGTCACCGCGTCAGGATCGGAGCTGAATGAAAGCACTCGTACTGGCCGGCGGTCGAGGTACCCGCCTGCGCCCGCTCACCCACACCTCCGCGAAGCAGTTGTTCCCCGTCGCCAACAAACCCGTCCTGCTGTACGGATTGACCGCCATCCGGGAAGCCGGCATCACCGACGTCGGAATCATCATCGGTGACACCGGCGCGGAGGTACGCAGCACGCTGGGCGACGGCAGCGACTTCGGCGTCTCCATCACCTACATCCCGCAACAGGCGCCGCTGGGCCTGGCCCACTGCGTCCTGATCGCCCGCGACTTCCTCGGTGACGACGACTTCGTGCTCTACCTCGGCGACAACTTCCTGGTCGGTGGCATCCGGGACCTGGTGGAATCCTTCCGTCCCGAGGTGTACTCCGCGCAGATCCTGCTGACCAGGGTCGACGACCCGCAGGCGTACGGCGTGGCGGTGCTCGACCGCAGCGGCGAGATCGTCGGACTGGAGGAGAAGCCCGCCGACCCCAGCAGTGACCTGGCGATCGTCGGGGTGTACCTCTTCACCCGGGCGATCCACGAGGCGGTCCGGGCCATCAAACCGTCGCGCCGGGGCGAGCTGGAGATCACCGACGCCGTGCAGTGGCTGATCGACGAGGGCCACCGGGTGGCCTCGCACCGGGTGACCGGCTATTGGAAGGACACCGGCCAGGTGCAGGACATGCTCGAGTGCAATCGCATGGTGCTGGAGTCCGCGCAGACCAGCATCGAGGGCACCGTGGACCCCGCGACCGAGATCATCGGCCCGGTGATCATCGAGGAGGGCGCCGTGGTCGAGGACTCCATGCTGCGGGGACCGCTCATCGTCGGCGCCAACTGCAAGATCATCCGCTCGTACATCGGGCCCTTCACCTCGATCGGCTCGGACTGCACACTGGAGGACGCGGAGATCGAATACTCGATCATGTTCAGCTCATCGACGATCCGCGGTGTCTCCCGTATCGAGTCGTCGCTCATCGGCCGGTACGTCGAGGTGACCCTCGCGACGAAGGCCCCGAACACCCATCAACTGGTCGTCGGTGACCAGAGCACCCTGAAGCTGCGGCCGTGAGGACGCTCGTCGCCGGGGGTGCCGGCTTCATCGGGTCGCACTACGTGCGCAGTCTGCTGTCCGGCCGCTACGGTCCGGACGCCGAGGTCACGGTGCTGGACAAGCTCACCTACGCCGGCAATCCGGCGAATCTGGCCGAGGTCGCCGCCGACCCGCGGTTCCGTCTCGTGCAAGGGGACATCACCGATACCGAATGCCTCGATCGACTGCTGCCCGGTCACGACGTGGTGGTCAACTTCGCGGCCGAGACACACGTCGACCGGTCCATCGCGGACGCCGGATCCTTCGTCAACAGCAATGTCGTCGGGGTCCACCGCCTGCTCGAGGCCGTCCGCAAGGCGCGGATCCCCACCATGATCCAGGTCTCCACCGACGAGGTGTACGGCTCGATCGACGCCGGATCATGGACGGAGGACGACCCGGTGCTGCCGAACTCTCCGTACTCGGCGAGCAAGGCGTCGGGTGACCTGATGTGCCGCGCCTACCACCACACGTACGGGCTGGACGTGCGGGTCACGCGGTGCTCCAACACGTACGGCCCGTTCCAGTATCCCGAGAAGGTCATTCCGCTGTTCGTCACCCGGCTGCTCGACGGAGGACGGGTTCCGCTCTACGGAGACGGTGGAAACATGCGGGACTGGCTCCATGTCGATGATCACTGCGACGGCGTCCAGACCGTGCTGGAGCGGGGCGAGCCGGGCGAGATCTACAACATCGGCGGTGGCACCGAGCTGTCGAACCGCGAGCTGACCACGATGGTGCTGGCCGAATGTGCCGCGGACTGGTCGGTCGTCGACCGGGTCACCGACCGGCCCGGCCACGACCGCCGATACTCCGTCGACATCACGAAGATCAAGAAGCTGGGGTACGAGCCCCGGACACCGTTGGCCCGCGGCCTGGCCGACGTCGTCGCGTGGTACCGGGAGAACCGAGCTTGGTGGCAGCCCGCCGTTGCCGAGGGCACGCCGACCACGGGTGAAAGGATTCCGGCATGCTGAGATGAGCATCGCCCGCCGGGCAAAAATGCATGCGCCGTGCACCGACTTATCGTCTGCACACGGCGCATTCGGCATTCACATCTGGCTGGAGATCACGATCGCAACGCCAAGATCGACAACGGCGCGAAGAAAGCGATCGACATCGAGCCGCACAAGGTCGGCCCGAATGGAGCCGAACCGGCGACCGACGATACCGACGATCTGCTCCTCTGTCCGATTGCCGTCACAAAGTTCGAGAATGCAGCGTCCGACATCATTGGTCGTGAAGCTGGCTCCGTCGTGTTCCGCGACGACATTGTGCAATCCTTCGCCAACTTCTTCGATCGCCACCATTCCACACTTTGGAACGGTCACAGCCGACTCGCCACCCGCGTTACTCTCCGGTACTGCCTCTTCCACCTTCGATTCCCCCGTATCTCGCACCGGCATCACCCCGTAGTGCCACAGTCATCGGGATCCCCCACCCTCCCGAACCGGCTTGAGCTGCTGAAACTCCCCGACCGCAGCACCGCCGGTGCACAGGGTCGCCGGCGTCCAGACACCGTCGCGGGTGGCGATCGGCCGGTCGTCATGCTCCCGTGCTTGCTATTCAACGACTGTCGCCGTTCATACTACATTCAACTCCCGCGATGTTATAGCCGTGTTGCCGCCGAAGATCAACGGCCGATCGACCCGATGAGATGATCTGCACGATCTGCACACTGCTCCAGATCGGCTCTTAGCGCCGCCCAGCCTCGTCACACCCGGATGACCCGGTCGTCCACGGGTCGCGGCCATCCCGCCCGCATCGGTTCTGAGCAGCAATGAACGTGAAGCACGGCGCGGCAGACCCCCGATGATCCGTCGTTCGGGACCGGCGACAGCATGCGCCCGACAACGACAAATCCACCCCCCATAGTCCGGCCGGGGTACAAATTCCCAGCCATTTCATAGGAGCTTCTGCTACGGTCCCGCAAAGCCGCATCGCGACTCACGCCGCGCTATCCGGCGGGCCGCCGCATCGGAGATCACCAAAGGCTCCGGCGGTCGCTGTTCGCCGCCGCGCCGCCGCCCACGCCGCCGCGCTGCTGCCCAAGCCAGCATGCCGCCACCCATGCCGCTCGGCCGCCAAGCCGCCGCGCCGCCGCCCGAGCCACCGGGCCGCCGCTCGAACCACCACGCCGCCGCGCCGCCCACGCCACGCCGCCGCCCAAGCCACCAAGCCGCCGCCCACCCTGCTGAGCCGCCAAGCCGCCGCGCCGCCGCCCACGCCCCCGGGCCGCCGGGCCGCCGCCCACGCCACCGAGCCGTCGAGCCACCGCCCAAACCGTCGAGCCGTAACCCGCCCGAGGACGGCACGCGGTCCAGGCTCAGCAATACAACGCGGCGTCAATCCCGATCGCGCCGGCAGAGGCGCGCCCCTTCCCCCGCCCACGTCGTTGCAGATCCCGGTAGTGGCCGTACACGTCGGCACGCATCTTCCGGCGGACACATCGGGAACCGGGCCGATCGTGGCCTCGGCCGTCGGCATCACCCGGAATAGGGACTGTCGCGGCCCTCGCCGAGGACGCACCCTCGGTACCCAACTGCCATTCGCGGCCGAACAGAACGTGACCGACGGTGGTCATCGGTAGGCGGTCTAGGAGAACCAGCCGACCGCCCAGGAAGCTCGGCCACACCGCCGCCTGATAACCGACGGGCCACATCCCGGACTACTTCGACAGGAGATGCCGGCTCACCGGACGGCCAGCGGCACATCGCCCAGAACGACAGAAAGGCCGCACACGAGCCGGAAATCCGACTCGCCCGCGGCCCGAGCGTAAGCTCCCCCGATTGGACTCGAACCAATAACCTGCCGGTTAACAGCCGGCTGCTCTGCCAATTGAGCTACAGGGGATCAAACCGTCACCTCCGCTCCCGCTCCCGCTTCCGCGGTAGTGGTGGCGACCGGAACGACAATACATGACCGGCCGCCCAGGGTGAAAACGGGTGACCCGGCGCGCCGGGGCGCGCGCAACAGGGATGAAACACAGACCAGGGGCATGACTGCGGTGCAGGATGGGTAAGCACCTGTTCGACGCACGAGCGTCACCGAACGGAAGGAGCCGCCATGCGCGGAAAGCTCATGTTCATCACGGGTCTCGCGGCGGGCTTCGTCCTGGGCAGCCGTGCCGGCCGGGAGAAGTACGAAGAGATCACCGCCAACGCCAAGAAGGTGTGGGAGCACCCGACGGTCCAGGAGGCCGCCGGAGTCGCCCAGGCGCAGGCCAACAAGCTCTACACCGAGGGCAAGGACAAGCTCAACGAGTCCAAGATCGGTGAGAAGCTCAAGTCCGCCAGCACCAGCTCCAGCACGGGCTCCGAGACCAGCACGCTGTCCACCAGCGGGTCCGGGATGACCTCGTCGAACGGCACCGGCACCACGTACTGACAAGTACCGCTTCTCAAGGCCCGGCCCACCAACGGTGGACCGGGCCTTTGGCGTCCGGACAACAAGCGCTCCGGGGCAACGAGCGCTCCGGGACGGGACGACGTAGCGCGTCAGGACAACGAGCGCGTTAAAACAACGACGGGCGCCTCAGGAGGACGACGAGAAGGCCGCGTCGAAGGCCGCGCTCGGCGCGTCGAAGGCCAGCCGGCGCACGAACTGCAGTGCCTCCGGGGCGCCGACCAGGCGGTCCATGCCGGCGTCCTCCCATTCGACGGACAGCGGGCCGGTGTAGCCGATCGCGTTCAGGGCGCGGAAGCAGTCCTCCCACGGCACGTCGCCGTGCCCGGTGGAGACGAAGTCCCAGCCCCGGCGCAGGTCGGCCCACGGCAGGTGGGAGGCCATCCGGCCGCGGCGGCCGTCACCGGTACGGACCTTCGCGTCCTTGCAGTCGACGTGGTAGATCTTGTCGGCGAACTCGAGAATGAAGTTCACCGGATCGAGGTCCTGCCAGACGAAGTGCGACGGGTCCCAGTTGAGCCCGAACGCCGGCCGGTTGCCGATCGCCTCCAGCGTGCGCCGGGTGGTCCAGTAGTCGTACGCGATCTCGCTGGGGTGCACCTCGTGGGCGAACCGCACGCCCTCGGCGTCGAAGACGTCGAGGATCGGGTTCCACCGGTCGGCGAAGTCCTGGTAGCCGCGCTCGATCATGGCCGGCGGCACCGGCGGGAACATGGCCACGGTGTGCCAGATCGAGGAGCCGGTGAAGCCCACGACGGTGTCCACGCCGAGCCGGGCGGCGGCCCGGGCGGTGTCCTTCATCCGCTCGGCGGCCCGCTGCCGCACCCCTTCGGCCTCGCCGTCGCCCCAGATCGCCGCGGGCAGGATGTCCTGGTGCCGCTCGTCGATCGGGTGGTCGCAGACCGCCTGGCCGACCAGGTGATTGGAGATCGCGAAGACCTTCAGGTTGTGCTTCGCGAGCTGCTCGCGCTTGCGGTCGACGTAGTCGTCCTCCGCCAGCGCCCGGTCGACCTCGAAGTGGTCACCCCAGCAGGCGATCTCCAGGCCGTCGTAGCCCCACTCGGCAGCCAGCCGGCAGACCTCCTCGAACGGCAGGTCGGCCCACTGGCCGGTGAAGAGCGTGATGGGTCGCGCCATTGTCAAAACTCCCTGTTCGCCGGTGCACGAAAAGGGTTCCGGTGGCCCGCGCGAGGGTGGCGGGCCGCAGGCATCACCGGTCGGGACGTCGCGGCCGGGCCGGGTTTGCGCCTCCCGGTCCGGCCCGCCCGTCGCGGCGGTGCCTGCACCGACTCTAGAGCCGCGGCCGCGGCCGCGAAAGCCCCGCGATCAGTGTGCGGCGCAGGCCTCGGCGGGCGGCGACAGCCCGAGCTCACCCAGGGCACTTTTCAGGTACGCGAGCTGGGCGCCCGTGCCCCCGGCGGGGGACTCGACGGCCAGGTATTCGGTGCCGGGGTGTGCGCCGGAGAGCAGGTGCCGCAGCGCCGCCTGCCAGACCTCCGTGGTGGCGGTCAGCGGCGGTGGGGGCGGGGTGTGCAGGGGCACGTGGCACCGCACCCGCCACGGGCCGGGCGGGAAGTCGGCGAGCGCCTGGGTCAGGTCGTCGACCTTCGCGCCGGCGGGGTTGGTCACCTGGTGCGGGTGGCCGGCTTGCACGTACCCCCGCAGCGCCTCCGCGGCCGCGACCGGATCGGTGGCCTCGAGCGCCGCGGCGATCTCGACCCGGATGACCGCGACGCCGGCCGCGGCCAGCCGGTCCAGGGCCGCGACCGGGCTCTCCCAGGTGCAGGCCAGGTCGGCCAGGTCGAGGCAGACGCCGAGGCGGTCGCGGTCGAGCCGGCCGAACGCCTCGACGATCGAGTCGGTGTCGTCGAGGACGAAGCCGGGCTCGGGCTGGAAGCCGACGCGGACCGCCCGGCCGGTGTGCCAGGCCACCTCGGCGAGGCCGGCGGAGAGCCGGGAGAGGACCCGGGCGGCGGCCTTCTGCTTGGCGGCGTCCCAGCCCGCGCGCGGGCCGAGGCCGGTGGTCGTCACCGCGCCGCGGACGGCGTCCTCGGGCAGCAGGTCGGTGAGGATGCGGGCCAGATCGAGGGTGTATTCGAGCCGGGCCGGGTGGCTCCAGTCCGGCCCGGTGGGGTCCTCGTCGCCGCCCTCGGCGTAGGGCGCTCCGCTCAGCGTGACGATCTCGAGCCCGCGGGCTTGGAGCTCGGCACGCAGCCGGGTGCGGGAGCGCCCGTCGATCGCGAGGGCGGCGGCGAGGGTGGGCGGGAGCCAGAGGCTCACCCCCAGGGTGTCCACGGCCAACCGGTCACGGACGGCGGCGTACGCGTCGAGGTGCTCGACGACGGCCGGGAGGTCCCGGGCAGGCCGCTCGTGGGTGCCATGGCTCAGGTGGACAACCCGGCCCGGGTGGTGGCGCAAACGCATCAGAATCCCTCCTGGAGCGGGGCGTCACCGGTGCATTCGCACGTGCATCGGTTCGTGCAGCGTCCAGTATGGATCATCTGGCCGCGATTTTCCGATGCGGTCGTGGCGGACCGACGGGATGCCATGACGCCTCCATCCGTGGGTTGTCTGCCCCCGGATACGAGCCTCGACCGCCTGCCGGATCAGCGGCGTACCGGCCGTGCGACGCGCTGACCGGCGCAGACATGATCCACAAAGGGCGGTGGCATCGGCTCGTGCCGATGCCACCGCCCACCATGACCTGCTCGTGAAGCCTTCCGACAGCAAGTCGACACACCATCGGAGAGAGCGTTATCTGTGCATCAAATGCACACTTGGACACGCACGGAACGATCACACGTGCGGATGTCCCACAGCTGTCCGGCACCGGCCGGGAACCCGGACGGTCGATGCCGGACAGCCGCTCCGCCGCCCGCCCGACGACCCGGGGCGCAACCGGTTCGTCCCTCGCGGCGCACGGCGGAGGTCTGGTTCACACTCCTGCCAGCACGGCCTCCACGTCCACCCAGGACGACGCGGCAGCCGAGCGCTCCACCGCGTCGAGGACGAGCTGCACCTGCAACGCGTCGGCGAACGAGGGCGTCGGGTCCTGTCCGGTGGCGATCGCCTCGATCAGGTCCCGCATCTCGTGGGTGAAGGTGTGCTCGTAACCGATCGGGTGACCCGCCGGCCACCACGCCGCCATGTACGGGTGGTCCGGCTCGGTCACCAGGATCCGGCTGAAGCCCTGCTCCGCGCTGGGCAGTGCGGCGTCGTAGAACTGGAGCTCGTTCATCCGCTCGAAGTCGAACACCAGCGAACCCAGCGAGCCGTTCAGCTCCACCCGCAGCCCGTTCTTGCGGCCGGTGGCGAAGCGGGTCGCCTCGTACGTGGCCACCGCTCCCCCGTCCAGCCGGGCCAGGAACAGCGCCGCGTCGTCCACGGTCACCTGACCGCGGCCGGAACTGCCGTTGCCCTCCGCCGACAGCCCGGCCGCCGCGGTGGGCAGCGGCCGCTCCTTCACGAAGGTCTCGGTCAGTGCGCTCACCCCGGTGATCGACTGGCCCGTGACGTACTGGGTCAGGTCGACGATGTGGGCCCCGATGTCGCCCAGCGCACCCGAGCCGGCCACGTCCCGGCGCAGCCGCCACACCAGCGGGAACTCCGGGTCGACGATCCAGTCCTGGAGGTAGACCGCCCGCACGTGACGGATGGTGCCGATGCGGCCGTCGGCCACGAGCTGCCGCATCAGCGCCACCGCCGGGACCCGGCGATAGTTGAACGCGCACATCGCCCGTACCCCCCGGGTCTGGGCCTGGGCCGCGGCCGCGGCCATCTCCCGGGCCTCGGCCACCGAATTGGCCAGGGGTTTCTCGCACAGCACGTGCTTGCCCGCGGCCAGCGCGGCCAGCGCGATCTCGCGGTGGGTGTCGCCCGGCGTGCAGATGTCGACCAGGTCGATGTCGTCACGCTCGACGACCGCACGCCAGTCGGTGGCATGCCCCTCCCAGCCGAGCTTGGCCGCCGCGGCCGCGACCTTGTCCTCGTCGCGGCCGCAGACGACCGACATCCGTGCCGACAGCGGCAGGTCGAAGGCGTGGTTCACGGTGCGCCATGCCTGTGAATGCGCGGCGCCCATGAACGCGTACCCGACCATGCCGACCCGCAGCTGCCCCATGTGATCTCCTTCTACGCCGAAGTGGACGGAACGCTCAGAAGCCGAGCTTGGCGTACTGGGCGGCGTTCTCCTTGGTGATCGTTTCGGAGGCGAGGGTGATCTCCTTGGGCACCTGGAGCTCCACCAGGTCCGACATGCCCTTGTTCTGGCCGATCAACCGGGCCAGCGAGATGGCCGACGAAGCCATCGACGGGCTGTAGGTCACCGTTGCCTTGAGAGGGCCGTTGTCGGCGGCGATCGCGTCCATGGCCGCCTTCGAGCCGGCGCCGCCGACCATGAAGAACTCCTTGCGGCTGGCCTGGTTGATCGCCGCGAGCACGCCGATGCCCTGGTCGTCGTCGTGGTTCCAGATGGCGTCGATCTTCGGCAGGGCCTGCAGCAGGTCGGTCGCGGCCCGCTGGCCACCGTCGGCGGTGAAGTCCGCCGGCCGCCGGTTGGCGACCTTGAAGCCGAAGGTCGCCAGCGCCTCGACGAAGCCCTTCGACCGCTCCTGGGTCAGCTCCAGCGAGTCGATGCCGGGGATCTCGCCGATGATCGGGTTGGTGACGCCCTTGGCCTTGAGCTGCTGGCCGATGTAGGTCCCGGCGGCGATGCCCATGCCGAAGTTGTCACCCTTGATCTGCAGCCGGTACGCCGCCCGGTCCGGGAACGCCCGGTCCAGGTTGACCACCGGGATGCCGGCCTTCATGGCCTCCAGGCCGGTGGCGTTGAGCTCCTTGCCGTCGTGCGGCAGCATCACCAGCACGTTCGGCTTCTGCGCGATCAGGGTGGCCAGCGCGGCCCGCTGGGTCGCGGCGTCCGCACCGGCCTCGACGGCGCGCAGCTCCACGTCCTTGTACGCCTGGGCCTGCGCCTTGGCGTTGTTGGTGATGGCCGCGATCCAGCCGTGGTCGGCGGCCGGCGCGGAGAAACCGATGACCACCTTGGTGCCCGGGGCGGCGTTCGGGTTGGAGTCCTCGTTGCCGGTGTTGACCTGGGTGTTCTCCTCCGGCGTGTTGCTGGTGCAGGCGGTGAGCAGGGCGCCGGCGCCGACCGCGGCGCCACCGAAGAGGATGCGGCGGCGGGACAAGTTCGACATGTTTTCTCCAGGGGTGACCGGGCGGCCGTCACCGGTCGCCGTGGGGTTTGTGGGGTAGGTCAGCTCTTGGTACGACCCAGGAGTTGAGTGAGTGACTTGTAACGGAACTGCTGGACCAGCACGGCCGCGACGATGATGGCGCCCTTGACCATGTTCTGGGCCTCGGTGGAGAGATTGTTGATCGCAAAAAGGTTGGTGATGGTGGAGAACACCAGCACGCCGAACAGCGCGCCGATGATGGTGCCGCGGCCGCCGCTGAGCAGCGTGCCACCGATGATCGCCGCGGCGATCGCGTCCAGTTCGTACAGGTTCGCCATGGCGGCCTGAGCACTGGTCGCCTGGGACGTCAACATGATCGCCGCGATGCCGCAGCAGAGGCCGGACAACGCGTACAGCAGCACGGTGTGGAACTTGACGTTGATGCCCGCCAGCCGGGCCGCCTCCGGGTTGCCGCCGACGGCCACCGTGCGGCGACCGAAGGTGGTGCGGTTCAGCAGCACCCAGCCCGCGGCCACGACCAGCGCCAGGATGTAGACCAGCAGCGGGATGCCGAGCCACCGGGTGCTGGCGATGTCGTTGATCGTGGTGTTGGCCGACACCTGGGTCTGCTTGCCGGAGATCTGCGCCGCCACACCGCGGGCGGCGACCATCATGGCCAGCGTCGCGATGAAGGGCACCAACCGGCCGTACGAGATGAGCACGCCGTTGATCAGCCCGACCACGATGCCGACCACCAGGGCGGTGAAGATCATGCCCAGGGTGCCGTAGCTCTGCGTCGCCAGCGTGGTGGACCAGACGCCGGCCACCGCGATGATCGCGCCGACCGACAGGTCGATGCCACCACCGATGATCACGAACGTCATGCCGACGGTGACCACACCGATCGCGGACGCCTGCTGCAGGATCGTGAAGGTGTTGTTCTTCACCCAGGTGACGTCGCCGTACAGCTCGGGCCGGGTGGCGGCACCGATGATCACCAGGATCACCAGCACGCCGACGAGGCCGAGGTTGCGGCGCAGCGGCTCGGCGCCGTCGCCCTTGAACCAGTTGCCGCGCGACCGGGCCTGGCCGGTCGCGGGCGGTGGCGGCTCAACCGGCGGACTCTGCGCCGGCAGGCTTGCCTTGGTCGTCTGATCGGTCATGCCGGCTCCCCTTCCATCAGAGATCCCGCCATGACGAGATCAAGAACAGTGGCTTCGTCGATCTCGCTCGCGGGCGCCTCGTGGATCAGGTGCCCCTCGCGCATGACCAGCACCCGGTCAGCCAGACCGAGCACCTCGGGGACCTCGCTGGAGACCAGCAGCACACCCACCCCACGGGCGGCGAGATCCGCAATGACCTGGTAGAGCTCGGCCCGCGCGCCGACGTCCACGCCCCGGGTCGGCTCGTCGAGCAGCAACAGCTTGGTCCCGCCGAGCAGCCACCGCCCGACGACGACCTTCTGCTGGTTGCCGCCGGAGAGCGTGCGCACCGGCCGGCTCACGTCCCGCGGACGCAACTCCAGCGCGTCGGCGGTCTCGGCCGAGGCCGAACGTTCCTTGTCGACATCGGTGAAACCACCGCGCGCGTACCCGCTGAAGGTGGCCAGCGTCATGTTCCGGTAGATCGGCTCGTCCAGCAGCAGAGCCTGGCTCTTGCGCTCCTCCGGGGCCATGCCCATGCCGGCCCGCACCGCGGCCCCGATCGACGTGATCCGCTTACCGTTGAGCGTGACAGTGCCGCTGTCCGCCCGCCGGGCCCCGAAAATCGTCTCCAGCAGCTCCGAACGCCCCGACCCGACCAGCCCGGCGATCCCGACGATCTCCCCAGCCTTGACGCTCAGCGACGCATCGGCGAACTCCCCGGCCCGGGTCAGCCCCTCCACCTGCAACAGCGGCGTGGTGCCGGTCTTGACCTCGCGCGGCGGGAAGACGTACTCGATGGTCCGGCCGGTCATCCGGCTGACCAGCTCCCGCGTGGGCGTGCTGCGGGCGGGCAGATTGGCGGCGGTGGTACGGCCGTCCTTGAGCACGGTGACCCGGTCGCCGATGTCGCGGATCTCCTCCAGCCGGTGCGAGATGTAGATGACCGCGATGCCGTGCGCGGTCAGCTCGCGGATGATCCGGAAGAGGTTCTCGACCTCGTCATGAGCAAGCACAGCGCTGGGCTCGTCCATGACGATCAGCCGGGCGTCGTGCGAGAGCGCACGGGCCATGCTGACGATCTGCTTGCCGGCCGCGGGCAACGACCGGACCAGGCGGCGCGGCGAGATGTGGTCATGCCCGAGCCGGGCCAGGATCTGCCTCGTACGGTGCGCGGTGGAACCCCGCCGCAGGAAACCGGCGCGGCTCTCCTCGTGCCCCAGGAAGGCGTTCTCGGCGACGGAGAGATCGTCGACGAGGTCGAGCTCCTGGTAGATGGTGGCGATCCCGGCCCGCATGGCGGCCTGGGGGCTGGCCGGGGCGAAGGGCTCCCCCAGCCAGGTGATGCTGCCCTCGTCGGCGTGGTGGACGCCGGCGAGAACCTTGATGAGCGTGGACTTGCCGGCGCCGTTCTGGCCGAGCAGGCAGTGAACCTCGCCGGCCCGGACCTCGAGCTGCACGCCGTCGAGGGCGCGGACGCCGGGGAAGGTCTTGACCACGCCGTCCAGACGGAGGACGACCTCGCCGATGCCGTCGCGTTCGCGTTGCTCGGTGCCCGTGGCGGCCGGGCTTCCCGCGGCGGCCGGGCTTCCGGTGGCTGTGCTTCCGGTGAGCGCGTTTCCGGCGGCGTTGTTTTCATTGGCCGGGCTTCCGGCGGCGTTGCGTTCGTTGGCCGGGCTTCCGGCAGCCGGGGTTTCTGGCGCCGGGACGGCGGTGGGCCGGTCGTCGCGGGCCGGTTCGGGGGCGGTCATGACGCCTGCTCGAAGGCCGTGTCGCTGGCCAGGACGGCCGCGCCGCTCACGCCCGCGCGGGCGCCGAGCTCGCTGAGCACCACCGGTAGGTTGCCGGTGGCCAGCGGTAGCGAGCGCCGGTAGACCACGCTGCGGATCTCGGCGAGCAGGATGTGACCGAGCTGGGCGAGCCCGCCCCCGATGACGATCATCGACGGGTTCGCGAAGCTCACCAGCGTGGCCAGCGTCGCCCCGACCCGGCGACCCCCGTCGCGAATCAGCCGGATGCAGGTGACGTCGCCCTCCGCGGCGCCGTCGGCCACATCCCGGGCGCCGATCTCACCGTTGGCCTCCAACCGCTCGGCCAGCGCCGGGGACTCACCGCTGCGGGCCGCCGCACCGGCATCACGGGCCAGAGCGGCTCCGCTGAACAGTGCTTCGAGGCAACCGGCGTTGCCGCAGGAACACATCGGCCCGTGCGCGTCGACCTGGATGTGGCCGATGTCGCCCGCGCAGCCGTCGACACCCCGGTAGACACCGCCGCCGAGGTGGATGCCGCAGCCTATGCCCGTACCGATCTTGACGAAGAGGAAGTCGTCCACAGAGTGGGCGACCCCGCCGTGCCGCTCCCCGATGGCCATGATGTTGACGTCGTTGTCCACGACGGCCGGGCACCCGTGCTCGCGGGCGAGCAGCTCACGCACCGGGTAGCGGTCCCAGCCGGGCATGATCGGCGGCGACACCGGCACCCCGTCCCGGAAACTCACCGGCCCCGGCACCCCGATGCCGACGGCATCGAGCCGGTCGAAAGCACCGTCGGTGCGGGCCTTGGCGAGCAGCTCATTGACCCGGTGCAGGATGACCTTCGGCCCGGACCGGATGTCAGCGCTTTCGCGGTACGCCGCGACGGGCTCGAGCCGCCCGTTGGTCACCTCGACATCGATGGAGCTGGCGCCGAGATCAACAGCGGCGAACCGAAGTCGCGGCTGCAACTCGACAAGAGTGGAACGCCGGCCACCCCGCGAAGCGGCCATCCCGGCCTCCGCGATGTAGCCCGCGGCGACGAGCCGCTCGACCTCGGCGAGCAGTCGGGGACGGGTCAGATCGAGCCGATCACCGAGCTCGGCCCGAGAGATCGGACCCTCGTCCCGCAACAAGCGCAACAAGCGCAGATGGGGAGCGTCGACGACATGCACGGGCACCTCCGGCCGTTCACACCGCCGAAACGGGACGGTGTCACGACCGTCACACTAGGGCTCTTCCGGTGGGCTCGTCCATACCTTCTCGATGATCACCACAAACTTTTGTCGCCTGATTCAAAAGTAACTGCATCCGCCGCCCTGGACAGTAAGCCATCCGGAGCGTGCCCGTCGACGCACGCAACGCTGCCCCGCCGCTGCCTGGTGGGGTGATCTTGCGCCGCGGGCGAGGGAAGCGACTCAGGTCTGAGGACTAGAGGTTGAAGTCGGTGGGGCGCATACCGGGCCGGGTCTGAGCGAGCGCCGAGGCGGTCTCTTTCGGTCGGCAGCTTGCGTCCGCATACGCGCCGGACCCAGGGTTCGCGGGCCGCCCGGCGCGCGACAGGTACGCGGGGCGCGGGATGCGGATGCGGGATGCGGGATGCGGATGCGGATGCGGGGCGCGGGATGCCGGGCGCGGGATGCCGGGCGCGGGCGCGGGATACGGGGCGCGGGCGCGGGATACGGGGCGCGGGCGCGAAATGCGGGACGCGGGCGCGGGGCGCGGGGCGCGGGCGCGAAATGCGGGACGCGGGACGCGGGACGCGGGACGCGGGACGCGGGACGCGGGACGCGGGACGCGGGACGCGGGATACGGGCGCGGGACGCGGGACGCGGGATACGGGCGCGGGACGCGGGACGCGGGATACGGGCGCGGGACGCGGGATACGGGCGCGGGACGCGGGATACGGGCGCGGGACGCGGGATACGGGCGCGGGACGCGGGATACGGGCGCGGGACGCGGGACGCGGGACGCGGGCGCGGGACGCGGGCGCGGGACGCAGGCGCGGGACGCAGGCGCGGGACGCCGGGCGCGGGACGCCGGGCGCGGGACGCCGGGCGCGGGACGCCGGGCGCGGGACGCCGGGCGCGGGACGCAGGCGCGGGACGCCGGGCGCGGGACGCCGGGCGCGGGCGCGGGACGCGGGCGCGGGACGCGGGCGCGGGACGCGGGCGCGGGACGCGGGATCTGGGCTGTCAGGCACCCGAAGCGCGGCGTGCGGGATCCGAGGCACAAGCCTCCAGGACGCGGGCGCAGGGCGCTCCGCGCAACTCGGGGCGAGGCACGAAACGCGGGAGCGAGCACGAGCCGCGAAACGCGGGGCACGAGACACGAGCCGCGAGCACGAGGCGCGAAACGCGGGCACGAGGCACGAGCCGCGAAACGCGGGGGCGAGCACGAGTCGCGGGCACAAGACAAGAGCCGCAAGCACGAGGCCCGAGGACCAGGCACGAGCCGCGGACACAAGGCGTGCAGGCGAGGCGCGAAACGCCGAGCGCAAGGCGCCAAACGCGGCACGCCAAACGCAAAGCGCCGAGCGCGGCACACCGAGCGCGTGGCACGCGAACAAGCGGCGCACGAGACGCCAACATGCAGGCGCGGCGCGCAGAACGTGCGGACCCGAGGCACGCGCCGAGACTCCAGCCGCGTGAACGCCGAACGCGGTGCGAACAGGGCGCGAGAGGCGTGCCCGGCCGGGAGCGTGTGGGCCTACGCGGAATCGGGCCGAGCACCTGCGGGTCCAACCCCTGCGCGAAGGCCGGTCCACGCACGCCCCTTCTCCAACCAGCGCTACGTAGATCTTGGAAGAATCTGGCCCCCATGGCGGCCAATTCCTACCAAGGTCTCGGGCACCACAACCGCCACGCCGGCGCCGATGACGCGAGCCGCTCGGCGGCGGAGGTGAGGTCGGGTAGGCAAGCCGGGTGCCCGGTCCTGCCGCGGCCACATCCACCATCTGGCAGCGACAAGACAGCGTCCGCGACAGGCCGACGGCCGCGCACCCCGGTTGAGGGTCGCGGCCGTCGGTTCGGCGCGGGATGGGTGGTCAGTTGGTGCTCAGGCCTTTTTCGCTGCCCTTCTTGAGCTTGCGGTCGTCGCGCAGCTGGAGGAAGGGTTCGTCGTCGGCCGGGTGGCCTGCGGCGATCGCCCGGCCTCGTTCGAGTTCGGCGTCCAGTTCGGCGCCCAGCATGATGGCGATGTTCGAGATCCACAGCCAGACCAGGAAGGCGATCACGCCGCCCAGGGTGCCGTACGTCTTGTTGTAGTTGGCGAAGTTCGCCAGGTACAGGGCGAAGGCTCCGGAGGCGATCAGCCAGATCACCACGGCGAAGATGCCGCCGGGGCTGACCCAGCGGAAGCCGCCGGTCTTGGCGTTCGGGGAGGCCCAGTAGAGGATCGCGAACATCAGGCTGACCAGGATGATCAGGACCGGCCACTTGGCGATGTTCCAGGTGGTCACGGCGGCCGAGCCGAGGCCGATGGTGTCGCCGACCGCCTGGGCCAGGTCGCCGGTGAACACGACGATGACGGCCGAGAGGATCAGCATCAGGCCGACCACCGCGGTGACGCCGAGGCGGATCGGGAGGGTCTTCCAGATCGGGCGGCCCTCGGGGACGTCGTAGATCGCGTTCGAAGCGCGCATGAACGCACCGATGTAGCCGGACGCCGACCAGAATGCCGTGGCCAGACCGAGGATCGCGGCGAAGCCGGCCGTGCCCGGGTCGGAGACCTGGTTGAGGACCTGGTCGAGGAGGTCCTTGATCTGGGTCGGGGCGATCTCGCTGACGGTGTCCTGCACGGTCTGCTGGCCGTTGTCGCTGAGCATGCCGAGGATCGAGACCAGCACGAGCACGCCCGGGAAGATGGACAGGACGCCGTAGTAGGTCAGCGCGGCGGCCCAGTCGGTGACGTTGTCCTCGGAGAACTGCTTGACGGTGCGCTTGAGCGCCGCGAAGATGCCCTTGCCCTTCAGCTTCGCCGGGTTGTCGGGGCCTTCGTCGGGGCTCGGAGCCGACAGGTCGTTGTCCCGGTCCTCCGCCGTCCTGGTGCTGGCGATGTCGTGGCGGGCTCTGTCCTCGGTCTCGCTCTTCGAGTCGTTGTCCTTGTGAAGCTTCACGACGGGTCCCTCCGGGCGCTGCGGCAATGTCCGTTCGGCCGGCTTCCGCCCTCGTGCCCCGGAGACACACCGCGCACGAAAGACGACCTCACCTGGGGTGGTGCCCGGTGTTATGCCCGTCTAATCACCTGATCTCAGCGACCTTTCAGCTATCGGCAGAGCAGTTTGCCCATCCGGCGGCCGGCCACCGCCAGGCCGAGCGCGAACAGCGCCAGCAGATAGAGCACGTCCAGTGCCTGGAGCCAGCCGACCTCGCCGGTGGTGATCGCGCGGATCAGGTCGACCGACCGGTACAGCGGGGTCACCTCGACCACCCAGCGCAGCACCACCGGGTAGGCCTGCGCCGGGACGAACGTGCCGGAGAACAGGAACAGCGCGAACTGGACCGACGCCACCAGGTCGAAGTCCTGCCAGCTGCGCATGAACGTGGACAGGGCCATCCCGGTGCCGCCGAAGGCGAAGCCGACCAGCACGGCCGCCCCGAACGCGGCCACGGCCAGACCGGGCGTGGTCAGGCCCATCGCCACCATGACCACCAGGAACGCCGCGGCGTAGATGTTGCCGCGGATCATCGCCCAGGCCAGCTCGCCCAGCGCGATCTCGATCGGCCGTAACGGGGTGGCCAGCATCCCGTCGTACAGCTTCATGAATTTCATCTTGCCGAAGAAGTTGAAGGTCGTCTCCGACAGCGCCCCGCTCATCGCCGACGACGCCAGCATGGCCGGGGCGACGAACGCCGCATAGTCGATCACCCGGCCGTCGGGCAGCGTCAGGTCGCCGACCAGCGCGCCCACGCCGACGCCGATCGAGAACAGGTAGAGGATCGGCTCGATGAAGCCCGAGGCCATCACCAGCCAGTACGACGGTTGCAGCGTCGTCACGTTGCGCTCGACCACGGACGCCGAACGCCGGCCGGCGCCCTCGAACGAGATCAGCCGCGGCAGGACCAGAGTCAGCATGTCAGCCCCTCACACCACGAGCCGGCGGCGGAACGCCCGGTAGGCCAGCAGCCAGCCGGCGCCCGCCCACAGGGCCAGACAGAGCAGGTGCCCGACCGGCGACCAGGCCGGCGCGACGCCCAGCGTGGCGGCCCGGCTCAGGTCGACGCCGTGCCACAGCGGCAGCGCGTACGCGATCCAGCGCAGCAACCCCGGCAGCGACTCGACCGGGAAGAACACACCGGAGAACAGCGACATCGGGATCACGCCGAGCCGGAACAGCACCGCCAGGTAACTGTCGATGCGGACCGTCGCCGCATACGCGAACGCGGGGGTGGCCACCGCCAGGCCGACCAGCGCGGCGATCGGCAGCGTCAGCAGCGCCCACCACGAATGCATCGTGCCGAATGCCGTGGCGATGGCCAGGAACGCCGCGCAGCTGATCAGCGTGCGGACGACGACGAACGCGAGATGACCGTCGAGGATGTCGGCGACGCGCAGCGGAGCGGCCGCCTGACCGAAGTAGATCCGCTGCCACTCGAAGCCGCCCAGCACCGGCCAGGTCGAGTCCCCGATCGCCACCTGCATGGCCGTGGAGGCGATCAGGCCGGGCACCATCCAGTCCAGGTAGGGCACTCCCTCGACGCCGCCGGTGACGTACGCACCGACGCCGACCCCGAAGCCCAGCATGGTGAGCAGCGGCAGCACGAAGGAGGACAGCACGCTGGACCGCCAGATGCGGCGGTAGCTGACGAGGTGATATTCCAGGACGTAGCGGGTCATCTCAGTCCACCAGCGTCCGGCCGGTGAGGTGCAGGAACACGTCCTCCAGGCTGCTGCGGCGCACCAGCACGCTGGCCGGGCTCAGCGCCCGGCGCTGCACCTCGGCCACCGCGTCGTCGCCATCGGTCACGTAGAGCAGGATGCGGTCGGGCAGGACCTCCAGCCGCCGGCCCACCCCGGCCAGCTTGTCCGCGAAGACCTCCTGGGACTCGGCGTGGAAGCGCAGCTCGACGACCTCGCGGGTCGAATACTGCTCGATCAGGTCGCGCGGGGAACCCTCGGCCACGATCTTGCCGCCGTCCATCACCACCAGGCGGTCGCAGAGCTGCTCGGCCTCGTCCATGTAGTGAGTGGTGAGCACCAGCGTCACACCCTGCTGCTTGAGCCGGAACAGCCGCTCCCACACCAGGTGGCGGGCCTGCGGGTCGAGGCCGGTGGTGGGCTCGTCGAGCAGCACGATCTCGGGCTCGTTGACCAGCGCCCGGGCGATCGTCAGCCGGCGTTTCATGCCGCCGGACAGCGGCTCCACCTTGCTGTCGGCCCGCTCGGTGAGCTGGACGAAGTCGAGCAGCTCGTCGGCCCGGGCCCGGGCGACCTTGCGCGGGATGCCGAAGAAGCGGGCGTACGTGGTCAGGTTTTCCCGGACGGTCAGCTCGAGGTCGAGGTTGTCGAGCTGCGGGCAGACGCCGAGGCGGGCGCGGATCGCCGGGCCGTCCCGCCGCGGGTCCATGTCGAGAATGCGCAGCACCCCGTCGGTCGGCGGGGAGACACAGCCGATCATGCGCATGGTGGAGCTCTTGCCCGCACCGTTGGGACCGAGGAAGCCGAACGCCTCGCCCCGGCGCACGTCGACGTCGATGCCGTCGACCGCGGTGAACCCCTCGAACCTCTTGACCAGCCCCCGGGCGTGAATGAGCGTCACCCGGCCGACCCTAGTGAAGGGGTCCGACAAAATTCAGAGCGACGGGGTGGTCGCGTCCCGCGCGGAACCGACGAGCTGGTCGGTGACCTCGATGATCGGCTCGGCGTCCACGGCCGTCCGGGCGTCGTAGCGGACCGCCCAGCTCAGCCCGTCCACCCCGCTCACCCGGCGGCCGACCACCCGGACCCCGCCGTTGGGCGGCAGCGGGTGGTGCGACGTGTACGCCACCGAGCGGGTCACCCGGGTGCGCACCTGATCGGGCAGCTCACCGGGCTCCAGCAGCAGGAACCCCCGCACCGGCGCGTCGACCTGCACCGTGTAACCGTCGCGCTCCTGGGCCACCTCGGCCGGCGTGATCACGAGCTCGCGGCCCGACCACGCCACCTTGTGGATCTCGTGCCAGCCGAGCCGCTCGCCGCCGGGCAGCCACAGGCCGCGGTTGGTCGCGACCAGCACCTGCTCACCACCCGGGTCCCCGACGAAGGCCCACGCCAGGACGCGTTCCTCCGCCTCGAGGGCCGGCCGCAGCGCGGCGGGGAGCTTCGGACGCCGACGAAAGAGACTCACAATCCACCTGCCGCCTGGTCGCGCAAGGCGCGAGCGTGCTGTTCGAGCGAGAAGAGCTCTCCGGCGAGAGCCAGATACTCGTCCTTGTGCGCGACCGGGTTGATCCGCTGCACCTTGGACTTCAGTTCCTTGATCCGGGTGGTGACCGCGCCGACCTGCAACCGGGCCAGCGTCACCTGCACGTACCGCAGGTCGGCCTCGCCGTCGACGTGCAGCGGGACCACCGCCAGCTCGCCCACCAGGGCCTTGCCGCCCAGGTCGTCGCACAGGTCGCGGACGGCCTCGATCCAGCCGGCGCCGCCGGTGGCCGAGGCGGTGCCGCCGGCCGCCGCGATCGCCTTGCGGATGCCCTGGAAGACCGGGTCGCCGTAACACTCCGGCCCCAGCGCGTCGAACATCGGGCCCGACAGCACCGGATATTGCAGAGCCAGCTTCAACGCCTCACGTTCCACCAGGCGCTGCGGGCTGTCGGCCGGCTTGCGCGGGGTGGGCGCGCCGGACTGCTCGGGCGACGAGGCGGCGGCCACGGCCCGCTGCACCGGCTCCAGATCCATCCCCAGGTCACCGGCGAGCTTGCGGGCGTACTCCGGGCGCTTCTCCCGGTCCTTGATCTTGGCCACCAGCGGCGCGGCCCGGCGCATCGCCTCGACCCGGCCCTCGACCGTGTCGAGGTCGAAGCGGGACAGGGTCTGCCGCAGCGCGAAGTCGACCAGCGGCTCCCGGCTCGCGATCATGTCGCGGACCGCCAGGTCACCGCGGGCCAGGCGCAGCTCGCAGGGGTCCATGTTGTCCGGGCTGACCGCGATGAAGGTGCGCCCGACGAAACGCTGGTCCTCCTCGAACGCGCGCAGCGCCGCCTTCTGGCCGGCCGCGTCCCCGTCGAAGGTGTAGATGATCTCCCCGGTGAAGCTGTCGCTGTCCATCAGCAGCCGCCGCAGCACGCCGATGTGGTCGATGCCGAAGGCGGTGCCGCAGGTCGCCACGGCCGTCGGCTCACCGGCCTCGTGGCAGGCCATCACGTCGGTGTAGCCCTCGACGATGACCGCGCGGCCCTGCTTGGCCATCTCCCGCTTGGCGTGGTCGATGCCGTAGAGCACGTGCGACTTCTTGTAGAGCGGCGACTCCGGGGTGTTCAGGTATTTCGGGCCGTCGTCGTCGAACAGCTTGCGCGCGCCGAAGCCGATCACGTCGCCGGTCAGGTCCCGGATCGGCCAGAGCAGGCGGCGGCGGAACCGGTCGATGAGCGAGCCGGAACGGGCCGGTTTGGCCAGCCCGCCGACGGTCAGTTCCTCGGCGGTGAACCCCTTCTGCCGCAGGTGCTTGGCGAGCAGGTCCCAGCCGTCGGGGGCGAAGCCGCAGCCGTACTTCTCGGCGGCGTCGCGGCCGAAGCCGCGCTGGGCCAGGAACTCGCGGGCCTTGCGGGCGCCGGGGGTGCTGAGCTGCTCGGCGTAGAACTCGGCGGCGGCCGCGTGCGCGGCGATCAGGCGCTGCTTCTGGCCGGGCTGCTGGCGCGGGCCCTCGTTCCTGAAACCGGACTCGTCGTAGCGCAGCTGGATACCGGCCCGGCCGGCCAGCCGCTCGACGGACTCGAGGAAGGTCAGGTGCTCGGCGTCCATCAGGAACTTGATGGCGTCGCCACCCGCGCCACAGCCATGACAGAAGTAGACATTTCGGGCGGGTGACACGGTGAACGACGGGGTCTTCTCGTCGTGGAAGGGGCACAGCCCCTTGAGGTTGCCGCCGCCCGCCGAGCGCAGCGTCACTGTCTCGTTGATGATGTCCGCTATCGAGGTCCGGTCGCGGACCAACGCGATGTCCTCGTCCTTGACCCTGCCCGCCACGGCTACATACTGCCTCGCGTCACCGGCCCGCTGCCATCAGGGTCCGGTGCCAGGCGACGGCCGCCGGGTCGGTCAGCGACGCGACCTGGTCGACGACCACGCGCAGCCGGGCCGCGTCCGTCTCCGCGGCCTTCCACAGCTCGGCGAACATCGGGTCCAGCTGGTCCGGCGCCCGCTCACCGAGCACGGTGACCAGCTCGACGAGGATCTCGCGCTGGCGTTCGTACCAGTCCTCGGCCGCGCGGGCGCGCATCACGTAGCGCAATGCCATCCCCTTCAGCAGGGCGCACTGGTTACGGACGGTGCGCGGCACGATGAGGTCGACGTCATAGCGGCGGACCGGCCGGGAGCCGTGCCGGCTGTTCGTCGCGCCGACCGCCGAGGAGACGAAGCGGCCGGTCAGCACGCTGGTCATCCGTTTGAGGGCGACCTGGGAGCGGTAGCCGCCGTCGTAGCCGGCGACGGCGGTCACCACCTCGTCGGCGAGCAGCAGCCGCAGGGCCTCACCCAGGGCTTCAGGGGTTTCGTCCGAATAGGTGGCGGCCACGTCGGCGCACAGCTCGGCGCGTTCGTCGGCGTCGTGCAGCAGCGGCGCGAGCGACAGGTAGCGGCCGTGCACGCCGTCCTCGACGTCGTGCACGGAGTAGGCCACGTCGTCCGCCCAGTCCATGACCTGGGCCTCCAGGCACTGCCGTTCGCCGGCCGGGGCGGAGCTGCGGATCCAGTCGAAGACCGGGCGGTCGTCGTCGTACACCCCGAACTTGCGCCGGCCGGGCCGGCGCGGCCAGGGGTACTTGCAGCTTGCGTCGAGGGAGGCGCGGGTCAGGTTGAGGCCGGCGCCGTCGACTTTGGCCTCCAGCCGGGTGAGCACGCGCAGGGTCTGCGCGTTTCCCTCGAAGCCGCCGCAGGATGCAGCGGCCTCGTTGAGCGCGGCCTCGCCGTTGTGCCCGAAGGGCGGGTGGCCGATGTCGTGGGCCAGCCCGGCCACGTCCACCACGTCCGGGTCGCAGCCGAGCCGGGCGCCCATCTCGCGGGAGATCTGGGCGACCTCCAGCGAGTGGGTGAGCCGGGTACGCAGGAAGTCGTCGGAGCCCGCGGTGTGCACCTGGGTCTTGGCGGCGAGCCGGCGGAAGCCGGCCGAGTGCAGGACGCGCGCCCGGTCGCGTTCGTACTGGGTACGCCCGTAGCCGCTGTCCTTGGCGGGCTCGCGCACCCAGCGGTGGGCATCGCCGTCCGTCATGTCCCCACCCTAAGGCGTCCGTCGCGTCGGCCGATGCGATTGGTGTGGAGTCCGATTCGCACACCCGATCCCGGTTCACCATCGTCGCCCGGCTGATCCTGATGGCGGGCATTGGCGTCGCCTCGGTGGCGCTGGTCGGCATCACCGCGGAGTGGGGATCGGCGAACCAGGCCGACGCCACCGACGAGATCGCGGCCATCAGTGACGGCATGAGCAGCCAGTGGAACGCGGACATGATGCACGACGGCCTGCGCGCCGACGTGATGTCGGCGCTCTACGCGACCACGCCGGCCCAGCGTGAGGCCTATGCCGTGGCGGAGGTGAGCGAGCACGCCACGACGCTGGTGACCAAGTACGACGCAGCCTCGAAGCTGGCGCCCGACCGGCTGGCCGCCGAGTACGCGCAGGTCCGCCCGGCTGTCGTGGCGTACGGGGAGGCAGCCGAGAGCCTGGTCGCGCTGGCCGAGCGGGACCACGCCGCGGCGGCCGCCCGGCTGCCGGAGTTCCTGGAGAGTTTCGGGCAGCTGGAGGAGGGACTCGGCGCCATCGACGACAACATGCTGGTGGCGGTGCAGGATGCAGCGAGGGCGGGGGTGGACTCCAGCCGTACCAGTGGCTGGCTCATCCTGGCCGCCGGCCTGGCCGGCGCGCTGCTCACCGCCGCGGCCGCGATGTTCACCGTGCGGGCCGTGCGCCGTCCGCTGCGGCAGATGGTCACCGCGCTGCGGGCGGCCGCCGGCCGCGACCTGACCGTCAAGGTGGAGGTCGTACGCCGCGATGAGCTGGGCGAGATGGCCGAGGCGCTGAACCGGGCGCTGCGCGCGATCCGGTCCACCGTGGCCGCCACCGCGACCAGCGCCGGCGCGCTCACCTCGGCCAGCGGGGATCTGCGCGACCTGGCCGGTCAGCTCGACGCTTCGGCGGAGCAGACCTCCGGGCAGGCCCGCAACGCGGACAGCGCCGCCCAACAGGTGTCACACTCCGTCACCGACATGATGACGGCGACCGAGGAGCTGTCCGCCTCCATCCTTCAGATCGCCCGGCAGACCGGCGATGCCGCCACCACCACGGCCGCCGCCAGCGAGAACGCCGCCACCACCACCGCGCTGGTGTCCACGCTGAGCGAGGCCAGCCGGGAGATCGGCGACATCGTCCGGCTGATCACCGCCATCGCCGAGCAGACCAACCTGCTGGCGCTCAACGCCACGATCGAGGCCGCCCGGGCCGGCGACGCCGGCAAGGGCTTCGCCGTGGTCGCCTCGGAGGTCAAGGACCTGGCCCAGGAGACCGCGCGGGCGACCAGCGACATCACCGCCAAGATCGGTGCGATCCAGGACATGACCACGCGTACGGCCGGAGCCATCGACACCATCGCCGGGGTCATCACCCGGATCGACGACGGCCAGCGGACCATCGCCGCGGCGGTCGAGGAGCAGTCCACGACCACCGAGCTGATGGCCCGCAACGTCAGCGAGGTCTCCACCGCGGCCACCGAGATCAGTGGCACGGTCACGAACATCACCGCGTCCACCGGGGCGACCGCCGAGGGGGCCAACACCACCCGGCGCTCGGCCGAGCGGGTCAGCGCCGCCGCCGGCGAGATCCAGGGACTGATCGGTCAGTTCACGTACTAGCCGGCTTGCGGGAGGCGAGCACGCAGAACTCGTTGCCCTCCGGGTCGGCGAGCACCACCCAGCTCACCTCGTGCTGGCCGATGTCGACCGGCCGGGCGCCCATGTCGACCAGGCGCTCGACCTCGGCCTCCTGGTCGTCCGGCCGCAGGTCCAGGTGCAGCCGGTTCTTGCCCTTCTTGGCCTCCGGCACGGGCGTGAACAGCAGGCCGGGCATGGTGTCCGGGGTGCGCCGGATCTCCACCTCGCCGGGCTCCTCGTGCACGATCTGGTAACCGAGAGCTTCCGCCCACCAGCGGGCCAGCCGGGCGGGATCCTCCGCGTCGACAACGACCTGCTCCCACTGAACGGGCATCGGCACTCCTTCACGTGACGCCATCGAAAGTGGCGATGATGTTACGCGCACGCGGCTGCGCGGCCACGATCGGAACAACGCACCGCCCGTGCGACCTCCTGCCGACCGGCGGCCGAGACTCCCCTGAAAGGCCGATGCCTGGTCGGCCGGAGGAGAGCCCACCGTGAACGCACTGTGCCGCCTGCTCACCAACCTGGCCGAGTCGGGGCGTACCGGGGCCCTGCATGTCGGCGGCGCCCCGGGCGGGGTGATCTACCTGGTCGCCGGCCGGATCACCCATGCCGAGTCGGCGGCCTGCCCGGGCATCGGCGAGCGGCTGGTCACCTCCGGGCGGCTGGCCGCGGCGGCGTGGCAGTCCGCGTACGCGGCGGGCCGCGGCACCGGGACCGTCGGCCGGGCGCTCGTGCGCGACGGTCACCTCGGCCATCACGAGCTGGCCTGCCGGGTCGTCGCGGCCATCACCGCCGCCACCCACGCACTGTTGCAGGGCAGTGACGAGGCGCCGATGCGGTTCGTGCCGGGCGAGCGGCACTGGTTCGGCGCGGTGGCCCCGATCGAGCTCGGCTCGCTCGGTACGCAGGCCGCCCAGCGGCTCTACACCCGGCCCGCACCGCACCGCCTGCGGCCCGCCCGGCGGACCCGCCGCCGCGTGACAACAACGAGATGAACGCCGATGGCGATGACGCACACCGGGTGCGACCGCCCCGATCGGGGTGGCCGCAGGATGGCCCATTGTGACGGCGCGGACGACAAGATCCGGGCCGGCCACACCCAGCACCACCCCGGCCGGCCGCGGCAACGAAGCCCGGCAGTCCCGCCAGCGGCCGGGCACGGCGAACGGCGGGAACATCACTCGGCTGAGGAGAGATGTGCCCGGGGTTGAGAACTGCCTGCAGGAGGCCATGGCGATACCGGGCGCGATCGGCGCCAGCATCGTCGACTACACCACCGGCTTCCCGGTCGCGACGACCGGAGCCGCACCCAACTCCGACCACGACGCAGCGGCGGCGGGCACGGCGGACGTCGTGCAGGCCGCCCAGAGCAGATCGCTGTTCGTCTCGGCGGTACCGCACGACCTGCTCGAGGACCTGATCATCACGACCGCGGGGGGCTACCACCTGCTGCGGCTCGTCCAGACCGATTTCGACAGCCGGCTGGTGCTCTACGTGTGGCTGGACCGGATCCGCGGCAACCTCGCCGTGGCCCGGCGCCGCATGCAGACCCTCGCCGACGAGCTCGTGGCGACCTGATGTCGCGTACCGACCCGGTGAGAAGGAGTGACGGTGAAGCCCTCGAAGACCGCTGCGCCCGGGCGTCTGCTCACGCAGGCAGCGGGCGAGCGGCAGACCGGCGCACTCGTCGTCGGCGGCCACCCCGGCGGCACGGTCTACCTCATCGAGGGTCAGGTCAGCTACGCCGAGTCGGCGGCCGCGCCGGGCGTCGGCGAGCTGCTGACCGCCTCCGGCCGGCTGGCCGCGCGTACCTGGCAGGCCGCGCTGGACGCCGGCACCTCCCGCGCGCAGGTCGGGCGGCTGCTGCTCGACCAGGGCCACCTCACCCAGGGCGAGCTGGAGCTGTGCGTGCTGGGCGCGACCTACGACGCGGCCTACTTCGCGCTGTCCCCCGCCTCGGCGCCGGTCGACTTCCTGGACGGGGCCGCGCACTGGCTGGGCCCGATCGTGCGGGTCGATCCGGCGGCGGTCACCCGCGAGGCCCGCCGGCGGGCGCGGCTGCTGGACGAGATCTACCCGCATCCGCAGCTCGACACGGCGCCGGTCATCCCGGTGCCGCGCCCGCCGGTCGAACGGGTCACGCTCACCGCGGCGCAGTGGGAGCTGCTGGTGCACGCCGACGGCCAGCGCACCCCGGCGGACCTGGCCCAGCTGCTCGGCCGGGCCGGCTACGCGACGATCCAGGAGCTGCGCCGGCTGGCGGCACTCGGCCTGATCGAGCGGCCCGAGGTCCGCGAGCGGGAGACAGCCCAACCCGATTTCGTACGGCTACCGCGCGCCCGTGGCACCGCTGTGGACGTACGCCGGCCGGCTCTGTCGCCCGCGGACGGTCCGACCGTACCCATCATCGCCGGGCCGCGACCGGCTCCGGCCTCGGGCGATCCGCCCGGCGCGGCCCCGCAGTCGGGCTTGGCCCCGACGCCCGGAGCGGACCGGCCTCCGCGGCTGGCCCGCCGCAAGCCCGGGGCGAAGCTGCCCAAAGACGTCGCCGCGGACACCGGCCAGCTGCACACCGGCACCGACGAGGTGCTGCTGAAACGGATCCGCACCGCGCTGCGAGCCCTGCGATGACCCGGGCCCCTCCCCCACCGGTGCGGCCCGACCAGGAAGGAGAGACCCAGGATGACGGTGGATCCGGCGGTACTGACGGAACTCGGCCATCTGCGCTCCCGGTTGCCTGAGCTCTCCGGCAGTGTCCTCGCCACCGCCGACGGGATGGTGGTCGCGCACGACGCGCACGGCATCGAACCGGACAGCCTGGCCGCCCTGGCCGCCGCCCACCTGGCCCTCGCCCGGCGCTTCGCGCACGCCGTCAACCACGGTGAGCTGCGCGAGTCGGTGGTGGAGTGCGACGGCGGCTACATCACCTCGTACACCGCGGGCCCGAACGCCCTGCTGACCCTGGTCACAACCGGGAACGCCAACCTGGCCATGGTGCACCTCGAGGCCCGCCGGGCCGTACGGCGGCTGGTGAACATCCTCGTCCTGGAGGCGCCGGCGCCGCACCGCCCCGAGATCCCGACGCAGACGGGGCCGTCCACACCACTGGCCCGGCGTACGCCGATGGCCACCCTGCAGAGCACCTTCCGCGGCCGGCAAGCCGGCTGACCCCACACGAAAGAGGAACCAATCTCATGGCTGACATGGAAACCGCACTGAAAGAGATCATGGACATCGACGGTGCCGTCGGTGTCGCGCTGGTCGACCACACCAGCGGCATGGCCCTGGGCACTGTCGGCGGCGGCAAGGAACTCGACCTGACGGTCGCGGCGGCCGGCAACACCGACGTGGTCCGGGCCAAGCTGCGGGCGATGGAGATGCTCAACATCACCGAGAAGATCGAGGACATCCTCATCACGCTGGACAGCCAGTACCACCTGATCCGGCCGCTGACCAGCCGCTCGGGCAAGGGCCTGTTCCTGTACGTGGCGCTGCGCCGGGACCGCTCCAACCTGGCGATGGCCCGCCACCAGCTCAAGCGCATCGAGAACGACCTCGACGTCTGAGCCGGGGAATGGACGTGGGGAGGGTGCCGACACACCCTCCCCACGCTCTGTATCCAGACTTGTGCGAAGGGTTGCAATGGATGGTCATGAGTGAGAATCTGCATCGACGTCCGGCAACACCACGGGGTGGTCGATTCGGTGACAGACTCCAGACAACTGCACGCGGTGCTGACCCGATGGGGCAACAGCTACGGCGCGAGCGCCGAGATCCCCCTGGTCGAAGTGGCGATGCGCTTTCCGTCAGCAGACGAGCAGCTTTCCGTGATTCTGTACGAACGGGCCGCCGATCACCTCGTCGAGTTGCTGAGGCTGGACGCCGCTGCCCGGCTCGGCCATCAAGCCGCACCCGATGATCCCGCAGCTGCCCTTGTCCATGCCGGCCTGCGGCTCAGGCACCTGGAGCAGCAGGCCAGCGAACTGAACGGACCACCGCATCCACGGACGGCCGGTCGATTCGCGGGCACTCTCCGACGTCTTCTTGCGGCTGCTCAGGAACTGATGGAAGACCGCGGTGTCAACGCTTCCCTCGCGGACGCAGACTCCGAACTTCAATCGCTTGAGTACGAGGCCCTGCCGCCCGCTGTGACGATGACACCGAGCAGGGAGGGACCGACGCTGGCGGACCAGTTCCTGCTGACCTGCCTGCCCGGCAGTTACACGATGACGGTGCACGTGCGCGTCTATCGCCCGGCCGCCGGGCCTGCCGTCGTGGTCATCGGCGAGTTGAGCGACTACCACTCCCCAGGCTTGCTCGAATCCCCCAGCGCCTATCTGGACGACTTGCGAGAGCGCCTACCGGAACTGGCCGCTGAGCAGCCCCGCTGGGTTCACTATCTTCCCATTGACTACGACCGGTACAGCGAGAGAAGACTGCACGACTTCCTTGACGAGTACACCTCCGCCGGGCTGACCGGTTGGGGAATCCGGACCGTCGACGCCGTTGGTCTCCGTGAAACCACCAGACGACGTGTTCCCACGGTGATACTGCGCTGCCGCCGCTGGACCTGTGGAATCGGCTACGAGAGCCCGGTCCGGCGACTCGCCGAGGCGGCTTGCCCGCGATGCGGTTCGACGAAGATGCAGCCGGTCCGGGTACTGGTGAACTGACATGGGCGCACCCCCCGACATCCGGGAGTACTTCTACTGGTCGGAGCGGAAGATCGCCCGGATCGCCCGGGACGGCGGCCTCAATGTGAGCACCGCTGGCTCCACGAAGTACAAATCGCCGACCGGGCCGTTCCTGCCCAGCGTCGAGATCGACCGCCCGCGTCCAGCTCCCGCCCGAGATGCGGTTGCCGCGCGGATAGAACGCTACCTTTCGGCGCAGACAGTCCGGGACTTCGTGACACCGCCGCGGGTACGTTTCGCGGCCGGCCACGGGACGTTGACCTTTGCCCAGTTCGTCAACTTCGGCAAGATTGAGGACACCGTCTCCATTTTTACCGAGGCGCGTTCCAGCACCGGATCCCGGGTGGCGATCTGCATGTTCGGCAGCATGGACAACCTCGCCGACGTCATCGCAACCGCACCGACAACGCGGACCGGATGGTCGTCGTCAGCCGCGCCGGAGATCTTCCGGTTCATCTCATCGTTCGGCCGGGACGTGGCCACCGGGACGACCGAGGAGGAGATCGCCCGGGAAGCCGTCAATCTCCTCTGCCATCAGGGCGGCTCGGCCAACGAACGGGGCCGGCGGGGCTTCACCTATGGGCATCTGGGCAACTCCGGCGAGTGGATGCTGGAGGCGTACCAGGATCTCGACGTGAGTGACGATCCGGCCGAGACCGATGCGGGTGCGTACGACCGGGTGGTCATCGGCGCGCCGTTGTGGATCCGTACGCCTACCCCTCAGGCGCTGGTCCTATACGGCCAGGATCAGGACCAACGCACCGACGAAGCGCCGCTGTTCCCTTCCGTACGCTCGCAGCGAGTGCCGTGGTGGCGACACCTGTTGCCGTGACGGTGGATCAGCATCGTCAGCCGTTGGCGTTGTCGTCCGGGCCGGTGTTGGTGCCGATCGCGACCACCTCGGGCACCGGCTCGCGGGTCACCTCGGACTTGAGCAGCTTGCGCTTGGTCTCCCGGCCGTCGACCAGGGTCACCTCGTACGTCTTGGTCCGTACCCCGTCGATGCCGGCGGTGCGCGGCTCGCGGGTGCCCTTGGGCAGCCAGTTGTCCTTGACCGTGCGCGACTTGAAGGCGATCGGCTCGGTCTCGGTGATCGTGCGCTTGCGGACCCCCGGCGACTTCCCGGCCGCCGGGGCGGGTGCCGACGCCGACGCGACCGCCGTGGCGGCGGCGGCCGGCTGACGCTCGGGGGTGGCCGCGGGCGCGGAGGAGTCGCCGCCGATGGCACCGATCACCGCCAGTACGCCGGCCACCGGCACCACCACGGCCGCGACGATGATGCCGGCCTTCTGCGCGGTGCCGAGCCGGGTCCAGGTCGATGTCTCAATTTTCACTCGCACAGTCTGGGCGTCCGGTTCCCGCCCGGAATCAGCCATTCGGGCGTTCCGGGCGGCCCAGGGGGCTACTGCCCGGCCCGGCGGTACCGGTCGGCGATGGTCCGGCAGGCCGCCTTGAGCTCGTCCGGCTCGACGACGGTCAGATCGGCGTCGAAGGTGGCGAGCAGGCCGGCGATCCCGGCCCAGGACCAGGCGCCGAGCGTGAGACGGGTACGGGCCGGCGCGACGTACTCGATGACCGACCCGCCGGGCGCCCAGCGGGCCACCACCTCCGCGGGCAGTTCGATGAGCACGACGCCGAGGCACTGCCAGCGGGCCGGGGTGTCACCGCGGTCGTAGCTGCGCATGACGTAGCGGGCCACACTGCGCTCGGGCAGCTCCCGGCGCTGGAACGGGATCCCGGTCGCGGCCTGCGGGTGGATCCGGTCGACGCGCAGCACGGTCCACCGTTGGCCGGCCGGCTCGTAGGCGACGAGATACCAGCGGCCGGCCCAGGTGACCAGGTGGTGCGGCTCGACCCGCCGGGCGGGGGCGAAGCCCGGCTCGCCCGGGTGCAGGCGGTGGCCGTCGGCGGTGAGGTACTCGAAGTACAGCAGGTGGCCGGCCCGGACCGCGTAGCCGACAGCCTTGAGCGTGT
This sequence comes from Actinoplanes sp. NPDC048967, assembly GCF_040649415.1. NCBI lineage: Bacteria > Bacillati > Actinomycetota > Actinomycetes > Micromonosporales > Micromonosporaceae > Actinoplanes > Actinoplanes sp. NPDC048967. The sequence goes on from NZ_JBEZFL010000003.1 coordinate 924,870, forward strand.
CCGAGGCGATCGGCGGAGCGGCGAAGTCCCAGGCATTGCGGATGGCCGTCAGGTGCATCGCCTCGGCCTCGGCGCGCAGGTGCGCCGGCATGACGTTCTTGATGCTGGTCAGGGCCCGGGCCACGGCGTCGTCGATGCCGGACACGCTGGCCGGTGCCGTCTGCAGGGCGACAGCGACGGCGATGGCCTGCTCGTCGTCAAGCAGCAGCGGTGGCAGCTTGCTGCCCGTACCGAGCCGGTAGCCACCGTCGGGGCCTTTGACCGCGGGGACGGGATAGCCCAGGTCGCGGAGGGCCTCCACGTCCCGGCGCAGGGTCCGGGGGCTGACTCCGAGGCGGCCGGCCAGCTCGGGCCCGGACCAGCTCGCCCGCGCGCCGAGCAGGGACAGCAGAGTGAGCAGACGCGCTGAGGTGGTGGCCACGGACCGATCTTCCCGCCCGTAGCGGTCATTCGGTGTCCGCTACCACTGCCAGGCTGACGTCATGAACCGATCCGGATCCCGCATCGACCACCTCAACCTCGCCGTGCCCGACCTGGCCGCGGCGGTGGCTTTCTACGAGCCCGTGCTGGCCAGCATCGGCATCACCAAGATGCTGGAGATCCCGCCGAACGCGACACCGAACCAGCCGACCGCCATGACGGGCTTCGGGCTGGCCGACGTCAAGCCGTACTTCTGGCTCATCGACGGCGGCACGGTCGGGACGAACATGCACCTGGCCTTCACCGTCGACAGCCGCGAGGACGTGACCACCTTCTACCGGGCGGCGCTGGCCGCCGGCGCGTCGTCGCTGCTGGCGCCCGGGGTACGTCCCGAATACCACGCCGACTACTACGGCGGTTTCGTGCTCGATCCGCACGGCATCAACCTCGAGGCCGTCTGCCACCACGGGTGAGTGTCAGCCGCCGCTGTTCTCCATCTCGGCGCCCTCCGGGACGGTGTCGTCGTCGCGGCTGTCCAGCCAGCCGTACGGCAGCGAGACCTTGCCCGGGGCGTTGATGCGGCCGCGGGGCTGGCCCAGCGACTCCCGGGGGAACGGCTCCTCGTGGTCGAGCTGGGCCAGCAGGTCGTCGAGCTCCGCCAGCGACTTGACCATCGCCAGCGAGCGGCGCAGCTCCCCGCCGACCGGGAAGCCCTTCAGATACCAGGCCACGTGCTTGCGGAAGTCCGCGCAGCCGTGCCGCTCGTCCTCCAGGGCCTCGACCAGCAGGTGCGCGTGCCGGGACATGATCGCGGCGACCTCGCCCAGCTTCGGCAGCTCCTGGGACACCGCACCGTTGAACGCCGCCTGGAGGTCCTTGAACAGCCACGGCCGGCCCAGGCAGCCGCGCCCCACGACCACGCCGTCGACGCCGGTCTGCTCGACCATCCGGATCGCGTCCGAGGCCTCCCAGATGTCGCCGTTGCCCAGCACCGGCACGTCCAGGGCCTGCTTGAGGGTGGCGATCGCGTCCCAGTCGGCGGTGCCCGAGTAGCGCTGCTCCGCCGTACGGGCGTGCAGCGCGACCGCCGCGACCCCGGCCTCCTGCGCGATCAGCCCGGCCTCGACGTAGGTCAGGTGGTCCTCGTCGATGCCCTTGCGCATCTTGATCGTCAGCGGGATGCCCGCCGGGGCCGCCGCGTCGACCGCCTGCTTGACCAGCCGGCCGAACAGCTTGCGCCGCCAGGGCAGGGCGCTGCCGCCGCCGCGGCGGGTGACCTTGGGCACCGGGCAGCCGAAGTTGAGGTCGATGTGGTCGGCCAGGCCCTCCTCGGCGACCATCCGCACGGCCGCGGCGGTCACGTCCGGGTCCACGCCGTAGAGCTGCAGGCTGCGGAAGTCCTCGTCCGGGCCGAAGGCGATCATCTTGAGCGTCTTGGGGATCCGCTCGACCAGGGCCCGGGTGGTGATCATCTCGCAGACGTAGACGCCGCCGCCCTGCTCGCGGCAGAGCTTGCGGAACGCGACATTGGTGATGCCGGCCATCGGCGCGAGCACAACGGGCGGCCACACCTGGTGCTTGCCCAGAGTCAGCGGAGCGGCGGAAAGAGCGAGAGTCACGCCGTCGAGCATGGCACACCAGCATCTGGCAGAGTCAAAACGTGGATGCGGAACAGAGTCCCCGGCGGCTGGTTGCCGTCTTCTCCTCGCCGGTCGCCGAGGTGCTGCTGCGGTTCGGCGTCGAGCTGGGGTTCCAGTCGATCCTGGTCGAGCCGGATCCGACCCGGCTGCTCGGCCCGCCCCGGCCGCACGGCGACACGTACGTGGCCGACCTGGCCGGGGCCGGCATCGACCAGCACACCGACGTGGTGCTGACCGACCACCACCGGCCGGAGATCGGCGCCGTGCTCAAGGAGGTGCTGGCCGGCGAGGTGCGCTGGGTGGGCATCATGGGCAACCCCAAGCACGAGGGCCCGCACATCGCCGCGCTCAGGGAGCTGGGCGCCGGCGACGAGGACATCGCCCGGGTGCACCGCCCGATCGGGTTGAACATCGGCAGCCGCACCCCGGCCGAGATCGCCGTGGCCGCCCTGGCCGGCCTGATCGCCGACCGCAACGACCGACCGGGCGGTTTCGTCTTCTAGCTCTTGGCCCGCAACGCCTCGTGGGTGCCGGGCACGAGGACCGACTCGCTCAGCGTTGCTGACCCCGTAACGGCAGAAGCCCCGCCCCCGACGGGCGGGAGCGGGGCTGGGCGGTGCGGAGATCAACAGCCGGGGAGGCGCTCGATCAGGTATCGCTCGATCTGGTCCAGGGCGACCCGCTCCTGCTTCATCGTGTCGCGGTCGCGGACCGTCACCGCGTCGTCGGTGAGGGTGTCGAAGTCGACCGTGACGCAGAACGGCGTGCCGATCTCGTCCTGGCGGCGGTAGCGGCGGCCGATCGCCTGGGAGTCGTCGAACTCGACCATCCAGCGCTTGCGCAGCAGGTCGGCCAGGCCACGGGCCTTGGGCGACAGCTCCGGGTTGCGTGACAGCGGCAGCACCGCGACCTTGATCGGCGCGAGCCGCGGGTCGAAGCGCATGACCGTGCGCTTGTCGACGCCGCCCTTGGTGTTCGGGGCCTCGTCCTCGTCGTACGCCTCGAGCAGGAAGGCCAGCACCGCGCGGGTCAGGCCGGCCGCGGGCTCGATCACGTACGGCACCCAGCGCTCCTGCTTCTCCTGGTCGAAGAAGCTCAGGTCCACCCCGGAGTGCTTGGAGTGGGTGGTCAGGTCGAAGTCCGTACGGTTGGCGATGCCCTCGAGCTCGGCGAAGTCGGTGCCGCCGAACTGGAAGCGGTACTCGATGTCGACCGTGCGCTTGGAGTAGTGCGAGAGCTTCTCCTTCGGGTGCTCGAAGAAGCGCAGGTTGCTCTCGGACAGGCCCAGATCGCGGTACCAGTTCCAGCGCTGCTGCAGCCAGTACTCGTGCCATTCCTCGTCGGAGCCCGGCGGGACGAAGAACTCCATCTCCATCTGCTCGAACTCGCGGGTCCGGAAGATGAAGTTGCCCGGGGTGATCTCGTTGCGGAACGACTTGCCGACCTGCGCGATGCCGAACGGCGGCTTCTTGCGGGCGGCGGTGGCCACGTTGTTGTAGTTGACGAAGATGCCCTGGGCGGTCTCCGGGCGCAGGTAGTGCAGGCCCTCGGCGCTCTCGGTCGGGCCCAGGTATGTCTTCATCAGGCCGTTGAACATCTTCGGCTCGGTGAAGGTGCCCTTGTTGCCGCAGTTGGGGCAGTTGAGCTCCTGCAGCGAGGACGGCGGCGTGCCGTGCTTGTGCTCGTACGCCTCCTCGAGGTGGTCGGCGCGGAACCGCTTGTGGCACGACTGGCACTCGGTCAGCGGGTCGACGAACGCTTCCAGGTGGCCCGAGGCGGCCCACACGTCGCGGGCCAGGATGACGGCGGAGTCGAGGCCGACGATGTCGTCGCGCTGCTGGACCATCGTCTTCCACCACTGCTGGCGGACGTTCTCCTTCAGCGCGACACCGAGCGGACCGTAGTCCCACGCCGAGCGGGTGCCTCCGTAGATCTCGCTGGAGGGGAAGACGAATCCCCGGCGCTTGGCCAGGCTGACGACGGCGTCGATACGATCGGCGGGCATGTTCCTCCTACGCCGGCTGGTTGTCGGCGGGGACGTCGGGATCGGACAAAATGAGGAGATTACTCCTCGACGCGGCACACCTCGAAGCCGCCCGTCTGCCGGTTCTGCCCGAGGTAGGCGCGCAGGTCGGCGCGGTCGCCGTCGGAGTAGGTGACCGTCACCGGCGCGGAGAGCTGGACCAGCTCGACGTTGCCGACGTCCCAGGCGGTGATCGGCTCCCCGGTGGAGACCCGGCTGGTGAACTGGGCCTCGGTCTCCTGCTCCTTGGCCTGCGGACAGAGCTGGTCGTAGGCCTGCGACCATTCGCGGTCGCGCAGCGCCTCGAGGTAGTCGCCCACGACCACGTCGGCCTGCTCGTTGAGCGCGCTGCTCATCACCCGGGTCAGGCCGACGGCGGCGGCCACGCCGGCGCCGCAGACGAGCACGAGCACGCCCGCGCCCAGGCCGAGCGCCACGCCGACGCGCCGGCCCCGGCCCTCGACGGGCGGGGCGGGGAAGGGCGGGAACACACCCGGGCCCTGCGGCGGCGGTGGCGGCTGCTGCCCGAGAAGGGTCATGGGATCAAGCGTACGGCTCAGCGCCAGGGCTCGGTGGCCCGGTCGCTGGCCACGACCACGACCGCGGCTCCGGGCTCGGCCGAGGCGAGGGTCTCGAAGGCCGACGGCTCGTCCAGCGACTCGGACAACAGCGGGGTGGCGTACACCTTCACGTCGAAGCCGCCGAGGGCGCGCCGGTAGGCTCCCACGGACTCCCATTCGGTGACCAGGGTCCAGTAGGCGGGGTCGTCCAGTGCGCGGGTGAGCCGGCCGGAGAGATAACCGGGCCGTTCCGCGAGGGCGGCGAGGGCGGCGTGCGCCCGTTCGGTGAACGAGTCCTGCGTGTCGCCCGGGACGATGAAGCGGTTGAGCACCAGCATGGGCTGAGCCTACGCACCGAAGGAGTACGGCCGACGTGACACCACCTCCGTCCGACAACCTGCTGCGCCGGCTGGCCCGGGTCAACCCGACGACGGCCTTCCTGGCGGCCCTGGCCGTGCTGCTGGCCGGGCTGTTCCTGCCCGGGATCATCGGCGCCGCGCTGCTGTTCCTGCTGGGCGCGGCCCTGGTGGCGCTGACCTTCACGACCTGGCCGGTGCAGTCCGGGCCGGTGCGCGCCGTACGGGTGACGATGCTGGTGCTGCTGTTCGCCGCCGTCGTCGCCAAGGTCATCTGACACATGCGCTTTTGACAATCATTACCAATACGGCGCACAGTAGGTGGCATGATGCGCCGCCGCCTGCTCGCCACCGCCGCCGCTCTGCTGGTGGCCGCCGGCGCGGGCTGCGCCGACAAGGCGAGCGGCTTCGGCACCGACGGGCGGCTGGACGTGGTGACCGCCTTCTACCCGCTGCAGTTCCTCAGTGAGCGGATCGGCGCCGACGCGGTCGCGGTCAGCCAGCTGACCAAGCCGGGCGCCGAGCCGCACGACGTCGAGCTCAACACCCGCCAGGTCGCCGCGATCAGCGACGCCGGACTCGTCGTCTACCTCAAGGGCTTCCAGCCGGCCGTCGATGAGGCCGTCGCGCAGGAAGCCAAGGACAAGTCCCTCGACGTGGGCACCGCGGTGGAGCTGCTACCCGCCGCCGAGCACGAGGAGGAGCACGTCCCGGGTGAGCCCGAGCACGCCGAGGGCTCGACCGACCCGCACGTCTGGCTGGATCCGGTGCGCTTCGCCGCGATCGCCGACAAGCTCGCGCAGCGCCTGGGCCAGGTCGACCCGGCCCGGGCGGCGGGCTACACCGAGCGGGCGGCCACGCTGCACCGCGAGCTGACCGCGCTGGACGCGGAATACGCGACCGCCCTGAAGAGCTGTGCCCGCCGTGAGGTCGTCACCAGCCACACCGCGTTCCACTACCTCGCCGACCGCTACGGGCTCACCGAGATCGGTATCACCGGCATCTCACCCGAGTCCGAGCCGTCGCCGCAGCGCCTCGCCGAGGTGGCCGAGCAGGCCAGGGCCACCGGCACCACCACGATCTTCTTCGAGACCCTGGTGAGCCCGAAGGTCGCCGAGACCATCGCCCGGGAGGTCGGCGCGCGGACCGCCGTCCTCGATCCCCTCGAAGGGCTCACCGAGCCGGATACGGACTACTTCTCCGTCATGCGCAGCAACCTGACCGCCCTGACCACCGCCCTGGGATGTACGTCATGAGCGTCGTCACCGTCTCGCACGCCGCCGTCTCCTACGGCGGCCGGGCCGTGCTGCAGGACATCGACCTGGACGTGCAGCCCGGCCAGGTCGTCGCGATCCTGGGCGCCAACGGCTCCGGCAAGTCCACCCTGATCCGCACCATCCTCGGTCTGGTGCCGCTGGAGGCCGGGACGGTCACCCTGTTCGGCACCCCGCAGCGCCGGTTCCGGCAGTGGGCCCGGATCGGCTACGTCCCGCAGCGGATGGGGGCCGGCAGCGGCGTGCCCGCGACCGTCGGCGAGGTCGTGGCGTCGGGACGGCTGGCCCGCCGGGGCATCTTCCGGCCGTCCGGGGCCGCCGACCGCGAGGCGGTCCGGGCCGCGCTGACCGACGTCGGCCTGCTGGACCGGATCGCCGACCCGGTCAGCACCCTCTCCGGCGGCCAGCAGCAACGCACCCTGATCGCGCGGGCCCTGGCCGGACGGCCGGACCTGCTGATCCTCGACGAGCCCACGGCCGGCGTCGACGCGGCCAGCCAGGACGCCTTCGCCGCGGCGCTGCGCCGCTTCGCCGAGGCGGGCGGGACCATCCTGCTGGTCGCGCACGAGCTCGGGCCGATCGAGCCGCTCATCGACAAGGCCGTCGTGGTGCACCACGGACGGATCGCGTACGAGGGTGCGGTGCCCGAGCCGGCCGGCCACCACGCCGAGCCCGGCCACGACCACGTCCACCCGCACGCCGAGGCCGAACGGGCCCGGATCTGCGTGGCCCCCACCGACCGGATGCCGGCGAACTGACCCGTCCGACCGCCCCGCCCGCCGCCCTTGAGGGGACTGAAGACCTATCGACCTTTTCTCGTACGACTTCATGATCCGCGCTCTGCTGGGTGCGCTGATCATCGGCCTGATCGCCCCCGCGCTGGGCATCTATCTGGTGCAGCGGCGGCTGTCGCTCATCGGTGACGGCATCGGGCACGTCGCGCTCACCGGCGTCGGCGTCGGCCTGCTGCTGAACCAGTCCCCCGTGCTCACCGCGGTGGTCGTCTCGGTCATCGGGGCGATCGGGGTGGAGCTGGTCCGCGAGCGGGGCCGTACCTCCGGTGATCTGGCCCTGGCCCTGCTCTTCTACGGCGGCATCGCGGGCGGGGTGGTGCTGGTCGGGCTCTCCGAGGACAGCAGCAACGCCAACCTGATGCAGTTCCTCTTCGGCTCGCTGACCACCACGTCGCGGCAGGACCTGATCGTCATCGCGGTTCTCGGCGTCGCGGTGCTGGTGGCGATGCTGGGGCTGCGCCAGGCGCTGTTCGCGGTCTGCAACGACGAGGAGTACGCCCGGGTGTCCGGGCTGCCCGTGCGTACGCTCAATCTGCTGATGGCCGTGACCACCGCGGTGACCGTCACGATCGCCATGCGCACCGTCGGCCTGTTGCTGGTCAGCGCGCTGATGGTGGTGCCGGTCGCGGCGGCCCAGCAGGTCACCCGCGGGTTCCGCAGCACGATGGCCGCGGCCATGGTGATCGGGGTGGGCTCGGCCGCCGCCGGGGTCTGGCTGGCCGGCGAGGTGGACACCGCGCCGGGCGCCACGATCGTCATCCTGGCCATCGCCGCTTTTGTCGCCGTGACCGTCGGCGCCGGGACCTGGCGGGTGTTGCGCCGCCGGTCGGCCCCGGGCCGGCCGCACGCCACGGCCCAGCTGGAACCACCCGAGGTCGTGCTGCAGGCGGAGGCCCGATGAGCAGTAACGTGGCACCTGTGCCGACGAGCGGCTACGAGGCGTACGAGGCGGCCGGTGAGCTGCTGCGCGCGCTGTCGGCGCCGATCCGGGTGGCGATCGTCGCGGAGCTCGGCGCCGGCGAACGCTGCGTGCACGAGCTGGTGGAGAAGCTGGGCGCGCCGCAGCCGCTGGTCTCGCAGCACCTACGGGTGTTGCGGGGCGCCGGCGTGGTGCGGGGTGCACGGCGGGGCCGCGAGATCGCATACTCACTCGTGGACGAACACGTCGCTCACATCGTCGCCGATGCCGTCAGCCATGCGAGGGAGGGCTCATGACCGAGGACAGCGTTGTTGTCCGGAACACCAAGCAGCGCAGTGCGGTCAGCGCCGTTCTCGCCGATGCCGAGGGCTTCAACAGCGCCCAGGAGCTGCACGCCATCCTGCGTGAGCGGGGTGAACGGGTCGGCCTGACCACGGTCTACCGCACGCTGCAGGGTCTGGCCGACGCCGGCGAGATCGACGTGATGCGCCCGCCCGGCGGCGAGCACCTCTACCGCCGGTGCAGCCAGGGCCACCACCACCATCTGGTCTGCCGGTCCTGTGGGCGGGCCGTCGAGGTGGAGGGCCCGGCGGTGGAGACCTGGGCGGACAAGGTCGCCGGCCGGCACGGCTTCGTCGACGTCTCGCACACCATGGAAATCTTCGGTACCTGCCCGGACTGCGCGGCGAAGCGTTCCTAGCCCGCGCGTGGGACGCTGTCGCGCGTGAAGATGTACGCCGACCGGCTGCCCACCGCCGTCCGCCAGCTGCTGACCGATCTCCTGGTCGTGTTCTGGGTCTACGCCTGGATCCGGGCCGGTCTCTGGGTCAACGACATGGTCGAGAAACTCGGTGTGCCGGGCCAGAAACTGCAGGAGGCGGGCACCGGGATCGCCGGCAACCTCGGCGATATCGGCGGCAAGGTGGGCCGGGTGCCGCTGGTCGGCGACGACCTCACCGCGCCGTTCAACAGTGCCGCCGACGCCGCGAAGTCGATCGCCGAGGCCGGCCGCCAGCAGCGGGAGGTCGTCGACAATCTGGCGCTGACGATGGCGTTGCTGATCGTCGCGGTCCCGCTGGCGCTGGTGCTCTTCCTGTGGCTGCCGAAGCGGCTGCGCTGGATGCGCCGGGCCGCGGTGGCCGCCCAGGTGCGCACCGAGCCGGCCGGTCAGGACCTGCTGGCGTTGCGGGCCCTGGCCAGCCGGCCGCTGAACGAGCTGGCCAAGCTCGGCCCGGACATCGCCCAGTCCTGGCGCAACGGCGACGCCGCCGCGGTGCAGGCGCTGGCCGCACTCGAGCTCAAGGACCTCGGGCTCAAGCCCGCGAAGCCTCGCTAGGCTCGGCCGCGTCCTCGGCGAACTCCTCGTCGTCCTCCTCGTCGTCATCGTCGACCCAGTTGCGGCGGGTCCACGGGACGGCGGCCCAGAAGGTCAGGAAGAACAGCGCGGCGATGCCGGTCAGGATCAGCGCGACCCAGATGTTGGTCAGGTAGTCGGTGATCAGCAGCACGCTGCTGACCATCGAGATCAGCATGAACGCCAGGCCACCGGTGGCCATCTTGTGCGCGTAGCGGACCAGCTCGGGCTTGCGGCCCTGGCGGAACAGCGCCCGGTGGAACGCCACCGGCGAGATGATCATCGCGGTGGCGGCCGCGGCGGCCAGCAGCGCGACGATGTAGGTGTCCTTCTGGAAGTCCGTCGTCTTCGGGAAGCCGTTGCTGAAGGGCAGAGTCAGCAGGAACGCGAAGAGGATCTGCACGCCCGTCTGGGCCACGCGCAGCTCCTGCAGCAGGTCGGCGAAGTTACGGTCCCACCGCTGCTTCTCGGTCTCGTGCTTGCTCCGTCGCTTCTCGGCGGCCATCGAACCTCCTTCTCGGTGGACGGATGGTTGCCCGAACGTGAACGGCGTCAAACTCCGATGCGGGCCAGCGCCACGTCCGCCAGCGCGCGCGGCGCCTCCTCCGGGATCCAGTGGCCGATGCCGCGCAACGTCACCATCCGGTAGTCGGCCGCCACCCAGGTCGCGGTGGCCAGCGCGGCCGGTTTGCCGACGACCGGATCGCCGTCACTCCACACGTACGTGGTCGGCACGGTGACCTTGCCGACCTTGGCGAGCTGCCCGCTGGACAGGGCGCGGTACCAGTTCAGCGCGCCGGTGAGCCGGCCCGGCTCGCGCATGGCCGTGGCGTAGAGGCCGGCCCGGGCCCCGATCGGGCGCATCATCTGACGCAGTGCCGTACCGCCGGCCCCGAGCAGCAGCCGCTCCGCGGCCCGCGACCGGAACACCCCCATGTAGGCGAAGCGCAGCTTCTGCGACGGCTGGTTGTGCAGGGCGATACCGAGCCCGCGCGGGTGCGGCACCGACACCGCGGTCAGGGTGCTGACCCGGTCGGGGTGCCGGTCGGCGAGCAGCCAGCCCACCTGCGCACCCCAGTCGTGGCCGATGACGTGCGCTGCACCGATCCCGAGCTCGTCCAGGACCGCGACCGCGTCGGCGGTCGGCTGGTCGAGGCGGTAATCGGCGACCGCGGCGGGGCGCGCGCCGGGTGAATAGCCGCGCTGATCGAGGGCGTACGTGCGCAGCCCGGCCGCGTGCAGCCGGGGCAGGATCAGGTCGAACTCGCGATGGTCCTGCGGGAAACCGTGCAGGAGGAGCACCGGTGCACCGTCGGCCGGGCCGCCCTCGTACACGTCGAAGGTGAGACCTCTGGCCTTGATCTGCATGTGACGCCTCCTACGCTGTCCCGTACAGCCGTACGGTGTTAGCGTTCATCGAAACACAAGCACCACGACGAACATGCAATCCGACAGGGGAGCGCACAGCGCTGAGAGTGCGGGTGACACCGCAGACCCTCGAACCTGATCTGGGTAATGCCAGCGCAGGGAGCTCGGTCATTCTCCAGCCGCGCCGTGTCCGGGAGACGTCCCCGGCCACGGCGTCGCGTCTCCTCCCGGTACGAGCTGGGAGGCACATCACATGCAGCACCGTTGGCGCACCATCGACATCGTCATCGCCTCGATCATCGCGGTCGCGTTCGGGGTCATCTTCTGGGCCTGGGGCCTGCTCTGGAACGGCCCGGCGGACGCCATCCCGCTGCCCGGCCGGGCCATCCTGTACGGCGTCTGGCTGGTGCCGGCCGTCCTGGGCGCCCTGGTCATCCGCAAGCCGGGCGCCGCGTTCTACACGCTGACCCTGGCCGCCCTGGTGTCCGTCGCGCTCGGCACCAGCTGGGGCTGGACGCTGGTGCTGCAGGGACCGATCGAGGCGGCCGCGGCCGAGCTGGTCTTCGCCGCGTTCGCGTACCGGGTGTGGAACCTGCCGGTAGCGGCGCTGGCGGCGGCCGCAGCGGGGATCGCCGCGTCCGTCTACGACGCTTTCGTCTGGTACGGCGGGACGTCGTGGGCGACGTTGCGGCTGCCGTACATCGCGATCACCGCGGTCAGCGCCGTCCTGGTGGCCGGTCTGGGCAGCATCCTGCTGGTCCGGGCGCTGGCCCAGACCGGCGTGCTGGACCGCTTCGCCTCCGGCCGCGAACGCGCCGCCGTCTAGTCATGACCGATTGCACCGAGCGTCGCCGGCCGGCGGCAGACGACGGCCGGGACCGCGAGGGCCATGAGGGCATGACAAAGGGGGCATAGCCATGGGTGAGCTGGTCCTTCGGGGGTTCGGGTGGCGGCACGCCGGTCGTAGGGCGTGGGCGGTGCGCGGGGTCGACCTGCGTGTCGCCCACGGCGAGCGGGTGCTGCTGCTCGGGCCGTCCGGAGCCGGCAAGTCCACGCTGCTGGCCGCGCTGGCCGGGCTGCTGCCCGAGGACTCCGGCGAGTCCGAGGGCACGGTCGAGATCGACGGGCTGGACCCGCGCAAGGCCCGCGAGCGGGTCGGCATCGTCTTCCAGGACCCGCAGACCCAGCTGGTCATGTCCCGCAGCGGCGACGACGTGGCTTTCGGGCTGGAGAACCGGGGCGTACCGGCCGGCGAGATCTGGCCGCGCGTCGACGAGGCGCTGGACCGGGTCGGCTTCGGCTACGGCCGGGACCGGCCGACCGCGGCGTTGTCCGGCGGTGAGCAGCAACGGCTGGCGCTGGCCGGCACCCTCGCGCTGCGCCCGGGCCTGCTGCTGCTCGACGAGCCGACCGCCAACCTCGACCCGGCCGGGGCGGCGCTGATCCGGGCCGCGGTCGCCCGCGCGCTGGGCGACGACACCACGCTGATCATCGTCGAGCACCGGGTCGCGGAGGCGCTCCCGCTCGTCGACCGGGTGATCGTGCTGGAACCGGGCGGCGGGGTCCGCGCCGACGGCCCGCCGGACGAGGTGTTCGCCGCGCACGGCGACCGGCTGGCGGAGGAGGGGGTCTGGGTGCCGGGTCACCCGGTCGCCCCCCGCCGGGCCGTCTCCGGTCCGGGTGCCCCGCTGGTACGCGCCGAAGCCGTCACCCTGCGCAACCGCCTCGCGCCCACCAGGCTGACCGTCCACGAGGGCGAGGTGCTGGCGGTGACCGGCCCCAACGGCGCCGGCAAGTCCACCCTGGCGTTGCTGCTCGGCGGGCTGCTGAAGCCCACGTCGGGCACGATCGACGCCGTACCGGGCGGGGCGCCGCACCGGTGGCGGGCCGCCGAGCTGACCACGAGGATCGGCTCGGTCTTCCAGGACCCGGAACACCAGTTCGTCACCCACCGGGTCGCCGACGAGCTGGCGCTGGGCCCGCGCCGGATCGGGCGCCCGGCGGCCGAGGTCGGCCGGGTCGTCGACGACCTGCTGCAACGGCTGCGGTTGGAGAAGCTGGCGGGCGCGAACCCGTACACGCTCTCCGGTGGGGAGGCCCGGCGGCTGAGCGTCGCGACGGCCCTGGCCACCGCGCCGCGGCTGCTGGTGCTGGATGAGCCCACGTTCGGCCAGGACCGGCGCACCTGGATCGAGCTGGTCGACCTGCTGGCCCGGCTGCGCGACAACGGCCACGGCATCGTCGCGGTCACCCACGACGACGACTTCGTGGCGGCCCTGGCCGGCTCCGTCCACCGCCTGGAACGGGCCGTATGACGCTCACCCTGCCGACCTTCGAGGCCAGCACCGCACCGCTCGCCCGGCGCAACCCGGTCGCCAAGCTCGCCGCCGCCCTGCTGTTCAGCGCCCCGCTGATCGCCACCCTGGACCCACTGACCCCGACCATCGCCCTGGCCGTCGAGCTGGCGGTGCTGCCGCTGTTCGGGATGCGCTACGGCACCCTGTTCCGGCGGGCCTGGCCGCTGGTGCTCGCCGCCGGCGGCATCGTGATCACCTTGGTGCTGTTCGCGGCCGAGCGCACCGGGGCCACCGTGGCCACGCTCGGGCCGTTCGCGGTGACCACCGGGGTGCTGGTCACCGCGCTGGGCATGGTGTTGCGGGTCTTCGCGATCGCCCTGCCGGGCATCATCGTGTTCGCCACCACCGACCCCACCGACCTCGCCGACGCCCTGGTGCAGAACGTACGGGCGCCGGCCCGGTTCGCGATCGGCGCGCTGGCCGCGTTCCGGCTGGTGCCGCTGCTGGGCGAGGAGTGGCAGATGCTGAGCCTGGCCCGCCGGGCGCGCGGCATCGACGCCGGGCGCAACCCCGTGGCCAAGCTGCGGCTGTTCGTCTCGACGGCGTTCGCGCTGCTGGTGGGGGCCCTGCGGCGGGGCGGGCGGCTGGCGGTGGCGATGGACGCGCGGGGCTTCGACGCGGGCACGCCCAGGACGTACGCCCGCCGGCAGACCTTCGGCCGGGCCGACGCCGCCCTGATGGCCGGCGCGATGCTGGTGTCCGCCGCCGCCCTGACCACCAGCGTCCTGGTCGGACTGTTCCGGCCGATCATCGGCTGAACGTCGGGACGCGCCGCCGCCACGGTAGCCGAGTCCGCCCGGGTGACCTACCGCAGCCGGGTGACCACTGACTGTTCCCGCGCGATGATGCCGCGTAGCGTCACGGGCGCCACGCTGTGTAGTCGATGAAGGGTGCTGTGGACCCATGACCGATCCGTATCTCCGGGCTCCGCACGCACCGGCCGCGACCCACTACCCGCCACCCGGCCGGGCCGTGCAGCCCTACGCTCCCCCGGTCCAGCACGCTCCGGCCGTCTATGCGCCCGGACCGGCCGTGGCCTGGCCCCGGCCCGCGTCCGCGACGGTCAGCGCCGGCGGCCGGCTCGGGGCGGCGGTCCTGGACGTCCTGCTGATGGTGGTGACCTTCGGGATCGGCTGGCTGATCTGGTCGATGATCACCTGGAGCGACGGGCAGACCCCCGGCAAGCAGCTGCTGGGTCACGTGGTCGCCGACGCCACCACGGGCGAGGCGTTCGGCTGGGGCCGGATGTTCCTGCGCGAGTTCCTCATCGAGGGGCTGCTGTTCTGGATCCCCAACATGCTCACGCTCGGCCTCTTCGGCATCGCGGACGCCCTCATGGTCTTCCGGGCGGACGCGCGCACGCTGCACGACATGATGGCGGGCTCCATCGTCCGGCACCGGTAGCTCGTCCCACCCGCGCCTTTTGATGCGCGGCTGCGCATGAAACCCTCCCGTGTTCGCGCACCGGTCACCCCGGCGCCATCCGGCGTTGCGGTGCGGCCGCGAGATTGGCCAGGTCATCCTTGTCGATCTTCGGGAGCCATGGGACATGGGTCACGGCCATCACCACCACGATCACGACCACTCACACGACGCCGGCGGTGCTGCCGACGTACCCCCGGCCCTTGATCTGAGCGTCCCGGACAGCGAGCTGTCGCCCGCGGACGTCTCCCGCCGCGGTTTTCTGCGCAGCGCCGGCCTGCTCGGGGCCGGCGCGGCCGCGTCGGTGCTCGCCACGCCGTCGGCCGCCGCGGCCGCCGGGCTGCCACACTCGCACGGCCCGGCCGGCGGCGGCACCGCCAAGGGCGGGTTCCGCTGGCTCGCGGGTGACCACCACATCCATACCCAGCACAGCTCCGACGGCCAGTACCGGGTCATCGACCAGGCCGGGCACGGCCGCGCGTTCGGCCTCGACTGGGTCGTCATCACCGACCACGGCAGCAACGCGCACGCCAAGATCGGCGTGGAGAAGGTCAACCCGGACATCCGCAAGACCCGCGAGGAACTCCCCGACCTGCTGACCTTCCAGGGTCTGGAGTGGAACATCCCGGCCGCCGAGCACGCCACGGTCTTCGTGCACCCGGGCCGCAACGAGGTCGGCGTGCTCAAGCAGTTCGAGCAGACCTTCGACGGGTCGCAACTGCCGGCCACCAACACCACCGAGCAGAACGAGGCCGCCGCGATCGCCGGCATCAGATTCCTCGGTGAGCAGGTCCGGGCCCGCAAGGTCGAGGGTGCGCTGTTCCTGGCCAATCACCCGTCGCGGCGCGGCATCGACTCACCGCACGAGATCCGCAACTGGCGTGACGCCGACCCGACCGTCGCCATCGGCATGGAGGGCGCCCCCGGCCACCAGGCCGCCGGCATCCCGGCCCCGAACGGCCGCGGCGGCGCGCGCGGCCTCTACGACAACAACCCGTCGGCCGCGTCGTACCAGGGCTACCCGCCGGAGACCTACCGGACCTGGGGCGGCTTCGACTGGATGACCGCCACCGTCGGCGGGCTCTGGGACAGCCTGCTGGCCGAGGGCCGGGCCTGGTGGGTGACGGTCAACTCGGACAGCCACGTCAACTACCTGGACCAGTCCGACCGCGGCCCGGACAGCGACTTCGAGGCCAACGGCCGCTACAACGACCCGGTGTACACCGGCAAGGTGAACACCACCGCCGGCGACTTCTGGCCCGGCTTCTACGGCCGCACCAACGTCGGCTCGACGTCGTTCTCCTACCGGGCCGTCATGGACGGCCTGCGGGCCGGGCGGGTGTGGGTCGACCACGGCCGCCTGATCAAGAGCCTGGACGCGCGGGTCCGGGTGGCGGGCGACCGCCGGGCCGCCACCGGTACGCCGCTGGGCGGTGTCCTGCACGTCAAGCGGGGCACAGCCACCGAGCTGACCCTGGAGATCGACCTCCAGGACGGGCCGAACTGGGCGCAGTTCGTCCCGGTGCTGTCCCGGGTGGACGTGATCGTCGGCTCGGTGACCGGCCCGGTTGCCGCCCGGGACACCTTCACCGCTCCGGACACCAGGGTCGTCAAGTCGTACGAGGTGACGCCGGGTGCCCGCACGCTGTCGGTGACGTACCGGCTGGGCCGCCTGGACAAGCCGTTCTACCTGCGGCTGCGCGGCACGGACGGCAAGCGCACCCAACCGGGCCTGATGGGCGCCGAGGTGGACCCGGCGGGCCCGAAGCTCGACGTGCTCGGCGACGCCGACCCGTGGGGCGACCTGTGGTTCTACACCAACCCGATCTGGGTCCTGCCCCGGTGATGACCGACCGGACCGCGGCCGCCGCCACCCCGGCGGCGGCCGCCCCGGCTCTGGCTGACCTGCCGGTGCGCGGGGTCAGCCTGGGGCATCCCGACACGGTCGCTGCCGAGCACTGGCTGGCGTCTTTGTCCCCGGCGCCGGTGCTGGCCTTCACCCACCTCGTGCGCTCACCGCGCCCGCACGTGGCGCTGACCCTCGTCTTCGCCGACACCGCGCCGGCCGGTCTCGATGCCGCGCTTACCTCCGCCGGCACCGCGCCCGCCTCCGCCGGCACCGCGCCCGCCTCCGCCGGCACCGCGCCCGCCTCCGCTGGCGGCGCGGCCGGTGGTGGCGGGGCTTTGCCTGCCGGCCTCGTGGCCTCGTGCCCGGAGGCTGTTGCTGCGTATGTGGCGCGCAGCTCGGGCCGGGCGGTGCTCTATCCCGGGGTTGAGCTGCTGGTCGGCACGTTGAGCGTGGCTGACGTGCTCGCCCGCAGCGCGATCGAGCAGGTCGAGGTCCTCGGCGGTGGCGCGGCCGACCCGGCCGATCTGATCGACACGGGTGGCTTCGTCCGTCCACAGTGGCAGGCGGGTCGGCTGACCCTGCTCACCAGCCCGGCGGCCGGCGGGCGGCTGGTGCCGTTCGAGACCCGGCATCCGACCCCCTGCTGCGCGGCCCACTGACTCAGCTGCGCGACGCCCGCTCGACAAGCGCGTGCCGCGGCGTCCGCGGGTCGATCGTGTGGTGGAAGGCGCGCATGCCGCTGCTGAGCACGACCCCGCCGGCGGGCACGCCGTCGATCCACCAGTGCGGCTGCGGCAGCGGCTGCCGGCACGTCTCGCACCACCAGCGCCATGTCGCCTGGCGCCGGGCCGGCCACTCCCGGTGGATCAGCAGCCGCAGGTCGGGAACGCTGTCCGGCGCCCAGCGCATCGCGTCGTCGCTCAGCGAGACGTCACGGAGCACGTGGTCGATCAGGTCCAGCACATCGCGGGGCATGCCGCCATGGTCCCACCTCAGCCGAGGATCGCGGTCGCCTCGACCTCGACCAGCACGTCCGGCTCGGCCAGCGCGGCGACGCCGATCCCGGTGAGCGGCGCCATCGGGGTGACGCCCAGCTTCGCGGCGGCCCGGGCGACGCCCTCGACGAACAGCGGCATCTTGTCGGGCGTCCAGTCGACGAGGTAGACGGTCAGCTTGACCACGTCGTCGAAGGTGCCGCCGACCTCGGCCAGCGCCGTGCCGATGTTGAGGTAGCACTGCTCGACCTGAGCGGCGAAGTCTCCCTCGCCCACGTGGCCCCCGTCGGCGTCGCGGGCGATCTGCCCGGCGATGAACACCATCCTCGACCCGGTGCCGATCGACACCTGCCGGTAGATGTCGACCTTGGGCAGTCCTTCGGGGTTCACCAGTGTGACGGCCATGCTGCCTCCATGTCTCGGGGAGCCGGTGGGCTCGACTGCCGAAACTATAGCAGTGCAATGCTATGTATCCTGAGGCCATGGCGAGGACGAAGGATCCGGCGGTCCGCACCCTGCTCCTCGAACGCGCCGGGCACATGCTGCGCACCCGCGAGCCGATCACCCTGCGCTCCCTGGTGGCCGGGACCGGGGTTTCCACCATGGCGGTCTACACCTGGTTCGGCGGCATGGACGGCATGTGGAAGGCGCTGCGGCAGGAGGGCTTCACCCGGCTGGCGGACCGGCTGGCCGCGGTCACCATGTCCGCCGACCCGGTACAGGACCTGACCGCGCTGGTCGCGGCGTACCTCGGCAACGCGCTGGACCATCCGGACCTGTACCGGGTCATGTTCGATGCGACCTACGAGCTGGAGGACGCCGAGGCGGCCGACCAGACGCTGGAATACCTGGTCCAGGCGGCCGGCCGGGGCCGAGAGGCCGGCCGTTTCCGGCCCGCGACCGTGCCGTTGGACCTGGCGATCCAGAGCTGGGTGATCGGCCACGGCCTGGTCTCCCTGGTCACTCCCGGTCCCCTGCCGCGCGAGACGCTCGCTCACGGCATACCCATGTTGACCGCTCTGTTCGTCGGCACCGGCGACGAGCCGGAGCGATGCCGCCGCTCGGTGCGGCGCGGCTGGAAGGCCGTGGCCGGCTGACACGTTGAGGGGAGTCGCGGCCGCGCCGGCAGCCGCTAGATTGCTGCCATGTCGCTGCACGACGACCTGCGCAGTCCCGAGGACATGGTCCGGTTGCGGGCAGCCGAGCGGGCGGCCCGGGAGGGCGGCGCCGAGCTGATCGGCACCCTGCTGGACATGGCGCTGCACGATCCGGGCGAGGTGCAGACCGCCGGGGGCATGGTGGAGGCGTACCGGGAGGTCGGCAGCACCGCGGCCCACGCGCTCAAGCAGATCCTCAACCGCGAGGACGGCCTGGACGGGCGCGTCCGCGAGGTGGCGTTCGACCTGAAGGAGGACGACGACAGCATCGGCAGACTGCTGTATCACCTCGGCCCCCGCTACGAACCGGTGCGGGAGGAACTGGCCGCGAGCGACGAGGCCCGGCTGCGGATGCGCGGGCTCAAGGCTGTGCTGTCGCTGCACCGTACGCGTGAACTCACCCTGCGTTTCCTCGCCGACCCGGCACCGGAGCTGCGCATCGAGGCGATCGAGGGCGCGAAGGGGGTCACCCTGGCCGAGCTGGAACAACTGCTGACCGATCCGGTCCCGCTGGTGCGACGCGCGGCGGCGAAAAGCCTCCGGTACGCGACGCAGAGCGAGATGTACGTGACCGCCGCGTGCGCCGAGACCGTGCCGGAGGTCCGCGAAGCGTTCCTGCCCGGGCTGATCCACCGCCGGCACGCCGAGGCCACCCGGCCCGCGCTGGTGGCCTACCTGGCCGACGGCGGGTACGTGCAGCGGTCGGTCGCGGACGCGTTGACGCGCACGGACGATCCGGGGGTGGCGGCGGCGATCGCCTCGCGGATCCTGGTCCATCCCGACGAGCGGTGGCTGGCCGAGCTGGTCGCCTACGAGCGGCTGCTCACGTACGTGCCCGAGCTGCGCGGCCTGCTGGAGCATCTGCACCGGCACACGCCGTACGGGTGGCTGCGCGGGCAGCTGGCCAAAGCGCTGCAAGCGGATCCGGCGCCGATTCCCGTGACCGATCCGGTGGACGGCCTGACCGCCGCGCAGCAGGCCCGGCTGCTCCGCGAGGTCCTGCGCTGGGCGTTGACCGCGCTGGAGCAGGCCCGGGATTCGTCGGCCGCTCTCCGGGCGTGGCTCGACGCGCCGGAGGGCGACACGGCCGATCAGTGGGTGACCGACCTGGACCGGCCCGGCACCGGCGTGGTCGCGGACTGCCTGCGCGCCGCCGCCTCCGGTGATGTCCGCCAGGTCATGGCAGCCGGAGTGCGAGCCGCCGAGGAGGCCGCCCGCCGCGACCCGGCTCCCGGCTGGGTGCGTCTCGGGCCGGACGCCGGGGTGAGCCGGGCGGTCGAGCTGACCCGGCTGGCGCAGCTCTGCACGGCCCGGCAGATCCGCGCCGGCATCGATCCGCTGCCGCCCGGCCCACTGAGCCCGATGCTCATGCACGGCCCAGACGCGCTGCGGGTGGGCACGCACCATCAGAGCCCGTCCCCGGCGCTGGAGCTGCGCCGGCCGTACCCGATGCGGTCCGGCTGGTTGCCGTTGTCGGCCGTCCTCCAGGCGCGATGTCCGGGATGCGGCACGCCGGTGCGCACCGAGGGCCCGGTGCAGTGGCTCTATCACGACGACGACCGGACAGCGGAGTCCGAGGACGGCTTCGCCGGCACGCTGATCGGCGCGTGCGCGGAGAGCGGGGCCGAGGTCCGGGCGGAGGTACGGATCACGCTGACCCGCCGCGGTGCCGACTCCCGGGAGCAGACCTGGGACGCCGTCGACGTGACCGGTGGACGTCATGGGTAGGCGGAGGTGGCTGCCGTACCTGCTCGGGGCCGCTGCCGGGAACCAGCTCGTGAACCTGTCCGGCGCGGCCGTCCCGTACCGGTGGTTGACGGTTGTCCTGCTGGTGGCCGCGATCGGCCGCGTCGTCCCGGCCCTGGTCGCTCCGGCCGTGGTGGCGGCGGCAGCGGCGCTGCACCCGGCGTGGCAGATCCCGGCGGGGGTCGCTGCCGCCGTACTGATCATCGCCGCAGTGGGCCGGCTGGCCTTCCGGACCGACGCCGGCGGGCTGTTACCCGGCGTCGCGGCTCTGGCCATCGGAGTGGCGCTGCTGCGGGGCGGTGTCGCAGCCGGGCAGGACGGTGCGGTGCTGGCCGGTGTGTCGATCGCCGGCATCGGGGTGGCGGTCCTCGTTTGCGGGGTCGCCATGCTGCGGGCCGACTCCCTGCTGCTGGCCGCGGCTGTGCTGGGCTGGGGTGCCGCCGCCCTCGTCGGAGGCCTGGCGATCCTGGGCGCGCACAGCGCGGCGGGAATCACGGCGATCGTGGGCGGCGGGCTGGCCCTCGTCGTCGGCGTTCTCGCCTTCGGGCGCGACTACGCCCTCTTCGGCGTGGCGGCGATCGGCGACGCGGGCGCTCTCGCGGGTCTGGGCGTGTGGGCACTGCGAACCGGGGAGACAACGGCCGGCGTGACGGCATTCGTCGCGGCGGCAGCCGCCCTCAGCATGGGCATCGCGGCGCTGAGCAGCCGCTGGGTCGAGGCTTAGGCTCAGCCCATGGCGACTCGCGGGTACGTCTACAGCGTCGGCAACGAGAGCGACCCCGGCGACCCCTGGGGCCGCAGCGAGTTGAGCATCGAGCCGGACGGCCGGGTGTCGCTGCGCCACCACTTCCCGGGGCCCCTCGCCACCCGGGGTTGGACGGGCCGGGTCGAGCCGGCGGCGTTGGAGGCGTTGCGGGGTGCCCTGGAGGAGGCCGGGTTTCCGGACGGGCCGAGCGCGCCACCAGTTGCGGGGTCCGGGCTGCGCAGGCTGACGGTGGGGACGGCCTATGTTGCTCTGCCCTGGCACCTGCCCGCGGCGCAGGCCGCGTACGCGAAGGCATTCGACCTCCTCGACGGCGTGATCCACGAACTCACCGCCGGGGCGGTCGCCTACCCGACCACGCACACCGGGCTCGTCTCGGACATCAACGAGGCACCGGGTCCGTCCTACCGGTAGCGCATCGGCGAACCGAAATCGCCGAAGCTGCGGACGTCCATCCGCCTGCAGGGCATCCGATGGACACGCGCCACGACGTGGCCACGGAAGCGGCGTGGACGCATCGCTCCCGACGTCTTCCTCATCCAGGGAGACGATCCTGAGCTGAGCGGACCTCGAGACGCCCAGCTTCCGCTGAACAGCCCGCGCCGTTGAGCCTGATCTAGATTGGGACCATGCTGGTTGCCTTCTCTGTCACGCCGCTCGGCGTGGGTGATTCCGTCGGTGATCTGGTCGCCGAGGCCGTACGCGTGGTCCGGGCCTCCGGGCTGCCCAACCGCACCGATGCCATGTTCACCACCGTCGAGGGCGAGTGGGACGAGGTCATGGCCGTCATCAAGCAGGCCGTCGACGCCGTCGCCGCGCACGCTCCGCGGGTGACCGTGTCTCTCAAGGCCGACATCAGGCCCGGGGTCGCCGACGCGTTGCACGGCAAGGTCGAGCACATCGAGCGGCGGCTGGCCGAGCAGTGAAGCGCCTGATCATGTGGGACATCGACTACACGCTGCTGCGCGGCGGCGGGGTGGCCGCGCGGGCCTGGAAGGCCGCGTTCACCGAGCTCACCGGGGTGGCGTGGCGGGCCACGCCGAACTTCGGCGGGCGCACCGACCTGGACATCTGCGCCGAGGTCTTCGCCACGCACGGGGTCACCGACTGCACGCCGGAACGGTTCTTCGCCCGCTACGTCGAGCAGGTGCACGTCTCGCGGCACGAGTTCGCCGAGCAGGGCGCGCTGATGCCCGGGGTACGGGCCGTGCTCGACGAGCTGGGCAGCCGGCCCGACGTGGTGCAGACGCTGGTCACGGGCAACGTGCCGCAGGTCGCCGCGGCGAAGATCGCGGCGTTCGCGCTGACCGGGGCCTTCGACGCGGAGATCGGCGGTTACGGCACCGACGACAGCGTCCGGGCGACGCTGGTGCGGCGCTGCCTGGAACGGGCCGAGGCGAAATACGGCGAACGCTTCCGGCCGGTGGTCATCGGCGACACGGCCAACGACGTGTCGGCGGCGCTGGCCAACGACGCGCTCGCCGTGGGGGTCGCGACCGGCTCCACCAGCATGGCCGAGCTGGTGCTGGCCGGCGCCCACGCCGTGCTGCCCGACCTGTCCGACGTGGACGCCGCAGTCGCGGTCATCACCGCTTGACGCACCCCGCGCGCGGACCGAAACGATCGGCCGACGCGATCGGCCGACGCGATCGGCCGACGCAACGGGCCGCCGCAACCGGCCGACGCGATCGAGCGACACGACCGGCCGACGCAACCGGCCGGCGCGCAAGAAGCGGCGCCTGCGGCCGGCGCAAGGCGTAGGCGCGGCCCGGCGCTATCGCACCCGCAGGTGCGGCGGGAAGCCGGTCCAGCGCAGCTCCGGCGGCAGGTGCGCCATGTCGTTGTGCAGCATCAACGCCGGCGGCCGGTCGTCGCTGTAACGGATCACCGTCAGCGCCGCGTTGGCCGTGTTCAGGCCCATCCACCGCTCCGGCGGCGCTCCCAGCGCGTCCCGCACGAACCACGCGATCAGGAAGCTGTGCGTGATCACCAGCTCGTACGTCTCCTGCTCGGCCGGCACCGCGAACCGCGCCAGCGCCTGCTCGGCCAGCTTCGGCCCATCGCGCAGCTCGGCCGCGCTCCAGCCCTCGGTCAGCATCGCGTACGGGGCCGGCACGTCCGCCGGCACCCACGGCGGGTAGTCGCCGACGACCTCCGAGGGTTGCCCCCGCGGCCAGGCGGCGGCCGTCTCGACCGCGCGGGGCAGCGGGCTGTGCGTGACCGAGGCGAACGGCACGCCGGCCAGGCGGGCACCCAGCAGCTCGGCCTGGCGGCGGCCGCGATCGGTGAGGCCGGCCTCCTCGCTCTCGGCTTCGCCGTGGCGGGCCAGGTAGAGGAAGCGGTGGCTCACTGCGGGGCGACGGGGTTGGGGATGGCACCGCCGAAGCGACGGTCGCGCTGGGCGTAGAGCTCGCAGGCGTACCACAGGTGGCGGCGGTCGAAGTCCGGCCAGAGGGTGTCCAGGAAGACCAGCTCCGCGTACGCCGACTGCCAGAGCAGGAAGTTCGACGTGCGTTCCTCGCCGGACGGGCGCAGGAACATGTCCACGTCCGGGATCTCCGGGTGGTACAGGTATTTCCGCAGGGTCTTCTCGGTGACCTTGTCGGCCTTGAGCCGGCCCGCCGCCACGTCCCGGGCGATCGCCGCCGCCGCGTCCGCGATCTCCGCGTGGCCGCCGTAGTTGACGCAGAACTGCAGGGTGAGGGTCTTGTTGTCCTTGGACATCTCCTCCGCGGTCTGCAGCTCGGAGATCACGCTCTTCCACAGCCGGCCCGGCCGCCCGGACCACACCACCCGCACCCCCAGCTCCACGAGCTGGTCGCGGCGGCGCCGGATGACGTCGCGGTTGAAGCCCATCAGGAAGCGGACCTCTTCCGGTGAGCGCTTCCAGTTCTCCGTGGAGAAGGCGTACGCCGACAGGTACGGGATGCCGAGCTCGATCGCGCCCTCGATGGTGTCGAAGAGCGAATACTCGCCCTGCTCGTGACCCTTGGTGCGGGACAGGCCGCGCTCCTTGGCCCAGCGGCCGTTGCCGTCCATGACCACCGCCACGTGCTTCGGCACCGCCGCCGCGGGCAGGGCGGGCGGCCGGGCGCCGGAGCTGTGCGGTGTGGGCGGACGTGTCACGAAGTGCTCTCCCGTCGGTCGACCAGTGGCAGCGCGCGCAGGTTGCGCTCCATGTGCCACTGCAGGTGTGCTGCCACCAGCCCGCTGCACTCACGGCGTACGGGTGGCTCGGTGGCGTCGGCGAGCTGCCAGTCACCGCTGGTCAGGGCCTGCATCAGGGCGACCGTCGCCGGGGCCGGATGGGCCGCGCCGGGCGGCCGGCAGTCGGGGCAGACCGCGCCGCCGGCCGGCACCGAGAAGGCGCCGTGCTGCCCCGGGCTGCCGCAGACCGCGCACTCCCCCAGGGCGGGCGCCCAGCCGGCGAAGGACATGCCCCGCAGCAGATAGGCGTCCAGGACCAGGCTGCTGGCGTGCTCGCCCGCCGCCAGGGCCTTGAACGCGCCGAGGGTGAGCTGGAACAGCCGCAGGGCCGGCTCGCGCTCGACCGGGGAGAGCCGCTCGGCGGTCTCGGCGATGGCGCTGGCCGCGGTGTAGCGGGGGTAGTCGGTGAGGAACTTCTTTCCGTACAGCATCAGGGCCTCGACCTGGCTGACCGAGTGCAGGCTGCTGCCGACGCCCTCGGGCGAGCCGGCGAGCTGCAGGTCGATGTGGCCGAACGGCTCCAGCCGGGCGCCGAACTTGGAGCTGGTGCGGCGCACCCCGCGGGCGACCGCGCGCAGCCGGCCGTGCCGGCGGGTCAGCAGGGTGATGATCCGGTCGCTCTCGCCCAGCTTCTGCACGCGCAGGACCACCGCGTCGTCGCGGTAGAGATGGCGTCGGTATCCGGCGGGCACGGGGTCATTCTGCCTCCTGGGTACGACAGACCCTGACCCGGATCTCAGGGTCTTCTCGGGGCCGCCTCAGTGGGAGGACTGATGGTGCCCGGGTGCCGGCGCCGCCTAGCGTCACAGGCATGACCCCGACTCTCGCCCGGCGCGCCGGCGCCGTCACCCTGATCGCCGCGACCGCGGCCGCCCTGGCCGGCTGTGGCGCGGGGATCGGCGCCCGGCTGACCTACGACGACACCGAGAAGGTGAAGGTCTCCGAGATCGTCCTGACGGGCGGCAGCGGCGACGTCACCGTGACCACGGCGGCGATCGCCGACACCCGGATCAAGCGCATCGTGCGCAGCGACGACTCCGACGACCCGCGGGCCTCGTACCAGCTGGCCGGCACGGTGCTGACCCTGGACACCAACTGCGGGCCGAACTGCCAGGTCTCGTACGAGATCCAGGCCCCGACCGGGGTGGCCGTACGCGGCAAGCTCGGCTCCGGCGACCTCACGCTCAGCGACATCGGCTCGGCGGACGTCACGGTGGGCTCCGGCGGCGCCGCCGTCAACGGGGCCAGCGGCAAGGTGTCGCTCAAGTCCGGCTCGGGCGACATCCTGGCCAACGAGCTGCTGGGTGAGACGACGCTGGTCACCGGCTCGGGTGATGTCGAGGCCCACGGTCTCGGCGGCGGCCAGGCGGTCCGCGCCCAGACCGGTTCCGGCGACGTCACGGTCGAGGTCACGAAGGTGGCCTCGGTGACCGCGCGCACCGGCAGCGGCAACATCGAGCTGATGGTGCCGGACGGCGCTTACCAGGTGAAGACGCGCACCGGCTCGGGCGACGCGGAACTGCTCGGCATCGTCAACGACGCGACGGCCAAGAACGTCATCGAGGTGCAGACCGGCAGCGGGGACGCGACCATCACCGCCATCCCGGGGAGCTAGGGAACGTCGGCCGGGTGCCGTTCCCGCCGCGACAGCCAGACGAACGGCAGCGCGAGCGCGGCGACACCGGCCGAGATCACGTACGAGGCCGGGTAGCCCCAGACGTCGGCGGCCCGGCCCAGTGCGGGCTGGGCCACGACCCCGCCGGTCGAGGCCATCAGCGAATCGAAGGACAGGATGGTCGCGCGCTGCTGCGACGGGATCATGCCGTTCAGGTACGCCTGCCGTACGGGCTGCCCGGCCGCCGACAGCAGCCCCCAGGCGACGATCAGGGCCAGCACCACCCAGAAGTTCGGGATCAGGGCGATCAGCAGCACCGCGAGCACGCTCAGGCCCAGGGTGACGAGCAGCATCGAGGTGCGCCGCGCGAAGACCCGCCGCAGCACCGGCGCGACCAGGCCGCCGACGATCTGCGCGGCGGCCAGCAGCGCCGCGGAGAGACCGACGATCCCGTACGCGGTCTCGTCACCCCACAGCTGCAGCAGGTACGGCTGCAACGCGTAATGCACGTAGATCATCGCGCCGCCGGTGCAGGGCGCGGCCAGCATGAGCCAGCGCACCGGGCGGACCCGTAGGCCGTACTCGACGGACTGGGCGGCGATCCGGCGTACCTCGGTGCGGTAGCCCCCGCCGCGGTCCGGGGTGAAGCCGAGGTCGTGCATCAGCAGCGCGGCCACCACCAGCATCACCACGAGCACGGCGGCCCGCAGCAGGTACGGCGCACCGAGCCCGGCGACCTGGGCGAGATAGCCGCCGCCACCCGCGCCGACGAGCATCCCGATGCCCATGAAGACCTGCCCGCGGGCGAAGACCCGGTCCAGGCTGCCGGTGTGACCGGTGGCGGCCAGCGCGTCGACCAGCCAGGCCTCGGTGGCGCCGGAGAAGAACGTGAACCCGAGCCCGATCAACGCGGAGGACACCGCCCAGGCCCAGAACGGCCCGTCGATGCGCCACAGCCAGACGTAGAGCACGGTGGTCACCGCCAGCGTCACCGTGCCGAGCAGGTACGACGCCCGGCGCCCCCAGGAGTCGGCGACGATGCCGGTGGGCACCTCGAACAGCACCATGCCGGCGGTGAAGAACGCGTTCGCGGCGAACGCCTGGAAGTTGGTCAGCCCGGCGTCCAGCAGGAACAGCGTGTTGACGCCCCAGATCAAGGAGGCCGCCAGGGTGTTGCCGAGACCGAGCACGTAGTACGTCCGGCGGACGTGTGCGGCCGTGATGGTCATGGATGCACGATCTCACCGTGGACGGTGCAACGTAGGTAGGCCACGCGCGGCTCAGGTGCGGACGGTCTCGGCGATCTGTCCGACAGCGGGCGACACCGGCGCCACGACCGGCCGGCGTCGGCGGCCGCCGGGCAGCAGCACCGGACGGCGTCCGGCGGCGAAGTCCTCGATCCAGCCGAACAGCGCGACGGCCAGCGCGACCAGCGCGACGATCACCACGAGCCGCCATCCGATCCCGGTCGCGCCGCGCACCGGCAGGCCGTGCGTCTCCCCGATGCGGGTCACCGCCACGATGATCGGCACGTGCCAGAGGTAGATCGTCAGGGCCCGCGCGTTGAGCACGGTGACCAGCCGGGACGCCCCGGTCGCGGTGACGGCCGGGGCCAGGCCGAGGACGACGAGGATGAACGCCGCGGACCAGAGCGCGTTGCCGAGCGGGATGTCGTTGAGGTCGTACCCCCGGGGTCCGGGATGGGTGAGCACCCAGCCGGCACCGGCCGTCGCCAGCAGCACCGCGAAGCCGGCCAGGCGGCGCCGCGCGAGCCGGCGCAGCATCCCGTCGTGGTGGGCGAAGCCGAGCAGCCACGCGCCGCCGTAGAGGGCCATGTCCCGCGCGATCGGGTGCGGGGTGAGGCCGAGCAGGGTGATGACCGCCAGGGCGGTGTAGGGCGTCGCCAGGGACAGTTTCGGGAAGCGGCGGAAGACCGGCAGGGCGAGCGGCGAGAGCAGCACGAACCAGAGGAAGTCCCGCAGGTACCAGGTGGCGCTCAGGGCCATCGAGCCCCAGCCGTTGGCCGGCGGGTCCTGCACCGGGAACGCCCAGTACAGGATCTTCCAGTCCCACGCGAGGCCGGTGAGCAGCATGGCCGGCACGGCGATCGCCGACATCGCCCACAGCGACGGCAGCAGGCGGCGCAGCCGGCGCTCGACGGCGAGCGGCCCGGACCGGTCGAGCGAGGCCGCCATCAGCGAGCCGGCCAGCGCGAACATCACCGACATGGCCGGGAAAGCGATGGTCAGCGCGACCCAGCCGGTGGAGTGGTAGACGACCACCCGGACGATGGCGATGGCACGCAGCAGGTCCAGGTACCGATTCCGCATGACGTAAAGGGCTATCTAAATAAGCCCCCACAAAGCAAACCGAAACCGGCATCCGGTGATAAGAACCACAAAAGCGATTAAAAACCCAGTCGACGAAGCTGCTTGGGGTCGCGTTGCCATTCCTTGGCGATCCGCACGTGCAGATCCAGATAGATCTTGCGGCTCAGCAACTGTTCGATCTCGGCGCGCGCCTTGGTGCCGACATCCTTGAGCCGGGCACCCTTGGTGCCGATCACGATCGACTTCTGACTGTCCCGCTCGACGTACAGGTTCGCGTAGATCTTCATCAACCGGCCCTCGACCACCATCTCCTCGACCAGCACGGCGATCGAGTGCGGCAACTCCTCCCGGACGCCCTCGAGCGCGGCCTCGCGGATCAGCTCCCCGATGAGCACCTGCTCGGGCTCCTCAGTCAGCACGTCGTCCGGATACAACGGCGGCGACTCCGGCAGATGCTTGACGATCACGTCGACCAGGGTCTCCACCTGATGGCCGGAAACAGCGCTGACCGGCACGATGTCGGCGAAGTCGTAGAGCTTGCTGACAGCCATCAGCCGCTGCGCCAGCGTCGCCGGATCGACCAGGTCGACCTTGGTGACCACGGCGATGACGGTGGCCTTGAGCTCGGCCATCTCGGCCGAGATGAACCGGTCACCGGCACCGACCGGCTCGTCCGCCGGGAAGCAGATGCCGATCACGTCGACCTCGCTCCAGGTCTCCCGGACCAGGTCGTTGAGGCGCTCACCGAGCAGCGTCCGGGGCCGGTGCAGGCCGGGGGTGTCGACCAGCACGAGCTGAGCGTGCTCCTGGTGCAGAATGCCGCGGATGATGTGCCGGGTGGTCTGCGGCTTGTTGGACGTGATGGCGATCTTCTGACCGATGATCGCATTGGTCAGCGTAGATTTACCGGCATTCGGCCTACCGACAAAACAGGCAAATCCGGCACGGTAGACATCATCCGCGACCTTGATCTCCCGGCTCGCCGCCTTGTGCCGATGCTTCTTTCTTCCCGTACGGGCCTCCGCCGCGCCGCCGGAAGCCCGGGGCCCCGGGCTCAGGTCGCCTGCCTCGACCCCGCCGTCGCCGACAACGCCCGCCCCGGCGGTGGCCGCCCCGAATTCACTGGCACTCTCATGCTCAGCAAGAGTTTTCGCCCCACGGACGTTCTCGCCGCCCGTGGTGTTGCGCTTCGCCGCGCCGCGCTTCTTGGCTTCGCCGCGCTTCGCTGCGGCTTCGCCGCTACCTGCCGCGCCGCGCTTCGCGCTACCCGCGGCTTCGCCGATGACCGCGGCGCCACGCGCGGCCGCACCACCAGCGGCTTCGCCGCGCTTCGCAGCCCCGCCGGCCGCGCCGCGCTTGGCCGCACCGACGCCACGCTTCGTCCCGCCGCCCGCGGCACCACCCTGCTCGCGCCGGGCCGCCCGCCGTTCCTGCCGCCGAAGCTCGTTCCGCTCCCCCGCCGTCAGCCGCCGCTCGTCGGCACCACCGGGACGCTCCGCACCACCGCTCTCCGCGCCGGCCCGCGCCCCCCGGCCACCGGCACCGCTCTCCGCGCCGGCCCGAGCCCCCCGGCCACCGGCAGCCCGCCGCTCCTCACCCTGCGAACGCCCAGCAGCCGCCTGAGGACGCCCGGTCCCCCCGGCCGCCGTCCGCGGACTCCACTTGGGCTTGGACCGCGCCGGCCGAAGCTCCCCGGTCTCACTGACAGCGTCCGACCGCGTCGGCAGCCGCCCAGCGCTTTCTCGCGCTCCGCCAGCGCCACCGCTGCCGCGGGAGCCGGCCGGGCCACGGGCTTGACCATCGCGTCCGGCGACGCTCCCGCCGCGGCCTCCAGCGACTCCGCCGCCTCGAGAACCGCCTGCGCCTCCGCCACCACCTGCGCCTCGCGAACCACCGACGCCTCCGGCGCCCGCGGCACCTCCGGCACGAGCCCGCCCGAGACCCCCGGCAGCGGAACCCTCGGCGCCACCGCGAGCCCCTGAAGACGAGCGCCCAGCCTTACCGCGCGCCGCGTCCCCGTCCCGAGCCGAAGCCTCGCCGCCCGTCGTCACGCCGTCACCGTGCCCAGCAGTGCCCCGGTCGGCGACGCCACATGGATCGGGGCGTCCGCCGCCAGATCACGCACAGCGGCGTGCCCGGCGCCGTCCAGCGTTGATGCTTCGGTCACCACCGCCGCCGCCTCGAGCTTGGTCGCGCCGGCTGCCGCCGCGGAGGCCACCGCGAGCTGCAGTGCCGTCACCGCCAGGCTGGGCAGGACCACCGTCGCCGCCGCGTACGTGCGGCCGTCCTGGTCGCGTACCGCTGCTCCTTCGACCGCGCCCACCCGGGCGCGGGCGCCGCGGGCCAGCGTGACCAGTTTGGCGTCCTCGGCGGTGAGCTCGCCCTCGGCGGCGGGGACGGCGGGTCCGGCGGAGCTGGTCTGGTCAGGCATCAGCGTGCTGTCTTTCCTCGGTCTCGGGGATGTTCTCGGTGTCCTCAGCTTCGTCTGAGGCGGTTTCGACCCGGCACACCAGCACCGAGTCGATCCGGTTGCGGCGGCCGGTGGTGCCCTCGGCGATCAGGTGCAGGCCGCCGACGTCGACGGACGCGCCCGGGATGGGCACCCGGCCCAGGGTCTGGGCGAGCAGGCCGCCGACGGTCTCGACCTCGTCGGCCGGCAGCTCGACGTGGAAGATCTCGCCGAGGTCCTCGATCGGCAGCCGCGCGGTGACCCGCACCGAGCCGTCGTCGAGGTGTTCCACGGGCGGGCGCTCGACGTCGTACTCGTCGGTGATCTCGCCGACGATCTCCTCGAGGATGTCCTCGATGGTGACCAGGCCGGCCGTGCCGCCGTACTCGTCGACGACGATGACCAGGTGGGTGCGGGCCGCCTGCATCTCCGACAGCAGGTCGTCGACCGGCTTGGACTCCGGCACGAAGGTCGCGCCGCGCATCAGCTCGGCGACCGGCATGGCCGAGGCCGCCGGGTCGCCGTTCTGGGTGCTGCGCACGACGTCCTTGAGGTACAGCACGCCGAGCACGTCGTCGACGCTCTCGCCGATCACCGGGATGCGGGAGAAGCCGGAGCGCAGGAAGAGGAACAGCGCCTGCTGCAACGTCTTGGGTGCTTCTATCCACACCATCTCGGTGCGCGGCACCATCACCTCGCGGGCGATGGTGTCACCGAGCGCGAAGACGGAGTGGATCATCTCGCGTTCGCCGTGCTCGACGACGCCGCGCTGCTCGGCCAGGTCGACCAGCTCGCGCAGCTCGACCTGGCTGCCGAACGGGCCCTCGGGGAAGCCCTTGCCGGGCGTGACCGCGTTACCGATCAGGATCAGCAGGGACGCCAGCGGGTTCAGCACCCGGCCCAGCCAGCGGACCAGCGGCGCGGCCGCTCTGCCCACCGCGTACGCGTGCTGGCGCCCGACCGTACGCGGTGCGACACCGACCACGACGAAGCTGACCAGCGTCATCGCCCCGGCCGTGACCAGCGCGGCCCGCCAGCCGACGCCCCAGCTGTCCACCGCGACGAGCGCGACCAGCGTGGTCGCGGTCAGCTCGCAGAGCAGCCGGAGCAGCAGCAACAGATTGAGGTGGCGGACGACGTCACCGGCGACGGCTTCCAGGGCGGCGGCACCGCGCCGGCCTTCGCGGGCCATTTCGGCGGCGCGCGCCGAGGAGACCGTGGCCAGCGCCGCGTCGGTCATCGACGCCAGGCCGGCCAGGAAGACCAGGACCGCGGCGTAGATCACCAGTTGCACGTCGGGCAGCCCGCTGGTCGGGGCGGCCGCGAGTAAGGACGGCTCCACGGGGATCAGCCGGCCCGCCGTCCGGAGCGCCAGCTCTGCAGGAGCCGGGCCTGCAACGCGAACATCTCGCGCTCCTCCTCGGGCTCGGCGTGGTCGTAGCCGAGCAGGTGCAGCACCCCGTGCACGGTGAGCAGGTGGAGCTCGTCCGCGGGGGTGTGCCCGGCGACCGCGGCCTGCTTCGCCGCGACCTCGGGGGCCAGCACGATGTCGCCGAGCAGGGCCGGCTCGCCCGTGCCGGCCTCGCCGGGACCGTGGTCGACGCTGCCCTCGTCCATGGGGAAGGCGAGCACGTCGGTGGGACCGTCACTGCCCATCCAGCGATGGTTGAGCTCGGTCATGTAGTCGATGTCGACCAGCAGGATCGAGAGCTCGGCGAGGGGGTTGACCCCCATCTCCTCGAGCGCGTGCCGGGCCACCGCCAGGATCGCGTCGGTGTCGACCTCGACTCCCGACTCGTTGGCGATCTCGATGGACATGTAGTGCGTAACCCCTTATCAGCGCCGGCGGTTCGGGCGGCCACCGCTGGCGGCCCGGCCCGGCACGGCATGGACGGACTGCGTGGCCTGTTGTTCCTGCTCGACGTCGTAGCGGGCGTAGGCGTCGACGATCTCGGCGACCAGCCGGTGCCGGACGACGTCGGAGCTGGTGAGCTCGGAGAAGTGCACGTCGTCGACGCCCTGCAGGATCTCCCGGACGATACGCAGCCCGCTGGTGGTGCCCCCGGGCAGGTCGACCTGGGTGACGTCACCGGTGACCACGATCTTGGCGCCGAAGCCGAGCCGGGTCAGGAACATCTTCATCTGCTCGGGCGTCGTGTTCTGCGCCTCGTCCAGAATGATGAACGCGTCGTTCAAAGTCCTACCCCGCATATAGGCCAGCGGGGCGACCTCGATCGTGCCCGCCGCCATCAGGCGGGGGATCGACTCGGGATCGAGCATGTCGTGCAGCGCGTCGTACAGCGGCCGCAGGTACGGGTCGATCTTCTCGTTCAGCGTGCCGGGCAGGAAGCCCAGCCGCTCGCCGGCCTCGACCGCGGGACGGGTCAGGATGATCCGGTTGACCTGCTTGGCGGTCAGCGCCTGGACGGCCTTGGCCATCGCCAGGTACGTCTTGCCGGTGCCGGCCGGGCCGATGCCGAAGACGATCGTGTTCTCGTCGATGGCGTCGACGTAGCGCTTCTGCCCGAGCGTCTTGGGGCGGATGGTCTTGCCGCGCCGGGAGAGGATGTTGATGGTCAGCACCTCGGCGGGGCGCTCGGCTGTGTTCTGCTCGAGCATCGCGACGGTGCGGCGGACGGCGTCGACGCTGAGGGTCTCGCCTCTCTCGATCAGCTCGATGAGCTCCGAGAAGAGGCGTTCGGCCGTGGCGTTGTCGGCGGGCACGCCGGTGATGGTGATCTCGTTGCCGCGGACGTGGACGTCGCTGGTGAGGGTCCGCTCGATGTGCCGCAGGATCTCGTCCTTGGCGCCGAGCAGGTTCACCATGATCTTCGGGTCGGAGACCGAGATCCTGGTCTGCGCCCGGGCGGCAGCGTTGCTGGGATCGGTGCCGGTCATAGGGGCGGCCGTGAGGCCTCAGCCACCTGCTCTCATTCTCGTCCCGGTTCGAAGAGGCCCGCCTCTCCGGCGGTCCGCGTAAGGATCGTGCCATCGTATCCGGTCGGCGGCACCCGCGCCGATGCCATTATCGGCGGGTCGGCCGGGCCGCGAACAGCGGGTCAGCCCTCGGAGACCGGTACGCCGTCGAAGGTCTCCTGGACCCGGGTGAACCGGTAGGTGGCCCAGTGCATCCGGACCACCCGGCCGTCGGCGTCGCGGGTCAGCCGGAGCAGCTCGCCGGCCTCGCGCCCGGAGATCGTCCGGAGCACGTCGGGCTGGTCGGGCAGCGGCCGGAAGATCGACGGCGGCCGGTCGGCCGGGGCGTCGGCCCCGCGGGACTGCAGCGCGCCGTCGTGCCAGCTGAAGACGTGCGCGAAGCCCTCGCTCCACCACGGTCCGAGCACCGAGCGGTACGCCGGCGGGGCGGCCCGGCCCGGTGACCAGGGGCGAACCTCGGCCGGGTCGACCTCGACGGCCAGCGCGAGCAGCTCGTGGACCAGGTCGTTGATCTCGGTGGCGGTGCCGGAGGAGGCGAGCACCGCGGCGCCCAGCGCGCCCGGGTTGCCCTCGCCGCCGCGCCGGCCGTAGACGCCGGCGAGGAAGCCGGGCATGGCGCCGTCGTGGCCGACGTGCATCACCCGGCGGCCCTGGGGCGCGAGGATGAGGCCGAGGCCGAAGCCGCCGGACCAGAGGGTCTCGTCGGTCGTGGTCTGCGGCCAGCGCATCTCGTCGAGGGTCTCGGGGGCCAGCACCAGCGCGCCGGGGTCGACGATCTCCGGGGCGGCCAGGAAGGCCGCCCAGCGGGCCATGTCGCCGGCGGTGCTCCAGAGCTGCGCGGCCGGGCTCGCCCCGCCCATGTCCAGCTGCGGCTCCGGCCGGGCGGCGTCGGAGTACGTGTCGACCAGGTAGCCGACCACGGCGTCGCCGGTCGGCTCGACGGTGGTCGAGGTCAGGCCGAGCGGTTCGAGGATCTGCTCGTGCAGCACCGAGGCCCAGGTGCCGCCGCGCAGCTTGGCCACGAGCTGCCCGAGCACGGCCAGCCCCAGGTTGGAGTAGTGGTAGCGGCGGTTGTTGGGCAGCACCCGCTCGGCCCTGGCCAGGTCGGCGAGCAGGGCGGCGTCGTCGGGTGCGACGAGCAGGTCCCACACGTCGCCGTACGGCTCGCGCTGGAAGCCGGCGGTGTGCGAGAGCAGCCGGCGGATGGTGGCGGTGCCGTGCGCGGGGACGTCGAGGTGGGTGGCGATCGGGTCGTCGAGGTCGAGCAGGCCGTCGTCGCGGGCCTGCATGACCAGCACGGCGGTGAAGGTCTTGGTGACCGAGCCGATCCGGAAGCGGCTCTGCGCGTCGAGGGCACGGGGGTGGCCGGAGGTGCCGACGGTGCAGGTCCAGAGGCTGCGGTCGGCGCGGTGCAGGGCAACGGAGAGGGCGGGCACCCGGGCGTCGGCCTGGACCCGGCGGACGGCGCGCTCCAGGCGCTGCTCCGGGGTCACCGGGCCACCATCGGCCCGAGCGGCCGGCCGCCGACGACGTGGGCGTGCACGTGGAAGACCTCCTGGCCGCCGTGGCTGCCGGTGTTGAAGATCAGCCGGAAGCCGTCGCCGGTGAGCCCCTCGGCCTCGGCGACCGCGGCCGAGGCGGCCAGCACGTCGGCGGCCGCGCCGGGGTCGGCGGCGAGCGCGACGACGTCCCGGTGGTGCGTCTTGGGGATCACCAGGACGTGCACCGGGGCCTTCGGGTCGATGTCGCGGAAGGCCAGCGTGGTGGGGGTCTCGTGCACGACGGTCGCGGGGATCTCCCCGGCGACGATGCGGCAGAACAGGCAGTCGTTGTCCACGCCGAAGATCCTAGAGTGAGGCCATGACAGGACGCGCGATCCTCGTGACCGGTTCTTCCCGCGGCATCGGCCGGGCCGTCGCGACGCGGTTCGCCGAGGCCGGCGACCGGGTCGCCATCCATCACCGGGACTCGGCCGCGCTGGCCGAGGAGCTGGCCGCGGCGCTGCCGGGCCGCGGCCACATCGTGGTGCGGGCCGACCTGGCCGATCCCACCGCGGTACGGGCCATGGTCGACGAGGCGGCGCAGCGACTGGACGGCCTGGACGTGCTGGTCAACAACGCGGGCGTGTTCGGCCCGGCGGACCGCCCGCACCCGGTCTTCGGCACCGGCTACGAGCAGTGGCTGGCCAACTGGCGGGCCACCTTCGACGTGAACCTGTTCGGGGCGGCGAACGCGTCCTGGGCCGCGGCGCAGCACATGCGCGAGCGCGGGGGCCGGATCATCAACGTGTCGTCACGCGGCGCTTTCCGGGGCGAGCCGGACCAGCCCGCGTACGGCGCCAGCAAAGCCGCCATGAACTCGATGGCGCAGTCGCTGGCGGTGGCGCTGGCCCCGTACGGGATCGGGGTGGCTTGTGTGGCCCCGGGTTTCGTGGAGACCGACATGACCAACGAGCACCTGAAGTCGCCGCGCGGGGACGCGATCCGGGGGCAGAGCCCGTTCGGCCGGGTGGCGCGGCCGGCGGAGATCGCGAGTGCGGTGCACTGGCTGGCGTCGCCCGAGGCGGAGTGGGCTTCTGGGACGATCATCGACCTCAACGGGGCGTCCTACCTCCGCACGTAGGATCTTGGGCAGTCAAAGTGATGGGAGCGCTTCCATGGATGACCTGCTGGCCCGGTTGACCCTCGAGCAGAAGGTGTCGCTGCTGGGCGGCCAGGACTTCTGGTCCCTGCCCGCGATCGCGGAGATCGGGCTGCGCTCGCTGGTGATGTCCGACGGGCCGATCGGTGTCCGCGGCACCGGCTGGGCCCCCGACGACCCGTCGATCGCCCTGCCCAGCCCGACCGCCCTGGCCGCCACCTGGGATCCGGCGCTGGCCCGCAAGGCCGGGCACCTGCTGGGCCAGGAGTCCCGGCGCAAGGGCGTGCACCTGCTGCTCGGCCCCACGGTCAACTTGCAGCGCACCCCGCTGGGCGGCCGGCACTTCGAGTGCTACTCGGAGGATCCGCTGCTCAGCGGCGAGATCGCGGTCGGGTTCGTGGCCGGGGTGCAGGAGCACGGCGTCGGCACCACGGTCAAGCACCTGGTGGGCAACGACTTCGAGACCGACCGGATGACCGTGGACGTGCGGATCGGCGAGCGGGCGCTGCGTGAGCTGTATCTGGCGCCGTTCGAGCGGGTCGTGGCGGCCGGCGGCTGGGGTGTGATGAGCGCTTACAACGGCGTCAACGGCCAGCCGATGGCCTCGAACGGCCGGTTGCAGTCCGACATCCTCAAGGACGAGTGGGGCTTCGACGGCATCGTGGTCTCCGACTGGCGGGCGGCCCGGGAGACGGTCGCCGCCGCGCTGGGCGGGCTGGACATCGCCATGCCGGCGCTGGAGAACCCGTGGGGGGCCAAGCTGGTCGCGGCGGTGCGGGCCGGCGAGGTGGCCGAAGAGCTGATCGACGACAAGGTACGGCGGGTGCTGCGCCTGGCCGGCCGGGTGGGCGTGCTTGACGGCGTACCCCCGGCGGTCGGGTCTTTCCCGCCGGACCTGGACGGCGACGCCGTGGCGCACGAGGTCGCGGCCCGGTCCTTCGTGCTGGCCCGCAACGAGCAGTTCACGCTGCCCCTGGAGCCGGCGGCACTGACGAAGGTCGCCGTCATCGGGGCGCTGGCCACGGACGCCCGGGTGCTCGGCGGCGGCAGCGCCCAGGTGGTGCCGCCGCACGTGATCTCCCCGCTGGACGGCCTGAGCCGGGCGCTGTCCGGGGTGGACGTGGTGCACGCCGTCGGCGCTGACCCGCGCCCGTTCCTGCCCGCGCTGCCGCAGCCGGCGTCGATCGAACTGCTGGGCGCCGGGCACCGCTTCGACGTCGACACCGCCGCCGTGCGCTGGATCGGCGACCTGCCCGCGGGCCTGGACCCGGCCGTCGTCACGGGCCTGGAGATGCGCACGACGTTCACGCCCGAACAGGACGGCGAGCACACGTTCGCGGTGTCCGGCTTCGGCACCTTCGACCTGCGGGTGGGCGCTCAGCAGCTGTACAGCGGGACGCTGCACCCGCCCGGCGCCACCCGCGCCGACCTGCTGCTCTCCCCGCGCGAGCAGCGGGCGGTGGCGAAGCTGACAGCCGGCGAGCCGGTCGAGGTCGTGCTGCGCCAGAGCATCCAGCCGGGCATGGCCCACACGGTCAGCGCCACGCTGGGCCACCTGGCGCCGGGCGTCTCGGCGGACAGCATGATCGAAGAGGCGGTGGCCCTCGCGGCGTCGTCGGACGTCGCGGTGGTCGTCGTGGGCACGACCGAGCAGGTCGAGTCCGAGGGCTTCGACCGCACGTCACTCTCGCTGCCGGGCCGGCAGGACGAGCTGGTGGTACGGGTGGCAGCCGCGAACCCGCGCACAGTCGTCGTGGTCAACGCCGGCTCGCCGGTGCTGCTGCCCTGGGCCGACGACGTGGCGGCGGTACTGCTGACCTGGTTCCCGGGGCAGGAGGCCGGGGCGGCGCTGGCCGACGTGCTGCTCGGCGTCACCGAACCGGGTGGCCGGCTGCCGACCACGTGGCCGCGCCGCGAGCAGGACTGCCCGATCCTTCAGGTGGTCCCCCGCGACGGCCAGGTGGCCTACGACGAGGGCATCTTCATCGGCTACCGGGCCTGGCAGCGGGCCGGCACCACCCCGCTGTACGCCTTCGGCCACGGCCTGGGCTACACCAGCTGGCAGTACGAGACGCTGTCGGTGTCGGCCACGGAAGCGGTCGTGACCCTGACGAACACCGGCGCCCGGTTCGGCCGCGAGATCGTCCAGGTGTACGCCGGCACGCAGGGCGAATCGCCGGCGCCGGAACGCCCGGCACGCTGGCTGGCCGGCTTCCACCCGGTCGAAGCCCACCCGGGCGAGACCGTGACCGTCCGTGTCCCCCTGCCGCCGCGCACCTGGCAGGTCTGGGACGAGGGGTGGCAGACCGTTCCGGGCCCGTACGAGGTGACCGCCGCGCACGCCCTCGACGACCCGCGGCTGACCGCCACCCTGTCGCTCTAGCAGCCGGCGCAGACGAAGGGACCACGACCGCTCGGCGGTCGTGGCCCCTTTCGCGTGGTGGTCAGTTGCGGGTAACGGTCAGGTTCAGACCCTCGTTCTGGTCGTTGGTCCAGGAGACCGAGTAGCCGGGCCAGTCGCCCTGCAACCGGCCGTCGGCCTCGACCGTTCCGTACATCCGGTCGGCCAGCGCGCCGGGCACCTGCAACGTGTCGAAGACGCAGGTCATGGCGCTTGCGGAGAGGCCATCCGGGGACTTGTCCCCGACGCCTTTGACGGTCAGCTTGCGGTTGCTGTCAGAGAGCTTCATACCGTTCTTGGCGGGGTCGCACTTCTGCACCGCGACGAGGAGCGGATCCTGCTCCGCGGCCGCTACGGGCTGCGGTCCATTGTCGGCGTTCCCGTCGTCGAGAAGCTTGGGCACCAGCACGATGCCGGCCACGACGACGAGGACGGCGAAGATCACCCAGGGGATCGGGCTGCGCTTCCGGACGTGCGGTACCGGTGCTGGTGGGAGCTGGCGGGGTTGCGTCATGTGGGTTCCTTCGCGCCAGGGGAGGGGGCGGACGCGCGGACGAAGTGTGCGCTACGACACGCGACAAGACAACGATCACACTGCGAACTGACTAATCGGACGAGTCGACTGTGGAAATAAGTCTTACCAGACCCCTCATGATCAGTCACGCAGAGTTATATTTACCACTGTCAGAGACCAGGGGTTGACGCAGCGCAATGCCAGCGTTCCCGGCCGTCAGCGGACCCGGTAGTGGTAGCGGTGGGAATGGGCGAAACCTACCCGGGAGTACAGTTCACGGGCGGCGACGGTGCCCTCTTCGACTTGGAGATACAGCGAGCGGCAGTCCCGGGCGGCCGCCCAGCGCGCTCCGGCGCCGAGGACGGTCAGCGCGAGACCGCGACGCCGGTACTCCTTTCGGGTCGCCATGCAGAACACTCCGGCCCGCTCGCCGTCGGCCACGAACATCCCGATCGCGGCATCCCGGCCGTCCACCCGGACCAGGACGAACGCAGCCGGCGACGGGACCCGCGCGAGGACCAGCTCGGCCACTGCCGAGGTGTCCTCCGGCCCGTTGAGCTCCTGATGAGCGGCCAGCCAGTCGGCACTTGCCGCAGGGTGGACCACCACGTCCACGGATGGCTGGGCGGCGCTTGACGCGCTGCCGGCCGCCGTGGTTGGTGCAGGCGATGGCCCGGCTGCCGCACTGCCGGGGGTGGCGGACATGGCGCGCCGGTCGCGGATCGTCTGGGGCGTCGCCGTGATCACGTCGGTGGTGGACGCGGTCAGGACCAGGGTGGGGGCTTCACGGCGGTAGCCGCGAGCGGCGAGTGCCGCATCCAGCGCGGAGTGCTGCTCGGCCGGACTCACCTGGACCGTCACCGGCAGGCCGGCCGCGCGATAGAAGGCCTCCACCGCGTCCAGGCCGTCCTCCGGATGCCGGTCCGGCGCCGGCGGCAGGGCCGAGTTGGAGCGCCGGCGGGCCACGCCCGGGGTGTGCCGCAGCAGCCAACCGGCCGCGGTCTCGGTGCGGCCGGCCGGCCACGCCGCCGCGGCCGACCGCTCTATCCGGGCCGGGCGGGCGTCTTGCTGAGGATCGGACATAATCCGATCCTATGCATGATTATGCACGCAGTAAAATGAATATCAGACCCCGACCAGGGCCGGCGCCGACCGGCGGGTCACCACCGAGTCGAGGATCTCCCCCGCCCGGATCGCGGTGTTCGAGAGCAGCGCGGACGTGATGCCGTGCGTGTGCTCCGTACCGCCCTGGAGGTAGATGCCCACCCGCAGGCGCGGGTCGGTTGCCGCGCGGTAGTCGCGCTCGACCCTCGGCCGGCCGGACTCGTCGCGGTGGCACAGGTCGGCGAGTTCGCCGAGGATCGCGTACGGGTCGGCCTGGTGGTAGCCCGTCGCGCAGACCACCACGTCCGCGGCCAGCCGCTGGGTCTCGCCGGTGACCAGCGACCGTACGCCGGCCACCACCTGGTCCGGCCCGTCGGTCACCTCGGTCAGCCGGGACACGTTCAGCATCCGCAGCCGCTCCCGGCCGAGCACCTTCTCCTGGTACGCCCGCCGGTACAGGTCGTCGATCAGGTCCATGTCGACCACGGAGTAGTTCGTGTTCGCGTGGTAGCCCATCAGCTGCCGCTTCACGTCCTCCGGGGCCAGGTAGAAGTCGTCGACCGCCGCCGGGTCGAAGATGCGGTTGGCGAAACTGCTGTCGTCGGCCGGCGAGTAGCCGTACCGGGAGAAGACCGCGCAGATCTCGGCCGTGGGGAACTCGCGGTGCAGGGTCGCGACCGCCTCGGCGGCGCTCTGACCGGCGCCGACCACGACGATGCGGCGCGGCTCGGTGCCGCGCAGCTTCGGCAGGTTGTGCAGCAGGTCGCTGGTGTGCCAGATCCGGTCGGACGCCGTCACGCCCTCGGGCAGGCGCGGGCGCAGCCCGGTGCCGATCACCAGGTTCCGGGCCCGGTGGGTGCTGAGCTCCCCGCCGTGACGCGAGAGCACGTCGACCGCGACCACGTCGCCGCCGGAGGACGCGACCGGCGTCACCGACAACACCTCGGCGTCGTACGTGACCTGGTCGTCGACCTGCGCGGCGGCCCAGGCGAAGTAGTCGTGGAACTCGACCCGCAGCGGGAACAGGTTCTTGTGGTTGATGAAGTCGATGAGCCGGTCCTGGCTGTGCAGGTAGCGCAGGAAGGTGAACTCACTGGTCGGGTTCCGCAGGGTCACCAGGTCTTTGAGGAAGGAGACCTGCATCGTGGCGTCGTCGAGCAGCATGCCGCGGTGCCAGCCGAAGCCGGCCTGCCGTTCCAGGAACCGGGTACGCACCCGAGCCTCCGGAGCCTGCCCGCTGTTGTGTTCCGACACGGCGATGGCCATGGCCAGATTGGACGGCCCGAAGCCGATTCCCACGACATCGACAGGTTCAGACATGTCCGTCCCCTCCACGGCGGGGCCGACCTGACCCCAGATTTCGGTTAGCCTAACCTAAGCATGCGCGGAGGCGTCCGCAGTGCCGAGTGAGGGAGAAAAATTCATGCGCGTCGTCATGTTCGGCTTCCAGACCTGGGGGCACCGGACCCTGCAGGCGTTGCTGGATTCGGCACACGACGTGGTCATGGTGGTCACCCACCCGGTCGGCGAGGGCGCGTACGAGAAGGTCTGGTCGGACTCGGTCGCCGAGCTCGCCGAGGCCCACGGCGTGCCGGTCATGCTGCGCGAACGCCCCGACGACGAGGAGCTGTACGAGGCGCTCAAGCAGGTCGCGCCGGACGTCATCGTGGCCACCAACTGGCGCACCTGGATCCCGCCGCGCGTCTTCAACCTGCCGCCGTTCGGCACGCTCAACGTGCACGACGCGCTGCTGCCGGCGTACGCGGGCTTCTCGCCCTTGATCTGGGCCCTGCTCAACGATGAACGCGAAGTGGGCGTCACCGCCCACATGATGGACGACACGCTGGACGCGGGGCCGATCGTGCTCCAGCGCGCCGTGCCGGTCGGCCCGGCCGACACCACGACGGACCTGTTCCACAAGACGCTGGAGCTGTTCGGCCCGATCACCGTCGACGGCCTGGCGGCCATCGCGAGCGGCCGGCGTGACTTCGTGCCGCAGGACCGCTCGAAGGCGAGCTTCTTCCACAAGCGGTCGGAGGAGGACATCCGCATCGACTGGACCTGGTCGGCCGAGGAGCTGGAACGGCTGGTCCGGGCACAGTCGGCGCCGTACCCCCAGGCCTTCTGCTTCCACAAGGGACGCCGGCTGGAAATCGTCACGGCCGCGGTCTCGCAGGCGGTCTACGGCGGCACGCCGGGCCGCATCTTCTTCCGCGAGGGCGACGGCGTGGCGATCGTGGCGGGCGCGGAAGCCCGCCGCGGACGCAGCAAGGCGCTGCTGATCCGCTCGGTCCGCACCGACGAGGGCGTGGAGCTGCCGGCCCAGGACTACTTCACGACGATGGGTGGCTACCTGACCAGCCACCCGGACCGCTGACCGCAACGCCGCTCGACACCGCCGAAGCAGAACGGTGACTCGCCCGAGGAATGCCCTCTACCGATTCGGGTGACACCGCGACTACGCGCTTCCTGGTCGAATGAGTCGCATGGCCGATATGGACACCTACCGTCGCCTGAAGGAGGAGGAACGCCGTCGTGCGCTCGGGTTGCCCTCCCCGGACCCGCCGTCGAGTGGCGGTTCGGGGTGCTGGTGGATCCTGGTGGCGATCCCCACCTTCCTGATGGCATGCGTGCTCTGTCTCTCCGGTGAGTTCGACCAGTACATCGACCGGTACATCGACCGCGACGCGCATTCGGAACCGGCGGAGGACAGGCCGGGCGACGCGCCGAACAGCGACCTTCCCGCCGACATGCAGTTCATGGTGGGTGAATGGGGCGGCCGTTACCGCTCGCTGGTCGTGAACCGCGACGGCACAGGCGAAATGCGACTGCTCAACCCACCCGACGATCCCAGCAAGCCGGCAGCCGAGGGCGACGTCACGATCTTGCAGATCCGCTTGGAGACCGCATCCACCGCTCGTGTCACCGGCAGCAATGACGCGGCGGTCCCGGCCGGTGCTCGGATCACCATAGAACGGATGACCGACCGAGGGATGCTCGAGATCACGACTCCTGACCGCACCTGGGGCACCGCCACCTATTGCAACCCGCGGACCGCCGCTGATCCGTTGGCCTGCGGCTGATGGTTGCCGCCGCGTCGGACGTCGCCGCTAACCGAGGACCAGTCCCCCGCCGACCTCGACCACCTGACCGGTCATCGCTCCCGAGCCCTCGGCAACCAGGAACCGTACGGCGGTGAGCAGGTCCGCCGGGACCAGCGTGCGCGGCACGGCCTGGGCGGCGACGAGCCCGGGATGCGGGTCGTCGCCCAGGATCTCCCGCTCGCGCTCGGTCAGGATGGCGCCGGGCGAGAGCGCGTTGACCGTGACCCCGGCGGGGCCGAACGACCGCGCGAGCGAGCGGGTGAGGCCGACCAGGGCGGCCTTGCTGGCCACGTACGACGGCCCGGACGGCCCGCCGAGCGCCACGGTGGCCGAGGTGACGTTGACGATCCGCCCCCAGCCCCGCCCGGCCATCCCGGCGCCGAACGCCTGCGTCAGCAGCATCGGCGCGGTGACGTTGACGGCGAAGGTCTCCTGCCACTCGTCGAGGGACAGCGCGTCGAAGGCGACGTTCGAGGCGCGGGAGGCGTTGTTGATGAGGATGTCGACGGGGCCGGCCCGCTCGGCGAGCGCGGAGACGGCGGCCGGATCGGCGAGATCGGCTTCGAGGGTCTCGGCTTGGGCGCCGCGGTCCCGGCACTGCTGCGCTACGGACTCGGTCTCGTCGGGGGCGTCCAGGTGGTGCAGGAGGAGCGTCCAGCCGGGTGCCGCCAGGTCGACGGCGATCGCGGCGCCGATTCCTCGTCGTGCGCCGGTCATCAGCACTCGTCGTCCCATCGCAGCAGCTTAGAACCTCGTGGTTCAATTCCGGCCGTGATCGACGACTGGCCCCTCCCCCTGCGTACCGCATTGCGGCGTGGTCGGCTCATCGTCGCCGAGGTGCCCGCGGCGGCGCAGGGTCGTCGGGCCTGGGTCGCGGTCTATCCGCTCGCCGGGGGTGCGTTCAACGTCCTTCAGCGGGAGTTCGACAACACCTACATCGACAACGACTGGTGCTTCGGACCGGACGACGGGATGACCGAAGCGCGGAGTGCACAGGCCGGCGACGAGGGTCAGCTGGGCCGGGTCCTCATCGAGTGGGGTGTCGCTCCGGACCAGCTCACCTACGCGCACCGGACCGATTACCCGGTCTGACGGGCCGCGCCGGCGGGGCGGCGGGGATCGAGGGCGATCGCTACGGTGCGGGCGTGCGGAATCTGACTCGTGGCCCGCGGACGGACCGGCGCCGGGATCTGGCCGGGTGGTTGCTGACACCGCTGATCACGCTGGTGCTCGGGCCGGCGGTCGCGGCCTCGGTGGGGCTGCTGATGGTCCTGTGGGACGACATGGGCGAGGTCAACCG
This sequence comes from Actinoplanes sp. NPDC048967, assembly GCF_040649415.1. Lineage (NCBI taxonomy): Bacteria > Bacillati > Actinomycetota > Actinomycetes > Micromonosporales > Micromonosporaceae > Actinoplanes > Actinoplanes sp. NPDC048967. Next base: position 969,468 of record NZ_JBEZFL010000003.1, read on the forward strand.
GGCGTGCGCGCAGACGTTGGCCGACAACCGGTGCGAGGAAGTCACCCTCGAAGTGGTCGGCCAGCACGTCGCCGTCTTCGGGGCGCTGTGGCTGGCGTTGTGGCTGCTGCCGTGGTGGCGGGGGCTGCGCGGGGTCCGCATCGGGATCGCGGTGCTGGCCTGCCTGGTGCTCGTGGCCGCGCCGCTGCGGATGGACTGAGCCTCCGGCCGGGCGTCAGTCGGCGTAGTCGGCCGGGTTGAAGATGCGGGCGGTCAGGGGCTCCGGGACCGTGGCGATGCCCGGGCCGCCGGCGTCCAGCCAGGCGGCCACCGCGCCGACGAGATCATCGTCGAGAACGTCGCCCAGGTGGACCAGGCGGGCGCCGGCTCGGCGGGCGGCCGGGGTCGGGTGCACCACGACCACGTTCGAGCGTTCGCAGACCCGTAGGCATTCGCTCACGCGTACGCGATGTCTGTCGCCCACCGCGCCGCGGATCGCCTCCAGTTGGGCGTCATGGTCGGTTTCCGGATGCTTGTCGGCGCTGCCGCAGCAGCAGTCCCGGCAGATCGTCAGCGCGCCCATCGCAGTGCCCCCGGCCCCGCCGGCCTCAGTGGACCAGAACGCCGGAGATCTGGTCGTCCGCGCCGGGAACCGGCGCCGACGGGTCCGAGCCGATCTCGATCAGCTGGTTCTGCGCGTTGACGTGCGCGACGCGCGGCACGTAGTCGGCGCGCTCGCGCTCGTCGACCTGCTTGAACGACATGATGATGATCAGGTCGCCGACCGAGACGAGCCGGGCCGCCGCGCCGTTGATGCCGATCACGCCGGAGCCGGCCGGACCCTCGATCACGTACGTCACCAGCCGCGCGCCGTTGTCGATGTCGACCACCTGGACCTGCTCGCCCTCGACCAGGTCGGCCGCGTCCATCAGGGTCTTGTCGATCGTGATCGAACCCACGTAGTGCAGGTCAGCCTGGGTCACGGTGGCGCGGTGGATCTTGCCGCCGAGCAGGGTCCGCTGCATGTGTCGTCCTCCTGGGGTGGATGAGGCCCGCGAGGGGGTCGTCGCGGAAGCAAAGTTAGCCTAGCCTAACCTCGTTACTGATCCAACGCCCCCTCAGCTAGGAGCCACATAGATGAACCGCCGCCTGGGCGGCTGGCGACGCGCCCTCACCGCCGTCGCCGCCGGTCTGCTCGCCGCCACCACCATCACCGCCTGCGGGTCCGAAGAGGACGGTGCCGCCGCGCCCGCCGCGTCGGGCTCGGCCACCGCCGCTTTCCCGGTCAGCATCGAGCACAAGTTCGGCTCGACCACGATCGAGAAGCAGCCGGAACGGGTCGTGACCGTCGGCTGGAACGACCAGGACCCGGTGCTGGCGCTGGGCGTGGTCCCGGTGAGCACCCGCGAATGGTTCACCGAGTACCCGACGTACCCGTGGGTCAAGGAGGCGCTGGCCGGCAAGCAGCTGACCACGTTCTCGGCCGAGATCAACTTCGAGGCGATCATCAAGCAGCAGCCGGACCTGATCCTGGCCATCTACGAGACGATCAACAAGGAGACCTACGACAAGCTCTCCCAGATCGCCCCGACGGTCATCCAGTCCAAGGACTACGCGGACGAGCAGACCCCGTGGGACGTGCAGACCCTGACCACGGGCAAGGCGCTGGGCAAGTCGAACGAGGCGCAGGCGCTGGTGGCCAAGGTGAACGCGAAGATCGACGAGGCCAAGGCGGCCAACCCGCAGTTCGCGGGCAAGACCCTGGTCGTGGACTTCGGCCCGGAGAAGGGTCAGCACTGGCTGATCCCGGCCAAGGACCCGCGCCGGGCGCTGTTCGACGCGCTCGGCTTCGCGGCGCAGAGCGAGTCGGAGGACGTCAGCGAGGAGCGGCTCGACCTGCTGGACCGGGACGTGCTCTTCGTGAACGGGGCGACGAAGAAGGACATGCTGACCTCGCCGGCGTTCAGCCGGTTGAAGGTGGTTGGTGAGGACCGGGCTCTGTACACGTCGTTCTCCACGCCGCTGGGTGGGGCGTTGGCTTACAGCGGGCCCAATGCGTTGCTGTATGCGTTGGAGGTGCTGGTGCCGCAGCTGAAGAACGCAACCGACGGCGACAAGGCGACGGCGGTCACGGACCTGTCGAACGCGGCCTGATCTCCGATACTGCAAGCGAAAAGGGCGGCGGGGCAACCGGCCGCCCCTTTCTTGCCTTAAGAATCATATAGGTGGATTGTTGCTACACTGCAACGTGCTAGTTGGCCGATCGATATAAGGCCCTCACGACAATCATTCACCGCTCCATGCTGGCGCCGCTTGATACGGCAATGCAATATGAGAGCAGAGAATAGAAGAGAGCAGTCGCGCGTGCGCAACAGTCTCTGCCGTGTCCTCGAGGGTCGTGACGCCATGAAAGATTCACCGGTCGGTAACGAGATGCGCAGATCCACAACGGTGAGCCGCGTCGCCACTTGGCTGGCCCTCGTCGGCGGCGTCGTGGTCGTCACCCTGCTGGCTGGAGTGGGGGTCGCCGCAGTGCTTGCCCGGCAGGGCGCTTCAGAGGAATGGCGCACCTGGAGTGACGTGGGGCAGACCTTCGGTGTGCTCAGTTCCATCATCAGCAGCCTTGCTCTGCTCGCGGTGGTGATCACCTCACGGCAGAACAGCGCGGAGCTCCAGCGCCAGAGAGAGTTCCTGGTCGATAACCACGCCGAACTCCGGCGCACGTCGCACGCCAGCCTCGGCATGCTTCACCAGCAACTCGTCAAAATCAGCATGGACGACGAAGAACTGGCGGCGGTCTGGCCGGCAATCGATCTCGCCCTGTCCCCGACCGTCAATCGACAGTTCTTGTACGCCAACCTGATCTACTCGTTTCATTTCCGGGCTCTCCAGTCAGAGAACTACAGCGAGGCAGCGATCATCGAGAGTCTTCGCTACCTGTTCTCCAGCCCCATCATGCGTGCCTATTGGCATGCGACAGCGGAAGCCCGAGGACAACAGCTCGACCCGGATAGCATCGAGCTCGTTTTCGCCCGTCGAGTCGATAGGATCTGCACTGAGTACGAGAAGGTGGTGGCACGCAACGCACCCGGTGCCTCCCACGGACCAACCTTGGTTCCGGAGCGATCCCAGCCGGCTCAGGTGGCGTGAACCTCAAGCGGAGGGGATATCGCCGCGGGCGGCGACCAGCGTCTCCCGGGTGATGACAACGATGCGCTCGTAGTCGGCCCTCCCAGCACCCGGGGGCAAAGCACCTTCGAGGACCTCGGTCATGTCAGTACCCATGACTGCGAAGGAACCGTCACTCAGTTCGAAGATGTCGGGGCAAGTCACGCTGTTGAGCGAGCCTCGCTCTTGCGGACTCTTCCCGAGCCGTCGCACGAACTCCACTCGCTGACCCACCCTCGATGATCGACTAGCTTGACCTCTCAGAAATATCACAAAACGTGCGAATCCGATGATCAACTCGCAGATCGGATGGTCCGCGGTTCCGATGGCGGGGCAAGCTGCCTTCACCGCACTCTTTTGCGATCCCCTGTCACGATGACCCCGTGACGGGTGATGCGGCCGTGCAGGAGGTCGGCGGGCGGCCAAGTATCTCGTGGTGGCAGGTGCTGCGCGTCATCCTGATGCTCGGCTGGGTCGCTTGGGCGGCCGTCACCTGGTGGGCGGCCCCACGCGAATCCACCCAGGAGCAGGTCCGCGCCGACATAGCCGCACACCGCCTGACGTACTACGAATGGGGCGACGGCTGGAGGAACGAAGGCGGCCTCGTCAGCCCCTTGCCCGCCGATCTCCAGGAACCCGGCGGCCCAGGTCCCATCCTCCTCTGGCATACCAACGACGGCCGCCGCCACCACACCACCGTGGAGGAGCAGAGCAGCGCCCCGGGAGCGAACGCCCTCAACCAGCAACTGCAGGCCTACGAGACCCGGCGCCCTGCCGACCCGCCAGTCGGGGCCATCCAGGCCGGTCTGCTCATCGCCGGCAGTCTGCTGTTCCTCTGGGCGCTGGTCTCCGCGCCCGACCCGGTCACCGGCACGAAGTGGTTCTGGCTCTGGCTCGTCTCCGGCGTGCCGCTCGGCCTCGGCCTGCTCTGGTGGCTGGCCCGGGAACGCCCGTGGCGACCACAGACCCCACCCCGCTTCGGACCGCCCGGCCGGGACAACCGCCTCAAGTGGTGGGCCGGGATCGGCGTCTCCATCCTGCTCGGCTTCGCCATCAGCCTCGCCTTGATCGGCCTGCGCAGCCTGCTCGGCGAGGACGTGGTTCCGCTCGTTCGATGAGCAAGGCCGGTCGGTCCCGGACAGGCAAGTCCACGGCCACCCGAACCGGCCGGCCGGGCGACATCAACGGTCGCCCGGACGGCGCGGGCAGCAATCACCCCAGGCGCTCGGCCAGCAGTGGTCCGAGGCGTTCCAGTGTCGCCGGGTCCAACAGTTCCGAGTGCGCCACCGGCAGCGAGTGCACCTCCATGCCACCCACCAACGGACGCCAGGACGGCGCAGCCGGGCCGGTGAACCCCTGCTCAGCCACAGTCGCCTCGACGAAGAACACCGACCCCCGATAAGCCGGATACTCCGCCGCAGCCATCAGCCGATCAGCGGCCAGATAGCTCTCCAACACCGACGCGATCTGCGAATCCGTCAACGCAGCCACGCTCCCCCCAACCGCACGCACAAAGCCCACCGCGTCAGCCAGAGACAGCCCGGGATCGCTGACTTCGTACCCCATCTCGGTGAGCAGGGCCGCGACCGTCGACGGCGCCTGGACCGTCTCCCGGCGCGCGTCCAGCATGCCGACGAATTCCACCTCGCGGCCGCGCGCGCTCAGCGCGGCCGCGACGCACAGCGCCAACGCCCCTCCGAACGACCAGCCCAGCAGCCGCACCGGTCCGTTCGGCTGCCGAGCCGTGATCAGCGAAGCGTGCGCCGCGGCCAGTTCCGTCAGCGACGACGGCAGCGTCCCGCCGGAGAGCAGCGGACTCTGCAACCCGATCAGCGGGATGTCCGCCGGCAGATACCTCTTCAACCCGGCGAACTGCCAGCTCAACCCGCTCGCCGGAGCCAGGCAGAACAGCGGCGGCCGGTCACCGCCCGCGTGCAGGGTCAGCACCGGATCAAGAGCGTCCCCGGGGGGTGCGTCGTCGGCCAGCAGTCGGGCCACCCCCGCGACGGTCGGCGCGGTGAAGAGCCGGGCCACCGGTACGTCCACAGCCGTCTCCCGGCGCAACGCAGTGGCGAGCCGAACCAGCAGCAGCGAGTGGGCCCCGAGCGCGAAGAAGTCGTCGTGGACGCCCACCTCGGGCACCCCGAGCACCTCCGCCACGATCCGGGCGACGGTGGCCTCGACCCGCGACCGTGGCGACGTACCGGCGGTAGTGACGGCGATGTCCGGCAGCGCGGCCCGGTCCACCTTGCCGTTCGGGGTCAGCGGCAGCGCGTCCAGCACGTGGCATACGGCCGGGACCATGTAGGCCGGCAGCGCGTCGTCCCACAGCCCGTCCGGCACCGTTCCGTTGGTCGTCGTCAGGTAGGCCACCAGCCGGTCGTTCCGGGCCACCACGACGGCCCGGGTCACGTCCGGGTGGGCCAGCGCGACCGCTTCGATCTCGCCCAGCTCGATCCGGAAGCCGCGCACCTTCACCTGGTGGTCGGTGCGGCCCAGGTAGCCGAGCCGGCCGCCGCGCAGCACGACCAGGTCGCCGGTGCGGTAGAGCCGTTGCCCGTCGTCGGTGGCCACGAAGCGGGCGGCGGTCAGCGCCGGCCGCCCCAGGTAGCCCCGGGTGACCTGGGCGCCGCCGAGGTAGAGCTCCCCCACCACGCCCGGCGGCACCGGCTGGAGCCGCTCGTCGAGCACGTGCACGGAGGTCCCGGGCAACGGGCGCCCGATGGTGCCGTCCCAGCTCGCGTCAACGTCGTCGCGGGTGGCCCAGACCGTGACCTCGGTCGGGCCGTAAAGGTTGACCACGGCCGCCGTCCGAGCGACCAGGTCCGCCGCCAGCGATACGGGCAGGGCCTCGCCGCCGACCAGCGCACGCACCCCGGACAGGTCCACATCGGACGACTCCAGCAATGCCGCCCACAGTGAGGGGGTCGCCTGCATCGTGGTGACGCGCTGCTCCCGCAGCAGCAGGGCCAGCAGCAGCGGGTCCCGGACCTGGGCCGGCGAGGCCAGCACGACGGTCCCGCCGGCGAGCAGCGGACCCATCAGCTCCAGCACGGAGATGTCGAAGGACAGCGTGGTGACCGCGAGCAGGCGGTCATCACCCCCCACCGGTACGGCGGCCAGGAACGTCGCCAGGTCCCGGTGGGTGACGACAACGCCCTTGGGCCGCCCGGTCGAGCCGGAGGTGTAGATGACGTACGCGGCGTGCTCCGGCCGGATCCGCACCGGCGGCGCCGCGGCGGGCACCGCCTCGGTCAGCTTGACGGTGGGCACACCGTCGAACACCGCGTCACCGATGACGGCGGCCGGCCGCGCGTCCTCGACCATGAAGGCCAGCCGGGCGGCCGGGAACGCCGGGTCGAGCGGCAGGTACGCGGCGCCGGCCTTGGCCACGCCGAGCACGGCGACGACCAGGTCGGCCGAGCGGGGCAGACTGATCCCGACGATGCTCTCCGGACCGATCCCCCGGGCCGCCAGCAGCGCCGCGACGGCGTCCGAGGCCCGGTCGAGCTCGGCATAGCTCCAGCTCATCCCGTCGGCAACGAGCGCCTCGCCCGCATGCCGGGAAAGCGCGGCGAACCACGGCCGGTCAGCCGCCGCAACGCCGACCAGACCTGCCGCACCCGGCGAGCGGCCCGCGGAGGCCGGCAGCAGACCGCCGTCCGGCGCGGCCGGACCCGCGAAGGCCGGCAACAGGCCGCCATCCAACGCGGCCGGACCCGCGAAGGCCGACAGGAGGCCGCCATCCGACGCGGGCGAAGCCCCGTCATCACCGGCCGGGGAATGCAGCGATCGCAGCTCCCGCCGGTCGTCGTCGGTCAGCAGGTCGGCCTCGGCGACCAGGAGCGCCGGGTCCGCGGCGAAAGCGTCCAGCAGCCGCACCAACCGGTCCAGCAACCGCCGGGCGGTCTCCGGCCGGAACCGCCCCGCGTCGTACTCGCAGGTGACCTCCACCCCGTCCGCGCCGCCGTCGATGAACGTGACGTTCAGGTCGACCTTGGGGTCGGCCGCCACCTCCGGGGCCGGCAGCACCGGCAGCCCGAGTACCTCGCCGCCGTCCGCCGGCCGGTGGAAGTAGCCGATCATCGCCTGGAACAGCGGGTTGCGCCCGGCCGCCCGTGGCGGGCCGACCAGCTCCACGACCTGCTGGAACGGCACCGCCGCGTGCTCGAACGCGGCCAGGTCGGTGGCGCGCACCCGGCGCAGCAGCTCGGCGAAGGTGGGCTCGCCGGACAGGTCGGCGCGCAGCACGACGGTGTTGACGAAGAAGCCGACCAGGTCGTCCAGGGCGGCGTCGCCGCGGCCGGAGGTGGGACTGCCGATCGGCACGTCGGTGCCCGCGCCGTGCCGGGAGAGCAGCGCGGCCAGGGTGGCGTGCAGGGCCATGAAGAGGCTGGCCGACTCGGCGCGGGCGATCTCCCGCAACGGGTCGATCAGCTCGGCGGGCAGGGTGGCGCGGACCAGACCGGCCGTCCGGCGGCCCGGCCTGCGCGGCGCGTCGGCGGGCAGGGTGATCTCGTCCGGCAGCCCGTCCAGCGCGGACCGCCAGAAGTCCAGCTGCGCCGGATCGTCCACGAGGGACAGTGCGTAGTCGGCGTACTGCACCGGCAGCGGGGTGAAGGCGGGTGCCCGGCCGGCGAGGCGGGCGAGGTAGGCGGTGCTCAGGTCACCCAGCAGGGGTCCGTCGGACCACTCGTCCATCGCGATGTGGTGCAGCACCAGCGCCAGCACCGAGCTGTCGCCCTCGTCCACGACCGCGGCCCGGATCGGCAGGTCCGCGGCCAGGTCGAAGGGGCGGGCGACCAGCTCGGCCACCGGCACACCGGTCAGCACCGGCAGGCTCGCCGGTGGCTCGGTGATGTGCTGGGCCGAGCCGGAGATCAGCGTGCGCAGCACCTCGTGCCGGGCCACCACGTCGGCCAGGGCCAGCGACAGCGCCTCCATGTCGATCCGGCCGGCCAGGCGCAGCACCAGCGGATAGTTGTAGGCGCTGGAACCGGGGTCGATCTGGTCGAGCAGCCAGAGCCGCTGCTGCGCCGGGGACAGCGGCAGCACGTCCGGCCGGGTCCGGGCGGCCAGGGCGGCCCGCGCCGGGCCCGCGGTGGCCCGGGCCAGGCGTTCGGGGGTACGGGCATCGAACAGCACCCGCAGCGACAGGTCCCCACCCAGCTCGGCCCGGATCCGGCCGAGCAGCCGCAGCGCGGTCAGCGAGTGCCCGCCCGCGTCGAAGAAGTCTTCCTCGACCCCGAACGACGGCAGGTCCAGCACCTCGGCGAAGAGTTCGCACAGCCGGCGCTCCCGGTCGTCGGCGGGCGGCCGGGATTCGGTGGTGACCGGGGCGGGTGCGGGCAGCGCGGCGGCGTCGAGTTTGCCGTTGACGGTCAACGGCAGCACCTCCACGACGGCGTACAGGGACGGGACCATGTAGGACGGCAGGCGCTCGGCCAGAGCGGCCTTCACCTCGGCCGGGGTGGCCGGGCCGACCAGGTAGGCGTGCAGCGCCCCGTCGCGGGCCAGCACCGCGGACTGCCGGACGCCGGGCACCGCCGAGACGGCCGTCTCCACCTCGCCCAGTTCGATGCGGTAGCCGCGGATCTTCACCTGGTCGTCGGTGCGGCCGAGGAAGTCCAGGTTGCCGTCCGGGCGTTCGCGGACCAGGTCGCCGGTGCGGTAGAGGCGGGTGCCGTCCGGTCCGGCGACGAAGCGGGACGCGGTCAGGCCCGGCTGGTTCAGGTAGCCGCGGGCCAGACCGGCGCCGGCGATGTAGAGCTCGCCCGCTACGCCGGGCGGGACCGGCCGCAGCCAGGCGTCGAGGACGTGGCCGGTGGTGTTCCAGATCGGCTTCCCGACGGTGGCGGTGACGCTGTCCGCCGTACCCCCGCCCAGGGTGTTGATCGTGTATTCGGTCGGGCCGTAGAGGTTGTAGCCGGCCACGCCCCCGGTGTCGCGCAGGACCGCCCAGAGCTTCTCGGAGACGGCCTCACCGCCGAGCAGCACCAGGCACGGCCGGTGGTCGCCGTCGAGCAGCCCCTCGTCCAGCAGCGCCTGCGCGTACGTCGGGGTCAGGTTGACCACGTCGACCCGGTGGGCCGCGCAGTAGGCGACCAGGGCCCGGCCGTCGCGGCGCAGTTCCTCGTCGGCGACGTGCACGTGGTGGCCCTCGACCAGCCAGAGCAGTTCCTCCCAGGACATGTCGAAGGAGAAGCTGACCGTGTGCGCGATGGTCAGCACCCGGTCACCGGCCGCGGCCACGGTCGGCGCGAAGATCGCCTCGCGGTGGTTGAGCTGCATGTTCGTCAGCCCCCGGTACGGCGTCACGACCCCCTTCGGCCGCCCGGTGGATCCGGAGGTGTAGATGACGTACGCGGGCCGGTCCAGCCGTCCGGGCGTACCCGGGGCGAAGTCGGCCCGCCACGGCTCGCCGACCTCCTCGTACAGCCCAGCCAGCGACTCCAGCACGACCAGCGGCCGGGCGTCGTCGATCATGTCCTGGCGCCGCTCGGCCGGCAGGTCCAGATCCAGCGGCAGGTACGCGGCCCCGGCGCGCAGCACCGCGAACAGCGCCACCACCATGTCGATGCCACGCGGCAGAGCGAGCCCGACGATCGTCTCCGGGCCGGCGCCCAGCGATCGCAGTCCCCGGGCCACGGCACTGACCCGCCCGTCCAGCTCGGCATAGCTGAGCGTCACGCCGTCGTGGGTCAGCGCGGCCCGGGCCGGGGTGTTCGCGGCCTGCTCGGCGAGCATCTCCGCGATGGTCAGGTCGGGGATCTCCGCGCTGTGGCCGAGCAGGGCCGGCGCCCCGGACAGCGGCACGGCGGCCACCGGCGCGTCGGCGTCCAGGGTGTGCAGCACCTCGGCGAACCGGTCGAGCAGGGACCGGGCGTCGGCCTCGGCGACCACGTCGGAGCGGTACTCCAGGCGGACCCGCAGCTGCCGTCCCGGGGTGACCACCCAGGTCAGCGGGTAGTGGGTGGCGTCCACGGCTTCGACGCCGACGATGCCGTGCTCGGTCTCGAGGTCGGTGAAGGTGTCGTCGTTGAGGAAGTTCTGCAGCACGTACAGGCTGTCGAAGAGGTCGCCGCGACCGGCCGCGCGCTGGATCTCGCCCAGGCCGAGATACTCGTGGGCCATCAGCTCGATCCGCTCGGCCTGCACCCGTCGCAGCACGTCGCGCACCGCCTCGGTGGCCGACAGGGTCACCCGCTGCGGGACGGTGTTGAGGAAGACGCCGACCACCTCGTCGATGCCGTCCAGCTCGGTGGGCCGCCCGGCGACGGTGATGCCGAAGGTGGCCTCGGCGCGTCCGGACGCGTGGCTCAGCACCATTCCGAGGGCGGTGCTCAGCACGGTGTTGAGGGTGACCCCGGCCGACCGGGCCTGCTCGGTGAGCCGGGCCGTCTGGGCCTCGGTGAGCGGCAAGGCCAGGCTGGTGGCCAGAACCGGGCGGGTGCCGGCGGCGGCCGGGTGGAGGATCGTCGGCTCGCCGAGCGCGTCCGCCCACGCGCGCGCCGACGCCTCGGTGTCCTGCCGGGTCAGCCAGTCGAGATAGTCGGCGAAGCTCGCCCGCTCCGGCGCGATCGGGCGGCCGGCATAGGCCCCGAACAGGTCGCGCAGCACCAGCTCGCGCGACCAGCCGTCCCAGAGCAGCAGGTGGTAGGTGAAGAGCAGCCGGTCGCGGCCGCCGGGCCGCCGCACGACGGTGAGCCGGGCCAGCGGCGGCTTCGCGAGGTCGAAGGGGCGCGCCCGGTCGGCCGCCATGATCTCGTCGAGTCCGGCCTCGTCGGTTTCGACGACCTCGACGACCGCGGGCACCTCGGTGCCGAGGATCGCCACCGCTTGGTCGCGGCCCTCGTCGGTGAAGCCCAACCGGGTCGCCGGATGGGCCGCCAGCACCGCCGCGAAGGCCCGTTCGAGCGCGGGCACGTCGAACCGGTACCCGACGTCGAAGGCGTTCTGCGCGATGTACACGTCCGCGTCACCGGCCAGCTTGGCCTGGAAGAAGAGCCCGTCCTGCAACGGCGAGAGCGGCCACTGCTGCTCGGCCGGAGCCAGCGCCGCCGCCCAGCCGTCCGCGATGGCCCGGGTGGCGTCCAGCCCCAGCCCTTCATCCGCATAGGTCAGCACCGCGTGCAGCTCCCGGCCGCGGATCCAGACGTTCACTTCCAACAGGTACGGCGTGACCCCGTCGAGTCCCACCCTGATGTCCTCGTCCGCGGGCGAGAAGTCCGTGGTGTCCTCGGTGAAGCGTCCCAGGTAGTTGAAGAGCACCTGCGGGGTGCCGAGCCGGGCCAGGGCCGAGGCCGATCGCGGATTGAGGTAGCGCAGCAGGCCGAAGCCCAGCCCGTCGCCGGTCGGCAGCGCGGGCAGACGAACCGGGGAGACGGAGGTGAACCAGCCGACCGTGCGGGACAGGTCCGCGTCGCCGATCGGTTCCCGTCCATGCCGTTCGAGGTCGACCACCAGGTCGTCCTGGGTGCCCCGCCACCGGTTGACCGCAGCGTGCAGGGTGGTGAGCAGCGTCGCGGTGACGTCGCCGGTGAGGTGCTCCGCCGGGATGCGGATCTCGTGGTCGCGGCTCGGCCCTCCGGGCAGGGCGGTGGGCACGAGCTCGCCACCGGGCGCGAGCACACTCTGCCAATGCGGGAACTCGGCCAGCCGGGACGCGCTGCCGGCCTCCTCGGTGAGCAGCCGGGCGAAGGTCCGCAGCGAGGTGCCGACCGGTTCGAGGGCGCGTCCCTCGTAGGCCTGGCGGAGGTCCTCGGTGAGGATGTGCCACGAGACGCCGTCCACGACCAGGTGGTGGGCGACGAGCAGCAGGCGGCCCTGCCGGTCCGGCCCGGCGTCGAAGAAGACTGCTTCCAGCACGCGGCCGGCGTCCGGGTCGAGCCGGGCGACGGCGGCTTCGGCCTCCCGCTGGATGGTGTCGAGACCTTCCACAGTGGTCAGCACGACCTGGCCGGTCGGGGTGATCTCCTGGGACCAGAGCATCGGGGCCGGGCGGCTCAGCCGCAACCGCAGGGCGTCGTGGCGTTCGACCAGGGCGTCCAGCGCTTGCTGCAGTCGGGCCGCGGTCGCGCCGGGTGGGGTGCGGATCAGGTCGGACTGGTGCACGCGGCTGACATCGCCGCCCAGCTCGGCCAGCCGGTGCACGATCGGCAGCAGCGCCACCTCACCGACGCCGTCGCTCGGCGCGGCCACCGGAGCGGGCTTCGCGTCGGTGGCGGCGAGCGCGGCAGGGGTGCGCTTGACGAACACGTCGCGCGGAGAGATCCGTACGCCGCTGCGCTTGGCCCGGTTGACCAGCTGGATGGCGACGATGCTGTCCCCACCGAGGGCGAAGAAGTCACCGTCGGCCGGCACCGGCACGCCGAGCACCTCGGCGAACAGCTCCCGCAGCGTGGTGACCGCGGGCGACTCGTCGGTGGCGGCCGGCACTGCCCGGGTCTCGGCGGCCGGGGCCGGCAGGGCCGCGCGGTCGAGCTTGCCGTTGACGGTCAGCGGCAGCGCGTCCAGCGTCACGAACGCCGCCGGGACCATGTAGTCGGGCAGGGTCGTGGCGAGGTGCGCGCGGATCGCGTCGGCGTCGGGCCGGGTGCCGGCGCGGGCGACCAGATAGGCGACCAGCCGGCCGTCCCGCACGATCACGGTCGCGTCGGAGACGCCACCGAGCGCCAGCAGCGCCGAGATGATCTCGCCCAGCTCGATCCGGTAGCCGCGGATCTTCACCTGGTGGTCGGAGCGGCCCAGGTAGACCAGCTCGCCGTCGTCCCAGCGGGCCAGGTCACCGGAGCGGTAGAGCCGGCCCGGCCCGAACGGGTTGGCCACGAACCGGGACGCGGTCAGCGCCGGCCGGTCCAGGTAGCCGCGGGCGAGCTGGTCACCGGCCACGTACATCTCGCCGGTCACGCCCTCGGGCACCGGCTGCAGATAGGCGTCCAGGACATACACGGTCAGGCCGGGCAGGGCGGTGCCGATGACGCTGGGCCGGCTCACGTCGTCCGGGTGCAGGGCGCGGAACGAGACGTGCACGGTGGTCTCGGTGATGCCGTACATGTTGATCAGTTGCGGGGTGGTGTTGCGGGCGTACCAGGCGGTGAGCCGGGACAGGTCCAGTGCCTCGCCGCCGAAGACGACGTAGCGCAGCGGCAACCGGTCGGGCTCGGCCGCGTCCGCCTCGATCAGCGGGTAGAACGCGGACGGTGTCTGGTTGAGGACGGTGACGCCCTCGGCGCGCAACAGGGTCCGGAAGCGCTGCGGGTCACGGGCCACGTCGTGCGGGACGACGACCAGCCGGCCACCGTACAGCAGCGGGCCCCACAGCTCCCAGACCGAGAAGTCGAAGGCGTACGAGTGGAACATCGTCCACACGTCGTCCGGGCCGAAGCTGTAGTGCCGCTCGGCCGCGGCGAACAGCGCCAGCACGTCGCGGTGGGTCACCACGACACCCTTGGGTCTGCCGGTCGAGCCGGAGGTGTAGATGACGTACGCCGCGTTCGCGCTGCTCAGGGCCACCTGCGGCCGGGTGTCCGGGCGGCCCGGGGCGTCGACCGGCACACCGCCGTCACCGATCAGGCAGACCGGTGCCGCGTCGCCCAGGATGTACTCCTGGCGGGCGGCCGGGGCGCCCAGGTCCACCGGCACGTAGCAGCCGCCGGCCTTGATGACGGCGAGCAGCGCCACGATCAGGTCGGCACCGCGCGGCAGGGCGACGGCGACCCGGGACTCCGGGCCCACGCCGTGGGCGATCAACTCGTGGGCCAGCCGGTTCGAGCGGGCCTCCAGCTCGGCGTAGGTCAGAGTGCTGTCGCCGGCGGTCACCGCGACGGCGTCCGGACGGTCCAGGCACAGATCGAGGGTGGTGTCGCGGACCTCGAGGGTCTCGCCGCCGGTGGCCGTCGCGCCCAGGTCCAGGGTGGACACCGGCCGGTCGAGCCCGTCGGCGAACTGGTCCAGGATGCGGTGCACCAGACCGGCCAGCCGTTCGGCGGCCGCCGCCCCGATCGCGGCGTCGTACTTGACCTCCAGCGTCAGGTCGTCACCGGGGAAGGCGACCAGCGACACCGGGTAGTGCGGTGAGTCCGTACCGGTGAAGCCGCGCACACCGAGGCCCTCGGCGTCGCCGCCCTCGACGGCCGGGAAGTTCTCCACCACCACCATCGAGTCGAACAGCTCCCGCACCCCGGCCAGCCGGTTGAGCTCGGCCAGGCCGACCTGCTGCACGTCCAGCACGTCGGTCTGCTGCTCCTGGAGCCGGCGCAGCACGTCACCCAGCGGCTCGTCCGGACGCCAGCCCATCGGCACCGGCACGGTGTTGATGAGCAGCCCGACGATGGTCTCCACGCCGCTGAGGTCACCGCCGCGGCCGGAGACCGTGGAGCCGAAGACCACGCGATCACGGCCGAGCAGCCGGCCGAGCAGCAGACCCCAGGCGCCGTGCACCAGCGTGCTGACCGTGACGCCGTTGGCCCGGGCGACCTCGGCAAGCTCGCGGCTGCGGGCGAAGACGGCGAAGGCGCTGTCGTGGTGCGACACCGTGGTGACGTCCGGGTACAGGGCGGTCGGCTCCACGCCGGCCAGCGCGGTGCTCCAGGCGGTGCGGGCGGCCTCGCGGTCGCGGGTGACGACGGACTCCACGTGGTCGCGGAAGGTCGCGGCCGGGGTGGGCAGCTCCCGTCCGTGGTACGCCGCCACCACGTCCGAGAACACCAGCGGGTACGACCAGCCGTCGGCCAGGATGTGGTGCATCGTCTCGATCAGCCGGTGCTCGGTGGCGCTGAGCGAGACCAGCGCGTACCGCAGCACCGGCGCCTGGGCCAGGTCGAACGGCTGGGCCAGCTCGGCCGCGGCGATCTCGGCGAGGCGCTCGGGGCCGTCCGCGCCGTACTCGCGCCACGGCACCTGCACGTCGGCCGCGATGACCTGCACGACCCGCCCGTCGCGCAGCTCGCGGAACGAGGCCCGCAGCGCGTCGTGGCGGCGGACGGCGGCCTCGACCGCACGGCGCAGGCGGGCCGGGTCGACCGCGCCGGTCAGCTCGGCGATCTGCTGCACCGCGTACGTGTCCACCTCGGCGGTCACCGAGTGGAAGTACATGCCCTCCTGCAACGGCAGCAGCGGCAGCACGTCGGCGGCGTCGGCGAACGCGTCCACGTCGTCCTGGGTCAGCGTGACCAGCGGGAAGTCCGACGGCGTGTGCCCGCTGAGGTCGGCCGCGGCCAGCTCACGCAGCGCGGCCATCCATTGCTCGCCCAGGGCGACGACCCGGTCCTCGCCGAGGATGCCGGCCGGCCAGAACAGCGTCGCGGTGAACACGTCGCCGGTGGCGTGCGCGTTGATCTCCAGCGGCATCGCCGGGTTGGCCGGGTCGACCCCCTCGCGCAACGGCGCGGCAGGACTCCAGTCGCCACCGCCCTCGGCGCCGAAGCGGCCCAGGTAGTTGAAAAGGATCTGCGGCGCCGGGCCGAAGTCCTCGTCGTGCAGCCAGCGCAGGTGGCCGTACCCGATGCCGTCGGCCGGCACCGCCCGCAGCTGCTCCTTGATCGCTCGGACCGCGGCGGCCACGTCGCCGTCCGGGCCGGGGTCGAGCCGCACCGGGTGGATGGCGGTGAACCAGCCGACCGTGCGGGACAGGTCCTCCTCGCCGGTACGGCCGTGGCCCTCCAGGCTGACCAGCACCGGCGCGTTCCGGCCGCGCCAGCGGTTGACCGCGACGGCGAGACCGGTGAGCAGCACGTCGTTGACGCCGCCGTACATGGCGGCCGGGACGGTCGACAGCAGCGGGACGGTCACGTCGGCCGGCAGGCTGACCGTGATCGAGCGGACCGTGGCGGCGGTGTCGACGGCCGGGTCCACGGGCCGGTCACCCAGGCCCGGGCCCGGGTCGGCCAGGGTCGCGCGCCAGAAGCCGGCCTGCTTCGAGTAGTCGGCCCCGGTGGCGGCGAAGGTGCGGAACGACGTACCGACCTCGTCCAGCGCGACCGGGCGGCCGGCGCGGACATCGGCCCAGGCGCGGGCCAGGTCGCCGGTGATGATCCGCCAGGAGACGCCGTCGATCACCAGGTGGTGGATCACCAGCGTCAGCTTTCGGCCGGTCCGGACCGCTTGCAGCATGATCCCGCGAGCGGGGTCCAGCCGCCGGATCGCCTCGTCCTCGTCGGGGGCGAACAGGTCGGCGGCCCGCAGACCGGGCGGCGGCACGTGCAGGGTGCCGTCGAACGTGGCCCGGAGCAGGTCGTGCCGGTCCAGCAGCGCCTGCAGGATGGTCTCCAGCTGCGCGCGGGTCAGCGCGGCCGGGGTGTGCCAGGCCATCGACTGGTAGAAGTGGCTCAGCGGGGTCGCCGACTTCACCGTCTCGGCCAGCATCGGGGTCAGCGCGATGTCGCCCAGGCCGCTGTCGGTGCCGACCTCCACGGTCGTCGCGGGCAGCGCGGCGGCGAGCGCCTGCACGGTACGGCGGCGGAACACATCCCGCGGCGTGACGTGCAGCCCCGCCTTGCGGGCCCGGCCGGCGACCGCGATCGAGGAGATGCTGTCCCCGCCGATGGCGAAGAAGTCGTCGTCGATGCCGACCTGTGGCAGGCCCAGCACGTCCGCGTAGATGCCGCAGAGCAGGCTTTCCCGCTTGTCGCGCGGGCCCCGGGCGTCCGACAGGACCGGGGCGCCCGGGGGCAGCGCGGCGGTGTCGAGCTTGCCGTTGACGGTCAGCGGCAGGGCGGCCACGACGGCGTACAGCGACGGGACCATGTAGGACGGCAGGCGTTCGGTGAGCGCGGCCCGGACCTCGGCCGGCTCGACCGGGCCGACGAGGTAGGCGACCAGCTTGCCGTCGCGGGCCAGCACGGCGGCCTGGCGGACGCCCGGCACGGCGGCGACCGCGCTCTCCACGTCACCCAGTTCGATGCGGTAGCCGCGGATCTTCACCTGGTCGTCGGTGCGGCCGAGGAAGTCCAGGTTGCCGTCCGGGCGTTCGCGGACCAGGTCGCCGGTGCGGTAGAGGCGGGTGCCGTCCGGCCCGGCGACGAAGCGGGCGGCGGTCAGGCCGGGCGCGTGCAGGTAGCCGCGGGCCAGGCCGGCGCCGGCGATGTACAGCTCGCCGGCCACGCCGGGCGGGACGGGACGCAGCCAGTTGTCCAGCACGTGGCCGTGGGTGTTGAGGATGGGCCGGCCGACGGTGGGGGTGGGGCTGTCGGCCGTACCGGCGCCCAGGGTGTTGATCGTGTATTCGGTGGGGCCGTACAGGTTGTAGCCGGTCGGGCCGTCGGGGTCGCTGAGCCGGGACCAGACCGCCTCGGTGACGGCCTCGCCGCCCAGCAGCACCAGCCACATCCGGTGCCCGTCGAGCAGGCCCTCGGCGAAGAGGTGGTGCGCGTACGTCGGGGTCACGTTGATGACGCCGATCCCACGCGAGTGGCAGTACGCGACCAGCGCCGTCGCGTCCCGCCGCAGCTCCTCGTCGCAGACGTGCACCTCGTGCCCCTCGACCAGCCAGAGCAGCTCCTCCCAGGACATGTCGAAGGAGAAGCTGACCGTGTGCGCGATCCGCAGCCGCTCGACGCCGGCCGCCCGGGCCCGCGCCACGGTCGGGTCGAAGATCTCGGCCCGGTGGTTGAGCTGCATGTTCGTCAGCCCCCGGTACGGCGTGACGACACCCTTGGGCTTGCCGGTGGAGCCCGAGGTGTAGATGACGTACGCCGGCCGGTCGAGCCGGTCGCCGGTGAAGTCCGGGTGGGTCACCGGCCCCTCGTCGCGGGCCAGGCCGTCGAGCGAGGTCAGCACCAGCAACGGCCGGGCGTCGTCGATCATCTGCCGGCGCCGCTCGGCCGGCAGGTCCAGATCCAGCGGCAGGTACGCCGCCCCGGCCCGCAGCACGGCGAACAGCGCGACGACCATGTCCACGCCGCGCGGCAGGGCCAGCGCGACGATCTGCTCCGGCCCGGCTCCCCGGGCGACCAGCCCGCGGGCGACGGCGTCGATCCGGGCTTCCAGCTCGGCGTAGGTGAGCTGCTGCTCCCTGGCCACGAGGGCAACCGCCGCCGGGGTGCGCCGGGCTTGCGTGGCCAGCATCTCCGCGATGGTGATGTCCGGAATGTCCGCGTCGCGCCCTCGCGACGGGGAGGCCGCGAACGGCATCGCGCCGGCCGCGACGTCCAGGTCGTCGGCCAGCGTCCTGAGCACGGTGATCAGCGAGTCCACCATGGACCGGGCGGTGACCTCGGTGATGACGTCGGGGCGGTACTCCAGCTTGATCCGCAGGTTCGCGCCCGGCGTGAGCACCCAGGTCAGCGGGTAGTGCGTGGTGTCGGTGTACTCGACGTCGACGATGCCCTGGGCGGCCTCCAGGTCGGCGAAGGTGTCGTCGGCCAGGAAGTTCTGCAGCACGTACAGGGTGTCGAAGAGCTGCTCGTGACCGGCCGCGCGCTGGATGTCGCCGAGCCCGAGGTACTCGTGCGGGGCCAGGTCGAGCCGGTCCTGCTGAGCCCGGCGGGCCAGCTCGACGACCGGCGTGCCACCGGTGGCGGTGACCCGGGCGGGCACGGTGTTGAGGAACAGCCCGATGACGTTCTCGATGCCGGGCAGATCGGTCGGGCGGCCGGCGACGGTGGTGCCGAAGGTGACGTCGCCCCGGCCGGTGCGGTGGCCCAGCACCAGGCCCAGGGCGGCTGTCAGCACCGAGTTCAGCGTGACGCCGGCCCGGCGGGCCTGCTCGTTGAGCCGGGTGGTGACGCCGGTGGGCAGCGCGGCCAGGACCCGGTCGGAGAGCATCGGTTCGCGTCCGACGGCCTCCGGCACGACGATGGTCGGCTCTCCCAGTGCCGACTTCCAGGCGGCGGCCGAGGCGGCGGTGTCCCGCGTGGCGATCCAGGTCAGGTAGTCGGTGAAGCCGGGGCCGTCGAGCGGCAGGGCCCCGCGGGTGCCGCGCGAGTCGTACAGGGCGAACAGCTCACGCAGCACCAGCTCGCGCGACCAGCCGTCCCAGAGCAGGAAGTGGCAGGTCAGCAGCAGCCGGTCGGTGCCGTCGGGCTTGCGTACGACGGTGAGCCGGACCAGCGGGGGCGCGGTCAGGTCGAACGGGCGCTCCCGGTCCTCAGCGGCGATCAGCTCGGGGTCGCCGTCGAGCACCGTGACGACCGCGGGCACGCTCGGGCTGACGGTCTGCATGGGGCGGGGGTCACCGGTGAAAGCGACCCGCAGCGTCGGGTGCCGGTCGAGCAGCGCGGCGAAGGCCAGCTCGAGGGCCGGCACGTCGATGCGCCGGTCCAGGTCGAACACGTTCTGGGCGAGGTAGGTGCTGGCGCCGTCGGAGAACGTGGCCTGGTAGTAGACGCCCTGCTGCAGCGGCGAGAGCTCCCAGACCTCGGCGGCCGCCGCGCTGTCCGGCTCGGCGACCGGTTCCTCGCCGGTGGCGGCGATCGCGGCGGCGGTCCGGGTGCGGAAGATGTCCTGGGTGGTGAGCACGATCCCGTCCCGGGCGAGCAGGTTGACCAGGCGGATGGCCGAGATGCTGTCCCCGCCCGCGGCGAAGAAGTCGTCGTGCACGCCGACGGAGTCGACGCCGAGAACGCTCGCCAGGCGCTCGCAGACCAGGGCCTCGCGCGGTGTGCGCGGCGGGGCGGCCACGGTGGCGGCCGGGTCGGGCAGCGCGCGCCTGTCCCGCTTGCCGTTGGGCAGCAGCGGTACGGCGTCCAGCACGGTCACCGTCGCGGGCACGAGATACGCCGGCAGCTCCTCCCGCAACGTGGCGAGCAGTCCCCGCGGGTCGAGGTCCTCGCCGACCACGTAGGCATGCAGGCTCCTACGGTTGCGGGCGACCGCTACCGCCTCGCGGACCCCGAGGCGGCGCAGCAGGGCCGCCTCCACCTCGGCCAGCTCCACCCGGTGCCCGTTGACCTTGACCTGGTCGTCGTTGCGCCCCAGGAACTCCACCGCGTCGCCCAGCCAGCGGCCCAGGTCGCCGGTGCGGTAGAGCCGCTCGCCGGGCGTGAACGGGTCGGCCACGAACCGGGCCGCCGTCGCACCGCCCTGGCCCCGGTAGCCCCGGGCCAGTTGGACACCACCGACGTACAGCTCACCGACAGCGCCCGGGGCGACCGGTTCGAGGGCGGCGTCGAGCAGGTGGATCCGTACCCCGGGCACGGGCCGGCCCAGGGTGACCGGCTCCCCCGGAGTGACCACCCCGGCCAGCACGTCGCCGGTGTTCTCCGAGGCGCCGTAGGAGTTGACGACCGTGGCCCCGGGCGAGGCCGCCACCAGCGCGGCGACGGTGTCCGCGGTCAGGGCCTCACCGCTGGTGATCCACCGGCCCAGCCCGCGGACCTGGTCCGGGGCGGTCTCGGCCAGCGCGGCGGCCAGGCTCGGCACGGCGAGCAGCTGGGTCGCGCCGGACTCGGCGACGAGCCGGGCCAGGGCCGTGCCGTCGGCCGCCGCGGTCTCGTCCGCGACGACGACGGTGGCCCCGGCGACCAGTCCGCCGAGCAGTTCGGTGGTGCCGTCGATGAAGCTCATCGAGCTCTTGGCCACCCGCACCTCGCCGTCCCAGGCGTCGCGGGCCCAGGCCAGCCGGTTGGCCAGGCCGGCGTGGGTGCCGACGACAGCCTTGGGCCGGCCGGTGGAGCCGGAGGTGTAGACCACGGACGCGGCGTCGTTCCCGTCCGGCGTCACCGCCGGTGCGGCACCCCGAGCGGTCCGGACCCGGACGGTCGGCAGCTCGTGCGGAGGTAACGTCCGCGCGCTCGGGTCGTCAGCGAGCACGCAGACCGGTGCCGCGTCCTCGAGCATGAACTCGATGCGGGCGGCCGGATAGCCCGGATCCACCGGCAGGTACGCGGCCCCGGCGCGCAGCACGCCGAGCAGCGCGACCGGCAACTCGGCCGTGCGCCGGGTGGCGACCGCCACCACGTCGCCGCGGCGGACCCCGGCCGCGTGCAGGGCGCCGGCCACCTCGCCCGCGCGGGACCACAGCTCGGCGTAGGTGAGCTCCACCGCGCCGGCCCGCACGGCGGTCCGGGTGGGATCGACAGCCGCGATCATGTCCGGCACGGTTGCCGTGACCGGCGCGGGAGCTCCCGTCCCGAGAGCCAGCGCGGCGGCCCGCTGCTCGGCCGACAGCAGATCGAGGGTGGCGACCGGGCGGGAGGCGTCGGCGGCGATCGCGGTCAGCACGCGGACGTACTGCGCCAGCAGCAGCTCGGCGGTCTCCGGGGCGAGCCGGTGGGTCAGGTCGACGGCGATGGTGTCGCCGGGCTTGACCATCAGCGTCACCGGATAGTGCGGCGCCTCGATCACGCGCATCCCGGCGATCCGCAGGTCACCGCCTTCCGGTGCGGCAGCGGCCGGGTAGTTCTCGACCACGACCAGGGTGTCGAACAGCTCGGGCAGGCCCAGGCGGCGCTGGACGTCGGCCAGTGCGGTCTGCTCGTGCTCGACCACCTCGCGCTGGGCCGCCGCGAAGCCGCGCAGCACGTCGGCCAGGCTGTCGGCGCCGGTCCAGCGGACCCGGGCGGGCACGGTGTTGATGAGCAGGCCGGCGATCGCGTCGATGCCGGGCAGCTCGACGCCGCGGCCGGACACCGTCGAGCCGAACACCACGTCGGTGCGGCCGGTCACCCGGCCGACGAGCACACCCCAGGCGGCGGCGAGGACGTTGCTGACGGTGATCCCGTACGCGCGGGCGACCGCCTGCACACCGGCACCGTCGACGGTCGCGGAGAGGCGGGCGGCGGGGGCGTCGGCGCCGGGAGCCAGCAGGGTCGGCTCGTCCACGCCGTCGAGCAGGCGTGCGAAGGCCCCGGGGTCGCCGGTGCCGCGGTGGGCCAGGAAGTCGCGGTAGGCGGGGGCGGGCGGCCGGGACTGCCCGGCGTACAGGGCGAGCAGGTCGTTGAGGATCAGCGGGACGGACCAGCCGTCGGCCACGATGTGGTGCACGGTCTGCACCAGCACGTGCCGGTCGGCGGCCAGCCGGACCAGGGCGTACCGCATGCCGGGCGGACGGGCCAGGTCGAACGGCTCAGCCCGCTCCGCGGCGGCCACGGTGTCGACGTCATCGGTGACGACCAGCCGCCACGGCAGCTCGGGGCGGGAGCCGACAACGGCTACCACGTCGCCGTCGCCGACCGGGCGGAACGCGGCGCCCAGGTTCGGGTACCGGTCGAAGAGCTCCCCGGCGGCGCGGCGCAGCCGTTCCCCGTCCAGCGGCCCGTCCAGCTCGATGAGCTGCTGCACCACGTACGGGTCGGCGCCCGGCGAGTAGGTGGCGTGGAAGAACAGCCCGGTCTGCAGCGGGGTCAGCGGCAGCACGTCGGTGACCTCGGCGCCGAGCGCGTCGACATCGGACTGGGTCAGATCCACCAGCGGGAAATCCGACGGGGTGGGCCCGGTGACGGCCGGATCAGCGGCGATGGCGGTCAGCAGCTCGACCCAGCGGGCGGCGAGCTCCTCGACCCGCTCCCGGGAGAGCACACCGGTGGCCCAGCTGAACGTGGCGGACAGCTCGGTGTCGACGGTGACGGCGTTGACCTCCAGCGCCCGGGGCAGCGGCATGCGCGGGTCCCGCCGCTCGACGACGTCCCAATCCAGCCGGCCGAGGTAGTTGAAGAGCACCTGCGGCTGCACGGCCAGCTCCGGCCGGGGACCCAGGTAGCGCAGGGCACCGTAGGAGAGACCGTTGGCCGGCACCGCGCGCAACTGCTCCTTGACCGCCTTCACCGCGGCGGCCACAGACAGCCCGGTCACGTCCAGCCGGACCGGGAAGAGCGTGGTGAACCAGCCGAAGGTGCGGGACAGGTCCAGGTCCACGGCGTCCTCCTCGCGGCCGTGGCCCTCCAGCTCCACCAGCATCGGCGCGTCCGGGGACAACGCCAGCACCAGGGCCGCCACCAGGACGTCGTTGACGCCGCCGCGGATCGCCGCGGGCACCGGGCCGAGCAGGGTCTCGGTCACTCCCGACGGCAGAGTGACGGTCAGCGTCTCCTCGGTGGCCACGGTGTCCCGGGCCGGGTCCAGCGCCCGGCTGCCGAGCAGCGGCACCGGCTCGGCCGCGACCGCCGCCCAGTACGCCTCATCAGCGCTGAAGTCCGCCGCGGACAGTGCGGTCGCCCACTGCCGGTACGCGGTCGGCGCGGGCGCGATCGGCAGCCCGGTCCGCAGATCCTCGGCCAGGACGCGCAGCGAGACCCCGTCCACGACGACGTGGTGCACAGCCACGATCAGCTGCCGGGCCTGTTCGTCGAAGGAGAAGGCCACCATCCGGTCGGTGCTCAGGCGGGCGGCGGTGGCGTCCAGGTCCTCGCCGATCCGGACGACGTCGCGAGCGGTGACCGACCCGACCGGGGCGACGGTGAGCACCGCGCCGTCGAGCGAGGCGCGCAGCACGTCATGCGCGGCGAGCAGCCCGTCCACCAGTTCGTGCAGCTCCGGCCGCGTCAGGCCCTCCGGGGTGCGCAGCGTGACGGCCTGGAAGAAGCCGTCGGTCGCCGAACCCACCTCGTCCAGCCAGGCGACGATCGGCGTCGGCGGGACCGGCCCGGTCGGATCCACCGTGGTGGTCCCGGGCTCGGCGGTGGACGCGACGACCAGGGCCAGCGCGGCGGGCGTGGGGTTGGCGAACAGGTCGCGGGCGCGCAGCGTGAAGCCGGCCCGGCGAGCCGCGCGGACAGCCCCGATGGCCACGATGCTGTCCCCGCCGAGGGCGAAGAAGTCGTCCTCGGCCCCGACGGTGTCCAGGCCCAGCACGGAGGCGAAGACCTCGCAGAGAGCGGCCTCGGTGGGCGTGCGCGGCGCCCGCGAGGCCGGTCCGGCCAGTACGGGTGCCGGCAGCGCGCGCCGGTCCACCTTGCCGTTGGGAGTCAGCGGGAACGCGTCCAGCAGCACGAACGCGGACGGGACCATGTACTCCGGGAGCCGATCCGCGCACCAGCCGCGCAGCTCGTCCGGGCTGATGGTGGTGGTCGTGACGGCGTACCCGATCAGCTGCCGGTCGGGCACGACCACGACGGCCTGGCGCACCGCCGGGTGGGTCGCGACGACCGCCTCGACCTCCTCCAGCTCCAGCCGCATGCCGCGGATCTTGACCTGGTTGTCGGCCCGGCCGACGAACTCCAGGGTGCCGTCGGCGTGCCAGCGGGCCAGGTCGCCGGTGCGGTACATCCGCTCCCCGGCCGGGCCGAACGGGTTGGCGACGAACCGGGCGCCGGTCAGCGCGGGCGCGTTGACGTAACCGCGGCCCAGCAGGAAACCGGCGGCGTAGAGCTCGCCGGTGACGCCGGCGCCGACCGGGTTCAGCTCGTCGTCGAGCACGTAGAGCTGGGTGTGCGGGTTGGGCCGGCCGATCGAGGTGGCGATCCGCTCGGCCGAGTCGCGGTAGATCACGTGCGAGACGCCGATGGTCGCCTCGGCCGGCCCGTAGCCGTGGTAGAGCGTGGTGCTGAGCTGGGCGCGGAACCGGTCGAACAGCTCCGGGGTGAGCACCTCGCCGCCGCACCAGACGTGTTTGAGGCCGTCCAGCAGGTGGGTGCCGCGGGCCAGCTGCAGCAGCACGTCCAGCATGGACGAGACCAGATAGACGAAGGTCACACCCTCGGCGGCGATCAGGTCGAGCAGGTATTGCGGGTCCCGTTCGCCGCCGGGCTCGGCCACCACCACGTAACCGCCGGAGACCAGCGGGAGCAGGATCTCGTTGACGCTGATGTCGAAGGACAGCGGCGCCTTGAACAGCGAGGCGTCGCCCGGCCCGAAGTGCAGCACGTGCTCGACCTGCCAGCGCAGCCGCTCGGCGATGGCCTCGTGCCGGATCATCGCGCCCTTCGGCGTGCCGGTCGAGCCGGAGGTGAAGATGACGTAGGCCAGCTGCCCCGGCGCCACCGGGATCTCCGGGTCCTCGGCCACCCCCGGCGGCAGCTCGGTCAGCACGAGCGCGGCCCGGGCCTCGGCCAGCACCTGCTCGCGGCGCTGGGCGGGCCAGGCCGGGTCGACGGGCACGAACGCGCCGCCGGCGGCCATGACACCGAGGACGGCGATGACCATGTCGGCGGAACGCGGCATCCCGATGCCGACCACGTCCTCGGCCCGGACGCCCCGCTCGCGCAGGTGCCGCGCAACCGCGTGGACCCGGCCGCTGAGCTCCCGGTAGGTGAGCCTGGTCTCCCCGGCCACCAGGGCCAGGGCATCGGGGGTACGCCGGGCCTGCGCGGCGAAGTCAGCGACCGCGGTCGAGGTGGTCGCCGGCCGCGTGTGGTTGTTCCACCGCGCGAGAAGCTCCTCGACACCCTGCAGCCCTGCCGTCATCTGATCTCGCCCTCCGATGTGGACGCCCTGCCGGGCGCGCGTCACCGACGCGAGATTAGGTTAGCCTAACCTCTGGCTTCGGTGGTCCGGGGCCGGGTGACGCCGGCGACCAGCAGGTCCAGCAGGGCGGCGAAGGGAATGCCGGCCCGCTGCCAGATCTGCGGGAACTGCGACTCGGCCGTCATCCCCGGGAACGTGTTGACCTCGTTGACCACCGGCTCACCGGTTCCGCCGGCCGGCAGGAAGAAGTCGACGCGCAACAGACCGCGGCAGCCGAGCGCCCGGAACGCCTGCACAGCACGTTCCTGCAGCAGCTTCGTGGTCGCGGCGTCGAGGGCGGCGGGGATCTCGAACGCGGCGCCACCCCGGTACTTGGCGTCGTAGTCGAAGAAGGTCCGTTCCGTCACCGTGATCTCCAGCGGCGGGCCGGCCTCGACCCGGCCGCCGGGATGCTCCAGGACGGCCACGTCGATCTCCCGCCCGGTGATCGCCCGCTCGACCAGGACCTTGTCGTCGAAGCCGCGGGCCAGGCGCACGGCGGCCGGGAGCTGCTCCCAGTCGCGGACCTTCGTGACGCCGAGGCTGGACCCGGCCCGGGCCGGCTTGACGAAGACCGGGAGTCCGAGCCGGCGCTGCTCGGACAGCGGGAGGTCGTCGCCCTCCATCGTCACGCTCTCGGCCACGCGCATCCCGTCCGCGGCGAGCAGCTTCTTCGTGACGATCTTGTCCATGCCCGCGGCGCCGGCGAAGACCCCGTTGCCGACGTACGGCACCCCCAGCCACTCCAGCAGGGCCTGGAGCCGGCCGTCCTCGCCGTACGCGCCGTGCAGGGCCGGGAACACCACGTCCTGATCGCGCATGACCCGCAGCGCCTCGGGCAGAGCCACGGGCCGGCCGCCGACCCGCCATTGCCCGTCCTGCTCGATGAGGACCTCGGTGACCTCGTACCGGCCGGGGTCGAGGTGGGCCAGGATGCTCGCCGCCGAGCCGCGGGACACCGCGTGTTCGCCGTTGCGGCCGCCGTAGACCAGTGCCATCCGGGTTCTCACAATGCTGCTGCCTCTCCGTACCGGTAGGTCCGTCTCACCCGGGCGCCGATGCCCGTCAAGATCTCGTGGGGGCTGGTGCCGGCCCAGCGGGCCCAGTCCGCGACGGTCGGCGCGGTGCCGGCGGGATGGTCACCGGGGCCGAGGACGGTCACCGGATCCCCGATCGCGACGGGCAGCTCACCGGCGTCGACCACGCACTGGTCCATGGCGATGCGTCCGACGACCGGGCACCGGCGGCCGTGCAGCCACACCTCGGCCCGGCCCTGCGCCGCGCGGGGCAGGCCGTCCGCGAACCCCAGGGGAAGCAGCGCGAGGGTCGTCGGGCGACCGGTGACGTGGTCCGGCCCGTACGAGACGCCGGTGCCGCGGCCGACCCGCTTGACGTTGACCACGCGCGATCGCAGCGTCAGCGCCGGACGCAGGCCGGGTGGGCCGGTGCCGAGCGGATCGATCCCGTAGAGGGCGATCCCGATCCGGCACAGGTCGTAGCGGGCGGCGGGTGCGGTGAGCGCCGCCGCGGAGTTGGCCAGATGGGTCAGCTCGGGATCGAGGCCGGCCGCGCGGGCGACCCGTAACGCTTCGTCGAAGGCCGAGACCTGCCGGGCGACGCTCACCGAGCCCGGCGTCTCGGCGTCAGCCAGGTGCGACCACACGCCCCGGACCCGCAGGCTGCCCTCCCGCTCGTACTTACGGGCCCAGCCCACCAGCTCGGGCCAGTCGTGCCCCGCGGCCCCGTTGCGGGAAAGTCCGGTGTCGGCCTTGAGCTGGACCACCGCCCGGGCGCCGAGCCGCCGGCCGAGCGCAGCCACCGCGTGCAGATGCGGCACGGTGGATACGCCGAGGTCGACGCGGGCGGCGATCGGCCGGCCGAAGTCCTCGTCCGGGGCGTGCAGCCAACTCAGGATCGGCGCGGTGAGCCCGGCGGAACGCAGCGACAGCGCCTCGGCCGAGGAGGTCACGCCCAGCCAGCCGGCGCCCGCCGCGATCGCGGCGCGCGCGACCGCGATCGCGCCGTGCCCGAAACCGTCGGCCTTCACCACCGCCATCAGGTCCGTGCGGGCGACGGCTGCCACGGTACGGACATTGCCCGCGACCGCCGCCAGGTCGACGACGGCCTCACCGAGGAAACTCATCGCCGGCGCCACCGCACCGCGAGCCCGACCAGCACGACGCCCACCAGCGCGGCGAGAGCGCTCAGGCCGTAACCGGCGAGGTGGCGGTCGCCGCCGCGGGTCGTCCCGGCTATCCAGTCGGCGAGATTGTCGGTCCGCGCGCTGAAGTCCGGCCCCGGGTGAGGGCACCGGGGCCCGCCGCTGACCACGGCCACCAGGACCGCGGCCCCGTCCCGCGGCTGCCGGAAGTACGGCCCGCCGGAGTCGTGCGGGCACGGGCTGGTGTCCGCGCGCGGCGCCTTGCCGGAGGTCTCGATCAGCGAGTCGCTCGTCCGGCCGACGACGAACTGCCCGGTCTGCAGCCGTTGCGCCGGCTCGGAGCCGTCACCGGCGGTCAGGCCGTACCCGGTGAGCCGGACGACCTCGCCCACCGTGGGCGGCGCGGTGCCGACCCGCAGCGGGGTGATGTCGGTGACCGCCGGGTCGATCTCCGCCAGCGCCACGTCGGCGCCCTCAGCCTGGCGTACGGCGACGACCTCGGCCTCGTGCCCCTCCCCGCTGCTCAGATCCGCGCGCCCGATGGTGGCGGTGGTGCGGTCGGCCACGGTCCGGCTCACCCGGCGCCCGTCCGCCGTACGGAAGCAGTGCCCCGCGGTGATCACCCACCGGGGCGCGACCAGAGCACCGGAGCAGGAGCTGTCCCGGGTGCCGGGGCCGTCGGTGGGCAGGCCGGCCATGGTCAGCAACACCGTGAACGGATAGGCACCGGCGTCCACATCCTCGCCGTACGCGATGGCGGACGCCGGCTGTGCGCTCACCGGCGCGGCGGTCAGCGCCACGATGATCAGGACCACGGTGAGACATCGACGGACAGATCTCATGGGATGCCATGCTGCGTACGCGCCCGTCCGGAGGACGTCAGCACGGTCCTTATGGAATCTTTATTGCTGCTGTGCCAGCCTGGCGGGCGGTCACGGACAGGCGAGGAGGCGCGGCGTTGCGGGTGCTGGTGGCGGACGACGAGCGGGTGCTCGCCGACATGGTGGCCGAGGGCCTGCGCCGGCTGTCCATGGCCGTCGACGTGGTCTACGACGGCGTCACCGCCTGGGAGAAGCTCGGCGTCAACCGCTACGACGTCGCGGTCCTGGACCGGGACATGCCCGGCAGCACCGGCGACGAGGTGTGCCGCCGGATCGCCGGGGCCGGGCTGGGCACGCGCGTGCTGCTGCTGACCGCGGCGGCCGGGATCCGCGACCGGGTCGAGGGCCTCGGGCTGGGCGCCGACGACTACCTGACCAAGCCGTTCGCGTTCGCGGAGCTGGTCGCCCGGCTGCAGGCGCTGTCCCGGCGGTCGACCCCGGCGTTGCCCCCGGTGCTGGAGCAGGCCGGCCTCGTGCTGGACGTGACCCGGCACACGGCCGCCCGCGACGGGCTGACCCTGTCACTCTCCCCGAAGGAGTACGCCGTCCTGCACGTCCTCATGCGCGCGGGCGGTCGCGTGGTCAGTGCCGAGGACCTGCTCGAGCAGGCGTGGGACGAGAACGCCGACCCGTTCACCAACACTGTGCGTACCACCGTCATGACCTTGCGCCGCAAGCTCGGCGACCCACCGGTGATCCACACGGTGCCCAAGGTCGGCTACCGGCTCGCACCATGAGGTCGCCCTCCCCCGCCCGCCGCATCCTCCTGGTCTGCGGGATCGCCCTGGTCGCGGCGCAGTTCGCCCCGACGGTGGCCGACCAGGTGCTCACGCTGACGCGGGAGTTCGGGGTGTCCTGGTGCGGGTTGGGCGGGCCGCGGGCCCCCGACGCCAACGCCTCGTTCCTCTGCGAGCAGGTCTTCCGGCGGCCCAGCGTCGTGACCGGACCGGTCCTGTTCCTGGTCCTGGCCGGCCTGCTGGCGCTGTGCGTCCCGGCGGCCCGCTGGTGCCTGCGACCGGTCCGGGACCTGGTCCCGGTGATCGCGAACGTCGGCCCGCAGAACCTGGGCCACCGGCTGCGCCCCGGACCGGGCCAGGACGAAGTGGCGCTGCTCGGCCGCACGATCGACGACATGATGGACCGCATCGCGGTCGGCTACGAGGCCCAGCGCCGGTTCGCCGCCGACGCCTCCCACGAGCTGCGCACCCCGCTGGCGGTGCAGCGGACGCTGATCGAGGTCGGCCTGGCCCGGGCCCGCACCGAGGACCAGCTCGAACTGCTGACCGCCCAGCTGCTGGAGACCAACGAACGCAACGAGCAGCTGATCGAGGGCCTGCTGGTACTGGCCGAGAGCGACCGCGGCCTGCTGTCCCGCACCCCGCTGCGGCTCGACCTCATCACCGCGCAGGTCGTCGACGCCCACCGCGCCCGGGCCGCCGAAGCCGGCATCACGATCACCAGCACCCTGCGCCCACGCCTGGTCCTGGGCGAGCAGGTGCTACTGGAACGCCTGGTCAGCAACCTGGTGCAGAACGCCGTGAGCTACAACCGCCCCGACGGCACCATCGACGTCCAGGTCGGCGACGACCCGGCCCTGACCGTGACAAACACCGGCGACGACGTCCCGGCCGAGGCGGTGTCCGCCCTGTTCGAACCGTTCCGCCGACTGTCGGCCACCCGCATCCACCAGGGCGGCGGGGCGGGCCTCGGACTGTCGATCGCCCGCTCGATCACCCGAGCCCACGACGGCGTCATCGCGGCCTCGTCCACCGGCCACGACGGGCTGCGGGTCCAGGTCTCCTTCCCCGAGACCGACGGACCCGCCTAGGCCAGGCGACGATAAGCGCCTCGTGGGTCGCGCCTTGGCATACTGGTGCCGGACGTGCCACTCCCAGTCAAGTCACGGGTCAAGGCGGACGAGAATCCATGATGCGAACCGCAAAGCGCGGCGTGGCCGCCGCAGGAGCTCTGGTGATTGCTGTCCTGACCGGCATCATCACCAACTTGGTGACCGAACGATGGTCCTGGGTGTACGGCACGGCCCTGGCAGCCCTCACAGTGACCGGAGTCGTCCTTCAGATATTGCTTTCCCGCTCTTCCGAGGACCCGGGATCCCGTGTGACCGCGTCGGGTAGTGGATCTGTAGCGATCGGCGGGTCAGCCTCAGGAAGAGTCAGCACACGGTCGATGAATCCTTCGTCTTCCGCCGAAAGGCCAAATCTGTCCCCCGGTGTTGAGGCGTCCGCTCCCGGAAGCGTTGCCATCGGCGGCGACTCGACTGCGGACATCACGACGAACCGGGAATCCCGACCATCCGGCGATGATGTTTAGCAGCGCGAAGGTAATCGCGTCAGGCGACGGCGCCGTCGCTATCGCGGGCAATGTCAACACCGTCGTTACGAACTCCGGTCCCCAGTCCGGGGGCGTCCCCCTCGCGATTGCCCGGCAGCACCTGGGCCCGGTCTTCGACGCGGTCTCGGTCGAACACTTCACCGGCCGCGAATGGCTGCTCGCCGACGTGGACCGGTTCCTCCGCTCACGAAGCTCGGGCTACGTCTTCGTGGAGGCCGAGGCGGGCCTCGGGAAGACAGCGTTCGCCGCGCATCTCGCTTTCGACCGGGGATACGTCGCCCACTTCAGCCGGCAACCTCGGGGCCAGTCGACGACGACGGCACTGCGAAGCCTGTCCGCGCAACTGATCAATAAGTACGAGCTCAGCGACCTCACCCCGGGCGGGCTCCTACCGGAATGGGCGACGACAGCGGACGGCTTCGGTTCAATCCTCGTGCTGGCGGCCGAGAAGGCGCGCCGCTTCGGCGACAGGGTCGTGCTCATCGCCGACGGTCTCGACGAGGCTGACCCGGAGGGAACAGAGCTCCCCTGGGGCCTGCCCTCGCTTCTGCCGTCGGGTGTTTTCGTGGTCGCCACCTATCGCACCGGCACGACGCCTTGGCATCCACACGCACCGAGTATCACGCTGAGAATCCACCGGGCCGGTGCGGAAAACCTCGATGACGTCCAGCGATACCTGAAACAAGCCGTCAAGGACGAAGACATCACGGGCACATTGACACTGTCTCCGGCAGACGCCGACCGACTTGCCCAAAGGTTGGCCGAACTGACCAGGGGTACCTGGATCTACCTCAGATACCTACTGGAGGAGATTCGGCTGGGTCACCGGGAGCTGACCGCAATTGATCATCTTCCGACCGACCTGCTCGACTTCTACGCGAAACAGATCTGGGACTGGCGCGCTTCGGAGGAGTGGAACGCTCTGACGCTGCCGGTACTACAGGCACTCTGCGTGGCCCGTGAACCCCTCACCGCCGAGGCGCTGGCAGCCCTTTCCGGTGGCAAGCCCCTGACCCGAGTTCGGCAGCTCTGTGATGGACCGTTCCGTCCCTTCCTGACGGTCTCCGGTGCAGAGGACCGTCGTTATTCGATATATCACCTGAGCCTGCGGGAGTTCCTCGAGGGCCGGGCCCGGCTGCCCGAAAACCGATCTGACGCCCTGGAGACGCTCACCATCGAGCTTCGACAGGCGGCCGTCACCGCCCACACCACGATCATCGAGCTGATGCTCGACAGGTACGGAGGCATTGAGTCCGGGTTACCGGCACTGGCCGGGGATCCCTCGCTCTCCGCGCAGGAGAACGGGTACGGGCTGCGGAATCTCGTCCACCACCTCACCGCGACGGGGAGGCACGATGACGTCTGGGCTCTGCTCAACTGCGAGGTAGCCCACGGCGGCGACAGTTACAACGTCTGGTATCGAGCCCATGAGGTGGTCGCCGACTTCGACGGGTACGTCAACGACCTCGAACTTGCTCAGCACGCCGTCTCCGCCCCGAACGATGACGCCATCCGTACGGGGTCGGCCCCGCGCATCGGGTGGGAGGTGAGCTGTCAGATCTATGCCGCCGCGGTGCGGACGAAGGCCGCCTACGTCGAACCCGGGCTCATACCGGCTCTGATCGAGGAGAAGGTGTGGGACCTCCATCGGGCCTTCGCGCACACTCGTCAATTGGCGGGCGAGGAGCTGGTGAAGGCCAACATTGCGCTCCTGCCTTTTGTTGCGGATTCGGAGCGGGAGTCCTTTCTCGAGGACACATTGTCGGAGGTATCGGCGGTGGCCTCGGCGCGATACCGCTGCTGGCTTCTGACGTCACTCCTGCCACTCCTGCCTGACGAGCTCAGAACACGCGCGCTCGCGGAGGCGATCGCTGCGGCTCGGGCAGACACCGACATGATCGGTATCCGGCTGCTCGAGGTAGCGAGGGTTGCTGACGCTGAGACGGCTGCCGCGATCGTCAGGGAGGTCACGGCCGGCACTTACGGGATCGACATCATGGCTCTGTCGAAACTGATCGAGCTGGACCCTTCGCGAGCAGAGCGGTACAAGGCTGCCGTCTTCGAAGCCACCAAGGGTACGAATTCGCAGTTCTCCATAGGGCTGCGAGCACGAAGCGCCCCACCCGGAGAACTGGATGAGGTGCTTGCGCAGATTCGCTCCTGCGAGCGTTCCGCACGGATCGAAGGTCTTCTCAGCATCAGCAACCGATTCACGAGCGACCGGCGAGCCTCGATTCTGCAAGAGGCCGTGTCCTGTGCCATGGCGGAGGAAGACCCGTTCATGCGCTTCGAAGGCTTGATGGCCTGCCTGAATGCTGATGACCTTCCGGCACGTTCGTCTGTGGTCGAGGAAGCACATGCCATCGCGTGGTCGATCCAGCCGCCGATCCTGCGGCGCGAAGCCCTGACCCACATGTTGCCCGAGCTCGTCGGCACCGCCCGACGTGCGGCGGCCGTCGGAGCCTTGGAGGCCACTCGCCTGGACATAGACGGGGAGAGCTATCTGCTCGCACTCGTGGCGATGCTGAGATTCGCTGACGACGCGACAGCCTCGCTGATTGCACAGTCGATCGTCCAGGAATGCGCCACCGGCGACGGCCTGCGGCCCTGGTATTACATCAGCGCTCTGACCGGTCTTGCCGAAGCGGGCTTCGGCGAGCTCGCTGTCTCGGCGGCCAGAGCAAACCCCGCTCAGCTGAGCCTCCTGCCGCTCATCCTCGCGGAACTGGCTCGGCATCTCCCACAGCCTGCGGCCGAGCAGGTGTCCTGTGAAGCTCGGGACCTGCTGGCGCACGCGACCCCGAGCAGTAACTATTTTCTGGCTTACTGTGCGATGGCGTTGGCCGATCAAGCGGAGGACGACGACCGACACAGTTTCCTCGAGGAGGCCATAGCGATCACCGGCCGCTGCCCGACGGGCGGGGGCCTCCTGACCGATCTCGCCGAAGTCTGCACTACCGACTTGTTACCGCAACTGCTGAAAGTCGCCTTCGAGCCGTCGCCCGGGGACGCCAGGCGGAGCACATCCGATTGGCGAGCGGATGAGATCGCCGTCGTCGTTCTCCGCGCCACCACGGACCTGGAAGAGCCGGAGGAGACACTGACTCTCCTGTTCGCGAGGCTCAAGTCCGATGACCGGCGGATGGATGTTCTCAGGGAGGTGGTGCTCCGTTCGCACCCTGATCCTGTCCCGCGTCGGACAGCGATCGCGATAGCCGAGAGAACCGTCGCCGGCTACGCCGGCGAACTCACGGATCTGTCGCCTGAGTCCGCCCCCGAGGGCGTCTCCCCGCAATCATGGCAGGACTGTGCGCGATGCCCGATGGGCCACAGCAGCATCTGGCAGTTACTGGATCAGTTGAGAATGTCGATGACTTCGATCCACGAGACGGGCGGTGAACGCGCTGTCGCGGACGTGTATCAGGCCATTGAGAACGCCAAACGGTGGTGGCCGTAACTCACGAGAGTCAGTCCGACCTGGTACTGGCACTCGTCGGCTTCCGAGACTCCCAGGCCGACCACAGCTGCGCATAGCGGCCGCCCGCAGCGACCAGCTCGGCATGCGGCCCCGACTCCACGATCTCGCCGTGCTCCAGCACGATGACCCGGTCCGACGACGCCGCCTGGGTGAGCCGGTGCGCCACGATCAGCACCGTCCGTCCCCGCGTCGCCGCCGCCGCGGCCTCCTCCAGCGCCCGGGCTCCAGCACTGCCGGCCTCAGCCGTCGCCTCGTCCAGCACAGCGACCGCAGGGTCCAGCAGCACCAGCCGGGCCAGCGCGAGCTGCTGCGCCTGCGCGGCGGTCAGCTCGTGGCTGCCGTCACCGACGAGCGTGTCCAAGCCCTCGGGCAGCGCCAGCGCCCAGTGCAGGGCGCCTACGGTGTCCAGCGCGGCGGAGACCTCCTCGACGCTCGCCGACGGGCGGGCCAGCCGCAGGTCCTCGATGAGCGGCCCGGCGAAGACGTGCGTCTCCTGGCTGATGATCGCCACGGTCTCGCCCGGCAGCTCCGCGACCGGCACCCCGCCGACCCGCGCCACGCCCTCGTCGGGGCGCAGCACACCGGCGGCGATGGAGGCGACCGTGGTCTTGCCGGCCCCGGTCGAGCCGACCAGCGCCACCCGCTCGCCCGGCTCCAGCCGCAGGCTGACCTCGCGCAGCACCGGCGTGCGGCCGTCGTAGCTGAAGCTGACGTCGTCCAGGGTCAGCGCCGCGTCGGCCGGTGGGCGGCCCGCGCCGCGCTGCTCGACCGGCATAGTCTCGACCCCGACCAGCCGGGACAGGCTCGCGCCGGCCGCCTGGATCTCGTCGAAGGTGAACAGCAGGGTGGACACCGGGTTGAACAGCCGGTGGAACAGCAGCGCGGCGGCCGAGGCCTGGCCGACGGTCACCGAGCCGTCGCGGACCAGCCAGAAGCCGACCGTCAGGATCGCCGCCAGGCCGAAGAACTCGGCCCGGTTGACCCGGCCGACGAAGCGGGTGAACAGCGTGAAGACGCCGACGTCGATGTCGCGGGCCTTGGCCGACGCGGCGTCGATGTCGGCCAGGTGCCGCTGCTCCAGCCGGTACGCGTGCACGGTCCGCAACCCCTGCATGCTCTCCACCAGCAGCTGCGACCGCTCGGCGACAGCCTTGCGTTCCGCGGCGTACCGGGGGGCCGAACGCGGCAGGTACCAGCGCAGCGCGACCACGTAGAACGGCACGGCCACGGCACCGGCCAGGCCCAGCCGCCAGTCGATGCCGGCCATGGCCACCAGGCTCAGCACGCCCAGCAGCAGCGCCGAGATCACGTTCGGCAGCACGTCGGAGACGGCCTTGCCGATCGCGGCGATGTCCGCGCCGACCCGGGACAGCAGGTCGCCGCGCCCGGCCCGGTCCAGCACCAGGGCCGGCAGCCGCAGCGCGGTCGCGACGGTGCTCTCGCGCAGGTCGGCGAGCATCCGGGCGCCGAGCCGGCCCACCAGGTACGAGGACAGCCCGATCGCGCCCCCGCCGATCAGCGCGGCGGTGACGATGACGACGGAGATCGACACGATCGCCCCCGTGCCGGCGCCGTCGCGGACCCGGTCGACGAGCATGCCCAGGGCGTACACGGGAACGATCGAGGCCGCGGCCGCGAGCAGGCCGACCAGCAGCGTCCCGGTCACCTCGGCCCGGCGCCCGCGCAGCTCGGCCCACAGCCAGCCGCGGGTCTGCCGGGCGGTCGCGATGGGCAGGATCTGGGTCATCGCAGCACCAACTGTCGGTAGGTCTCGTCGCTCGCGCCCAGCTCCTCGTGCTCGCCCTCGGCCGTGACCACGCCGTCGCCGAGCACGACGATGCGGTCGGTGGCGGCGAGCAGGGCCGGGCTGCTGGTGATGACGACGGTGGCGAAGCCGGACGCCGGGCCGTGCCGCAGCGCGCGGATGCCCTGCGCGATGGCGTGCTCGGTGACCGCGTCGACGGCGGTGGTCGGGTCGTGCAGCACCAGCACCGGCGGCCGGGCCAGCAGCGCGCGGGCCAGGGCGATCCGCTGCCGCTGGCCGCCGGAGAGGCTGGCACCGCGTTCGGCGACGAGCGCGTCGAGCCGTTCCGGCTGAGTGTCCAGCACTTCGTCGGCGGCGGCGGCACTGAGCACGTCGGCCGGGATCGCGCCCGGTCCGTCGTGGCGGTCGGAACCGTCAGCGTGCACGGCCACGTTGGCGGCGATCGTGCCGGTGAACAGGTCGGTGTGGTGCGGCTCGACCAGCAGCAGCCGGCGCGCGTGGGCTCGCTCGACCTGCTCCAGCGGTGAGCCGCCCAACAGGACGCTGCCCTGGTAGTCGGCGGGGACGCTGAGCAGCTTGACCAGCGCCTCGGCGTCGCCGGGGCGGCGGGCCACCACGCCGACGAACTCGCCCGGCCGCACGTGCAGGTCGAGGCCGTCGAGCGGGCCGTGCCGCACGCCGGACAGGTGCAGGTCGCACGGGTGCCCGGCGGGCCGGTCGGCGCCTTCCGGCAGCACCAGCCCGGCGTCGGTGACCAGCGCGACCCGGTCCGCGGACGCGCGCGCCTCGGCGATCCAGCTCGGCACCACGGCCAGCGTCCCGAACGGCTCGATGAGGAACTGGGCGAGGCCGATGACGGTGATGAACTGCCCGACGGTGATCCGGCCGGTGAGCGCGAACCAGCCCGCCAGGATGGCGATGCCGCAGGCCAGCAGCGTGCTCAGCACCGTCGAGGCGGCCAGGTAGCCACCCTGGGTGCGCGACGCCCGCAGCGTCGCCGCCAACGAGCGGCGGCTGACCGCCCGGTAGTTCCCGGCGGCGGCGTCCTGCGCGCCGATGCCGCGCAGCGGCCGCAGCCCGGTGACCAGGTCGGTGGCCAGCGAGGTGGCCCGGCCGGCCTGTTCCTGCTGGTCGGCGACCCGCCGGGTGATCAGCGGCGAGCTGATCTGCAGCAGCACCAGCACCAGCGGGGTGGCGACCAGGACGACCAGACCCAGCGGTACGGAGATGAGCAACAGCACCACCGCACTGATCACCGTGGCGACGACCGCACCGACGATCCGCGGCACGTAGTCCAGCAGGTACGAGGTGTTGTCGGCGTCGCTCGTGGACACGGTCAGCAGATCCCCGGCCCGCAGGTCGGTACGTACCCCGCGCGGGTGCAGGATCTTCGCCGACACCTCCAGGCGCAGCTGGTGCCCTTCCTCGGCGATGGCGGCCATGAGCTGCCGCGCGCCGAAGCGGTACGCCATGGTCAGCACCGTGAACTGCACGGCGAGCACGCCCACCCAGAGCAGCAGCTGACCGAGGTCGCCCGGCGTGACGGCCCGGTCGATGACCACGCCGATCAGGACCGGGACGAAGGTCTCGCAGGCCTGGTGGACCGCGATGAGGCCGGTGCCGAACCACAACCGCCTGGCGTTGCGAGTGGTGGTGCGAAGCAGGATCCGAGCGCCCGACCTGCTCACTGGGCCATGCTGTCGCGCAGCGACTTGGGGCGCAGGTCGGTCCAGTTGGCGTCCACGTAGTCGATGGCCTGCTGCCGCGGCGCGGGCCCGAACACGCTGCGCCAGCCCGACGGGACCTCCTTGAAGGACGGCCAGAGCGAGTGCTGCTCCTCGTCGTTCACGAGGACGTGGAAGGTGCCGTTCTCGTCGTCGAACGGGTTGCTGGACACGACGTCTCCCCACAGGTCGGCCGAAAGTAAGGACAGCCTAACCTACGCGCTGGATCACCTTCGAGCGCGGGATCACCAGCGGCGTACCGGTCTCCGGGTCGTCGATGATCCGGCAGCCCAGCGCGAAGACATCCTCGACGAGCTCGGCCGTCATGACCTCGCGCGGGTCGCCCTGGGCCACGATCACCCCGGCCTTCATCACCACCAGGTGGTCGGCGTACCGGGCCGCCTGGTTGAGGTCGTGCAGCACCGCGACCATCGTCGTGCCCTGCTCGCGGTTGAGCCGCACGCAGAGCTCCAGCAACTCGATCTGGTGGGCGATGTCCAGGAAGGTGGTCGGCTCGTCCAGCAGCACGATCGGCGTCTGCTGGGCCAGCACCATGGCCACCCAGACCCGCTGCCGCTGCCCGCCGGACAACGTGTCGACGAGCTCGCCGGAGAGGTCGGTCACCCCGGTGGCGGCCATCGCGGCGACCACGGCGGCCTCGTCCCCGGCCGACCACTGCCGGATCAGCTTCTGGTGCGGGAACCGGCCGCGAGCGACCAGCTCGGCGACCGTGATCCCGTCCGGGGCGATCGACGACTGGGGCAGCAGCCCGAGCCGGCGGGCCACCTCCTTGGCCGGCCGCGAGTGGATGTCCCGGCCGTCCAGCAGCACCTCACCGGCGCTGGGCCTGAGCAGCCGGGCCAGCGCGCGCAGCAGCGTGGACTTGCCGCAGGCGTTGGGGCCGATGATCGCGGTGAACCGGCTCTCCGGCACCGCCAGGTCGAGGTGCTCGCTGATCGACTTCTTGTCGTAGCCGATGGTGATGTCGCGGGCGGCGATGCTCATTCAGGACCCCTGTCGTCGGGCCTGGCGGATCAGCAGCCAGACGAAGTAGATGCCGCCCACCGACACGGTCACGACCCCGACCGGCAGCTGGGTCGGGGCGAACGCCCGCTGGGCGAGGAAGTCGCTGAGCATCAGCAGGAAGGCACCCATCGCGGCCGAGGGCAGCAGCGCGATGCCGGGCGCACGGGTGACGCGCTGGGCGAGCTGCGGGGCGGCCAGCGCGACGAAGGAGACCGGACCGGCGGCCGCTGTCGCGACCGCGGTGAGGGCAACCCCGATGACCAGGTACGCGAGCCGGGTCGGTTCCACCCGTACGCCGAGTGCGGCGGCCGCGTCCTCCCCCATCTCCAGCAGGGACAGGCGGGGGCCGTACCCGATCAGGAGCAGGCAGAGCACGCCGACGGTGACCGCCACCGGGGTGACCTGGGCCCAGCCCAGGCCGT
Source organism: Actinoplanes sp. NPDC048967 (assembly GCF_040649415.1). Lineage (NCBI taxonomy): Bacteria > Bacillati > Actinomycetota > Actinomycetes > Micromonosporales > Micromonosporaceae > Actinoplanes > Actinoplanes sp. NPDC048967. The sequence goes on from NZ_JBEZFL010000003.1 coordinate 1,008,744, forward strand.
TGAGGCTGCCCTGCCCCCACATCATGGCGGCGAAGGCCGCCTGCAGGTCGACCTTGATGATGAACCACTGGTTGACCGAGGCCAGCATGGCGCTGATCGCGATACCCACGATGATCAGCCGGAAGCCCTGCACGCCGCGCTTGAAGGCGAGCAGGTAGACCGCGACGGCGGTGGCCAGCCCACCGACCAGCGCACCGGCCGCCACCACGTAGTAGCCGTTGCCGACCAGAACGGTCACGAGCAGCACCCCGGTGTACGCGCCCGTGCTGAACCCGATGACGTCCGGGCTGCCCAGCGGGTTGCGGGTCAGCGCCTGGAAGACGGCCCCGGCCAGCCCCAGCGCGGCGCCGATGATCAGCGCCAGCAGCACCCGCGGCAGCCGCCACTCGACGACCACCAGCCGGGCGGCCCGGGTGCCCTCGCCGGACAGCGCCCGCAGCACCTCGGCCGGGGTCAGGGTGAACTCACCGGTGCCCAGGGTCAGCACCCCGACGGCGAGCGCGGCCAGCACGAGCACCGCACAGACCAGCGCCGGACGCAGCGAGATCCGGGCGGACGCGTTGCGGTGCGGGCGCAGCACCACGACCTTGCGGCCGAAGTCGACGCTCACAGGCCACTCACCCGGGCCCGGCGGACCCACCAGATCAGCACGGGCGCGCCGATGAAGGCGGTGACCACACCGACACGCAGCTCACCCGGCCGCACCACGAGCCGGCCCACGATGTCGGCGAGCAGCAGCAGCACGGGACCGCAAACCACGGTGTAGACGAAAATCCAGCGCTGGTCCGGGCCGACGATCCAGCGCACCACGTGCGGCACCATCAGCCCCACGAACCCGATCGGGCCGACCGCGGCGGTCGCCGCGCCGGCCAGCAGCATCACCGAGACGGTGGCCAGGAACCGGGTGCGGCCGATCCGGGCGCCGAGGGTACGGGCGAGATCGTCACCGAGCGCCACCGCGTTGAGCGACCGGGCGACGATCAGCGCGAGCACCGTCCCGGCCAGCACGAACGGCAGGACGGTGGTGGCCACATCCAGCGGCCGCCCGGCCAGCGAGCCGATGTCCCAGAACCGCAGGTAGTCGAAGGCGCGGGGCCGCACGAGCCGGATGCCGCCGGAGATGCCGTCCATGACCGCGCCCAGGGCGACTCCGGCCAGGGTGAGCCGGATCGGGGTGGCCCCGCCGCGCCCGGTGGACCCGAGCAGGTAGACCAGGGTGAGCGCGAACGCGACCCCGGCGAACCCGAACCACATGTACTGCGTGAGGCTGGTCAGGCCGAGCACCCCGACGGCGAACACCACGAACAGCCCGGCGCCGGCGTTGATCCCCAGGATCTGGGTGTCGGCGAGCGGGTTGCGGGTGACGGCCTGGATGACCGCGCCGGACAGTCCGAAGGCGACGCCGGCCAGCAGTCCGAGCACCGTTCGGGGCACCCGCAGGTCCCGCACGATCGACTGGTCGTCGGTGTCGGTGAAGTGGAAGAACGCGTCCCAGACGGCGCCCGGGGAGATGGTGCGGGTGCCGAGGGCGATGCTGAACAAGCAGACGAGAGCCAGCACGCCGAGACAGATGAGCAGGCCGAGGGTGCGGCGGGCCTGGGTCGCCGCGAGCCCGGCGGCGGCCGGCGCGGCCTTGGGCCCCGGCCGCGTCGCAGCGGCCGTCCGCGTCAGCACCATGCCGCGAAGCTTAGGCTAACCTTCCTTACCCGTCACTCTCCGGCCGTCACCAGCGCTCCAGCCGGGCGGACAGCACCGCGAGCGCGGCCATCCCGGCGGTGGAGGTGCGCAGCACGGAATCGCCCAGCCGCACCGGCTGCGCGCCGGCCGCGACGAACGAACCCAGTTCCTGATCGCTGATCCCGCCCTCGGGCCCGACGACCAGCACGATCTCGCCGGCATCGGGCAGCTTGGCCTGGCTGAGCCGGTCGGTGGCCTCCTCGTGCAGCACGAACGCGGCGGCGGCCGCGGAGAGCAGCCCGGAGACCTTCTTGGTGGAGACATCAGGGCTGCCCGAGACCACCGGAAGCCACGGACGCCGGGCCTGCTTGGCGGCCTCCCGGGTGGTGCTGACCCACTTCTCCCGGGCTTTGACACCACGGTCGCCGCGCCACTGGGCGACCGACCGGGAAGCGGCCCACGGCACGATCTCGTCGACGCCGATCTCGGTCATGGCCTGCACCGCCAGCTCACCGCGGTCACCCTTGGCAATGCCCTGCACCACCACCAGCCGCGGATCAGGCGGGGGCGCGAACTCCCGGCCGAGCACATGCACGTCGATGCTGCCCCGCCCAACCGCGGCCACCTCGGCAACAGCGGTCCCGCCCCGCCCGTCGGACAGCAGCAGATCCTCACCGACCTTGAGCCGCTGCACGGTGGCGGCATGGTGCCCCTCGGCACCAGCAAGCGTGAACCGCCGGCCACTGGGCAGCTCGTCAACGAGAAAAAGAGGCGCAGACACGCGCTCACGCTACCCAACTCACCAGGCCGAAGCGGCCCGCCGGGGCCCGGCCCGCTGGAGTACGCACCTGGCAGGGTGCGGGGATCCGTTCAGGAGCGCCAGCGACTGGATCCCCGCGCCCGGTCTCGGCGGGAGCGACGGTCAGTTATCCGCACCACCTACGACATGAAGCCCTGGATCGTAAGAACTAGTGCCCGTTGAAGGCGTCCCGCATCCGGGAGAAGAATCCGCCCTGCTTGCTCAGCTCGGCGATGTCCTCACCCCGGGTCTTGGCGAAGTCGCGCAGCATCCGCTCCTGGTCGGCGGTCAGCTTGGTCGGCGTCTTGACGTCCAGGTGCACGAACAGCTCACCCCGGCCCTGCCCGCGCAGGTGCGGCACGCCCTTGCCCCGGATGCGCAGCGTCGAGGCCGGCTGGGTGCCCGGCTTGACCTCGATGTTCTCCTCGCTGTCGAGCGTCTTGATGGTCAGCCGGGTGCCGAGCGCGGCGGCCGTCATCGGCAGCGTCACCCGGCAGTGCAGGTCGTCGCCCTTGCGGGAGTAGACGTCGTGCGGGCGTTCGTGGATCTCCACGTACAGGTCGCCGGCCGTGCCGCCGCCCGGGCCGACCTCGCCCTGCTGGGCCAGGCGGATGCGCATGCCGTCCTCGACGCCGGCCGGGATCTTCACGGTCAGCGAGCGGCGGGTGCGGATCCGGCCGTCGCCGGCGCAGGTCGGGCAGGGCTGCGGGATGACCGTGCCGTGGCCCTGGCAGACCTGGCACGGGCGGGACGAGACGACCTGGCCCAGGAACGTGCGCTGCACCGACTGGACCTCACCGCGGCCACCACAGGTCTCACAGGTGGCCAGGTGGGTGCCGGGTGCGGTGCCCGCGCCGGAGCACTGGGTGCACAGGACCGCGGTGTCGACCGTGATCGGCGCCTCGACACCGAAGGCGGTCTCGACCAGGTCGAGCTCCAGGCGCAGGATCGCGTCGGCGCCGGGCCGGGTGCGTGGCCGAGGTCCTCGGGAGCCACCGCCGGCGGCCGTGCCGAAGAAGGCATCCATGATGTCCTGGAAACCGACGAACGGGCCTGCCCCGCCGGGGCCACCCGGTCCGCCCGCGCCGCCGCCGCCCGGGGCCAGCGGGTCACCGCCGAGGTCGACGATCTGCCGCTTCTGGTCGTCCGAGAGCACCTCGTACGCCGCGTTGATGTCCTTGAACTTCTCGTGCGCCTCGGGGTCGGGATTGACGTCCGGGTGGTATTGACGGGCCAGCTTGCGGTAAGCGCGCTTGATCTCGTCGTCGGTGGCTTCCCGGCTGATCCCGAGAATTCCGTAATAGTCCTTGGCCACAGGGGTTCGAGTCCTCATGTCTGCCCAGCGCTGAGCGGTTCCGTCAGTTTTGTGCCAGCAAATCGCCAACGTAGCGTGCCACGGCTCGTACCGTGGCGATGGTGCCGGGGTAATCCATCCGGGTCGGCCCCAGCACGCCGAGCCCACCAACGATCGTCGCGCCGGGTCCGTAACCCGTGCTGACCACCGAGGCCGCCCGCAGGTTGTCGATCTCGTTCTCGTCGCCGATGCGGACCCGGGTGGTGCTCGGTTCCACCTCACCGATGAGCTTGAGCAGGATGACCTCCTCCTCCAGCGCCTCCAGGACCGGCCGCAGCGAGCCCTGGAAGTCCAGCACGCCGCCGCGGGTGAGGTTGGCCGTGCCCGCCAGAGCGAGGCGTTCCTCACTGCGCTCCACCAGTGTCTCCAGCAGCACCGAGGCGACGCAGGCCATCGTGGTGCGCTTCTCCGGGGCGCACTCGTCGACCAGCGTCTGCACCAGCGGCGGGGTGTCGGCCAGCTTCTGCCCGGTGAGCTTGGCGTTGATCACCCGGCGCATGTCGAGCACGTCGTCGCCGGGCGTCGGCCCGGGCAGTTCCACCAGGCGCTGCTCGACCCGGCCGGTGTCGGCGATCATCACCAGCATGATCCGGGTGGTGGAGATCGGCACCAGCTCCAGATGACGCACCGCGGAACGGGCCAGGCTGGGATACTGCACGACGGCGACCTGGCGGGTGAGCTGCGCCAGCAGGCGCACTGTGCGGTGCACCACGTCGTCGAGGTCGACCGCGCCGACCAGGAAGCGCTCGATGGCCCGGCGCTCGGCCGGGCTCAGCGCCTTGACCCGGGAGAGCCGGTCGACGAAGAGGCGGTAACCGGCGTCGGTGGGCACCCGGCCGGCACTGGTGTGCGGCTGCCGGATGTAGCCCTCCTCCTCCAGCACGGCCATGTCGTTGCGGACCGTGGCCGGTGAGACGCCCAGCTGATGCCGCTCGACCAGGGCTTTGCTGCCCACCGGTTCCTGGGTGGCGACGTAGTCCTCGACGATGGCGCGGAGTACTTCGAGTTTGCGGTCGTCGAGACTCATGTCGCACCCCTCCACCTCTCAGCTGGCACTCCGCGAAGTCGAGTGCCAGTCTACGTCGCCCGCGCCCGCCGCGCGATGATCAGCCGTCAGGGCCTGAGCCACTTAGCCGACTGTCTATTCTCCGACGTCACCCGGGTGTTGCTCTCGCCACGTTCGACGTGCGGTCCTACCGTGTGCGCATGACTGAACCGCCGCGTCCGCCCGGTGAGGGCAATCCCTCGGATCCCACCGCGCCGCTCAACCCATATCCGGGTAACGATCCGACTCCCGGATCGGCCCCGCCGCCGCCCCCGGCGTACGGCTCCCCGCAGCCGCCGAGCTACGGCACCCCGCCGCAGCAGCCGCCGACCTACGGCACCCCGCCGCCCACCTCGGGTGCCGGCGGTTACGGCCCGCCGCCCAGCTCCGGCGCCGGCGGTTACGGCCCGCCGCCCAGCTCCGGTGCCGGTGGCTACGGCCCGCCGCCCAGCTCCGGCGCGGGTGGCTACGGCCCGCCGCCCGGCTCGGGTGCCGGTGGCTACGGCCCGCCCGGCGCCTACGGCCAGCAGCCCGGTGGTTACCCGCCGGGTGGCTACGCGCCGGGCAACGACGACAAGACCTGGATCCTGGTCGCCCACTTCGGGGGCGCGGCCGGCGCGTTCCTCGGTGGCGGCTGCTCCGGCTGGATCGCCCCGCTGGTGGCGCTGCTGGCCAAGGGCAACCAGTCCCCGGTCGTGCGGGCCGAGGCGGTCAAGGCGCTGAACTTCCAGATCCTCTGGTCGATCATCGCCATCGTCGGCTGGGTGCTGACCTGCATCGTGATCGGCTTCTTCGTCGGTATCGCGGCCTGGGCGATCGCCACGATCTTCGGCATCGTCGCCGGCGTGAAGGCGAACAACAACGAGCCGTACAACTACCCGATGACGGTCTCGCTCATCAAGTAGCGCTTCGATGGCGCCGGGCCCCGGCCCGGCGCCATCGGCGTCACGGCAGCAGGTCGCGGATCACGGCGTCGGCCAGCAGCCGGCCGCGCAGGGTCAGGACCACCCGGCCGGCCTCGTACGCCGCCGGGTCCAGCAGGCCGTCGGCCAGGGCCCCGGCCGCACCGGCCAGCCCGGCCGCGTCCAGCGCGGTCAGCGGCAGGCCGTCGCGCAGCCGTACGCGCAACATCACATCCTCGACGTGCCGGTCGGCATCGGTCAGGATCTCCCGGCCCTGCCCGGGCGACAGGCCGGCCTCCACCCGCTTCGCGTACGCGGCCGGGTGCTTGACGTTCCACCAGCGCACCCCGCCGACGTGGCTGTGCGCGCCCGGCCCGAGCCCCCACCAGTCCCCGCCGGTCCAGTACAAGAGGTTGTGCCGGCAGCGGGCGTCCGGTGTCGTCGCCCAGTTCGACACTTCGTACCAGGAGAAACCCGCCCCGCCCAGCGCCGCCTCGGCGGCCAGGTAGCGGTCCGCGGCCACGTCGTCCTCCGGGTACGGCAGCTCGCCCCGGCGCATCCGGGCCGCCATCCGCGTCCCGTCCTCCACGATCAGCGAGTACGCGCTGACATGGTCCACCCCCGCGTCGAGCACCGCGGCCAGCGAACGGGCGAAATCCTCGGGCGTCTCCCCCGGCGTCCCGTAGATCAGATCCAGGTTGACGTGGTCGAAGCCGGCCTCCCGGGCCTCGATCGCGGCCTGCGGCGCCCGCCCGGCGGTGTGCCGGCGCTCCAGGATCCGCAGCACGGCCGGGGCGGCGGACTGCATGCCCAGCGAGATCCGGGTGTAGCCGGCCTTGCGCAGCGCCTGCAGCGACTGCGGGGTGACCGACTCGGGATTGGCCTCGGTGGTGATCTCCGCGTCGGCGGCGAGCCCCCAGGTGCGGTCGATGCCCTCGAGGATCCGGCCCAGGTCGCCCGGGTCGAGCAGGGTCGGCGTGCCGCCGCCGACGAAGACGGTGTCGACGCGCGCGCCGGTGACCGAGGCGGCCAGCTTCAGCTCGGCCAGGACCGCGTCGGCGTAGCCCTCCCGGCTGGCGCCCCCGCCCAGCTCGCTGGCCGTGTACGTGTTGAAGTCGCAGTACCCGCACCGGCTGGCGCAGAACGGGACGTGGACGTAGACCCCGAAGCCGCGTCCACCGACGTCGCGCAGGGCACTGTCGGGCAGCGAGCCGTCACTCGGTACGGGCTCGCCCTCGGGCGCGGGACCAGGCATCCGTCAAGTGTGCACGTACACCGTTAGGGTTCCGGCATGGAGTTGGTCCGTACCGTCACCGCAGCCGGGGTGACCACCGTGACGCTGGACAGCCCGGCGAACCGTAATGCGCTCTCCGCACAGCTCATGAGCGAGCTGCTGGCGGCGCTCGGCGCCGCGCTCACCGACCCGGCGGTCCGGGCGGTGGTGATCTCGCACACCGGCCCGGTCTTCTGCTCGGGGGCCGACCTCAAGGAGACCGCCGAGGCCCGGGAGTCCGGCCGGATCCCGGCTGAGCTGCTGGCCGACGTGCTCGCCGCGATCTGGGAGTTCCCGAAGCCGGTGCTGGCCCGGATCGCCGGTCCGGCCCGGGCGGGCGGGCTGGGCCTGATCGCGGCGGCCGACCTCGCGGTCTGCGCCCGTACGGCGACGTTCGCGTTCTCCGAGGTACGCCTGGGCGTGATCCCGGCCGTGATCAGTGCCACCGTGCTGCCCCGGCTGGCTCCGCGGGCCGCGGCCGAGCTCTATCTCACGGGCGACGTCTTCGACGGGGCCCGCGCGGCCGAGATCGGGCTGGTCACGGCGGCTGTCGAGGCGGAGGGGCTGGACGCGGCCGTCACCGCGTACACGGAATCTCTGGTCCGGGGTGGCCCGCTGGCCCTGGCCGGCACCAAGCAGCTGCTGCGCCGCCGGCCGGCCGAGACCGTGCGCGCCGACCTGGCCGAGCTGTCGGAGCGCTCGGCCGGCTACTTCCGGTCGGCCGAGGGCCGCGAGGGTGTCGCGGCCTTCCGCGAGAAGCGTCCGGCGTCCTGGGTGCCGGCGACGCCGGAGACGGGCACTCGTTGATTACTCTTGTCCCCCGACGGAGGGAGTGTGCGTGCGCAGAAAGCCGGTAGTCGTGGTCGTTCTGCTCGCGCTCCTCGGCGCCCTCGGCGTGGTCGTGGCCGTCAACTCCGTCGGCGGCAAGATCAAGCTTCCGCAGCTCGGCCCGGAGTGCATCGTCCGGGCTGACGGCGAGGTCGCGCTGGACCTCGTGCAGATGGCCAACGCGGCCACGATCACGGCCGTCGGCCTGCGGCGCAAGATGCCCGAGCGAGCCATCATCATCGCGCTGGCGACCGCGTTCCAGGAGTCCAAGCTGGAGAATCTGGACACCGGCGACCGCGACTCGGTCGGGCTGTTCCAGCAGCGCCCCAGCCAGGGCTGGGGCACGCCGGAGAAGATCCAGGACCCGAGGTACGCGGCGGGCAAGTTCTACTCGGCCCTCAAGAAGGTCAAGGGCTGGCAGAAGATGCGGGTCACCGACGCGGCCCAGAAGGTGCAGCGGTCGGCCTACCCGAACGCGTACGAGAAGTGGGCCGACGAGTCCACCGTGCTCGCCACAGCGCTGACCGGCCGGGCCACCGGCGCAGTCGAGTGCACGGTGAGCGGCGAGCCCGCCCTGCGTGGGGCCACCGCCGCGGCCGCACTGGCCGAGGGCATGCGCCTCGACTGGGGCAAGGGCCTCAACACCATCGAGGCGACCCAGAGCGGCGGCCTGACCGTGGCGGTCAAGGACGTCAACGCCGGCTGGCGGTACGCCCACTGGCTCGTCTCGCACGCCAGCAGCACGGGCGTGGAGCGGGTCCGCTTCGCCGACCGGGAGTGGAACGCACCCGACGGAAAGTGGCAGCCCGTAACCGGCGGCAAGGGCGCGGGCAACGACACCGTGGTCGCCGAGGTCTTCAGCTAGGCGATCAGCCTTCATATTCACGTTTATTCATGCCCGGAAGAGTCACGATCACGATGTTGCCTGGTCATAGCGCTGCGTATACATCGACGTGGACAGACAGCGACCGGACTGGTACTAGTTAGTCGTGCTCCAAGCCATCGAGTGGATCCATCTGGGAGCCGTCGGCGTCGCCGCGATCATCTTCGGGATATGCCGGCACAAGCCCGCCCGGATCGGGCCCTGGCTGCTGCTGACGGCGTCCGTCGTCGCGGTGGCCATCGGCGACATCCTGCACGCCCTGCACAAGTACGCGGCCGCCGACATCGCCTACCTGGCGATGTTCGCGCTGGTGGCGCTGTCGCTGCTGCAACTGACCCGGGCCGGCGCGATCCTGATGGACCGGGCCCGGGTGATCGACCTGGTGGCCTTCGCCTGCGCGGCGCTGCTGGTGATCTGGGTCTTCCTGATCGGGGGCAGCAGCTGGCTGGGCGGGATAGCACCGGAGGACATGCTCGGCGCCCTGCTGCTGGTCGGCATCTGCGCCCGGCTGATCGTGGCGGTCTGGTTCAACTGGTCGGCGGTGCTGCTCGGCGTCGGGGCGCTGGGCTGCCTGGGCAGCGACATCGCCTACTCGCTGGCCCCGAGCTCGTGGTCCGAGGCCGGCTACATGGTCCTCTACCTGGCCTGGGGCGGCGCGGCGCTGCACCCGTCGATGGTCCAGCTGACGACTCCCCTGCCGCTGCGGCCCAAGCCGTGGCAGGGCCGCTGGGCGACCCTGCTGGGCCTGTCGGTGGCCACACCACCGCTGGTGCTGCTCATCGAGGCGTTGCAGGGTGAGGTCCGCGACGGTGTGGTGATCGCGGTGGCGGGCGCGCTGACGGTGGTGCTGGCCTTCACCCGGCTGGCCGACTCCGTGACGCAGAACAGCCAGGCCCTGACCCGCGAACGCGTACTGCGCGAGGCCAGCGCGGCGCTGGTCGCGGCGGCCGACGACGCCGCGGTCGACGAGGCGGTCCGCACGGCGGTGACCCAGCTGCTGCCCCCGCACGACGTGCAACGCATCGTCTTCGCCACCGACGACCGCCAGCTCACGTTGCAGGCCCTGCCGGCGGCGACGACGAGCCCCCGGCCGCGCAGCTGGTGGCTGGACGACGAGAAGAAGCCCGGAACGGACCCGGCCGACGGGACGCTGGTCTGTCCGCTGTGGCTGGAACCGCTGGCCGTGGCCCGCCCGAGCGGCGGCGCGCTGGTGCTGGCGGGCCGCAAGGACATGCTGACGGTGAGCCGCGACGCCCTGGAGGTCCTGGCCGGCCAGGCGGCGCTGGCCCTGGACCGGATCTCCCTGGTGGAGGCCGTGGGCCGCCGCGACAGCGACCTCTACCTGCGGGCGGTGATCCGCAACACCGCGGACATCATGCTGGTGATCGACGAGGACCAGCAGATCCGGTACGCGAGCCCGGCGCTCCACGAACTGATCGGTGAGAAGGAACTCCCCCCGTTCGCGAAGCTGCCGGATCTGGTCCACCCGGACGACCGGGGCCAGATCCGCCGAGCCCTCCGCGACGAGGGCGACGGGGTGGTCTACTGCGCCCTGCAACGGGCGGACGAGACCCAGGTGATGGTGGAGGCGACGTACCGGGACCTGCGCGAGGACCGCCTGGTCCAGGGCTACGTGGTGACGATGCGCAAGGTGACGAAACCGCAGGACCCGGTGGAGCAGGTGCCGCACCTGGAACACGTGGACGAACTCCCGGCGTGGGTGAACCGCCGCAGCGCGCAACACAAGTTCCGCTACTGAATCCGCTATGGAACAAGCTCGCTCAGCGAAGCGATCCACCGCGTGGCGGGCGGCGCTGTCCCATCGGGGTCCCGGACCATCGTGACCCCCTGATAGCCGAGCCGGACGGCCGCGGCGACAAGCTCAGGATCATCATCAACAAAGAGACAGTCGGCCGGCGAAAGCCCGAGCGCGTCACTGCCGGCGCGGTACATCCGCGGATCGGGCTTGCGGCACCCGAGAACGGCCGAGATCACCAGAGTGACGAAGTAGTTCCGCAGGCCGAGCCGGCGGAAAAGGTCATCGAGATCCGGCCAGGCATCCGAGATGACAGCCATCGGCACCCCGTCGGCATGCAGCCGAGCGAGAACATCCCGGACCTCGGGGTAGGGCTCGACGGGCAGCCCGGCGGCGGGCTGCTCGAGCTCGGCGAGCAGCTCACGAGTGGGGTCGGCGATGCCGAGGGCTTGGAGGATGGCCCGGTGGTAGTCGGTCCTGTCGGCAGTGCCCGAGGCGCTGTCGAGCAGCGCCTGGCCTGCTGCGAAGGCTGCTGGTAGGGCTGAGTCCGGGATGGCGGGGACGTGGCGGGCCAGGACCTGCTCGAAGTCGTACCGGGGATTCCACCGGCCACCGACGGGTCCGATGAGTACGCCGCCGGCGTCGAACAGAAGCCCCCGCGCAGCCATCGGCCCAACCTAGTGGCCCTGTCGCGGAGTGCGCAGCCCCGCAATCCAGCGAAGCTTGTGCCGTGTGATTTGCGCCGCTCTGGCCTCCGAGACTGCCCGGCCTGAGCTGGTTGCGAAAGGACCGGGAATGCAGGAACGCCGGACCTCGCGGTCCGGCGTTCCTGTGGAGCTTTTCGGTTCAGCCTCAGCTGATCCGGGTTCAGCGGGTGACGCCGCGGCGGCCGGAGATGCCGACGACCAGCGCCACACCCACGGCGGCGAGCAGGACCTGGAACAGCAGCTCGATCCAGTCGATGCCGCCGGTCGAGTCCACGCCGAAGGCGCGGGCGATGACCGTGCCCAGCAGGGCGGCCACGACACCGATGACCATGGTCAGCCAGATCGGGATGTTCTGCTTGCCGGGTACGACCAGGCGGCCGAGGGCGCCGATGATCAGGCCGACGATGAGCGCGGTGATGATGCCGGTGACGGTCATTGAAGGTCTCCTTGGGGGGTAGAACAGTTGTTGCGTTCGTCTGACCCCAGAGTTCCCGACCGGCCCGAAAACCAAACCGCCCTATTTTTTGTTTGTTTTGCTGTCGGCCGAGTCCGAGGTCGACAGCGCGGCGATGAAGGCCTCCTGGGGGACCTCGACGCGGCCGACCATCTTCATCCGCTTCTTGCCTTCCTTCTGCTTCTCGAGCAGCTTGCGCTTGCGGCTGATGTCACCGCCGTAGCACTTGGCGAGCACGTCCTTGCGGATGGCGCGGATGGTCTCGCGGGCGATGATGCGGCTGCCGATGGCGGCCTGGATCGGCACCTCGAACTGCTGCCGCGGGATGAGTTTCTGCAGCTTGGCGGCGATCGTGACGCCGTAGTTGTAGGCCTTGTCCTTGTGCACGATCGCGCTGAACGCGTCCACCGGCTCGCCGTGCAGCAGGATGTCGACCTTGACCAGCTCCGCCGCCTGCTCGCCCGAGGGCTCGTAGTCCAGCGACGCGTAGCCCTTGGTCTTGGACTTCAGCTGGTCGAAGAAGTCGAAGATGATCTCGCCCAGCGGCAGGGTGTAGCGCAGCTCGACCCGTTCGGTGGACAGATACTCCATGCCGAGCAGCTGGCCGCGGCGGCTCTGGCAGAGCTCCATCACGGCGCCGACGTAGTCGTTGGGAACCAGGACGGTGGCCCGGACCACCGGCTCGTGGATCTCGGCGATCTTGCCTTCCGGGAACTCGCTCGGGTTGGTGACCACGACCTCGGCCCCGTCCTCGGTGAAGACGCGGTAGACCACGTTCGGCGCGGTCGAGATCAGGTCGAGGTTGAACTCGCGTTCGAGCCGCTCGCCGATGATCTCCAGGTGCAGCAGGCCGAGGAAGCCGCACCGGAAACCGAACCCGAGCGCGGTGCTCGTCTCCGGCTCGTAGGTCAGCGAGGCGTCGTTGAGCTGCAGCTTGTCGAGGGCGTCACGCAGCGCCGGGTAGTCCGAGCCGTCGATCGGATACAGGCCGGAGTAAACCATCGGCTTCGGGTCGGAGTAGCCGCCCAGCGGCTCGGAGGCCGGCCGCTGGTTGTTCGTGACGGTGTCGCCGACCCGGGACTGGCGGACGTCCTTCACGCCGGTGATCATGTAACCGACCTCGCCCACGCCGAGCGCGCCGGCCTTTTCCATCTCGGGCGAGACGACGCCGATCTCCAGCAGCTCGTGCACGGTGCCGGTGGACATCATCTTGATCTTGTCGCGGGCCTCGATCCGCCCGTCGATGACCCGGACGTAGGTGACCACGCCGCGGTAGACGTCGTACACCGAGTCGAAGATCATCGCGCGGGCCGGGGCGTCGGCGTCGCCGACCGGCGGCTGGAACTGGCGGACGACCTCGTCGAGCAGATGAGGGACGCCGACCCCGGTCTTGCCGGAGACCCGCAGCACGTCGTCGGGCTCGCAACCGATGAGCTTGGCCAGCTCCTCGGCGTACTTCTCCGGCTGCGCGGCCGGCAAGTCGATCTTGTTGAGCACCGGGATGATGTGCAGGTCGTTCTCCATCGCCAGGTACAGGTTGGCGAGGGTCTGCGCCTCGATGCCCTGCGCGGCGTCGACCAGCAGGACGGCGCCCTCACAGGCGGCGAGGCTGCGGGAGACCTCGTAGGTGAAGTCGACGTGGCCCGGCGTGTCGATCATGTTGAGCACGGCGGTGTCGCCGGCGCGGTCACCCTCGCGGACGACCCACGGCATGCGCACGGCCTGACTCTTGATCGTGATGCCACGCTCGCGCTCGATGTCCATCCGGTCGAGATACTGAGCGCGCATCTGCCGCGGGTCGACCACGCCGGTGATCTGCAGCATCCGGTCGGCCAGGGTCGACTTCCCGTGGTCGATGTGCGCGATGATGCAGAAGTTGCGGATCCGACCGGGATCGGTCGCTCCGATGATGTTCACGCCGGGGTCGAGCGGTCCAGGCACGATCGTCCGTTCTCTTCAAGCGGGCTGGCTGCCGATGAACGCACCGGCAACGTCTATCGTCCCACGCCGCGCGGGAAGCCCCGATCACACCCGGTCCAGCGGCCGGTGCGGCCCCGGCGGAAGCTCGACGTGGATCTCGGCGCCGGGCCGGACCGGGCCGCCCCGCAGGACCACGGCCATGACGCCCGCCCGCCGGCTGAGCGTGCCGTCGGGCTCCCGCCCGAGTACGCGTTTGAGCAGGCCGGGACGGTAGTTGTTGATCTGCTGGCAAGGATTGCGCAGTCCGGTGATGACGATGGCCGGACGGGGGTCGGTGGTGCCCTCGGCTGCGGTGGGCGTGTTGTCCTGGTCGGCGGGATCGGGCACGGTGAGCGGGCTGGCGGGTTGCCCGGCGGTCTGGTCGGCGGTCTGCTCGGCCTGGATGCGGGCGGCGAGGGCGGCTACAGCCTCGGCGGTGGGGGCGTCGAGGGTGGCGCGCGCCGCGACAGCAACAACGGCGGCGGCACCGTCCGGCGGACCGGCGACCCCGGTCTCCGCGGCCGACGAGCGTTCCGCTCCGACAGCAGGCGCGAGAGCAGCATCGGCCGGCGAGCGTTCCGCTCCGACAGCAGGCGCGAGAGCAGCATCGGCCGGCGAGCGTTCCGCGCCGACAGCAGGCGCGAGAGCAGCATCGGCCGGCGAGCGTTCCGCGCCGACAGCAGGCGCGAGAGCGGCGCCGGCAGGCGAGCCCTCCGCTCCGGAATCCGGTGCGAGAGCAGCGTCGGCGACCAGTGAGAGTTCCGCGCCCGGCGCGGGGGCCGGACCGAAGCGCAGCACAGTGCCCACCGGGAGCGCGAGCAGGTCGATGCCGGTCGTGGTGACGTTCTCCCCCAGGCCACCGGCCGGGACGTCGTAGCCCGCCTCATTCACCTCGTCGTGCAGCTCGGCGCGGATGAGATGCACCTGGCGAAGGTTCGGCTGGTCCGGGTCCACGGCCACCCGGCTGCGGTGCCGGACCGTCAGCCCGGCGTGCACATCACCCGCCACGCCCAGCCCCGCGATCAGCACGATCTCGTCGCGGACCGGCTTGCTGAACGAGTAAACGTCGTTACAGCTCACCGACGCGACCGTGCCGCGCATCGACCGTTGCTCCCCCACCGGGGCCGTCTCCTGCTGATGAACGTCCATGCGCCCGATTCTGCCCAAACCCGACCACCCCGTTCGACGTCGTTTCCCGCCCCCTGGGCAGCGGGCGGATCAGTCCGGCGGCTCGAGGAACAGGGCGGACAGCCGGGGCAGCCGCTTCTGCATCTCTTCCTCGTTGTCGAAGTCCCACAGCATCGCGGGATCCGGGCGCGTCCTGGGCGTCTCGCTCGGCGGCAGGTCGCCGCCGGTGGCCTCCCGATGGGCCGCCTCGGCGATGCCCAACACCTCCTCGGCCTCGAACACCGCGCCCGTCGCGGCCGCCGCTCGCACCGCCGGCAGATCGGCCAGCGAATCCGGCTCCCGCACCGCCCGGGCGACGACATCCCGCCCGTTCGCGATCAGCCAGCCGCGGAAGTTGTCGAAGCCGTCCTCGGAGCACCCACCGTTGATCAGGTAGGCCGCCGCCCAGAGGTCTTCCTTGCCCGAGGCGTTCATCACCTTGTCGAGGTGGCGGCCCCACGCCACGATCTCGTCGGGGTCGCGCCCCACCAGCTCGGCGGTGGCCCGCTTGGCCACCTCGTCGGGCGAGCCCGGCCGGTCGGCGGTAGCCCGGTCGATGACCGCCCAGAAGTCGTCCGTTCTCATGGGCACAGCCTGCCAGCCGGGTACGACAAAAACGGGGAGGCAGGATGGGGGCATGCGCGCCGTCACATTGCCCGAGGTCGCTTACGGCGCTACCGCCGTACGTCCGGATTGGGGGGATCTGCCGGCGGCCTTGCGGGAAGCGATCAGCTTGCGGCTCGGCTCGCCGGTCGTGGCCGCGGCCGCCGCGGGCGGGGGTTTCACCAGGGCTTTCGCGGCCGTGCTGACGACGGCGACCGGGGATCGGGTCTTCGTCAAGGCCGCGCCGGTGACGGAGCCGATCGCCGACTGGTACGCCCGTGAGGCGGCCGTCACAGCCGCGCTACCGACGGAGGTGCCGGCCGCACGCCCGCGGTGGACGCTCGTGGCTGAGGGGCACTTCGTGCTGTGTCTGGAGGCGATCGAGGGGCACGTGCCGAAGCTGCCGTGGGCGCCGGGTGACCTGAGCGCGGCGCTGGCGGCCTGGCGGGCGTCAGCGGTGGCGTTGAGCCGACCCGGCCCTGAGCTGCTCGCCCTGGGCCTGCCGCGGCTCGGCGACATCGTGCGTGATGAGCTGTCGTGGTGGTCCGAGGTCGCGGCGGGGCGGGCGCCGCTGCCGCCCGCGCCGGACTGGGTGCCGGGCCGGCTGGGCGAACTGGCCGCGCTGGAGCGTGGGCTCCCGGAGCTGGTCGCGGGGTCCGGCATGCTGCACGGCGACCTGCGGGTGGACAACGTTCTGCTGGACGCGTACGGCGCAGCGTGGCTCTGCGACTGGACCTGGCCCTGCCTCGGCGCCCCGTGGTTCGACTCGGTGACGTTGCTGGTCACGGCGTACGCGAGCGCCCTCGACGTGGATGCCGCCCTGGAGCCGTGGCAGCCGCCGGCGGACGGTGTCGACGGCGCCCTGGCCGCGCTCAGCGGATACTGGCTGACCAGCGCGGCCCGCGGTCCCAGCAGCGCCTCGCCGCACAGCCGGCAGCATCAACGGTTCAGTGGCGGACAAGCCCTCGCCTGGCTGGCCGAGCGCCGCGGCTGGGTGCCGCCGAAGTGAGCCGTGCGCCCGCCGGGCAGCCGAGCGATTTGGGCGGCGCGAAGCGGGCCTGATACATTAGTTCGTCGCGTGTGGTGACGTTGCTGTTTGCTGCGTCGCCACCGTCCGAGTACATCATCCGAACTAGTCAGGACAAGGCTGTCGCGTGGCGAACATCAAGTCCCAGATCAAGCGCAACCGGCAGAACGAGAAGGCCAGGCTGCGCAACAAGTCGGTCAAGTCGTCGCTGAAGACCGTGATCCGCAAGCTGAACGAGGCGAGCGCGTCCGGCAACACCGAGACGGCTACCGCGCTGCTGCGTGACGCCTCGCGTCAGCTCGACAAGGCTGCGAGCAAGGGCGTCATTCACAAGAACCAGGCGGCGAACCGCAAGTCGGCCATCGCCAAGCGGATCGCCTCGCTGTCTGCCTGACCGCAGGCTGGTTCCAGCGTCACACACCTCTGGGCACCGCCGAACCTCCGGGTTCAGCGGTGCCTGAGTTGTTTCCGCAGCCAGGTGCACACAGTTGGTTGGGCAGTGGGAGTAGCACGCCCGCCTACTCGTAGCGGCGGGCTGCCGACTGTCGTGCGCGCTGCTGGCTGTCGTCGAGGTCCTCGGTCCACTGCCGGGTCACCGGCGGACCGTTCAGCGCGCTCGCGTCCATGGCGGCCGGGGTCCAGCGATCCTCGTCGGGCGGCCCGGAAGCCAGGTCTGTGGTGCTTCGCCGGACGACGGCCGGCCGCAGTGCGGGTGACCCGCTCTCCGGCCCCGCCGCGCTGACCTGCGCGATCACGGCGGGCGACAGACGAACCGTCACCGCTCCCGGTGAGGCCGCGGAAGCGCGGACCCCGGCAACCGGCGGGCGGGTGGTCGCGGGACGGATCAGGGCGCCGGCAACCACGTCGTTGAGCTTGACCATGGCCGCGACGGTCAGCGGCAGCGCCAGCACGCCCCACCAGCTGACCAGCTCAGCGAGCGCCAACAGGATGCCCAACGCGACGGCACCCTCCAGGAACACGAAGCAGAGGAAGCCACCGGGCGCGAGATACTGCAGGCCGAGCATGCGGGCGTAGAGCGGCTGCTGACGGGCTTCGTCACGGGACAGCCCGGCCCGGCGTGACCGGGTCATCGGGAGCCGCCGGAGTTGCGGGCGGCGGCGACGGCGAAGACGGCGCGCTCCAGTGCGTACCCCCGGTCCTCGGCACCGCCTTTGACCGCCGCGTTGCAATCGGCCGCCGCGCGCATCGCGTCGACCAGGCCCTCCGGCGTCCAGCCGCGGCTGCGCTCCTGGGCCTTCTGGATCTTCCACGCGGGCATGCCGAGCGAGCTGGCCATCTGGTACGGGTTGCCGCGGCCGGCCGAAGCGACCCGGGCGACCGTGCGCACACCGTCGGCGATCGCGTCGGCGATCGGCACCGGGTCGACACCCACGTGCAGGGCCCAGCGCAGCGCCTCGAGCGCACCCGGGACGTCACCGACCATGGCTGCGTCGGCGACCGCGAAGCCGCTGACCTCGGCGCGGCCCTTGTAGTAGCGGGAGACGACGGCCGCGCTGATCTTGCCGTCGGTGTCGGCCAGCAGTTGCGAACAGGCGGCGGCGATCTCCCGCAGGTCGGTGCCGACCGCCGCCAGCAGCGCGGACGCGGCGGCCTCGTCGCACCGGCCACCGTTGCGCCGGAACTCGTCACGCACGAACGCGATCCGCTCGCGCTCCCCCTTGAGCTTGGCGACGGGGACGACGGTCGCGCCGGCGGTCCGCAGACCGTCGGCGAAGGCCTTGCCCTTGGCGCCACCCACGTGGGAGACGATCAGCGAGACGTCGGGGTCCGGATTCTTGGCGTAGGCCAGCAGCGCGGTGACGAGGTCCTTGCGCGCGTCCTGGCCGCTGCGGATGACCAGGACCCGGCGCCCGCCGAACAGCGACGGGCTGAGCATCTCGGCGACCTCACCGGCGCTGAGCGCACCGGCCTCGTATTCGCGGACGTCCGCGCCGGGCTCATCGGCCCGTGCGGCGGCGACCGCGGCGGCGATCGCCCGGGCGGCGAGCAGCTCCTCGTCGCCTTGGACGAGCAGCAACGGTGCCGGGGACGCGGTGTTCACGTCGGAAATCTTCGCACGAAGGTCTGACGCTTCCGCACGACTCACTCCTGCGCGCAGCCCGCTGACCGAGGAATGCGAAACCCGACATATCGGTGATCCGCCATGCGGTCGCCGCCGTAATGGTTCTCGATCAGGCTGAATGTCTGGCTCGCCGGACGAAGGTGATCCCACCCACATCCGAACCGATCGCCCGGGGTCGAAGGGAACGCTCGGCCTAATCCGGGCGTGTCGTTGTGACGATCGACAGCCGGGCCGGTCGTCAGTGGTCCTTCGGGAGGTCGGCGGACGCGGTGGCCCAGGTCTTGTCCGGACCGGCCGCCAGCGTGAAGGTGACCGTGCCGCCGGTCTGCACGAACGACTCCGGGAGCCAGGAGCGGCGCAGCGTCGAGCCGTTCAGCTTGAGCCCGTGGACGTACGGCTCCGCCGAGTTCGCGTTCACCGTGAGGCGGACCCCGTTGCCGCGGTCGATCACCACGCGGGTGAACACCGGGCTGCCCAGGAGCATCTCCGCCCGGCCAGGAACCTGCGGGAACATGCCGATCGCCGCGAACGCGTACCAGGCACTCATCGTGCCCAGGTCGTCGTTGCCGGGCAGACCCGCCGGACCGGTCCCGTACGCGGTGTCGACGATCTGCCGCACAGTCTCCTGGGTCTTCCACGGCTGGCCGAGCCCGTTGTACATCCACGGCACATGGATGCCCGGCTCGTTGGTCGGGTCGTAGCGCAGCGGGTTGCCCCCGAGCACCGCCCAGTTGCCGTTCTCGTCGTGGAACAGCCCGTCCAGCCGGGTCGCCGCCGCCGTACGCCCACCCATCAGCGCCGCCAGCCCGGACACGTCCTGCGGCACCATCCACGTGTACGTGGCACTGGACCCCTGCGCGAAGCCCACATCCGTCGACGGCGTGAAGCCGCTCTGCCAGCTGCCGTCCGCCCGCCGAGCCGCCTGGTATCCGACCGCCGGGTTGTACGTGTTCTTCCAGTAGTCGCCACGCGGCAGCAGCTGCCGGTACAGGTCGTTGCGTCCGGCCCGCCGCGCCCACATCGCCAGGGAGAAGTCGGCCAGCGAGTTCTCCAAGGTCTCCGCGGCACCGCCCCAGCAGTGGCAGATGTCGTTCGCCGCGTACTTCAACGCCAGGTACGTGTTGAGCGTCGGCCGCTGCCCGAGGCACTGACCGGGGCAACCGGCGTCGGAGAGGGCGTCCGGATTCTGCACCGTCGCCTGCCGGACGAGCGAGTCGAGCGCCGCCCGGGCATCGAAGTTGCGAGCGCCCATGGCGTAGTACGTGGCCAGCGTCGGGGCGGCCGGGTCACCGGTCATGACGTGGGTCGCAGCGCCGAGGTGCAGCCAGCGGTCCCAGATGCCGTTGTTCTGGGCGGCGAAGTCCAGCATCGACTGGGCCATGTCGCCGGCCACGTCGGGGCGCAGCAGGGCGAGGAACTGGATCTGCGCCCGGTACTGGTCCCAGCCGGAGAACGTGCCGTACGCCGCCCGCTGGCCGGCCCGGATGCTGTGGATCTGCCGGTCGGCGCCGAGGTAGCGGCCGTCCAGGTCGTTCATCGTCTGCGGTTGCATCAGCGAGTGGTAGACCGCGGTGTAGAGGGCTTTCGTCCGTGCCTCGGTGCCGCCGCCGACCCGGATGCGCTTGAGCTCGGTGTTCCAGGCGTCGCGGGTGGCCGCGGCGACGGAGTCGACGGTGGCGGTGGCGGGGACCTCGGCGTCCCGGTTGGCGGCGGCACCGGCCAGGCTCACGTACGAGATGCCGACCCGCATGCGCACCGCCCCGCCGGCGGCCGTGTCGAAGCCCACCCAGCCGCCGGAGCCCTTGCCGGCCCGGTCCGCGCCGGTGAGGTAGCCCTCTCCCCCGGTGGCCGTGGTGCCGCCCGGGGTGACGGTCGCGTTCTGCCAGGTGCCGGTCCGGGCGAAGGCACGGTCGAAGACCGCGCTGAAGTAGAGCCGGTAGTACGAGCGGCGGTTCGTGTTGGTCGCCCCGCCGCCGTTGCCCCGGCGCCCGCAGAAGCCGCCGGTGAGCACCGACCCGGTGACGGTACGGCTGCCGGCGTCGATGGTGATCTCGGCGTCCTCGCTGCCGTTGAGCGAGTTGGAGGTGCGGAACAGCAGGTTGGCGGCCGAGCCGGTGGGGAAGGTGAAGTCGCCGACGCCGGCCCGGGTGCTGACGGCGAGGTCGGTCCGTACGCCGTTGTCGAGTCCGACGGTGTACCGGCCGGGGGCGGCGGACTCGTTGGCGTGCGCGAACGTCGAGACGTACTGCTGGTCACGGGTGTCCGCGGTGGGTGAGGTGGTGACGTCCCCCACGTACGGCATGATCGGCACGTCCCCGGCGGCCCCCGGGCTGCAGCCCGCGCCGTTGACGTGGGTCAGGCTGAAGCCACGCACCTTCGTGACGTTGTACTCGTAGCCGTTGGCCGCGCCGGTGTTGGTCTGGTCGCCGTTGGTGCTGGTCGGGCTCCAGGCGATCATGCCGAACGGCCGGGTCGCGCCGGGCCAGGTGTTGCCGCCGCGGGTGGTCCCGATGAACGGATCCACATAGCCCGCCGGATCGTCGACCAGCGGCACCACAGCGGGTGCGGCGGCCGCCACGACCGGCGTCAGCGTCACGACCAGGACCGCTCCCACGACCCCGGCGAGCGCTGCACGAACACGAGACGTCGACATACGTGGACCCTACGACGAAGTTGATGATCACCGATGTTCCCGGCCCGGCCGCCGGGTGAACGCTGCGCGAACCGTCACCCACGCCGCCCGGCCAGCCATTGCTCGAAGGGCTGCGTGCCCCGCGGGCCGGGACCGGTGGGCAGCAGCCCGCCGTGCGCCATGGGCCCGGGCAGCCACAGCGGCACCACGGCTCGCCGGCGGACGACGCCCGACCGGACCAGCCGCCGGGCCATGTCGGACAGCGACTCCACCCGCGGCCCGGCCAGCTCGGGCGCGGCCTTCTGCGGTTCGCCGCCGACCAGCTCGACAAGGGCCTCGGCCACCTCCCGTACGGCGACAGGCTGCACGGTCAGGCGGGGCACCAGGGCGACGGGTCCGGGCACGCGCTCGAGGATCTGCTCGGCGAACTCGTGGAACTGGGTCGCCCGCAGCACGGTCCACGGCACCGACCCAGCCCGGATGACCTCCTCCTGGCGTACTTTGCCCTGGTAGTAGCCCGTGTGCACCCGGTCGATGCCGACGATGGACAACGCGACGTGATGCCGCACCCCGGCCCGCGCGGCGGCGTCGAGCAGGTGACGCCCGGCCCGCTCGAAGAAGCCGACCGCCTCGGCGCGCTTCAGCGTCGTCACGTTGCTCACGTCGATGGTGGCGTCGATCCCGGCGAGCGCCGCGTCCAGCCCGGCGCCGGTCACGAGATCAACGCCGGTCGACCGGGCCAGCACCACCGGCTCGTGACCCGCATCCTTGAGCGCCTGGACGACGTGGCGGCCGGTCAGACCCGTG
This sequence comes from Actinoplanes sp. NPDC048967, assembly GCF_040649415.1. NCBI lineage: Bacteria > Bacillati > Actinomycetota > Actinomycetes > Micromonosporales > Micromonosporaceae > Actinoplanes > Actinoplanes sp. NPDC048967. The sequence continues at coordinate 1,030,700 of NZ_JBEZFL010000003.1, forward strand.
CCGCCGGCCACTGCGACCTTCATGCTCGTACTCCCTACGTTCGTCGTTGCCATCAGGACGAGGGCGCGCCACCGGACGTGACAGGTCATCGCGGCGGGTCGCCGCGAGCCACGACCGCGAGACCCGAGCCGGTGTTGACAGCGGCGAGGTCACCACCCCGATCGGTACGCAGGATCCGCGTCCCGCCCCGGCTCAGCCGCGCGAGCAGGGAGGTGTTCGGGTGCCCGTAGACATTGCCGGCCCCGACCGACACGAGCCCCACGGCGGGATCGACAGCGTCGAGGAACTCCGGCAACTGGTACGCCGACCCGTGGTGCGCCACTTTGAGCACGTCGGCGCGTACCGCCGCGGGTCCGAGGTGGTTGAGCAGAGCCTGCTGCTCCTCGGTCTCGGCGTCCCCGGGCAGCAGCACCGTGCGGCCGTCGAGCCGGCCCCGCAGCACCAGCGAGTTGTTGTTCGGATCCGAGTTGGTGCCGTGCAACGGCTCGTACGGCCCCAGCACAGTCAGCGCCAGCCCACCCACCGTGTACGACCAGCCCGGCCCCACCGCGAGCATCGGCACACGGGCACCGGCAGCCTGCGCGGCGACGAGGGAACGGCCGCCCGGTGGCTCCGGCCAGTCCGGCGTGATCACGCCCAGGACGGAACGGTTGCGGAAGACGCCGGCGATCCCGCCGATGTGATCGACGTGGAAGTGACTGACGACGAAGAGCACGACCTGCCGTACACCGAGCCGCCGCAGGCAATGATCGACGGAGGTCGGCTCCGGCCCGGCGTCCACCACGACCGCCCGCCCCACGCCGGCCGGCAGCACGATCGCATCGCCCTGGCCGACTGCGCAGGTGACGATCAGCCAGCGTGGCGGCGGCCACCCCGACGCGATCAGCCGTACGGGCAGGGCACCGAGCATCGCCCCGAGCGAGACAACCGCCACCACCCGCCGGACCAGTGGCCGCCGTACGGCGATGAGCAGCGCGACCGTGACCAAAGCCAGCAGCAGAGCGCCCAGCACGCCACCGGGCCACGGCAGCGCACCCGCGGGCACCCGGGCGCCGTACGTCGCCACCAGCACCAGCCACCGAGCAGGCCACTGCCCCAGCCAGGCGGCGAACTCGGCACCGGCCGGCCAGACAGGCGACAGCACAGCGGCGGAGACCCCGAACAGAGTGGCGGGCGCGATCGCGGGCACAACAAGCAAGTTGGCGGGTACGGCGACCAGGCTCACGGAGCTCGAGATCCCGGCAACGACCGGGCCACACGCCACTTGGGCGGCGGCGGGCACAGCCAGCGCGTCAGCGGCCAACAGCGGCCATCCCCGGCGCCGGAGGGCGTCCCGCCACTTCGGCGCGAGCAGCAACAGGCCGCTGGTCGCCAGCACGGACAGCGCGAAACCGATGTCGCCCGCAAGCTCCGGGTCGACGACGATCAGCACTGCCACCCCGGCGGCCAGGGCGGGCAGGGCGGCGCGCGGACGCCCGGCAGCCAGCCCGATCAGTCCGATCGCTCCCATCGCGGCGGCCCGCACCACGCTGGGTGACGGCCGCGCGAGAATCACGAAACCGACCAGCGCGACGGCACAGATGGAAGCGGTGAGCAGCGGCCCGGCCCGGGTCCACCGCACCGCGAACAGCACCACCCCCAGGATGATCGCCACGTTGGCGCCGCTCACGGCGTTCAGATGCGTCATGCCGGTCGTGCGGAAGTCCTCCTCCAGCGCGTCGTCGAGCCGGCTCGTATCGCCGACGACCAGACCGGGCAGCAGACCTCCGACGTCGTCCGGCAGCGGCGCGCAGGCACGTTGCAGACCGGCACGCAGGGTGCCCGCGGCGCGCTGAGTCCACGACGAACGCCCGTGCAGCACGGGCGGGTCTTTGACCGACAGGACGGCAGCCCGCAGGTCGCCACCACGAGGGGCCATCAGGCGGCCCCTGACCGACGCGTGCTGGCCGGGCAGCAACGGTTTCCAGGCCGGGTCGGAGCCCAGCACGAGCGCCCGCACCGAAAGCCGCAGCCGCGACCCGTCCTCGGGAAACACCGAGGTCAGCTCGACCGCGACCAGGTAGGTGGCCGGCAACCCGGGCGACCCCCGCAACGCCCGCGGATCATCCCGCACCACAAGATCCACCCGTACGGTGGCGCCGGCATCAACAAGCGCAGCGATCGGCCCGGCATCCCGGACACTGACCCGCGCGGCGGTGGCCACGGCCCCGCAGCCAGCGCCGAGCAAGGCAGCTGCAACCAGCCAACGCACCGCTTCTCGTCGTGAGTCGTCGAAGGCACGCGGTATGCGGTGGATCAGGGCTGTGCCCGCGGCCGTCGCCAGCGTCGCACTCCCGAGGACGAGACCCCAACGCGCGGACAGATAGAGCGAAGCCAGCGCAGCGAGCCACAGGGCGACCGCGAAGCTCGCCAGCCGGAGATCCGGTGCGCGATCCTCTGCCGGGTGGTTGCCGGATGTGGCGCCGGCCTCGCGGCTCACACGGTCACCAGATCTTTGAGTTGTTCGTAGCGGGCCGCACCGATGCCACTCACCTGGCGGAGGTCACTGACCGCCTTGAAGCCGCTCTGGGCGTCGCGGGCTGCCAAGATGCGCTGGGCCAGGACCGGTCCTACGCCTGGGAGTGTGTCGAGGTCGGCGAGGGTGGCGGTGTTGAGGTTGATCGGCCCGGCACCGGGGTGCCCGGGTGCCGCGGGACCGGCAGCGCCCGTCGGCGCAGCGCCCGGCGGGGGCGTGACGCCGACCATGATGAGCTCACCGTCGGCGACCTTGCGGGCCAGGTTGAGCGGGGCCACATCGACGCCCGGGCTCGCGCCGCCGGCCGCTTGCAGAGCGTCCGCCACGCGCGCACCCGGCGGCAGTTCGACCAGTCCGGGTTTGCGGACCTTGCCGCCGACCGCCACGACCACCGCGGCCGGCGAGGACGGCTTGGCGCCTGGTCCGGCCGGAGCGCTGATCGCTGGGGCGGCAGTATCCAAGTCGTCCGCGAGAGTGGCATCCGCGGCGGCTGGGTCGATGCCGGGTGGAGCGACCGGATCAACCCGCGGACGGGCCCGCCACGCCAGCAGGGCCGCGATCACGACCACGAGGACCGCCACCGCGGCCAGCGCCTTCACCCCGCGACGGCCGGGATCGAAGGCGCCGAGACGCGAACGCGGAGCGCTGTCGAACGCGCCGGCGCCGGTCAGGGGCTCGTCCTCGGGGTATTCGTCGTCGGCGTCGGGCCCGAACAGGGCAGGCGGCCGCAGTGCTTCGGCCGGAGCCCACGGCGGACGAGTGGCCAGATCCTCGGGGGCGGGGACGGGCGGCGGCGCAGGCGGGTCGGCGGCTGCGACAGCAGGGCGCGGCTCGTCACGAGGCTGCAGCGTCACGTCATCCGGCCAGCCCGGCAACAGATCGTTCCAGGTGAGCGGTGGCCCACCGGGCACCGGCCAAGCATCATCGCCTTTCGCCAACCCGCCTCTCCGGGGAAGCGACGATGAAGCGGCCTCGTGCACCGAGCCCTGCACCGGATCGGGCGCTGAGGGCGGTGGAGCCGGTGAGGGCGGTGAGGGCTCGTCAGGGACAGGGGCAGCGCGATGAAGCGGTTGGTCCGACGCGACGGGCTCGGACGAATCCCCGGCGACGGCGGGCACCCCCGAACCAGGAAGCTCGCCGGACAACCGCCTCGGCGGCGTGGCCCACGGCGACCCGGAAGGCCGCGAAGAGTCCACAGACCGTGACGCGGGCCGGCTGCGCACCGGCGCCAGGACCGTCCGCAGCCTGGCACTGACTTCCTCGAGATTCCTCGCCTCACGCACCGGCCGAAATTAGGCCGCAGCGGCCCTCCGCCGCCCCGGCCCCTGTGGATGAAAACGGACTGTGGACAACCTCCGGCGCCCTCCCCCGCTTTGCTAGACATGGCGCTGTGACAGTTACCGACCTGACCGAGGCCACCGTCCGGCTACGGGCCGCCGGCTGCGTCTTCGCCGAGGATGAGGCCGCCGTGCTCGGCAGTGCCGCCACCGATCCCGCGCATCTCAGCGAGCTCGTCGATCGCCGGGCGCTGGGCGAGCCCTTGGAGCAGGTCGTCGGTTTCGCCGACTTCTGCGGCGTCCGGGTCCGGCTACGCCCCGGCGTCTTCGTGCCCCGCGTCCGCAGCGAGCTGCTTGTGCACACCGCCGTGGCCGAGCTCACAACGCCCGGCAAGACCGTGGTCGACCTCTGCTGTGGTTCCGGTGCGCTCGGTCTCGCCGTACGCGAAAGGGCACCGGCCGTCCGCCTGGTCGCCGCCGACAGCGACCCCGTCGCCGTGGCCTGCGCCCTGGACAACCTGGGCGGGGACGTCTTCCAGGGTGACCTCTACGCGGCCCTGCCCGAGGAGCTGCGCGGTCACGTGGACGTCCTGCTCGCCAACGTCCCCTACGTCGCCACCGAGCACCTCGCCCTGCTTCCCGCCGAGGCTCGCCTGCACGAGCCCCGCACAGCCCTCGACGGCGGCGCCGACGGGCTCGATGTCTTCCGCGCTGTCGTCGCCGGTGCCGCCGGCTGGCTCGCCCCCGGTGGGCTGCTGCTGTCCGAGGTCACCGAGGCGCAGACCGAGGCTGCCGTGGCCGCTGTGCGGGCCGCCGGGCTGAGCCCGGGCGTCGTCGACGACGAGGACCTGGAGGCGCGGGCTGTCACCGGTCGGTGGTCGGAACTTCCAGCGGTAACAGGCCTGCGATAAGGTCAGCGGCCGATGCCGGGGGGCAGAGCAAGGAGGCACTGCGCGTGGGGTTTTTCCGCAGGGTCGCCCGGGCTCGGCTGGCCAGCCAGGTCATCAGAAGGCTGCGCCGCGCCGGGTTCGCCGACGCCCGATACCACTCGGCGACCTTTTCGGTCAGTTTCACTCCGGACGGTGACGACGTTCCGAGTGTGCTTCAGCTCGACGGCCTGCTGGCGCAACGGTCGCGGGGGCGCCGGCGCCGGGTCGACCGGTTCGTCGCCGGGTTCCTGCGCAATCCCGGCCTCCCCGTGGACTGGCATGCGGCCCGTCCGCTGCTGCGGCCGGTGCTGCGGGGCGTGACCACGCCGTCGGACGTCAGCGCGCCGCTGAGGCGGCCCGCGCTGCCGTTCCTGGCCGAGTTCGTCGTGGTGGACCACCCCGAGACGATGACGTACGTGTCCGTCGACAACGGCTGGGATGTCGACGCCGACGAGGTGTTCGCGGCCGCCCGGGCCAATCTGACCGCGGCGAAGCTGCTGGGCAAGGCCACCGAGCCGGTCGTCGTGCAGTTCATCGACGACGGGGACTCCTACTGGACCTCGCATCTGCTGCTGGACGGGTGGCTGGCCGGGCTCGCGGGGCAGGTCGGCGGGGAGCCGGTCGCCTTCGCGCCCGATCGGGGCACGCTGCTGGTCACAGCCGACCACAGCGATCATCTGCCGGGGTTGTTCGCGCAGGCGGAGGCGATCTATCTGGCATCGCCGCGGGCGATCACCCCGATGGCGTACGTGAGTGACGCCGACGGGCGCACGGTGCCTTACCGGGCGGCGCCGGGCTCACCGTACGAGATCTGTGTGCGGCGGGCGCAGGGAGTGCTCGCCGCACGGGAGTACGCCCGCCAGGCCGAGCAGTTGCCGCTGGCGGCGGAGCTGCTGATCGCGGACGACGGGCGCACCCGGGCGTTGTGGCCGCAGGACGGGCCGGCGCTGCTGCCGGTGGCCGACGAGGTGCAGGTCGGCGAAACCATCCGGCCGTGGCGACAGGTCGTGCCGCACCTGACCGAGGAGCAGCTCACACCCCCACGCTGGCGCGGCGAGAGCTGGCCCAAGGACACGGGCGATTACTGACCCGGCGAAGACAGCCGTCGCCCGGCAAAGCCAGCCGCGCAGGCGGACCCAGGTGGCCGGCGCGGCCCCGGCCGGCCAGGCGGACCCAGGTGGCCGGCGCGGCCCCGGCCGGACAGGCGGACCCAGGTGGCCGGCGCGGCCCCGGCCGGACAGGCGGACCCAGGTCGCCGGCGCGGCCCCGGCCGCTTCAGCCGCGCCGGTGCACGACGACCCCGGCGACCCCCGGCCCCACGTGGGCTGCGACCACCGCCCCGATCTCCGTGATGTAGCAGTCCCGGAGCCGGTCACCCAACCGCATGGTCACCGCGTCAGCCAACGCCGCCGCCCGGTCCGCCGCCCCCAGGTGGTGCACCGCGATGTCCACCTCCCCCGCACCGGAGGCCTCCACCGTCAGATCCACCAGCCGCGCCAGCGCCCGACCGGCGGTACGCACCTTGTCGCGCACCACGATCGACCCGTCGACCACGTGCAGGATCGGCTTGACGGCCAGCGCCGTCCCCAGCAATGCCGACGCCGCGCCGATCCGGCCGCCACGGCGCAGGAATTCCAGGGTGTCCACGTAGAACAGCGTGCTGACCTGGGCGGAGTGGTCGACCGCGGCCTGGCGTACCGCTTCCAGGGTCGCGCCGGTGCCGGCCACCGTGCTGGCGCCGAGGGCCGCGAAGCCCAGGCCCATCGCCGTGGTGCCGCTGTCCACCACCTGGACCAGCGGTCCGACCTCTCCGGCCGCGAGCACGGCCGCGTCGTACGTGCCGGAGAGCTGCGACGACAAGTGCACGGAGACGATCCCGTCCGCGCCGGCGTCGAGCAGCCGGCGGTACGCGGCCACGAACTGCTCCGGCGCCGGCCGTGAGGTGCTCACCGTGACCCGCCGCTGGCCCAGTGCATGGGCCACGTCGGCCGGGGAGATCTCGGAGCCCTCCAGGCCCTCCTCGCCGTTGATCACGACGGTGAGCGGGACGACGGTGAGGTCGTACGTCCCGCTCAGCTCGGACGGCAGGTACGCGGTGGAGTCGGTGACGACCGCGACGGGCATGCGGGCACCGTAGCCGATGGTGGCCTAGTTCGCGCGCAGGGTGGTGACGATGAACGGCGTGCCCTGCTGGCAGGTGGTCATCATGCCCTGCTCGACGCGGCCGGTGACGGTGACCGAGGCGCCGGGCTTGGCGGCGGCGCGCTGCGCGGGATCGTTGATGATCAGCAGGTGCTCGTCGAGGAGCAGGCAGTTCGGCTCGACCCCGGCCGCGATCGTGCCGGTGAGCGTGGTGGTGCCGCCGGCCGAGGGCTTCACGGGTGCTGACTCCTCGGTCGGGGCGGGCGGCGCGGACGAGGCCGGCGGCGCGGAGGGTGCCGGGGCCGGCGCACCGGCGGAGTCGCCGTTGGCGCAGCCCGCGAGGGCCAGGGCGACGAGCAGAGGCAGACTGATGCGTCGGATAATCATGGTGCTTGGACGCTACCCGCTGCCCCGCCCGTTCCCGGCACCGGAGATCAAACCGGCGGCGGGACGGGTCGGTCGCCGAACGGGCCGACGTTGTAGCTGCCCAGCTGCCAGCCGCGTTCCTCGTCGTGGGTGAGCTCCGCCCAGTGGCAATTCTGCAGGGCCCGCAGGGTGCGCAGCTGCTCGCGGGGCCAGCCGAGGAGCTGCCCGATGCCCGAGCGCGCGGCCGCGCCGTGGGTGGCGACGACGATCGTGCTGTCCGGCGGCACCCGGTCGGCCGCGGCCTGCAGCGCGTCGGCGACGCGCTTGCCGAGGTCGTCCAGGGTCTCCACGTCGCCGCCGATGACGTCGGCGCCGGCCCGCCAGCGGGCGTGCTCCTCCGGGCGGGTCGAGGCGACCTCGGTCATGGTGAGGCCTTGCCACTGGCCGAACGAGCGCTCACGCAGCCGCTCGTCGTAACTCACCGAGAGGCCGGTCAGGGCGGCCAGCGCCGCCGCGGTGTCCGCGGCCCGACTCAGGTCGCTGGCGACCAGTGCCGTGGGACGCAGCCGGGCCAGCAGCTCGGCAGCGTCGACGGCCTGTTGCCGGCCCAGCTCGTTGAGCGGCACGTCGGTCTGGCCCTGGACTCGGCCGCCCGCGTTCCAGTCCGTGTTGCCGTGCCGCCAGACGATGAGCCGAGTGGTCATGCCGCGCCGGTGGAGGCGTCCGCCTCGGCGAGGTCACGATCCACGAACTCGATGGTCGGGCAGTCCTTCCACAGCTTGTCGAGGGCGTAGAACTCCCGCTCCTCGGCGTGCTGGATGTGGATCACGACATCGATGTAGTCGAGCAGCACCCAGCGGCCCTGTCGCTCACCCTCGCGACGGACGGGCTTGGCCTTCTCGGGCAGATTGAGCAGGGCTTCCTCGATGGCGTCGACGATCGAGCCGACCTGGCGCTCGTTGGCCGCCGAGGCGATGACGAACGCGTCGGTGATGTAGAGCTGGTCGGCGACGTCGATCAGGACGATGTCCTGGGCCTTCTTGTCGGCCGCGGCCTGCGCGGCGGTCAGCGCGAGCTCGCGGGCGCGTTCGGTGACGGGCACCGGTCTCCCCTCGTTCGGTTTCAGAGTTACCAGCCTCTCATACCGGTATGACATCTCTACCCGGATGAATGGCCCTAAACCGGACCTTCGGCCCGATAAAGTCCACGCTTTGCGATGTACTGCACCACACCATCGGGTACCAGATACCAGACCGGCTCCCCGTCGGCCACGCGCTGACGGCAGGCGCTGGACGAGATGGCCATCGCCGGCACCTCGACGAGCGTCACCGTGTCGGCCGGCAGGTGGGCGTCGGAGAGCTCGAAGCCCGGCCGGGTGACCCCGATGAAGTGCGCCAGCGAGAGCATCTCGAGGGCGTCCTTCCAGGAGAGGATCTTGGCGAGCGCGTCCGCGCCGGTGATGAAGAACAGGTCCGCCGTGGCGCCGAAGACCGCGTTCAGGTCGCGCAGGGTGTCGACGGTGTACGTCGGCCCGTCGCGGTCCACGTCGGCCCGGCTGACCTGGAAGCGCGGGTTGGAGGCGGTGGCGATGACCGTCATCAGGTACCGGTCCTCGGCGGGGCTCACCGTGCCCTTCTGCCAGGGCTGCCCGGTCGGGACGAACACCACCTCGTCGAGGTCGAAGCGGCTCTGCACCTCGCTCGCCGCCACCAGGTGACCGTGGTGGATCGGGTCGAACGTGCCGCCCATGATCCCGATTCGTCGCCGCTCCCGCATCCGGCGAATCCTAGATCAGCCGTCGAGGCGCCGCCGAACGGCGGTGAGCAGCGCGGCGGCGGTGAACGGCTTCTCCAGCAGCGCCACCCCCGGCTCCAGCGTGCCCTGCGAGGCCAGCACCGGCTGGGCGTAGCCGGACATGTAGAGCACCCGGGTGTCGGGCCGCACGCAGACCAGCCGCTCGGCCAGCTCCTTGCCCAGCATGCCGGGCATCACCACGTCGCTGACCAGCAGGTCGATGGCGCCCTCGTGCACGGCGGCGAGCTCCAGGGCCTGCGCCCCGCCGTCAGCGGTCAGCACGTGGTAGCCCGCTCCCGACAGGATCCGGCCCGCCACGTCGCGCAGGGCGTCCTCGTCCTCGACCACGAGCAGCGTCTCGCCGTGCCCGGCGGTGCCGACGGGTTCGGACGCGGGCGCCACCGATTCCTCCTCCGACGCGCCGGCCGGCAGCAGGATGGTCACCGTCGTCCCGAGGCCGGGCTCGGAGGTCAGGCTGACGCTGCCGCCCGCCTGGGTGACGATGCCGTAGACGGTCGCCAGGCCCAGCCCGGTGCCCTCGCCGCTGGCCTTGGTGGTGAAGAACGGCTCGAAGGCCCGCTCGACGACCTCGGGGGCCATGCCCTGGCCGGAGTCGGAGATCCGCAGGCGGACGTAGTCACCGGGCGCGAGGTCGGGATGGTCGCCCACCCCCAGGCGTGAGGAGGCGGTGTCGATCACCAGGTTGCCGCCGGCCGGCATCGCGTCGCGGGCGTTCACCGCCAGGTTGACCAGGAGCTGCTCGATCTGGCCGGGGTCGCAGGTGACCGAGGGCAGTCCCGGGGCCGGCCGGGTGCTCAGGGTGATGTGCTCGCCGATCGAGGTGCGCAACATGTCCTCGGTGTCCGCGATGACCGCGTTGAGATCGAGCACCCGCGGGCGTACGACCTCGCGGCGGGCGAACTTGAGCAGCTGGTGGGTCAGGTCCGTGCCGCGCTGACCGGCCCGGATGACCTGCCGGGCGTCGTCGGCGATCGCCTTCAGGTCGGGGGCCGGCGCCTCGGCCTCCTCGATCACGAAGTTGGCGTAGTTCACGATCACGCCGAGCATGTTGTTGAAGTCGTGGGCGATGCCGCCGGCCAGCTGCCCCAGTGCCTCGAGCCGCTGGTTGCGGTGTTCCTGCACCTCGGTGCGCTGGCGTTCGGCCTCGGCCTGCAACCGCTGGCGCTCGGTCATGTCCCGGATCACCGCGACCGTGAGGCGGCCCTGCGGCGTCTGCACGCGCGACAGCGACGCCTCGGCGGGGAAGATCGTGCCGTTGCGCCGGCGCACCTTGAGGGCCAGCGTGCCCATCAGGCTGGTGCCGGGGCCACGGTCGTCGGCCTCGCGGCGCAGCCCGGCCAGCTCCGGCACCCGCTCGGCGTCGGGCAGCAGCGTGTCGGCGCGCAGACCCACCATCTCGCCGCGGGGCCAGCCGAAGACATCCTCGGCCCGGTCGTTGACCAGGACGATGCGCCCCTCGTCCATCACCAGGATCGCGTCCGGTGCGGCCTGCAGCAGACCACTGGACAGCTCCTCGGACCACTCCACCAGCCCCCACCCCCGTAAAGCCGAGGCTACGGCTCGAACGGGGGACAACGGGCGGAATCCGCTATCCCCGGGCAACCAGGGCACGCCGGACATCGTCGTCGCCGTCCGTGACGACCCGCCGCAGGATCGCCGAGAGGTCCGGCGTCGCCAGCAGCTCCGCGGCCAGCTCCCTGGTCCGCGGGCTGACGACCACCGACGGGTACGCCGCGACGGCCACCCTCTCCCCGCTCATCCCGGTCCGCCGGCGCAGCATGCCCGGCATGTCGGCGAAGTAACGGGCGACATAGTCGGCGGTCAGGTCGAGCTGCTCCGGCTGCCAGAAACCGTGCGCGGTGGCCTCCAGGATCCGGTTCGAGGCCGACATGTCGTTGACGATCAGATCCCACGCCCTGGCCTTGGCCTCGGCGTCCGGCCGGGCGGCCCGGCAGCGCGCCGCCTGCTGCTCACCGGTGGCGCTCAGATCCGCCGCCAGCGCCGCCTCGATCTCCTCCGGCCCGGCCTCCCCCAGCACGACCAGCCGGTACAGGATGAGCCAGCGCAGGTCGTCGTCGACAGTCACGCCGGCCGGCACGCCCTCGCCGGCGAGCCAGCCGCGCAGCCGCGGCACGTCGGCGCTCGCGCCGATCAGGCCGCGCACCGCGGCGAGCTGACGCGAGCTGCCCGGCTCGGCGGCCGCCAGCAGCCGGTCGCTGGCCTGGGCCAGCATCTCCAGGGCGGCGGGCCGGGTCTCCGGGGTCGGATAGCGGTCCACCAGCGTGCGGGTCATCCGCAGCACGTCCTCGACCAGCGCCACCTCGCGCTCGACCGGCAGGGCGGCCAGGACCAGCGTGACCAGCTCGGCGACCGGCCGCTCGCCGTCGACGACGGCGTCGAGCGTCGCTCCCCAGAGCAGCGCCCGGGCCAGCGAGTCGTCCAGCAGGGGCAACATCAGCGGTACGGCGCCAGCCGACCTCTCGTCCAGCCGGATCTTGGCGTACCCGAGGTCGCCGTCGTTGACCAGCAGCAGCTCGGCGACGGGTTCTCCGGTCAGCTCGGGCAGCGGGGTCCGGCCGCCGTCCACCGCCGGATCGAGGTCCACCTCCAGCAGCCGGCGCCGGACCACGGTGCCGTCCGGCCCGCGGTCGTAGAGCCCGACGCCGATCCGGTGCGGCCGCAGGGTCGGATAGTCCGCCGGCGCGGTCTGCACGAGGCTGACGGCCGTGTAGTGGCCGCTGTCGTCCTGCTCGACCTCGGCGCGCAGCGTGTTGACCTGGGCGCGCCGCAGCCAGACGTCGGCCCAGGCGGTCAGGTCCCGGCCGGAGGCCTTCGAGACGGCGGCGAGCAGGTCGGCCAGGGTCGCGTTGCCGTACGCGTGCGCGGCGAAGTGCTCGTTGAGCCCGGCCAGGAACGCCTCGTCACCGACCCAGGCGACGAGCTGGCGCAGCACCGCCGCGCCCTTGGCGTACGAGATGCCGTCGAAGTTGAGCAAGGCCAGCGCGGTGTCGGTCACGTCGCTGGGGGCGACCGGGTGGGTGGACGGCCGTTGGTCGGCGCGCATGCCCCAGGCCTTGCGCTGCATCGCGAACGTGGTCCAGGTGCCGGTGAACGCGGTCGCCTCGGCGGTGATCCGGGTGCCCAGGTACTCGGCGAACGACTCGTTCAGCCACAGGTCGTCCCACCAGGCCATGGTGACCAGGTCGCCGAACCACTGGTGGGCCATCTCGTGGGCGATGACCATGGCACGGTTCTCGCGCTCGCTGTCGGTCACCGCCGACCGGTAGATGAACTCGTCGCGGAACACCACCAGCCCGGGGTTCTCCATCGCGCCGAAATTGAACTCGGGGACGAAGGCCTGCTGGTAGTGGCCGAACGGGTAGCGCACCTCGAAGATCTGGTGATAGCGGTCCAGGCACTGCTTCGTGACGGTGAAGATCTCCACGGCCTGCTCGTCGAGGTGCTCGGCGAGCGCCCGACGGCAGTAGAGGGCCAGCGGGATGCCGTCGTGGGAATCGGTACGGCAGTGGTACGGCCCGGCGATCAGCGACACGAAGTACGTCGACAGCGGCTTGGTGGCGGCGAAGCGGAACCGCCCACCGTCGGCCGCACCGGCCGGCTCCCCGTTGGCGGCGACGATCCAGCCATGGGGGGCGGTCACGGCCAGCGTGAAGGGCGCCTTGAGGTCGGGCTGGTCGAAGCACGGGAAGATCCGCCGGGCGCCGTCCAGGAACATGTGGGCGTACAGGTAGACGCGGTCGTCGGCGGGGTCGGTGAAGCGGTGCAGCCCCTCCCCCGTGTTCGAGTACGCCATCAGGGCTTCGACGACCAGCTCGTTCTCCCGGGCCAGGCCGGTCAGCGTGAGCCGCTCCTCGGCGAGCGCGGCCCGGTCCACCGGCATGCCGTTGAGCGTGGCCGACACCAGCTCGGCCGGCTCCAGCTCGGCGAACGTCGTGGTGCCCGGCTCGGCGGTGAAGCGCACCACCGTCCGGGACCGGAAGGTGTCACCCTCGGCGGTCAGGTCGAGGTCGATGTCGTACCCGGTGACGGTGAGGGTGGCGGCCCGGGCGGTGGCCTCGGCGCGGGTCAGGCTCGGCATCCGCCCATCATGCCGGTCCGGTGATGACGACGCAGTTCTCCGCCCGGCGGGGCGAGAAACTCGTCACTGCGGACATCACCGGGAAGTGACCGCCGCCGGCGACTTCTCGAAACACACGCTGTACGGGTTGCCGACGTACTCGCCGAAGACCGGGATCGGCACGTAACCCGCCGAGCGGTACAGGCTGATCGCCGCCGGCAGGTAGGTGCCGGTCTCCAGGCGCAGCACCGGCCGGCCGTCGGCCAGCGCCTCCTCCTCCAGCGCCACGATGAGCTGGCGGGCGATGCCCCGGCCGCGGAACGCCGGTCGCACGTACATCCGCTTCAGCTCGGCCACGCCGGGCTCCAGCGGCTGCCACGCACCGCACGCCACCGCGCGCCCGTGCAGCACGACAACCAGGTACGCCGCGTTGTCGTGCGGCATGTAGACCACGCCGTCGACACCGCCGTCGGCCTCGCTCAGCTCCTTCTGCTGCGCGATCACCAGGGCGGCCAGTTCGGCGTCGGACGAGGCACGCGATTCGATCAGCACGCTGGACACCTTAGAACGGGTCCGTTTCCGCCGGGTTGCGAGGATCTGGCCGGGACCCGGCGGAAAGACCTACTCGTCGTCGTCGCCGAACTCATCGTCCTCGACCAGCACCGGCTTCGACGCCATCGAGACCGTCGACACCGTGCCGTCCTCGGACATGTGCAGCAGCTCGTCGTCGCCGCGGACCCGGCGGGCCTTGCGGGCCGCCAGCCGGGCGGCCGCGCTGGCCCGGGTGTTGGTCTCCTCGAGGCGGATGTCGGTGCCCCGCGGGCCGGAGATGTACTCGCCCGTGTTCGGCTGCCAGTCGAACTCGCGGTCGCCGATCCGGACCGGATCCCCGGCCTTGGCGCCCTGTTTGGCCAGGGCGGCCTCGACGCCGAGACGGTCGAGCCGGTCGCCGAGGTAGCCGATCGCCTCGTCGTTCTCGAAGTTGGTCTGCCGGACCCAGCGCTCGACCTGGGGGCCGCGGACGACGTAGACGCCGTCGCTGTCGACCGCGATGGTGAAGCCCTTCTCGTCGACCGCACGGGGCCGCACCACGGCGCGGGTCGCCTCGGGGGCCGGCTTGGCCAGCCGGTGCGCCGCGACGGTCTGGGCGAGCGCGAAGATCAGCTCCTTGAGGCCCTCGCGGGTCACCGCGCTGACCTCGTAGACCGGCATGCCGCGGGCCTCGAGCTCGGGGCGCACCATCTCGGCCAGGTCGCGGCCGTCCGGGATGTCGATCTTGTTGAGCACGACCAGCCGGGGCCGCTTCTCAAGCCCCCCGTACGCCGCCAGCTCCGCCTCGATGGCGTCCAGGTCGGCCAGCGGGTCCCGCTCGATCTCGGGCGCGGCGGCGTCCAGCACGTGCACCAGCACCGAGGTGCGCTCGATGTGCCGCAGGAACTCCAGGCCCAGCCCCTTGCCGGTGGCCGCGCCGGGGATCAGGCCCGGGACGTCGGCGACGGTGAAGGTCTGGTCGCCGGCCTGCACGACACCCAGGTTGGGCACCAGCGTGGTGAACGGGTAGTCGGCGATCTTCGGCTTGGCCGCCGACATCACCGAGATCAGCGACGACTTGCCGGCCGACGGGAAGCCGACCAGGCCGACGTCAGCGACGCTCTTGAGCTCCAGCACGACGTCGAGCTGATCACCGGGCTCGCCCAGCTCGGCGAAGCCGGGGACCTTGCGGCGAGCGTTGGCCAGTGAGGCGTTGCCCCGGCCGCCGCGACCGCCGCGGGCCACCTCGAAGGTCGTGCCCTCGCCGACCATGTCGGCGATCACCTCACCGTCGAGGGTCTGCACGACTGTGCCGTCGGGCACCTGCAGGACCAGGTCCCGGCCCTTGGCGCCGTCGCGGTTGGCCCCCATGCCGCCGGTGCCGCTGGGCGCCTTGACGTGCGGGTGGAAGTGGAAGTCCAGCAGGGTGTGCTGCTGCGGATCCACGACGAGCGTGATGCCGCCGCCGTGGCCGCCGTCGCCACCGTCGGGTCCCCCGAGCGGCTTGAACTTCTCTCTGCGGACGGAGACACAGCCGTGCCCGCCGTCACCTGCCTGCAGGTGCAGCACAACTCGGTCGACGAACGTAGCCACTGTGTTCTCCTACCTGAACCAGAAAAAGCAAACAGCGGGCCACGGACCCCGTGAGGTCCGCGGCCCGCTGTGACGTGATGCTTACTCAGCCACCGGCACGATGCTGATGGTCTTGCGACCCCGCGTGTGACCGAAGAGCACGTTGCCCTTGGCCAGCGCGAACAGCGTGTCGTCGCCACCGCGGCCGACGAGCTCTCCCGGGTGGAACTTCGTGCCCCGCTGGCGGAGGATGATCTCGCCGGCGTTGACCAGCTGGCCGCCGAACCGCTTGACGCCCAGCCGCTGGGCGGCGGAGTCGCGGCCGTTGCGGGAGCTGGACGCACCCTTTTTGTGAGCCATGGCTGCCCCTACTTCCCGCTCTTGATGCCGGTCACCTTGACGCGGGTCAGCGGCTGACGGTGCCCCTGGCGCTTGTGGTAACCGGTCTTGTTCTTGAACTTGTGGATCCGGATCTTCGGACCCTTGGTGTGCTCGGCGATCTCGCCGGACACCGTCACGCTGGCAAGCTTGGCCGCATCGGTCACCAGGTTGTCACCGTCGACGAGGAGCACCGCGGCGAGGGTCAGGGCGTCGCCGGGCACACCCGCGAGCTTCTCGACCTCGATCACGTCGCCCTCGGCAACCTTGTACTGCTTGCCGCCGGTCTTGACGATCGCGTACATCGACGCGGACTCCCTGAGACTTACGCAGCGAAAAAGCTGCTGGCGGATGAAACTGGATCCGGCATGCGCCCGGGCTTCCCGAGGGGGATGGACCAGGGCGCGCACGGAACAGGCGCACGAAAATGCGCCGTCAGAAAGACTACTTCATCGAACGCCCCTGACCCAAACCGGGGACCGCTCAGCTCGAACCGCAGGCCTTGTCGAGGGTCTCCTGCAGCTTCGTGAGCTGGGCGGCATCGATCTTCGTGACGTCACCCTTGAGCGCCGTGACCTGCTTGCCCATGTCCGCCAGAGCCGCCTTGAGGGCCGGCTCCGAGGCCAGCTTCGACATGTCCGTCAGCGCGTACGAGTAGTTCTCGACGTCCCGGGTGGTCTTGGCCTTGGCCTTGGCCACCTGGTCGGCGTCCTGCGCCGACTGGGCGTCGATGAGCAGCTTCAGGTCCTGCGCGAAGTTCTTGGCGGCGTCGCCGCCGGTCTTGGCGGCCTGCTGGCAGATCGCCGAGCTGTTGCCCGACAGCGCCGCGTCACCGGACTGCGGCGAGGCGGAGGGTGCGGCGGAGCCGGTGGTGCCGCCGCTGGCCGCCGGTGCGGCAGCCCCCGAGGTGGCCGGCGCGGGTGCGGCCGTGGTGGCGGCCGGGTCGTCGGCCGAACAACCGGCGCCGGACAGAAGAAAAGCGCCGCTCACAGCGGTCGCGCACAGCAGGCGTCGCATCGGGGATCGGTACTCCTCGCAGGTGGGGCTTGGGGGGATCACGAGGGTAACCGAGATAGATCAGTGTGGCTGCGCCGGGCGGCCCGGCGGGAAGAACCCCGCCGAGGCCGCCCGGCCCCACGCTTACGGGCGGGTCCGCCGCCGGGTGCCGCCGCGCCGCGAACGACGCCGGCCGCCCGCTCCCGCGCCCACGGGCTCGTCGTCGTCGCCGTCCTCGTCCTCGTCCTCCGCCGCGTCCGGGTCGTCCGACCCGGTCAGCTGGAGCGGCTCGGCCGGAGGGGCCGCGCCGTTGGTGCCCGTGTCGTACCGGGAGAGGTCGTAACCACTGATGTCGTAGTCGTCGTCGGAGGCCGTGGTGGCCGCCGGAGCGGTGCGCGCCACGATCCCGGAGCCGGCCGCGGCCGTACCGGTGGACTGGCCGGCCGGCAGGCCCGCCGTCTCCGCCGCCGGGTCCTCGGTCGTCCGGTCCTGGGTCGTCCGGTCCTGGGTGCTGGGGGCGGGCCCGGCCGCCGGCGGCTCCGCCGGAGCCGCCGGGGCGTCGGCCGCCGTCTCGGTCGTGACCTGCTCGGTCTCGGCCGGGGCGGGCTCGTTGCCGCCGCCCCGCCGGCGCCGCGACTTGGTGCTCGGCTGCTGCGCCGGCGCCTCGGTGCGGGCCGCCGCGGCGACCGCCTTCACCTGGGTCGCCGCGCCCGGGACACGCTTCTCCGGCACCGGCTCGGTGTGGATGATCAGGCCCCGGCCCTTGCAGTGGTCGCAGGTCTCGGTGAACGCCTCGAGCAGGCCCGCACCGATCCGCTTGCGGGTCATCTGGACCAGGCCCAGCGAGGTGATCTCGGTGACCTGGTGCTTGGTCCGGTCCCGGCCCAGGCACTCGGTCAGCCGGCGCAGCACCAGCTCGCGGTTGCTCTCCAGCACCATGTCGATGAAGTCGATCACCACGATGCCGCCGATGTCGCGCAGCCGCAGCTGACGCACGATCTCCTCGGCCGCCTCGAGGTTGTTACGGGTGACCGTCTCCTCGAGGTTGCCGCCGGCACCGGTGTACTTACCGGTGTTGACGTCGACCACCGTCATGGCCTCGGTGCGGTCGATGACCAGGTGCCCACCCGAGGGCAGGAAGACCTTGCGGTCCAGCCCCTTGAGGATCTGCTCGTCGATGCGCTTGTCGGCGAAGATGTCGGCGGTGCCGGTGTAGCGGTGCAGCCGGTCCAGCAGCTCCGGGGAGACCGACT
This sequence comes from Actinoplanes sp. NPDC048967, assembly GCF_040649415.1. NCBI lineage: Bacteria > Bacillati > Actinomycetota > Actinomycetes > Micromonosporales > Micromonosporaceae > Actinoplanes > Actinoplanes sp. NPDC048967. Next base: position 1,048,552 of record NZ_JBEZFL010000003.1, read on the forward strand.
CGAGGTAGCTCTCCACCTCGCCGTACGCCTGCTCGCCCTGGATGACCACCTCGCGGAAGTCCTCGTTGAACAGGTCCCGGACCACCCGGATGACCAGGTCGGGCTCCTCGGAGAGCGCCGCCGGCGCGTGCCCCTCGGCCGCCTTGGCCTGGATGTCGTCCCACTGCGCCTGCAGCCGCTTGACATCGCGGGCCAGCTCGTCCTCGCTGGCGCCCTCGGCGGCGGTGCGCACGATGACCCCGGCGCCGTCCGGCACCAGCTTCTTCAGCACGTCCCGCAGGCGCTTGCGCTCGTTGTCGGGCAGCTTGCGGCTGATCCCGGAGGCGTTGCCGTTCGGCACGTAGACCAGGTGCCGGCCGGAGAGCGCGATGTGGCTGCTCAGCCGGGCGCCCTTGTGCCCGATCGGGTCCTTGGTGACCTGGACCAGCACCGAGTCGCCGGAGCGCAGCGCCTGCTCGATCGAGCGGGCCCGGCCCTCCAGCCCGGTGGCGTCCCAGTTGACCTCGCCGGCGTAGAGCACGGCGTTGCGGCCCCGGCCGACGTCGACGAACGCCGCCTCCATGCTCGGCAGCACGTTCTGCACCTTGCCGAGGTAGACGTTGCCGACCATGGTGCCGGACGTGGTGCGCGAGACGTAGTGCTCGACCAGCACGCCGTCCTCGAGCACCGCGATCTGGGTCCGGTCGGGCTTCTGCCGCACGACCATGACCCGGTCCACCGCCTCGCGGCGGGCCAGGAACTCGGACTCGCTCAGGATCGGCGGCCGGGTGCGGCGCTGCTCACGGCCGTCGCGCCGGCGCTGGCGCTTGGCCTCCAGCCGGGTCGAGCCGGACACGCCCTGCACCTCGTCCGAGCGTTCGCGGGTGCGCGGCTCCCGGACCCGGACGACGGTGTGCACGCCGTCCTCGACGCCACCGGTGTCGTTGTCCCCCGAGCCCTTGCGGCGCCGGCGGCGCCGGCGGCGGGTGACCCCGTCGCCGTCCTCGGCGTCCTCCTCGTCCTCGGCCTCGGCGTCCGCGGAACCCTCCGCGCCACCCTCGGCCCCGGCCTCAGCCTCGGCGTCGATGTCGTCGCCCTCGTCGGACGGGCCCTTGCCCCGGCCGCGGCCACGACGGCCCCGGCGCCGGCGGCGGCGGCTGTTGCCGTCCTCGTCGAGCTCGTCGTCGGCGCCGTCCTCGATGTCGTCGGCGGTCTCGTCGATCTCTTCCAGCACGGGCTGCTCGACGACGTCGGCGACCTCGACCGGCTCCTCGGCGGCGGCACCACGGCGGCGACGGCTGCGGGTGGCCCGGCGCGGCGCCTCGGCGGGCTCCTGCTCGACGGTCTCCTCAGCGACCGGCTCGTCAGCGACCGGCTCGTCGGCCACCGGGGCGGCGACAGGAGCCGCCGCGGCGCCCCGGCGGGTGCGCCGGGTCGGCGCCGGCTCGGTCTCGGGCTCCGGCGGCATGAACAGCACGGCCGGCGGCAGGGCAGCCTTGCGACTCCGGGTGCGGGGCGCGGGCGCCTCCTCGACCAGGTCGTCGTCGAGCGGCAGCACACCGATGACCGGCGCGGCGGGCTCCACGACCGGCGGTGCGACGGGGGCGGCCTCGACGACCGGCTCCTCCTCCGCGGTGGGCTCCTCCACGGCCGGCTCGACCGGGGTGGCAGGGGGCACGGCCTTCTTGCGGCGGCTGCGCACGGCCTTCACCGGCGCGACCGGCTCAGCGTCACTGAGCAGGCTCTCGGCCACCGCGGCGGGATCGGAGGCTATCGGCTCGGCCGCGGGAGCGGCAGCGGGCGCCGCCGCCTTGCGACGACGGCGGGCCGGAGCCGCGGGCGCCTGCTCCACCGCCGCGTCGACGGCACCGGCGGCCTCGTCGGCGGCACCGGGCTCGGCGCCGGGCGCGTCCGCAGCCGGCGCGGCCGCGGGTGCCGCCTTCCGCCTCGGGGCACGCGTACGGCGCGCGGGAGTGGTGCTCTCGGCGGCATCGACGGGAGGAGTTGTGGCTCCGTCCCGTTCACCGCCCTCATTACGCTCGTTTTCGAGCATGGGGCGCTCTCCAGTTCTGGCGGCCCCGGGCGCGGGTGAGCGCTGCCACGCAGGGTCGCCGCAAGTTTTTCGGCCCCGACCAGGTCGGACGGGCTGCCGAAGTCTGCCAACGTGGACGCCGACCGAATCGGTCAGAGCCCTCCGATGGTGGCGCCCTCGCGATCCGCTTCCAACGGATCGACGATCTCCCCCTGCGGCGTGAGAGTGCCCTGCGCCAGCCGGGTAACCCGTGCGGGCACCGGCGGCTCCAGGCCAGCCACCACACGCAGGCCGGAAAGGACGTCATCGGGTCGGACGGCCGGAGTGACCTGCCGCACGACAAGGTCGATTATCGCACACGGTGCGACCGCGGCCCCGGAAGGTGCACCAGACTGCTTGGTCACAGCGAAGAAGGTCACTGCGGACCGGGCGTCGAACGACCGCCGGCCCTGCTTGGTCATGCGTTCGACCAGCACTTCCTCGGCCGCCAGGAAGGCCGCGACGGCGTCGGCGGCGACCTGCGGCTCGACCCCGGGCAGCTCCAGCAGCCAGCGCGAGGCGTTGATCTGGTCGGCCAGGCTGCCTTCCCGGGCCACCACCGCGTCGAGGATGTCCAGCCCGGGCGAGAGCGCGGCGTCGAGGGCGGCGCGCAGCTCGGCCGGGTCGACCTCGGCCTGCAGACCGATCTCCAGATACTCCGCCTCGCTGCCCACTCCGGTGGGCGCCGCGCTCGCGTACGAGATCTTGGGGTGCGGGGTGAAGCCCTGGGAGTAGGCGATCGGGACGGCGGCCCGGCGCAGCGCGCGCTCGAAGGCCCGGGCGAAGTCCCGGTGCGAGGTGAAGCGCAGCGGTCCGCGCTTGGCGTAACGAAGGCGGATCCGCTGCACGACCGGGGCCTGGCCGCCCACCGGCTGGTTCTTGGCGATGGTATTTCTCCTGGTCAGTGCGTATGCGCGGGCGAGCGCAGCCCGTTCGTCGGGGTGAGCGGGAGCAGCTTCTTGCCGGTCGGGCCGATCTGGATCTCGGTGTCCATGGACGGGCAGACGCCACAGTCGAAGCACGGGGTCCAGCGGCAGTCGTCCTGCTCGAACTCGGTCTTGGAGTCCTGCCAGTCCTGCCAGAGCCAGTCCTTGTCCAGCCCGGAGTCCAGGTGGTCCCAGGGCAGCACCTCGAGCTGCTCGCGCTCGCGGGTGGTGAACCAGTCCAGGTCCACGCCGAAGGCCGGCAGCGTCTCCGCGGCCGCCTCGACCCAGCGGGCGTACGAGAAGTGCTCGCTCCAGCCGTCGAAACGCTGGCCCTTGTCCCAGGCTCGCCGGATCACCGCACCGACCCGGCGGTCGCCGCGCGAGAGCAGTCCCTCGATCAGCGACGGCTCGCCGTCGTGGTAGCGGTAGCCGATGGCCCGGCCCAGCGACCGGTCACTGTTGATCTCCTGCTTGAGCATCCGCAGCCGGTTGTCGATGACCTCGGGCCGCTCCATGGCCGCCCACTGGAACGGGGTGTGCGGCTTGGGCACGAAAGCGCCGATGGAGACCGTGCACTTGATGTCCTTGGTGCCGGTCGCGATCCGGCCGGCCCGGATCACCTCGTGCGCCATCCGGCCGATCTGCAGCACGTCGTCGTCGGTCTCGGTGGGCAGGCCGCACATGAAGTAGAGCTTCACGCTGCGCCAGCCGTTGGAGTACGCCGTGACGACCGTACGGATCAGGTCCTCCTCGGTCACCATCTTGTTGATGACCTTGCGGATGCGCTCCGAGCCGCCCTCGGGGGCGAAGGTGAGCCCGGTGCGCCGCCCGTTGCGGGACAGCTCCTGGGCCAGGTCGATGTTGAAGGCGTCCACCCGGGTCGAGGGCAGCGACAGCGAGACGTTGGTGTCCGCGTACTGCTCGGCCAGGCCGGAGCACATGTCGCCGATCTCGGAGTGGTCAGCGCTGCTCAGCGACAGCAGGCCGACCTCGGAGAAGCCGGAGAACTCCAGGCCCTCCTTGACCATCTGGCCGACCGTGGTGATCGAGCGCTCGCGCACCGGCCGGGTGATCATGCCGGCCTGGCAGAACCGGCAGCCCCGGGTGCAGCCGCGGAAGATCTCCACGGCATACCGCTCGTGCACGGTCTCGGCCAGCGGGACCAGCGGCTTCTTCGGGTACGGCCAGGCGTCGAGGTCCATGGTCGTGCGCTTGTGCACCCGGAACGGCACGTCCGGGCGGTTCGGCACGACCCGCTGGATCCGGCCGTCCGGCAGGTAGTCGACGTCGTAGAAGCGCGGGACGTAGATGCTCTCGGTGCGGGCCAGGCGCAGCAGCAGCTCGTCGCGGCCGCCGGGGCAGCCCTCGGCCTTCCACTCCCGGATGATGCCGGTGATCTCGAGGACCGCCTCCTCGCCGTCACCGAGCACGGCGGCGTCGATGAAGTCGGCGATCGGCTCCGGGTTGAAGCTGGCGTGGCCGCCGGCGAGCACGATGGGGTGGTCGACGGTGCGGTCCTTGCTCTCCAGCGGGATGCCCGCCAGGTCGAGGGCCGAGAGCATGTTGGTGTAGCCGAGCTCGGTGGCGAACGAGAGGCCGAGCACGTCGAAGGCGTGCACCGGGCGGTGGGCGTCGACCGTGAACTGCGGGACGCCGGCCTCCTTCATCAGCGCCTCGAGGTCCGGCCAGACCGCGTACGTGCGCTCGGCCAGCACGTCGGGCTGCTCGTTGAGCACCTCGTAGAGGATCTGCACGCCCTGGTTGGGCAGGCCCACCTCGTACGCGTCGGGATACATCAGCGCCCACCGGACCGTGGTGGCGTCCCAGTCCTTGACGACGGCGCCGAGCTCGCCGCCCACGTACTGGATCGGCTTGCTGACCCGGGGCAGCAGCTGCTCGAGCTGCGGGAAGACGGAACTTACGCTCATGGGGCACCAGGGTACGCGGGTCAGCGCCCCAATTCGTCCGCGGCCCGGTCCAGATCGGTGGCCAGGAGATCATCCCGGAACGCGCACAGCTGCAGGGTCATCCGCGCGGGGCCGGTCGCACCGACCACGAGCCGGATCGGGGTGCCCTGCAGATCGAGGTCGCCGACGAGCGCGTCGAGCAGCCGCACACCGGCGCTGTCCAGGAACGACACCGCCGTGAGGTCGATCACCACGGCGTCGGCCCGGCCGGTCTGGCGGACGATCTCGCGGCCGATCTCCGGGGCGTTGGCCAGATCGATCTCGCCCGCCAGCCGGACCAGGTCGGCCTCACCCAGTTTGGCGAAGGTCACCCACTGCTCGGTCATCGTCGCGCTCCCCGGCGGATCCGCCGCATGGTCACCGTGGTCCCGTCGGCGTGGTCGAACGCGACGGTGTCCATCACCTGGCGGATGAGCTGCAGGCCACGGCCCCGCGCGCCGCCCGGCTCGGGATCGGCCCACCCGCCCCGGTCGGCGATCCGGACGTCGACCGTGTCCGGTGACACCGTGGCGACGACCTCCACCAGGCCCAGCGGGTTGTCGCGGTAGCCGTGCTCTATGGCGTTCGCCACTGCTTCCGAGCAGGCCAGCAGCACGGCCTGGGCACTCTCGTCGTCGACGGCGTGCGCGACGAGCCAGCCGCGCAGGTCCTTGCGCAGCAGGGCGATCTGCACCGGGTCCGCGCCGATGGTGCGTTCCAGCCGCTGCTCGGTGCCGAGCGCCAGGCACAGCAGGCAGACGTCGTCGGCGTGCTCCTGGCCGACGAGCATGTCGGCGATGGACGCGGTCAGCCCGGGCAGCGGCGAGTCCCGCTTGCCGGCGTACGTGCGGGCCAGCAGCTCGAAGCCGGCGTCGATGCGGCGGGTGCGGCGCTCGATGAGGCCGTCGGTGTAGAGCAGCAGCCTGCTGCCCGGCGCCAGCTGCGTCCGGTGCTCGATACGCGCCTGGCGGGCGGCGCGCGAGCCCAGCGCCCCGGAACGGGCGTCGAGCAGGTAGCGCGGTGGCTCGCCGGGCTGGGTGAGCAGCGGCGGCAGGTGGCCGGCGCAGGCGTAGACCATCTCGTTGGCCGACAGATCGACCTCGGCGTACGCGACCGTGGCCATCCGGGCCGACTCGACCCGTTCGACGAAGCGGTCCAGGCGTTCCAGCAGCCGGGCCGGGCCCGCCTCGGCCGAGGCCAGCGCGCGGATGGCGCTGCGCAGCTGGCCCATGGTGGTGGCCGCGTCGATGCCGCGGCCGACCACGTCACCGACGACCACGGCCAGCTTGTCCGGCGTGATCAGGAAGGCGTCGAACCAGTCGCCGCCGACCTCGAGGTCGTGCGCGGCGGCCTGGTAGTGCGTCTCGACCGCGAACCGGGGGTCCGAGGGCAGGTCACCGGCGAGCAGGCTGCGCTGCAGGGTCCGGGCGATGGCCCGTTCCTGCTCGTAGAGGCGGGCGTTCTCCAGGGCCAGCCCGGCCCGGTCGGCCAGGTCCCGCAGGAAGACCGCCTCGGCCGCGGCCGTACGCCGTTCCGGGGCCATCCGCAGCGCGAGCGTGCCGAGCACCCGGCCGTTCGCGACCAGCGGCAGCACCGCGCACCCGGCGTCGAACTCCTTGTCGTCGCTGAGCTGCGCCTCGCCGTCGAGCAGCACCTGGGCGACCCGCTCGGCCAGCCGCTGCGGGTCGGGGGCGGGCCCACCGGCCTCGGCGACCAGACCGGCCGGGCCGACCTGGAGCCGCACCGCTGCCCACTCGGCGATCTCGGGGACCGTGCGTTCGACCAGCAGGCGGGCCCGCGGCATGAGCCGGGACTCGACCTCCAGCGCCCGGGTCGTCGCGGCCAGGAAGACCGCCAGCGCCTCGCGCCGGCGGGCGTCGTCGTACAGCCGGGCCCGGTCCAGAGCCTGACCGGCCTGGTGACCGAGCAGCCGGACCACCCGCAGCTCACTGTCGGTGAGCTCGCGCGGCTCGGTGAAGTCGAACCCGAGCACGCCCAGCACCTCGACGGCGGCGGGGTCGGCGGTGGGCGCCGCGGTCAGCGGCAGCAGCACCACCATGGCCCGCTCGGTGCGGCGCATGGTGACGGCGAGCTCCGGGAAGTGCTCCTGCGCCTCGTCGAGCGAGCCGACCACGTGCAGGTCGCCGCGCCGGGCCACCTCGGCGATCACCCGCGACGACCCGCGGGGGATGTCGTCACCGGTCAGAGTGGCCGACTCGGTGCCGGCCACCGCCGTGAGCCGGTCCCGGTCCGGGTCGGCCAGCCAGACCGTCGCCGACGCGGCGCCGAAGGCCGGCCCGGGCGCGCGGACGACGGCGTCGGCCACCTCCGCCGCGGTCGGCGCGGCGGCGAGATCGGCCACTATCTGCTGCAGCGCGCGGACCCGCCGCTCGGAGGCCTCGGCCGCCCGCCGGGCGGCCAGCAGCTCCTTCTCGTAGCCGCGCCGCTCGCTGGCGTTGAAGATGGTGGTCCGGATGACCCGCGGCATCCCGTTCGGGTCCCGGCCGAGGCTGGAGTTGACCAGGATCGGCAGCCGCTCACCGTCGGCGCGCATCAGGTCGAAGGCCACCTCGTGGACGTCGTTCTGCATGCTCAGCAGGGGCGCGTAGTGCGTCTCGTAATAGATCTTGTCGCCTGCGCTGAGCAGATCCCGGAACCGGCGCTGCCCGATCAGCTCGGTGCGGACGTAACCGGTCCAGGCCAGGAACGTCTCGTTGACCTTGACGATCGTGCCGTCGGGCAGCGTCGTCAGATAGCCGCAGGGCGCGTGCTCGTACAGGTCCCCGGGATCCTCTTCCCAGGGGACCCGTAGATCCTGCGTCACGTCGGGCCCACCGCCACCGTTCTCCGTCATCGCTCTACAGAAAGGTCCTGATCCCGGCGATGGTCTCGGCGGGAGCGCTGAGGTTGGGGCAGTGCCCGGTCGCGTTCATGGCCACCAGTGTGCTCCCGGGGATGTGGCTGTGCACGTAATCACCGACCACGGCCGGCGCGATGACGTCGTCGGCGCACTGCAGGATCAGGGTGGGGATCCGGACCTGGCCGAGATCCTTGCGGTTGTCGGACATGAACGTCACGTGCGCGAACTTGCGGGCGATCTCGGGGTCGGTGGCGCAGAAGCTGTTGGTCAGCTCCTGGCCCAGCTCGGGCCGGTCGGGATTGCCCATGATGACCGGGGCCATGGCGCTCGACCAGCCCAGATAGTTGCTGTCGAGCGACTCCAGCATGGCCTCGATGTCGCTGTGGTCGAAACCGCCCTGGTAGTCGCCGTCGTTGATGTAACGCGGGGACGGGCCGACCAGGACCAGCTTGGCGAACCGGCCGGGCTCACGATTGGCCGCGAGCACGCCGATCATCGCGCTGACCGAGTGGCCGACGAAGATGACGTCCCGCAGGTCCAGCTCGTGGATGATCTCGAGGATGTCCTCGGCATAGCCGTCCAGGGTCGAGTACCGCTGGTCGTCGTACGCGCTCAGGTCGGAACGGCCGGCACCGACGTGGTCGAAGAGCACCACCCGGTGGGTGTCCAGGAACGCGGGTGCCACGGAGCGCCACATGTTCTGGTCGCAGCCGTACCCGTGCGCGAACATCATCGGCTGGGCGTGGGCCCGGCCGGTCACGGTCACCGCGTTCCGCTCAGTCGCCTTCTTCGCACTCACCACCGGGTCACCATACGACTCCGCACCGTCCGGCACATCGCCCCGGGTGTCCGTTCTCGCGTTTGGTCCGCAGTGCCGGCGAGCCGCCACGACCGTCGATCCGCGGCCTCGATCTGCGCCGATGGGTGGCGGCCCGTCTCTAACCTGGCGGAAGACGCCCGGCACCCGGGTTCGGGGCGAGCAGCGGAAGGAGATCGACGGATGGCCGAGCAGCAGCCGGAGAATCCGGCCGCCGGGACCCCGCCGAACACCACCCCCGACCCCACCCGCATCGAGGAAGCGCCCCGCACGGCCGGGGAAACCACAGCGCCGCGCACGGCCGAGGAAACCAGAGTGTCCGGCGCCGCCGGGGGCACCACAGCACCCGGCGCAGCGGCGGAGACCAGAGCGCGCGGCTCGGCGGCCGTGCCGCCGCCGGTGCCCAAGCAGGCGTGGTGGTCGCGCCGCCGCTCGTCGGCCGCGGCCGACGAGCCGCCGCCCCCGGCCGACCCGTGGGCGGACAGCGAGGACTGGTCCACCACACCCGCGGTCGATCCCTGGGCCGACCAGGACACGCCGTGGCAGGCGGAGATCCCGTTCCCGGAGGCGATGCCGCCGACCCGGATCGACAGCCCGCTGCCGCCGACCCGGATGCAGGCACCACTGCCGCCGACCCGCTCGGAGCCGCCGCTTCCGCCCACCCGCTCAGAAGCGCCGCTGCCGCCGGCCCAGTCCGAAGCGCCGCCGCCCACGCGGGTGCAGCCGCAGCCCGGAAGCCCGGCGGCGAGCAACCCGGCCGCGCCGCCCTCAGCGGCCGGAGCAACCCCCACGGCCGGAGATCCACCGCGACGCCGCCGCTGGGGACGCAAGAACAGTGCGAAGCAGTCACCCGAGCCCCCGGCCAACCGCCTCCCCGTCCAGCCCCGGCCCCCGGCCCCCGCCCCCTGGGTTCCACCGGCCCCCGCGGCGCCGGTCCAGCAGCGGCCGGTCCCGCCGCGGGCCACCCAGCAGCGCCCGATCCAGCAGCGCCCGGCGCCCGGCTGGCCGGGACAGGCTGGTCCGGCCGGTAAGCGCCCGCCACCCCCGCCCCGGCGCAAACGCCGCTGGCCGCGGAGACTGGCCATGTTCACGCTGATCAGCGCCATCTGCTGCTGCGGCGTACCGGCCTATCTCGCCTGGCCCGCCGCCCAGCAGTATCCGGTCTCGGCGGCCCTGCCCCAGTCGGTGGCCGACCTGGCTCTGCGCGACGACGGCGCCAGCCGGCGGGCCGTCGAGAAGCTCTCCGAGCAGCTCAACGGCACCAACCTGGTCCAGGGCGACGTCTTCGCCGGTGTCTACGCCGACGGCAACGGCAAGCGGGTGACCATGTTCGGCACGACCGGGCTGCGGCTCACCCCCGAGTCCGACGTCGAGGCCGAGATCGCCCACCTGAGCAGCGAGTACGCGATCAAGGACATCCAGTCCTACGACCTCGGCGAGACCGGCGTGCACGAGCGCTGCGGCGTCGGCCGCTCCGGTGGCAAAGCTGTCGTCGTGTGCGCCTGGGCCGACCACGGCAGCCTCGCCACCGTGCTGCTGACCAGGCGCTCCGTGGACGAGAGCGCGGATCTCACGGGTGTCCTGCGGAATGCGGTGCTCACCCGCGGGTAAGAATGCGGCATGACCCGCCGCTGGCTGTTCGCGGACCAGCTCGGCCCGCACTTCCTCGACGACCCCGCCCAGCCGGTGCTGCTGGTGGAGTCCAAGGCGGTGTTCCGGCGCCGGGCGTTCCACCGGCAGAAGGCCCACCTGGTGCTGTCCGCGCTGCGGCACCGGGCGGCCGAGCTCGGTGAGCAGGCCGTCTTCGTACGGGCCGAGACCTACGCCGAGGCGGTACGCGACCTCGGCGAACCACTGAGCGTCTGCCACCCGACCTCCCGCGCCGCCCGCGGTCTGGTCCAGCGGCTCGGCGCCGAGCTGCTTCCGCCGCGCGGCTTCGTGACCGCCCCGCCGGAGTTCGTGGCCTGGGCCAACGGCCGGCGCGGCCTGCGGATGGAGGACTTCTACCGGGACGCCCGGCGCCGCCTGGGCATCCTCATGGACGGCTCCGAGCCGGCCGGCGGCACGTGGAACCTGGACGCGGAGAACCGGGAGCCACCGCCGCGCGGCGTCACCCGGCTCGCCGTCGAGGAGCCGCCGGAGATCCGCGAGGACGACATCGACGCGGCTGTCCGGGAGGACCTGGACCGCTGGGAGCGCGACGACGGCATCACTTTCATCGGCCGGGACGGTCCGCGGCTGTTCCCGGCGACCCGCGCCGAGGCGGTCGAGCGGCTGCGGCACTTCGTCGGGCACCGGCTGCCGGCGTTCGGGCCGCACGAGGACGCGATGCTGGCCGGGGACCCGTTCCTGGCCCACAGCCGGCTCAGCGCCGCGTTCAACCTGGGCCTGCTGGACCCGCTGGAGGCCGTCGAGCAGGCCGAGGCCGCGTACCGCGCGGGCCGGGCCGGGCTGGCCAGCGTGGAGGGCTTCGTCCGGCAGCTGATCGGCTGGCGCGACTTCGTCTGGCACCTGTACTGGTACTTCGAGCCCGGTTACCGGCGCGCCAACGAGCTCAAGGCGAGCAAGCCGGTGCCGCGCTGGTTCGCCGAGCTGGACGCCGACGCGGTGGAGGCCCGGTGCCTGTCGGACGTGCTGGCCGGGGTCCGTGACCGCGGCTGGGTGCACCACATCCCCCGGCTGATGGTGCTCGGCAACTACGCGATGCAGCGCGGCTGGCGGCCGGGGGCGATGGCGGACTGGTTCCACCGGGCGTTCGTCGACGGCTACGAGTGGGTGATGACCGCCAACGTGGTCGGCATGAGCCAGTACGCCGACGCCGGCCGGATGAGCACCAAGCCGTACGCGGCCGGCGGGGCGTACATCAACCGGATGAGCGACTACTGCGGCGGCTGCCGGTACGACCCGAAGGTGCGGGTGGGTGACGACGCGTGCCCGTACACGGCGGGCTATTGGGCTTTCCTGGACCGCCACGAGGAGCAGCTGGCGAACAACCACCGGATGCGCCGGCCGATGCAGGGCCTGCACCGGCTGACCGACCTGGAGGCACTGGTCGAGCAGGAGCAGGCCCGTGGCTCCCGGGCCCCTTAGGAAGACTGGCGCGGAGGTGCGTACCTGGGCACGTACTCCTGGCCGGTGAGCTTCTGGATCTCGGCCATGACCTCGTCGGTCAGCGCGCGCAGCGCGGTGCGGTCGTCGCTGCGGCCGACCGTGGGGATCGGCGTGCCGAACTTGATCGTGACCTGGCCCTTGCCGGGGCGGGGGAAGCGCTGCCCGATCGGCTGCACCTTGTCCGTGCCGAGCATGCCGACCGGGATGATCGGCACGCCCGCCGCGACGGCGAGCCGGGCCACGCCCGTACGCCCGCGGTAGAGCCGGCCGTCCGGGGAGCGGGTGCCCTCGGGGTAGACCGCGACCATGTCCCCGGCCTTGAGCACCGGGATCGCACCGTCGAAGGCGGTCAGCGCGGCCCGGCCACCGCCCCGCTCGACCTTGATCGCGCCGAGGCCGTGCATCACGAACTTGGTGATGTTGCCGCCGATGCCGCCGCCGCGGAAGTACTCGGCCTTGGCCCAGAACGCGATGTGGCGGGGTACGACGGCGCCGAGGAACAGCTCGTCGGCGACGGACAGGTGGTTACCGGCGAAGATCGCGCCGCCGGTCCGGGGGATGTTCTCGAGACCTTCGACGTGCGGCCGCCAGCCGAGCGTCATCGCGTGACCGACAGTGACTTTGCCGATCGAGTAGAGCAGCGGCAACGTGTTCCTCCGGGCGGGGACTGCGGGAGATGCGGGGGCGATGTGAGGTTAACGGAAACAGCCCGGAAAACTCCCGTCGAGCGGCCGCTTCCCGGCTCGGCATTTACCGCGCAATGCGGCAAATGCCGAGCCAGGAGGCAGGACTCACACCGTGCGGGTGACCGACACCGTTACCGTTTCGCCGTCGCCGACCTCACCGCTGAAGCCGGTCGCGGCCTCGTCGAGGGTCAGCGCGGTGGCCAGCGTCTCGGCGGCGACGAAGTCCCGGTGGACGTCGACGGCCGCGGCGACCACGGGCGGCGCCGCGATCACCAGGGCGATCCGGTCGGACACGTCGAGGTCGGCGTCGCGGCGGGCCTGCTGCACGACCCGGATCAGGTCGCGGGCCAGTCCCTCGGCGGCCAGCTCGGGCGTGACCTCGGTGTCGAGCAGCACCACGCCCCGGCCGGCCGGCAGCGGCGCCGAGTTCTCCGCGTCGGCGGCGATGAGCTTCAGCTCGTACTCGCCCTCCTGCAGGGTGACGCCGGCGGCGACGGGCGCGCCGTCGACGAGCTCCCAGTCACCGGCCTTGACGGCCTTGATGACGACCTGGACCTGCTTGCCCAGGCGCGGGCCCAGGGCCCGCGGGACCACGGTCAGCACCTGCTGGGAGTACGCGGCCAGATCGGCACTGAGCTGCACCTCCTTGACGTTGACCTCGTCGGCGAGCAGGTCCGCGAACGGCCGCAGCGCGTCGGCGTCCGGGCTGGCCACGGTGAGCTTGGCCAGCGGCAGCCGGACCCGCAGCGCCTTGGCCTTGCGCAGTGACAACGCCGCCGAGGCGGCCTCCCGGATCGCGTCCATGGAGGCCACCAGCTCGGGGTCGGCGGGGAACGCCTCGACCGTCGGCCAGTCGGTCAGGTGCACCGAGCGCTCGCCGGTCAGGCCGCGCCAGATCTCCTCGGCGGTCAGCGGTGCGAGCGGCGCCACCACCCGGCACAGGGTCTCCAGCACGGTGGCCAGGGTGTCGAACGCGTCGGCGTCACCGGCCCAGAAGCGGTCCCGGGAGCGGCGCACGTACCAGTTGGTCAGCGCGTCCAGGTACGACCGCACCGACGCGGCCGCGCCCGAGATGTCGTACTCGTCGAGCTGGCGGGTGGTGTCCGTGACGAGCTCGCTGGTCTTGGCCAGGATGTAGCGGTCCAGCAGGTGCGTCGAGTCGGTGCGGAACCGGGCCTCGTGACCGGCGGCGTTGGCGTACAGGCTGAAGAAGTACCAGACGTTCCAGGCCGGCAGCAGCACCTGGCGCACCGAGTCCCGGATCGCGGTCTCGGTCACCGGCATGTCACCGCCGCGCAGCACCGGCGACGACATGAGCATCCAGCGCATCGCGTCCGAGCCGTACGAGTCGAACACCTCGTAGACGTCCGGGTAGTTGCGCAGGCTCTTGGACATCTTGCGGCCGTCGGCGCCCTGCAGGATGCCGTGGCTCAGGCAGTTGCGGAACGCCGGCCGGTCGAACAGGGCCGTGGCCAGCACGTGCATGGTGTAGAACCAGCCGCGGGTCTGGCCGATGTACTCGACGATGAAGTCGCCCGGGTAGTGGTGCTCGAACCAGTCCTTGTTCTCGAACGGGTAGTGCACCTGCGCGAACGGCATCGAGCCGGACTCGAACCAGCAGTCCAGCACCTCGGGCACCCGGCGCATGGTGGACTGCCCGGTCGGGTCGTCCGGGTTGGGCCGGGTCAGCTCGTCCACGTACGGCCGGTGCAGGTCGGTGACCTCGACGCCGAAGTCCGCGCTGAGCTGCTCCAGCGAGCCGTAGACGTCGACCCGCGGGTAGGTCGGGTCGTCGGACTTCCACACCGGGATGGGCGAGCCCCAGAACCGGTTCCGGCTGATCGACCAGTCCCGGGCGTTGGCCAGCCACTTGCCGAACGAGCCGTCCTTGATGTGCGCCGGCGTCCAGGTGATCTCCTGGTTGAGCTCGACCATCCGGTCCCGGAACTTGGTCACGGCCACGAACCACGACGACACGGCCTTGTAGACCAGTGGGGTGTCACAGCGCCAGCAGTGCGGGTACGAGTGCGTGTACCCCTCGTGCCGCAGCACGGTGCCTTTTTGTTTCAGGAGAGCGACGATCGGCTTGTTCGCCTCGAAGACCTGCACGCCCTGGTAGTCGGGCACGAGCGCGGTGAACCGGGTGTGGTCGTCGACGGTCACGATGGTCGGGATGCCGGCGGCGTTGCAGACGTTCTGGTCGTCCTCACCGAAGGCGGGGGCCTGGTGCACGACGCCGGTGCCGTCCTCGTCACTGACGTAGTCGGCCGCCAGCACCTGGTACGCGTTCGGGCCGGCCCGCTCGACCAGGAAGTCGAACATCGGGGTGTAGCGGCGCCCGGCCAGCTCCCGGCCCAGCACCGTGCCGACCTGCTCGTACCCGTCCAGCTCCTTGGCGTAGGCGCCGACGCGCCCGGCGCCCAGGATGAGCCGCTGACCGTCCTTCTCCAGGACCGCGTACTCGATGTCCGGGCCGACGGCCAGCGCCAGGTTCGACGGCAGGGTCCAGGGCGTGGTGGTCCAGACCGCGATCCGCTCGCCGGTCTCGAGCTGGAAGGTGACGGTCAGCGCCGGGTCGGTCCGGTCCCGGTAGACGTCGTCCATCCGGGTCTCGGTGTTCGACAGCGGCGTCTCGCACCGGAAGCAGTACGCCAGCACCCGGAAGCCCTCATAGATCAGGCCCTTCTCGTGGAGGGTCTTGAAGGCCCACATGACCGACTCCATGTAGCTGGGGTCGAGGGTCTTGTAGTCGTTGCCGAAGTCCACCCAGCGGGCCTGGCGCGTGACGTACCGCTCCCAGTCCTTGGTGTAGGCCAGCACGGAGGTCCGGCAGGCGTCGTTGAACTTGTCGACGCCCAGCTCGAGGATCTGCGCCTTGGTGGTGATGCCGAGCTGCTTCTCGGCCTCGACCTCGGCCGGCAGCCCGTGGGTGTCCCAGCCGAAGCGGCGCTCGACGTGCTTGCCGCGCATGGTCTGGTAGCGCGGGACCAGGTCCTTGACGTAGCCGGTGAACAGGTGGCCGTAGTGCGGCAGCCCGTTGGCGAACGGCGGGCCGTCGTAGAAGACGTACTCGTTGCTGCCGTTCTCCCCGGCCGGGCGCGCGTCGACGCTGGCCTCGAAGGTCTTGTCGGCGGCCCAGTGCTCCAGCACGGCCCGCTCGACCGCGGGCAGGTCGGGGCTCGCCGGTACGCCGGCGGCGTCGGTGTGCTTGGGATAAGCCATCGGTGGTCACTCCTCGCGCAGTGCACTTGCGTGGACTGCGAGGACGAGCCGGAGCCCGCGGTACCACCTCGCTTGACGGCCCATGGGGTCGCCCGCTCGTTCGCCGGCTGGGGTGCGGGCCGGTGCCGCCCGGTTCTACTGGGACCGTGAGGTCTGTTCTTCCGGAGGCTCCCCGGTGATGGCCGGATCAACGCCTGACTACACAACGATACCGGCCGTCAATTGTTCCGCGGCTTCGGCAGGGTGGTCGACCACAGCGACACACCGTCCCGGTCCCGCAGGTCGACTCGCAGCGCGCCCGTCCGGCCGTCGATCCGTACCTCGCCGAAGTGCTGGAAACCGTCGGCCGGGGACGTGTTGGCGACCGGCGGGGCGTTCACGAAGACCGCCTCGGGACCGAAGGTGCCGTCCAGCGCGTTGGGCCCGAACGCGCCCGCGTGGGCCGGGCCGGAGACGAACTCCCAGAACGGCGTGAAGTCCTGCACCGCGGCCCGGGCCGGGTCGTAGTGGTGGGCCGCGGTGTAGTGCACATCCGCGGTGAGCAGCACGATCCCGGTCACCCCGGCCCGGTGCGCCGCCCGCAGCACCCGGGCGAACTCCAGCTCCCGGCCCAGCGGCGCGCCCGGGTCACCCTGGGCCACCCCCTCCTGGGCGGCCGGGCCGTCCGGCACGACCACGCCCAGCGGCAGGTCGTTGGCGATCACCTTCCAGGTGGCCCGGGACGTGCGCAGGCCGCGGATCAGCCACTCACGCTGCTCGGCCCCGAGCAGGCCACGGTACGGATCCGCGTACGTGTTGCCGTCGTTGCTGTCCTTGAACGTGCGCATGTCCAGCACGAACACATCCAGCAGCGGCCCGTACGAGATCTTGCGGTGAACCGGCCCGGAGCGCTGCGGGGTGGGCACCCACTCGTGGTACGCCCGGTGCGCCCGCGCCGCGAGCACGTCGACCCGCTTCTCGGTGTACCGGGCGTCGTCGAGGATCTCCCCCGGATACCAGTTGTTGACCACCTCATGGTCGTCCCACTGGTTCACCTGCGGAACCTCCGCGGCGAAGGCCTTGTACGCGTCGTCCAGCAGGTTGTACGCGTACTGCCCGCGGTACTCGCCCAGGGTCTCGGCGACCTTGGACTTCTCCGGCGTGACCAGGTTGCGCCAGATCCGGCCGTCCGGCAGCGGCACGGCCGGCACGAGCGGACCGTCGGCGTAGACCGTGTCGCCGCTGTGCAGCAGGAAGTCGGGCCGGCGGCGGCGCATCGACTCGAACAGGGCCAGGCCGCCGTACGCGGGGTCGATGCCCCAGCCCTGCCCGACGACGTCACCGGTCCAGACGAACGAGATGTCCTGCCGGCGTACCGGCGCGGTGCTGAACGAGCCGTCGAGGGGTTCACTGAGCAGGCCGGCGCGGTCGAGGCTCTCCGCCCGTACCCGGTAGTGCAGCTTCTCCCCCGCCGGCAGGCCGCGCAAATGCACCTTGCCGGTGAAATCGGTTTCCGGGGTGAGCACCGGGCCGCGCACGCGGCGCGCTCCCCGCAGGTCCGGCCGCCGGCTGACCTCGACCCACATCCGGCTGGGCCGGTCGGCCCGGGCCCAGACGACCGCGGTGTCGGCGGTGGCGTCGCCGGTCTGCACCCCGTGGGTGAGCACCGGACGCTGCGCCGACCAGCCGGCGAGGACCGGCCCGGCGGGCAGGACACCGAGTACGCCGCCGGCCACCCCGGCCCGCAGCAGGCTACGTCGATCGATGGAGGTCATACCGGCAGGCTCTCGGGGCCAGGTGAAGCCCGGGCGGGACCGAGGTGGACGGCGGCCGAAGATCAGACGACCGGCTGCGCCCCTGTCACGTCCTTCGTCGCTGTCTCGTCCTGACGGTGTACACCACGACCACAGGAGGATTCATGTCCCGCTTGGCGCTCGACAAGGTCTCACCGGCCGCTTACCGGGCCGTCTACGGCATGGAGCAGTACTGCCGCGACCGCGTCGACCCCACCCTGTACGAGCTGGTCAAGCTGCGCGCCTCGATGGTGAACGGCTGCTCGTTCTGCACCGACATGCACAGCCGCGACGCGCTGGCCGCGGGCGAGTCGAGCCGGCGCCTGTTCGCCGTCGCGGCCTGGCACGACGCCCCGTTCTTCAGCGAGCGGGAGCGGGCCGCGCTGGCCCTGACCGACGCGGTGACCCGCCTCGGCGAGCACGGCGTCCCGGACGAGGTCTGGGCGCCGGCCGCCAAGGAGTTCACCGAGCAGGAGCTGGCCGATCTGCTGATGGCCATCGCCACGATCAACGTGTGGAACCGGCTGTCGATCGCGGTGCAGAAGGAACCGCCGCTGGAGGTCTGAGGCTGCTCAGAGCTCCGGGAACCACAGGGCGAGCTCACGCTTCGCACTGTCGGGGGAATCGGAGGCGTGGACCAGGTTCTCCCGGTTGGACAGCGACAGGTCGCCGCGGATCGTGCCCGCGGCGGCCTTGCGCCCGTCGGTGGCGCCGACCAGGGTCCGGACCACCGCGATGACCTCGTCGCCGGAGAGCACCAGCGCGGCGAGCGGCCCGCTGGTCATGAACTCCTTGAGCGGCGGGTAGAAGCCCTTGTCCACGTGCTCGGCGTAGTGCTGGTCGGCCAGCTCGGCGTCCATGGTCCGCACGACCAGCGCGTCGATCGTGAGGCCCTTGCGCTCGAACCGGCTCAGGATCTCCCCGAGCAGGCCGCGCCGCAGCGCATCGGGCTTGACGAGCACGAGCGTGCGCTCGGTGGCAGTGGACACCGGTAGTTCCTCCTGGGTAGGACGTGGCAAGCCGACACGCCGGTCGGGAGGTCAGCCTATCGGTACCGGATCGGCAGCGAGCGGCAACCGCCCGGTAGCGCACTTTCCACGGGCGGTCGCGGCTACGTAACCTGACGGGTACACCCGGGAGGTCCACTGTGGCGAACCAGAACGGCCGGCCGATCGCTCCGGCCCGCAAACTCGTGGCGGCGGTCGTCGGCACGATCGCGGTCTTCGTGATGCTTTTCGGCCTCGGCATGTCGAGCTGGGCGATCGTCGCGCTGGGCCTGGCGATGCTGATCCTGGCGATCGCCCTGGGCATGGTCAACGTGGTCCGGCGCGGCGCCCGCGCCTGGGTGGCAGGATCAGCGCAGGTCAAGGCCATCTCGGAACCTCCCGCAACGGCGATCTACGGCCGCGCGGAGCTGCAGATAGTGATCGTGGCCCCGGGCCTGCCGACGTCGGAGGTGACGGTCCGCGACCCCCGCGTCCCGGTGGCCAAATGGCCGCAGGTGGGCGACACCCTGCCGGTGACGGTGGACGTGGACGACATGCGCCGCGTCCGCATCAACTGGGACGAGGCGGAGACCTACGACCTGGGCACCCAGAACGTCCCCCCGACGTACTACGAGGAAGACCTGCCGGACGACGACCTGCTGGGCGGCGAACCGGAACCCCCGCCGTGGGCGACCCGAGACCGCCAGTGGGGCCGCGGCCCGGACGAGCCGCCGCCCCCGCCGCCGCCGTCGCCGCGCCTGGGCGACCTGGACGGCCCGCCCCCGCCACCCCCGCAGGCAGGCCTGCTGGACGAACCGCCGCCGCCGGTGATCGTCCGCGACTCCCCTGGCGGCCCGATCGTCGAGGGCCAGCTGGTGGAACCGGACTACGACTACACGACGCCGCTGCCGCAACGCGCCCGCACGGCGACGGCCGCGCCGCCGCGCCCGGCGGAAAAACCCCGCCCGAGACCAAGGCCGCACGCGACAGCAACCATGGACCCGGAAGACGACGGTACGGGCACAGAGCCGGCAGCAGCAGCACCGGACCAAGCCCCCACGGCATCCTCCCGGCCGCCCTCGGACTCAGTGGCTTCCGACTCAGTGGCTTCAGACTCAGTCGCTTCGGACTCAGTGGCTTCAGGCCCAGTGGCTTCGGTGGATGACGACCCGGCGCAGCCGGTGCCCGCCCAGCGGACCCGGGAGCACGACCCGGAGATCGACCTGCCCCTGGACGGCGACCCGGAGCCACCTCCGGAACAGCAGACCCGCGCCGCGCGGACGGCCGTGGACGAGGACATCATCGCCCCGCCGGCGACCGACCGCGCGGGCCGCGTCCTGGACGCCGAGGACGACCTTCTGGGGGATCTGGAACCACCGCCGTGGGAGGTCCGTGCCCGGCAGCCGGAATCCCAGAGCGAGACCGCACCCCCGCCGGTCGCCGAGGAACCGCCGCCGGCTGTGCAACCCCGCCCGACGCCCCGGCCACGCCCGGCAGACAACGCGCCACCAGTTGCGGACGACCTCCCCCGCAGCGCCGGCGAGCCACGCAGTGCCGGCGAGCCACGCAGTGCCGGCGAGCCACGCAGTGCCGGCGAGCCACGCAGTGCGGCGCAGACGACCGGCCTGGCGGCGGCTGCGGGGGCGGTGGTGGCTGCGGGGTTCGCCGCGCTGGGCAATGCGTTCCGCAGCAAGAAGCAGGAAGAAGCTCGCCCTACCCCCGACGCCCCACACCCAGCGTCTCGGCGTCCGGGTCCACCTAGCCCGGCCGACCCGGCCGCCGCTACCGGCTCGGTGTCGGCCACCCAGCCGCCGCCGGATGATCCGGACCCGGCGGGGCCGCTCAGCCCTCGCTCGGAGCCCGCTACCCCTCCCCGCCCAGCCACCTCACCCAGCGCCACCTCACCCAGCGCGGCCGCGTCCAGCGCGTCCGCTCAGGACGCGGAGCCGGTCAATGCTCCACGGTCCGCTGCCGAGCCCGGTCCGAGCGCCGGTCCCGCCGCCTACGCCGGCCAGTCCGCGGATGAGCCGACTGCCGAAGCGCCGGCCGCGCCTCGAACCACCGGCTCGCCCGCAGGTGACCGCACCCCAGAAGCCACCGGCCTTGGCGCAGTCTCCGCAACCCGTTCAGCGCCGAGTTCCACCCCGACCCCTGACCGCGCCGCCCAGACCGGGTCCGGCTCCCCGTCCGGCGTCGCAGCCGCGTCCGGCTCCGAAGCCGAATCCGGCGCCGCAACCGGGTCCGGCGCCGCGTCCCGGTCCGGCTCC
The DNA here is from genome assembly GCF_040649415.1 of Actinoplanes sp. NPDC048967. Taxonomy (NCBI): domain Bacteria; kingdom Bacillati; phylum Actinomycetota; class Actinomycetes; order Micromonosporales; family Micromonosporaceae; genus Actinoplanes; species Actinoplanes sp. NPDC048967. The sequence continues at coordinate 1,069,195 of NZ_JBEZFL010000003.1, forward strand.
GAAGCCGAATCCGGCGCTGCATCTGGTCCTGCGGTCGCGACCGGCCCCGATGTTCCCTCGGGGGTCCCTGCCGCAGCCGGCTCCGACGCCGCACCGGGCTCCCCGGCCACCGCAGCCGGTCCTGACGCTGCATCGGGTCCAGCGGCCACCGCAACCGGTCCCGACGCTGCATCGGGTCCAGCGGCCACCGCAACCGGTCCCGACGCTGCATCGGGCCCAGCGGCCACCGCAACCGGTCCCGACGCTGCATCGGGCCCAGCGGCCACCGCAGCCGGCTCCGACGCTGCATCGGGTCCCACGGTCGCGACCGGCCCCGATGTTCCCTCGGGGGTCCCTGCCGCAGCCGGCCCCGACGCCGCACCGGGCTCCCCGGCCACCGCAGCCGGTCTCGGCGCTGCATCGGGCGCAGCGGCGACCGCGGCCGGAGCCGTCTCCGCCACTCATCCCCGGCCGGCAGCCTCGGGACCCCCCGGACAGGTCTACGCATCCCCAACCGCCTTCGGCCCGGGCGGAGGCTCCGGCACCGGCAACCCCGAGGACACCAGACCCCGACCGGAACCCACCCCGATCCGCCCCGGAACCGTCTACGCCGCGGCAACCACAGCCGAACCCACCCAGCAGAATCCCGCACCCCCCGCCGCCCAGCCGAAGCCCGCGACTCCCGCCCCGGCCGGAGGCAAGCGAGGAAGGCCCTGGGCCGATCTCGAAGGCGGCTTCGAACCCGACGAACGCGCCGACGACCTGATCACCGCCTACCCGAGCGCCCGCCCGGGCCCGGCCGGCGCCATCCACGGCGTAGGCATCACGGTGCTGGTCACCAACCTGGAACGCTCAGTGGCGTTCTACCGCCAGCTGCTGGGCTTCTACGAGATCGACAGCGGCTCAGGCGGCGCAGTGCTCGCCTCCGGCGACACGAGGCTGGTTCTCCGTACGGTCCCCGACCTGTCCGGCGTGGCCGGCCGCCTGATCTACCTCAACCTGGAGGTGGGCGACGTCGAAGCGGTCTACGAGGAGCTGAAGGCCAAGGGCGTGAAGTTCGTCCACGGCCCCCGCCCGGTGAACCGAGGCGACAAGCTCGAACTCTGGGCAGCCTCCTTCCACGACCCGGATCAGCACAACATCGCCATCACCCAGTGGCGCGCCATCCGCTGACCAAGCCGTCGCCGGTCCACCCGTTCACAGCAGCGGGTGGACCCCCGACCCGGCCGCGACCGCTGGTCAACCCAGGATCTTGTGCCGTACCGACGTCGCGTAGGCCCAGGTCAACCCGAAGATCAACCCCAGCGCCGCAAGGGACCAGTGCAGCAGTCCGGACGCCAGCAGCAGCACCTGTAGCCCCGTACCCGCATGCCAGGCCCAGCGGCGCCGCATACTTCCGGCCACCAGGGCCGCGACCACTGCCAGGGCCACCACTACCCCGATGCCCCAGCCGCTGAGATCCCCGCCCATGATCCGGATCGGCTGGATCGCCAGCAGCAGGACGATCGCCTCCAGAGCGAGCGTGCCCGCCCCCAGCCCCCGTACCGCCGCCTCGGGATTGCGCAGCCCGGACCGCCGCGGCTCGTCGCCCTCGACCTCGGCCGGCGCCTCCTCGGGCGACGGCACGGGCGAGGCCGGCTCCGGCGGCGGCGTGGTCACTTCTTGAGGAGCTTCCGTGCGTCGGCAACGGTGACGATGGACCCGGTGATCAGCACCGCGACGCCGCTGTGCTCACCGTCGGTGTCCGACTCGGCGAGCACGACCGCTTCCTCGATGGCGTCGGGCATGTTCTGCGTGATCGTCACCCGGTCCTCGCCGAAGATCTGTTCCGCGATCTGGGCGAGCTCGTCGACCGGCATCGCCCGGGGTGAGCTGTTCTGCGTCACGACGACCCGGGCCGCGACCGGCTCCAGCAACTCGAGCAGGCCGGCCACGTCCTTGTCGCCGAGCACCCCGACCACAGCGACGAGGTGACGGAACGCGAACTCTTCCTCGAGCGCGGTCACGGTCGCCGCCATGCCGTGCGGATTGTGCGCACCGTCGAGCAGGATCGTGGGCGCGCTGCGTACCCGTTCGAGCCGGCCCGGCGAGTCGACCCCGCCGAAGCCTTCCCGGACCAGGTCCACGTCGAGCTGCTTGGCCGCGCCGGCGCCGAGGAACGCCTCGACCGCGGCGAGCGCGAGGGCCGCGTTCTGCGCCTGGTGGGCGCCGAAGAGCGGCAGGAAGATCTCGTCGTACACGCCGCCGAGCCCCTGCAACGTCAGCACCTGACCGCCGACTGCCTGGTCCCGCCGGATGACGCCGAACTCACTGCCTTCGCGGGCGACAGTCGCACCGACCTGCGCCGAGCGTTCCAGCAGCGGCCGCATCGCGTCCTCGGTCTGCAACGCGCTGATGACGGTGGCGTCCTTGTGGATGATGCCCGCCTTGGCCCAGGCGATGTCCTCGATCGTGTCGCCTAGCCACTCGGTGTGGTCGAGCCCGATCGGCGTGATGACACAGACGCCGGCCTCGAGGACGTTGGTCGCGTCCTCCTCGCCGCCGAGGCCGACCTCGACCACAGCGATGTCCACGGGCGCGTCGGCGAACGTCGCGTACGCCAGCGCAGTGGTCATGTCGAAGTAGGTCAGCGGCTCGGCCGACCGCTCGTCGATCAGCTGGGCGAGCGGAGCCACCTCGTCGTAAACGGCGGCCAGCCGCTCCTCGGAGATCGGTTCACCGTCGAGGCTGATCCGCTCCCGGACCGTTTCCAGGTGCGGACTCGTGTAGCGACCGGTGTGCAACCCGTGCGCACGCAGCAGGCCGTCGATCATCCGGGCCGTGGACGTCTTGCCGTTGGTCCCGGTCAGATGGATCGACGGGTACGCCCGCTGCGGACTGCCGAGCACGTCCATCAGGTCACGGATCTTCTGCATGTCGAAGGCCATGCGGGTGAAGCCGCGCCCGTCGAGCGCGGCAACCACCTCTTGGTATGTGCTCATGACGAGGGCAACGCTTTCCGGGCCGCCGCAATTCTCGCGAGGTCGGCTTCGGCCGTGGCCAGCCGGTCCTTGATCTTCGCGACGACCTGTTCGGGCGCCTTGCCGACGAACGCGTCGTTGTCGAGCTTGGCCCGGCACTGCGCCGCTTCCTTCTCGGCGGCGGCGTGGTCCTTGTCCAGGCGGGCCCGCTCGGCAGCGACGTCGATGGTGCCCCGGGTGTCGAGGTCGACGGTGATGCCACCGGTGACCGCGAGGGTCGCCGTGGCCGAGAACTCAGGCGTCGGGGCGTCGAGCCGGGCAAGCGCGCGGATCAGCGGCTCGTGCACGTCGATCCCGACGTTGCCGAGGCCGGTGAGCGCGGCGCTGACCCGCTGACCCGGGCGCAGGCCCTGGTCGGAGCGGAAACGCCGCACCTCGGTGACGACCTTCTGCAATGCGGCCAGCTCCTCCTCGGCCACATCGTCGACCCGAGCCTGGTCGGCAACCGGCCAAGCGGCGACGACAACGGACTCGGCACCGGTCAGCACCGTCCACAGCTCCTCGGTGACAAACGGAATCACCGGATGCAACAGACGCAACAGCTGGTCGAGAACGTGCCCGAGCACCCGCCGCGAGCGCGCGGCCTCGACGCCGTCGGTGGCCAGCACGGGCTTGCTGAGCTCCACGTACCAGTCGCAGACGTCGTCCCACGCGAAGTGGTAGAGCGTGTCACAGGCCTTGGCGAACTCGTACGTCGCAAGCTGCTCGTCAACCTCAGCAATGACGTGCTGCAGCCGCGACAGGATCCACTTGTCAACGCTCGACAGCTCCGCCGAAGCCGGCAGCTCCCCCTCGACAGTGGCCCCGTTCATCAGCGCGAAGCGCGTCGCGTTCCACAGCTTGTTGCAGAAGTTGCGCGAGCCCTGGCACCACTCCTCACTGATCGGCACGTCGGAGCCGGGGTTGGCGCCGCGAGCCAGCGTGAAGCGGGTGGCGTCGGCGCCGTACCGGTCGATCCAGTCCAGCGGGTCGACGGCGTTGCCGAAGGACTTCGACATCTTCTTGCCGTGCGCGTCGCGGACCAGCCCGTGCAGGGCCACCACGTCGAACGGCTGCACGCCGTCCATCGCGTACAGGCCGAACATCATCATCCGGGCGACCCAGAAGAACAGGATGTCGTAGCCGGTGACCAGCACGCTGGTCGGGTAGAACTTCGCCAGCGTCTCGGTCTGCTCGGGCCAGCCCATCGTGGAGAACGGCCACAGCCCGGACGAGAACCACGTGTCGAGCACGTCCTCGTCCTGGCGCCAGCCCTCGCCGGTCGGCGGCTGCTCGTCCGGTCCGACGCAGACGACCTCGCCGGCCGGGCCGTACCAGACCGGGATGCGGTGCCCCCACCACAGCTGGCGCGAGATGCACCAGTCGTGCATGTTGTCGACCCACGCGAAGTACCGCTTCGCCAGCTCCGGCGGCTCGATGGTGACCCGGCCGTCCCGGACGGCGTCGCCGGCCGCCTTCGCCAGCGGCCCGGTGTTGACGAACCACTGCAACGACAGCCGCGGCTCCACGGTCGTCTTGCACCGCGAGCAGTGCCCGACCGAGTGCTGGTAAGGCCGCTTCTCAGCAACGATGCGACCCTGCTCACGCAGGGCAGCAACGATCGCGGGCCGAGCCTCATACCGATCAAGCCCCTCAAACGGCCCCGGTACGGTGACGACGGCCCGCTCATCCATGATCGTCAGGCTCGGCAGGTCGTGCCGCCGGCCGATCTCGAAGTCGTTCGGGTCGTGCGCCGGCGTGACCTTGACGGCACCCGTACCGAAAGCCGGGTCGACGTGCTCGTCGGCCACGATCGGGATGCGCCGCCCGGTGAGCGGAAGCTCGACCTCGGTGCCGATCAGGTGCTTGTAGCGCTCATCGTCGGGGTGCACGGCCACCGCGGTGTCACCGAGCATCGTCTCGGCTCGTGTCGTGGCGACAACGATCGCGTTGTCACCGTCGCCGTAGCGGATGGAGACAAGCTCACCGTCGTCGTCGGTGTGCTCCACCTCGATGTCACTGAGCGCGGTGAGACAACGCGGGCACCAGTTGATGATGCGCTCGGCACGGTAGATGAGACCGTCGTCGTACAGCTGCTTGAAGATCGTCTGCACGGCCTTGGAGAGGCCCTCGTCCATGGTGAACCGCTCGCGGCTCCAGTCCACGGAGTCGCCGAGCCGGCGCATCTGCCCGGTGATCGCGCCACCGGACTCGGCCTTCCACTGCCAGACCTTCTCGACGAAGGCCTCCCGGCCCAGGTCGTGGCGGGAGACCTGCTGGGCGGCGAGCTGCCGCTCGACGACGTTCTGAGTGGCGATGCCGGCGTGGTCCATGCCGGGCAGCCACAACACCTCGAAACCCTGCATCCGCTTGAAGCGGCTGAGGGTGTCCATGATGGTGTGCTCGAGGGCGTGGCCGACGTGCATGGAGCCGGTCACGTTGGGCGGCGGGATGACGATGGAGAAGGGCGGCTTCTCACTAGCCGGGTCCGCCGTGAAGTAGCCGGCCGATACCCACTGCTCGTACCGCCGCTGCTCTACCTCGCCCGGCTGGTACTGGGCGGAAAGGCCACCGGTGGGCCGGCTGTCGGGGGTACGGGTGTCGGTTGCTTCGCTCACCCGACAAGTCTACGGAGCCCGTCCGGGAAGCCTGCGATCGCACCGCCTCCCTGTGGACAAGGGTGGGTCTGTGGACAACGCCCGGCGCAGGATCGACGAGTTGTTAGGCTCGCACGATGTCCGAACGCCCTGGCTCCGCTCCACCACCCGAGGCAACACCGGTGGAGATCGCCGCTGACCCGTTCCCCCTCACGGAGTCCACCGGTGAGGACAAGGAAGCGCGGGCGTCCAGGTCAAGGACCAAGACCATCGTGCTGAGCTCACTGCTGGCGGTCAGCCTGGCCGGTGCATCCGTCCTCGGGTACGTGGGCTGGCGCATCGCCTCCCAGAAGGACGCGACTCTGACGATCCCGGCAAAGGTCGCAGGCCTGACCGTCGACAGCAGTGACGAGGGCCGCAGCACAGCGGACTACCTGCAGACGGCCCTGTCAGCAGACGTGGCCTTCGACCGCGCAGTGGGAGCGGTATACACGGACGGCTCGGCCAACGATGTCCTCTTCTTCGGCGGCACAACGCTGTTCTGGACGCCAGAAGATGATCTGGTGACGGCATTCGATCTGGTCTCCGACGACCAGGGTTCGGTGACCGGACTGCACGACGTGCCGGCCGGCCCGCTCGGCGGCACGATGAAGTGCGGCACGACGAAGGCGGACGGAGCCGACATGCCGGTATGCGGCTGGGCCGACCACGGCAGCCTCGCCCTGGCGATGTTCCCGGGCCGCACGGTCGACGACTCAGCGAAGCTGTTCGGCGAGATCCGAGCCGCCGCCCAAAGCCGCAACTAGGCGCGGCACCGTTCGGATTAATCGCTCGTGTGCAGCTGGTCGCAATAGCCGCGGCACGGGCTCACCAACGCCCACGGTGTCGCCCCGGCCCGGCCCGTAAGAGTGTTACCCCGGCCGAACTGCGATGCCCGCAGTGTGGCCCCGGCCCCCGGACTGCCGCAGCGCCTGAGCCACCGCCGGCGGTAATGGTCCCTGGAAACGCAAATGGAGCCCACCCCGACCGGGGGTGAGCTCCACACACATGACAGACAGAAAAGGCCCACACCATCACTGGTGTGGGCCTTCCCTAACGTTAAGTCCGGCGGCGTCCTACTCTCCCACACCCTCCCGAGTGCAGTACCATCGGCGCTGGAGGGCTTAGCTTCCGGGTTCGGAATGAGACCGGGCGTT
>NZ_JBEZFL010000004.1:0-170052 GCF_040649415.1 Actinoplanes sp. NPDC048967
CCGTACGAGCCGTTGGACACGTTGGACGCATAGACCAGGTGCTTGCCGTTGTAGACGACGTTGGTGAAGTCCTTCAGCGACGTCCAGCCGTTCTTGGGACTGGCCAGCGCACCGGTCGACGACCAGCGGTAGCTCGACGGCAGCGTGCACGTACCGCCCGGCGTCGACGGCGAGACCGATGGGGACGGGGACGGTGATCCCGGTGGCGTGGTGGACGGAGACGTCGGTCCGGTCCCGCCGGTGCAGTTCACCCCGTTGAGCGCGAAGCCGGCCGGGACCGGGTTGCTGCCCGTCCACGAGCCGTTGAAGCCGAACGACACCGTGCCGTTGGTCGCGAGCGCGCCGTTGTAGCTGACGTTCTTGGCCGTCACCGCCGCGCCGCTCTGGGTCAGGGTGGTGTTCCACGCCTGCGTCACGGTCTGACCGGCGCCGTACGACCACGTCAGCGTCCAGCTGGACACCGGGTCACCCAGGTTGGTGATCGCGACGCTGGCGCCGAAGCCGCCCTGCCACTGCGACGACACGGCGTAGTTCACCGAGCAGCCCGCCGCTGCGGCGCCCGCCGGCAACGCCACGGCAACCGCGGCCGACGCCAGCAGGGCGACGCCGGCCGACGCCAGGCCGACACTGATCGATCTGGATCTGGTCACTGGTTCACTCCTGAGGAATGGGTCAACACGACGGTGGAGATGCTGCGGGCGGGAACGCTGACGGTGACCTGTCCCCCGTTCAGGCTGGTCGGCTGGCCGGCCGCGTTGGCGTTCTGCGAGGTGAGGTAGTACTCGGCCTTGGTGACGTTCTGCGGGGCCTGGAGCACGGCATTGGTGACGGCGGCGGCCGAGCGGTTGAGGATCACCAGCGTGGTCTTGCCACCGCCCTGATAAGCGGTCACTTCCAGCGGCGAGGCCTTGGCGCTCTTCGTCAGGCCGACCCGCTGGTAGCCCGGGCGCACGTACTTGGCGAACTGCGAGAACGCGTAGCCGCGCTTCAGTGGTGCTCCGGCGGTGGTGCCGTAGGCCGCTTCGCCGTCACCGATGAAGGAGTAGTAACGCTTGCCGTACCACCAGATGTAGGCGTTCCAGTTGGCCTCCATCGACTTGTGCACGGTGCGCATGATGTCGTCGAGGGTCTCGTTCCAGACCGCCTGGTTGCTGGGGTTGCCCCAGATGTTCGAGCCGTTGCCGTCGGCCTCGTGGAAGTTCCACTCGGTCATCCACACCGGCTTGTTGTACTGCTCGGCCAGCGAGTACGGCTTCAACCGTCCCGCGTCCTCAGTGCCGTACAGGTGGCCGCCGATGTAGCCGATGTTGTTCCGGGCGCTCGCGTCGTTCAGGGTCGGATCGGTGTAGCCGTAGTTCAGGTTCACCGCCTCGGCCACCATGAGCTTGGTGTTCTGCACTTTGGCGCCCTGGTCGCGGACGAAGGTGCGCAGCTCGGTGCCGCTCCAGTCCATCGAGTCGTAGTCCGGGTGCCAGTCCGGCTCGTTCTGCACCGAGGTGACGTCGATGGCCACGCCCTGGTTCTTCATGTACTGGACGTAGCTGTTCAGGTGGTTGGCGTAGTCGTCGTAGTAGTCGGTCTTCAGCTTGCCGCCGTTGACCCGGCTGTTGTTCGTCTTCCACGCGGCGGGGGCCGTCCACGGCGAGGCGAGGATCTTCACGTTCGAGCCGTACGACTTGGCCGTTTTCAAGGCGTTGACCTGCGCCGACCATTCGCTGGAGACCGGCGAGATGCCGGTCCGCACGATCGACAGGCCGAGCTGGTTGGCGCCCGACCCGACCAGCGTCTGGGTCTCGGCGGTGGACCACGCGCCGCCCCAGATCGATACGGCAGCCCCGAACCCGTCGATCGTCTGGTATTTGGTGGCACTGTTCACGGTGATGTCGGGCGTGCCGGCCGGCGCGGTGGTGGTCGGCGTCGAGGGCGGGGTGGTGGGTGCCGTGGTCGGCACTGGGCCGCCGCCGCAGACGAAGCCGTTGACCGCGAAGTCCGTCGGAGCGGGGTTGCTGCCGGTCGACGCGCCGTTGAAGCCGAACGAGACCGTGCCGTTGGTGGGGACGGACCCGTTGTAGCTGACGTTCTTGGCGGTGACCGCGGCGCCGCTCTGGGTCAGCGTCGTGTTCCAGGCCTGGGTGACGGTCTGCCCGGCGCTGTAGGACCAGGTCAGCGTCCAGTTGGAGAGCGCGTCACCGAGATTGGTGATGGTGACGTTGGCGCCGAAGCCGCCCTGCCACTGCGACGAGACCACGTAGCTCACCGAGCAACCGGCGGCCGCGGCGCCGGCCGGCAGCGCCACAGCCACGGCCGCGGCCGCCACGAGGGCGGCACCGGCCGATACCAGCACGGTGTTGGCCGGCCTGACTTTCCTCATGCACAACTCCTTGAACGGAAATACCGACGACATGATTGGGAGCGCTCCCAGCCTGATATGGATATCGATAAGTGTCAAGGTGTGCATCGGCGGCGCCGATGCGACTCCCGATCCGGCACCGGCATAACACTTTCCGGGTGGAGAACCGCATTTACTTTCCGGACGCGGCCGGGTGCGAGATATCGCCGGTCAATACCGTCTTCAGGAATGGCGTTCAGATGAGCGGGGCAAACTGTTCTCACATTGACTGAGTGGCCGCCAAGCCGAGCAGGGAGTAAGGCGCATCCGCGCCGAAGAGCAGTTCGTGAGTTCGGGCGCCTTCGCGAGCCGCCTCGGCGCTGCGGGCGAACATCGCCTGTTCGTATTCGATGAGCGCGGCTTCGATGTCGTCCGGGCGGGCGGCAATGGCCTTGGCCAGTTCCGAGCCGTCGTACAGGGCCAGGTTGGCGCCTTCGCCGTTCGGGGCCGTCAAATGGGCGGCGTCGCCGAGCAGAGTCACCCCCGGCACCCGATCCCACCGGTGCCCGATCGGCAACGTGTAGAGCGGCCGCAGGACCGGCGGGGTGTCGCTGTCGGTGATCAAGGCGGTGAGCTCCGGGGCCCAACCGTCGAACTTCTGCGCGATCCGAGCAGCGGCCCCGGCGGCGTCGGTGAAGTCGATGGCGGCGAACCACGACTGCGGCTCGGTGACGAACACGTAGCTGTGCAGGGTGCCGCCCCTTTCCCGGTGCGCCAGCAGGCCCTGGCCCGGTGCGAGGGCGTACATCGCGCCTCGGCCGACTGCCTTCGCCGTGGCGGGGTGCCGGGCTTCACTGTCGAAGAGGTGGGTCTCGACGGCCGACATGCCGGTGTATTCGGGCGTGGCGCCGGACAGCAGAGGCCGGACGCGTGACCAGGCACCGTCCGCGCCGACCAGCAGACTGGTCACAACCGTCGCGCCGTCGGCGAAGGTCACCGTGTGCCGTCCCGAACTGAGGGCAGCGACGCCGCTGACCCGGTGGCCCCACTTGACGCTGCCGGCCGGGAGGGAGTCGAGCAGCAGCCGGCGCAGGTCACCGCGGAGGATTTCGGGGCGTCCGCCCGTGCCGTCGTCGCCCTGCTCGGCCAGGACGGTCCCGTCCCGGCCGAGGAACCGGCCGGCCTGGCGGCCCTCGAGAACCAGGCCGCGAAACTGGTCGATCAGGCCGGCCTCGCGCAGCGCCAGTTGGCCGTTGTAGTCGTGGATGTCGAGCAGGCCGCCCTGGGTGCGCGCGGTTGGCGCGGCCTCCCCCTCGTAGACGGTCGCGGGGATGCCGCGCACGTGCAGGACGCGCGCCAGCATGAGGCCGCCGAGGCCGGCGCCGATGATCGTTACGGGAGTGGACACGGGGGCTCCTGAAGGGTGGGGGTGCAAACCGCTACCGTCTTACTTGAGGCGACTCGGTTTGCTTACCGAGTAAACTTACCGGGTAAAGCTAATACCACTGAGGGAGTTGTGTCCATGCCCAATCGGGGAGACCGTGGTGGGTCGAGGACCCGCGCCCACATCGCTGACGTCGCCACCGGGCTGTTCCTCGACCGGGGCTTCGACGACGTCACGATCGTCGAGGTCGCCGCCGCGGCGGGCGTGTCCAAGGTGACCGTCTTCAAGCACTTCGACCGCAAGGAGGACCTGCTGCTCGACCGGCTCCCCGACGTGGTCGAGATCGCCCGGGCGGCGGTGCGTGATCGGGCGGACGAGGTCAGCGCGGTCGAGGCGATCCGGCAGACACTGCTCGCCCTGGCCGACGAACGGCACGGGTTGTCAGCCCTGGACGAGGGCATCGAACCGTTCCTGCGGATCGTCGTGGAAGCGCCGACGCTGATCGCCCGGCTGCGGGTGTTCGAGCACGAGATCGAGGCGGCGCTGGCCGAGGAACTGGCCGCCGACAAGCGTTTCTCCGGCGACGGGGCGCTGCTCGCCGCGCTGGTCGTCGCGGCGTACCGGATCGTCGCGGTCGCGACCGTCCGGCGCCGGCTCGCCGGCGACGAGCTCGCCGACGTCGCGGCGGCCCACCGGCAGCGGCTGAACCAGGCCTTCGATGCGATCGAGTACGGCGTCTCGGCGCGTGCACCCCGTTGACATCATCCGGAGTACGGCGGCGCCTGCCGTTTCGCGCATCGGCAGGCCGGGTAGCGAACCGTCCATGGTGGATATCACGGCCAAGTCGGTCGCCGGCTACATCCTGCAGTTCATCGCCGTGGCAGCGGTTGTCGTCGGCGTGCTGATGACCGTGTCCAGCGTGGTCCGGGCCGATCTCATCGGGATCGTCCTCGGCCTCGTGCTGGTCGCGGGCGGGGTTCTCGTGCTCAAGCGCCCGCGCCGGGACCGCCGGGCCGGATAGTCACCGCGCGAACCGCGCGACCACGGCGCCGAGTTCGGCCGGCGCGCTCAGCGGCATCAGATGGTTGGCGTGATCGACGGTGGCGATCGCTGCTTCCGGGAGCAGGCCGGCGAGCTGGGCGACCAGCCGGTGCACCGGCGGTGGACTGTCGGCGCCCTGAATGAGCAGGACCGGCCGGGTCACCGCCGGATCGAACCTCCACGCGCCGACCGCCGGAAGTTCGCCGGCGAAGAAGGCACCGCAGTGGTCCGCCGCCGCCTCGACGACGCCGGCCCCGAGCACGTCGTTCATCACCGCCCGGTAGTCCGGCCCGCACACCATCGCCATGAAGGCGTCGAAGGCGGTGGCGTGGTCGCCCCGGGCGGTCGCGGCCATCGCCGCGCCCAGCACCGGGCCGAAGGCGGCGTGCAGAGCCTCCATGTCGGCCGGATCGGCCAGGGCGTCGATGAGCGGAGGTTCGCAAAGAGCGACCGTACGGACGGCAGCCGGATCATCCACGGCCAGCTGGAGGGCGATGGTCGAGCCTGACGAGTGGGCGACGATGTGAGCCGGCGCGGCATCCAGCTGCCGGAGCAGGGTGGCGGCGTGGCGGGCGTGGTCAGCCACCGTCAGACCGGCCGGCAGCGGGCCGCCGGTGTAGCCCGCGCGGACCATCCGGATCACCCGGTGGTCCGCCAGCTCGGGGGTCGCGGCCAGGGGCGTGAGCCAGTCGGCGAGTCCGCCGCCGTGGATCAGCAGCAGCGGTTCACCGTCGCCGCCGGAGTCGGTGTAGGCCACCTCGGCGCCGTCGATGAGCGCCGGGGTGAGGTCGGCGGAAAGGTTGATCATGGTTGTTTCTCCAGGTCAGTCGGCGTAGAGCCGGATCTCGAGGCCGTCCGGGTCGTGCAGGCCGACCAGCACGGAGCCACCTTTGTGGCCGGTGACGATGCCGCTGTGCGGCTGACCCAGGTCGTCCAGCCGGTGCCGCCACTCCTCGATGTCCGCGCGTTCGGGCACCTGGAGCGCGACCGGGTCGAAGCCGGCCAGCGCCTCCGCCCGTACGGGATCGAGCCGCAGCGCCAAGCGCAACCGGCCGCTCGCGTCGGCCAGGGCCAGGCCTCGCGGGCTGCCGTCCTCGACGAATTCGATCTCGACCCGCAGGCCGAGCACCGACGTGTACCACTCGCGACTGCGGATCAGGTCGGAAACGGGGAGCTTGACGTGGTGGAAGCCGGACAGGTCGGGCATCTCATCCCCACTCGTTAGAGTCGGCTCTAGTAATTCACTAGAGTAGGCTCTAGCGTGTGACGAGATCTGTCAAGCCCCGTGTCAGCCGGGCCGAGCAAGCCCGGGCGACGCGCCGGCGCATCATCGCGGCCGCCGCGGCGCAGTTCGCGGCGCACGGCTACGGCGCGACGCTGCTCGATCAGGTGGCCGAGCAGGCGGAAGTCGCGGTCCAGACCGTGTACTTCCACTTCGGCAACAAGCGCACGCTGCTCAAGGAGGCGCTGGACGTCGCCGCGGTGGGCGACGACGACCCCGTACCGCTGATGGACCGGCCGTGGGTGCTCCAGATCCGGCAGGAGACCGATCCCGTGCGGATCATCGAGTTGTGGCTGGCCACCGGCCGCACCATCCTCGACCGGATCGTCCCGCTCATGCGGGTCCTGCGCGGAGCGACCGGTACGGACCCCGAGGTGGCCGCCCAGTGGGACACCAACCAGGCGCAGACGCGGGCGGCGCACGGCTTTCTCGTGGAGCTGCTCGCCGAACGGAGCGCCCTGCGGCCCGGGCTGGACGTCGAGCAGGCCCGCGACATCGCCTTCGTCCTCAGCAACGTCGAGACGTATCTGCAGTTCACCGATGTCTGCGGGTGGACCCCTGACCAGTGGCAGGAGCGAACGGCCGCGGTGCTCACGGCCGCCCTGCTCGCGCCCTAGACTGGGGCGGTGCCTGAACCGGCAGATCGTCCCGCGTGCGTCGACGACGTCCACGAGCTGGCCCTCGCGATGCCGCACGTCACCGTTTACGACCCGGAGGCGGACAACCCGGTCTATCAGGTGGGCGGCAAGTCGTTCGTCTTCTTCCGCAACCCGCGCCCCGACGCGGTCGACCCGGAGACCGGCGAACGCTATTCCGACGTGATCGTCTTCTGGGTGGAGTCGGACGCGGACAAGCAGGCGCTGGTCCAGGACGAGACGACGCCCTTCTTCACGACTCCGCACTTCAACGGCCACCCGTCGGTGCTGATCCGGGCGAGCCGGCTCGGCGGGATCAGCCGTACGGAGCTGGCCGAGGTCATCCAGGACGCCTGGCTGTCCCGGGCCTCCCAGCGTCGCCGGGAGACGTGGCTGCGCAGCCGCTCCGGGCTGTGACCGGAGCGGCTGCGGACGCCGGTCAGTCCTCCCGGCCGCAGGGGAACCGGGCCACGCCGGCGGCCATCCGGATCCCGCCGAGCAGATGGTCGAGCAGCAGCGGCTCGTTGTAGTACTCGGCCTTGTGCCCCAGCGCGGTGTAGAAGGCGCGGCCGCCGTCGTACGGCTGGCACCAGGAGATCGGGTGGTGCCGGCCCATCCCCGGCGAGCCGCCCGGCACGCTGTAGCCGCGCGGGTCGTAGGTCCGTTCGTCCACTTCGGCGAGGACGCGGACGGTGTCCCGCGGGTTGGTGCGGAAGTTGTACCACTCCTCCTCGCGTTGCCAGCGGCGCGGCAGCGGGCGGGTGGCCGCGGTGTCATGGCCGAGGACCTTCACCGTGGCCACCTGGAACTGCGGGTTGACCGCGCCCGGGTGGTCGCGGAAGTAGGCACCGACCAGGCCGCCGTACCAGGCCCAGTCGTACTCGGTGTCGGAGGCGGCGTGGATTCCCGCGAAGCCCCCACCGCGGCGGATGTAACGTTCGAACGCGCCCTGCTGCGCCTCGTCGAGGACGTCGCCGGTGGTGCTCAGGAACACCACGACGTCGTACCGGGCGAGGTTGCGGTCGGTGAACGCCGCGGCGTCCTCGGTCGCGTCCACCTTGAAGTGGTGCCGGGCGCCGAGCCGCTGGATCGCGGCGACCCCGGCCGGGATCGAGTCGTGCCGGAACGCCGCGGTTTTGGAGAAGACGAGCGCTTTGAACCTCTGATGCCCGGAGGACGCCGCGGCCGGCGACCCGGCCGCCCCCGCGAGTCCTACCGCCAGCATGGCCGCCATCACGAACCTGACCACGACTTTCATGACCCCTCCTCAGCGTTTGCGCGCGTACCGGGCTCCTATCGAAGGGTATGACTCGGACCGCACCCGGGGAAGGCGTTGCCGTCAGGCCGCGGTGGTCTCGGCCCGGCGGTCCGGGTCGAAGGCGCGGTCCATCAGCCGGGCGCTCCACCGCCGGCTCGCGAGCCGGCTCATGATCACACCGAGCTGATTGGACCGTCCGTCGATCACGCTCGGGCCCGGGTCGCGGCGCTCGAGATGGGCCAGCGCGGTGGCGACGACCTCGCCGGGCGTCCGCGTCCGGCCCGAGGTCAGCACGCCGGCGCCCGCGCCCATTCCGGTGGTGAAGTCCGTGGCGGTGGCGCCGGGTGAGACGGCGAACGCGGTGAGGCCGGTGCCGCGCAGCTCCGTCCAGAGGGACTCGGTGAAGCTCAGCACGAACGCCTTACCGGCGCTGTAGACGGCCATCCGCGGCGACGGGAAATAGGCGGAGACCCCGGCGAGATTGATGATGAACCCGTTGGCGGCGCTCAGCAGCTGCGGCATGAACGCGGCGGTGAGCTGGACCGGTGCTGCCACGTCGACGGCGATCTCGGCGGCGAGGCGGCCGGGATCGGCGTCGGCGAACCGGGCGAAGGTGCCGAAGGCCGCGTTGTTGATCAGGCTGGTGACGGCAACCCCTCGGTCGGCGACAGCCTGGCGGAGCTCGCTGCCGGCGGCCGGGTGCGCGAGATCAAACGGAACGGCATCCACCCGTACGCCGTGAGCACGGTGCAACTCGTCCGCCATTGCGGCCAGCCGCTCGGCCCGGCGCGCGACGAGTACGAGGTTCGAGCCACGCGCCGCCAGAGCCGTGGCGAAAGCGGCCCCGATCCCGGAGCTGGCCCCGGTGAGGAGAACGGTCTGGGCGCGGTAGTCAACGGTCATGGAACCAACCTCCCGCGGGCCGGGCGGCGCCGTCCAAGACCCGTTCCACACCTCGTCATGCCGAAACGACATAACGAGTACGCTGCTGACATGGCCGACGGCGTACCGGACCTGGACCTGCGGCTGGTCCGCTACTTCACGGCGCTGGCCGAGCACGGCACCTTCGCCCGCGCCGCGGAGGCACTGCACGTCGCCCAGCCGTCACTGAGCCGCCAGCTCCAGCGGCTCGAGGACGCACTCGGTGTACGGCTGCTGGAGCGCACCACCCAGGGCAGCAGGCTCACCGCCGCGGGCGAGGCCTTCCTCCCCCGGGCCCAGACCCTGCTGCAGCACGCCGGCCAGGCCGTTCGCGCGGCGCGCGGCGCCGCGCCACCACGCACGATCACCATCGGCTACGTCGAAGACCTCAGCATCACCGCCGCGGTCCGCGACCTGCGCCGCCGCCATCCGGACGCGCACGTACGCACCCGCCACCTGGACTGGCACGACACCCGCGCGCTGCCCGACGGCCGGGTCGACGCGCTGGTGGCCCGCACGCCCCTTCCGATCCCGGTCGACGACCTCGACCTCACCGTGCTCTACGAGGAGCCCCGCGTGCTGGTCCTGCCGGCGTCCCATCGCCTGGCCGGAAAGGAAGTCGTCGCCCTGGCCGACTTCGCCGACGAGCCGATGGTGGCCTGCGCCGGGGCACCCGCGACCTGGACGGGATTCTGGCGACTCGAGCCTCGCCCGGACCAGGGCGGCGCACCGCTGGCGGCAATGCCCGCCGACACCATCGAGGACAAACTCGAAGCGGTCGCGGACGGGGAGGCGGTCGCCCTGATTGCCGCGAACGACCCCCGGGTGACCGCCCGGGACGACCTCGTCACCGTCACAGTCGAGGGAATCGAACCGTGCCACGTCGTCGTCGCGACCCGCCACGCGGACATCAATCCCCTGGTCGCCCAGTTCCGCCGATCCGCGCGGACTCACCTCATCGGCGGTTGACCGCACTCACCAGATCGGGATGTCGAGGCCGCGTTCGGAATCCGGGCGGGGGCCGGTGATGCGGCGTTCCGATGCGTTGATGGCGTGGTCGTTGATGGAGGCCTCGCGCCGGCTCATCAGGCCGTTCGGGGCGAATTCCCACAACTCGTTGCCGTAGCTGCGCCACCACTGGCCCGCCGCGTCGTGCCATTCGTACTGGAAGCGCACCGCGATGCGGTTCTCGTGGAAGGCCCACAGCGACTTGCGGAGTGCGTAGTCCTGCTCGCGTTCCCATTTGGCGGTCAGGAATTCGATGATCGCCGGACGGCCGGTGAAGTGCGCGTCGCGGTTACGCCACTGCGAGTCGGGCGTGTAGGCCGCGGCGACCCTGGCCGGGTCGCGGGTGTTCCAGGCGTCCTCGGCGGCCTGGACCTTCTGCCGAGCGGTCGCCAGGTCGTACGGCGGGAACGGCGGTCGGGCCTCGGTCATCGGGATCGGTCCTCTCGGTCGGTCAGCGCGGGGTTGTGCGGGTACGGGCGGTGGGCGGACTCGCGCAGCGCCGGCCGGCGCGCGGCGACGAGCCGGTCGAGCTCGAAGCGGACGATGCGGCCGCTGTGCCCGTCGTCGCCGGGTCGTCCGGCCGCACCCCATTCGATCCGGGCCGTTCCGGACAGCTGCAGGGTGGCGCCGGTGGTGAAGTCGGTGAACAGCAGCGCGGCCGCCGGGCTGACGGCCAGGTTGCCCAGGCTGTTGAACATGTTGTTGCCGGGATAGTCCGGCCACCACAGGCCTTGCTCGTCGACGCGGACGAAGCCGGGCGGCCCGCCACGGTGGGACGCGTCGGCCCCTCGCTGCGGGTGGGCGGTGCCGAGGAAGAAGGTGTCGGCGGAGCGGATCACCTCAACGTCGGCCGGCTGGAACGCGGCACCGCGGCGCACCTCTTCCGGCGTCTCGTGACTGGAGGTGGCCGGGGTGAGCAGCCGCTGCTGGATGAACTGCGGGCAGTTGCCGTACGCCTGCTCGACGTCGACGATCAGCAGCTCGTCGGTGGCGACCGTGAGGGTGCCGTTGAGCCGTACCCGGCGTCGCAGGGCGAAGTCCATGCTGGTCGTGCCGAGGTGCTGCCCGGCGGTGAGGCCGTGCAGGGGGTCACCGGCCGGGACCCCGGCGTGGACGGCCAGCTCGGTGTCGGAGCGGACCTCGAGGAACCCGGCCGGGCCGGTCAGCGGCGAGGTCCAGAGCCGGCCGGTCGCGTCCCGGCCGGTGATGACCAGCAGGGTGCGTGCGGCGAGGAAGCCGGCGATGCCGCCGGACAGGTCCGCCGGTTCCAGCATGCGTGAGAGGCGGGCGGCGTCCTGCCGTACGCCGGCCTGACGCTGCACGGCGAGCTCGCCGCCGTGAAAGCCAGTCATCCTGAGCCCCTTCCACCAGAAGGCCAGTTGTACTCCGTTGTTCTAACGGATGCAAGCCGTTTCATCCGTGATAGATTTCCGGGGTGCGCACCTGGATGCTTCCCGACGAGCCGGTTCCGGTCCGCCTGATGGCGACGATCTGGGCCGACACCGACGGCGGGCACGACGATCTCGCGGGACCACCGGATGTGGACCAGTGGCTGGACGCGATCGGGGTGGCTCGCCATGGGGTGACGGCGACGCGGGACGAGTTCCGGCGGGCGCGGACGCTGCGCGATTCCGTCCGCCGGCTGGCCGCCTTCGTGACCGGCGACGACCGTCCCGCGGCGACCTCGGCCCGGCCGGACGTCCAGCAGGCGCTCGAGTTCGTGAACGCCGTCGTCCGGGAGCTCCCGGTCCCCCAGTTGGTGGAGCGCGAGGCGAGCCTCGAACTGGCCACCGGATCCGCGGCCTCGCCGGTGACCACCGCCTTGGCCGAGGTGGCCGCCGAGGCCCAGCAGCTACTGAGCCGCGGTTCGCTGCTGCGGGCCTGCCACGCGCCCGGATGCGTGCTGTACTTCGCGAAGACGCACCCACGCCGCGAGTGGTGCTCGGTCGCCTGCGGCAATCGCGTCCGCGCGGCCCGCCACTACCGGACGGTCCGATCCGCGCGTCCAACCCGAGATCCACTGTGACCGGTCTGGTATATGTCGTTGCATCCGGTGAGGAAGGCGGGGCCATGATCGAAGTCGGCGAGCTCGCGGGCACCGTCGTGCCGCTGCTCTCGGCGGCGGCCGGGGCGTACGGCAGCGCGGTGGTCACCAAGGCCACCGAGCAGGGCACCGACGCCGCGGCTGAGGCGACCGTGGGGGCCGGGCGGCGGCTGCTGGGCCGGCTGCTGAAGTCGCCCCGCGCGGCGCAGGTCGGTGCCGCGGTGACCGACCTCGGTGAGAATCCGGACGACGAGGCGTTCGCCGCGGCGGTGTACGCCCAGGTGAAACGCGCGCTGTCGGAGGATGCCGAGCTGGCTGAGGAGATCGCGGCCATCGTCGCGGCCTCCCCCGTACGCGGGGACACCTTCACCGTCACCGTGACGAACTCGACCGGGGTGCAGGTCGGCGACCACAACGTCCTGACCGTCCACCAGCCGCCGCCGGCGCGGTGACCGGCCCGGCCGGGCCTCCGCCCGCCGGCGGCGTGACGGTCACCGGCTCGGCCAACGTGCAGGTCGGCACCGGCAACGTGCACAACGTCATCTCGCTGGGCGGTACGGCGGCACCCACGCCGGACACCGTGGACGCTCCCCCGGGGCTGGACAATCTGCCGCCGGTGTCAGCGGTGTTCGAGGGGCGTGACGTCGCCGCGCTGGACGACGTGCTGGTCCGCGGTTCGGGTCAGGCGGCGGTGGTCGGCCTGGGCGGCGTCGGGAAGTCCGAGCTGGCCGCGCACTACGCGCGGGCGTTCCGGGCCCGGCACTCGCTGGTGTGGTGGATCACCGCGGACACCGCGGCGAACGTGCAGCTCGGTCTGGCCGCGTTGACGAGCCGGTTGCATCCGGTGGCGACACTGGCGGACGCGCGTTCCTGGGCGCTGGGCTGGCTGCAGACCCATCGCGAGTGGTTGCTGGTGCTGGACAACGTCGAGGACGTCGCTGACATCGAGGAGCTGCTGGCCCAGGTGGCCGGGCGGGGCCGGGTGGTGCTGACCACCCGGCGCGATCTCGGGACGGCCCGGTGGGCCCGGCTCGGGTTGGCGCCGTTACGGCTCGGCGTGCTGGACCGGTCGGCGAGTGTGCAGCTGTTGCAGCGGCTGACCGGGCTGGACGACCACGACGGCGCCGGCCGGCTGGCCGCGGCGCTGGGTGATCTGCCGCTGGCGTTGGAGCAGGCCGCGGGGTACGTCAGCCAGCACGAGGGTCTCGGTTTCGACGACTACGTCCGGTTGCTGACCGACCGGTTCGCGCTGGTCGCGGCCGACCCGGGCGAGGGGGACTCGGCGCGGCGGACAGTGGCCACGATCTGGCGGGCCGGCATGGACGCGGTTGCCCGGCGGTCGCCGCTGGCTGTGCGGGTGCTGCGGGTGCTGGCCTGGCTCGGCCCTGACGCCGTACCCGTGGAGGTGCTGGCCCCGCCGCATGCTGATCCGGTCGCGACCAGCGACGCGCTCGCGGTCCTGGTGTCCTTCAGTCTGATCAACCGCCGGGCCGGCGAGGTGAGCGTGCACCGGCTGGTGCAGGCCGTCGTCCGGCAGGAACAGGACGCGGCCGCCGCCGTCTCGATCGTGCGGGCGGCGATACCGGATGCTCCGCTGACGAATGTCGCCGGCTGGCCCCGCTGGAACCAGCTGCTGCCGCACATCGACGCGCTCACCCGGCACGCCGGCCCGGCCCACGGCAACACCGAGCTGCTGGAGGTCAACGACCAGGCAGCGGTCTACCGGCAGTCCCAGGGCCAGGTCTCCGCCGCGGTCGAGCTGTTCGAGCAGGTCCTCGCCGGCCGGCAACGCGTGCTCGGCGACGACCACCCGGACACGCTGACCAGCCGCCACAACCTCGCCGGCGCCTACCAGGCGGCGGGCCGGGTGGCCGAGGCGATCGAGCTGTTCGAGCGGGCCCGCACCGACCGGCAACGCGTCCTCGGCGACGACCACCCCGGCACGCTGACCAGCCGCAACGATCTGGCCTTCGCGTACCGGGCGGCCGGCCGCCTGGCCGAGGCGATCGACCTGTTCGAGCAGGCCCGCGCGAGCCGTCGCCGGGTGCTCGGCGACGACCATCCGGACACCCTGATCAGCCGCAACAACCTGGCCGGCGCCTACCAGGCCGCCGGGCGGGTGGCCGAGGCCGTCGCCCTGTTCGAGCAGGTCGTCGCCGACTCCCGGCGCGTGCTCGGCGACGACCACCCCGACACGCTCGCCAACCGCTACGACCTCGCCTACGCGTATCACGCGGCCGGGCGGGTGGCCGAGGCGATCGACCTGTTCGAGCAGGTCCTCACCGACCGGCGGCGGGTGCTCGGCGACGACCACCCGGACACCCTGTCCAGCCGCAGCGACCTCGCGTACGCCTACCGCACGGCCGGCCGCCGGGCCGAGGCGATCGAGCTGTGGGAACAGGTCCTCCGCGACCGCCGGCGCGTCCTGGGCCACGACCATCCACAGAGCACGGAGATCGCCGCGCTGCTGCGGGGTCGAGAAGCTTGATCGGTCAGCGGCGGCCCGCGGCCAGGGCCACCAGGAACTGACCGCCGCCCGGGTCGACGCTCGCGGTCACCGGCAGCCCGGGCACCAGCCGGGAGAACCGGTCGACCAGCCAGTCCGCCGCCTCCTGGGCGTCCTTGCGGCTCGGGCACCGGGCGACCAGCTCCCGGCCGCCCTTGCGCTCGAGGCGGTCCGCGACCGCGACCAGCGGCGCCGGCTCGACGACGTGCAGCCGGTCCGGCCAGGCGATGACCACCTTGACCGCGCCCTTGCGGGTGTTGCAGGCGCGGTGGGCGAGCCGCTCGGTGACCTTGGCCTTACGGTCGGCGGTACGGCTGTCGACGCTCGGACCGCGCGGGTCGTTCACCGACATGCCGGCGTCGACCGGCTCGTCACAGACCCAGCACCGCCAGCCGTCACGTTCGCCCACGTCATCAAGGGAACTCATCCCAGCAAACTAGCCCCTTTCCGGCGGGGCTGCTCATCCAGCGTCGGTCCGGTATCGTCCCCTCCTCATCGAAGATCGACGGGGGAAAATGAGCATGGCAGTCCGGCATCGCCGTGTCCCGATCGCGCTCGCCGCCGTACTGGTGCTCACCGGGGCCGGCGTTGCGATCGCCCGCGAGGTCCCCGCCGATCCCCCGCCGAGCTGGAACGAGGCCGCCGCGCCCCGGCCGTCCGCCACCGAGCTGCCCGCCGCCGGTGAGCCGGCGGCGACCGCGAAGCCGAAGACCTCCGCCGCGCCGGCCACCGGGCCCGCGGTCACCCGCGCCCGGGCGGTCCGGGACGCGCGTACGGCGATCCGCCGCAACGGCACGGCCATCCGGTCCGCCCCGGGCGAGCAGTACCGGGTGGTCGACACCACGGTGGACGCGGCCGGCACCCGGCACGTCCGGTTCCAGCGCACCCACCGGGGCCTCGCCGTGCTCGGCGGCGACTTCGTGGTCCACTCGGCCGCGACCGGCCGGTTCACGGACGCCACCGTGGCCCAGCAGCAGGTCATCGACGTCCCGGCAACCGCCGAGGTCGACCGCGAGCAGGCCGTCGCGGCCGCCGAACGGTTCGCCGGGCAGCAGAGCGCCGGCAACGCGCGACAGGTGATCGACGCCTTCGCCGGCAAGCCGGTGCGCTCCTGGGAGGTGACCGTCGGCACCCGGCTGGTGATCGTCGACGCGACCACCGGGACGGTCCGCCGCGCGTACGACAATGTGCTCACCGCCGAGGCGGGCACCGGGCACGGGATGCTGGTGGGCGACGTCCCGCTGAGCACCAGCCGGCCGGCCGGCGGCGAGTACACGCTGGTCGACCCCGACCGGGGCGGCAACACCGTCCGCGACGGCCTGAACGAGGACTTCGTGTTCGAGCCGAAGAAGTTCGCCGAGTTCACCGACGCGGACAACGTGTGGGGCGACGGCACCCGCGCCGACCGCGCCACCACCGCTGTCGACGTGCACTACGGCATGGCTCAGACCTGGGACTACCTGCGGGAGTCGTTCGGCCGCTCGGGAGTGCGCAACGACGGCAAGGGCCTGACCGCGTACGTCCACCACGACGTCGACGAGGCCAACGCGGCGTGGAGCAGTTCCTGCCAGTGCGTGTACTTCGGTGACGGCGCGCCCACCGGCAAGCCGTTCACGGCCCTCGACGTGGTCGGGCACGAGGTGGCACACGGCCTGAACTACCGCACGGCCGGCCTGGTGAGTTCCGGCGAGTCGGGCGGGCTGAACGAGTCCAGCAGCGACATCTTCGGCACGCTGGTCGAGTTCGCGGCGAACAACCCGGTCGATCCGCCCGACTATCTGATCGGCGAGCTGACCGGGACCCGCGCCCCGGCGCTGCGCCAGATGGACGAGCCGAGCCGCGACGGCAAGTCGCTGTCCTGCTGGGTTCCGACGGCCAAGAGTCTCGACCCGCACTACTCGTCGGGCATCGGCAACAAGTTCTTCTACACGCTGGCCGCGGGCAGCGGCGCGACGCGCTGGGGAGACAGCCCACCGTGTGGCGGCGCCGCGCCGGTCACCGGCATCGGCAACGACCGCGCCGCGCAGATCTGGTACCGCGCCCTGACCGTCTACATGGTCTCGAACACCAACTTCTCCGGCGCGCGGGACGCGACCATCCGCGCGGCCGCGGACGTGTACGGCCCGGACAGCGTCGAGCGGCGCACTGTTGACGCCGCCTGGCTGGCCGCCGGGGTGGACGGCTCCGACCCGGCGTACGGCACCCCGCAGCTGGCGCACTTCGAGGACAGCACGCCCACCCCGCACGTCGGGGACTCCGTACGCATCCAGGTCAGCGCCCGCGATCCGCAGGGACAGCCGGTGACCTTCAGCGCCGCCAACCTGCCGCCCGGTGTGTCGATCGACGCCGACGGGCTGATCACGGGCACGCCCACGGTCAAGGGCGAGTATCCCGGCGACATCATCGCGACCGACCCGGACGGCAACTCCGGCCGGGAACTGATGTGGTGGGTGGTCAAGGGCCCGCCGGTCGCCCGGTCGGTGCCACCGGCCCAGACGATGCGGCTGGGTTACGGCGCCTTCGGCAACTTCAGCGTGACCTTCACCGACGCACCGGACCACATGGTCGATGCCGCCGACTCGTTCCGGGTGACCGCCACGGGCCTGCCGGCGGGCCTGACCCTCGATGTGCGGCGGCCGGCTTCCGGCACGCTGGTCGCCGCCATCGGCGGGATACCCACCACCGCCGGCTCCGGCACCACCGTGGTGACCGCCACCGACGCCGACGGTGACCAGGTGACGGCTTCGGTGCCGTGGCAGGTGCTGCCCGCGCAGCCACCGGGCGCCCCGGTCAGCGTGTCGGTCGCCGCCGGCAACGGCACCGCGCTGGTGGAGTGGGTCAGGCCGAATTACAGCACCGGTGTGATGGTCCCCACCGGCTACATCGTGCGGCTCTCCCCCGGCCAGGAGACGACGCTTCCGGCCGCCGCCCGGTCGCTGGAACTGACCGGCCTGGACGTCCGCAAGACGTACACGATCGGGGTGCGGGCGACCAGCGCGATCGGCGACGGCGTGGAGAAGACGATCACGCTGAGCCCGGCCGCCCTCCCGCTGACGGTGACGCCCAGCGCGTTCGCCTACGGCAAGTCGGCCACGCTCACCGGCAAGATCCTCCGCGGCAGCACGGCGATCGCCGGCACGTCGGCGACGCTGGAACAACGCCCGGCCGGCAAGACGGCCTGGACCCGGATCACCACGGTGAAGACCGACGCCAAGGGCGCCTGGCGGGCGACCGTCAAGCCGTCGATCACCACGACCTACCGCATCCGGTACGCGGGATCGCCGGGCGCCTGGCCGGCAACCTCGGCCACCCCGGCGGCGACGGTCCGCTACACCGCCACGATCAAGGCCAGTACCACCAAACCCAAGGCCAACAAGAAGATCAAGCTCACGGGTACGGCCAAACCGGGCCGCGCGGGCGTCAAGGTGACCCTGCAACGCAAGTCGGGCTCCAAGTGGGTGACCGTCACGACGGCGAAGACGACCTCAAGCGGGTCGTACTCGTTCACCCGGTCCTTCAAGCGCGGCACCTGGACCCTCCGGGTCTCGGTGGCCGGCGGCACCTACAACGCGGGCGCGACCAGCAGCGGAGTAACCCTCAAGGTCAAGTGATACGGCGCGGTGCGGGCGGGGTCACCCGGCCCGCACCGCGTTCGCGTTCTGGTCCAGCTTGCGCTTGAGCACCCGGCTCAGCGGCCGCTCGATCAGGCGGTGCAGCAGCCAGGCCGCGACCAACATCATCAGGATCACGCAAGCCAGTGTCAGCAGGCGCGGCCGCACCTCCTGCATGGCGTTCATGACGGTCAAGCCGATGTGCTGGTGCAGCAGGTAGAACGGATACGTGAGCGCGCCCGCGACGGTGAGCCAACGCCATTGCACCCGCGATGTCCAGCCGGGCGCAACGGCGGCGAGCGCGACGAAGAACAGCGTGACGATCACCATGCCGACGGCGAGCGACAACGGCCTGTGCAGCGTCTTGCTCTCGTAGGCGACCCGCGCCGCCAGCATGTGCATTGTCAGCGCCCAGGAAAGGCCGACCAGGCCGCAGAGTCGCATGTCGGCACCGAAGCG
This sequence comes from Actinoplanes sp. NPDC048967, assembly GCF_040649415.1. Taxonomy (NCBI): domain Bacteria; kingdom Bacillati; phylum Actinomycetota; class Actinomycetes; order Micromonosporales; family Micromonosporaceae; genus Actinoplanes; species Actinoplanes sp. NPDC048967. The sequence goes on from NZ_JBEZFL010000004.1 coordinate 18,479, forward strand.
GTGGATCAGGTAGAAGGCGATACCGGCCACGAAAGACGGCGCGTAGGTCGGCTGGAACACGGTGGTGAGCAGTGGCGTCCAGTACGAGAGGTCGGCCGAGGGCACGCCGAGCGACTCGTTGAGCATGGTCAGGTTGACCACCATCTGATTGAGGGAAATCGGTTCCCGCGCGGTCGGCCACAGCATCACCACGGCGGCGCTGATCAGCACAGCGGGCCAATAGGCCGGGAACAGCCTGAGCACTCTCGACCGGACGAACTTGCCGACGGTGCGGCCCCAGCAGCTCATCGAGATGACGAACCCGCTGATCATGAAGAACAGTTCCACCCGAGCCAGCCCCACGACGTGAAGTGGATGAGATGCGGAAAGACAACCGCCTCGGCGTCGGTACCCCAAGAGTGCTCCAGGTTCAGCCCGGTGTAGTGGAACAGCGCCACCATCAGCGCCGCCGCTAGCCGCAGCACGTCCAGGGCAGCGAGCCGTCCGGTCCGGCGGGATGGCGCCGGAAGACAGAGGCTGGCCGCCGGAGCGGCGGCCACCTCCTTCGCCGGGTCCCGCATTATCGTCATGGCGCGCCACATACCGGTAGAAATTCCGATCGCCACCGGCGGCGCCCCCGACGGGGCCTAAGGCTGTTCGAGAACAGGGCTCCGTTTCATCCACTCGACGACCTTGGCAACAGCAACGGCAACATCATCTGAACTGTCCAGTTGCAGGTGCTCGGCCTCGTCCTCCATGCTTTCCATGTCGATGAGGTCGACTTCCGCGTTGCCGTCATCCCAGACCGTGAGTTGACCATTCCTGCCCTCACAGGCGACCTGCCAGGTGACCGAGTAGTCGCGCCTATCCTCAGGAGGTCGGGAGAGACTGCCAGAAGCCCCTGGAGGGAGAGCGTAAGCCTCCGCTTCGATCGCCGCTTTCATGACGACCGAAAGGAGAGCCTCGTTCCTCAGCATCCGCCCACCAATTTCACGTTCTTCGCCTCGGCAATCCAGGAACCTTGCCCTGCTTGATCCGAATTCCACATATATCGATCCGGGCCGGTTCGGCGTGAAGCCCTCTTTGGAAGCAGGATAGACGACGTAGGTAAAGCCGCCGGATCCCTCTTGCACCATGCCAGTGTTGAGCATCTGGGTGTATTCCGGCTGCCTCATCCGCCGTCCGACCCGCACGGTACCGTCGCCGTCTCCACGCCCCCCACCATTGCCGCCGATGCCCTTACCGTCGCTGCCGCCGCCACTGTCCTTGCCGATACCGCCGGTGCCGCTGCCGTCGGTATCCTGGTGGTGCTCGCAAGCGTTCGCGGTGGTGCACGCCCCGGGGTCCTTGACGTGGTCCGGCGTGTCGTCGAAGCCGCAGCCGCCACCACCTCCCGGGCACGGATCCGTGCCGCTCGGGTCGTTCAGCGTGATCGGCTGTTGTTGGCGTAGACGTAGGCGTTCCACTGCTGCGGATTGGCCATATCCTGGAGCGGGTCCACCGAGATGAAGCGGCCCAGCGCCGGGTCGTACTCCCGGGCGCCGAGGTGGGTCAGGCCGGTCGGGTCGATGTCGCCGCCCACGAAGCCCTTGTTGTTCGGCCACGTCGGGTTGCTGCCGCGGGCTTCGCCGTACGGATTCTGCCGGCGGACGGCCATCTGCTGGGTGTACGCGTTGACCGATCAACGCGAGTGCGGCTCTGGTTTGCGGGAGTGTACTGAGCCCCGATCCGCCGAAGGCGGACGGGCTCCCTGACCTGGGCGCCGAGCCTGGCATCGAGTCGCTAACACTTTTTCGGGGTCACGCGGCGGATTCTGTCCTGTCGGACAGACATTCTTTGTTCCGGCTTAAGGGCCTGTCAGGTGCGCTTCCCACCGGCCTACCATTCCGGCGGTCGCTCGGTTCGGCCGGCTTGTCGTGTTCGCTTGTGGGGAGTGACCTGTGCCGCGTTTCCCTTTTCCCGTGCCTGAGTCCGGTCGCCATGTCCGGCGCGGGCGGGGGCTGGCGGTGGCCGGCGCCGGCGTGACCGTCGCCCTCATCACCGCGGTCGTCGTGTCGGTGAGTCTCAACCAGGCCTCCGCCCGCCAGCAGCCGCAGGCCGTGGATCAGAGCCGCGCGCCGACAACAGCCCCGGGCACGACGCCACCGAAGACGACGCCGATCACTAAGACGCCGATCACTAAGACGCCGACCGCTGAAAGGCCGTCGGCCACCGCCACCCGGCAGGCGCCGAGAGCCGGCTGGATCCCGGTCGACCAGGCAGCCTGGAACGCGCAGGTCGCCGGGTACAAGGCCACCAGGGCCGACCCGCCGGGCAACGCCGGCAACCTGCCGGAGTTCCGGGCCGACTGCCGCTACAGCCACCGCAAGGCCGACGACCCGATCGTCTTCCCCGGGCTGCCCGGCGCCTCGCACATGCACTCCTTCGTCGGCAACAAGGCCGTGGATGCGAACACCGTGGCCGGCGATCTGATGAAGTTCACCGCCACCACGTGCAAGCCGGCCGTGGACCATTCCGCCTACTGGGTGCCGACGCTCTACGAGGCCGCGACCCGTGAGCCGGTCGAGACCACCGGATTCCGGGTGTACTACCGCTCGCTCCGGAAGAACTCGGACGGGATCATGCCGATGCCGAACGGGCTGCGGATGGTCGCCGGGGACGCCAAGAAGAAGCAGCCGACGCCGCGGGGCGCGCAGGGTCAGTTCTACTGCGCCTTCTACGGACCGGGTGACATCAACGGCGTCGCCCGCAGCGACAACGGCAACTGGCCGATCTGCGGTGAGCCGGCGAGCCTGCATTTCATGCTGCAGTTCCCGGACTGCTGGGACGGCAAGAACCTGGACAGCCCGCACCACAAGGAACATGTGGCGTTCGGGACCGATGCGGGCTGCCCGGCCGGCCATCCGGTCCGGATTCCGGCCTTGACCTTCGACATCGCGTACGGGGCCAAGGGCTCGAAGGCCGGCTACTACCTCTCCTCCGATCCGCAGGGCCGCAGCGCCTCGTCGATGCACGGCGACGCGTTCGTCATGTGGAACGTCGGTGAGCTGAACCAGCGGGTCCGGAACTGCATCGCCCAGCGCCGGACCTGCGACAACGACGGCTACGACCCGTTCTCCTACTGACTGAGGGATATTGACCTTCGTCGAAGTCGCGTAAGGTGTTTCCCCGACTACACATTGTGGAGGTTCGGGGATGTCGCTACCTGCGTTGCCACTGCCGGACGAGAGCCAGCTGCCGTTCGACCCGCCGCCGGAGTACGCCCGGCTGCGCGCCGCCCCGCAGGTCGTCCGGGTGACCTGCCCGACCGGCCTGGACGCCTGGCTGGTCTCGGACTACGCGGGTGTCCGGGAGGTGCTCGGCGACGGCCGCCGCTTCTCGACCCGGCCCGGTCAGGCCGCCCACGTGCTGGACGCGTTCGGCGGGCCGGAGTCGCCGGTCACCGGCTTCAGCCAGCTGGACGGCCCGGAGCACATCCGGATCCGGCGCAACTTCGCCCCGCAGGTGTCGCACCCCCGCCGGCTGGCCGAGCTGCGGCCCCTGGTCGAGCAGATCACCGACGAGGCGATCACCCGCATGCTGGCCTCCCCGCAGCCCTATCCGTTGCACAGCCGGTTCTCCACCGCGATCACCACCGCGGTGATCGCCGAGCTGATCGGGGTGCCACCCGAGCAGCGTCATCTGCTGCACGACGCGGCCACGGCACTGTTCCGGACCTCCACCACGCCGGACGAGCTGCGGCGGGCGATCGAGCCGCTGTGGGCGTACCTGTATGAGCTGGTCGCCACCCGCCGGGCCCGGCCCGGCGACGACGTGCTGAGCCGGATGATCGAGCACAGCGCCGACAGCGAGCGCCCGCTCACCGACGAGGAACTGACGCAGATGAACGGCGCGTTGCTCATCGCCGGCTTCGACACGACCGCGTCGATGATCACGTACGGTCTGGTCTGCCTGCTGAACACCCCGGGACAGTGGGCGAAACTCTGCGCCGAGCCCGAACTGGCCGCCTCGGCGGCCGAGGAGCTCGTGCGCTACCTGGGCGCCGGCATCGGGCTGCTGCGGCAGGCCACCGAGGACACCGTGGTGAACGGGCAGCCGATCAAGGCGGGCGACTACGTGGTGGTGGCGGTGCAGTCGGGCAACCGGGACACCGCGCTGCACCCGGACGCCGACACGTTCGACGTGGCCCGCAAGCCCGGCGCCCATCTCGGCTTCGGGCACGGCGCGCACGCCTGCGTGGGTCAGCAGATCGCCCGGATAGAGCTGACCACGGTGCTCGGGGCGCTGGCCCGCCGGGTGCCGGAGTTGCGGATCGCGGTGCCACCCGAGGAGATCGTGTGGAAGCGGGACTCGGTGGTCCGCGGTCCCGCCGAGCTGCCGGTGATCTGGTCGTGAGAGTCACCGTCGACCGCGACCTGTGCATCGGCGCGGGAATGTGCGTGCTCACCGCGCCGGCCGTCTTCGACCAGGACCCGGAGGAGGCGGTCGTGGTGCTGCTCGACGAGCAGCCGCCGGAGTCGGAACGGCCGGCGGTGGAGCAGGCGGTCGGCCGCTGCCCCGCCGCGGTCATCCAGCTGCTGCCCTGAGCCGGCGCGACGGCCGGTCCCGGGATCGCGACGGGGTGGCGGGGAGTCGCGGCGCCGTCGATCATCGTCCGATGACCGATGACGAGATTGTCGCCGCCATCAGCGCCCGGGTCGACGCCGGCCGGGGCGCCGACCTGCCGGAGCCGTACCCGCAGGAGCCGGCCTCGGCGGAGGCTCTGGCCGAGGCCGAGCAGGCCATCGGTTTTCCGTTGCCGCCGCTGCTGCGCCGCCTCTACCGGGAGGTGGCCAACGGCGGCTTCGGCCCGTTCGACGGCGTGGAAGGCGTCGAGGACGGTTACGCCAGTGAGGACGGCATGCTGGCGGACTACGTCCAGTGGCGGGACGAGGAGATCCCCGACGACTTCCCGGCCTGGACACCCGGCGTGGTCTCGTTCTGCGACTTCGGGGGCGCGATGTGGGCGCTGCTCGACTGCCGCGCCCCCGAGGGGCGGATGCTCTTCCTGGACCAGCACACCCTGCACCCGCTCGGCCTGACTCTGAGCCAGTGGTTCGAGCGGTGGCTCAGCGACGACCTCGACATGCACAAGCTCGTCATCGCGGGTCAGTCGTGAGCAGCGTCGCCGAGCTGCGCGCCCGCTATCAGGCGTACCTCGACTGCCTCAACGCGCGGAGCTGGTCCGAGCTCGGCGATTTCGTCGACGACGAGGTGCGCTACAACGGGCGGACGATCGGGCTGGCCACGTACCGCGAGCAGCGGGAGGCGGAGGCCCGGGACATCCCGGACCTGCGGTACGACATCGAGCTGCTGGTGTGCGAGCCGCCGCACATCGCCGCGAGGCTGCGCTTCGACTGCACCCCGAGCGGGGACTTCCTCGGTCTGCCGGTCCGCGGGCGGCGGATCCGGTTCACCGAGAACGTCATCTACCGATGCACCGGAACGAGGATCACCGACGTCTGGTCCGTGATCGACAAGCCGGCCGTCGAGGCTCAGCTCAGAGATAGCTGACGTCCGTCAGTTCCTCGGCCGCCGCCCAGAGACGCCCGCCGGCGGCCGGATCGGTGGCCTCCCGGCTGAAGCGGGCCTCGGCGACCCGGCCCCGCGTCTCCCAGAGCCCGGCCGGGCCGAAGAACTGCCCGCCCCGCACCTCCGGGTCGGTGGCGGCGCGCAGCTGCGGCAGCGCGCCCTGCTCCACCGGCTGGGTCGCCACCAGGCCCACGCGGGCGATGACCCGCCCGAGCCGGCCCCGGTGCTCCCAGGCCCGCGGGGTCAGGTTGGTGCGGGTGAGACCCGGGTGGGCCAGCACGCTGATGACCGGCGAGCCGGCGGCGCGCAGGCGGCGGTCCAGCTCGACGCCGAAGATCGTGGTGGCGAGCTTGGACCGGCCGTAGACGGCGGAGGCCCGGTAGCCCCGCTCGGCCATCAGGTCGTCGAAGTCGAGGCGCGCGGTCCGGTGGGTGATCGAGCTGAGGCTGACCACTCGCGCCGCCCGGGCCGCCGCCAGGTTGCCGAGCAGCAGGCCGGTCAGCGCGAAATGGCCCAGCATGTTGGTGGCGAGCTGCAGTTCGAAGCCGTCGGCCGAGGTTCGGCGCGGGCCGAGCAGCACCACGCCGGCGTTGTTGACCAGCAGATCGATCACCGGGTGGTCGGCGGCCAGCTTCGTGGCGAACCCCCGTACCGAATCGAGTGAGGCCAGGTCCAGCTCGCGCACCTCGACGCCGCCGCCGATCCGGCGGGCGGCCGCCGCGCCGGCGGCGGTGTTGCGGACGGCCAGCACGACGTGCGCGCCGTGGCGGGCCAGCTCGGTGGCGGTGACCAGGCCCAGGCCCGAGTTCGCGCCGGTCACGACCGCGGTCCGGCCGTGCTGGTCGGGGATGCGGTCGGCGGTCCATCCGGTCATCTGCTGCTCCTGACGGTTTCGGTGCGTGGACCGCTGACGCTAGGAGCGATCCCGGCCGGTTCCGTCGTTCCCGCCTGCCTAGGTCTGCCGGACCTACCCACGGTGGTCCGGGCCGCGGCACACTTGCGGCATGAGCAGCCCACATCCGTACGCTCGTGAGCTCGGCGACTTCCTGCACGCCCGGCGCAGCCGGTTGCGCCCGCACGACGTCGGCCTGGAGCCGGGCGGCCGGCGCAAGGTCACCGGGCTGCGCCGCGAGGAGCTGGCCCTGCTCGCCGGGCTGAGCACCGACTACTACCAGCGGATGGAACAGGGCCGGGAGGTACGCCCGTCCGACGAGGTCCTGGCGGCTCTGGCGGGCGCGCTGGCGCTGGACGACGAGGAACGCCGCCACCTGTTCACCCTGGCCCACGCCGCTCGCCGGCCGATGCCCGCCCGGCCGGAGCACGGCCCGGAACGGGTGCCGAACAGCACGCGGCGGCTGCTGCGGGTGATGGACACCCCGGCGGTCGTGCTCGGCCGCCACCTCGACCTGCTCGCCTGGAACACGATGGCGGAGGCGCTGCTCGGCGACCCGCACGGCTACCCGGCCGACCGGCTCAACATGCTGCTGCTGATGTTCGACGACACCCGGACCGGCGAGCGGAGCTGCCCGGACTGGGAGCGTCAGGCGCTGGACTACATCGGCATGATGCGCGCCGCTGTGGCCACCGACCCCACCCATCCCCGGGCCACCGCGATCGTCGGGGAGCTGAGCATCCGCAGCGCCGAGTTCCGGCGGCTGTGGGCCCGGCACGACGTCCGCGAGTCGGTCAGCGGCACCAAGACCTTCCCGGTCCCCGAGGTCGGCGACATCGTCCTGGACTGGGACACCTACCCGCTGCCCGGCAACCCCGGACCGGTCATGCTCATCTGGACCGCGGAACCGGGCAGCGCCGACGCGGACCGGCTGCAGCTCCTGGCGTCCCTGCACGCGACCCGCGCCACGCACTCCGGCTGAGAAACAGTTCGCGAGGATGTCGAGAACGGCGTGGCGGCCGCGTCCCCGGTGCGGAGACGGTCATCCTGGCCGTCCGGGACCGAGGAGATCAGCATGACGATCCAGCGGATGGACAACGTCCTCATCGTGGTCGAGGACCTCGACGCGGTCATCGCGTTCTTCGTCGAGCTCGGCCTGGAGCTGCAGGGCCGGGGGCCGGTCGAGGGTCGCTGGGTGGAGCAGGTCATCGGGATCGCCGACGTCAAGCAGGACATCGCGATGCTGCGGACCCCGGACGGCCGCGCCGGCGTCGAGCTGGCCAGGTTCCACACCCCGGAGGCGATCGGCGCCGGGCCGCGCGTCGCCCCGGTGAACACGCTGGGCATCCGCCGCATCATGTTCGCCGTCGACGACATCGACGAGGTGGTCGCCCGCCTGCTCGTTCACGGCGCCGAGCTCGTCGGCGAGGTGGTCCGGTACGAGGACGTCTACCGGCTCTGCTACGTCCGCGGCCCGGAGGGCATCCTCGTCGGGTTGGCCGAAGAGCTCGGTTAGCGGCCGCCGAGGGCCGCCCTCAGCACGTCCCAGGTCTGCTCACGAAGCCAGGCGTGGCCAGGGTCGGTGTCGTAACGCTGATGCCAGTTGCCCACGATCGGCACCGGCGGCAGCCGTAGCGGTTCCGGCGGCGGCGTGACGGCCAGCCCGAAAGCCGCGATCAGCGGGCGGCACATCACCTCCGGCACGGTCACAACGGCGTCGCTGTGGCCGGCCACGTGCAGAGCGGTCGCGGTGGTGGCGACCGCGGCCAGTACCCGGCGGTGCAGGCCGTGCGCTGCGAGCAGCTCGTCCACCGGGTCGCTCAGCCGGCCGCGGCGGGACACGAGCAGGTGTGGCTGAGCCGCGTACGCCTCGAGATCCAGACTTCCGGCGTACGGGTGATCACCGCGCAGCATCACGACGAGCCGGTCGTGACCGACGGTCTCGGTCCGGATCTCCGGCAGGTTCGGGGTCGTCGCGCCGAGCTCCAGGTCTACCCGGCCGTGCCGCAGGTCGTCGGTGTCCACGGCCGTCTCGGTCAGGAACCGCACCCGGACGCCCGGCGCCCGTTCGGCGATCGCGGCCAGCAGCGGCGCGGCGATCGCCGTGGTCAGGGCGTCGTGGCACTGCAGCGTGAACGTGCGTTCCAGCGTCGCCAGGTCCAGGTCGCGGCTCGGCGCCAGCACCGCGCCGGCCTGCCGGACCAGCCCGCTGACCTGCTCGCGGACCGCCAGGGCGTACGGGGTGGGCGTCATGGTGCGGCCGGTCCGCACCAGGATGTCGTCGCCGGTCAGCTTCCGGATCCGGCCGAGCGAGCGGCTGACCGCGGGCGACGACAGGTGCAGCCGCTCGGCCGCTCCGCGCACGCTGCCCTCGACCAGCAGGGCGTCCAGCGTCGTCAACAGGTTCAGATCCAGTTGCATGCCGGTAAACGTTAGCTTAAACAGAGTGCACTGTACTTATCTGAGCGTGGGGCCAAGACTCAGTTCATGACCGATGACCTGATCTCCACCACCACCGATCTGGTCCGGGAAGCCGGCGCCCGCCTGCGGGGCTTCTACGCACCCGGCAACCGCGTCGCCACCGAGGACGAGCTGTTCGCGAGCCTGCGGCGGCACGACGCCGCCGTGGCCGACCTGCTGCGGCCCGCCCTGCTCGCCGCTCTGCCCGGCTCCGGCTGGGAGGAGGACGAGCACGCCACCGGCCCGATGGCCGGCGGCGACCGCTGGGTCGTCGACCCGGTCGGCGGCAACCTCAACCTGGTCCACGGCATGACCGACTGGAACATCGGCGTCACGCTGGTCCGCAACGGCCGCCCGGACTTCGTGGTGCTCCACGCGCCCTGGTCCGACGAGATGTTCACCGCGGTCGACGGGGGCGGGGCGTACCTCGACGGCACCCGGATGACGGTCTCCGCGAAGACCGACCTGGCTCTCGCCCTGACCGGCACCGGCCAGGCGCGGCCCAGCCACTCGGCCGCGGTGGCCCGCAGCGTCGGCACCTCGATGACCGCCATGCTGGAGCACGCCCTGTACGTCCGCTCGTCGGTGCCGGTCGGGCGCGAGCTCGCCCAGGTGGCGGCCGGACGGCTGGACGTGCACTGGCAGTTCGAGAACGTGCGCTCGCACATCGGCCCGCTGCTGCTGGTCCGGGAGGCCGGCGGCGTCGTCACCGACTTCGACGGCAAGCCGTGGGAGCTCACCAGCACCGGTTACGTGGCCGCCGCGCCCGGGGTGCACGCCGCCGCCCTCGACGTCCTGCAACGCACGCTCTGACCCTCCACAGTGATCGAGGATGACTGCCATGCGCATCGCCGTACTCGGCGCCACCGGCGCCACCGGGACTCTGCTGGTCACCGCCGCGCTCGACCAGGGGTTGCCGGTGACCGCCATCGCCCGGCAGCCCGGACGCGTACCCGCCCGGCCCGGGCTGACCACGGTCGCCGCCGACGTGCACGATCCTGAGTCCATCGCCCGGGCCGTCGCCGGATCCGACGTACTGCTGTCCGGGCTCGGTGTGGTCAAAGGCAATCCGCCCGGCGTTCTCACCGCCGGCGCCAAAGCCGTCGCCGTCTCCGGCGTCCCCCGGGTCGTCTGGCTCGGGGCGGTGGGCACGGGCCCGTCGGCCGACGTCGCCGGCCCGCTCACCCGCACCCTGCTCAGCCTCTTCCTGCGCGACGAGGTTCCCGACAAGGTGGCGGCCGACGCAACGATCATCGCCGCGGGCGGGACCGTCTTCCACGCCGGCATGCTGACCGACGGTCCGGTCGCCCCCGGCCGGCGCACCCTGACCCTGGACCGGACCCCGAGACGGTTCTTCCCCGGCCGGGTGAGCCGCGCGACGGTCGCGGCGGCCATGGTCGAGGAGGCGGTACGGGGACAGTTCCCCGGACAGATCGTCACGATCAGCAGCACCTGAGCGCAGGTGCCTAGGTATGCCTAGGCGGCTCGCGTGCCCGGTCTGAACCAGGGCGGCCGCCAAGATAGGTGATCGCGTCCGATGTGCCAGCTCCCCCGTCAGCCGAGGATTGATCCATCACCGGTCGACAAGGAGAAAGCCATGATGACGCACCCCGACATCCTGTTGGACCTGGCCCACGACCGGCACCGTGAGCTGGTCGCCGAGGCGGAGCAGGGGCGGCTGCTGAGCAGCGCCCGCCGGGCCCGCCGGGCCCGCAAAGCCGCGGTCGCCCGCGGCCGCCCCACCGGTACCCTGGCGTCGTGCGAACCATCCGCGGCGGTGCCAGCCCGGTGATGATCGGGCGGGAGAGCGAGCTGCGCCGCCTGGCGCGGCTCGCTTCGGCGCATGAGCCGGCGGTCGCGCTCATCGCCGGCGAGCCCGGCATCGGCAAGACCCGGCTGGTGCACGAGCTGCTGGCCGGGGTGCCGGCGGAGACCGTGGTGCTGGTCGGCCAGGCGGAGCCCGGCTCGCTGTCCCGGCCGTACGAGGTGCTGCTCGACGCGATCGACGGCCACCCGGACATCGACGAGGAACAACTGGCCGCCCTCGCGGACCCGCGGCGCAGCCCGGTCGAGCGCCTGCACATCGGGCTGGCGATCCTGGCCGACCTGATCGGCGACTCCCCCGCCGTCATCGTCTTCGAGGATCTGCACTGGGCCGACTCGGAGAGCGCGGCGCTGTTCGAGCGGATCGCCGACCAGCGCGGGCCACGGCTGCTCATCGGGACGTACCGGCCGGACGAGGTGACCCGCCGCCAGCCGGTGGCGGGACTGCTGGCCCGCACGGAGCGCCGGCATGCCGTCACCCACGTACGGCTGGATCGTCTGACCCCGGCGCAGACCGCGGCGATGCTGGCGGCGGCCACCGGCTCGCCGGCGCCGCTGCGCGCCGCGACGGCGCTGCACCACCGCACCGGCGGCAATCCCTTCTTCCTGGAGGAGCTGCTGCGCGCGCTGCCCGGGTACGACGTGGAGGCGCTGGTCGAGCAGCCGTTGCCGTGGAGCCTGGCCGACGTGCTGCGCCGCCAGGTCGACGACCTCGACCCGCTCAGCCACCGCATCGTCGAGGCGGCCACCGTGCTGGGGCACCGCATCTCGTTCGACCTGCTGGCCGACGTGACCGGCACCGGCGAGGACGAGCTCATCGCCGCGCTGCGCGACCTGGTCACCAGCGGCGTCCTGGTCGAGTCGGGCGAGGACGAGTTCGCGTTCCGGCACGCGCTGGTGCGCGAGGCGATCGCCGATCAGATGCTCGGCCGGCAGCGCCGCCGGCTGCACGAGGCGGCGCTCGACGTGCTGCTGCGCAAGGGCGACGCCGGCCTGATCGCGAACGACGGCGGGGCCGACCCGGCCATGGTGGCGCACCACGCCCGCGGCGCCGGCCGGTACGACGACATGATCGCCGCGGCCCGCCGGGGTGCCGCCCTCTACCTCTCGATCGGCTCGGCCTACCAGGCCCTGCAGCTGGCCGAGATGGGTCTGGACGAGGTGCCCGACGACACCGAGCTGCTCGCCGCCGCGGCCCGGGCCGCCTGGCTGGCCGGACTGCTGGACGACGCGCTGCGCTACGGCCGGCGCTGGCGGGATCTGGCCGGCACCTCGACCGACCGGGCCGAGTCGCTGTACCTGCTGGTCCGCATCGCCTGGGAGTCGCGCGAGCCCGACGAGATGCGCACCCTGACGCAGGACATCGAGACGCTGATCGCGCAGCTGCCGCCCGGCGCCGACCAGGCCCGGGCGATGACCGCGATCGCGCAGTCGGCGTACCTGCGTGACGACGCCGACGCCGCGCTGCACTGGTCGGACAGCGCCCTGGCCCTGGCCCACGAGTTCGATCTGCCGGCCGTGCGCCTGGCCGCGCTGCTGGAGAAGGGCTCGACCCTCACCGAACGGCCGCAGACCGCCGCCGAGGGGCGGGAGATCCTGTCCGGTCTCGTCGACGAGGCCGAGAAGGCGGGCGAGTGGGTGCTGGCCGCCCGCGCCCTCAACAACCTGGTGCACGGCGAGCCGCCCACCTCACCGGCCGAGCACGCCGAGACCCTGGAACGGATGCGGCTCGACGCCGAGCGGGCCGGCTTCGAGTCGCTCGCCGTGGCCACGTACTTCCAGGGCCGGGCCCGGCTGGCGATCCGGGCCGGCGACCTCGAGGCCGCCATCGCGGCGCTGGAGAGCGGACGCGAGCAGGACCGTGGCTACCGGCGCCGGGGCCGCTGGGCCGACTACCACGGGGTCTTCCTGGCCGGGCTCTACCTGGAGGCCGGCCGGCTGGACCGGGTCGAGGAGCTCATCACCGACCTGGCGGCCCTGACCGACAACCCGCCGACGACGATTCCCGGCCTCGCGTTCAACCTCGCCTGCCGCCGCGCCGACCTGCCCCGCGCCGAGGCCGCCCTCGACGAGCTCGTCACCACCATGATCGAGGAGAACTGGCACAGCGGGGAACAGGCCCACGACCTGATCTCCGCCGCCCTGGAGATCGGCCTGCCGCAACACCACCTCGACCGGATGGCCGCCGCGCTGCTCGACGAGGACGTGTGGGACGCCTACCGGACCCTCGTCGACGCCCAGCTCGCCGAGGCGCGCGGCCGGCACGCCGAAGCGCTCGACGGGTATCTCTCCATCACCGACGCGCACATCCTGGGGCCGGCCATCCGCGGCACCGTCCGCGTCGGCGCCGCCCGCTGTCTGCTCGCGGAGGACCGGCGTGCGGAGGCCACCGCGCAGGCCGAGGCGGCCGCATCCCTGCTGGCCGGGTGGCGGGGCTGGCGGGTGGACCAGCTCACCCGGGTACGCGCCCGGCTCGGCCTGGCTCCGGTCGACGCGCCACCGGCAGTGACCGGCCCGGCCGCCCTGACACCCCGCGAGCGCGAGGTGGCCGTGCTGATCAGCGACGGGCTGACCAACACGGAGCTGGCCCGGCGCCTCTACATCTCACCGAAGACCGCCGCCGTGCACGTGTCGAACATCCTGCGCAAGCTGGGCGTCTCGTCGCGTACGGAGGTGGGCGACCTGGTCGGGCGGCACTGACCACAGTGGTCAGTGCGGATACACACGCGGGATGCGGGGTGAGATCCCGGCCCGGAACTTCTCGATCCGGCCGGTCACCTGACGCCGGCCCCAGGTGTTCTCGAGGCGATCGAGGTACAGGCAGCGGGCGGCGAGCTTGTCGAGGTCGACGGTGAAGTACATGGCCATCAACGGATTGACGAACAGGGTGCTGCCGCTGGTGCGCCGGGTGAACTGGACGTCGCCGAAGTCGCCCCGGGTGGCCGCGGCGATCTGGCCGTGCACGATCGTCGGCCGTTCGGGGGTGGCGGCTTCACGGCCACGTCCAGGCCGGCCACCGCGGCGAGGCTGGTGATGTCCTCCACCGGTGTGCCGAGGTTGCTCTCGTCGCCGCGCAACAGGATGTCTGTGCCCCCGTCGACCAGCACCACCGCGTCGATGTCCAGCTGGTCGATCAGGTGCCGGTAGCCGTCCCGCAGGCGTTCGACCCCGAGCGGCGGGAACGCGTACACCGTCGAGGGCAGGTCCTGATCCGCCAGCCACCGGGCCAGGGCGCGCTCGGGGAAGTACCAGTCCGTGCTGGCCGAGTCCGGCGTCACCACGGCGACGTTCTCCGCCGCCCAGCTCTCCCGGTCGAGCAGGACCAGCTCGGAGAAGGACAGGTTGGCCAGGTGCACCTGGACGCCGCCGCGCCACAGGGCCAGGGCCAGGGGCAGGCCGGCGTACACGTCGAACCCGCCGCCGGCCCCGGCGATCAGGACGTTGCGGGCCGGAGCCAGCGCGGCGAACAACGGCGGTGTGGTCAACGAGAAGGTGCCGGATCCGATCACGGGCCCATGATCCGGCCACCGCCGGGGAATCCCAAACCGTCCGCGTGGGCGGGGCAACCGCAGCCACCCCGCCCACGGGCGGTCACTTCGCCGGTGTCAGCGGCGACTCCGGGAGCAGCGTGGCGACCGGCGGGCGCTGCTTGCCGGTCGGCGCGGACAGGGTGGTCGCCTCACCCGGCGGCGGCAACGGCTCGGTGAACGGCTGCACCGAGTCCGTGCAGACCGTGCCCTTGGCGGGCGGCGTTGCGGTCAGCAGATAGTTGTCGATCGCGGTGGTGGCGCACACGCCCGAGCCGTACGCGGTGTGCCCCCAGTTGTTGCTCGACAGCAGCCGCGAGTTCGGCAGCAGCCGGCTCGACGAGACGGCTCCCTGATAGTTCGTCGCCGGGTCCCAGAAGTTGCCGACGACCAGCACCGGGGCGGCGGTCCGCTTGGTGAACGGCCCGCGGTAGGCGTCCTCGTCCTGGACCGTCCACGTCCGGTGGGCGCACTGGCTGTCGATCCAGCCCCAGGCCCGGCCGAAGTACGGTGCCCGCTGGTCGCGGCGGGCGGTGGCGGCCGGCCAGAGCTCGGCGTTCGCCGGGTGCCGGCCGTCGGTGCAGATGACGGCGCTGCTCGCCTCGAAGCCGTTCTGGTACGGGAAGTCGTACCCCCGCTTGGTGGCCCTCGCCGCCCGGGCCCGTTCGGTCAGCGCGGCGGTCGAACCCTCGTTCAGCGCCGCCCAGACCTCGGCGGCGATCTCGGTGACCACCTGGCCGGCGTCGACCCCGTAGAGCGAGCCCAGGATGGCGCTGACGAAGACCGCGTACGTGACGGTGACCGTGCCGCCGTCACCGTCCGGCAGTTCCAGCGGCTTCGCACGCAGTTGCCGGGCGATCGTCGCGAAGTTCTTGACCGGGTCGCCGTCGGCGAAGACGCAGAACTTCTCACCGGCCCGGTCGCAGCGCTTCAGGATCTCGATCAGGGCCCGGTACGCGCCGTCGGACGAGCGCAGCCGCTCGTCGAGGATCTGCCGGGTGTTGCCGACCCAGGCGGTCGGGTTGAGCACACCGTCCACGGCCAGTGCGCGGAACCGGTCGGGGAACATGTTCGCGTAGTACTGACCGAGGGCGCTGCCGTAGCTGAAGCCCAGGTAGTTGAGTTTGCGGTCACCCACCGCGCGGCGCATGACGTCCATGTCGCGGGCCACCTCGGCGGTGGACATCGCGCCGGACAGCGGCCGGCCGGTGGTGGAGCAGGCCTTGCCCAGCCGCTTCGACCCCTGCACGTACCGCTGCTCCTCGGTCTTCGTGACCGGGAACGGCACGTTGAGCAGATCGAGGACCGCGGTCTGGTCCTTGACCGACTTGAAGCAGCGGAGGTTCGCGCTGGCCCCGATGCCGCGGGGGTCGACGCCCACGATGTCGAAGCGCTGGAGCAGCGAATCGCTGAGGAAGTACGGCGCGAACTGCACGAAGTCGGTCGCCGAGCCGCCCGGACCGCCGGGGTTGAGGAACAGGCTGCCGATCTTGCGCTTCTGGTCCTTGGCCTTGATCCGCAGCACGGCGATCTCGGTGGTGGCACCCTTGGGCTGGTCGTAGTCGAGCGGCAGCCGAGCGGTGGCACACTCGGCGATGTCGTAACACTTGTACCAGCCGAGCTTGGGCGTGGGCACGGCGTCGACCCGCCGGCTCTCCGCCTTGCTGGTGCGCTCGGCGGCGGCCGGGGCGGCCGAGCCCGGCGCGGCGGCGACGCCGGCCAGCACGATGCCGGCCAGCGCTGCGGTCAGTAGTCGGTGCGTCTTCGATGGCATACGGACGACCCTTCTGACGGTGGCTCGCGGCGGCGGTGCCGCGACCCCCGGCATAGTAAAGCGTCGATGCCACGCTGAGTGATCATCTGGTGCTCCACGGCATTAGCGACGGTGGCGTTCCCCATCCGGGGGCCTGCGCGCGATAGCCTGAGCACATATGGCTACCTTTCGCAGTTCCTCAACGCTTGTCTCCGCCGACGGCACCAGGACGCCCGGCACCGCCGCGCTCTTCGCCGAGCCCAGTCGCCGAGGCGGCATCCCACCGTGGGCGGGCGACTTCCGGCCCGCGAACGACGCCGGCTACGGGCCCAAGAACGCGGTCGGCAAGACATTCACGCTGGAGCTGCCGGACGGCCGCACCGGCAAGGTCGTGGTGCAGAGCCTCAAGACCGGAAAAGGCGGCGTCACGCTGGCCCTGATGGGCGAGGACGCGCCTCCGTTCTGATCGGCCGGCGGGGAGCTGGACATGCATTCCACGTTCCGTACGCCCGGCGGCGTCACGCTCGGGACTGAACACTTCGGTGACGCGGCGGCACCCCTGGTGCTGCTCGCCGGCGGCACGACCATGCTCTCCTGGCCCGACTTGCTGTGCTCGGCCCTCGCTCGCGGCGGACGTCACGTGGTGCGCTACGACCTGCGTGACTCCGGTGCGTCGTCGACCGTTGATCCGGACGCGCCGGCGTACACGTTGCGCGATCTTGCCGCCGATGCCGCCGCGCTCGCCCGCGGGCTGGACGACCGGCCGGCGCAGCTGGCCGGCATCGGCGTCGGCGGGATGGTCGCCCAGGTGGCCGCGCTGGACCACCCGGACGCCTTCTCGGCGCTCACCCTGGCCGGCACGCGGCCGGTGGCACCGGGCCCGGTCGACGACGACCTGCCCGACCACGACGCGGCGACGATGAGCCGGGCCTTCGCGCTCCCGCTGCCCGACTGGTCCGACCGCGCCGCCGTGGCGCGCAGCGCCGCCGCCCGCGCGGAGATCCTCGGCGACGACCCGGCCGCGGCCCGCGCGACGGCCGAGCGGATCTTCGACCGTACGCCCGGCCCGCGGCCCGCCGTGCAGATGGCCAACCAGCTGGGCATGGTGTTCGCCAGGCTCGACTGCGGTCCGCGCTGGCGCGAACGTCTGCCCGCGCTGGCGATCCCGACGCTCGTGGTGCACGGCCGCCGCGACCCGTTCTTCCCGCTCGGCAACGGCGAGGCCCTCGCCCGCGAGATCCCCGGCGCCCGACTGCTCGTGCTCGACCGGGCCGCGACGCAGATCCCCGACGCCGCCGCCGACGAGGTCGCCGCGGCGATGCTCGCGCTGTAGGGGTCAGGCGGGTTCGACCGGGAGCCACAGCTCGCAGGTCGCGGTGCTGAAGTCGTCCGCGCGCTCGAGGACAGCGACGATCGACGGCCCCGGCCGGAGCCGCCACGGGTTCGACGGGAACCATTCGGTCGCGGTCGCGGCCCAGGTCTCCTGCAGAGCCCGCGGATGCGGACCCGCGGTGCGGAAGACCGCCCACCGGCCCGCCGGTACGCCGATGGCGTCGAGATCCTCAGGCACCGCGGTGTCTTCGGAGACGGCTACCCCGTGCAGGTAGGTGAGCTCGTTGCCCTCGGCACTGTCCGGGTCGATGTCGTCGGTGACCTGCAGCAGGCCGTCCGGCTCGGTGTTGCCGAGAGCCTTGAGCCGGCCGTGCTCCTCCGGCGGCAGCCCGGCGATGTGCTGCTGGATGTGCGGGTTGACGCCCCGGTGCAGCAGCGGGACCCGGGCGGCGTGCCCGGCGAGCCGGAACGCGGGCCGTTCGACGATGCGGGTGTCCATGGGGATGTTCCCTTCGACGGTCAGGCGGAACCTGAGCTGTGGTTGTGTGCGAAGGGGACCGCCGTGACGCCGGACGTCACCCGGGCCGGCGCCGTGGACCGCCCGGAACGCCCGGCCGAACGCCTCGGTGGAGCCGTAGCCGTGCCGGACGGCGATGGTCAACAGATCGTCCTCGCCCCGGACGACCTCGGCGGCGGCGACCGTCATGCGGCGCCGGCGCACGTACTCCGACAACGGCATGCCGGCCAGCGACGAGAACACCCGGCGCAGGTGGTATTCGGTCGTGCCGAGCTGCCGGGCCGTCACGGTGACGTCGAGTTCCCCGGTCAGGTGCTGCTCGACCAGGTCGACCAGCCGGTTGAGGACCGCTATCACGAGGCCTCCCTTCGAGATCGATCCTGGCCCGCGACGGGCCGGCCGCGCCCGATCATCGGCGTCCGATCCGATCATCCGCCGCACCTCGTAGGCTGACACCCCGGGTGAGGAGGCGAGGCCGAGGTGGCTGACACGACGGTGGACGGGGTGCTGGCCGAGCTGGCCGCGCTCGAGGACCCGAAGGTCCGCGCGGTCAACGAGCGTCACGGTGACGATCACGGGGTGAACCTCACCAAGCTGCGCGCGGTGGCCAAGCGGCTCAAGGTCCAGCAGGACCTCGCGCGGCAGCTGTGGGCGACGGACGACACCGCGGCGAAGCTGCTGGCGCTGCTGATCTGCCGGCCGAAGGAGTTCGGGCGGGACGAGCTGGACGTGATGGTGCGCCGGGCGCGTACGCCCAAGGTGCACGACTGGCTGGTCAACTACGTGGTCAAGAAGAGCCCGCACGCCGAGGAGCTGCGGCTGGCCTGGTTCGCCGATCCCGACCCGGTGGTCGCGAGCGCCGGCTGGGCGCTGACCACCGAACGGGTGGCGAGGCCGGCCGGCCTGGATCTCGACGGGCTGCTCGACATCATCGAGGCCGGGATGAAGGACGCCCCCGACCGCCTGCAGTGGGCGATGAATCACTGCCTGGCCCAGATCGGGATCGAGCACCCGGAGCACCGCGCCCGCGCGATCGACATCGGCGAGCGGCTCCAGGTGCTCAAGGACTACCCGACGCCGCCGAACTGCACGTCGCCGTTCGCGCCGATCTGGATCACCGAGATGGTGCGCCGGGCAGAATCGGCCCCTCAGAAAAAGTTCTGAGAATCTTCGGCGGAGTCGTCGATCGGGGCGGGCCCTTTTCGTAGCCCTGGTGAGAGGCCGGCACGGAGCCGGCCCCGCGGACCGCCCGGAGGGCATCATGACCACCACCGCCACCACGACGACCCGTACCGCCGGCTCCGGCCTCGCCGCCCTGCTCGGGTTCGGGGTCGCCGCCACCACGGCCGCGAGTGCCGCCACCATGATCGTCGCTGCCACCGGTCACGCGGCCGGGGTCAGCCTCGACGTGGGCGGCGCGCCGATCCCGGTCTCCGGTTTCGGCGTGCTGACGAGCGTGTTCTCGCTGGTCGGCGTGATCCTGGCCGCGGTACTGGCGCGTACGGCCCGGCACCCGCGGCGGGCCTTCGTCCGTACGACCGTCGTGCTGACCGTTCTCTCGCTGATCCCGGACGTGATCGTGGACGCCGCGCCCGGCACCAGGGCGCTGCTCATGCTCACCCATCTGGTCGCCGCCGCGATCGTCATCCCCGTCGTCGCGCGGCGTCTGCCGGCCTGATCCGGCGACACGCACACCGAGTTTCTGTCACCATTCCAGCTGTTCATCAACCGGAGGAAAGAATCATGAAGCAGTACATGCTCGCCGTACACATGGTCGAGGGCGCGCCGACCCCGTCGGCGGAGGAGATGCAGCAGGCCTACTCCCAGGTCGACAAGGTCAACAAAGAGTTGCAGGCCGCCGGCGCGTGGGTCTTCGGCGGGGGTCTTCTGCCGGCCGACAGCGCGACCGTCGTGCGGGCCGAGAGCAGCGGCACCACCATGACCGACGGCCCGTTCGCCGAGACGAAGGAGCAGCTCGGCGGGTTCTGGGTGTTGCGCTGCCAGGACCTCGACGAGGCGCTGAGCTGGGCCGCCAAGTGTTCCGCGGCCTGCATGGGCCCGGTCGAGGTGCGGCCGTTCGAAGACGAGCCCGAGAGCTGAACGGGCGGCCCGCCGGCATGGACATCGACGGCGTCTACCGGGCGGAGTACGGCCGCTGCGTGGCGACGCTCGTGCGGCTCCTCGGCGACATCAGCCTCGCCGAGGAGGCCGTCCAGGACGCGTTCGCGGTGGCCCTGGAGAAGTGGGACACCCTGCCGCCGAACCCGGGCGCCTGGATCGTGACCACCGCCCGCAACCGGGCCATCGACCGGCTCCGCCGCGAATCCACCCGCGAGGCCCGGCACGCCCAGGCGCTGCTGCTGCACCAACCGGACGAACCCCAGGAGGTGGGACCGGTGCACGACGACCAGCTCCGACTCATCTTCACCTGCTGCCACCCGGCGCTCGCCCCCGACGCGCGGACCGCCCTGACCCTGCGCCTGCTCGGCGGGCTGGAGGTGCCGGAGATCGCCCGGGCGTACCTGATGCCGGAGGCGACCATCGCCCAGCGCATCGTGCGCGCCAAGAAGAAGATCCGCGACACCGGCATCCCGTACCGGGTGCCCGGCGCCGAGGAGCTCCCGGACCGGCTGCCGCCGGTGCTGACCGTGCTCTACCTGATGTTCAACGAGGGGTACGCGGCCACCAGCGGGTCGCTGATCAGGACCGACCTGTGCGCCGAGGCGATCCGGCTGGCGCGCGAGCTGGCCGCGTTGATGCCGGACGAGCCCGAGGTCGCCGGCCTGCTCGCCCTGCTGCTGCTCACCGAGGCGCGCCGGCCGGCCCGTACCGGCCCGGCCGGTGAGCTGGTGCTCCTGCCGGACCAGGACCGGTCACTGTGGAACCGGGTGCTGATCGCCGAGGGACATGACCTGGTGCGCCGGTGCCTGCGGCGCAACCGGCCGGGTCCGTACCAGATCCAGGCGGCGATCAACGCCGTGCACACCGACGGCCCGGCCACCGACTGGCAGCAGGTCCTGGCGCTCTACGACCAGCTGCAGGCGCTGGCGCCGACCCCCGTGGTCGCGCTGAACCGGGCGGTCGCGGTCGCCGAGGTGCACGGGCCGGGACTGGCGCTGGCCGCGCTGGAGCACCTCCAACTGCCCGGCTACCACTTGCTGCCGGCGACCCGCGCCGACCTGCTGGTCCGGCTCGGCCGGGTGCGGGAGGCCGCGGCCGCCTACGACGAGGCCATCGCGCTGGCCGGCAACGAGACCGAGCGGGCCTTCCTCCAGGACCGCCGGGCCGGCCTCGACCCTTAGGGTGCACAGGTACGGCGATAGGCCAGCTCAGGAACGTGCCGGGCCCACTCGCTCCTGCTGAGCCCGCGGCCGGCTATCGCACAGGCATAGCCCGCCGGGTCGTCACGCAGGCTGTTCAGCTTCGCGTAGCTCCACAAAGTGACGGTCACGGCGTCGCGGGACTGCCCGGTGACCGCCAACGTCTGCCCGTCGCGCCGGAACGTCACCTCGCGGGCCTCACCCGCGAGGCCGGACGGGATCGTGGCGACCCGGATCGGCTCGGCCGGCCTGGCGGTGTCCCACAGGTTCACCGTGTTGTCGCGGCCCCCGGTCGCCATGGTGCGCCCGTCCGGGCTGAAGGCCACCGACTCGACCCCCCGGGCGTGACCGCCGAGGATGGCGAGCCGGTGCGCTTGGCCCGGGACGGTGAGGTCCCACAGGATCGTCCGGGAGTCGAAGCCGGCGCTCGCCAGGGTCCGCCCGTCCGCGGTGAACGCCAGCGACTCCACGAAATCACTGTGCCCGTTGAGCCCGGCGATCCGGACGGGGCGGCTGCGGTCGGCCACACTCCACAACGTCAGCGTGCGGTCCTCGCCGCCGGCGGCCAGCGTCCGCCCGTCGGGGCTGAACGTCAGCGCCGTACCGAAGCTGTTGCCGCCCAGGGTGGCCCGCAGGACCGGCCGCTTCCGGTCGGTCAGGTCCCACAGCATCATCGCGGTGTTGTCCGCGACGACGGCGAGGGTACGTCCGTCGGGGCTGAACGCCATCGCGTTCGTTCCCAGCACGTACTTCGGCAGCACGGTGAGTGTCACCGATCGGTCCGGCCGGGACACCTCGGAGACCGTCAGCCGGCCGTCGTTCGATCCGACCGCCGCCACCGTGCGGCCGTCCGCGCTGAACGCGACCGATCGCACCGCTCCGCTGTGGACGGTGAGGTCGGTACCCGGGACGGGACGGGCCGGGTCGGTCACCTTCCACGTCCTCGCCCGGCCGTCGGAGCCGGCGGCGAGCAGGGTACGGCCGTCCGGCCCGAAGACGGTGGCCCGGTTCGAGCCGCCCGCGACGGCGAGCGCGGCCAGCCGGTCCGGCGCGGACCGGGGCGTCACGTTCCACATGGTCGCGTTCCCCGAGGTGTCGGCGGTGACGAGCGTCGTGGCGCCCGGGCCGAAGGCCAGCGTCCGGATCCCGGCGGTGGCCTGCATGGTGGAAACCGCCGTACGGCCGTCCCACACCGTGACCGTCCCGTCCTCGTCACCGGCGGCCATCATCCGCCCGTCCGGGCTGAGGGTGATCGCGCTGATCGTCCCGCCGAGGCTGGTGATCCGGTCGTACGCTCCCCAGTCCGGCTCGTCGGGCGGCATGACCGGGGGCTGCGGACCGTCGTCGTCCATGGTCCTGAGCAAGCCGCGCTTCTCGTCCCGGCGGGCCTGGATGTCGTAGAAGGCCACCGTGCCGTCGTAGTCCCCGACGATCAGCTTCGACGAGTCCGGGCTGAACACCATCGGGGACCCGCCGAAGCCGACCACGCCGCGCAGGTTGACCGGGTCGAGGGGATCGGTCATGTCGTAGACCGGGACGAACCGCCCCTTGTCCACGATCAGGGTGCGCCCGTCCGGGCTGAACGCGAGGTCCTCCACCGGGTACGGCACGAAGCCGTCCAGCTCGGTGATCCGGACGGGCGCGGCCCGGTCACTGGTGTTCCACAGGGTGGTGATGCCGGACCGGTCCCCGGTGACGAAGGTCTTGCCGTCCGCGCTGTAGGCCAGCGACCGGACCCGGCCTTCGTTGGGCAGCGTGGCGAGCCGGACCGGACGCGACCGGACGGCCACGTCCCACAGCACCGCCTTGTCCTGCGCGCCCACCACGGCCAGCGTCCTGCCGTCCGGGCTGAACAGGACGGATCCGTCTTTCGCGGCCCGCTCGCCCAGCACGGCGAGCACCGACGGCTTCCGCCGGTCGGTCACATCCCAGAGCGTCACCAGGCCGTCGCTGCCGAGCGCGGCCAGGACGCCGTCCTTCGCGTACGCGGTCCAGGTCGTGTTCCGGAACGAGCCGGCGTAGTTCGTCGCCGTGACGACCCCGGCCAGCTCCTTGTGGTTCTCGGCGTCGGGCCGCAGTTCATGGGCGGCCGCGCCGAGCATCAGGGCCGTCTTCGGGTCGTCGACGATCGACGCCTTGGCCCGGGTCATGAGTCGCCGGCTGACCGCGATCCGCTGCTGCTCGTCGGCCTTGGCCTGCTGCCGGTCGGCCTCCGCAGCCGCCTCCCGGGCGAGCCGCCGCTGCTCGTCCGCGATCCTCGTGAGCCGCTGCGCCTCCTTCTCCATCCGTTGCGCGCGCGCGGCCGCCTCCTTCGCGAGGCGCTGCTGCTCGCGCGTCCGGGTCGCCGCCCGGTCGGCGAGCCGCTGCTGCCGGCGTGCCTCCGCCGCCGCCGCGTCCGCGAGCTTCTGCTGCTTGTCGGCCACACGTTCGGCCTCGTCCGCCGCGGCTGTCGCGTCGGTCGCCCGGGTCCGCTGCTGCTGGGCCAGATCCTGCTGCTGCCGGGCCAGCTCCTGCTGCCGCAGCGCCTCCTGCGCGGACCGCTCGGCACTGCCGCGCTGCACTTCGGCCACCTGCTGCTGGCGCAGCGCCTCGGCCGCCGCGGCCCGCGCCCGTTCCGCGTTGCGCACCGCCGACATGCCGGTCATCGCGGCCAGCATCGTCAGCAGCACCAGTGTGGCCACCGCACCCGAGCGCAGCCGCCGGGCCCGGCGGTGCTGCCGGACGTCCTCGCCCTCCAGCTCGTCCTTGCTCACCCCGTGCATCGGGGCGGCCAGCTGGGCGATCGCGTCGCGGAAGCGGGAATGCTGGAGGCTGAGGTGCTCGCTGCCGCGCGCCCAGCGCAGGTCGAGGAACAACGGTTCCTCGTCGAACACGCCACGAAGTGCCGCGGGCACCGCCGTGGATTCCTCGGTGAAGTCGTGCCGTTCGGCGTCCCACTCCCATTCGCCGTCGGTCACCACGGGCAGGATCCGGTCCGCCGTCTTGGTGGCCATCCAGTGCTCGATCTCCCGGTTCACCCACGGTGATCCGGCGGCCTCCGGCGAGGCGAGCAGCACGAAGTACTCCGAGCCGTCCAGCGCGGTCTGGATGGACGACCACAGCGCCGGGGTCACCGACAGTCCGGTCTGGTCCCGGAAGATCCACAGGGCGCGCCGACGGTGCCAGGGCTTGGCCAACCGGTGCAGACCACGCTGCACGGCGGGCGCCAGACGCCCGTCCGCGGCATGGCTGTACGAAATGAACCCATTGAAGGTCATGACACGATCCCCCGGCAGTCGGCACGTCCAGCGACGACAGATTGTCCATGCCGGCGTCCCCCGGGAAAAGGCGGGAGACCGTATCGTCATGGTGCTTCTACAGGTCGACGAGCCTTCGTACGGGGGTCGGGGTGCGGTTCGGTGTCACCGGTCATCAGATTCTCCCGCCGGAGATCGTCGACTGCGCGGAGGACCACTGGCGTCGGGTCCTCCCGGCCGGCGCCCAGCTGTACGGGTTGTCGAACCTCGCCGACGGCGCCGACCAGCTGTTCGCCGCACACGTGCTGGCGGCCGGCGGCACCCTCGAGGTGATCCTGCCCTGCGAGGGCTATGCCCGCTCGCTGAGCGGGGCCGGCAGCCGGGCCCGGTTCACCGAGCTCAGGCGGGCGGCGGCGACGGTCACCACGATGCCCTTCCCGGAGCCCAGCGAGCAGGCGTATCTCGCCGCCGGTCAGGCCCTGGTGGATCGCTGCGACCATCTCTTCGCGGTGTGGGACGGCCGGCCGGCCCGCGGCCTCGGCGGCACGGCGGACATCGTCACCTATGCCCGGACCCGCGGGTGCCCGGTCACGGTGCTGTGGGTCGACGGTGTGCTCCGGGTCTGACTACCTGCCGGGAGTCACCGTCGGCACTTCGAGGCGCGGCGCGGCGGGCACGGCCAGCTCGGCGAAGAGACGGCGGGCGAGCTCGCGGTGCGGCCCGCCGGTGACATCACCGGCGGCGAGGCCGTCGTGCGCGCGGGCCTGCTCGAACCGGTCGCCGATCTCCCGCGCCAGCAGCAGCGCCTGGTCGTGCTGATGCCGCCCTTCCTGATCGTCGCCGGCGGCCCGCAGCACCTGGCCGAGGTCGTTGAGCGCTTCGGCCTCGCTGGCCCGGTCCCCGATCCGGCGGTGCAGCAGCAGCGCCTGCCGGAGCTGGCCGGCCGCCTCGGTGAGCCGCCCGACCCGGGCGTACACAGCGGCGAGGTCGGTGCGGACGTACGCCTCCGCGGTGCGGTCGCCGGCCTGCCGGACCGCGGCGAGGCTCTGCTCCAGGTGGATGCCGGCCCGTTCGAGGTCGGCGGGCTGCTGGGTGAGCCGCGCGAGCAGGGAGAGCACGTACGCCTCGCTGAACCGGTCGCCCAGCCGCGCGAAGAGCTCCAACCCCGACCGGAGGCGTCCGGTCGCCTGGGTCTCGTCGCCGAGCCGGGCGTCGACCAGGCCCAGCCGCACCGAGGCGTCGGCCTGCCCGGCCTCGTCGCCCAGCTCGCGGTAGTGCGTCCAGGCCCGCCGATAGTGCTCCGCGGCCCGCCGGTAGTCGCCCAGCCGCCAGTGGACGCTGCCCAGGTTGCGCAGCGCCACCGCTTCGGCGGCGCGTTCACCCAGGTCGGCGTAGAGCAGCAGGGCCTGCCGGTAGGTCTCGGCCGCCTCGTCGAGCCGGCCCTGCCGCCGGTGCAACCGGCCCAGATCGGACAGCGCCCGGGCCTGGGCCTCGCGGTCGCCGAGAGCCCGGGCCGCGGACACGGCTGCCGCGGTCACGGTGACCGCCTCGGCGACCGGGCCGCCGGCGTCGAGATAGCGGAACATGGTCGCCGCGATGGTGACAGCGTGCCGATACCAGCCGTGTGCGGCGCCGTACGTGCAGGCGGCGGCCAGGTTGGGCCGTTCCGCCTCGATCCAGCTCCGGGCCGCGTCCGGGTCACCGGCGGTGGCGGGGTCGTCCGGGTGGAGCGCGTTCATCGCCGCGACGGCACCGGCCAGGTAGTGGTCGAAGACCCGGGTCAGGGCGGCCTTCCGGTCCGGTGCGGGGTCGTGCCCGGTCGCCAGTTCCGCGGCGTACGCCCGCAGCAGGTCGTGCATGCCGTACCGCCCGCCCCGCCCGATGTAGACCAGGCTGGCCCGGACCAGCACGCCGAGCAGCCGCCGGGCCTCCCCCTGGTCTGTGCCGGTCAGCGCGGCCACCGCCGCGACGTGCACGGTGTCGCCCGGATGCAGGCCCAGCAGCCGGAACACCCGGGCCGCGTCGGCGGGCAGATTCTGATACGACCACGAGAACACGGCGCGGACCGCGGCGCGCGGATCGCCGCCCGCGTCCAGCAGGTCCAGCCGCAGTTGATGGTCGCCCAGCTCGGCGACCAGCTCGGCCAGCGTGACGTCACTGCGCGCCGCGGCCAGCTCGGCGGCGATCCGCAGCGCCAGCGGCAACCGGGCGCAGGCCGCGGCCAGGTCGGCGGCGACGGACGGCTCCCGGTCCACCCGGGCACCGATCAGCCGGCGCAGCAGGCCCACCGCGTCGGCCAGGGGGAGCAGATCCAGGTTGACCCGCTCGGCGCCGTGGACCGCCACCATGCCCGGCAGCGAGTCCCGGCTGGTGATCAGCACCAGGCACGAGCCGGTGCCGGGCAGCAGCGGCCGGATCTGCTCCACCGACGAGGCGTTGTCGAGCAGCACCAGCATCCGGCGGCCGGTCAGCTCCGACCGGTAGCGGCCGGCGCGCTCGTCGGTGCCCAGCGGCATCTCCGGACCCCGTACGCCCAGCGCGGTCAGGAAACCGGCCAGCGCGTCGGCGACCGCCACGGGCTGGTCGGCGTCGTAGCCGCGCAGGTTCACGTACAGCTGGCCGTCGGGGAAGGCCTCCCGCACGCGGTGCGCCCACCGTACGGCCAGGGCGGACTTCCCCACCCCGGCCGTGCCGGAGAGCAGCGCGACCGTCAGCGGCGGCTCGTCGCCCTCGGGCGGCGCCAGCAGGCGGTCCAGCGCGGCCAGTTCGCCGGTACGGCCGGTGAAGGCGCGCACGTCCGCGGGCAGCTGGGCCGGCACCGTCGCGGGCGCGGTCACCTGAACCGCCGCGGCCGGAGTGTCGGCGACCGGGGCGGCCAGGGTCGGGTCGGCGGCGAGAATGCGCTCGTGCAGCCGGCGCAGCCCGGCGCCGGGATCGCTGCCGAGCTCGTCGGCGAGGCGGCGCCGGATCAGCCGGTACTGCTCGTCGGCGGCCGCCTGGCGGCCACACCTGTACAGAGCCAGCATCGACTGCTCGGCGAGCCGTTCGTCCAGCGGATGCTCGGCGACGGCGGCCGCCAGCGCGGGCAACAGCTCACCGTGCCGGCCCAGCCGGAGCAGCACGTCGTTGCGGTCGAGCTCGGCGGCGAACCGTTCGCCGAGCAGCAGCCGCCGCATCGCGTTCAGCCACGGGGTGTCCAGGCCGGCGAACGGCTCACCGCGCCACAGTCCGAGGGCCTGCTCGATCAGCTCGGTGGCCGAACGGTCGGATTCGGCCGCCCGGGCCTGGGTGACCAGCCGGCGGAAAAGGTGCAGATCCACCGCCTGCGGGTCGACGGTCAGCACGTACCCGCCGGCCCGGCGCTCGATCGTCACCTCGGCGGCGTCGGCGACCGCCCGCCGCAGCCGGGACAGATAGCTGTAGAGCGCGCCGGTGGCCCGTTGCGGGGCGTCGGCGCCCCACACCCGGTCGATCAGCTGGTCGACCGTGACCGGCCGGCCGGCCTCGACGAGCAGCACGCCCAGTACAGAGCGCTGCCGAGCATGCCCGAGCTCGACGGGCCGGCCGCCGACCCGGGCCTCCACGGCGCCGAGCACCCCGAACTCCGCCGCCAACTGACCTCAGCACACCCTTCGCCTGAACGCTTCCCACCAGGGGATTCAAGAAATCTACAAGGAACTTGACCAGTCTCCCATGCTTCGCACAAGGTCCGCCGACGACCATTGGATCCGTTGCAGGGAACAGGTCGCCCTCGCCCGGTTACGCAGCGCGTACGGGGGAATCGGGACGTTGAGGTGAGACCAAGAGCGACGGGCGACCTGCCCTGCGACAAGAGCCGAGCTGACCGTGTGTGTACCGGTATAGCCGACGAGTCGCTTGTTGCTCTTGCCGAGCGGCGTCGCGCAGCCGACCCGGCTGAGGTCTTCCCTTCTGAACTCGTCGATGTCTACGTTCCTTCACAGGCCTTGTACAGGTCCACATTCGATCCGGCCCGTCCTGCCTGATCGGCGGGGGCGGCATGACGATCGCGGAGGTTCGTCCGTGCGAAAAGCCTTGGTGGGATTATTGAGCCTGAGCCTGGCGTCCGGAGTGGGCGTCTCGCTCAGTCCGGCGGCGGTGGCGGCTCCGCCAGCCGATACAACGACGGCAGCGCCGTCGAAGAACGATCCGGGCGTGGCCAGCGACGAGCTGGTCAACCCGCTGGAGAAGAAGCGGCGCACGCTGCGGGACAAGGCGGTCAGTGACGTCCTGTCCGGCCGCGCGAAGCTGGAGAAGCGCAACGGCAGCACCGTCGTCAAGGTCGGCCAGGCCGCCGGCGGTGGCGCTTTCGGCGGCGAGGCGCGCAACCGCCGCGGTGCCAAGGACAACCGGGACCAGTACGTCGAGCTGGCCCGCGAGCAGACCGACCGGATCTTCGTCATCCTCGCCGAGTTCGGCGACGAACGTGACCCGCGCTTCCCGGACAAGGACACCGACCCGACCACGCCGGGCCCGCAGCGCTTCGACGGTCCGGTGCACAACCAGATCCCCGCGCCGAACCGGGCGGTCGACAACTCGACCGTCTGGCAGGCCGACTACAACCGCGAGCACTACCAGAACCTGTACTTCGGTGAGGGTCGCAACGTCGAGTCGGTCAAGACGTACTACCAGACGCAGTCGTCCGGCCGGTACAGCGTGGAGGGCACGGTCACCGACTGGGTCAAGGTCAAGTACAACGAGGCCCGGTACGGCCGCTCCGGCGACGACCCGACCGACGCCAACGGGGACGACCCGAACGTCTGCTCCAGCAACGTCTGCAACACCTCCTACGACCTGGTCCGGGACGCCGCCAACCAGTGGGTCGCCGACCAGGAGGCCCGCGGGCGTACCAAGGCCCAGATCGCCGCGGAGCTCAAGACCTTCGACCAGTGGGACCGGTACGACTTCGACGCCGACGGCAACTTCAACGAGCCCGACGGCTACCTCGACCACTTCCAGATCGTGCACGCCGGCGGCGACGAGGCCGACGGTGACCCGTACCAGGCCGAGGACGCCATCTGGAGCCACCGCGCGTTCGCGTACGGCGACGACGAGGGTGACCGCGGCCCGGCCGGCAACCTGCTGGGCGGCACGGAGATCGCCGACACCGGCCTGTGGATCGGCGACTACACGATGCAGCCGGAGAACGGCGGCCTCAGCGTCTTCGTCCACGAGTACGGCCACGACCTGGGCCTGCCCGACGACTACAACGTGCTGACCGGCGGCACCAACAACAACGAGTACTGGACGCTGATGGCGCAGAGCCGCCTCAACGCCAAGGGCGAGCCGCTGGGCACCCGCCCGGGCGACCTCGGCGCGTGGAACAAGCTCCAGCTCGGCTGGCTCGACTACGAGACGGTGGTGGCCAAGCAGAAGCGCACCCTGACCCTCGGGCCCCAGGAGTACAACAGCAACAAGGCGCAGGCGGCCGTCGTGGTGCTGCCGAAGAAACGGGTGACCACCGAGTTCGGCGCGCCGTTCTCCGGCTCCCGGCAGTACTTCTCCGGCAACGCCGACGACCTGCGCAACTCGATGACCCGGCAGTTCGACCTGACCGGCGCGACCGATCCGGCCCTGTCGTTCAAGGCCCGCTACAACATCGAGGAAGGCTTCGACTACCTGTACGTCCGGGCGTCACTCGACGGTCAGCGGTGGACGGCCCTCGACGGCACGATCAACGGGCAGCCGTTCGGACGGGACGGGGCCAACCCGCCGCGACCGGCGATCGACGGCAGCACCGACAACCAGTGGGTGGACGTGAACGTGCCGCTGGACGCGTACGCGGGCCAGAACGTCTACCTGCAGCTCTACTACCGCACCGACGGCGGTTTCTCGGCCGGTGGTTTCTTCGCCGACAACATCCAGGTCACCGACGGCGGCACGGTGCTGTTCAGCGACGACGCCGAGGGCACCACGCCGTGGACGCTGAAGGGCTTCAGCACCGTGGGCACCAGCTCCACCGGCGACTACGACAACTTCTACATCGCCGGGCACCGGACGTACGTCTCCTACGACCGCTATCTCAAGACCGGCCCGTACAACTTCGGCTTCCTCAACACGAAACCGGACTGGGTCGAGCACTACTCGTACCAGCAGGGGGTGCTGATCTCCTACTGGGACCGGTCGCAGGTCGACAACGACACCAACTGGCATCCGGGTCAGGGCCGCAACCTCTACATCGACGCCCACCCGCGGCCGCAGTACCGGCTCGACGGCCTGCCGTGGAGCGCGCGCATCCAGGTCTACGACGCGCCGTTCGGGCTCCGCAAGGCCGACTCGTTCACGCTGCACATCAACG
Source organism: Actinoplanes sp. NPDC048967 (assembly GCF_040649415.1). Classification (NCBI taxonomy): domain Bacteria; kingdom Bacillati; phylum Actinomycetota; class Actinomycetes; order Micromonosporales; family Micromonosporaceae; genus Actinoplanes; species Actinoplanes sp. NPDC048967. Next base: position 49,206 of record NZ_JBEZFL010000004.1, read on the forward strand.
GCCAGCCGTCGTACCTGCGGGGGCAGGCGGCGCAGCCGCTGTTCGACGACACCAAGAAGTACTTCTACGAGGAACTGCCCAACCACGGGGTCAAGCTCCCCGCGGTGGGCGTGAAGATCCGCGTGCTGGAGGAGAACGGCACCTCAGCCAAGATCCGCATCTCGTGATCCGCTGACACGTCACACGGTGCCCGGGAGCCTCACTCCCGGGCACCGTCGCGTCCGGACCAGCGTCGATCCTTGCGCGCCGCACTAGCATTACTCGCCGTGCGCATCCTGAAGATCGTTGTTGTCCTCCTGCTGGCAGTGACCGGGTCCGCCGGGTGCGGCCTGTTCGGCGACGACCCGGGGCCGTCGCGGGACGAGCAGATCCAGAAGATCCTGGACGAGAACGCGTCCTTCTCGGTGATCCTCAAGAACCCGGCGACCCCGGCGCAGCGTGCGGAGGTCGAGACGGCGCTGCGGAGCCTCCCCGGCTTCACCGGCCTGACGTTCATCGACAAGCAGGCCGCGTACGAGAAGATGCACCAGATGTTCTCGGCCGACCCGTCCGACGTGGCCGGCATCGAACCGGAGAACCTGCCGGAGAGCTTCCAGGTGCGGATGACCGACATCGCCGCGGTCCGCAAGCTCCGCGACGACGAGCGCCCGGTGAAGAGCCTGTCCGGCGTCGACCAGCTCGTCTTCCCCTGCCTGACCGTGGCCGAGTGCAAGGACAGGCACTCCCCCAAGCCGACCGCGCCGCCATCCTAACCGCGGCCCCACCGGACCAGAACCCCGGCGACGACCAGCAGTGCACCGCCCGCGGTCAGGGCCACGAGCATCCCGGTCCGGCCGGCGACGAGGGCGAGCACTAGGCCGCAGACGATCTTTCCCGCGTACTCGGCCTGGGCGAGCAGCGAATGCACCGTGGCCCGGACCGCCCCGGCGGTCCGGGCGTTGACCCGGAGGGTGCCGAAGGTCCGGGTCAGCGGCAACGCACCCGCGGCCAGCAGTACGGCGAAACTGCCACTGAACGCGTCCGGGGCGAACGCCAGGCCGACGACGCCGACCGCCGCGACCCCGCAGGCCAGCACGTAGCCCCGCCGGACCATGTGCGGACCGCCCAGCCGGGCCACCACGATGCGCAGGGCAGCAACCCCCGCGAGACACATCAGCACGCCGAGCCCGGTGAACCAGAGAACCGGATCAACGGCCGGCGCGAGAGCGACCAGCCGCAACGGGTACAGCCGCCCGAAGGCGTCGGCCACGCCGCTGACCAGGAACGTCGCGGCGAACACGGCGATCAGGACCGGGCTGGTGCGGACCAGCGCCGACCCGCGTACCAGGATCGATCTCGCCGTTGCCCACCGATTCGCCGGCGCCGGAACGAAGCGCCGCTCGGGAAAGGCGGCAACGTACAGACCCAGGAGCGACATGGCTGCACCGGCGAGCACCATCGCCGTGGTCCGCCCGGTGAGCCAGGCCAGCCCGCCGAGGCCCGCCAGCCCGGCGACGGTCCCGGTGAGCTGCGCCTGCTCGGCGCGGATCAGCACCGCCGGGACGCGTAACGGGTCATCGAGCTCGTCGCTGATCCAGGCCACGTCCGCGCCGCTGGCGAAGGTCCACGACAGGCCCCACAGCATCTGCGTGGCCAGCAATGACAGGAAGTCGCCGACCCGGGCGGTGGCGAGCATGGCGGCCCCCATGAGCACGTGCGAGACCACCAGCGACCACTTACGGCTGAGAGTGTCGGCGACGACCCCCGCGGGAACCTCGAACACCAACGCCACCACGGCCTGAGCGACGCCGACCAACACCAGCTGAGACGCGCCGAGCCGGGCGTCGACGACGAGGTAGACGCCGGCCACCAGCCACCAGCCGCGGTGCAGCACGGCCCGGCACCACGTCCACCGCACGTAAACGGCGCCCAGGTCAGCGGTCACCGGCACTTTCCTCTCCCCAGCGGATGACGAGCTCGCGGGTGACTGGCCGGATTCGAACCGGCGACCTCCGGGGCCACGACCCGGCGCTCTCGACCAGCTGAGCTACAGCCACAACTTCGGCCTGTCCGGCCAGTGCCCGCACCAGGGATCGAACCTGGGACATCCGCCGTGTGAAGGCGGCGCTCTCCCGCTGAGCTATACGGGCGGGACGGCTCCGGCGGAAGGACTCGAACCTTCACCTGTACGCATTAACAGTGCGCTGCCCTGCCGATTGGGCGACGCCGGATCGTGCAGCGCGGACGGGATTCGAACCCGCACCTGTCCCGGGTGAAAGCCGGGCGACTCTTCCGTTTCGTCCACCGCGCCAAGAGATGCGTGTCCCGGGCCGGGTTCGAACCAGCGACCTCCGCCTTGTCGAGGCGGAGGGATTCGAACCCTCGGCAGGGGCTGGTGCCCCTGCGGCGGATCAGCAATCCGCTGCCTTCAACCGGACTCGGCCAGCTCTCCATGACGGTGACTTTCCTTGCGTGGACCCGGCCGGAGTCGAACCGGCCACCTCCCGCTTGCGACACGGGCGCTCTACCAGATGAGCTACGAGCCCAGGATTCCGAGCCAGCGGCGGGACTCGAACCCGCTACCTCCCGATTACGAAACGGGTGCACGACCTGTCGTGCTCCACTGGCCTGCCTTGCGTGCCCTCGGCGCGATTCGAACGCGCACTGGCGACGTCCTCAACGTCGGGCCTCTGCCGTTGGGCTACGAGGGCATGAGCTGCGGGCGGAGGATTCGAACCGCCGACCTCCCGGTCCAGAGCCGGGTGTGCTGCCGGATTGCCCCAGCCCGCAGAGGGCCGGCGGGGTCGCGGCCCCGCCGGCCGGTCGCCGCGCCGGAAAGCGCGCGGCCCAGGGTGTTCCGGAGCGGCTGCCGGGGCTCGAACCCGGGATCTCGACGTTGGCAACGTCGCGCTCTACCACTGAGCTACAACCGCGTGGGGTGCCGGGAGGGGCGGCGGACATCCGCGTTGGCCGGGTAGCTACTCCCTGCCGGCGAGCCACCGCGGGATGCGACCCAAGGTAGCCGGCGCGCGGCTTCCGCCGTTCCCCTGCCCGGCTCCGAGCGGTCCACGGGCATCGAACCCGCTGCTCCGGTCGGAACGACCGGCGTGTCCGCCGAGTTCACCAGGACCGCACAGATGGTGCCGTCGCCCGTCCGGGGGTCGAACCCGGTCCTCCGGATCGAGAGTCCGGTGGTCTACCTTCCTCAGCCTCACGGGCGTTGCCGCCGCACCGGATGGTGCGGCGCTTTGTTCTCTGTCATCCGCTGTGGAGTTCTCAAACGTCGTTGCCGCCGGCCGGGGCCGGAGCGGAGGAGCACGGGCGGCAGGAGTCGAACCCGCAACGCACGGTTTTGGAGGCCGTTGCTCTACCGATTGAGCTACACCCGTAGGGATACGAAAAAGCCGCCCGACCCGGCAGGGTGGGCGGCGGCTGTGCCGAGAGCGCTAGCCGCGCCGCCTGCCCGATTCCTGGTTGCCGTGGCTGCCTTCACTGACTGCGCTGAGCCACCCGGTCAGAGCGACGGCAGCCTCGCGGCACGGCGTGAGCCGGTGCGCGGTGTTCGACGGCTGCCACAACATCTCGGTCTCCTGACCATCTCGGTGCGTCTCGGTGGTGATCCATACGGTAGGCCCGCCTCCGCCGGGCGGACAACCGATTAACCGGCCTCAGGTGTCGATCTTGTCGATGCCCGGGGTGACGGCCGCCGGCCGGTCGCTCCCCGTGGTCCGCGCGGCCGGCCGGTCACTCACCGTGGCCCGCGCGGCCGGCCGCTCACTCACCGTGGCCAGCGCCGCCGGCGGCATCCGATCCACGTCCCCGGCGTCTCCCTCGTCGGCGATCGTGCGGTAGGTCAGCGACGCCGCGCGCAGTGCGGCCAGCACGGCGGCGAGCGGGTGCAGCACCAGCCGCACCCCCGACCCGGCCAGCTCCGCGCCGGTCAAGCGCCCACGGCCACGCGCGGTCTCGGATCGGTTCACAGCCAGCGGTACGGCGGGAAGCGCAGCTCGCAATCGACCGAGATCGTCCGCTTCGGAGATGTCCTCCGGCAGAACCGCGTCCGCCCCCGCGCCCGCGTACGCCCGGCACCGTTCGATCGTGTCGGCGAGCCCGCGGCCGCGTACCCGGGCGACCAGCACGATGCCGGGCACCTGCGCGACCAGCGCCGCGATCCGGTCGGCCGACCGGCCGGCGTCCTGGCCGTCGGCGAGGACGAGCCCGCTGATGCCGGCCCGCTGGTAGGACAGCGCGGTCCACACCGCGTCGTTGCGGCTGTCGTAGCCGATGTCCGCGTCGGCCAGCAGGGGCACGCCTTCGAGGGCCTGGATCAGGGTCGTGGCCCGGTCGGCGATCTGCGTGGCCGGGGTGTAGCCGAGGTCGGGCCGGCCCAGCATGGTGGCCGCGATCGCCGGCCCGGACAGGTGCACGGCCCGGTGCCCGGCCCGGACGGCGAGCGCGGCACTGGCCGGATCCCAGACGCCCGGTACGTGCGTGAGGTGGTCGGCCGCGAGCATGGCGCGCAGGTCGGCGGCGGTCATGAGCGGGGCACCGCGACGTCGGTCATGTCGCCGATCATGACGGGTTCATCGGCAACTCGCGATCCCCGGAACGGTGTTAGCGTCGATCCGTGACCGAGCTGAGCATGCGTGTGGCCCGACTGCACGGCGCCGGGGACGTCCGGTTGCACTCCGAGGACCGTCCCGCGCCGGGGAGCGCCGACGCGCGGTTCGTCGAGGTGACCTCGGTCGGGGTCTGCGGCTCCGACCTGCACTGGTTCACCGAGGGCGGGATCGGCGACGCGGTGCTGGCCCGGCCGCTGGTGCTCGGCCACGAGATGGCGGGCGTGATCCGGGGCGGACCGGACGACGGCCGGCGGGTCGCGATCGATCCGGCGATCCCGTGCGGCGGCTGCGAGCCCTGCCGGGAGGGGTACGGCAATCTGTGCCCCGACGTCGTCTTCGCCGGGCACGGCTCCTGCGACGGCGGCCTGCGGCAGTTCCTGACCTGGCCGGCCGACCGCCTGCACCCGCTGCCGGACAGCCTCTCCGACGACGACGGTGCCCTGCTCGAACCGCTGGGTGTCGCGCTGCACGCCCTGGACCTCGCGCATCTGCGGATGGCGTCGACGGTGGCGGTCGTCGGCTGCGGACCGATCGGCCTGCTGCTGGTGCAGCTGGCTCGCCGGCACGGCGCTACCCGGGTCCTTGCCGCCGAGCCGTTGCCGCACCGGATGGCCGTCGCCACGTCGTTCGGCGCGGAGCCGGCCGAGGAGCCCGGTGCAGCGGACGTGGTTTTCGAGGTCTCCGGGTCCGAGGCGGCCGTGGACGCGGCGCTGCGGCTCGCCAAGCCCGGCGCCCGCGTCGTGCTGGTCGGCATTCCCGACGGCGACCGCACCTCGTTCAGCGCCGGGCTGGCCCGCCGCAAGGGGCTGACGCTGGTCATGGCCCGCCGGATGGGCGAGGTCTACCCGCGGGCGATCGACCTGGCCGCGCGGGGCCTCGTCGACCTGACGCCGATCGTCTCGGACGTGTTCCCGCTGAGTGCGGTCACCACGGCCCTGAGCACCGCTGCCGCCCGTACCGGATTGAAGGTTCTGATCCATCCGAACGCCGCCGGTCAGAACGCCGCCGAGCTGACCGAGGCCACCGGGTCGGCGGCGACCACGTCGTAGCGGTTCTGGGCGGCCGACCAGCCGTCCGGGGTCAGCGCGCCGCCGGCCTTGACCTTGCGGGGCTTCTTGCCCTCGACAGTGGCGGTCCTGGCGCCGCCGCGCAGGCGGAGCCGGACCGGGGTGCCGGCCGCGGTGCGCACGACCAGCTCGCCGACCGGGCCGCTGACCGAGATGGCTACGGTGCCCTTCGGCTCGGGCAGTTGCAGGACGAGCTGGGTGGTGCCGCCGACGATCTCGATGCCCGCCACGACGCCCGTGCGCAGGTCGATGGTCTGCTCGGCCGAGCCGCCGGCCAGCTTCAGGGTCCACGCCACCTTGGTGTTGAGCTGGAGCTCGGCGCCCACCGTGCCGGGCTCGGTGGTCGGGGTCAGTTCGAGCCGCGAGCCCTGCTTGCTCTCGGTCAGGCTCGGCACCGCGCTGCGGTCCGTCGTCGCGATGTCGAACAGGTTCTCGCCGAGGTCCGCGCCGCGGACGCGCAGCACCGCCGAGGCCCCGGCCACCTCCAGGCGCCGCGCCCGCACCGAGCCGAGCGGCGTGGTGATCCGATGGGCGGCGTCCGGCCACGGCTGCTCGAGGGTGCTCGGCACCGGCCCGGATGGTGTCGGTATGCCCGGTGGGAGCGGCTCGACCTGGGCGCCGGCCGCGGGCCGGTAGACCGGGTCGAACGCGGCCGTCTGTCCGAGCACGACCCCGATGGTCAGCGCCACGATCGCCACGGTGAAGACCCACAGCCGCCAGGGCCGCCGCGGCCGTTCCTGGTAGACGATCACCGCCCGGGCGACCACCATCGGCGGCGGCAGCCGGGGCGGCGAGGCGGTGACGAGCGGCAGGGCCTGCGTCGGCTCGGTCACGGCGGCCCGCGGTTCGAACCAGTCCCGGGTGTCGGGCGCGTCCGGGGACGGTCCGGACCGCGGCGGCTCCTTGCCATGTCTGCCGTTCACCGTGGCGCCTCCGCTCGCCGGATCCCTGCATCCGGCCCTGACAGTGATACGGATCTCAGGCCGTTTCGGATCGACGACTGTGAGCGCGGCTCAGAAAAGATCAGCGGTCAGGCCGGTTCGGTGGGAGTCAGCAGGCCCTCGTAGTACGGCTTCATGGCCGGGTAGTAGTCGTCGAAGCTCGGGACGGGCAGGCCGTCCCGGGCCGCCACCAGCAGGTCGAGGTAGTACTCCCAGCCGGGACCCATCTCGCCGGTCTCGGCGACGGTGTCGAGGCGATGCACGAGCCGCAGCTCGGTCCGGCCCTCGCTGTGCGACAGCAGCAGCTCGATCTGCCGGTTGGTGGACTGCTCGGTCATCGACACCGCCAGCCGGCGTGGCGGCTCGCACGCGTCGATCCGGACGTCGAACCAGGGCGCCTGCTCCTCGAAAGCCATCTGCACCTTGATCGTGTTGCCGGGGGCGGCATCGCCTGTCCAGGCGCCGAACCAGCGGGCGGTGCGGTCGGACTCGGTCACGCTGGCCCACACGTCCTCGATCGAGGCGCGGAACGTACGGCTGACCACAAGATCGCCGCCGGCGCCGGTGGGGAAGAGCCGGCCGGTGGGTGAGCTGATCATGCCGTGTTCTCCTGTCGTCGGTCGGTCGGGCCGCCTCGGCGGCGCTCGCGACGGGTGCGGTAGACCTCGGTCTCCAGGGCGTCGAAGCGGCGCTCCCAGCCGGTGGCCGCGGTGAACTGATCGAGCCACTCGATCAGCTCGCCGAGCCGCGACGGGTCGAGCTCGTAGAGCCGCCGGCGGCCGACGAGCGTGTCGCGGACCAGCCCGCTCTCCCGCAGCACCCGCAGGTGCCGGCTCACGGCGGGCCGGCTGATGGCGAACCGGTCGGCGATCTCCCCCGCGGGCAGACTCCGCTCCCGCAACATCACCAGAATGTCGCGACGCACCGGATCGGCGATCGCCGCCGCCACCTCGTCCACCGCGGAAGCGTAACGAGTGTGTTACGCGTTTGGCAAGGATCGTCTCGAAGTCGGCCGGCTTGCCCGGCTGCTGGACGCCGCCACGTCATCGGGTCGGCGGGCGGGCCGGACATAGCCAAGAAGCTGCCCGAAACCGGCTTCGACGTTGATCGAGTGGGCGGGCGGGTGGCTGCGGGACGGGTCATCGCGTACCGAAGAGACCGTGGTGCCCGGGCCGGAGCAGCCGGAGCGGACACTCCCGTCACCGTGGGGTGAGCGCCGCCTCGATCGATTTGATCACCGGTGCCCAGGCGTCCATGACGTCGTCGAGCTGACGCTGGCCCTTGATGGCCTTGCCGCTGTACCGGTACGCCTCCCACTCGGCCCGGAGGAAGACGATCTCGTCGTCGATGCGCACGACCCTGGCGGCGACGAGCGCGTGGAGCGCGACATTGAACTCCGAGGTGGCGAACGGCTGCCGGCCCTGGAACTTCTTGATGAAGACACCGCGTTCCCCCGAGTGCCCGTGGCTCCGGGTGAGGTTCATCAGCTTGTTGAGGAAGCGGATCACCTTCTGGTTCGGTGTCTCCTCGTCCGCGAGTTCCAGGCGGTACTCGTACCAGGGGTAGCGGATCTTGATCGTCGGTGACACCCGCAGTTCCAGTTCGCTGCCCGGCGGCAGTTGGGTCGAGGTCTGTGGCAGCTGCAACGACTCGAGAGCCTCGATCACGACGGACGGCTCCTCGTCTCCGGCGACGTCCAGGTCGGGCCGGCGCGCGAACTCCAGCGCCGGCCCTTCGAACCGGACGGCGTTCGCGCGGACGAAGAGGTCCGGGCCGAGCACGGTCCCCTGAGGTTTGCCCGGGACGACGACCGTGCCCCGGCTCCGGATCGACAACTCGGCCAGCGGGCCCAGGATCTGCAGGACGTCGGTGGTGCCGGTCGACAGCTCGAACTTGGTGACGCGGACGCCTTCCCGGCCCCGCTTCATCGCGAACACGCCCTCGTAGGTGAGCCCGTCGATCTGGTTGATGCTGGTGCTGGTCATCGATTCCGTCCATTCGGAAGCGATGATCGAGGCGTGCAGCGCGGCGAACTGCGGTTCGCTGATGATCAGCTGCGACTTGGTGCCCACGAAATCCAGCAGCAACCCGGACGTATCGCCGATCTCGATGAGGCGCGACGCCGAGAACACCGAGCCGTCGAACTCGGTCGACGCGACGTACGCCTCGAACACCGGACTGGCCCACCTGCTCTCCGCGCGGAACGGGTGATCGCCGGCGAACGTGGCGATCCGCTTGACGTACTCCTGGCGTACGGCCGGGTCGGTGATGTATCCGAGAGCGGGTGGTTCCGCCTTCTCCAGGAAGTGGCACAGCCACCCGACCTGCTCCCGCGGGCCGTACACGTCCTTCGCCTCGAGTCCGAGCTCGACCGCCAGGTCTTTGACCTTGGTCTGATCCCGCAGCAGCAGGCCGTCGAGAATGCCCTGCAGAAGATTGATACGCCCCTCCGCCCTCAGCCCCTGATGCTCGAACTGCTGGCGGAGGGCAAGAAAGTTGGGACGTTTGATCAGTGTGGCGGCCACAGCGTCGAGGACCGGCGGATAGCCTGCGAACGTCTCGGCATAGGCGCCCTCGGCGGCGCTGCGCAGGGACGAGATCAGGGCGTCCCGGGCGCCGACATATTCGGCGGAGGAACGGTCCGTGTCGGGATCGCGTTCGGCGACGACCCCGTCGACGTATTCGGTGCTCTGTGCGGGCTCGAAATGCGAGATCTCCCACCAGGCCACGGACAACCCCAGATCACCGAGGGTGGCCCAGAGGTCTTCAAGTGTGCGTTCCCGGCCGAACAGGACGTAGTGCAGCCCGTTGCGGGCAAGCTCTCCGAGTGACTCGATGAAATCGCGCCAGGAGATCCCCGAGACCTGGGCCCGGGCTTCGTCGAGCGAATCGATGACGATGAGCGGCAGTTCTACCTGGTCGAGCCGCGCCACCACGTCATGGCTCTGCAGATACTGACTGAGCGCCAGTTGCAGCGAGGCCGCCCCGACGGCCTTGGCCAGATCCAGGCGCCACAGCGGCGCCTGCAGCCGGCTGGCCAGTTCCTTGGCGGCCATGCTCTTACCGGCAGCACCGCGCGCCGATACGAGGGTGATCTCCGGATCGGCGTGCGCGTCCTTTTCCAGCAGAATCGGAGGCACGAAGAAGTGGCCGGGTTCCAGCGCCGGAATCGCGAAGCTCGCGGACTGGTTGCCCGGCAGCGCAGACGTCCGGAAACCGCCACAGAAAGCGTCGAAGTCTCGCGTCGAGTCGGGACTCAATCCAGACTCCTCACCATCACGATTGGTCGCCGTCGTCGAGCACGCGGCGCTCAATCATCGCAGCGCCGGCGAGGTCCACCCAGGTCCGAGCGGGGAATTCAGCCCTTCGGGGACCGCGGCCGCCATCCAGGGCGGGCCCGGAACAACCGACCTGAGTGCGACCGGGTTTCGCCCTCGGGCCTCAACGGCCGGTTCTGGTCGCCAGGGTCAGCGTCACGATGAGGACAGCAAGGCAGCAGCCCGCTATCACGACGGCGACGGATCGGGTGGTGAGGTAGAGCGTGCCGACTCCGGCGAGACAGGTGTCTGTCACGATGACGACGGTTCGTTGTCGAGCGGATCCCCGGTCGGTCCGCGCAATCGGACGGTCGGACGTCGAGCGCCTCCGCGGTGCGTCGCCGTTCATGCCAGGAAGAAGGACTGCCGGGCCCGATCGTGCAAGCCCGTCGCCGGCTGACGGGTCACGCGTCAGGTTTTGCACGCGGCCGGACCGCTCTCCCTCTACAGGACAGCGAAAGGGGTTTCGAACCTATGGTCTTGAGCCCAGACGGGTTTGACGAGTTCGTCCGCCGATCAACCGCACGCCTTGTCCTGTTCCTGATCAAAATTGGCGCGAGCAGGGAAGAAGCCGAGGACAGCATCCAGGAGGCCATGGCGAAGGCCTGCCTCAAATGGCAGGAGATCGACCACCCGGAAGCGTGGGTGCGAGTCGTGGCGGAACGGGCCTACATCGCGGAAGCAGAACGTGCCAGGGCCGCACCGGCCAAGGCGGTGCGCGGCGGTTGGCTCGCCGACGGAATCCGGACCGATCCGGATCTCGTCGAGTTCGACGAGGAGCAGCGCCGGGTTCTCGCCCTGATCCGCCGCCTGCCTTACGAGCAGCGCAGGGCCATGGCCTGGTATTACGACGGATTCGACGTCAGCGAGATCGCCGCTCACGTCGGTAAGCCGGAAGCGACGGTCCGATCTCATCTCAGACACGCCCGCAACCGGCTGCGGCGAGAACTCAGTTCGGACAAGGTCGCCGTCCCCGGCCCGGTGACGGCCAAGGAAGGGATGAATTGAACCTGCGAGAGTCTGTTGACGACTACGCCGAGCTCGACACTCAGCTCCAGCGCGCCGACTCGGCTGCCTTGGCCACGCTGGAACGCCTTCTCGACGTCGAATCCATTTTGGCGATCGCGAAGGCCGCGGCGGCAGAGAAAGGTGCCGCCTCGGAGCAGCGTGGTAACCAACCGGCATAGTGAGACGGTGCCGAACCTGGACTTCTATGCCGCGGACGAGGATTGGCCTGTCGTGCTTGCAGCCGTGTTCGATTCCGGGCTGCGGGTCTTCGAGTTCAACTCCGAGCCCGACCACGAGCTGCGGGAGTTCCGGACCTTCGCCGACCTCCCCTCTGGTGCGTGGCACTTGGCGTTGTTCGTCGACGGTTCCGGACCGAGCCAGTGCGCCGGCGGATCACCTGTCTGCCAGGCGGGTCCGGGGCCGCGACGTTCCGCTACACCTGCGAAGGGTGGGGTCTCATCCAGCTCACCTATGGCGGCCTTTCCGGCACCCAGGGACTGCAGTGGAGTCACACCAACCACAACACGGAGAAACGTGCCTCGGCGTGGGCCGCGGCCGTACCGGAGCTCGGGGATCCCGGCGCCTGGCTGTGGGCCGCCGTCACCAGGGCTTCCGGCCGGCTCAACCGGGTCATCCGCCGGATGGCCGTCGACACGATCGGTTCGCGGCCGGTCCTGCCGCACGCCGCCCGCGTCATCGCGGAGGGCGACCTGCGATACGTCCACGGCACAGGCATCCATGCGGCACCGCTCTCAACGCTGGGCGCCTGATCCGGGAGCTCCACCAAGGGCGTTCCCCGATGTGATCGTTGCCGTCGCTGCGACAGGCTCCGTCTGGGGATCCTCACGGGGAGGTCGGGATGACGCGCATGCTCCAGTCGCTGGTCACTGTCGCTGCGGCGCTGGCGGTGATTGCCGCGCCGGCCGCCGTCGCTGCCGGGCCGCCCGGCCCTGATCGGGCCGATCTGCAGCTGCGGCTTGATGATGTCGTGGCCGCCGGCGCCGTGGGCGCTTTCGCGGAGGTACGGGATCAGCACCGCACCTGGCGCAGCACCAGCGGCGTGGCCGAAGTGGGCACCACCCGCCCGGTCCCGGTCAACGGCCGGTTCCGGGCCGGCAGCATCACCAAGACGTTCCTCGCCACCGTCGTTCTGCAACTCGTCGCTGAGGGCCGGCTGCGGCTGGACGATCCGGTGGAGGCGTGGCTGCCCGGGATCGTTCCCGACGGCGATCGCATCACCGTGCGCCACCTGCTCAACCACACCAGCGGCTTGTTCGACCATCTGCGTACGTTGCGGTTGCCGCCTCGGCCGGAGTTCCTCGATGACCGGTGGCGGACCCGGACCGCGGCCGAGATGGTGCGGCAGGCGCTGGCCCATCCGGTCACGTTCGAGCCGCCGGGTTCTGCTTTCGCGTACTCGAACACCGGGTACCTGCTGCTCGGCCAGATCGTCGAGGAGGTGACCGGCCGGCCGTACGGCCGGGAGATCGAGCGCCGGGTGATCCGGCCGCTGCGGTTGCGGGGCACCTCCGTACCGGGCGCTTCGCCGTGGATCCGTGGTCCGCATCCGCACGGCTACGTGCCGATCGAGCGGGACGGCGTGACACGGCTGGTCGACTACACCGAGTCCAACCCGTCGGTGCTGAACGCCGGCGGTGAGATCATCTCCACGACGCGGGATCTCAACCGGTTCTTCGCCGCCCTGCTTCGGGGACGGCTGCTGCCCGATCACCTGCTCGACGCGATGAAGACGCAGGGTGCCGAGGGCGCGCGGACGTACGGGCTCGGTCTGTCCTGGCGGACGACCGCCTGCGGCGTCCAGGTGTACGGCAATGACGGCGACGCCCTGGCCTACCAGGCCTGGTCCTTCTCCACGCCGGACGGTCGCCGTCAGGTGACGGTCGCGGTCACGCCGGGCCTCAACCGGGACCTGGACGACGTCGTCGAGGCCTTCGTCGACCACGCCATCTGCGGCGCCTCGTCCATCGGCTGATGGCTCGACACCTGCTCGCCCCGGGACGTGGCAGACCGCATCCGGAGCACCGACCCGTCCTCGGCCTTCGCGCAGTTCGAGCGTTCCGCCGCGGACCGGGGTGCGGAGCTGGTCGATGCCGGTGACAGTCAGCCGGCGTCCAGCACCTCGCGCAGCTTCGCCGCGAACTCCTCCGGTTTGCCCGCGTAGCCGAACTCGCCGCCCATGAAGCCACCGTGATGGCTCGGGAAGACCGTGGCCTCCTGGCCCAGCAGCGCCGCGACGCCCAGCGCCGTACGCCCCGTGTACACCCCGGCGGATTCCTCCCCCACCGCGACCACGATCCGGGTCGGGGCGGCGGTCAACGCCGCCGCGTCCGGGCGGTAGTCGCTGATCGCCCACGAGTTCTTCGACAGCAGCGGGTCGTCGCGGGTGCCGTCGTCGTCGGTGGACATGCCGAACATCGCCGGGTCGGGCGCGGGCCGGGCGAAGTAGGCGTCGGTGAACTCGCCCTGCCACGACGTCATCGCGATGAACGCGGCCATGCCCGCGCCGTTGCCCTTGGCCTGGTAGGCCTCGTGGAAGCCGGCCCGGGCCCGTTCGGCGGCCGCGGCGTCGGGGAGCACCGCATTGATCGGCGGCTCGTGCGCGACCAGGGTGGCGACGTCGCCGGGGTACGCCGCGACCAGCTCCAGCCCGGTGACCGCGCCCCCGCTGCTGGCGAACACGTCGACCGGGCCGGCGCCCAGCGCCTCGATCAGCAGATGCAGGTCCGCCGCCTGCTGCCGCGGAGTGTGGTCCGAGCGTCCGTCCTTGCGGGTGCTGCGGCCCAGGCCGCGCGGGTCGTAGGTGACGACCGTACGGTCGGTGAAGTGGCCGGAGAGGGCGTTGAAGCCCTCCGCCGTCATCGGCTGGCCGATCATGAGCAGCGCGGGCCGGCCGCCGGCCGGTGGCAGCGGACCGCGGACGTCGTAGACCAGGTCGGCGCCCGGCACGGCCAGAGTGTGGGTCTGTGTCTGCGTCATCCGGCGACAATACGGCCGCCGGGGACTCCCAGGTGGGCCACCTGTGGATCAGTCCGCCGTCCACAGCCGGAGTTTGTCGGGGTTGAGGACGGCCCAGATGTGCGTGATCCGGGCGCCCGCGATGTCGAACGCCATCACCGACACGGTGCCGCCGGTCAGCCGCACCACCAGGCCGGGACGGCCGTTGACCGTACGTTCCAGGACGATCATGCCGGGCATCGCACCGGCCCGACCGGCGAAGAACCGCGCGACCTGCTCGGCGCCCCGCACCGGCTCGAGCGCGGCGCGGACCCGTCCCCCGCCGTCGCCGATCGCGGTGGCGTCCGGCGCGAGCAGGTCGATCAGGGCGTTGATGTCAGCGGTCGCCCAGGCGTGCTTGAAGGCGCGGACGAGGCCGGCCTGCTGGGCCGTCGGCGGCGCCGGCGCGGATGCGGCGGGCAGGCGCCGGCGGGCCGACGAGGCCAGCTGGCGGCACGCCGCCGGCGTCCGGCCGACGATCTCGGCCACCTCGGCGAAGGAGTAGCGGAAGACGTCGTGCAGGATGAACGCGACCCGCTCGGCCGGGGTCATCGACTCGAGCACGACCAGGAAGGCCATGCTGATCGACTCGTCGAGGGTGACCTGGTCGCCCGGATCGGCCGTCGCCGCGCCGGGCCGCCCGCCGAGCCCCGTACGGTCGGGCAGCGGTTCCGGGATCCACTCGCCCACATAGCGTTCCCGCCGCGAGCGCGCGGAACGCAGCTGGTCGAGGCAGATGCGCCCGGCCACTCGGGTCAGCCAGGCGCCCGGTGACCCGATCGTCTCCTGCTGCGCGGCCGGCATGGCGTACCAGCGGGCGTAGGTCTCCTGCACCACGTCCTCGGCGTCGGCCAGTGAGCCCAGCAACCGGTACGCGAGATTGATCAGCTGCCGTCGTTCGCTCATGGTTGCGCCGGCCTCCTCGATCGTCGCGTCCTCCCCCGGGTCCGACGAGACACCGCGCCGGATTGTGAGGCCGGCGGGCCACCTCACATTCTGCGGTGCTCTGTCGTCGTACCACTGCACCCCGACGCTCATCCGACCGGGAGAGACGAATCCATGGAATCCGTGAACGCCGCGATCGTGTACTACAGCGCCACCGGCACCGTGCACGCGCTGGCGCAGGCCGCCGCCGAAGGGGCGGCGAAAGCCGGCGCTCAGGTCCGGCTGCGCCGGATCGCCGAGTCGGCCCCGCCGCAGGCGATCGACGCGAATCCGGCCTGGGGCCGGCATCTGCGGGACACCACCGGCCTGACCGAGGCGAGCCTCGACGACCTGGCCTGGGCCGACGTGGTGCTGATGGGCACTCCGACCCGCTTCGGCACCGTGTCCGCCCAGCTCAAGGCCTTCATCGACAGCACCGGCCCACTGTGGGCGCAGGGCGGCCTGGCCGGCAAGGTCTACTCGGCCTTCACCGCCTCCAACACCGCCCACGGCGGCCAGGAGTCCACCCTGCTGGCGCTGGGCAACGTGTTCCACCACTGGGGCGGCATCATCGTGCCGCCCGGCTACACCGACCCGATCCAGTTCCGGTCGGGCAACCCGTACGGCACCTCGCACGTCGCGGGCGACGGCCCGCCCGGTGACATAGCCTTGCAGGCAGCCCGGCACCAGGCCCTCCGTGCGGTCGAGACCGCCGCCTCGCTGAAGGCCGGCGCAGGCAGGAGGAGCACATGCGCGCCCGACGCATCATGACCAACCTTCCCGTGCCCGACATCGAGGCGGCGAAGGACTTCTACACCGGCTTCCTCGGCCTGAGCACCGAGGAGTTCAACATGGGCTGGGTGGCCCGCTACACCTCACCCGACGGCGGCGCGAACGTGCAGCTGGTGACCGGTGACGCCACCGCACCCGAGAATTCGGTGATCTCCGTGCTCACCGACGACGTCGACGGGGCCTACGAGGAGGCGCAGCGGCTGGGCTACGAGATCGTGCACCCGCTGACCACGGAGTCGTGGGGTGTACGCCGCTTCTTCGTCCGGGCGCCGGACGGCAACGTGCTCAACATCGTGGCCCATCGGGACTGATCCGGTTGCGTGCCGGCGCGACCAGTGGGTAGAGATGCACCATGAAGACGGTCGTGCGTGCAGCAGTCGCCGGTGGCCTGGCGCTCGTCCTGGCCGCGTGCTCCTCCGACCAGCCGGCGGCCACGCCCGCCGGCGCCGCGCCCCGCGCGACCGTGCCGGTGTCGTCGGCGCCGGCCTCCGCGCAGGTTCCGGCGCTGGTCAGCACGACCGTACGCCCGCTCGCCGGCACCGGCTCGGCGCCGTTCGACCAGAGCCGGTCCCTGCAGGCCCCGCCCGGCTGGGCCGTCACCGTCTGGGCCCGGGTGCCCAGCGCCCGGCTGCTGGCCTGGACGCCGGACGGCCGGCTGCTGGTCTCGCGGCCCAAGTCCGGTGATGTCGTCGAGCTGGTCCCGAGCCCGGGCGACGCCGCGCCGGTGCAGCGCACCCTGGTCAACGGGCTGAACCAGCCGCACGGGCTGGCCTTCGCCGGCAACACGCTGTACGTGGCCGAGAGCGACCAGGTGGACGCCTTCACCTACGCCGCCGGCGCGGTGTCGGGCCGGCGGGTCGTGATCGACAATCTGCCCGACGCGAAGAGCCCCGACCTGGGCGGCGCCTACGCGCACGCACTCAAGAGCGTGGCGATCGGCCAGGACGGCACCCTCTACGTCTCGGTCGGCTCGACCGGCAACGTGTCGGCCGAGGACCGGGACGCGACCCCCGAGCGGGCGTCCATCCTGGGGGCCCCGGCGAGCGGCGGAACGCCCACAGTCTTCGCGCGCGGGGTGCGTAACGGCACCGGACTGGCGGTCGACCCCGACGGCGCGGTGTGGACGGCGGTCAACAACCGGGACAACATCGCATACCCGTACGACCGGGACTACGACGGGGACGGCGACTCCGACGAGGGCCGGGTCATCCAGGACTACGTGAACGACCACCCGTTCGAGCCGCTGGCCCGGCTGACGCAGGGACGTGACCTCGGGTGGCCGTACTGCAATCCGGAGCCCGACCTGGAGCCCGGGGCCAAGGACTCGCCGCTGAGCTACACCCGGCGACCGTTCGTGCGCGACATCCAGAACAACCCGGGCGGCACAAAGCTCGACTGCGCCGCGCTGCCCTCGGTCGAGCAGGGCATGGGCGCCCACTCGGCGCCGCTGGGACTGAGCTTCGCCACGGCGCCGGGCCTGGCCGGAGAGTACGGACCGGGTGCCCTGGCCGGCATCCACGGCTCCTGGAACCGCAACCCGCCCCGGCCGCCGGAGGTGTCGTTCTTCGCCTGGCGTGACGGCACGCTGGGCCCGCAGCAGACGCTGCTGACCGGTTTCCAGCTGGAGAACGGCTCACGCTGGGGCCGCCCGGTCATGGCGGTGCAGGGTCCGGACCGGGCCCTGTACGTGAGCGACGACCTCGCCGGGGCCATCTACCGCGTGACCGCAGGCTGAGCTCGGGCGACCGGTCAGTGGCGGAACTTGTCGGAGACCATTCGTAGCTGCTGCGACAGCTGGGACAGCTCGACCGCCGCCGCTTCCGTCTGGGTGGCTGCCTCGTGGGTCAACGTGGTCGTGCCGGCCACCCGGCCGATCGAGTCCGATACGCCGGCAGCCGACGTCACCGCCGCCGCGATGCTCGACACGATCTGCCCGGTCGCGGTCGTCTGGGCCTCCACCGCCGTGGAGATCGAGCGTTGCAGCTCGTCGATGCGGTCGATCACCTCGCTGATCCGGGTGATCGCCTCGAACGCCCCCGCCGTGTCCGTCTGCATCGCCGTCACCTTGGCCGCGATGTCGCCCGTGGCCGACGCCGTCTCCCGGGACAGGTCCTTCACCTCGCCGGCCACCACGGCGAAGCCCTTGCCCTGTTCGCCGGCGCGGGCCGCCTCGATCGTCGCGTTCAGGGCCAGCAGGTTGGTCTGCTCCGCGATGGCGGTGATGATGCTGACCACCGCGGACACCTCCTCGCTGGAGCTGCGCAGCCGGTCGATGGTGCGGTTCGTGGTGACGGCCAGCTCGACCGCTTCCTTGGCCACCGTGTCGGCCTCGGTCACGGCCGTGGTGATGTCCTGGATCGAGCTCTCCAGGCCGCGGGCCGCCGCCGTCGTCTCCTCGACGCTCGAGGTCACCAGGCCGATGTCGCGGCTCGCCTCGGCCGCTTCCGACGATGCCGTACCGGCGCCCTGGGACAGCTGGCGGCTGGTCGCCGTCAGTTCCTCGGAGGCGGCGGCCACCGAGCCCGCGTTGCCGCCGATCTCGATCAGGGCCTGGCGCAGCGAGCCGACGATCGCGTTCAGGCTGCCGCCGAGCTGCGCCAGTTCGTCGCCGCCGGGCAGGGTGGCGTCCACCGTGAGGTCGTAGGCCGCGATCGACCGGGCCGCCGACAGGCAGTGGTCCATCCGGCGGGCGATCCGGCGGGCCAGCAACAGCGCCGCGCCGCCCAGCACCATCGCCGCCAGCAGACCGGTGATCAGGGTGAGGAGCTTCGCGCTGGTCGCCACCGAGTTGGCCTCGTCGTAGGACTGCTTCACCCGCAGCGTGATCGCCGCCTTCAGCGCGTCCAGGGTCTGCGCCGCCTTCGCGTCCACCTCGTCGTACGCGGGCCGGGCGGCCAGCGCCCCGGAGCGGGTCGGGTCCGAGGCGACCCGGCTGGCCAGGGTCACCATCCGCTGCCCGGAGGCGATCAGCTGGTCCAGCACCGGCAGCGCGCCGTCGGCCTGGGCCCGCAGCTGGGGCACGTAGCGGATCACGTCGTCGATGCCGGCCCGGGCCTGCGCCACGTTCTCGCCCAGGCGGTCCAGTACCGTCTGGCGTTCGGTGGCGTTGTTGGTGACCAGCGCGGCCAGCACGTTGCCCCGGAACAGGGCCCGGGCCAGGTCGGCGGACTGGACGGCCTGCAGGGCGGCGGCCGAGTTCCGCGCGGTGGCCTGCTGGGCGGCGATGGCGGATGTGCCGCGGTAGCCGATCGCGCCGGCCACGATGACCAGGATGAAGCCGGCCACGGCCAGGGCGGCGATCTGACGCCGGATGGTGAACGTCACGGAGGACCTCCTCACCGCCAGATTATCCGAAATACCCTCATACCGGGCATCTTCTCGCTCAGGCGGTCGGGACCCCGGCCGAACAGACCTTCAGGCGTGTCCAGGAGGTCTCATGAGAATCGTTCCCCTGCTGCTGAGCGTCGCGGTGACCCTCACGACGGCGGCCGGCTGCGCGGATTCCGAGCCGGAGATCGGCCGGCCGGTGGACCGGCTCGCCGAGGCCCGGGCCGCCCTGCCGGAATCGATCAGGCAGTCGGGTGTGCTCATCGGCGGCACCGATCCCACCTTCGAGCCGATGACCTTCATGCAGGGCCCGACCTTCGCCGGGCTTGATGTCGGACTCGGCGAGGCCATCGCCCAGCGCCTCGGGCTCAGGGTCGAGTGGCGCAACGTCGGCTTCGGCGACCTGCTCGACCAGGTCGAGACCCACAAGATCGACTTCTCCATGTCGTCGATGTTCGACCGCGCGGAACGGCAGAAGAAGGCCGACTTCGTCAACTACCTCAACGCCGGCACGTCCATCGTGGTCGCGAAGGGCGTCGGCGACATCGGCGGCATGCCCGGGCTGTGCGGGCGCAAGGTGGCCGCCCAGCCGGAGACCGTCTTCGTCGAGATGGCCGAGGCGCAGAAGAAGGCCTGCGGGGCGAAGAAGCTCACCGTCGTCCTGTCCGACACACCGTCGGCTTTCGTGCGCGACGGCAAGGCCCAGGCCGCGCTCAACGACTTCCCGATCGCCGCCCTCGACGTCGAGAAGATGCCGGCCCTCGAGCTCTCCGGACCCCAGATCGAGGCCATCCCGTACGGGATCGGCATCGCCAAGGACCGCAAGGAGCTGGCCACCGCCGTGCAGACCGCCCTGTACGCGCTCATCAACGACGGCTCCTACGACGAGCTGCTGGCCAAGTGGAAGGTCAAGGAGGGCGCCCTGCGTACGGGGGCCATCAACGGCGGCGCGTGACCCCTCCAGCGTCATCGGACAAAGTGAATGTTTCTCGCACTCACCTTGACAGACATCGACGTCGAGCACAGTCTTTGCTGACGTTCGCGCTGCTGGAGCGAGTCCAGCGTGAGTCAAGCGGGTGCCCCCATGCCTCTTTTCCCCCTCCGCCGCCGACCCCTCGCGTTCGCCCTCGCCGTTCTCCTACCGGCAGTGGCTCTCTCCGTGTCCCCCACCGCGGCCGCCGCCGCGCCGATCACCGCCGCCGCCGACGCCCTCGACGGCACCTGCGCCGCCCTGCAGGTCTATGACGGCTCCCGCGCCCTCGGCTACGTGGTGCGCAGCTCGGCCGGCTACGGCTTCACGGGCTCCGCCTCGGCCGCCACGCCGTTCCGGCTGGAGGCCACCCAGCTGTCCCGCTACGAGCTCTTCGACGCCTCCGGGGCCCCGGCCTACCAGAGCGTCGCGGGCTTCATCCTGGCCGGCGACGCGTACGGCGACCGCGCCGACTACACGGTGACCGTGAGCGGCGACAAGTACCGCTTCACCAACACCGCCACGGGCCAGATCATGGGCTCGTTCCTGTGGAGCCTCGGCGCGGGCGGCAGCTCCCACACGGTCGCCCTCACCTCGGCCTCAGGCTGCTACACCCCGCCCGACGTCGACCCGGGCGTCAGCGGCACCGCCGCGCCGGGCGTGGACAGCAGCGGCAAACTCGTCGGCACCATCGACGCGCACGCGCACATCACCGCCGGCGCCGCGTTCGGCGGGCGGCTGCACTGCGGCGAGGCGTGGGCCCCGGGCGGCGTACGGGACGCCCTCGCGGGTTGCTCCTCACACGCGAGCCTCAACGTGGGCGCGCTGTTCGAAGGCATCATCGGCGGCACCGACGTGGTGAACTCCGCGGAGGACGGCTGGCCCACCTTCGGTGACTGGCCGCAGCACAACTCGCTGCTGCACGAGGCGTCGTACTACCGCAGCATCGAGCGGGCCTGGCGCTCCGGTGAGCGGGTGCTGAACGCGCTACTGGTCGCCAACCGGGTGATCTGCGAGCTGTTCCCGTACCGGGACACGTCCTGCGACGAGATGGATCAGCTGCGCGTGCAGGCCACGTACCTGTCCTCGATGCAGGACTACATCGACGCCCAGCACGGCGGCAAGGGCAAGGGCTGGTTCCGGATCGCCCGGACGCCGGCCGAGGTCCGGGCCATCGCGGCCCAGGGCAAGCTGGCCGTGCTCGTCGGCGTGGAGAATTCCGAGGTCTTCGGCTGCCGCGAGATCAAGGACGTCGCCCAGTGCACCCGGGCCGACATCGACGCCGGCCTCGACGAGCTCCAGGCGATCGGCGTCTCCGGGCTGTACCCGGTGCACAAGTTCGACAACGCGTTCGGCGGCACCCGGTTCGACGCCGGGGTCACCGGGGCGGCGCTGAACGTGGCGAACCTGCTCTCCACCGGCCACTGGTGGACGGCGACCAGCTGCACCGGGCCGTCCGACAACGAGCAGCCGCTGGTCAGCGACGACTTCGCCGAGCTGCTCAAGCTGGGACCGCTCGGCCTGCCGGCGGGCGCGATCCTGCCGGTCTACCCGAGCGGCAAGATCTGCAACACCCGTGGGCTGACCGCGCTGGGCACGTACCTGATCCAGCAGATGATCAGCCGCGGCATGATCATCCACCTCGACCACATGGGGGTGAAGACCGCGCAGGCCGTGCTCGACCTAGTCGACGCGGCCCGCTACCCCGGCGTGACCTCGGTGCACACGTGGGCCGACCGGGCGCTGGTCGACCGGATCGTGGCCCGCGGCGGCTTCGTGGCCTCGTACGCCTTCGCGGCCGACCCGGCCGAGGGTGAGCCCGGCTTCCTGGCCGAGTGGCGTGCCAACAAGGCGCTTCCGCACGGCGCCTCGATCACCGGTTACGGCTTCGGCAGCGACGTCAACGGCCTGGGCCCGCAGGCGCCGCCGCGCGGGACCGACCCGCTGACCTACCCGTTCACCGCGCCCAACGGCACCACGGTGAGCAAGCAGGTCTACGGCTCGCGCACCTTCGACCTCAACACCGACGGCGTGGCCCAGTACGGCCTCTACGCGGACTGGACCACCGACCTCATCCGTCACGCCGGCAGCGACGGACCCCTGCTGCGGCAGCAGCTGATGAGCGGAGCCGAGGCCTACACCCGGATGTGGGAGCAGGCGATCGCGGCGAGTTAGTCGACCGAGCGGATCCGGGTGACCAGGACCGAGCCGAGCACGGTCACCGCGGCGACCACCAGGTAGAGGACCGGGTAGCCGCCGAGGTGGGCCACGATCGGGAAGGCCAGGGCCGGGCCGAGGACCTGCGGCGCCGAGTTGGCGATGTTGATGATGCCGAGGTCCTTGGCCCGGTCCTCGGCCGTCGGGAGCACCTGGGTGATCAGGGCCTGGTCGACGGAGAGGTAGACGCCGAAGCCGAGGCCGAGCACGGCGGCGGCGATCAGGGCGCCGGTCCAGGTCGGCCAGAGGGCGAGCAGTCCGGCCGCGGCTGCCATGACGTAGCCGGACACGATCACCGACGGTTTGCGCCGGCCGCTGCGGTCCGAGACGATGCCGCCGGCCACCACGGTGAGCACCGTCGTGCCGGTGTAGACCAGGATCAGCAGCAGCAGCCCGTCCTCCGGGCTGCTGTGGTGCACCCGGTCGCGCAGGAAGTACAGCAGGTACAGCGTGGCCATGGCGTTGCCGAGCTGCACCAGGAAGCGGGTGGCCCAGGCCCAGGCGAAGTCGGGGTTGGCCCGCGGATCGAAGCGGAAGACGGCTGCCAGGGCGCGGAGGGTCAAGCGCGGGGCGGCGCCGGCCGGGACCGCCGGATCCGGTGTGAGGAGGAGGAACGGCACCACCGTGAGCACGACCAGCGACCCGATCAGGAAGTAGCCGCCGGCCACGAGGGTGACCAGCAGGACGCCGAGGACCACGCCGATCGACTGGGTCAGGCCCACCCAGCCGGAGACCAGGCCGCGCTGCCGCACCGGCGTCCGGTCCGGGACGATCGCGGAGAGCCCGGCCTGCAACGTGTTCAGGCCGGCCTGCGCGACGCACCAGCACAGGGTCAGCCCGATCAGGGTGCGCTGCCCGGAGAGCAGGGCCAGCCCCGCGCAGCCGAGCAGGGCACCGGAGGCTATCCAGGTGTGCCGCCGCCCGGTCCGGGCCGAGGTCGCGTCCGACAGCGCGCCCGCGATCGGTCCGACCAGGACGGCGACCAGCGCACCGGCGCCGGTGATGATGCCCAGCGCGGTGGTCTTGTCGATCCCGTCCAGGTCCTGCGCCTGGTTGGGCAGCAGCACCTGCAGGGGACCGAAGTAGCCCATCCACAGCCCGAGGTTGGCCAGCGACAGCAGGCCGATCCAGCGGGCGCCCACCCGCGCCGGTTCCACCGCCGCGGCGGGCGCGGTCATCTCTGGTCCCGCAGGGCGGCCCGCAGCCAGCCGAAAGAGTCCTTCGGGGTACGGCGCTGAGTGTCGTAGTCGACCCGGACCAGCCCGAACCGCTGCTGGTACCCCTCGGCCCACTCGAAGTTGTCCAGCAGCGACCAGACGAAATACCCGCGTACGTCGACGCCCTCGCCGATCGCCTGGTGGAGCGCGCGCAGATGACCGTCGAGGTAGTCGATGCGGGCGGTGTCGTGGATCCGCCCGTCCGGCGTGACCTCGTCCACCGTGGAACAGCCGCTCTCGGTGATGTAGATCGGCGGGAGCGTGCCGGCGTACCGGTCGTGCAGTCCGGCCAGCAGGTCGCGCAGCCCGCCGGGGACGACCGGCCAGCCGAACGCGGTGGTCGGGACGCCCTCGATCGGCAACATCTCGAACGGCAGCGGCGACCCGTCGGGCGCGGCGGCGACCCGGGTCGGGTTGTAGTAGTTGACACCGAGGGCGTCGAGCGGGGTCGCGATGATCTCCCGGTCCCCGTCCCGGACGCAGGGCGCGCCGTCCAGCAGCGGATTCTCGCCCAGCAGCACCGGGTCCAGGAACAGCCGGTTGTGGAAGCCGTCGTACACCGCCGCGGCGGCCAGGTCCGCCTCCGAGTCGCTCGCGGGCACCACCGGCGTGCAGTTGTTGGTGATCATCACCTCGGCCGCCCCGCCGGCGCGCAGGGCGCGCACCGCGAGACCGTGCCCGAGCAGCTGGTGGTGGGCCACCGGCAGGGCGTCGAACATCAGCTCCCGGCCGGGCGCGTGGGTGCCGAAGGCGTAGCCCTGGGCCATGTGCACGATCGGCTCGTTGAGCGTGATCCAGCGGCCGACCCGGTCACCGAGCCGGTCCGCGACCGCGGCGGCGTACTCGGCGAAGCGGTAGCTGGTCTCGCGGTTCAGCCAGCCGCCGGCGTCCTCCAGGGCCTGGGGCAGGTCCCAGTGGAACAGCGTGGGCACCGCGGCGATGCCCCTCGCCACCAGCTCGTCGACCAGGCGGTCGTAGAAGTCCAGGCCCTTCGGGTTGACCGCGCCGGAACCGTCCGGCTGGACGCGCGGCCAGGCGATCGAGAACCGGTACGCGTCCACGCCGAGCTCGCTGAGCAGCGCCACGTCCTCGGGCCACCGGTGGTAGTGGTCGCAGGCGACGTCGCCGGTGTCGCCGTCGCGGACCCGGCCGGGGGTGTGGGCGAAGGTGTCCCAGATCGACGGGCCGCGCCCGTCCTCGCTGACGGCGCCTTCGATCTGATAGGCCGCGGTGGAGACGCCCCACACGAAGCTCGACGGGAAGCTGGGCAGCGCATCCATGGCCACGACTCCTCGGAAGTGAGAGGAGCTCATATTAGTGACCGCCGGGGCCGTTGGTAAGTCGTCGCCGCGACCGGATTCAGCAGGAGGTCTTGTCCTGGACAACTGCCGCTCATGTCCAGGTCCCTAGCATCTAGCCATGCGCGCAGGACTGTCGACGCTCCCCGACACCGCCGAGGAGCTCGCGTACGAATTGCTGGCCCCGCTGGGCAACCGCTGGCGGCACACCGCGGGGGTCGCCGCGCGGGCCGCCGAGCTCGCCGCGCCCCTGGAGATCGACCGGGACGTGCTCGTCGCGGCCGCCTGGTTGCACGACATCGGCTACGCCGAGCGCACCGTGGTGACCGGCTTCCATCCGCTCGACGGGGCCCGGCACCTCGAACGGCTGGCCTGGCCGGCAGCGATCATCGGCCTGGTGGCGCAACACTCGGGAGCCAGGTTCGTCGCCGCCGTCCGGGGGCTCGCGGAGGAGCTCGCCGCCTATCCGGACGACAGCGGGCTGATCTCGGACGCGCTGACCTACGCCGATCAGACGGTGGGCCCGGACGGCCGGCGGGTGACCGCTGGCCAGCGCCACGACGAGATGCTGCGGCGGCACGGCCCGGCCTCGTGGAACGCGCTGGTGGACCACGTACGGCTGCCGCATCTGCGCGGGGTCACCGAGCGGGTCGAGCACCGGCTGGCGCTGGCGGGAGCACCCGGCCGATAGACGGGGTCCGCTGTTTACCGTCATGTCATCGGCTATTGGGCCGCACCCGGCACCGGCCAGGGCAGGCTGGGGTGGTGAGTACAACAGTCGGCCTGGTGACTGCCGGCCTGGCCGCAGCCTGGGGAGTCGTGGTGGCGCTGCTCGACCACCCCACCGCCGCGAACAAACGGCTCACCGACCGGCTGTGCGCCACATTGCTGGTCGCGTCGGTCGCGGCGGCGGCCGGTGGCGGGCTCGCCAAGGCCACCGGGCTGTGGTGACGGCGGTCCTGGTCAGCTCTCGATGAACTGGAAGTCGCTGACGATGCGGCCGTCCGCGCCGAGCAGCAGGATCCCCAGCCCGACCGCCTTCCAGCGGAACGTCACCAGGTCCCGGAGCCGGTCCGCGTCACCCGCGTTCCTGCCCGCGGACGCGGCCACTAGCAGCGCGCTGAACGAGCTCGTCACATGATGAACGCGCGCAGCGCCGGCTCCAGCTCGAAGCGCAGCCGCGGGTCGCGGATCTGGTCCCCGAACAGCTCGGTCAGCCGGCGCAACCGGTGCCGCACCGTCGGCGGGTGGACGTGCAGGTGGCCGGCCACCTCGGTGGCGTCTGATGGAAACTCAGCCAGGCCAGCAAGGTCTCGGCGAGCAGCCGGCGCTTGTCCTCGCGCAACCCGCCGAGCGGGGCCAGGCGACGCTCGGCGAGCGCGGCCGGCAGCGCCTCGTCCTGGAACACGGCCAGGGTGGCCAGGTGATCGGCGCACCAGATGACGCGCCGGCGCGGGATGCGGCCCTTGGCTGACAGCTCCAGGGCCAGCCGGGCCCAGCGCAGCGACCTGCCGGCGTCCATCGGTTCGACCGGCAGTCCCACCGCCGCGTGGTGCCGGGCCAGGCCGTTGACCACGGCCGGTGGACCGCGGCGGCCAGCGCCCGCTGCGAGGGCGGCGGGTCGGCGATGAGCAGCTCGAGCAGGCACCGCCGGCGGCGGTCGAGCTCCCCGGCCTCGGCCTCCTGCGCCTGCGCGTAGCGCTCGGCCGAGGTCCGGGCCACCTCGTCGATGTCGAAGATCGCCTCGGCCAGCCAGGCCACGACGGCCGGCGGCAGCGCGTGGCGCCCGGCGAAGGCCCGCAGCCGCCGGCTCGCCACCCGCGCCCAGATCCGTACGGCCGCGTGCAGCGACTCCAGGCTGCGGCCCGCCCGCATCTCGTTCGCGCCCACCGCCCGGTAGATCTCGCGCCGGTCCCGGCCCGGCCCACGTGCTGGTCGAGCAGCTCGACGTACCGGCGCCGCGCCAGGTCGACGCCGCGCTGTTGGGCCCGGGCCTCGCGCTCCTGGGACGCCGCGTAACTCGGGGACCTGCTCCCGGAGCTCGCGGACCATCTCGGCCGTCGAGCCCAGCACGTCCGCGTGCAGCGGCGCGACGGTCGCCGCCTCGGTGCTGCCGCCGGCGGCGCGCGGATGCGCACCGCGATGACGGGCGCCTCGTTAGCTTCGGGCCTCCACCAGCCCTCACCCGAAGCAGAGGTGATCCACATGCGCCTTCCCTTCCCGGCGGCCGGGGACGCGTCAGCGTCCTGCTCACCGCTGCGCTGCTCGCCACCGGCGGTGCGGTGATCGCGGCCGGTCCCGCGGCGGCCGCCGCGGCATGCGCGGACGTCGACGTGGTCGTCGCCCGCGGCACCGGTGAGCCCGGCCGGCTGGGGCTCATCGTCGGCGACCCGGTGTTCGCCACGATCCGGCGGCGGGCGGCGGGCGGCGGGCACGACGCTGACCAGCCACCCGGTCGACCATCCGGCCAGCGTCAGCCCGACGTCGCCCACTGCCGGCAACCGGGCCCTGGTCAGCCACGTGTCCGAGCAGGCGCAGGCCTGCCCCGACCAGCGGTTCGTCCTGGTCGGCTACTCGCAGGGCGCCAACGTGGTGGGCAATTCGCTCGGGATCGGCTCCGCGGGCGCGAGTGCCGGCGCGCCGGTCGTGGCCGCCATTCCCGCGGCGGTGCAGCCGCGGGTCGCGGCGTAGCCCCCAGCCGGCGGAGGCGACCGGTCCGGCCCGGTGGCCGGACCCGTCGTCAGCCCGCGAGGATCTTCGCCTCGGTGCGACCGGCGGCGGTGCCGTACTTCTGCACCACGACGAGGTCGAGCCGGCCGTCCCTGTTCCAGTCGAGCACCGACAGGCTGTGCCGCTCGTCCGTGGAGACGCGCGCGGTGATCGGCTTGCCGAGGAGGTTGCGGTATTGCGAGGCGCCGTCCAGCACCTGCAGCACCGTCTTGTCACTCTTGGCCCCGGACTTCCGGGTCACCACGAGGTCGAGATT
Source organism: Actinoplanes sp. NPDC048967 (assembly GCF_040649415.1). NCBI lineage: Bacteria > Bacillati > Actinomycetota > Actinomycetes > Micromonosporales > Micromonosporaceae > Actinoplanes > Actinoplanes sp. NPDC048967. The sequence goes on from NZ_JBEZFL010000004.1 coordinate 76,886, forward strand.
GAGGTCGCCGTTGAAGTCCGCGACGGTGAAGGTGTGGCGAGCGTCCGTCGGGCCCAGCGGCGTGGGGCTGTCCTGGAGGTAGCGCTGGAGGTTGGCCGCGCCGTCGAGGACCCGGACCTCCGTACGGCCGCTCTTCGTCCCGCACTTCTGGATCACGGCTACGTCCACGCGCCCGTCGGCGTTCCAGTCCGCCACGGCGAACGCGTAGCAGTCGTCGCTCGGGCCGAGCACGGTGGCCGTCTCCTGGAGGTAACGCCGCAGGAACGAGGCGCCGTCGAGGACCCGGACCTCCGTACGGCCGCTCGCGGTGCCGGACTTCTGCGTCACCACCAGGTCCGGGCGGCCGTCGAAATTCCAGTCCGTCATGGCGAAGGTGGTCCGGGCGTCGGTCGGGCCCAGCGGAATGGCCGTGTGCAGCAGCAGGTTCTGGAAGTCGCTGGCGCCGCTCACGATGCGCACCTCGGTGGCGCCGCTGGTCGTGCCGGACTGCTGCAGCACGACGAGATCGGAGCGCCCGTCGCCGTTCCAGTCGGCCAGCAGCACCTGGTGCCGGTCGTCGAACGTGCCGGGCAGCCCGGGCACGGTCTGCAGCAGCGACTTGCTGAAGGGGCCGGACGGCTTCTTCGGCGTGGACTTCTTCGGCGCCTTGGCGGTGCCGGTCGTGGCGCTCGAGCCGGTCGAGCTGGTCCACAGCTGGCCGACGATGAGCCGCGCGTCGTTGGCCTCCGGCCCGTACGCCGCGGGGTAGCGCGAGACCTGCACCCGCTGGCTGATCTGGCCGATGTCGCCGGCCTGCCAGCTGCCGGCCGAATGGGTGCGCAGCATCTTGTCGAGGAACGCGCCGGTGGCGAAGCCGGGGTCGAGCAGCTGCTCGGGGCTGCCCCAGCCCATCGACGGGCGCTGCTGGAACAGGCCGAGGCTGTCGTGGTCGACGGCGAGGGTGTAGTTGTGCAGGGTGCTCTCGGTGATGGCCGTGGTCACCGCGATCACCGCCGCCCGGGCGGGCAGGCCGCGGCCGATCACGTGCCGCACGATCGCCCGGGCGCAGGAGACGTTGTATCCACTCAGAGCCGGGCCGAGCCGCTGGCCGGTCATCGCCGGCCGCAGACGCTGCGCGACGGCCCGGTCGGCCGCGGTGACGCCACCGGGGGCGCACGGCGCCGACGGGATGGCGGCCTTGGCGGCGGCGGGAGCCGCGGTGGCGGCGGCGGGCAGCGACAGCGACGCGGTGACCAGGGCTGCTGCGCACAGCACGCCCGAAAGAGCTGAAAGCCTCACGACACCTTCCCCCGAAGTGCGGATGGGTCGCGGCCACCCATCGAAGTGACCCTAACGAATGAGCCGCCGGATTGCCATCGTCCGAGTGGGACCCGCTGTCGTCGCCGGGCGGCGGCCGGGAACGTGCCGCAAACGATTTCAGCCGCGTGCGGAAACGTCGACGATCATCTATTGACAACGCTCCGCAAAGGATTTCACACTCTCCGCAGCACTCCAGTCCCCGGACGATGCGGAGGCAACCGATGGCGGTGACGATCAAGGACGTGGCCCGGGCGGCCGGGGTGTCGCCGTCCACCGTCTGCCGTGCCCTCTCGACACCGGAGCTGGTGCGCGCCGAGACCCGGGAACGCGTCCAGCGGTCGGCCGCCGAGCTCGACTACTCCCCCAACCGCGCCGCCCGCGGCCTCATCACCGGCCGCACCGGCAATCTCGGGCTCATCGTGCCGGACCTCGGCAACCCGTTCTTCCCCGGCGTCGTCAAGGGCATCCAGGCCCGGGCCCGCGAGGCCGACCACGCCGTCTTCCTCGCCGACACCGACGAGGACCCGGCCGCGGAGGCCCAGCTGGTCCGTACGCTCGCCAAACAGGTGGACGGGATCGTGCTGTGCTCGCCGCGGATGAGCGAGCAGGAGCTACGGGGTGTGGCCGCGCTGACCCCGGTCGTCCTGCTCAACCGCCGGGTCGGCCGCCTCCCGGCGATCACCTTCGACAACGTCGACGGCATGCGGCAGGCCGTCACCCATCTCACCGCCCTGGGGCACCGGCGGATCGCGTACGTCGCCGGGCCGCGCGCGTCCTGGTCCAACCGGGAACGGGTGCGCGGCCTGCGCCTGGCCATCGCCGCGGCCGGGGCCGAGCTGGTCGAGGTCGGTCCGGTCCAGCCGCAGTTCGACGGCGGGGTCGCCGCCGCCGACCAGGTGCTCGCGGCCGGGGTCACGGCCGTCATCGCCTACAACGACGTCATCGCGCTGGGCCTGCTCAGCCGCCTGAACGCGCGCGGGATCGCGGTGCCCGCCGCGATCAGCGTGCTCGGCTTCGACGACATCGCCCTGTCCGCGATGGTGCACCCCTCGCTGACCACCGTCGGCCTGCCCATGAAGAGCTGCGGCCGGGCCGGCGTCGACCTGCTGCTGGGCCTGTTGCAGGACCCGGACAAGTTCGGCACCACCCGCCGCGAGCTCGGCACCCAACTGATGGTCCGGGGCTCCACCGGCCCCGCACCGAGCGCCTGAGACTCATCTCCTCGAGGAAGGCTTCCGATGCCACCACTCGCCCGTAGACGCGCTGTCACCGCCGCGACCGCGGCCCTGCTGCTGCTGACCGCGTGCAGCGCCCCCGACTCCGGCGGCTCCGCCCAGGACACCGACGGGGAGGTGCCCGCCAAGCCCGGCAAGGCGGTGACCCTCAACATCCTGGACGTGGCCGGCAACCTGCAGCTGACCCAGGGCATGATCGACGACTTCGTGGCCAAGAACTCCGGCGTGGTCAGCAAGGTGACCTACTCCAAGTCGCCGGCGCCCGAGCTGGTCGGCAAGGTCAAGGCCCAGCAGAACGCCAACCGGGTCGACATCGACCTGGTGCTGACCGGCGTGGACGGGCTGTCCGCCGGCATCGAGCAGGGCCTGTGGAACCCGCTGCTGACCAAGTACCGGGACCGGCTGCCCGGCGTACAGCAGTATCTGCCCGGGGCCGCGGCCATGCAGCAGCTGGCCGGGGATTCCGGGGTGACCGTCACCTACTACCCGTCCGGCCCGCTCATCGAGTACCTGCCCGCGAAGGTGCCGAACCCGCCGAAGTCGGCGTCCGAGCTGCTGGCCTACGCCAAGGCCAACCCGGGCGCGGTGCAGTACGCCCGGCCGTCCAACTCCGGCCCCGGCCGTACGTTCCTGATGGGCCTGCCGTATCTGCTCGGCGACTCCGACCCCAAGGACCCGACCGGCGGCTGGGACAAGACCTGGGCCTACCTGGCCGAGCTGAACAAGTACGTGACGCTCTACCCGTCGAGCACGGGCGAGACGATGAAGAACCTGGCCAACGGCTCGGCGAAGATCATCGCGTCGACCACCGGCTGGGACATCAACCCGCGGGTACTGGGCACCGTGCCCAAGGAAGCGGCGATCGGCACCCTGCAGGGCTTCCACTGGGTCACCGACGCGCACTACGCCGTCGTCCCCAAGGGCGTGTCGACCGACAAGCAGTCGGCCATCCTGCTGCTGCTGGCCCACATGCTCACCAAGGAGCAGCAGGCCAAGGCGTACGACAAGGGCTACTTCTACCCGGGCCCGGCGGTCAAGGACGTCGACCTGGCGATGGCGCCGGCGGACAGCCGGGCCGCGATCGAGGAGTTCGGCCGCCCGGAGTACGCGAGCCTGATCGCGGGCGCTCCGCTCGAGGTGCCGCTGGGTTCCAAGCAACTGGTCGCCGCCTTCGATCGGTGGGACCGCGAGATCGGCGGCGCGAAGGTGGCCAAGTGAGCGGGCAGGCGTCATGACGGCCGCGGCACCGAGCCGGACGGGCACGCCGGGAACGCGTCCGGGCCACTTCGAGACGCTGCGCCTGGACGGGGTCAGCCGCAGCTTCGGCGGGCAGGCGGCGCTGGCCGATCTCGACCTGACCATCCGGCGGGGTGAGTTCATCGCGCTGCTCGGCCCGTCCGGCTGCGGCAAGTCGACCGCCCTGAACTGCCTGGCCGGCCTGCTGCCGCTGACCCGGGGCAGCATCTGGCAGGACGAGACCCGCCTGGACGTACTGCCGCCCGAGCGGCGCGGATTCGGCATGGTCTTCCAGAACTACGCGCTGTTCCCGCACCTGTCCGTCCGCAAGAACATCGCGTTCGGCCTGCAGATGCGGCGGGTGCCGCGGGCCGAGATCCGCCGCCGGGTCGACGAGGCGCTGCGGCTGGTGCACCTGGAGGAGCACGCCGGCAAGCTGCCCGGGCAGCTCTCCGGCGGACAGCAGCAGCGGGTGGCGATCGCCCGCGCGGTCGTGCTGGAGCCGTCCCTGGTGCTGATGGACGAACCGTTGTCCAATCTGGACGCCAAGCTGCGGCTGGAGATGCGGACCGAGATCCGCCGGCTGCATCAGTCGCTCGGGCTGACCACCGTCTACGTCACCCACGACCAGGAGGAGGCGCTGTCGCTGGCCGACCGGCTGGTGGTGCTGCGCGCGGGCCGGGTGCAGCAGATCGGCACGCCGGAGGAGCTGCACACCGAGCCGGCCAACTGGCACGTCGCCGACTTCATGGGCTACCGCAATCTGCTGCCGGTGCGGGCGGGCGCGCGGCAGGGCGCGGGCATCACCGTGGAGATCGAGGGGCAGCAGCTGACCGGCACGCCGGTGGGTGAGCCGGCGCCGGGCAGCGAGGTGATCGCCGGGATCCGGCCGGAGGATCTGCGGATCGGCCCGGAAGGCAGCACGGGGGTGCCGGCCGTCGTCGAGGTCGTGGAGTATCAGGGCCGCGAGGTGGCGGTCGAGGCGCGGACCGCCGGCGGCATCCCGCTGAACCTGCGGGCCGTCGACCGGCCGGCGGTCGGCGACCGGATCACCGTCACCGTCGAGCCGCGGCGACTGCTGGTCTTTCCGGCGGACCCGCGATGACCGCGATCAACGCCGCCTCGGGCGGGGCCCGGCCGGCGCTGCGGCACCGCCTCGCCGAGCGCGGCATCGACCGGCAGTTGCTGCTGCTGATCCCGGCGGCGCTGTTCGTGCTCGTTCTCTTCATCTACCCCTTCCTGTACGGCGTGGGCCTGTCCTTCCAGCCGACGGAGGGCGGGGCGCTGGGGGCGTACCGGGAGTTCTTCACGGACGCGTACCTGCGGGACACGATCCTCACCACGTTGCGGCTGTCGTTGCCGGCGGCGCTGCTGAACGTGCTGGCGTCGGTGCCCATCGCGTACCGGATGCGGGGCCGGTTCCGCGGCAAGCGGTTGCTGACCACCCTGCTGGTCGTGCCGATCACGCTCGGTACGGTGCTCACCGCCCAGGGCCTGCTCAACTTCCTCGGTCCGACCGGCTGGTTCAACCGGACCCTGCTGAGCTCCGGCCTGGTGGACGCGCCGGTACGGCTCACCAACAACTACTGGGGTGTCTTCTTCTCGCTGGTGATCACCGGATTCCCGTTCGCCTTCCTGCTGGTGCTGTCGTACCTGTCGGGCATCGACCCCACCCTGGAACGGGCCGCGGCCACCCTCGGCGCCGGTCGCTGGCAGCGCTTCCGGCGGATCACGCTGCCGCTGCTCGCGCCCGGACTGGCCACCACCTTCTGCCTGACGTTCGTGCTGGCCTTCAGCGTCTTCCCGTCGGCGGTGCTGGTCGGTGACCCGTCCGGCACGACCCGGGTGATGTCGATCGCCGCCTACGACGCCGCGTACGTGCGCTACGACTACCCCCTGGCCTCCGCGGTGGCCGTGCTGATGGGCGTGGTCGAGCTGCTGGTCATCGCCGCGGTGCTGGGCTGGCGGGCGCTGCTCTACACCGGGTCGACGGCCGGGGGCAAAGGCTGATGGCCGCCCCGCGAAGGATCGTGGCCACCCCGATGGCCTGGCTCGTCTGGGGCGTGGTGCTGGCGTTCTTCGTCTTCCTGGCCGGGGTCATCGGCTCGGTGGTGGTGAGCTCGTTCGGCACCCAGTGGTTCGACACCTGGCTGCCGGTGGGCTGGACCCCGAAGTGGTACGCCCAGTCCTGGGACGAGTTCACCCTGCTGCCGGTGCTGATCGTGACCCTGGAGGTGTCGGCGCTGGTGGTCGGCATCTCCGTGCTGATCGGCGTGCCGGCCGCGTACGTGCTGGCCCGCCGCAGCTTCCCCGGGCGCCGGCTGCTCTATCTGCTGTTCCTGCTGCCGATCCTGATGCCGCCGATCACCTACGGCATCCCGCTGGCCACCGTGCTCTACAAGTACGGCTTCGCCGGCAACCTCTCCGGGGTGGTGCTGGCCAACCTGGTGCCGTCGGTGCCGTTCGTCATCCTGACCATGACGCCGTTCATCGAGCAGATCGACCCGGCCGTGGAACGGGCGGCGCGGATGTGCGGCGCCGGCACCCGGCAGGTCTTCACCCGGATCCTGGCGCCGCTGCTGGTGCCGGGCATCCTGGCCGCCTCGATCCTGGTGCTGGTCCGCACCGTGGGCATGTTCGAGCTGACCTTCCTGACCGCCGGGCCGGACTCGCAGACGCTGGTCGTGGCCCTGTACTACTCGATGTCGGCGGCCGGGATCCGGGCCCAGCAGTCCATCGACGCGATGGCGGTGATCTACACGTCGATGATGCTGGTGCTCCTGGTGCTGGCGCTGCGCTTCGTCAACCCGACCCAGCTGGTCGCCCGGGTCCGCGACGAGGGGGACTGAGATGCGCATCGCCGAGGCCCGGGTGATCGTGACGTCGCCCGGCCGCAACTTCGTGACCCTCAAGCTGGTGACGGACGCCGGTGTGACCGGGGTCGGCGACGCCACGCTGAACGGGCGCGAGCAGGCCGTGGCCGCCTATCTCGCCGAGCACGTCGTGCCTCTGCTGCTCGGGCGGGACCCGGCGCGGATCGAGGACACGTGGCAGCTGCTGTACAAGGGGGCGTACTGGCGGCGCGGGCCGGTGACGATGAGCGCGATCGCCGCCGTGGACACCGCGCTGTGGGACATCAAGGGCAAGGTCGCCGGCCTGCCGGTGTACCAGTTGCTCGGCGGGCGCAGCCGCGACGGCGTCACCGTGTACGGCCACGCCGCGGCCGAGACCGTCGACGACGTGCTCACCGACGTGGGCCGGCTCGTCGGCGCGGGCTACCGGGCGGTCCGGGTGCAGACCGGGGTGCCCGGCCTCACCGGCACGTACGGCGTCACCGCCGACCCTCGCAACTACGAGCCGGCCGGGTCCGCCCTGCCCACGGAGGCGGTGTGGTCGACCCGGCGTTACCTGGCTCACGTGCCGGGAGTCTTCGATCGGGTCCGCGCCGAGTTCGGCCCTGACCTGCGCCTGCTGCACGACGCCCACCACCGCCTGACGCCGATCGAGGCCGCCGCGCTGGGCCGGGCGCTGGAGCCGTACGGGCTGACCTGGCTGGAGGACCCGGTGCCGGCCGAGCTCCAGGAGGGCTACCGGTTGATCCGGCAGCACACCACCACCCCGCTGGCCGTCGGTGAGGTCTTCAACAGCGTCTGGGACTGCCGGCAACTGATCACCGAGCAGCTCATCGACTACATCCGGACCAGCGTCGTGCACGCCGGCGGGATCACCCATCTGCGCCGCATCTTCGACCTGGCCGACCTGTACCACGTGCGCAGCGGCTCGCACGGCGCGACCGACCTGTCGCCGGTCTGCCTGGCCGCCGCGCTGCACCTCGACCTCAGCATTCCCAACTTCGGGCTGCAGGAGTACATGCCGCACAGTGCCGAGACCGACGCGGTGTTCCCGCACAGCTACCGCTTCGCCGACGGCTACCTGCACCCGTCCGAGGAGCCGGGGCTAGGCGTGGACATCGACGAGGAGCTGGCCGCGCGGTACCCGTACCGGCCGGCCTCCCTGCCGGTGAACCGCCTGGAGGACGGCACTCTGCACAGCTGGTGAGCGCCCTGATCGCAACCGGACCACTCCCCGGCCTGCCTGGTCCAGCGCTTTGCCCGGGTGACTCGCGGCCGATCAGAGTTCTGTGAAGCGTCTGCCCGCCGGTGCCGTACCCGTGCTCGCCGTCATCCTCGGGCTGCCCACGGTGCTGCTCCCGGGTTCGGTGACGGCGCAGGTCACGTACACGATCGCCTTCGGTCTGCTGGTGGTGCTGGCCTGGCTGGGCGTGCGCGGGCGGACCGGCCGGGACCGGACCGCCCACGGCCTGATGGCCGCCGCCCTGACCGCCTGGCTCGGTGGTGACCTGCTCTACGCGGCGCTGATCTGGCACTTCGGCGAGCTGGGGGACGTGTCGGCGGCCGACGTGCTGTGGGTGCTCGGTTACCCCCTGCTGGCGGCCGGCATGGTGCTGCTGGTCCGGCTCCGCGCACCGGGGCGCCTCCGCGAGGCCGCCCTCGACGTGCTCGCCATGGCCACCGTGGTGGCGGCGCTGTTCTGGCAGTTCATGGTGGCTCCCGAGGTCACCGGGAACACGATGTCGCTCTCCGTGCTGTTCGCCGCGTTCTACCCGTTCGGCGACGTGCTGCTGTTCGCGGCGGGCGCGCTGGTGGTGCTCTCCCCCGGCGAGCGCACCGGAGCCACCCGGTACCTGATCGCCGCCCTCACCCTCACCTTCGCCGGAGACGTGACCATCTCAGCCGTCTCGCCGGTTTTCCCGGACTTCGACACCGCCCGGCTGGACAGCGTGCTGCTGCTGGCCAACAGCCTGTTCACCGCGGCCCTGCTCAACCGCGACGCCGACCAACCGGCCGGCTCACGCCGGGCCGACGCGCAACGCCTGCACCCGGCCCGGGTGGTGTTCCTGGGCGTCTCGCTGCTGACGCTGCCCGTGATCAACGACGTCCGGCTCGGCGACCAGGCGATCCAGCGGCTGACCATGCTCAGCGCCATGGTGATGCTCACCGTCATCGTGCTCATCCGGTTCACCCTGGTGGTCCGCGAGCAGGAGCAGGTGCGCGCGGCGCTGGCCCACCGGGCCACCCACGACCAGCTCACCGGGCTGGTCAACCGGCAGGAGCTGCACGTGCGGCTGAGCGCCGCGCTGCGGCAGCGGGCCGGCGACGGCCCGGTGGTGCACTTCCTCGACCTCAACGGCTTCAAGCCCGTCAACGACCGGTACGGGCACGCGGCCGGCGACTTCGTGCTCGTCGAGGTGGCCCGGCGGCTGCGCGCGACGGTACGGGACACCGACACCGTGGCCCGGCTGGGCGGCGACGAGTTCGTGGTGGTCTCCGCCGCGGTCGACGACGTCGCCGCCGTGACCGAACGTCTCCGCAACGCCGTCGCGGCCCCGTTGCACCACGACGGCCACGACCTGCGGATCGGCGTCAGCGTCGGGCACGCCTCGGCGGCGGAGCTCGAGCACCCCACGTCGGACACCCTGCTGGCCGCGGCCGACGCGACCATGTACCGGGAGAAGGGCGCCACGTATGCGCCTGATGCGACTATCGGCATGTCTCGTACATATTGATGGTTCTTTTTGACCAACGACGCGAGAAGCATGGGAGGTCCGGCCCACAGGCGAGGGCGAGCAGGAACGGAGCACAACATGACGGGCAACAGAGCGGTTGTCTATCAGGGCCCCGGGCAGGTCGAGGTCCGTGAGAGCGACTACCCCACGTACGAGATGAAGGACGGTCCGGGCGTCAACAAGGCCAACGTCGGCCGCCGGACACCGCACGGCGCGATCCTCAAGACCGTCGCCACCAACATCTGCGGCAGTGACCAGCACATGGTCCGGGGACGCACCACCGCACCGGAAGGGCTGGTGCTCGGGCACGAGATCACCGGCGAGGTGGTCGACACCGGCTCGGACGTGGAGTTCATCAAGGTGGGCGACATCTGCTCGGTGCCGTTCAACATCTCCTGCGGCCGGTGCCGCAACTGCAAGGAACGCAAGACCGGCGTCTGCCTCAACGTCAACCCGGACCGGCCCGGCTCGGCGTACGGCTACGTCGACATGGGCGGCTGGATCGGCGGGCAGGCCGAGTACGTGATGGTGCCGTACGCCGACTGGAACCTGCTGAAGTTCCCCGACCGGGACCAGGCGATGGAGAAGATCCTCGACCTGGCCATGCTGAGCGACATCTTCCCCACCGGCTACCACGGGTGCGTCAGCGCCGGCGTGACCACCGGGTCGACCGTGTACATCGCCGGCGCGGGCCCGGTCGGGCTGGCCGCCGCCACCTCGGCGTTCCTGCTGGGCGCGGCGGTCGTCATCGTCGGCGACCTCAACGCGGAACGCCTGGCCCAGGCCCGCAGCTTCGGCTGCGAGACGGTCGACGTGTCCCAGGGCGACCCGGCCGAACAGGTGCAGCAGATCCTCGGCCGCGACGCGCCGGCGATCGGCCAGCCGCTGGTCGACTCGGCCGTGGACGCGGTGGGCTTCGAGGCGCGGGGACACGGCGAGAACGCGCAGACCGAGATGCCGGCCACCGTGCTCAACTCGCTGATGGACCTCACCCGGGCGGGCGGCGCGATCGGCGTCCCGGGCCTCTACGTCACGGGCGACCCGGGCGGCGTCGACGACGCGGCGAAGCACGGCTCGCTGTCGATCCGGCTCGGGCTGGGCTGGGCCAAGTCGCACTCGTTCGTCACCGGCCAGTGCCCGGTGATGAAGTACAACCACGAGCTGATGATGGCGATCCTGCACGACCGGGTGCAGATCGCGAAGAATGTGAACGCCACCCCGATCCCCCTGGACCAGGCCCCGCGCGGCTACCAGGAGTTCGACCAGGGCGCGGCCCGCAAGTACGTCCTCGACCCGCACGGCACGATCAGCAGCCGGGCCGACTGACCGCGGGGCACCGGGAGCGAGCGGGCCAGGAGGCCCGCCCGCTCCCGACTTGTGGCCCGCAGTCGTAGCCGGAAGTCGGCAGCCGGGATCCCGCCGTCGGTGGTCCGCTGGTCGGCGTGAACGCCCGCAAACCCGCTCTCGCGCTGCTGCTGACCGCTCCGTTTCTCGGCGAGACACTGTCGACGGCGACGCCGCCGCTCGACCTGATCCAGCCGTGGCGCCTTCCGGTGATGATCGCGCTGTACGGCTGCGGCGCGCTCATCTGCCGCGAGCTCACCTACCGCTACCGGCTGGGCCGGCCTGGTCTGTGCCTGCTGGCCGCCGCCTACGCCGTCTACGAGGAGGCGCTGGTCGACCGCTTCTGGTTCGATCCGCGGTACTGGGACAGCGTGGGTGTGGGCTCCTACAGCGAGGTCTGGCACACCAACCTGCTGATCGCCGCGCACCTGACCGCCTTCCACATCGCGGTCAGCATCTGCGCGTCGGTCCTGCTCGTCGAACGGGCCTTCCCCGCCGCCCGGCAACGTCCGTGGGCCGGTCGCCCCGGCCTGGCCGTCGCCGGGTTGTCCCTGCTGGCCGTGCCGGTACTGACCTACGCCGACTTCGCCCGCGTACCGGCTGGTCAGCTGCTCGCCGCCGGCGGTCTGTGCGTGCTGCTCGCCGGGAGCGCGTTCCTGACACCACGGATTCCCCGCCGGTCGGAACCGGGATCCCGGACGCCCCGGCCTCGCCTCCTCGGCCTCATCGCCTTCACTGCGACGGCAGCCCACTTCGTCCTCGTCTACACCGTCCCGTCGACCGGCGTCAGCTGGCCGATCGGCACAGCGGCCGCCCTGCTCCCGATAGCGCCGGCCGCCGTGCTGATCCGCCGCCGCCTGACGACGGGCGACGGACTGTGGGTCGTCACCGGGATCCTCGCGTTCTTCCTCATGCTGGACGCCGTGGTCGGGCTCGGCGGTCGCTACGACCTCACCCTCGGCGCTCTCGCAACCACGCTTGCCCTGTGGTGGATCCACAAGCGGAGCGGAAGGAGGGCTCAGGTGCGGTGATGTTTCTTCACGAAGGTGTAGCCGGGCGCGAGCGGGCTGGCCGGGACCTGCTCGCTCTCGACCGCCTTTTCGTGCAGCGTCACCTGCTTCTCCGAGGGCTGCGCGCCCGGCGGGAGCCTGCGGACGAAGCCGTTGACCCAGTGGTCGCGGCGGTCGGCTCCCTCGCCCTCGTCGAAGTCCGGATCACCCGGGTACGGCGCCGGCTCGACCAGGGGCGCGTAGAACAGCATCTCGGCCGGCTTCTGGCCCTCGACGGCGGGGTAGGACGGGTAGCCGGCCTTGTCGACGCTGCCCGGCACCCGGGTCAGGTAGCCCTCGCGGATCAGCTGGTCGACGGCGTTGCGGAGCAGGAACGTGCCGCGGGCGCCCCGGCCCAGCCCGCAGTGCGCGGCCAGTCCCGACTCGGCGAGGACCGCGCTGCCGTCGGTGAAGACGCGGCCGAGTTTGCGTACGGCGTGCAGCACCTGGCCCCGGTTGGATCTGCCGGCGTCGAACTCGCGGGTGACGACCCTGGGGTCGTACTCGTGGTAGTAGTTCACGCCGTCGACCCGCATCGGCTCTTCCAGCGGAGCCGTCCGCACCACGATCTCGTCCTTGGCGGACTGCCACGACACGGAGACGAGCACGCCGGGGCGCAGGTCGGCCGGCCAGACGATGTCGCCGAACTGCCATTCGACGTCCTGGCGCAGGGCGGTCTCGAAGACCTGCCGGGCGGGCGTCACGCCGTGCTCGCGGTGCTCGAGCACGAGCGGGATGGCCGCGCGGTCCCGCAAGGTCTCGACGCATTCCTCAGGGGCGGCGCAGACGCCGCCGTCGAGATCTGCCTGCCAGAGGGCGAGTCGACGGGTCACCCGCACCATGATCCACCTCCGTGTGCCCCCGGGCCCGCACCGACCCTACCCCGCCGTCCAGCGGCCCGGACCGGCCCGATGGGCGTGCCGGACGGCCCCCGGCGAGGCGGATAGGTCAAGATCGTGAGGTGCTACTGGCTGAGGACCTCGACACGTCCACGCTCACTGATCGGCAGCGGGCGATCCTGTCCGTCATCCGGGACTGGGCGACCCGGTACGGCTACTCGCCGTCCACCCGCGAGATCGCCGACGCGGTCGGGCTGGTCTCGACGTCGTCGGTCAGCCGCCACCTGCGCATCCTGGAGGAACGGGACTTCCTGCGCCGGGGTGGTGCCACCACCCGCCCGATCGACGTCCGGATGTTCCTGGAACCGCCGGCCCGGGCCGAGGGCGACGCGACGACGGTGACCCTCCCGGTGGTCGGGTCCATCGCCGCCGGCAGCCCGATCCTGGCCGAGGAGACCCTGGACGAGACCCTGACGCTGCCGCGCGAGCTGGTCGGCCGGGGCGAGCTCTACTGCCTCCGGGTACGGGGCGACTCGATGATCGACGCGGCGATCTGCGACGGAGACATCGTGGTGGTGCGGCGCCAGAGCGAGGCCTACAACGGGGACATCGTCGCCGCGATGATCGACGAGGAGGCCACCGTCAAGGTCTTCCGCCGCCGGGGCGGTCACGTGCTGCTGGAGCCCCGCAACCCGGCGTACGAGGCCATCGACGGCGACCGCGCGGTCGTGCTGGGCAAAGTGGTCTCGGTGCTGCGCCGGGTGTGAGGCAGCCTCACGACGGCTCGGCGCCGACCGTGTCGTCGGTGTGCGCGATGCGGCTGGTCTCCCGCCAGAGCAGCAGCACGAAGACCGCCGAGCCGGCGAAGGCGAACCAGAACGGCGCGGTCACTCCGTAGTGGGTGGCCAGGGTGCCGCCGATGGCCGAGCCGACCACCAGCCCGCCGTACAGGCCGATGGTGTTGACGCTGGTGACGCGGCCCTGCAGGTGCGCCGGGACGGCCCGCTGGCGGATGGTGATCGAGGTCGTGTGCCAGATGAACGCGTGCGCGCCGAAGACGAAGAAGATCACCAACGCGACGGGCGCCGAGGTGGTCAGGGCGAGGGCCAGGTGGGTGAGCGTCTCGAGGACGAGTCCCGCGCGCATGACGTTGCCCAGGCTCACGCGGCGGGTGAGCGGGCCGTAGACACCCGTGCCGACCAGGCCACCCAGGGCCATGACCGTGGTGAGCGCACCGAAGCCGATCGCGCCGAGGGCCAGCCGCTGGGTCGCGTACAGGACCAGCACGGACCAGGCGGCACCGAAGGTGACGTTGAAGATCATGATGGTCAGCACCAGCGTGCGCACCGCCGGGTTGTGCCGCACCCACCGGAAGCCCTCGGCGATGTCGCGGCGCACGTCCCCACGACTCCGGCCCGTGGAGCGGCCATGGGGCGGCAGCACGACCTTCGAGATCAGCAGCACGCCCGCGGTGACCAGGACGAGCTCGGCGGCGAACGGCCAGCCCACTCCGGCGGCGAACAGTGCCGCCCCGATCGACGGGCCGATCAGCTGGTCCAGGGTGAGCAGCCCGGTCTGCAACCGGGAGTTGGCCAGGGCGAGATCGTCGCGGTGCACCAGCATCGGCGTCAGCGTGGTCACGGTGTTGTCAGCGAACACCTCCGCGGTGGCGAGCAGGCCCAGCGCCACCAGCGCCCCGGCGACCGAGATGGTCCCGGTGGCCAGCGTGACGGTCAGCACGGCGAGCACCGCGACCCGGGCGAGGTTCGCCGCGATCACCACCCGGCGGCGGTCGTGGCGGTCGGCCAGCACACCGGCGTAGAGGCCGAACACCAGCGGAGGCGCCCAGCGCAGCATGGCGGCCAGCGAGATCAGGAACGGATCGTGGGTCAGCGAGGCGAGCAGCAAGGGGCCGGCCGCGGTGGCGATGCCGTCGCCGAGGTTCGTCGACCAGGACGACGCGATCAGCCAGCGGAAGCCCGCGCCGAGGCGCGCCGGGACCAGGATCTCCGCTGCTCTGCCCACAAGCCGGGAACCCTACGTCCAGCGCCGCCGGGCCGCACCCGGATATCACTCGCGCGGAGCGGGCAGGTCGCGGCCGAGGCGGGCGATCGGCGACAACGCCATCAACAGCGGCGAGAGCAGCAGGCCCGCTGCTGTCACCAGCAGGCTGGTGCGCAGGCCCCACTCCTGGGCGAGGAAGCCGCCGGCCAGCGAGCCGAACGGCAACAGACCCATCCCGGCGAAGTTGATCGTCGCGGCCGCGCGGCCCTGCATCCCGTACGGCGTGACGGCCTGCCGCACCACCATCACGGTCACGTTGATCAGCTGACCGAAGGCGCCGAACACGAAGTTGATCGCCACCAGCAGAGGGACCGTCACCCCGGGCGGGCCGTGCAGGGCCGGCACGCACAGCAGCACGCCGTCGCCGATCAGCGCCGCGGTCACGAGCACGACGCCGTACCCGTATCGGCTCGGCAGCCGCGCGGCCAGCAGCGAGCCGACCAGCGCGCCCGGCCCCGTAGCCGCCAGGGCCAGCCCGATGGCGGTGCCCGACAGCTGCAGCTCCCGCGGCAGGAAGACCAGGTACGCGGTCATCGTGGCCGCGAAGCAGAACTGGTACGCCGCCGAGGCGAGTCCCACGGTCCGCAGGAACGCGTCGCCGACGACAAAACGCAGGCCCTCATGGATCTGCCGCCAGATCCGCGGAACGGGCCCGGTGCGCGCGGGAACCGACTCCGCGCGGCGGATCCGCACGATGGACGCGAACGAAAGGACGAAGAACAGCGCGCTGGACGCCACAGCGATCGGCGCGGAGAGCAGCGACACCAGCATCCCGCCGAGGGCCGGGCCGCCCATCTGGGCCGCGGACCGGCTGCCCTCGATCAGGCTGTTGCCCTGTCCCAGCTGATCGGGTCGCAGCAGCCGCACCAGCGAGGCCTGGTAGGCCAGGTCGAAGAACACCGACAGCGCCCCGACGGTGAAGGCGACCACGAGCAGCATCGGCAGTCCGATCCCGCCCAGCAGCACGGCCAGGACCGCGCCGGCCAGCGCCACCGCCCGGCCGAGGTCCGCCAGCACCATCACCGTGCGGGTACGCCACCGGTCCACCCACGCACCGACCAGCAGCGACAGCAGGAAGACGGGCGCCTGCCCGACCGCGCGCAGGACGCCCAGCTGACCGGCGTCGGCGTGCAGCGTCAGGACGGCGAACAGCGGCAGAATCACCAGGCTGGCGTGTTCACCCAGCTGGGACGCGGTCTGGCCGGCCCAGAGCCGGCGGAAGTCGGAGTCACGCCACAGCGGACGGGAGACAGCGGAAGAAGGCACAGTGATCCCTTGGGAGGAGGCAGAGAGGATTCGCTGTGCCGCGCGATCAGGGGCAGCACGCGATGACCGGCCGCATGCGGCCTACGACGTCAACGCGCGCTCGGACGACCGGGCATCTCTCAGCTCCTAGTTGGGGTCACTCGCCGCCCGACCCTAACTGCCGGGGGCCAGGGCGGGACAGCGAATTCAGTCGAAGGCGGGCAGGCCGTCGATGCTCGCCTTGTTCTTGCGCCGGCGGTACTCGGCCAGCTCCTCGTCGCTGCGCCGGGAGCTCCAGCGGGTCAGCAGGTCACGGTCAGCCTCGTACGTCATCAGGGGCACCGCGTAACCGCAGGAGTCGCTGACCCGGTGCACGGCGACGTCGATGACGGACCGCAGTCCGTGCAGATCCGGCGGGGCGGCGAACGAGGCCAGCAGGTCCGCGTACCCCGGGTCGCCGGCGGTGACCACCCGGCCGGTGCCGTACAGGCGCACGATGTTGGGCTTGCCGTCGAACGCGCAGAACATCAGCGTGATCCGGCCGTTCTCCCGCAGGTGCGCGGTGGTCTCGGCCCCGCTGCCGTGGAAGTCCAGGTACGCCACCCGCAGCTCGTCGAGCACCGCGAAGGTGCCGCTCATCCCCTTCGGCGAGACGTTGACGTGGCCGTCGGCACCGGTCGGTGCGGTGGCCACGAAGAACATGGGCTGGCTGACGATGAACTCCCGCAGCCGGCTGTCGATGTTGTCATGCACCTTCATGCCGCCATGCTCCCCCAGCCACCGGCCCGCCCGCTCGCCGTGCCCGAGGAACGGGAGTAACCGCCGGCATCCGGGGTAGGCGCCAGGCGCAACCATGCCCAGCACCCCGCGGAGGAATCATGACCAGCAGCCCCACCGCCGGCGACGTCGTCGACATCCTCACCCAGGATCACCGTGAGGTCATCGCCCTGCTCGCCGAGATCCGGTCCACGACCGATCCGCAGCAGCGGCGCGATCTGGCCGACACCGCCATCAGCGAGCTCGTGCGCCACGCCGTCGCCGAGGAGATGTACGTCTACCCGGCCATGCGCAAGCACCTGCCCGACGGTGACAAGGCCGTCGAGCACGACGTCGAGGAACACAAGGAGATCGAACGCGCGCTGAAGAAGCTCGAGGGAGCGGACGCGTCGGGCGCCGAGTTCACCGCGGCGCTGCAGGAGCTCGACGCGCTGCTCGCCGACCACGTCCAGGACGAGGAGACCGAGCAGTTCCCCGAGCTGCGGCGCCGGATTCCGCGCGAGGAGCTGATCGAGCTGGCCGGCAAGGTCGAGACGGCCAAGAAGCTCGCACCCACCCGGCCCCACCCGGCCGCGCCCAACAACGAGCTGTTCCACAAGCTCGTCGGGCCCGGCGTGGGCCTGGTCGACCGGCTGCGGGACAAGCTGAGCGGCCGCAACACCGACTGAGAGGGCGGCGGCGGCGTCAGGGCAGTGGTGACGCCGCCGCGAAGTCCGCCAGCAAAGCGCGTTCCCGTTCGGGGCTGAGGCCGGCCCGGCGCGGCCGGTCCAGCCCCTCGGCGCGTTCGTAGGCGAGGACGTCGGTGATCAGCTCGGCCCGGTCGCGGTGGCGCAGGCCGGCGGCGACCGCCGCTGCCCCGGTACGGGTGGACCAGCCCTCCCAGCCCGGCTCGACGAGCCACATCGCCAGCGAGTCGACGCCCATGTACTGCTCGACCCCGCGCTCGACGAGCCACCGCCCCGGCACGCGTACCACCGGGCCGGTGTGCCCGCCGATCCGGCGGCTCAGCTCGATCCACTCGCCGAACGGCACCGTGGGCCCGACGACGTCGTAGGCGCCCGTGGCGCCGCGCTCGGCGCAGTCGAGAATCCAGGCGGCCTGGTCCCGTACGTCGACGACCTGGGTAGGCACGCCGGGAGTGTCGGGGACGAGCAGGGGCTCCTCGGGGGCGCGGGCGGCGCGGGCCACCCAGGCGCCGGAACGGCCACTGGTGTCGCCGGGGCCGCCGATCAGGCCGGACCGGGCGATGAGCAGCCGGTCGCCGAGCGCGGCGGCACTCGCCTGCTCGCACGCCACCTTGGCCTCGCCGTAGCGCTCCCGATCGGCCTCGTCCTGGTCGGTGGGCTCCCGCAGCGGCGACGACTCGTCCGCGCCGGGGGTGTCGAAGGTCGCGTAGGCGTTGCCGGACGACACGTACGTCCAGTGCCCGGTCCGGGCGGCCAGGGCGTCGAGCGCGGCCCGGACGAAGCCCGGCTGCCAGGAGACCTCGACGACCGCGTCCCAGGACAGCTGCCGTACCTCGTCGTAGGCGGCCGGGTCCCGCCGGTCGGCCGTGACCAGCCGGGCGCCGGGCGCCGGGCCGCCGCTGTGGCCCCGGGCCAGGCAGCTGACGGTGTGGCCCCGGCCGACGGCCTGCCGGGCGACCTCCCGGCCGAGGAACCGGGTGCCGCCGAGGATGAGGATGTCCATCGACCGATCTGATCAGCGCGGGTCCCCCGGCGACAAGGCGGTTCGCCGGCGGCGTAACCCGGCCAGGATTGTCAGCTGCCTCTCAGCCGCCGGTTCGTGCAACGGGCCTTGTTCCGGGTATGAGACGGTCCGTGACGACACCAACTGCGGCCGTGGTCGGTCAGCTCGCCCGGGATCTTGTGCTGTCCGTTGATGACCTTCCCGAGCCCGGGTCCTCCGCCGACGCCACCGACCGGCGCGAGCAGCTGGGCGGCAAGGGCGCCAACCAGGCGGTCGGACTGGCCCAGCTCGGGGTGCGGCCGACGCTGGTCGCCGTGGCCGGCGACGACGCCATCGGCGACGTCCTGCTGGAGCGGGCCGAGCGCGACGGCATCGACGTGTCGGCCGTCGTGCGGCGCCGCGGGGTGCTGACCGGGCTGATCGTCGAGGTTCTCTCCGGTACGGAGTACCGCTACATCGAGCACCTGCCGCTGCTCACCGTGGCCGACGTCGAGGAGCGCGCCGACACGATCCGCCGCCAGGACGCGGTGGTCGTCCAGCTCCAGCAGCCCGCCGAGGTGTGCGCGGCCGCCGCCCGGATCGGGCACGAGGCCGGCCGGCTGGTGGTTCTCGACGGCGCGACCTCGGACGACGCGCTGCTGGCCCGGGCCGACGTGGTGCGCGCCGACGACAAGGAGGCGGAGCTGCTGCTCGGCGTACCGCCGGAGGACATGCGGGAGGCGGCGCGCAAGTTGCTGGCGAAGGGACCACGACTGATCGCCGTCGCGGTCGACGACGGCAACCTCTTCGTCTGGGCCGACGGGGACGTGCACGTCCCGCTCACTGACGACAAGGTGGTCGACACCACCGGCGGCGGGGACGCGTTCGTCGCCGCGCTGACCGCGTCGCTGCTGCGCGGTGATCCGTACCCGGAGGCCGCCCGCCGGGCGACCGCGGCCTCGGGCGCCACCGTCGGGCACGCCGGCGGCCGCCCGGACCTCTCCGGTACGGCCGCCCGTGGCTGACCTCGCCGCGGCCGAGCCCTGGTGCGTCCGCGAGACCGGGCTGTCCGAGGAGTCGCTCAGCACCGCCGGACTGCGCCACGCCGAATCCCTCTTCGCACTGGCCAACGGGCACATCGGACTGCGCGGCAACCTGGACGAGAACGAGCCCCAGGGCATGCCGGGCACCTACCTCAACTCGTTCTTCGAGCTGCGCGACCTCCAGCACGCCGAGGCCGGATACGGCTACCCGGAGCTGTCCGAGACCATCGTGGACGCGCCGAACGGCAAACTGATCGGGTTGTGCGTCGACGACGAGCCGTTCGATGTGCGTACCGGTGAGCTCGTCTCCCACGAACGCGTGCTGGACCTGCGGGCCGGCACCCTGCGCCGCGAGGTCGCCTGGGTGTCGCCGGCCGGCGCAGCCGTGCGGATCGTCAGCACCCGCCTGGTCTCCTTCCCGCACCCGTCGGTGGCCGCGATCCGCTACGAGGTGACCGCCGGCCCGGGTGTGCGGCTGCGCGTCGAGTCCGATCTGCTGGCCAACGAGGAGCAGCCGGAGCAGCGCGACGACCCGCGGGCCGCGACCACTCTGCACAACGCGCTGCGGCCGGTCCGGCACAGCGACGACGTCCTGGAGCACCGCACCCGGCGCAGCGACCTCGCGGTCGCCGCGGCCGTCAGCCACCACACCACCGGCCCGCAGCAGGTGACCAGCGAGCCGGACCGGATCCGCTGCACGATCACCGGCGAGGGCACACTGCGGGTGGACAAGTTCCTCGCGTACGCCTGGGGCGCGCAGGCGTCGGCGGACCGGGCCCGCCAGGACCGCGATGCGGCGGTGTCGCTCGGCTTCGACGCTCTGATGGCGGACCAGCGGGAGTATCTGGACGAGTTCTGGGCGGCCGCGGACGTGGAGCTCGACGGCGACCCCGAGGTGCAGCAGGCCGTCCGGTTCGGCCTGTTCCACGTGCTGCAGGCCGGCGCCCAGGCCGGACCGCACCCGATCGCGGCGAAGGGCCTGACCGGCAACGGGTACGACGGCCACACACTGTGGGACACCGAGTCGTTCGTGCTGCCCGTGCTGACGTACACCCACCCGGCCTGTGTCGGGCTGGCCCTGCGCTGGCGGCACGGCACCCTCGGGGCGGCCCGGGACCGGGCCCGGGAGCTGCGCCTGGCCGGCGCGAGCTACCCGTGGCGGACGATCAGCGGCGCGGAGTGCTCCGGCTACTGGCCGGCCGGTACGGCAGCCCTGCACGTCAACGCCGACATCGCCGACGCCGTGCTGCGCTACGCCGCAGCCAGCGGGGACGACGACTTCCTGGCCGGGGCCGGACTGGAGATCCTGGTCGGGACCGCCCGGCTGTGGTGCCGGGTCGCGCACGTGGCCGACGACGGCGAGTGGCACATCGCCGGGGTCACCGGCCCGGACGAATACACAGCGCTGATGGACGACAACGTCTTCACCAACCTGATGGCCCGGCACAACCTGCGCGGCGCGGCCGAGGCCTGTGCCCGCTTCCCGGGGCAGGCGCACGACCTGGACGTCGGCGCCGACGAGCTGGCCGCGTGGCGCGAGGTCGCGGACAACCTGCACCTGCCGTACTCCGAGGTGCGGCAGGTGCACGAGCAGGCGGCCGGCTTCACCAAGCTCCAGGAGTGGGACTTCGCCCAGACCAAGGACGACGACTACCCGCTGATGATGCACTTCCCGTACCTGGACCTGTACCGCAAGCAGGTGATCAAGCAGGCCGACGTGGTGCTCGCCATGGCGCTGCGCTCGGACGCGTTCACCGCCGAGGAGAAGGCCCGCAACTTCGCCTACTACGAGGCCCGTACGGTCCGCGACTCGTCACTGTCCGCGCCCGCGCAGGCGGTGCTGGCCGCCGAGACCGGGCACCTGGAGCTGGCCCACGACTACCTGGCCGAGGCGGCCCTGCTGGACCTGCGCGCGGGCGGTGAGTCCAGCGGCGACGGCCTGCACATCGCGGCGTGCGCGGGCTCGTGGATCGCGCTGGTGATGGGCTTCGGCGGGCTGCGCGACCACGGCGGCCGGCTGAGCTTCGCGCCCCGGCTGCCGGAGCACCTGCCCCGGATGTGCTTCCGGTTGCGCTGGCGCGAGAGCAGCCTGCGGGTCACGGTCACCCCGGGCGAGGCGACGTACGAGGTGAGCGGGCCACCGGTGGAGATCACCCACCACGGCGAGACGCTGACCGTGGACGGCGACCCGGCCACCCGGCCGATCCCCCGCGTCGAGGACCGCGCCGCGCCGCCGTCACCGCGCCCGCCGCAGCGCCGCCGCGACGCGCTGGAGGTTTGAGCCGGCTATTCGGGCCGGTGCGGATCCGGCGGTGGTGGCGTGGCCAGCAGCTGGAAGCACGGCCGGAGCAGGTCGATGATCTGCTCCGGGGAGGCGTCGGCGAGCCGGCCGAGGCGCAGCAGGTACCGCTCGATGATCACGCCGTGCACGATCGCGCTGAGCAGACCGGCCCGCAGGTCGGCGTCGGCGGCCGGGATCGCGGCGCTGATCCTGCTGAGCTGCGGCTCCCCCGCGGCCCGGTAGCGCTCGGCGGCGTCGGCGTTGGTCAGCATGGAGCGCAGGACGGCCAGGGAGCCCACCGGCTCACTGTCCAGGCGCCCGGCCAGCGAGGCGAGCAACGCGTCGGCCAGCTGCTCGGCACTGCCGGCGGGCAGCTCGTCCGTGGGCAGGCTCGCGGCCCGTGCGAAGAGCTCGTCCTTCGAGCCGAAGTAGTGCATGACCAGGCCGGGATCGACACCGGCATCCCTGGCCACCGCCCGGATGGTGGTGCGGTCGTAGCCGAGGTCGGCGAACATCCGGCGGGCCGCGGCCAGGATGTTCTCCTCGGTCCGGCGGCGCTGCTGGGCCCGGGTCGGCTTGGGGCTCGGGTCGGTCACCCGTTCATTCTACGGACGTTGACTCAAGACACCCTTCGTTCTACGGTCGTTGAATCAACGCCTGATCCATGAGGGGGAAGCGATGACCGGCACGGCACGGGAGATCGTCGGCCGGGTGTTGCGGGCCGGGCGCGAGCTGGACGTCGAGACCTTCGTGGGGCTGATGGCCCCCGACGGCTACCTCGAGTGGCCGTACCGGCCGCCGGGCCTGCCCGCGCAGGTGCGGGGCCGCGCGGCGATCAAGCAGCACCTGACCGCGGCAGCCGAGGCTTTCATCCGGCTCGACGACTACCGCGACCTCGTGCTGCACGAGACCACCGACCCGGAGGTGATCATCGTGGAGTACGAGGCCCACGGCACCGTCGTCGCGACGGGCGCGCCGTTCCGGCAGACGGTCATTGCCGTGATCCGGGTGCGCGACGGTCAGATCGTGTCGTACCGCGACTACCTCGATCCACTGCCGTTGATCGAGGTGATGTCCGGGCGGTAGTCCGGAAACAGACTTTTTCTGGCTTTTGCCCGAATAGAATGAGGCATGGCACTGGTGATGCTGGCCGAGGACAACGTTGATCATCAGCGGATCGTCGCCGAGGTGGTGCGACGACTCGGGCATGACGTCACCGTGGTCGGCGACGGACGCGCCGGGCTGGCCGCGGTGGCCCGGCGCCGGCCCGACCTGGTCGTGACCGACATCGACATGCCGCATCTGGACGGCGTGCAGTTGTGCCGCACGCTGCGCGCCGATCCCGCGCTCGCGGACATCCCGATCATGCTGCTCACCGGCTACCTGCCGCCCAGCGACCCGCAGCTGGCCTCGGTGGGCGCCACCACGGTGATGACCAAACCGTTCAGTGTCCAGGAGCTGACCTCCGCCCTGCGCCGGCAACTGGGCGAGGACCCGCCGCCCGCCGCCGGCGGCGCCGCAGTGCAGCCCGACCCGCCCGACGCGGCATTCGTGGAGGCGCTGCTGGAGGGCCTCGACGTCAGGGTGGTCACCTGTGACGCCGATGGCCGGCTGACAGTGCGCAGCCCGGGGATGAGCGAGTTGTTCTGCGGCGACGGGAGCCCGGACGGGCCGGTGCCGCTGGAGGAGTGGGTGCCGCGGGCGGGGCTGCGCCACCACGACGGCACGCTGCTGCGTACCGAAGAGCTGCCGTTGGTCCGCGCCCTGGCCGGCGAGGACGTCCGCGATGCGCTCGTGCTCGCCGGCGACGCCGGCGGGCAGGAGCACTGGCTCTCGATCAACGCCCGGCCGATCCGCGACACGACCGGCGCCATCACGGGAGCCGTCGCCGCGGTGCACGACGTCACCGTCGAGCACCGTGCGCGGCGCTTCCAGGACTGCACGACCGAGGTGCTCGCGGTGCTGTCGCGGAGCCCGGACGCGTTCACCCTGGGCGACGAGGTCCTGCGGGCCGTCGGCACCGGCGTCGGCTGGCCCTACCTGCGGTTGTGGCTGGTCGATCCGGCCGGTGACGTGCTGCGGCCCGCCGCCGCGTTCCTGGCCGAGAACGCGACGCCGATGCCGATGCCGGACTCCATCGCCCGCGGCGAAGGGCTGGCCGGGCTGTGCTGGCAGCGCGGCGACCTGCTGTGGGTGCCGGACGTGCACGCCCCTGGTTCCCCGCTGCTGCCGCAGGTCGTCGCCGCCGCCAAGTACCGCGCCGCCGGCGCCGTGCCGCTGCGCAGCGGTGATCAGGTCAACGGCGTCCTGACGTTCTTCTCCTGGAGTCCGCAGGAGCCCGAGCCGGCGCTCGCGGTGCTGTTGCGGGGCATCGCCGGGACCATCGGGGCCTACCTCGAACGGCGCCGCGCCGAAGAGCTGGCCGCGCACCTGGCCGCGGCCACCGACGAATACATCGCGCTGGTCGGTCACGAGCTGCGTACGCCGCTGACGTCCATCAGCGCCTACACCGACCTCATCGCCGAGTCCCCCGACGAGACCACGATCGGCGAGGTCCGGAACCTCATCGAGGTCATCGAACGCAACAACAGCCGGCTGCACACCCTGATCGAACGGCTGCTCGACCTCGCCGCCCTCGAATCCGGTCATGCCCAGCTGACCAGCGTCGACGTCGACCTGGCCGAGATCACCTCGGCCGGCGTGGAGGCGATCACCCCGGTGGCGCGGGAACACCGGATCACCGTCGACGTCCGCGTACCGGCCGGGCTGACCGTGCCCGGCGATCCGCGCCGGCTGCGCCAGGTCGTCGACAGCCTGCTGAGCAACGCCGTCAAGTTCAGCCCCGACGACTCCACGGTGACCGTCACGCTGGCCGCCGACGGTGACCTCGCCGTGCTGACCATCACCGACCGGGGCACCGGCATCCCGGTCGCCGAGCAGGCCAGCATGTTCCGCAGCCTCTACCGGGGCCGCAACGCCCATCAGGCGGGCATCCCCGGCGCCGGGCTCGGCCTGACGCTGAGCCGGGTCCTGGTCGAACGCCACCACGGAACCATCACTCTGGCCCCGAACCGGCCCACCGGAACCACTGTCACCGTCCGATTTCCCCGAGGACAGTCATAGGCAGGGCGACAGGCGTACCTTGTGGACACGCGGCACGTCCGCCGCCGGTGATGCACGAGTCCAGGACGTGACAGTCATGCGCAGCCGTCTGCTCCTCGCCATCTCTCTCACCACGGCCCTGCTCGGCCCGGCCGTGCTCATTCCGGCCGGCCCCGCCGGCGCCGCGCCCGCGGCGGACACCACGCCGCCGGAGCTCAGATCGATCGAGCTGTCCCGTTCGGCGGTCACCGTCTCCGGCCTGCAGACCGTGATGCTCGAAATCCGGGTACGGCTCACCGACGAGACCGGGGTGGAACAGACCAGCGACGGCGTCGGGGGGCTCCTCCCCTACGTGACCCTCTCCCAGGCGCCCAACAATTACGCCGCGCTGGCCCTCACCGAGGGCACGCCGCAGGACGGCATCTGGACGGGGCAGGTGGCCGTCACCAGCGCCTGGAAGGGGACGACGCGCGTCAACCGCCTCGCCGCCTACGACAAGCTGTGGAACCTGCTGGACATCGACCCCGACACGGTCATCGACCCGGCAACCTTGCAGGTGACGAGCTCGCACCGGCCGGGCATCGACATGACGTTCCCCGAGCCCGCCAAGCGCGGCAAGCCGGTCGTGATGACCGTACGGGTCTGGGACACCGACACCGGACGGCCGTGGCCGAACGCACCCCTGGTGATCGGCAACGACAACGGCTGCGTCGAGTGGGGCTTCCGGGTGAACGGCCGCACCGACTCGACGGGCACGTTCCGCCGCACGGTGCCCGCGAACCAGGCGGAGTGGCTGCACTGCGCCTGGGTGCCCGGCACGTCCAGGAAGCCGACCGGCCAGGACGAGCGGACGGTCATCGCCATCGACGCCGCCCACCTGCGCTACAGCCGGTACAAGGTCAGCGCAGCACCGGCCAGGACCGCCGCGCCCGCCGGGTCCGCCGTCGACGTCACCGGCTCGGCGTCCCCACTGAACAAGGGCAAGGTCATCCGGCTCCAGCGTTACACGGGCGGCACCTGGAAGAACGTCAACACCGGCCGGGTCCGGGCCAGCGGCCGCTACACGGTGGTGGCCACGCCGCCGGGCAGGGCGAGCTACTCGTACCGGGTCTACGCACCGGGTGACGCTTACGCCGTGGGCGGCAGCTCGAAGGCGTTCACCATCCGCGGCACGTGACAGCGGGCCGGCCGGTGAGCCGGCTCAACTAGCATTGCCGCGTTCGTCAGGTGACTGCGGAGACGAGGCGACATGCGGTGGTTCCAGCTGGGCAAGCGGCGGGTCGAGCAAGATCCGGCCCGGCAGGAGGCGCTGCTGCGCGACCTCCGGCAGCGGTTCGGTGCGCACGTGCCCGCGCCCTTCGGGACCCAGGCCGAAGCGGTGGCCGGGCTGCTGACCGACGATGACGGGCTGATCGTGGCGACCCGGATCCTGGGTGAGTTCGCCGACGCCGCCTACGGGGATCTGTTCACCCAGGCCGGGGAGCTCTACCGGCGTACCGGTCGCGGGTTCGCGGTGGACCGCCGCAACTACCGGCCGTTGTGGCAGACGGCCGGGCCGGAGCTGCGGTGGTCGCTGTTCGAGCTGCCGGGCGGGCTGCACCCGTACGTCCAGGTCGCTGCGGCCGTCACGGTGGTCGGCGCACAGGCCAAGCGGAGCGTACGGGTGACCGACCCCGAGCCGCTGCTGGCGCACGTGTTCGAGGTGCTCGACCTCACCGTGGCCGGCTGGGAGTACGGCCGGGTGCGGGTCGACGTGGACGGGGCCGCCCTCGCCGACCGGCTGATCGCGACCGCCCGGGACCTGCGCGCCGCCATGCCGGACGAGCCTCCGCCGCTGCCGCCGCCCGTCCGGGAGCTGATGCGGCGCAACAACACCGTCGACGTGTACGCCCCCACCGAGCACCGCATCGCCGGCGCCTTCAATCCGGGCCGGACGATGCGGGAGTCGCTGCTCGCCTGATCAGGTCTTGTTGCGAGCCCGGTTGAAGACGGTCAGCACGTCGCTGTCGAAGTACGGCCCGTAGTTGCGGCTCTTCCACACGTAGGCGACCACCGTGTTGGTGAAGCCGAAGCCGACGGTGGGGTCGAAGTTCTGGAACATCGGGCCACCGCTGGCCCCCGGCGTGAGCCCGCAGAAGACCTTGACCTGCGCGGCGGCCGCCCACTGCAGGCTGGTCACGCAGGAGACCTGCTTCTGCCCGTCGTACGGCGCCTTCGACGGGTACGCCAGCACGGTGACCCCGATGGACTTGCTCTGGTTGAAACTGATGCCGTTGCCGCCGGTCTTGTCGACCAGCCGCACCCCGGCGAGCGGCCACACGTTGACGAACGCGAAGTCCCACCAGTGGTAGCTGTGCTGGGTCCAGCCCTTGGTGGCGTGGAACCACTTCGCCGCGAACTTGCCGTACGGGGTCTTGCCCGCGGCGTAGAGCGGCGCGTACATCCAGTTCTCGTGGTTCACGCCGCCCTTGCCGCCGTGGATGCAGTGCGCGGCGGTGGAGACCAGGTTGCGGGTCTCGTTGTTCAGCGTGCTGCCGGAGCAGACGTAGTTCTTGCCGTCGGACTTGGTGAAGAAGACCTTGCCCACGCCGGCCGAGGGGTTGACCGCCCGGCCCGTACTCCTGGTGCCGCCGGCGGCCGACGGCCCGGCCGGCCGCACTGCCGTCTGCGGACGCCCGACGTTGCCCGGCCGGTCCCGCTGCTCCAGCGCCGGGTCCTCGATGACGCGCGGGTCGGGGACCGCGATGGCCGTCCGCATCCGTTCCGGCGTCCAGTAGGCGTCGATGAGCCGCTGCGCGGTCGCGGCGTCGCGGACCACCCGCCCGTTGATCAGCGCGGCCGACTCGACGGGTTCGCTCGACGGGCTCACCGCCGCGGCGCCGGCCGGTCCGGCACCCAACCCCAGAACCAACAGCACAGCGAGCGGTACGGCCAGACGGGTCATGCGTCACTCCCTCGGATCGCCGGAGCACCTCGCGCGCCCGGCAATCGGC
The DNA here is from genome assembly GCF_040649415.1 of Actinoplanes sp. NPDC048967. NCBI lineage: Bacteria > Bacillati > Actinomycetota > Actinomycetes > Micromonosporales > Micromonosporaceae > Actinoplanes > Actinoplanes sp. NPDC048967. The sequence continues at coordinate 104,648 of NZ_JBEZFL010000004.1, forward strand.
CACCCTACGGACGCGAATGCCCCTAAAACGGTCTAAAGAGGAAGGATCAGTCCTTCGTGGTGGACCGCGGGTCCGGCAGGGTCGGAGCGTCGGTGGGATAGAGACCGGCGACGAAGCCGTACGCCTGGTCGCCCGAGCGCGGGATCTGGGCGAAGCGGCGGGCCACCTCCTGGACCTCGGCCCAGAAGTTGCGGACCTCCTCGATCGGGATGCGGGCGTGCACGAGCAGGCACCGCAGCTCGTCGGCCTCGTGGGCCGGGGCGGCCTCGGCCGCTGCCTCGGCGAGCCCGTTGATCGCGGCGACGACCTTCTTGTCCTCGGGGCGGTTGAGCGCCCCGATGTAGTAGGTCCGCGCGACCCGGCCGTAGTAGCGCTCCTCGATGGCCCGCACCCGCCGCGTCCGGACCACCCGGAGCAGCCCGGCGTCGACCAGCAGGTTCACGTGGTACGCGACCGTGCCCTTGGGGCGACTGACCGCCTGGGCCAGCTCGGTGACCGTCGCGGCCCGCTCCAGCACCAGCTCCAGCAGGGTGCTGCGCAGCGGGTCGGCCAGCGCCCGGAGCTGGGCGGGGGCGGTGACCACGACCATCTCGTCGAGGTCGTAGTCGGGGATCTGCTCATTGACCGACAAAGTTCGACCGTTCTACTATCGTGGATCATTCGACCACTGTCGTCCGATGAGGGGAAGTGTAGAGATGGCCGGCGTCGTGCTGTTCCACCACGTGCAGGGTCTGACCGACGGGGTGCTCGCGTTCGCCGAGCAACTGCGGGCCGGCGGGCACACCGTGCACACCCCCGAGCTGTTCGACGGCGAGCGACCGGCGAGCGTCGAGGAGGGCGTCGCCTTCGTCAGGAGCGTCGGTGGCGAGCTCCTGGACGAGCGCGCCGACCGGGCGGTGGCCGAGCTGTCCGGGCCCCTGGCGTACGCGGGCTTCTCCTGGGGTGCGGCCCAGGCCCAGCGGTACGCCCAGACGCGACCCGGTGCCCGCGGTGCCCTCCTGTTCGAGAGCTGCGTGCCGATCAGCGGCGAATGGACCTTCGGACCGTGGCCGGCCGGCGTGCCGGTGCAGATCCACGGCATGGACCAGGATCCGATCTTCGCGCTGGAGGGCGACCTCGACGCCGCCCGTGAGCTGGTCGCGGCGGCCGGGCCCGAGCTGGCCGAGCTGTTCGTCTACCCCGGCGACCGGCACCTGTTCACCGACAGCTCGCTGCCGTCCTACGACGCCGACGCGACGGCACTGGCCGCCCGCCGCTCGGTGGAGTTTCTCGACCGGCTCGGCTGACCAATTGCTGAACACATCGGACAGTGCTTGGTGTGATATACATCACCAGCACCGTCCCGTCTCTTTTTCGTTTCTTCGCCGTCCCTGAATGGCATAAAAGAAGTCTTTGCAGGTCAGCTATCCGTCGGCGGTTCCGCCACCGCGCCGCGCCGTGAAAGGTGCCTTTATCGCCGACCGATCGGCTTAACCCGTACGGGTCCGGTGAACGTCGGCGAAAATGCATTCGAGCTCTGTTTCCGGGTGATCGACTGACTACCGCCGGCTCAGCTGCGGTCGTCGGTCGTTCGATGGCTCTATCCCCGAGTCGGCTCCGTCATCACATACGGAAGGCCTTTACCGGTGGTAGTCGCACAGACTCGGCAACAGAGAGGCTCGCGGGCCGGCACCTCTCCCCAGGCAGTGGTGGAGTACGTGCCGCTGCCGCCCTCCGATCATGAGAAGTATCTCTACTACGGGCGCCAGGGCCGCTGGATCTTCTGCGTGTTCCTGCTGGCCTTCGCCGGCGTCATGTTCGGCCTGGCCCGGCTGGCGGCCAACTCGATGTGGACCAGCCTGCTCTACGAGCTCATCGCCCTGCAGGTCGTGGCCGTGCTCATCAGCCTGCTGTCGAGCACCCGCAAGCGCCGCAGCTCCCGCGCCGAGCACGACGCCCTGGTGGCGGAGTACCGGCCGGCGGCGTACCCCTCGGTCGACGTCTTCCTGCCGTCGGCCGGTGAATCGCTCGCCATTCTGGACAACACCTACCGCCACGTCGCCGCCCTGGACTGGCCGGGCCTGCTCACCGTCCACGTGCTGGACGACTCGGGCCGCGACACGGTTGCCGAGCTCGCCGCGCAGTACGGCTTCCGCTACCTTTCCCGGCCCAACCGCGGAGAGTTGAAGAAGGCCGGAAACCTGCGCCACGGATACGAGAACTCGACCGGCGATCTCATTCATGTCTTCGACGCCGATTTCGCCCCGCGCGCCGACATGATCCGCGAACTGGCCCCGTACTTCGACGATGCGGCCGTCGGGATCGTCCAGTCGCCGCAATTCTTCGATGTCCAGCAGGAGCACTTCAATTGGTTGCAGCGCTCGGCCGGCGCGACCCAGGAGATGTTCTACCGCTGGATTCAGCCGGCCCGCGACGCGGTCGACGCGGCCATCTGTGTCGGCACGAATGCCGTCTACCGCCGCAGTGCGCTGCGGGCGGCGGGCGGTTTCGCGCAGATCGGGCACAGCGAGGACGTCCACACCGGAGTGAACATGGCCAAGGCCGGATTCCGGACGCGTTACGTGCCGGTGAATCTGGCCAAGGGCGTCTGCCCGGACAACTTCGACGGCTTCGCCAACCAGCAGTACCGCTGGTGCACCGGCAGCATGAGCCTGCTGGCCGATCCGGACTTCCACCGCTCGGCGCTCACCGTCAAGCAGAAGCTCTGTTTCTGGACCGGGTTCCTCTACTACATCACCACCGCCGTCGCGGCCTTCACGAGTCAGCTGCCGGGCTTCCTGATGTTGTGGTTCTTCCCGGACCAGATCCGGCCGCTCAACTATCTGCCGCTGATCGGCACCATCTTCGTGTGGTCGACCCTGATGCCCCGGGTCACCGACTACCGCTGGTCCCCGGCCGTCGTACGGGTCCAGATGCTCATCGGCTTCTGCCACGCCCTGGCCCTGTTCGACTTCCTGCGCGGCCGTACCGCCGCCTGGGTGCCGACCGGCGCCGCCAAGCGCACGTCGACCGCCAAGCGGGTGCTGCGCCTGCTGCGGGTCTGGCTCATCGCCGCCCAGCTGCTCACCTGGTCGGGCATCGTGCTGGGAGTCATGCACTACGGCCTGGACCAGCTCTGGGCGACGGTGCTGTTCGCCGGCCCGATGCTGTACTTCGTCTGGCCGCTGCTGCTCGGCGGACGGTCCACCCCGCAGCGGCACCCGAACGCGCCGGGCGGTCCGGACGCCGATCCGCCGATTCCGGGTGCCCGCCAGATGCCCACCTACATCCCGGTCGTGGCGTCATGACCGGCACCGCGGGGCTTCTCGAACGGGCCCGGCCGGCGGCCCAGCCGGTGCCGGCACCCGAACCGCCGGTCTTCCGGCGTGACGTGCAGGGCCTGCGTGCGCTCGCCGTCCTGCTGCTGGTCGGCTGTCACGTCGGCGTGGCCGGCCTGAGCGGCGGTGGGGTCGGCATCGACCTCTTCTTCGTGATCTCCGGTTTCGTGCTGACCGCTACGGCGTTCCGGGAGCTGCGCCAGGACGGCCGGCTGTCGCTGCGCCGGTTCTACGCCCGGCGCACGACCCGGATGGTGCCGGCCGCGACCGTGGTGGTGCTCGGCTCACTCGGTGCGGCCTGGCACTGGATGCCACCGGCGGACCGGAGCACGGTCTCCTGGGACGCCGTCGCCGCCGCGACCGCCACCATGAACGTGCGGCTGGCGACCCAGGACACCGTGCCGGTCGACGTGTCGCCGCTCCAGCACTTCTGGCCGCTGTCCCTGCTGGTCCAGTTCGCGCTGGTGTGGCCGCTGCTGCTCATCGTGGTCGCGCTGGCCTGGGCCCGCCGTGGCCGCCCCAGCGTGCTGTCGGCCGCACTGCTGCTGACGATGCTGAGCGCCGCCTCGCTGGCCCTCTGGCTGGAGCCGGCGGCGAACCCGTGGACCGGCTACGGCCTGCCGGCCCGGCTCTGGGAGTTCGGCGTCGGTGGGTTGATCGCCCTCGGCGCGCGCCGGCTGTCGGCTCTCCCGGCCACGCCCGCCGCCGTGCTCACCTGGCTGGGGCTGGGAACCGTGGCCGCCGCGGTCGCGGTCGGGGACGTCGTACCGGCCGTGCTCGGGGCCGGACTGGTGATCGCCGGTGGCTGCGCCCGCCCGGCCTGGGGTGCGCGCCGGCTGCTGCGGCTCAAGCCCGTGCAGGAGCTCGGCCGGGTCTCGTTCAGCTGGTACCTGTGGCACTGGCCGCTGCTGGTCCTCGCCCCGTACGTGCTGGGACGCCCGCTGACGACCGCGGCCGAGGTGGCCGTGGTGGCCGGGGCGCTGGTGCCGGCGGCCATGTCGGTGGCGGCCGTGGAGAACCGCATCCACCTGCATCGCGGCCTGCGGCTGCGCCCCGGCCGGGCGCTCGCCCTGGGCGGCGCGCTGACCGCGGCGACCGTGGCCCTCGCGCTGGCCGCACCGCACCTGCCGAGTACGCAGACCACGGGTACGGTGGCCGCCCGCAAGCCCGCCGACGTGCTGGCCTCGGGCACGGCCACCGTCCCGCAGCTGCAGAAGATCATCCGGGACAGCGTCCTCCCGACGGTCCTGCCCCGCGAGCTGACACCCGCCCTCGCGCGGGCGGCGGCGAGTTCGCCCCGGGACGGCGGATGCCTGGTGCCACCCGCGAGCCGGTTCGTCTCCGACAACATCGGCCGGGGCTGCGAGCGGCACGGCGTCGAGACCGGCAGCCGGGTCATGGTGCTGTTCGGTGACTCGCACGCCCAGCAGTGGTTCGACGCCGTCGACACGATCGCCCGCAAGCGGGGCTGGCGGCTCGTCGTCTTCACGAAGACCGACTGCGGACCGGCCCTCGGCAGGGTCAACAAGGTCGGCACCACCGTTCCGTACGCGGAATGCGACCAGTGGCGGCTGCGGGCCCTGGACCGGATCCAGCAGTTGCGACCGGCCATGGTGGTCATGTCCGCCCGCAACCGCGAGGGCGGCCCGCTGGACGTCGCGGCGAGCGCCGGTCCCGACCAGGACTGGGCCTCGGCCTGGGCCGCCACGGTCACCCGGATCAAGCGGGCCGGGGCGCTGCCGGTCGTCATCCCGGACACCCCGGTCACGCACTACGACGTGCCGCGGTGCCTGGCGACCCACCCGACCGCCGTCAACGAGTGTCATCTCGACGTGTTCCGGTCCCTGTTCCTGCCCCGACAGCGGATCGTCCGGGCTCTGGTGCAGGCCCACGGCGGACGGGTCGTCGACTCCACCGCGTGGTTCTGCACGCCCAGGATCTGCCCCGCCGTCATCGGCGGCACCGTCGTCTACCGCGACGACAACCACCTGACGTCCGTCTACGCGAAGCAGCTCGCGGGCGTCCTGGACGAGGCACTGGCCGAATGAGGAAGCGATGACCGACGCGCAACTGTTGTCCCCCGCCGTCCCCCGGATCATCGGGCAGCGCCGTCCGGACGGGCACGTACCGGCGCCCCTGGTCCGGAGCTGGTCCGTCCTGAGCACGGTGGCCCTGGCGCTGCCGCCGGCCCTGCTCGCGCTCACCCTGTCGGTGGTCGGCATCGGCTCCCGGAGCATGTGGAACGACGAGTACGCCAGCTGGTACGCCGCCACCCTCAGCTTCCGGGACCTGGCGAAGTTGCTGGCCAACGTGGACGCCGTCGTGGCGCCGTACTACCTGGTCCTGCATTTCTGGATCGACGTCTTCGGCGATTCGGAGACCAGCCTGCGGATGCCGTCCGCGCTCGCCATGGCCGCCACCGCGGCGCTGGTCGCGGTGCTGGGCCGCCGGCTGTTCGACACCGGGGCCGGCCTGACCGCCGGGCTGATCGTGGCCGGGCTGCCCGCGGCGACGCGCTACGGCCAGGAGGCCCGCCCGTACGCGTTCGCGATCGGCTTCGCCACCCTGGCGACACTGCTGCTGCTGCGGGCGATGGAACGGCCGACCTGGCGGCGGTGGATCTGGTACGGCGTCGGCCTCGTCCTGGCCGGGCTCGTGCACATCGTGACCCTGACCGTGCTGCTGGCCCATGCGGTGTTCATGTGGCGGGCCTTCCGGGCCAGCGGTGAGCTGCGGTTGCTGCGCTGGTTCGCCGGGGCGTTCATCGCGGTGACCGCCGCGCTGCCGCTGGCGGCCAAGGGCTCCCAGCAGTCGAGCGTCATCGCCTGGATCAAGGCCGACGCCGCGGCGCTGACCAGCCTGCCCGAGCGGATCTTCGGCTCCTGGCAGGTCGCGCTCGTGGTCTGCGTGGCGGCGCTGTCGGCGACGATGCTGCTCTGGTCGCGCCACCGGGGACCGGTGGTCCTGCTGCTGAGCTGGGCGCTGTTCCCGCCGCTGTTCTGCTACGTCACCTTCCCGGTGCTGCATCTCTTCCTGCACCGCTACCTGCTCTTCACCGTCCCGGCGTGGGCGCTGCTGGCCGGTGCCCTGGGCTTCTCCCTGGCCCGGTTCACCCGCCGGGCCGGGTCCACCTGGCTGCTGTCGCTGAGCGGCCTGCTGGTGGTGGCCGCGGTACTGCTCGTCAGCGGGCCGGGACAGCAGGCGGCCCGGCACAGCCCGGTCTACGGCGAGCCCGACTTCCGCAGCGCGGCCGCTGCCCTGGCCACGGTGGCGCGGCCCGGTGACGGCATCGCCTACGCCGGTACGACCCGTAACGGCCGCCGGGCCTTCGACTACGAGGTGCGGCGCCTCGGCCTGCTGCGGGACGTGCTGGTCGATCGCACGTCGCAGGAGAACGGCACCTTCGGCGCCCACGAATGCGCCGATCCCGGACCGTGTGTCGGGGACACCCGGCGGATCTGGCTGGTGTCGACGACGGCGGCCAACCTCGACCCGATGGACGGCATGCCCGGTCCGACCCAGGGTTTCCTGCTCACGGCGTACACCCTGAGCGAGTACCGCGGCTTCGAGCAGATCCGGATCTTCGTGCTGGACCGCAAGGACCCGCGATGACGCCGTACCCGAGGAAGGAAGAACTGATGGAGCGACCGCGGCTGACCTTCGTCGGCACCGGTTACCTGGGTGCCACCTACGCCGTCTGCTTCGCCGAGCTGGGCTACGAGGTGCTCGGTTTCGACGTCGACGTGGCCCGGATCGCCGCCCTGTCGGCCGGCGCGGTGCCGTTCCACGAGCCGGGTCTCGACGAGCTGCTGCGGCGCAACCTCGCCGCCGGGCGCCTGCGCTTCACCACGTCGTACCAGGAGACCGCCGACTTCGGCGACGTGCACTTCATCTGCGTCGGCACGCCGCAGCGGACGGGTGGCACGGGCGCCGATCTCTCGTACGTCGAGGCGGCGGTCACCGGACTGGCCCGGCAGCTGACCCGGCGGGTGCTGATCGTCGGAAAGTCCACGGTCCCGGTCGGCACCGCGGAATGGGTGGAGCAGCTGGTGGCCAAGCACACGGACCCCGGACTGGGCATCGAGGTGGCCTGGTCACCGGAGTTCCTGCAGGAGGGCTTCGCCGTCCAGGACGTGCTGCGGCCCAACCGGATCGTCGCCGGCCTGCGGTCGAAGTGGGCCGGCGACATGCTGCGGGCCGCGCACCGGGGCATCCTCGAGCTGGCCGCCGCGGAGGACCGTGAGGTGCCGGTGGTGGTCACCGACTTCGCCACCGCCGAGCTGGTCAAGGTGGCCGCGAACGCGTTCCTGGCCACCAAGATCAGCTTCATCAACGCGATGGCCGAGGTCTGCGAGGTCGCCGGCGGAGACGTCACCCAGCTCGCCCGGGCCATCGGCTACGACCCCCGCATCGGCAACCGCTTCCTGCAGGCCGGCGTCGGCTTCGGCGGCGGCTGCCTGCCCAAGGACATTCGCGCGTTCCAGGCCCGCGCGAGTGAGCTCGGCGCCGGCGAGGCCCTGCGCTTCCTGCACGAGGTCGACCTGATCAACCAGCGCCGCCGCGGCAAGGTGCTGCGGCTGGCGGCGGACCTGCTGGGCTGCCCGCCGGGCCCGGCCGGACCGCACTTCGGCCACGCCCGCGTCGCGGTGCTCGGCGCGACGTTCAAACCCCATTCCGATGACGTACGGGACTCGCCCGCGCTCGCGATCGCGGCTGCCCTGGCCCGATCAGGCGCGGAGGTCCACGTCCACGACCCGGCGGGTATGCCCAACGCCGCCCTCGTCCAGCCGGAGCTGATCTTCGAGGACAGCCTGGACGACGCCGTCCGGGACGCGGAGCTGGTCTGCGTCCTCACCGAGTGGCCGCAGTTCCGCACGGCCGACCCGGTCCGGCTGGGCCGGCTCGCCGCCACCCGGCTGGTGCTCGACGGCCGGAACTGCCTCGACGCGGCAGCCTGGACCGCGGCCGGCTGGAAGTACCGCGGAATGGGCGGTCACGCCGCCACTCCGGCCCCGGCGACCGGGACAGCCGGGAGCCGGGGCGCGCCGGACCACGACAGCCCGGCCGGCCGGTGGGCGGTCCCGCGCCCGGCGACCAGGTCCGTTGCAGCTCGGTAGCCATCGGCCGGGTTGGCGAAGGGACCGAGATGTCGGACCGAACCAACCTGCGTGACGGCATCCCGGGCAAAGACCTCGATCAGCCGCCGCCGCGTCGTGACCGGCGCCGCGGCCGGTGCCGCCGCCGTCGGCCTCACCGCAGCCGTACCGGCCGCGGCTGAGGCCGCCGCGGCCACCCGCACCACCAATTCCTACGTCGCGGCGGACGCCGAGCTGCACCTGCTGCGCCGGGCCACCTACGGACCCACCGCGGCCTCGGTCGCCGAGATCCGCCGGCTCGGCGCGGCGGCCTGGCTCGACCGCCAGCTCGACCCGGCCGGCCTCGCCGACCCGGCGGGCGACGCGCTGCTGACCCGCTTCCCGCTCATCCAGCTCTCGATCGACGAGCTGCGGGCCCGGGTCGGCACGGGCGCCATGCGGTACGGCTGGGACACGATGCTGCAGCTCGGCTTCGCGGCCACCAGCCGGGCCATCTGGAGCGAGCGGCAGCTCTTCGAGATGATGGTCGACTTCTGGTCCAACCACCTCAACGTCACCAACCCGTCCGCCGACGTCTGGGACAACCGGCACGACTACGACCGGACCGTGATCCGGCCGTACGCGCTGGGCCGCTTCGCCGACCTGCTCAAGGCCTCGGCCCGGCACCCGGCGATGCTCACGTACCTCGACAACCGCTTCTCCACCAAGACCGCGCCGAACGAGAACTACGGCCGCGAGCTGCTGGAACTGCACACGGTCGGGCTCGGCTACACGGAGTCCGACGTCAAGAACGCCGCCCGGCTGCTGACCGGGCTGACCGTCGACTGGGACACCGGCAACTACAAGTACAGCGCCAACGCGCACGCCACCGGCCCGGTCAAGGTGATCGACTTCCGGCACGCCAACACCACCGCGGCCGGGGGCGAGGCGGCAGCCCTGGCCCTGCTCGACTACCTGGCCCTGCACCCGGCCACCGCCGAGCAGATCGCCACCAAGCTCTGCGTACGCTTCGTCGCCGACAACCCGCCGGCCAAGCTGGTGGACAGGCTCGTGCAGGTCTACCTCGACCACAGGTCCGCGATCGCCCCGGTGCTGCGGGCCCTGTTCACCTCCGCGGAGTTCAAGGCGTCCGTGGGGGCGAAGGTGCGCACCCCGTACGAGGACATCGTCGCGACGGTGCGCGCGATCGGCTACGGCCCGGACGCCACCGGCACCGCGGGCATCGAGTCGCTCTACTGGCTGATCGGCTCGCTGGGCCAGGCACCGATGTCCTGGGCGCCCCCGAACGGCTACCCCGACGTGGCCTCGGCGTGGACCTCCCCCGGCGGCATGCTGGCCCGGTGGAACGCCCACCTGCACATCGTCGCGGGCTACCGGCCCAAGGAGTTCCAGCGGCCGGCCGACCTGGCCAAGGACCTCGTCGGTGCGCTGCCCGCGACCTACGGCGAGCTGATCGACGCGCTGGCCCGGCGGCTGTTCGGCCGCACGCTGCCGGCCGCCGACACGACGGCTCTGGCGGGCTACTTCGGCAAGACCCCGGCCGCCCCGCTGAAACCGGCCGACTCCGCCGTCGGCTGGCGCTTCCCGCAGCTGGTGGCCCTGATGCTGAACTCTCCCTACTTCGCGGTGAGGTGACGACGATGACCGGACCGACCTGTGGCTGCGCGGACGACCAGCGCACCACCCTGACCCGCCGCGGCGTGCTCGGCAAGGCACTGGCCGCCGGGGCCGCCGGGGCGTTCGCCGGACTGGCCGGCGATCAGATCTCCACCCAGCTGGCCTTCGCCGCCGGCAGGTACGCCGGGGACACCCTGGTGCTGCTGTCGCTGCGGGGCGGCTTCGACGGCCTGTCGGCGATCGTGCCGGCCGGCGACCCGGCGTACTACGCGGCCCGGCCGGACATCGCCGTGCCGAAGGCCAAGCTGATCGGCGGCGACACCCGGTTCGGCCTGCACCCGGCGCTCAAGCCGCTGCTGCCGTTCTGGAAGGCCGGCACGTTCGGTGCGGTCCACGCCGTCGGCCAGCCCGAACCGAACCGCTCGCACTTCTCCGCGATGGAGGAACTGGAACGGGCCGCGCCGGGCACCTCGGTGCGCACCGGATGGCTGGACCGGATGCTGGGCGGCCTGGGTGCGACCAGCCCGTTCCACGGCGTCTCGGTGGGCAGCATGATGCCGTCCCGGGCGCTGGCCGGGCCGGTCCCCGCCCTGGGCATGAAGTCCATCAACGACTTCTCGATGTACGGCGACCAGGAGGGCCAGCCCATGGCGGCCACCCTGAAGGCCCTCTACGCCGGGGCCCCGGCCCTGCTGGGTCAGCCGGCCGGACAGGTGATGAGCTCACTGGCGACCACGAAGACGCTGGCGGCCCAGGCGTACCGGCCGGCCAACGGCGCGGTCTACCCCGACGACACGCTGGGCCGGGCGCTGAAGGACGTGGCCCGGCTGATCAAGGGCAAGGCGGGTCTGATGGCGGCCTGCGTCGACTCCGGCGACTGGGACATCCACGAGAACCTCGGTGCGGCCGTACCCGGCAAGCGGATGCACGACAAGCTGGCCCAGCTCGCGGCGGCCCTCGCCGCCTTCGCCACCGACCTCGGCACGACCGGCATGAAGCGGGTCACCGTGGTGACGGTCAGCGAGTTCGGCCGGCGGGTCCGCCAGAACGGCTCCAACGGGGTCGACCACGGCTACGGCAACGCGATGATGCTGCTCGGCGGCGGCGTCGTGGGCGGCAAGGTGCACGGGCGGTGGCCCGGCCTGGCGGACCGCTACCTGGTCGACGGCGACCTCGCCGTCACCACCGACTACCGCGCGGTCATCGGCGAGGTGCTGCACAAGCGCTGCGGCCTGGCCAACACCCGCTCGGTCTTCCCGAACGTCCGCAGCACGACGTCGGGGGTCTTCCGGAACCGGTGAGCCTGCTCAGAGGGCGGCGGCGATGGCCAGCAGCAGCGCCGAGACGCCGGCCGCCAGCACGGCGATCCGGAGCACCGCCGGGTCGCTGAGAATCATGATCGCCACCCGCGCGCCGGTCTCCCGCCGCGCGTAACCGTTGTCCACCATCGCCCGCTCCTCGCCTCGGCGGCGCCGCGCGCCGCGATGAGACGACTATCCCGGCCGGGCGGCCCCCGCCACATCGCCACTGAGCGGGGTTCGCCCGGCCGGTCTCTGCGACGAAAGTCGTAGTGCCCGGCCCCGCCGGCCTGCACCGGGGACAGAGCGCGGTCAGCCGGCGTTGAAGTTGTCGCTGACGTCGCGCTGGAGATGGACCATCGTCTCGGCAAGCAGCTCGCGGACCTGCTGGTCATGGGCGAGCCCGGCGGGGACGACCACTTCGGCGCGCACCACACTGCCGCCGGCCGGGGCGTCGTCGACCTGGGCGGTGCCGTGCAGGCCGGTGCTGTCCAGCGAGTGCCACTGCAGCTCGAGGTGGTCGGTGACCACCTTCACACCGTACGGGTAGATCTGCGCGCCGACCCGGACCCGCACCTCGTCCCGGCCCGCCGATTCGGTGGTCATGCCGCGCGGCAGCCAGCGGTAGACGCGGTCGGGATCGGTCAGCACCCCGAAGACCACCTCCGCCGGCGCGGTGAAGTCGTAGGAGCCGCCGACCCGCACGGCCCCGTCTGCGTCGCCCTGTTCAGCCATCACCCTGACAGCCCTTCCCCGTCCGCGCGCCTTCATGCCACTAGCCTTCTCGGGAGTCGACAGGAAGGGCGGTGCCATGCGGTACGTCGCGATCGGGGACAGCTTCAGCGAGGGCATGGGCGACGAACTGCCGGACGGCACGGTGCGGGGCTGGACGGATCTGGTCGCCGCCGGGCTGAGCGCGGGGCTGGCCGCCCGGGGCGAGACCCTGGAGTACGCCAACCTGGCCATCCGCGGCCGGCTGCTGCGGCCCATCGTCACCACCCAGCTCGACGCCGCGCTGGCCCTGCAACCGCCCGCCGACCTGCTGACCTTCAACGGCGGCGGGAACGACATGATGCGCGCGGGCGTCGACCTGGCCGAGCTGGTGGCCATGATCGAGCAGGCGGTCCGGCGGTGCGTCGACGCCGGGGTCCGCCCGGTGGTGCTCAGCGGCGCCGACCCGACCGCGCAGCTGCCGTTCGGCCGGACCATCCGCCGGCGCGGCGAATACCTGACCGCGGCCACCCGGGAGCTCTGTGCCCGGCACGACGTCACCTTCGTCGACGCCTTCGGTGACGAGGAGATCCGGGACCACCGGTACTGGTCGGCCGACCGGCTGCACCTCAACAGCGCCGGCCACCGCCGGGTCGCCGGCCTGGTCCTGCACGCGCTCGGGTACGCGGAACCGCCCGCGCCGGGCGGCAGCGCGGCCGGGACACGGCGCCGGATGGTGGAGAACGCCCGGTACTACCGCGAGCACGTGCTGCCCTGGATCCAGCGCCGGCTGCGCGGGCAGTCGTCGGGCGACAACCGCGACCCCAAGTACCCCCGCTGGGAGCTCATCGAGCCGGCCGCCCAGAGCCCCCTGCCCTGAGCCTGCTCACCGGGCCGGTCACGGGAGGGCGCGGGCCTCGGTCTGCTTGACCGCGGCGGCGTGCCGGCGGGCTTCGGTCACGGCTGCCATCAGCCGGTCCCATTCCGGGTCCGGACGGAACGACCCGATCGGCAGATCCTTGCCGACCCGGGCCCACATGTACTCCCACCAGGCCGCCACCCGCACCGGCCACAGCCCCACCCGGACCGCCCCGGCCAGGAAGCACCGGTGCACCAGCAGGGTGGCCCCCAGGACCTCCGGATCCAGCTCCAGGTCGGGATCGTCGATGGCCTTGCCGAGCGCGCGCACGTCCCGGTGCATCTCCGAGTACGCCACCAGGTCGGGCGTCGCCGGGACCGCCGTCAGCGGGTCCTCGATCATGTCGGCCGCGTACGCCGGCATGAACACGATGTCGTCCACGGTGACGATCAGCGGCAGCTCCTCGTGCCCGCGGCGGACCCCCAGGACGACGACGGGCTGGCCGGTGGGCCCGGTGGTCACGTCGTGGCTGAGCACGTCCCCCGCCGCGACCCGGGCTTCGTCCCCGATCTCGGGAACCCGCACGACCAGCACATCGGCCTCGATCGAGACCTGGGTGCCGGGCACCTGACCCACCAGCCGCGCGAGTTCCTCAACGTCCATGGCCCCGGTTATACCCAACGGCCGCGAACCGATCGTGGCGGGCTGGGTATCTTGCCCGGTATGAACGGTGTGGTGTCAGCGGCGGTACCGGTCTGCTACGTGCGCAACGTCGAGCAGGCCCAGGCCTTCTATGCGATGTTCGGCTACACGGAGACCCAGAGCGGCGAGGAGAACGGCGGGCTGTGGTCGTACCTGCAGAGCGGCAGCCAGACGCTGCTGCTGGCCTGCGTGCAGCCGCCGGTGATCCAGGCCGAGCTGCCGCTGCTCATCTACCTGTACGTGGATGACCTGGCCGCCGTACGGGAAAGGTTCGAGGCCGCCGGGCATCCGGTGGAGCTGATCGGCCACCCCAGCCACGCACCCGGCGGCGAAGCCCGCACCAAGGACCCGGACGGCAACGTGGTGGTCTTCGCCCAGCGCACCGGGACGCCGGCGGACCGGGCCCGGAACACCGACGAAGCCGCCCGCGGCACCCTGATCCGGCAGGCCGCCGAGGCGATCGGCCGGCGCGGTGGTGCGCCGGCGGCCTGCCAGATCGGGCTGACCGACGGCAGCCCGTGCGAGCAGCCCGCTGAGGTCAAGCTGGCCGATTCGTGGGGCGAGACGGTCTGGGGGTGCTTGAGCCACACGGACGAGGCGCTGCTCAACGCCCGCAGCGCCTTCATCGCGACCGAGGACGACCAGGGCCTGGGACCGTGGCTGCGCGCCCGCCGCGGCCACCCCGACGCCCTCCTGGACCGCCCGGGCGCCTGACCGCCGCCGGGCCACCGCGCCTGGCCTCGGCCGGGTCAGGTCAGGACGGCGTCGATCTGGCTGACCGCGGTGGACAGGCCCTGCTCGAAGCCCATGCCGATGAGCTGGTCCATCGCGTCGGCGGACGGGAAGGTCGTGACGACCACCATCCGGGTGCGGCCGGCCGGCTGCTCCTCGATGCGGACCCGGACGAGCAACGGCGGGATGTCCGGGTCACCCATCTCGAACTCCAGGCCGGCCGGAGGAGTCACGGTCAGCACCCGCCACCAGCCCGACCGCCGCTCGCCGTCGGGACCGGTGACGAAGTAGGTGACCTCGCCGCCCGCGCGCAGGTCGTGCTCGACCACGGTGGCCGGGTGCGTCGGCGGGCCCCACCACCGTTCCAGCCGGCGCGGATCCGCCCAGAGCTGCCAGACCCCCGCGGCGCTCGCGGTGAACTCGGCGGTGAGGGTCATCGTGCGGGTCCGCGGATCTTTGTGGACGCTGGTCACGGTCATGCGGGAGCTCCGGGGTTCGGGTCCTCGGCGAGAATGTCGCCGAAACGGTCCATCCGGTCCCGCCAGACCAGCTCGAGCTGATCGAGCAGCCGGGCGGCGCGGCGTACGGTGTCGACGTTGCCGGTGACGAGCTGCTCGCGGCCGCTGCGGCGCTTGGTGACCAGGGCGGCACGTTCCAGCACGGCGACATGCTTCTGCACGGCGGCGAAGGTCATCGGATAGAGCCGGGACAGCGCCGACACCGAATACTCGTCGCGCAGGGTGCGCACCACGATGTCCCGCCGCGTGCTGTCGGCGAGCGCATGGAACACGGCGTCCAGCACCGGCGGCTCGACCTCATCTACAACCATGTGGTAGTACGTTACCTCATGAGACTGAGCCTGATGCAGTTCCTGTCCCTGGACGGCGTGAGCCAAGGCCCGGGCGGGCCCGACGAGGACACCACCGACGGCTTCACCGGCGGCGGCTGGTTCGTGCCGCACCTGGACGAGACGTTCCTGCGCCTGGTCACCGAGTGGATCCGCGAGGCGGACGGCTTCCTGCTGGGCCGGCGCACGTACGAGGCCTTCGCCCGGGACTGGCCGAAAGCCACCGACCCGGACGACGAGGTCGCCCGCCAGCTCAACAGCCGGCCGAAGTACGTCGCCTCACAGACGCTGCGGGCCGGCGACTGGGCGCCGACCACCGTACTGTCCGGCGACGTCGCGGCTCAGGTGGCCGAGCTCAAGCAGCAGCCGGGCCGCGAACTCCAGATCCACGGCAGTTCCCGGCTGGCGCAGTCCCTGCTGACGGCCGGCCTGATCGACGAGCTCCGGCTGATCATCGCCCCGGTGGTGGTCGGCACGGGCCGCCGCCTGTTCCCCGACGGCGGTACGCCGGCCGGCCTGCGCCTGACCCAGCACCGGACAACGCCCCGCGGCCTGGCGATCCACACCTACGAGCCGGCGGGAGCACCGACCACGGACACGCTGCACACGGACGACCCCCGCCGGCGCAGCTGAGCTCGGGTTGGGCGGTGGATGCTAGCTTGCGCGCATGGACGCGGGGCAGCACGACGGCACCGAGCCCGGCACAGCAGCCATGCTCTACGCCGGGGCGATAGTCGGGGTACTGCTACGCGGGGCTACGTGGGTGCTCAGCTCGTTCACGCTCGGGCCGGTGCTGGGCATCGTGGACACGGTCGCCGGCGAATACCTGGCCCGCCGCGAGGCGCTCTTCGTGCAGGCGGTGGTGACGGTCGCGGCCGTGGTGGCCGCGATCCTCGGCGGGCTGGCGCTGCAGAGCGACCCCGCCCGCTCCCGGTGGCCGGTGCGGCTGCTGTGCGGACTGTTCATTCTGGACGCGATCCTGTATCTGACGCCGATCGTGTTCGCTGCGGGCATCGGCGATATCGAGTTCACCACCGCGGCGTGGGCGGTGTTCGCGGTGGCGGTGGTCGGGAACCTCGGGCTGGCCGGCCTCTCGCTGCTGATCATCGTCCGGACCCGGGCGCCGCGGCGGACGGCGGCGGCGGCCGGACCGGCCGTGATCGAGCTCAGCGTGCCGCCATCGGACGGGGCAGCCCGGCCGGCCTGACCGACCAGCGCCAGAGGGTGTCCCGCAGGCCCAGCAGTGAGCGCAGGCGCGCTCAAGCACCCTCGGGAGAGTCGCCTGAGATCGGCTTCCGGCCGGCAGTGCGGAGATGCTCGATGTAGGCCATGGCCACAGTCGCCACGACGGGGACCACGAGCACCCACCAGATCCCGTACGCGAAGCCCAGCACCACCGCGACCGGCAGACCCAGAGCAAGCATCAGGCAGCCGGCGAGGAAGATCGGCGGCGGCGTCTCGTCATCCCAGGGAGCCACCAGCCCCGGCGCGGTGGGCAGCTCCGGATGAGGCACCGGAAGATCGGCGAAGAGCCGCAGCAGCTGCGACCGGGTACGCGCGAGTTTCGCGGCCTCGATCCGCTGCTCGTAGTCACCCGGATCGAGCCGCTTCTCCATCAGGTGCGCCTCCAGCGCCTCCTGGGCGGATTCGCGCTCGGGAGTGCCGACCAGCAGATCAGGCGCCGGTGGGTCAACGCCTCGATCGCCGTCGTCAGGGCCCGTCACGGCGACAGCCTAACGACGCGACCCAACGACGCCACGCCGCCGCGAACCGTCAGAAGCGCCCAGCATCCTGCCGGAGCAGAATCCCCCGCACCTCGCGAGCCTCCTCGCTGCTGTGCCGGTCGAGCACCTGCTCCAACTCAACCCGATCGGCCGCACTGCTGAAGGCGGCAAGCTCAGCAGTGAGCCGCCGGCGGGCCGACCGCTCCACCCGCCACCGGGACACCTCAGCGCGGATCTTGGCAGCAAGCTGCATGGCACGTTCCTCGTCTACCCGAAGGGAGCTTCTTAAAGCGCTTTAAGGCAACCCTACCGATACCCCGGCCGGTTGCCTACGTGACAGCCGACACGGCGGGGTACCCGGGGGTGTGGCCACGCGCCCGGCAGGGAACATCGGCGAGGTGCGCCACTACTCCGTGAAACTCGACTCCCCGACGAGCAGCGCCTCCGGCACCGTCGCCGTTTACGGGCATTTCGGCCGACCCGTCCTCGTCTTTCCCACTGAGCTGGGCCAGGCGTACGAGTTCGCGGACAACGGGATGGTCGCCGCGGTCGGTGACCTCATCGATGCCGGCCGGGTCAAGCTTTACTGTGTCGATTCCTTCGACGCCGCCACCTGGTCGGCCGACTACCTGCCCCTGGAGGAGCGGGCCCGGCGGCATGCCTCGTACGAGTCGTGGGTTGTCGATGCCGTGGTGCCGCACGTGCGGGCCGATTCCGGGGACGCCGTCGAGATCGCCACGGCCGGGTGCTCGATGGGCGCGTTCCACGCCTTGAATTTCGCCCTGAAGCGGGCCGATCTGTTCCCGCTCGCCCTCTGTTTCTCCGGCAACTACGAGCCAGCCGCCTGGCGCAGCTGGGGCGAACGCGGCGATGCCGTCTATTTCAACAGTCCCGTCGACTACGTCGCCAATCTGCACGGCGAGCACCTGGAGTGGCTGCGGTCGCGGGTGTCGGCGCTGCTGGTGTGCGGGCAGGGCCAGTGGGAGGACACCACCGGCGCCCTCGGGTCCACTCAGCGGATGGCGCAGTTGCTGGCCACTCAGGGGCTGCGGCACGAGCTCGACCTCTGGGGTCCCGACGTACCGCATGACTGGCCGTCCTGGCGCGCCCAGCTGGCCCATCATCTGCCGCGATTCTGCTGACCGGGGAAACGGTGGTCCGGCGTTCGCCGGAGCGGGCCATCGGCCGGGTCGGTGCCGACCTCTGACCGTTCCGGCCGCCCCGCGGGAGCCTACTGCGGGGTACGGTCTCCCGGGCCCACCCGCGCCCGCATACCTCCAGGAGACTCACCATGCGCCGGATCCTCGCCGCTGTCGCTCTCACAGCGACCCTGTTCGCCGCGGCGGCCTGCAGCTCGGACGACGAGAAGTCGGACAAAGCCGGCGTCGGCACCAAGGTCAGTGTCGGGGTCATCCCCATCGTCGACGTCGCGCCGATCTACCTGGGTAAGCAGAAGGGCTTCTTCAGCGGCCGGGGCATCGATCTGACGCTGGTGCCGGAGCAGGGTGGCGCGCCGATCGTCAAGGGTGTGCTGGCGGGCAAGTAC
Source organism: Actinoplanes sp. NPDC048967 (assembly GCF_040649415.1). Classification (NCBI taxonomy): domain Bacteria; kingdom Bacillati; phylum Actinomycetota; class Actinomycetes; order Micromonosporales; family Micromonosporaceae; genus Actinoplanes; species Actinoplanes sp. NPDC048967. The sequence goes on from NZ_JBEZFL010000004.1 coordinate 123,097, forward strand.
CAGTTCGGCTTCAGCAACGTGACCTCGCTGATGGCGGCGAAGACCGACGGTGCGCCGCTCAAGGCGGTGGCCAACGGGGTCGCCTCGACCGGGCGCCCGGGGCGGGACTTCTCAGCGGTCGTGGTGGCCGGCGGCAGCCCGATCCGTTCGGCCAAGGACCTCGCCGGCAAGCGGGTCGCGGTCAACACCTTGAAGAACCTGGGCGACACCACGGTGCGGCAGTCGGTACGCCAGGACAAGGGCAACCCGGCCACCATCCAGTTCCAGGCGATGCCCTTCTCGGAGATGCCCGCCGCGTTGCAGAACCAGCAGGTCGACGCGGCGTGGGTGGTCGAGCCGCAGCTTTCCGAGGTGCTGACCCAGGGCGGCCAGGTCGTCGCGTCGAACTACGTCGACACCGCCCCGGATCTGACGGTGGCGATGTACTTCACCGGGACCGCCGTCATCGACAAGGACCCCGAGCTGGTGAAGAACTTCACCGCGGCGGTCAACGAGTCGCTGCAGTACGCCGCGGGTCACCCCGAGGAGATCCGGGCGACGGTCGGCACCTACACGAAGATCAACGACGTGGTCCGGACCGCGATGATCCTGCCGAGCTGGCCCAACGACATCAACCGGGCCTCGCTGGAGCGGCTGGCCACGCTGGGCCGCACGGACGGCATCTTCACCAAGCCGCCCGTGCTGGACGACCTGCTGCCCTGAGCTCGGCGCCGGGTCAAGTAAACGCTTCCCGGCGCGAGGTCAACTTTCCGCACATTGTGCCCACACTCGCTGCGGAAACTATCGGGAAGCGCTTCCCGACGGGATACTTCGGACACCCGAACGACCGCCGTCGATCTGCCGATCCCCCTCGGGCAGCCGGCGGCACCGACCCGAAGGATGCCCATGGACCGATCAAGGAAGCGCCGCGCCCTGCTGGGGGCCGCCCTGACCGCCCTGCTCACCGGAGCCCTCGCCGTCACGGCGGCGGGCACTGCCGCCGCGGCCACCACCGTGGTGCAGGCCGAGGCCTATGCCGCCCAGTCCGGCGTGCAGCTGGAAGCCACCGCCGACACCGGCGGTGGCCAGAACGCGTCCTACCTGGCCGACGGTGACTGGATGCGCTACGACGGGGTGGACCTGGGCCCGGCGGGCCCGCTGAGCATCGCGGCCCGGGTCTCCTCGGCCACCGGCTCGGGCAGCGTCGAGCTGCACACCGGCTCGGCCACCGGCCCGCTGCTCGCCCGCTTCGCGATCACCGCGACCGGCGGCTGGCAGAACTGGACGACCCTGACCACCTCGGCGTCCACCCATCCGGCCGGCCCGCAGACGGTGTACGCCGTCCTGCGCAACACCGCGGCCGGCGACTTCGTCAACGTCAACTGGTTCTCGTTCGGCGACGGCGCCCAGAGCGACGCCGGCTGGGTGACCATGGACCCGGCGGCCTGGCAGGCGCAGCTCGCCGCGTTCCGGGCCATGGCGCCACGACCGGTGCCGGCCAACTCCGTACGGGTGCCCGAGTTCAACGCGTCCTGCCTGTACAGCCACTCCAAGCCGGACGACCCGATCGTCTTCCCCGGGATGGCCGGCGCCTCGCACATGCACAGTTTCATCGGCAACCGCAGCACCGACGCGAACACCACGACCGCCACCCTGCTGCGCAACGCGGGCACCAGCTGCAAGCCGGCCGAGGACCTCTCGGCGTACTGGATCCCGACCCTGTACGAGCGCGGCCGCGTGGTCGAGCCCAAGGACGTGGTCGTGTACTACGGCTCCCGGCTGGTCGACCCGGCCGCCACGGTGCCCTTCCCGCAGGGCTTCCGGATGATCGCCGGCGACGCCCGGTTGCAGGCTCCCACCCCGGCCGGCTCGGTCAACCAGTTCTACTGCGCGGGTGCGGGTGGCGAGATCGGCCGCAGCGCGGACGGCAACTGGCCGCTCTGCGCGCCGGGCGCGACGCTGATGTTCCAGCTGGTGTTCCCGGACTGCTGGGACGGCGTGCACCTGGACAGCCCGACCCACAAGGCGCACGTGGCGTACACCTATGACGGCCGGTGCAGCGGGAACTTCCCGGTGGCGATCCCGTCCATCTCGTTCCTGATCGCGTACCCGACCAGCGGCACGGCCGACGGTTTCGAGCTGGCCTCCAAGATGGCCTCCTCGATGCACGGCGACGCGTTCCTCGCCTGGGACAACGACGCCCTCGGGCACCGGGTGAAGAACTGCGTGGTCCAGCGGGCCAAGTGCAACACCGCCGGCGACTTCTGAGCCGTACGGCGGGGCCGGCACGCCCGGTGTCACCGGGCGTGCCGGTACTGGCACACTCGTGCTGTGGGCAACGGTGAGCTGGAGAGTCACAGCCTCGTCGACCTCGCCCTCGACCGGCTCAGCCGCGAGATCCTCAGCGGCCGCACCGACCCCGGCGAGCGCCTCGTCGAGGAGCAGCTCACCCGCCGGCTGGGCATCAGCCGGGCACCCCTGCGCGAGGCGCTGCGGTTGCTGGCCCAACAGGGCCTCGTGGAGCACATCCCGCGCCGCGGCGTCCGGGTGGCCACCCTCTCCGACGACGACGTCCGCGAGCTCTACGAGGTGCGTGACGTGCTGGAGCGGCACGCCGTCGCCTCGATCCGGCCCGGCGCCGACCTGTCCGGGCTGCGCGCCGCACTCGAGGTCATGAGCAAGGCGACGGACGCGGGTGACCGGCCGGCCATCGCCGACGCGCACCGCCGCTTCCACGTCGAGGTGGTCGCGCTGGGCGGCAACCGCCAGCTCGGCACCCTGTACGAGTCGGTGCTGGTCCGCCTCCAGCTCTACATGGCGGTCAACCTGCGCCGGGAGGCGGAGGTGGCGGAGCCCTCGGACGGTGTGCACCGCCACGAGCGGCTTCTCGCCGCGATTGAGCAGGGTGAGCCCGAAAGCATCATCGCGGCACTGAACGGGCACGGCGCCCGCACCTATCTGCCCTAGATCACGCAAGGAAATCCGCCCGTTACACGAGGTGGAGTCGGCCGAAATGAAACGGTCGACAATCGACAGAATGAACGATGTCTTCCGGCGCATCCGGGAACGCGGCCACGACGGTGTCTGGATCAGCACGGTCGCCGAGGCCGGCCTGCGGGCCCGGGCCGCGACCGTTCCCGCCGGCCTGCCCCTGTCCGGACTGACCTTCGCGGTCAAGGACAACATCGATGTCGCCGGGCTGGAGACCACCGCGGCCTGCCCGGAATTCGCCTACCGGCCCCGGCGGACCGCCCCCGTGGTGCAACGGCTGCTCGACGCCGGGGCGCTGCTGGTCGGCAAGACCAACCTGGACCAGTTCGCCACCGGCCTGACCGGCGCGCGGTCGCCGTACGGCACGCCGGAGAGCGTCTTCGGTGGCGGCCTGATCTCCGGCGGTTCCAGTTCCGGGTCGGCCGTCGCCGTCGCCGCCGGGCTGGTCGACTTCGCGCTCGGCACCGACACCGCCGGCTCCGGCCGGGTACCCGCCGCGCTCAACGGCATCGTCGGGATCAAGCCGACCCGGGGCCTGCTCAGCACGCTCGGAGTGGTGCCGGCGTGCCGCTCGCTGGACTGCGTCTCGATCTTCGCACCCGACGTCAGCCGCGCGGTCGCGGTGCTGCGGGTCGCGCGCGGGCTGTCCGACGGGGACCCGTGGGGGCGTACCGGGAGCCGGCCGTTGCGCGACCCGGCCGAGCTGCGCATCGCCACCGCGAGCTCGCTGGACTTCTTCGGCGACGCCGGGCAGGAGAAGGCGTTCGCGGCCGGGCTGGGCCGGTTCACCGACGTCCGTGAGGTCGGCATCGCACCGCTGCTGGAGGCCGGCGACCTGCTCTACCGCGGACCGTGGGTGGCCGAGCGGCTGGCCGACCTCGGGGACTTCCTGGACGGGCATCCGGACGCGGTGCTGCCGGTGACCCGCCAGGTGCTGGAGAGCGGACGGCGCTTCACCGCGGCCGACGCGTGGCGGGGCGTGCACCGGCTGCGCGAGCTGAAGGCGTGGACGGACCGGCTCTGGGACACCGTCGACGTGCTGGTGCTGCCGACCGTCGGCACGACGTACACGCACGCCGAGATCGCCGTCGATCCGATCGGCCGGAACCTCGACCTGGGCCGCTACACCCAGTTCGCGAACCTGCTCGACCTGGCCGCCGTCACGGTCCCGAACGGGTTCACCGCCGACGGCCGGCCCGCGAGCCTCACGTTGTTCGGACCGGCGTTCAGCGACGAGACGCTGGCGCTGCTCGCCGAGACGATCACCCGGGCGGACGACCTGATGACGATCGCCGTCGTCGGACTGCATCTGAGCGGCGAACCGCGCAACCACGAGCTGACCGAGCGACGGGCGACGCTGGTCGGCGCCGCCCGTACCGCGCCCTGCTACCGCCTCTACCGCCTGCCGTCCGGCGTGCCCGGGCTGGTCCGCGACGACACCGGCGGCGCGATCGACATCGAACTCTGGCAGCTGCCGGCCGCGACCGTCGGCAGCCTGCTCGCCGGTATCCCCGCCCCTTTGTCGCTCGGCCGCATCGCGCTGGCCGACGGCACCGAGGCGACCGGCTTCCTGTGCGAGGCCTACGCGGTCGGCGCAGCCCAGGACATCACCGCCGGCGGCGGCTGGCGGGCCCACCGCACCGCATCGGAAAGGCAGGACACATGACGGCGATCATCGGCCCGGTCAAGGCCGCCCCCTACCTCTGGCCCTACGACGGCTCGGTGCCGGTCGAGCGTACGGCGCTGATCTGCATCGACTGGCAGACCGACTTCTGCGGCCCCGGCGGATACGTCGAGGCGATGGGCTACGACATCGCGCTGACCCGGGCCGGGCTGCCCGCCACCGCGCGCCTGCTGGCCCACGTACGGGAGCTGGGCATGCTCGTCGTGCACACCCGCGAGGGTCACGACCCGGACCTCTCCGACCTGCCGGCCAACAAGCGGTGGCGCTCGGCGCAGATCGGCGCCGAGATCGGCGGACCGGGCCCGTGCGGGCGGATCCTGATCAAGGGTGAGCCGGGCTGGGAGATCGTGCCCGAGGTCGCGCCCGGGCCCGGCGAGGTGATCGTCGACAAGCCCGGCAAGGGTGCCTACTACGCCACCAATCTGGACCTGGTGCTGCGTACCCATGGCATCACGCACCTGATCCTGACCGGGATCACCACCGATGTCTGCGTTCACACGACCATGCGGGAGGCCAACGACCGCGGCTACGAATGCCTGATCCTCTCCGACTGCACCGGGGCCACGGACCCGGGCAACCACGCGGCGGCACTGCACATGGTCACCATGCAGGGCGGTGTCTTCGGCTGCGTCGCCACCTCCGACGACGTCATCGCCGCCACGGAGGGCTGAGCTGTGCCGACCGTGCAAGCAACGCCCGGCCCCTTCACCTTCGCCCCGGAAAGCACGGCCCTGCTCGTCATCGACATGCAACGGGACTTCCTGGAGCCGGGCGGTTTCGGCGAGAGCCTCGGCAACGACGTCTCGCAGCTGCGCCGCACGATCGCCCCGCTGGCCGCGTTCCTGAGCACCTGGCGGGCGGCCGGCCTGCCGGTCATCCACACCCGCGAAGGCCACCTGCCCGACCTGTCCGACTGCCCACCGGCCAAGCTCGCCCGCGGCCGGATCGGCCAGCAAGGGCCGAAGGGCCGCATCCTCATCCGCGGCGAGTACGGCCACGACATCATCGACGAACTCCAGCCGGCCGCGGGCGAGGCCGTCGTCGACAAGCCCGGCAAGGGCGCCTTCTACGCCACCGAACTGCAGGACCTGCTCGACAAAGGCGGCATCCGCAGCCTGCTGGTCACCGGCGTGACGACCGAGGTGTGCGTGCACACCACGGTCCGCGAGGCCAACGACCGCGGCTACGAGTGCCTCGTGCTGGCCGACTGCGTCGGCTCCTACTTCCCCGAGTTCCAGCGCGTCGGCCTGGAGATGATCGCCGCCCAGGGCGGCATCTTCGGCTGGGTCGCGGATTCGACATCCGTCAGTCTTGAGGAGCAGCCATGAAACTCCCCTACTGGGTACGCGGTGACACCAACGCGTTCTTCGGCTTCGGCGTCAACGTCCTGGTCAACGTGCTCACCCTGACCGGCCTGTGCATCGGCGTGATCGGCATGGACCCGGGCGACGTGTTCGGCGTCATCCTGCCGGCGCTGGGCATCGCCCTGGTGCTGGGCAACATGTACTACACCTACCTGGCCCGCCGGCTGGCCGCCAAGGAGAACCGCAGCGACGTCACCGCGATGCCGTACGGCCCCAGCGTGCCGCACATGTTCATCGTGATCTTCGTGATCATGCTGCCCATCTACCTGACCACCAAGGACCCGATCCAGGCGTGGACGGCCGGCATCGCGTGGGCGTTCATCATCGGGGTGATCGTGCTGATCGGCGCGTTCGTCGGCCCGTACATCCGCAAGTACGCACCCCGGGCCGCCCTGCTCGGCACCCTGGCCGGCATCTCCATCACCTTCATCTCGATGAACCCGGCCGGGCAGATGTGGAAGGCCGCGTGGATCGCCCTGCCGGTCCTCGGCCTGCTGCTGATCGGCCTGCTCACCGACGTCAAGCTGCCCGGCAACCTGCCGATCGGCCTGGTCGCGCTGCTGCTGGGCAGCGCGATCGGCTGGATCGGCGGGGCGATGTCGGTGCCGGACGTGACCGCCGCCGCCCAGGACATCGCGTTCGCCTTCCCGCACCTGAAGTTCGACCTGCTCCTGGACGGCCTGCGCGACATGGCGCCGCTGCTGGCCACCGCGATCCCGCTGGGCGTCTACAACTTCACCGAGGCGATGACCAACGTGGAGAGCGCCGCTACCGCCGGGGACCGCTACAACCTGCGCAGCGTGCTGCTCGCCGACGGCGGCGGCGCGGTCATCGGCTCAATGCTGGGCTCGCCGTTCCCGCCGGCCGTGTACGTCGGGCACCCCGGCTGGAAGGCGGCGGGCGGCCGGACCGGCTACTCGATGGCGACCGGCGTGGTCATCGCCCTGCTCTGCTTCTTCGGGATGTTCGGCCTGCTCGGCACGATCTTCCCGACCGCGGCCATCGTGCCGATCCTGCTCTACATCGGCCTGCTGATCGGCGCCCAGGCGTTCCAGGCGACCCCCCGGGCGCACGCCGCGGCGGTGGTCGCCGCGCTGATCCCGAACATTGCGAGCTGGGCCACCGGCCAGATGGACAACGTGCTGTCGGCGGCCGGCACCACCGCCGCGGACGTCGGCATCAGCACCCTGGCCGGCGCCGGCGTGGTCTACGACGGGCTGAAGACCCTGGGTTCCGGCGCGATCCTGGCCGGCCTGGTGCTGGGCGCGATCGTCGCTTTCATCATCGACAAACGTTTCTGGCAGGCGGCGATCTTCTCCGGCGCCGGGGCGGTGCTGACCTTCGTCGGCCTGATCCACGCGGAGAAGGTGCAGTGGAACGCCGACGGGCAGGTCAGCCTCGGCTACCTGTTCCTGACCGTGGTCTGCGTGCTGTTCGCGCTGACCAGGCCGACTCCCCGGGAGCCCGACGCCGTCGCGGACGTGCCGGAGGGCGGCAACGAGTTCACCGAGGCACCGGAGGGCGGCGTGCCCGTACCCAGCAAGGTCTGAGGCAGCACCGACCGGCGGCCCGGCGTTCGCGCCGGGCCGCCGCCACCCCGATGAGGAGACGCCATGCAGATCGACCGCCCGGACGTGCTCGCCGAGGTCACCGCGGCGTTCACGGACTACGAGGAAGCGCTGACGGCCGACGAGGCGGACCGCGTGGTGGGCTTCTTCGCCCCGGGCGCGGTCCGCTTCGGGATCGCGGACCAGCAGGCCGGCCTCGAGGAACAACTCGCCTGGCGGCGGGCCCAGCCCCCACTGCCGCCGGGCCGCCGGCTGAAGGACACGACCGTGACCGCGTACGGCGCGGACGTGGCGGTGGTCACGACCTTGTTCGGCTATCCGGGCTCGGAGGTGCTGGGCCGGCAGTCGCAGACCTGGGTCCGGTTGCCGCAGGGCTGGCGCATCGTCACCGCCCACGTCAGCCATCCGGCGGAATAATCCGGGCCGCGATGACTTGCACCATGGCGAGTCCTTCGACGAAGACGGAAAGGCATCGCCATGGCCAAGACTGTGTTGCAGCCCGGACCGAGTCACCCCATCACGGTCACGCCGAACCCGGCGCGGATCGTCGTCACCGTGGCCGGCAAGGTCGTCGCCGACACCACCCGGGCGCTGACGTTGCAGGAGTCCACCTATCCCGCCGTGCAGTACATCCCGATCGAGGACGTCGACCGGTCGCTGCTGGAGCGCACGGAAACCAGCACGCACTGCCCGTACAAGGGCGACGCGAGCTACTACTCCATCCCCGCCGGCGGCGCGCGGTCGACCGACGCGATCTGGGTCTACGAGCAGCCGCACGACGCGGTCAAGGAGATCAAGGACCACGTCGCGTTCTACCCGGACCGGGTCGACAGCATCGAGGTCCAGAGCTAGACAGGGGGGCATGAGCCCGGACCTGGTCGAGGCGGCGCTGCGGCCGCACGTGGACAGCGGCGAGCTGCGGCTGGACGACGTCGTGCCGCAGGCCCGGCCGATCACCGTCCGGCACGTGCTGACGTACACGCACGGGTACGGCGTGGCGGGCTCGGCACCGCGGCCTACGCCGACCTGGCCGGTGGCCGGGTCAACGTGCTGCTGACCCAGCGCGAGATGACCTCCCCGGTGCCGGAGCCCTACGCCGACGCGTTCTGGGCCGCCGTCACCGCGGGGGCCTGACGGCGCGCCGAGGTCCGCAGCAGTTGGGCCCGCAGGCGGACGGCGTCCTGGGCCGGCGGGATGCCGTACGCCCGGCGGTATTCGCGGTTGAACTGGGTCGCGCTGGTGTAGCCGACCCGTTCGCCGACGATCGCCGCGGTCGTGTCGCCGGCGACCAGCAGGCGGCGGGCTTCCTGGAGGCGGACGACCTTCTGGTACTGCAGCGGGCTCATCCCGGTCGCCCGCCGGAAATGCCGGTGCAGTGTCGCCGTGCTCATGGTGGCCATCGCGGCCACCGCCTCGATCCGCAGCGGGCTCGCGTGGTTCTCGCGGATCCAGCCGGAAACCCGGCGCACCTGGGTCACGTGCGAGTCGGCCAGCGCGAACTGCCGCAGCACCGGGCCCAACGGGCCGCCGAGCAGGCGGTACAGGATCTCGCTCTCGATCCGGCCGGCCAGTGGCCCGATGTCGCGCGGGGCGTCCAGCAGGCGCACCCACCGGGTCACCGCGTCGACGAGTTCGGGACCCATCGGCGTGCTGACCACCCCGCCCGGGTCCGGCTCCGGCAGCCTGGCCGCCTCGCCCAGCTCCAGCAGCAGATCCGCCAGCACCTGCTCGTCGAGCGTCAGCACCACCGAGCGGTACGGCAGCCGTTCGAAGGTCGCGGTGACCGGCAACTCCAGCGAGCTGACGAACATGTGCCCCGCCTCGACCAGCGCGCTGTGGTCACCGGCGGTGGCGCGCTTGGCGCCGCTCGCCACGAAGCAGAGCATCGGTGTGTACATCATGTCGACCACGGCGGGTGCCTCGTCGGCCGCCACCAGTGAGAGCCGGGGCACCGCGGATTCCACCCAGAATCCCGGGCAGTGGCCGGTGACAGCGCGGGCGAGCTCGTCCAGCATCGGCCGTCCTTCCCGTGAGCGGATCAGGCAAGAGTATGCGGTTGCCGGCCCATGCCGGCCGGCCCCGGCCGACCTAGCGTCGAGGCATGACAAAGCTGGAGATCCGCAGGCTGGGCGGGCAGGGCCTGACGAGCTCGGCCATCGGCCTGGGCACCATGGGCATGACCATGGCGTACGGCGCCGGGGACGACGAGAGCAGCATCACGACCATCCGCCGCGCGCACGAGCTCGGCGTCACCCACTTCGACACCGCCGAGCTGTACGGCCAGGGCGACGGTGAACGCCTGCTGGGCCGGGCCGTCCGGGGCTTCCGCGACGAGATCGTGATCGCCACCAAGTTCGGTTTCGACCTCACCGATCCGGCCCGCTACGGCGTCGCGCTGGACAGCCAGCCCGCCCACATCCGCGAGGTGACCGAGAACAGCCTGCGCTACCTCGGCACCGACCACATCGACGTGCTCTATCAGCACCGGGTCGACCCGGCCGTGCCGATCGAGGACGTCGCGGGCACCGTCGGCGAGCTGATCCGGGAGGGCAAGGTGCGGTGGTTCGGGCTCAGCGAGGCCGGCCCCGAGGTCATCCGGCGGGCTCACGCCGTGCAGCCCGTGTCGGTGCTGCAGACCGAGTATTCGCTGTTCGAGCGGGCTGTCGAGACCGATGTGCGGCCGGTGCTGCGCGAGCTGGGGATCGGCTTCGTGCCGTACTCGCCGTTGGGGCGGGGCTTCCTGACCGGCGACGTGCGGCCGGCGGACAGTTACGCCGAGGACGACATGCGGCGCTGGGACGACCGGTGGCAGCCGGGCAACTACGAGGCGAACGTGGCCGCCGTACGGGCGCTCACCGAGCTGGCCACCGCCAAGGGTGTGCAAGTCACCCAGCTCGCGCTGGCCTGGCTGCTGGCCCAGGGTGACGACGTGGTGCCGATCCCGGGCACCCGCAGCCCCCGGCGCCTGGCCGAGAACGTCGCCGCCGCCGAGGTGACGCTGACCCCGGCCGAGCTGGCCCGGATCCAGGAGATCGTGCCGCACGGTGCGGCCGGCTCCCGCTACCCGGCCGCGATGATGCCGTCCTGGTGACCTCGCGGGCAGACTGAGCCGCATGACCTTGACCAGCCGGGTGGCCGCGCATGCCGATCTGCCTCAGCTCCTGCCGTTGATCAATGCCGCTGTCGAGGAGCTGCAACGGGGCTTCCTCGACCCCGCGCAGATCGCCGCCAGCCACGCCGTCATGGGCCTCGACACCCAGCTCATCGACGACGGCACGTACTTCGTGGTGGAGGCCGACGGGCAGCTCGCCGGCTGCGGCGGCTGGAGCCGGCGGGCCACCCTCTACGGCGGCGACCACTCCGGCGGGCGGGATCCGGCGCTGCTGGATCCCGCCCGGGAGCCGGCCAAGGTACGGGCGATGTACACCCGTCCCGGCTTCACCCGCCGCGGCGTCGGGCGGCTGATCCTCGACCGGTGCGAGGCCGCGGCCGCCGCCGAGGGCTTCACCACTTTGGAGCTGATGGGCACCCTGGCCGGCCGCCCGCTGTACGAGGCGGCCGGCTTCACCGTCGTCGAGCACGTGACGGAGACCTCGGGCGGCGTCTCTGTACCGCTGGTCCGGATGCGCAAAGACTTGCCTTGACGCCGGTGGCAAGGCCTAGCGTGCGGTGCGACCAACGAACGAGGTGAGTCGGATGCTGATCGGGGAGCTGGCCGAACGGGCCGGTACGAGCGCCCGCACGCTGCGCTACTACGAGCAGCACGGGCTGGTCGAGCCGCAGCGCGACGCCAACGGGTACCGCCGGTACGACGAGTCCGAACTGCGGGTCGTGCACGAGATCCGGGCGTTGCTGGCCGTCGGGTTCGGCCTCGACGACATCCGGCCGTTCGTCGCCTGCCTGCGGGCCGGCAACGCCGCCGGGCACGTCTGCCCCGATTCCGTGGCGGTGCTGCGCCGCAAGCTCGCCGAGGTCGAGACCTGTCTGGATCAGCTCGCCGGCGTCCGGGACCGGTTGCGCGGGCAGCTCGCCCAGGCCATCCAGGAACGGGAGAAGCAATGCTTGCGGATTCGCTGACCGAGGTCACCGACGACACCTTCGCCGAGCTGGTGCTCGGCAACCCCCGGCCGGTGCTGGTGGACTTCTGGGCCGAGTGGTGCCCGCCGTGCGGGCCGGTCGCCCGCACCCTGGCCGAGCTGGCCGGCGACTTCCCCGGCGTGGTCATCGCCCAGATCGACGCGGACGAGAATCCCGTCACGATGCGGGCCTACCGGGTGCTGTCCATGCCCACGCTGCTGTTCTTCCGCGACGGCGTGGTCGTGCACACCATCGTGGGGGCCCGGCCGAAGTCGGTGCTGCGGCAGGCGCTGGGCGGGGCTTTCGAGCCGTACGCGAACCGTTAGAGCTGCTTGCCCTGGTCCAGCACCTTGGCCGAGACCTTGAGGGTCTTGTGCTTCTGGGTGCCGCCGCCGACGGTGTAGATCGCGTACGTGTGGGTCTCGGTCGTGCCGACCGCACCGGCGCAGGAGAAGGTGAACTCCTGGGTGCCCTGGAGGTCGACGGGGCCGTAGGTGCCGGGTGTGCCGGTCGGGTCGTCCACGGACAGCGCGGCCGAGTCGGCTCCGGTGATCTTCCACTTGATGATCAGCGGGACCGCCTCGGCCCGGAAGACCGCCGTACCCTCGGCGCACTTGGGCTTCTGCACCACCTTGAACGAGACGATCCGCGGGCCGTGCGGCTTGGGCGCGTGGGTCGGGGTGCTCTCGTGCGTGGGGGTGCTCTCGTGCTTCGGGTTGCTCTTGTGCTCGGGGCTGCCCTGGTGCTTCGGCGCCTTCTTGGACGAGCCGACCGGGGTGGCGTCGGCCACCTTCTCCGGGGAGCCCATGCCGGCGGGGACGCTGCTGGCGGACGGGGCGGCCGGGCCGTCGATCGCACCGCAGCCGGTGAGCCCGGCCATGACGGTGGCGGCCACGACAAGGGCGGTGGGGTGGAGCTTCATGCTCGGCCTCCTGGTTGTTCGAGCGCCCTGACCGGGCGTGCCACTCACAGTAGGAAAGCGGTGATCCGCAGTAATCCCGGAAACGTGCCGAGGCGTACCGCGGCAGATCGGCGTACCGAATCGCTCAAGCCGGGCCCCGGCGCGGCGATGAGGTTCCCGTGGCCACGGAACCGGGAGGAGGCGCGGTATGACCGGCACGAGTCTCGTGGAGCAACGCCCGGCCGGACCCGGGGTCGTCCAGGTCGCCGTCCTGCTCGACACGGCCGAGGAGTACCGGCTCGCCGGTGACTACCGCAGCGGTTCCGAGGTGGCCCGGCAGGCCGCGAAGCTGGCCGAGGCCTCGGCTGATCCGGCCGGTCAGGCCCGGGCGCTGCGTTCGCTGGCCACCCAGCTGCTGCGCCTCGGTGAGCAGGAGGACGCGGTCACCGCCTGCCGCGAAGCGGTCGCGGTGCTGGAGGTGACCGGTGACGAGGCCGGCATCTGTGAGGTGCTGACCCTGGAGGCGCTGCCACTCAACGACCTCGGCATGCACGACGAGGCGCTCGACGTGCTGGCTCGCGGCCGCGACATCGCCCAGCGGCTCGGCGACCGCGACCTGCTCTACTGGGTGCACAACCGGACCGGCGTCGTGCACGGCAGCATGGGCGACCGCAACCTGAGCACCGAGTACCTGATGCGGGCGCTCACCATGGCCGACGGCATGGACGCCGAGGCCCGGTTCTGCATTCTCAACAACGTCGGCGACAACGCCGTCCACGAGGTCAACCGGCTGCGGGCCGCCGGCGAGGAGGAGCGGGCCGAGCAGACGCTGCGGGGCGCGCTCGGTCACGTCGACGAGGCGCTCGGGCTGGCCCGGGCCGCCCGCCACCCGTTCCGCGAGTCGATCTGCCTGGACAACTACGGGATGCTGCTGGCCCTGGCCGGTGACTTCGCCGGGGCGGCCCGGATGATCGAGGACTCGCGGGCCATCGCCGTCATCCACGGCTACCGGTCGCTGGAGTCGGCCGCGCTGCAGCACCAGGCGCACGTACGGCTGATGCGCGGCGAGTGCGCGGCGGCGGTCGAAGGGCTGCTGGAGGCGTTGGAACGAGCCGTCGAGGCCGGTGAGAAGCCGATGGCCATGGAGATCCACCGAGAGCTGTCGGACGCGTACGAGCAGGTCGGCGACCTGGCCGCGGCGCTGGCCCACTACCGCTCGTTCCATGCCCTGGAACGCGAGGCGCACAACCACGTCGCCGTCGCCCGGGCCCGGATGGCGGTGCACCACTTCGAGCTCGACAACGCGCGGCTGGAGGCGGAGAAGGCGCGGCTCGAGGCGGAGCTGCACCGGGTCCGCAGCGCCGAGCTGGAGGCGGACAACCTGAGCTGGCAGCGCCAGGCGTCCGAGGACGCGCTGACCGGCCTGCCCAACCGGCGCTTCGCGGAGCTGCGGCTGCCGGAGCTCGCCGCCGCGGCCGGGCCGCTGTGCGTCGCGATCGCCGACGTCGACCTGTTCAAGGGGGTCAACGACCGCTTCGGGCACTTCGTCGGCGACGAGGTGCTCCGGCAGATCGCCACGGTGCTGCGCGACAACGTCCGCGACAACGACCTGGTCGCCCGGTTCGGCGGCGAGGAGTTCCTGATCGCGCTGGACGGGCTGAGCCTGCCGGACGCGCAGGCCCGCTGCGAGCTGCTGCGCGCTCAGGTGGCCGGCTACCCGTGGGAGCTGCTGCAGCCCGGGCTGTCGGTGACCATCAGCCTGGGCGTCGCGGTGGTGCCGGCCGGTGGTGACCTGCCGGCCGCGAAGGCCCTGGCCGACGAGCGCCTGTACGCCGCCAAGCACCAGGGCCGCAACCGGGTCGTCGCGGGCTGACCCCGCTTACCAGGGCACCACCCCGGCGTCCTCGAAGAACCCGCCGGTCGGGCCGTCGTCGGGCAGCGTCGCCAGCCGGATCGCGGTCGCCGCGCCCTGCTCGGGGGTACGCACCCCGCGGAACCCGTTGAGGTCGGTGGCCACGAAACCGGGGCAGGCGGCGTTGATCAGGATGTTGGTGCCGCGCAGCTCCCGGGCGTACTGGACGGTCACGGCGTTGAGGAACGTCTTCGACGGCGAGTAGGCGACCGCCACCGGACCCGTCGTGAGGTCGTCGGCCGGACCGGACTGCCGGGTGAGCGAGCCGACGCTGCTGGACATGTTCACGATCCGCGGCGCGGCCGAGCGGCGCAGCAGCGGCAGCATGGCGTTGGTGACCCGGACGACGCCGATCACGTTGGTCTCCACGACCGTCCGGATGATCGCGAGGTCCACGCTGCTCGGCTCCTGCGGCCGGTCCCCGGTGATCCCGGCGTTGTTGACCAGGACGTCGAGGCGCCCGGCCCGCTGCTCGATCAGCTCGGCGGCGGCCGTCACGCTCGCGTCGTCGGTCACATCCAGAGGTACGCCGAAAGCGTCTACACCGGCCGCCCGCAGCTTCTCCACCGCGGCTTCCCGGCGCTGGTCGTCGCGGGCGCCGACACCGACACTCCAGCCCAGCGCGCCCAGGCCGGCCGCGATCTCGTACCCGATTCCCTTGTTCGCGCCGGACACCAGCGCGATCGTCGTCTCCGTCATGCCCCGATCGTCTCCACGCCCCGGCCGGCCACCAACACCGTTCGAGGAGCCATCGATACCGCGCGGGTATCGATTCCGGGTACCGTGCAGGGATGGAGACGCGGGAGCTGCGGTACTTCGTGGCCGTCGCCGAGGAGCTGCACTTCGGGCGGGCCGCACGCCGGCTCGGCATGGCGCAACCGCCGTTGTCCCGGGCGGTCGCGCAGCTCGAACGACGGCTCGGGGTGACCCTGCTGGAACGCACCAGCCGCAGCGTCACGTTGACCGAGGCGGGGTCGGTGCTGCTGGCCGAGGGCCGGGCCGCCCTCGATGCGGTTGATGCGGCGGACCGCCGTACCCGCCGGGCCGCGGTGTCCGGGACCGGTGATCCGGGCCTGGTGCTGGTCACCAAGGCCGGGGCGTCCAGCGAGCTGCTGGCCAAGCTGCTGGACGCGTACGCCGCCGAGCCCGGCGCGGTGACCGTCGACGTGCTGCTGTGCGGCATCGGCGAGCAGGAACGCATGCTGCGCGACGGGCGGGCCGACGTGGCCCTGCTGCACCTGCCGTTCGACTCCACCGCGGGCCTGGACACCGAGGAACTGTGCACCGAGGGACAGGTCGTGGTCCTGCCGGCCGGGCATCCCCTCAGCACCCGTGCCGAGGTGCGGCTGGCCGAGGTCACCGCGCTGCCCGGCCTGCCGGAGCCACGCCGGCCCCGCCCCGACGGCACCTACCCGGACGGCCCCGGCCCCCAGGTACGCGACAGCGCCCAGCTCTACCAGCTGATCGCGCTGGGCCGGGCCTCGGCGGTCCTGCCGGAGTCGGCCCGGGCCCAGCTGAGCCCCGGCCTCGCCGTCGTACCGGTGCCCGACGCGCCGGCCGTGACGACGGTGCTCGCCTGGCCGCCGCACAGCCGTTCCCGGGCCCTGGCCGGCCTGGTCCGGACCGCGACCCGCCGCTGAACACTTGCCTCTCCCACCGGGGGAGGTCGCAGAGTGGGGGCCATGGCCTTCCTGTCGATCGGTGAGCTGGCCCGGCGGACCGGGCTGACGGTCAAGACCGTCCGGTTCTACGCCGATCGCGGGATCGTGCCGCCGGCCGGCCGCAGCCGGGCCGGTCACCGCCGCTACGACGCCACCGCGGTCGCGCGGCTCGAACTGGTCCGTACCTTGCGCGAGCTGGGGCTCGACCTGGCCACGATCCGCCGGGTGCTGGACCGCGAGGCCACCCTGGCCGAGGTGGCGGCCGCCCACACCGAAGCTCTCGACATCCAGATCCGCACCCTGCGACTGCGCCGCGCGGTGCTGTCGGCCGCGGCGCGGTACGGATCCACCCCGCAGGAGGTCCAGCACATGCGCGAACTGGCCGAGCTCGGCGCGCGGGAACGCCGCGCCCTGATCGACGACTTCCTCGGGCAGGTCTTCGGCGGCCTGGACGGCTTCGCCGGCCTCGCCCGCTCGCTGACCCCGGAACTGCCCGACGATCCGCAGCCCGCGCAGCTGGAGGCGTGGATCGAACTGGCCGGGCTGGCCCGGGAGCCGGCGTTCCGGGACCTCATGCGGCAGCTGGCCGAGCGGCATTCCGACGACCGGGATCCGGTGCTGCTCCGCCGGGACCCGGTCGCGCTGGTCCGCGACGAGGCCGGACCGGCGATGGCGGCCGGCCTCGACCCGGCCTCGCCCTCGGCCGGGCGGGTGGTGACCGCGGTGCTGACCCGCTATCCGGTACGCGAGCGGCTCGAAGCTCAGCTGGAGGCGGCCCGGGACCCCCGCCGGGAGCGCTACCTGGAGCTGCTGTCGGTGGTCAACGGCTGGCCGGCCCCGGAGCGTCTCGGCCCGGTGCTCGGCTGGTTCCTCACCGCGCTGCGGCACCGCTGACAGCTACCCGACACCGCCGTCTCACGGGTATCAGGGGCACCGACCGGCAGCTCTGCATCCTACGGATGCGGCCGAGGGGGACGTGTCCTCGCCGCCCGTCCCTCCCCGGGCGGGCGGCGACTCACTCGGGCGAAAGGTGTGCGCACTCGTGAAACGTCACATGCGCGAGAACTACTACGTCGTCGGCGAGGGAATTCTGACCACGGACGGCAAGAGCGGGGTGTGTGAACGGCCGTCCACGGAGGCGTCGCTGCGCAAGTTCCGGTTCTCCCGGCTGCTGCCCAAGGGCGGGACCATCGACGCGACCGTCCTGGAGAAGGTCGCCACGGCGATGACCGTGGCACCCACCGCACCGGCCGTGCAGCCGGTATCCGCGGACCCGCCGGTGCCGGCCGGCTTCACCTACCTGGGCCAGTTCGTCGACCACGACCTGACCCTGGACAACACGGCGACGGCGCTGGGCGAGCACGTCACCGTCAACGAGCTGCTCCAGGGCCGGTCGCCGGCCCTGGACCTGGACTCGGTGTACGGCCGCGGCCCCGGCGACCGCGACGACGACCGCTTCTACGCCCCGGACAAGCTGAAGCTGCGCGTCGGCATCACCGCGGCGATCGGCACCGGCGGCACCAACGTCAACCTCAACGGCTACGACCTGCCCCGGGTCACCCAGGGCTCGACCAAGGCGGAGCGGCAGCGCGCGCTGATCCCGGACCACCGCAACGACGAGAACCTCATCGTGGCGCAGACCCACCTGGCGTTCATCCGCTTCCACAACCGGGTCGTCGACCAGCTGGCCGACAACGGCGTGCCCAGCGCGATCCTGTTCGAGCGGGCCCGGCACACCGTCGTCCGGCACTACCAGTGGATGCTGCGCACCGACTTCCTGCCGCGGATCGTCGACCGGGAGATCGTCGAGGACGTGTTCACCACCGGCCGCCGGTTCTTCGAGGTGCCCGGCGACGGCCACACCAACGGTCACCAGCGGTACGCCAAGGCCGGCGACACCCCGACGATGCCGATCGAGTTCTCGGTGGCGGCGTACCGGCTCGGGCACAGCATGGTGCGGGCCGCGTACGACTGGAACCGAATCTTCTCCGGCACCCGGGGCAGCCTGCGGTTGCTGTTCACCTTCAGTGGCACCAGCGGCAACTTCGACCCGGCCAACCCGGACGTCAACGACCAGGAGTCGGGGCTGTTCGAACGGCTCCCGACCAACTGGGCGGTCGACTGGCGGCGGATGTACGACTTCGCCACCGAGGCCGGCCGGCCCGACCTGGCCCCGCCGGCCGGCGTCAACATCGCCCAGCGCATCGACACGCTGCTGGTCAACCCGCTGGCCGGGATGCCCAAGGGCACGTTCGGCGGCAACGGCACCAACCCGCCGGCGATCCAGCTGAACCTGGCGTTCCGCAACCTGGTCCGGGCCAACATGGTCGAACTGGCCAGCGGCCAGCAGGCGGCGGAGTTCCTCGGCGTCACGCCGCTCACCGCGGAGCAGATCATCGGCGGCACGGACGCCGGCGCGGTGCTCACCGCGCTCAACGACGACGAGCGGAACGCGTTCGCGGCCCGGACGCCGCTGTGGTTCTACATCCTGCGGGAGGCGGAGCTCAACGGCGGACGGCTCACCGGCGTCGGTGGCCGGATCGTGGCGGAGGTCTTCCACCGGGCGATGGAGGGCAGCCGCATCTCGATCGTGCGCGACCCGTCGTGGCGCCCGACGCTGGGCCCGGACGCCGACACGTTCCGGATGGTGGATCTGCTGCTGTTCGCCTTCGAAGGCCGCGCCGAGCTGCTGGCGCCGCTCGGCGACACCGACCCCACCGCGCCCCCGGCCGCACCGCCGGCCGACCCACCGGCCGACCCGGCAGCGCCCCCGGCGGCCTGAGGCCGGCCGCTCGCCGAGAGCTGCTCGCGGGCCGGGATCATCGACGATCCCGGCCCGCGGGCTCGTCACGTCGCGTCACCGCGGGGACACCGCCTGCTGGTGACTGCGGGTGACCGCCGGACGTCTGCCATCATGGCCGGATGGTTGTGACCAGAGTCGTCCGGGCCGCCCTGGCCGTGTGTGCCGTCGCCGCCTTCGCCGGCTGCTCGTCGGACGACTCCCCCGACCCCGACGGCACCATCACCGTCGACACCGTGCGCAACGCTCTGCTCAAGCCGGCCGAGGTGGGCCCGACCTGGAAGGCCCCGCAGGAGTCGGCGGCGCCGAACCAGCTCGTCAGCATCTGCGGCGCCGACACCGCCCCGGCCGGCATCCCCGGCAAGCCGCAACTGGTCGCCGCGCCGCTCTCCGACGAGGGCACCGAGGGTGTGCAGAGCCTGACCCAGCTGGGCCTGGTCTACGAGGATGCCGTTTCCGCCGCGACCGCGCTCGCCACGCTGCGTACGGTCGCCGATGCCTGCGCGCCCACCGTGTCACAGCCCGCGAAGTCCGGCGAGCGCGAGGAACCCGCGTACACGGAGACGGCCGCGACCGCCCCGCTGGAGGAGGGCGGCTGGATCGGCTTCGTCACCACCCGCCAGAAGCAGTACGACAAAGCGCACCCCGCCACCGCCGACGTGGCCGTGGCCGCGTTGGCCCGGGGCAACGTGGTGCTCGTCGACCAGTATGCGATCTACCGCCTGGGCAAGTCGGACGCGAGCGCCAACCCGCAGTTCTCCGCCGACTGGCAGAAGCTGGTCGGCACGACCGTCAAGCGGATCGGCGGCCAGTGACGGTCAGCGGGCGCGACCCTCGAGCATCATCGCGACCGACCGGGCCACCCGCCGGGCCCTCGTCTCCGCCGCCTTCGCCCCGGTGACCTGCAGGACGTGCCAGCTCTTGGTGCTGTAGGACAGGCCGTCCCAGCACGCCTTCGCGGCCGGCTCGGCGTCGAGCGCCGCCGCGAGGTCCGCCGGCACCTCCACCTCGCGTACGGCCCGGTCCAGCACGACGTCCACGTCGAGCACCTCGCCGGGCGCGATCCCGGCGGCGGCCCGGCGTTCCGCGCTGACGCCCAGCCAGTAGGAGCCGCTCATCCGGGCGATCGAGCCGCGCCACTCGAAGCCGTTGACGGTCACGACCACCTTGGGCCGGCCACCGCCGTCCAGCGCGGCCACCACGTCGTCGTCGACCGGGAACCCGGCTGTGTTCCCGCCGGTCGACCGCAGCTCCGCACGAAACCTCATGAGCAGGGAATCTACCCGCTCAGGGCACGGGTTCGAGGTCACGTTCCGGCTCGCGGGGGGCCGGCTCGTCGCGGACCCGGGACAGCCGCCCCGGCCACCACATCCACCGTCCCAGGTCGAGGTTGAGCGCGGTCACCAGCACCGACCGCACGATGAGGGTGTCCAGCAGCACGCCGAACGCGACCGCGAAACCGATCTCGGCGAACGCCACCAGTGGCAGGCTGCCGAGCGCGGCGAAGGTGCCCGCCAGCACGATCCCGGCGGAGGTGATCACCCCGCCGGTGGCAGCCAGGCCGATCAGCGCGCCGCGCCGGGGCCCGTGCCCGTGCGCCTCCTCGCGGACCCGGGTCATCAGGAAGATGTTGTAGTCGATGCCCAGGGCGACCAGGAAGACGAACACGTACAGCGGGAACGACGTGTCCTCGCCGGCGAAGCCGAACACGTGCCGGAAGACCAGCGCGCTGACGCCCAGCGCCGCGCCGAAGGACAGCACGACCGTGGCGATCAGCACCAGCGGGGCGACGATCGCGCGCAGCAGCAGGCCCAGGATCACCAGCACCACGAGCAGGACCAGCGGGATGATCAGCCGGTTGTCGTGCTCGTTGGCCTCGTTGATGTCCAGCGTCATGGCGGTCAGGCCGCCCACCTGCGCGTCGCCGACCGGATGCACGGCGGCGCGGACCCGCTTGATGGTGGCCATCGCCGCGTCGCTGTCCGGCGGGTCGGCCAGCAGGCCCTCGATCAGCACCAGGTCACCCTTGACCACGGGCTCACCGGCGGCGCTGATGCCGGGTGTGGCGGCGACCGCCGACCGGATCCGGGCAGCCGCGGCCGCCTGCCCGATCACGACGACCGGCTGGCCCTGGCCGGCCGCGAAGTGCCGGGCCAGCGCCTCCTCGCCGGAGACCGACGACGGCTTGTCGACGAACTGGTCGGCCTGGGCCAGACCGTTGGCTTCGAGCTGGAGCAGGCCCAGCGACATCGCGCCGAGCACGGCCGCGGTGGTGACCCAGACCAGCCGGGGGCGGCGGGCGATCCGCGTGCCGAGCCGGGCATAGACGCCGGTGGCGGTCGGCTCAGCTGTGCCCATCGCCGGGCGGACCGGCCAGAACAGCCAGCGGCCGAAGATGACCAGCAGCGCCGGCAGCAGAGTGATCATCGCGAGCAGCCCGACCACGATGCCCAGCGCCGAGACCGGGCCCAGGCCGCTGGTCGAGTTGACCTCGGCGAGTGTCAGGCAGGACATGCCCACGGCCACGGTGGCGGCGCTGGCGATGATGGCCGGCCCGGCCCGGTGCAACGCGAGCGCCATCGCCTCGTGCCGGTCGTCGTGCCGGCGCAGCTCCTCGCGGTAGCGGGCGACCAGCAGCAGGGCGTAGTCGGTACCCGCGCCGAAGACGAGCACCGTCAGGATGCCCGCGCTCTGCGCGTTCACCACCAGCCCGGCGTGCTTGGCGAGCAGGTAGATGACCGCCTGCGAGGTGGTCAGCGCGACCCCGGCGGAGATGATGGGCAACAGCCAGAGCACCGGACTGCGGTACGTGATCAGCAGGATGATCGCCACGATCGCCAGCGTCGTGTAGAGCAGGGTACCGTCGATGCCCTCGAACGCCTCGGCGCTGTCCGCGGCGGTGGCGGCCGGCCCGGCGTACTGGATGCTGAGCCCGCCGCTCCCCGCGCCGGTGGTGGCCTTCAGCTGGTCGACCGTGTCGACGATCTTGTCCCAGCCGTCCGCGTCCACCTTGATCGGCACGATGGTCTGCAGCGCCTGACCGTCCTTGGCCGGCACCGGCCCGGTGACGGCACCGGTGACCCCGGCGACCCGGCCCATCGCGGCAGCGTCCTGAGTGGCCTTGGCGGTGTCGGCCGGGGTGATGCCGGCGGCCCGTTCGTAGACGATGACGGCCGGCGCGATGTCGTCGGGCTGGAAGGCGCCCTGCAGCTCGGAGACCTGGGTGGCCTCTGCCCCGCCGGGCAGCCAGGCGGCGTTGTCGTTCTTCTCGACGTCGGTCAGCTTGCCCGCCATCGGCGCCGCGATCATGAGCACCACGACCCAGAGGCCGAGCACCACCCATTTGCTCCAGCGCCCGCACACCAGACCGGCCATGTCGGAACCCCCCGTGTCATCCGATGGGCCGGAGCGTAGGCCTGCCCGATGACGGCACCAAGCAGAAAAACGACAGGTCAGGGTTTTCTCGGGGTCGATATCGGATGATCGGCTACCCCCGCCCGGGCCTTACAGAGCGCCGCGGGCGACCGCGAACGCGTACGCGGCCAGCGTGAAACTGTCGGTCATCTCCCCCGCCACCATCATCGCCTCCAGCTGCTCGCGGGTGACCAGCCGGACGTCGTCGATGCCTTCCAGGAACGCGTCCCGGGTGCCTTCGGCGGGCAGCTCCGGAACATCGAGGCGAGCCAGGAAGATCTCGTCGGACTCGGCGCCGTTGGCGAAGCGGCCGAGCAGCTCGACCTGGCCGACCGGGACGCCCAGCTCCTCGGTGAGCTCCCGGCCCGCGGTGGTGACGCCGTCAGCGCCGGGCTCGGCGAAACCCCGCGGAATCTCCCAGCGCCAGCTCCGGGGGTCATGCCGGAAATGCCGGATCAACACGATCCGGCCGTCCGGGAGCACGGGCATGACCGCCGCCCCGGTGCCGGCCACGGCACCGAGAACGCGGATGTACGGTCCCATCCTCCCGTCACGGAACCGGACGGCGTCCCGCACCCCGATCACGAACGAGTCCTCATAGATCACGCCGATGTCGCCGTACTCCTCGGGCTTGCCCACCGCCCGCAGCTTCGCGGCGGACTCGTCGGCGACCCGGTTCTGCCCGGCCTGGTCGAAGACGATCTCGTAGGCCGCGTCCGGCGGGTTGACGAACAGCTGCGGCCGCTCGGCGCGCAGTTCGTCGTAGCGGGCCAGCCGCTGCGCCCGGCGCTGTTCCCGCGACGTGTCCGAACTCACGTGGCCTCCGCTCGACGACCGTTCACCGGGATCACTCCTGACGCGAGTCAGTCTGCCGGTACCGGCGCCGGTGCAGAAGAAGCTGTCGACGTCCCGACCGAATCCGGCCGATCCAGTGAGCGGGTCAGCCCGATCCGGACTGGATGTGCAGCCAGCCGCAGTCGGAACAGACATCGAAGCCGCGGAACTGGGCGAGCCGGCGGCGGCCGCACACCGGGCACACCACCCGATACGTCTCGTGGTGGCCGTCCCCGTGGCGGGCCGGGAACACCACGGTGAAGAACAGCCGCCGCTGCCACATCCCGTCACCGGCGTCGACCGCGACGACCCCGGCCCGGCGGCGCACGTCGACCCGGGCCAGCAACCGGGTCGCCGCGTCCGGCGGCGGTACGGCGAACAGCAGCGGTGCCACGTCCGCGGGTTTGACGTCCTCGACACCGGAGACGATCCGGGCGTCCTCGCGTACCCCATCGGACCCGAACCCGCCGCCCGGGCCGACCGGCAAGTCGACGCACCAGCCGGGCCGGGGCCCGTGATCGGACCGGCCGAGGCTGGTCCGCAGCACCGTCCACAGGCCGAGGTGCTCGGAGCCGATCATGCCGATCTTGACGTCGGCGCCGCGCTCGTCGTTGAGCCCGAGCAGCACCGGGCCCCACTTGGTGACCCGCCCGGCGGCGGCGACCGCGGGGCCGAGCCCGGGGTAGAGCAATCCGGCGACGCCCTCGGTGAACCGCCACAGCGGGCTGCGGATGTCCCCGACGATCTCGTCGCAGCGGGCCGCCGCCCAGCCGGCGATCCGGCCGTCCTGCGGGGCGTCGTCCGGTGTGTCACGGGGGCCGTGGCGCATTGATACATGCTGTCACTCTGCGGCTACGGTGAATACCCCACTCACCCGTCGAACGCCGGCCGGCCGCCGGGGCTGCGGGACGCTCGTAGAGTGGCCGCATGCATCCCGACCCCGCGCTGCTCACCACCGCTGAGCAGGAGGCTTACCGCCTGGTGGTGCGGCTCGCCGGTGCCGACCCGGACGAGCTGGCGCGGCTCGCCGGCACGTCCGCGCGGCAGGCCGCCGACGTGCTGGAGTCGTTGCGCGCCAAGGGACTCGTCACTCCCGGCCCGACTTTTCACGCTCTGCCACCGGACGTCGCCCTGGGTGACACGTTGCTGCGTCAGCAACAGTCGCTGGAGTCGGCGCGGCAGGTCGTCGCCGCGCTCAGTGAGGACTACCGCAGCAGCAACCGGCGGCGCAGCGCCGAGCATCTGGTCGAGATCGTCGTCGGCGCGCAGGCGTTGCGGCGGCGGCTGTTCGAGATGCAGGACACCGCCCGCGAGGAGATCCTCTGGTTCTGCCGGGCCAACCCGATCGCCATGCAGGGACCGGAGAACGAGGAGGAGGGCTCGGCACTGGCCCGGGGCGTGCAGTACCGCGCCATCTACGAGCGGGAGCTGCTGGAGAAGCCCGGCGAGCTGGCCAGCATCGTCGAATCGATCAGGGCCGGTGAGGAGTCGCGGACTCTGCCCGCTCTGCCCGTACGGCTGGCGATCGCCGACCGGTCGCTGGCCATCTGCCCGCTGGTGCCGGACGAGTCCCGCGGGGTCGGCGAGCCCACCGCCGCGCTGATCCGCTCCAGTGAGCTGCTCGACGCACTGGTGGCGCTCTTCGAGAGCTACTGGGAGCGGGCCACCCCGGTGCTCGCCGACGCCCCGCGCGGCGACCTGCCGGCGCCGGAGGTGCTGCTGCTGTCGCTGTTCGTCTCCGGGATGCCGGACAAGTCCATCGCCACCCATCTCGGGGTCAGCAAGCGCACCGTGCAGCGCCGGCTGGACCGGCTGATGGCCCTGGCCGGGGTGGACACGCGCACCGGTCTGGCGTTCCAGGCGGCCCGCCGGGGCTGGCTGGCAGCCCCGGCGGACCCGTCCGGTCAGCCGCGCGGGTAGGCGCGGACCACCGTCTGCGTCACGGTGTTGCCGGCTTTGTCCTGCGCGGTGACCCGCACCGACACCGGGGTACGCCCGCCCGGGATCAGGGCCGTGCTGCCGACGGTCACCGCCCGCTGGAACGTGGCGCCGTCGTCGGCCGACACCTCCACCTTCAGGCTGCTCACCTTGGCCGAGAAGGTCAGTCTCAGCAGGTGCGCCCGGGTCGTGCGCGGCGCGTCGTAGCCGATGTGCAGCAGCGGCAGGGTGCCGTCGGCCCCGGAGCGGAACGTCCACTCGGTCTCGGTCCGCGTGCCGTACAGCCAGTCCTCGCCACCGCGTTGCGTGGTGAGGCGCAACTTGTACGCCGCCGCCCCCTTGCTCGTGGCCACGTTCTGCCAGGCGTTCGGCAGCTCGGCGAGCACCTTGCCGTCCCGCCAGAGCGTGGCGGCGACGGGGTCGAGCGCCTCGGCCTCGTAGTGACCGTCGCTGTCCACGAAGTCCGCGACGCGCAGTTTCAGCACGTCACCGGCGCGGGTCGACGCGATGCCGGCCGGTGCCGCGGGCCGTACCACCGGGGCGCCCCAGCTCTCCTCCTGCCTACCCGCGCTGTAGCTCCGCGGCGGCTCGGTGAAGCCACCCTGCAACGGCCCGAAGCTGCTCCACGGGTAGAGGCTGTGCACCCGGTGCTGCCACACCGAGTCGCCGGCCGACACCCACTCCTCGCGGGTCGACGGGGTGTGCACCACCCGGGAGGTGTCGTTCCACGAATACGTCTGCCAGGGGCGCCATCCGAACCGCTGCTCCTTCACCCAGTCGAAACCGCCGTTGTCGGCGTAGGTCGTCTTGATCCGCCGGCTGTTGGCGGTTGTCACCCGGTGCACGACGCGCTCCGGGATGCGGTCCTCGGACACCTGGAAGACGTCGTAGAGGTAGGGGCTCGACCGGGTCAGGGTCAGGTCGATCACCGCGCCCGGCCGGGCGGCCCGGGCGAGCAGCTGCTGCCCGTCGTCGTACGCCACGGCCAGCGAGGTCACCGGCAGCTGCTCGGCGTCCGGCGCGAACACCGTCCACGCGGAACGGTCGGCCGGCCGCACCAGCAGGGCGGCCGCCGCGCCGGCTCGCGCCGCCGCGTCGATCTGGTCCAGCTCGTCCGCGTCGGTCGCCGGGATCAGGACGGCTTTGCCTCGTACGGGGCCGGCACCCCACGTGGTCAACGGGAACCGCTTGGTGCCGGAGTAGGCCGGTGAGTTGCCGAACAGGTTGAGGTCGAGCGGACCGCTGACGCCGGGCACCCTGGTCTGCACCATCGGCGCCACGAGCTGCCACCGCGACGAGAACTCGAAACTGCCCCTGGCCACCTTCTTCGTCGGCACGACGTTGACCTGCTCGACATTGCTGAAGTGCATGACGCCGTGGGCGATGCCGCGACCCGTGCCGGTGACCCGGTGCACGTAGTAGCTGAGCACGGCCTGCTGCTCGGAGGGCCTGGGCGTCTCGATCCGGATCGGCGTGCCCTTGCGGGCGTCGATCAGCACCTCGATGTCCCGGTCGACCCGCAGCTCCGGGATGCTCACGTAGGTGGCCTGCTCGTCGAGCGGCGCGCCGTCCTCGAGCAACGCGTCGAGCAGGTACGTCCCCTCCTGCACCTCCCACGTACGGCCACCGGGGCCGAACCAGCCGAGTACGTCGAAGCGGCTGTCGTCGCCGTGGATGGTCAGCGCGGGCACGGCTGCGGGCGTACCGCTGCGGTCGACGGCCTTGACCGTCACGGTGTGCCGGGGGCCGTCCAGGGTCGCGCCGATCGCGGTGGTGACCACGGTGCCGGTGGCGGTGGCCTTGAGCCAGCCGCTGAACTGGCCCTGGTCCTGCTTCGCGAAGTCGACGCTGAGCACGACGGACGCGGAGCCGGCGGCCGGCACGGTGACGCTGGGCCGGTCCGTGGTGAAGCCGGCCGGTGCGGCCAGGGCCAGGGTCACCGGCGTGTTGCCCGCGTTCGTGTAGGTCACCGTCCTGGTGGCGATGCTCGGCGTCTCGCCGACCGCGTGCCGGCCGAAGTCCGCGACGGCCGTGCCGGTCACCGGCTGCGTGGTGGCCCGGGCGAGGTCGACGCGGCCGGCGCCCTGGGCGTACACGGACTGGCCGGCGGCGGTCTTCGCGGTGCTGACCAGCGCTTCCTTGATCCTGGCGCCGGTCCAGTCCGGGTGCTGCTGGGCCAGCAGCGCCGCCGCGCCGGCGATGTGCGGCGTCGCCATCGAGGTGCCGGAGGCCGCGGTGTAGTGCTCGTCGACCGGGTCGCCCATGGTGGTGCCGGCCGCGCGGGCCGCCACGATGGCGACGCCCGGCGCGGTGATCTCGGGCTTGAGGCCGAGGTCCCCGAGGCGCGGGCCGCGGCTGGAGAAGTCGGCGAGCTGGTCGGCCCGGTCGACCGCGCCGACCGTGAGCGCGCTGGGCGCGGCACCGGGAGTGCCGACCGTGGAGTCCGCGCCCTCGTTGCCCGCCGCGATGACGAACAGGGCGCCGCTGGCCGCGCTGATCTCGTCGACCGCGACGCTCATCGGGTCGGTGCCGTCGGTGGCCGAGCCGCCGAGGCTCATGTTGACGACCTTGGCCCCCTGCGCCACGGCCCACTGCATGCCCTGGATGATCTCCGACTCGTAGCCGGAGCCGCTGTCGTCGAGCACCTTGCCGATCAGCAGCTGGGCACCGTACGCGACACCCTTGCGGCTGCCGCCGGAGGCCGCGCCGCTGCCGGCGACCGTGGCGGCGACGTGGGTGCCGTGACCGAAGCGGTCGACGGTGTCCGCACTCGCGCTGAAGTTGCGCGCCTCGGCGATCCGGCCGGCCAGATCGGGGTGGCCGGCGTCGACGCCGGTGTCGAGCACGGCGACCTTGACGCCGCGGCCGTCGAGCCCGGCCTGCCAGGCGGTGGGGGCGCCGATCTGCGCGGTGCTGCGGTCCAGCACCGGCTCGACCTTGCCGTCCAGCCAGATGTGAGTCTCACCCGCGGTCCGGGCGGTCGCGTTCTGCGCCTTCCAGAAGGCGGCCAGGCTGTCCTTGGCCGGCTTGATCGCAGTGGCGTCGATGCTGGTCAGGGCGCGCGCGTCGGCGGTACGGAAGGCAGCGCCGCCACCCTGGACGATCAGCGGCAGGGTCGGCGCGGCCGCGTCGCCGTACCCCTGGGCCACCAGGTGCTCGACGTCGAAGAGCTCGGCGTCGAGGCGGCCCGCGTCGACCAGCGGGATCGCGTCGGCCGGCAGCACCCGCAGGCCGCCGTCGGTCTCCAGGGTGTGGAACGTGATGCCCTCGCGACCGGGGGCGGGGCGAACCGTGGCCGCGTACCGCCGGCCGCTCTTGGTGAGTGCAACCTTGTCGCCGGTGATCAGGGTGATGGTCACGGCGCCGGGCTCGGCCCGGGCCGGTGCCGGTGCGGCCGGGGCGGCCGCCGCGGGGCCGGGTATCGCCGTGGCTCCGATCAGGACGCCGACGAGCAGACGACTCAGCATGGGGACTCCTTCGCAGCGTGATTCGCTGCACGCATCATGGAGTCCGGATATTCACCGCCGTGTTACGTGAGGCTGCCGCAGAGCGGACATGGCGTGATGTGGACAGGCGTCACTCCGGGTCGGCCGGACCGGCCAGACCCGCCTTCTCGTCCCGCTCGGCCCACTCCAGCAGCGTGGTGAGACTGAAGGCGGTGTCGTCGATGCTCGCGTGCAGGTCACCCAGCTCGGCGAAGCGGGCCGGCACGGTCTGCAGGGTGAACTCGTCGGGCTCCACGGCGTCGACCTCGTCCCAGCGGATCGGCGTGGAGACCGTCCCGCGCTGGTTGCCCCGCACCGAGTACGCGCTGGCGATGGTGTGGTCGCGGGCGTTCTGGTTGTAGTCGACGAACAGCTTCTCCGGGTCGCGGTCCTTGCGCCACCACGTCGTGGTCACCTCGGGCGAGCGCCGCTCCACCTCCCGGGCGAAGGCCAGCGCGGCCCGCCGT
Organism: Actinoplanes sp. NPDC048967; assembly: GCF_040649415.1. Taxonomy (NCBI): domain Bacteria; kingdom Bacillati; phylum Actinomycetota; class Actinomycetes; order Micromonosporales; family Micromonosporaceae; genus Actinoplanes; species Actinoplanes sp. NPDC048967. The sequence continues at coordinate 152,172 of NZ_JBEZFL010000004.1, forward strand.
ACGTCGGAGAAGCCGTGCTCGGGCGCGATCCGGACGTAGATGTGCATACCCCGGCCGCCGGAGGTCTTGGGATAGCCGGTGATGCCCAGCTCGTCGAGGACCTCGTGGGCCACGTGCGCGACCCGGCGTACGGTGTCGAACCCGCAGTCGGGCATCGGGTCCAGGTCGATCCGCCACTCGTCGGGCTTCTCGGTGTCGGCGCGCCGGGAATTCCACGGGTGGAACTCGACCGTCGACATCTGCACCGCCCAGATCACCTCGCCGAGCTGCGTCACGCACAGTTCGTCGGCGTGCCGCTTGTAGCGGGGGAACTCCACCCGGACCGTCTGCAGCCAGGGCGGAGCGCCGTGCGGCACCCTCTTCTGGTGCACCTTCTCCCCGGCCAGGCCGTCCGGGAAGCGGTGCAGCATGCACGGCCGCTCGCGCAGCGCCCGCACGATGCCGTCGCCGACGCTCAGGTAGTAGTTGACCAGGTCGAGCTTGGTCAGGCCGAGCTCCGGGAAGTACACCCGGTCCGGGTTCGAGACGCGGACGGTGTGCTCCCCGGCATCAACCTCGATCGCGGGTGACTTGGTGGCCATAGGGCCAACCTAGCCGCTCGGTCGGCCACGCGAGCCCCTTACTCTGAGCGGCATGCCGACTCCGCTGCGCGTGAAACGGCAACAGGCTCACAGCGGGACGCTGCTGGTCAGCGTCACCCCACTCCGGGCAGAGCGCCGCCGCGCGGGCTGACGAGACCGCCACGGTCCACGCCGGCCACCTCGGCGGCTTCGGCAAGTATCCGCGCGGCGAGCTGTCGTTCTGGCTGCGGGCGGTCGACACCGACCGCGACGAGCATCTGCGAATGTGTCCGAACAGGAGCGGGGCTGGGGATGCCGTTCGGCTTCACCGTCGAGAGCGTGTCGATCCGCAAGGTGGAGATCGACGCGTTCACCGCGCTGGCCGTCGAGCTGCAGAAACTGCCCGACCGAGGTTCGACCGGGGCTAGTCGGCGCGGTGCCGGCCCACGCGGGCCGGTTCCCGTTGTTCCGGTACGCCGTTCGCGCGCCGGCCGCCGCCGAGGTGCTTGACCGCGTACATGGCGTGGTCGGCGGCGCGCAGGGCCTGGTCCGGGTCGTCGCTCGGGGTGGCCAGGTGCACGCCGACGCTGGCCCCGATGGTGATGTCGGCGCCGAACACCTGGAACGGGCGCTCGACCGCGAGCCGTACCCGCTGGCTCATCGCGTCGGCGTCGCCCCGCGCGGTGACCCCCGGCATCAGCACCACGAACTCGTCACCGCCGACCCGGGCCAGCACATCGCCCTCGCGGACGCAGGCGCTGAGCCGCTCGGCGACCTGACGCAGCAGCTCGTCGCCGGCCTCGTGCCCGTGCGCGTCGTTGACCGGCTTGAAACCGTCGAGGTCGACGAAGAGCACGGCCACCGCGTCGTCCCGCAGCGAGGTGCCCAGCGCGTCCTGCATGCGCCGGCGGTTCGGCAGTCCGGTGAGCGCGTCGTGGGTGGCCTCGTGGTGCAGCCGCTCCTGGAACGCCCGGTTCTCGGAGATGTCGCGGGCGTTGATGACGATGCCGGTCAGGGCCGGGTTCTGCATCTGGTTGGAGGCGGTGAACTCGAACCAGGTGGCGTTGCCGGCCCGGTTGAGGATCCGGGTCTGCAACCGCAGCACCGAGTCCCGCCCGCTGAGCAGCGCGGCGAAGGCCTCCCGCATCCGCGGCCGGTCCTCCGGGTGGACCAGCTCGAAGACACTGGAACCCTGCAGCGAGCCGGCCGGGAAGTGCAGCACCGACGCGGCGCTGGGGCTGGAGTACGCGACCCGGCCCTCGGCGTCGAGCACGGCGACCATGTCCGGGGCGTGCAGGAACAAGGCCTGGAACCGCTCGTCGGCGCGGCGCCGCTGGACCTGGGTGCGGTAGCCGAGGGCGGAGATGCCCACGGCACCGATCAGGAGCATCGCCAGCAGCGTCACGTTGATGGTCTGGCTGCGGCTGTGCACAGCGCCGTCGAAGGACGCCATGGTCTGGGTGCGCACGTACGCCCAGCCGCCCGGCAGCGATTCGTTCTTCACGACGATGGAGATCATCTCGGTGCCGCCCGCGCGGTACTCGACGAACGTCGACCCGTCGGTCAGCCGGGCCGCGGCGGCGACCACGGCCGGGTCCATCCGGGTGCCGATCCGCTCGGCCTGGCTGGTGAAACCGACCTGCCCGGCGGTGTCCATGATCGTGGTCAGGTGGGCCGCCGATTTCAACCGCGCGGTGTACGCCTGCAGAGTCGTAGCGGCGAACTTGTGGTAGCCGACCAGCAACGCCGCGGTGGCACCCCCGGCCTTGATCGGCACAGCGAAAGCCTCGACCGCGACGACGTTCCCGCCCGCGTTCTTGACCTGCATGAGCGAGGAGACGCCGAGCTTGCCCGCCGCCAGCAACGCCCGCATCGGCTGATACCCGGCGTCGGAGCCCGGCGGCAGCGGGTTCCCCCGGGACGCGTTCAGCACGGTGCCGTCGAGCCCGGTGATCGCCGCCCCGTACGGGAAGGAGGTGGACTTCGCGACGTACGCCTCGAGCGCCGCCCGGTCCCCGGCATAGCCGGCGCCGAGGTGGAAGGGGTAGCTGTCGGCGAAGGCCTTGAGCTCCTTGGCGGAGAGCTGCTGCATCTGCCCGGCCAGGGTCGCGTTGTTGACCGCGAGCGCCAATGAGTCGGAACGGTGCACCGTGTCGGCAGCACGCAGCGCCGACCGGTTCACCATCACGCCCACAATGCCGACAGCCACCAGCAGCAGAACGCTGACGACCACGGCGAGCCAGTTGCGCAGCCGCATCTGATTGCCTCCTCGCCGCCAACATTCGGGCGCGGAGCGGGCGAGCTGAACGAAATCGCCCAGAAGTTGCCGCTGTCAGCTCACCGCGGACCATTCGGGGTCACGCCCCAGGTAACGCAGCAGCTGCGCGGCGGCGCCGTCCTGCTCACCGGCCGCCAGCGCGGGTGCGTAGGCGCCGTACTGACGCAGCGGCTCGACGATCGCCCGGGCCACCGGCAGCAGCTCGGCGGCGAGTTCGTCGTCGAGCAGCGCGGGCCGGCCGGTCGCGACCGCGACGTCCCAGGCGTGGACGGCGGCGTCGAGCGCGGCGGCCCCGACGGCCGTGGCGGCGGGCAGGGCCCCGTGCGGCAGCGGGGTCGGCGCCGTGCCGGAGGGGTCGACGGTCGCGAAGGCGGCCGCGGAGGCGGCGAGGGTGGGCTCGACGAGCTCGGCCGGACTGCCGGTCAAGGAGCCGGACGGGGCGAACGGGTCATCGTCCGGGCCGTCGTGCCCGGTGATGGCGGCGACGTAGGCGAGCTGGTCGCCCGCGGCGTGCTGCAGGACCTGGGCCACGGTCCACTCCGCGCAGGGTGTGGGCCGGCCGAGGTCGGCGTCGGTGAGCGCCGTGGTCGCGTCGCGCAGGGCTGCGTGGGCGCGGTCCAGAACAGTCCAGGTGGTTGTCGCGTTCATGATGTCTCCTCGTCGTGCCCTCCGGAACGGAATGGAACGTTCCGCTACCCTCGACAGTAACGGAATGATCTGTTCCGCACAAGTGTTAGCCTGACGCTGAGGACGCCACCGCCGTCCGGAACGAGGTCGACCATGACGGAGCCCGAGGTCCTGAACGGCCGCCGCGCCCGGGCCGCCCGCAACGACGGCGCGATCCTCGCCGCGGCCCGGGACGTCTTCGTCGCCGACCCGGACGCCCCGATCGGCGCGGTCGCCCGGGCCGCCGGGGTGGGCATCAGCGCGCTGTACCGGCGTTACCCCAGCAAAGAGGCGTTGCTGGCCACGCTCTGCCTGGACGGCCTGCGGCAGTTCGTCGGTGTGGCGGAAGCGGCCGGTGTGGTGGCTGATCCGTGGGAGGCGTTCGTGACGTTCCTGCGGGGCGTCGTCGAGGCCGACGTGCACTCGCTGACCGTGTATCTGGCCGGCCGCTTCCCGACCACGCCGGAGCACCGTGACGTGGCCGCGCAGGCGAGGGAGCGCGCGGACGGCATCCTGCACCGCGCCCAGCAGGCGGGTGCCGTCCGTGCCGACCTGGAGAGCACCGACCTGCCGATGATCTACGAGCAGCTCGCCGCGATCCGCCTCGGCACCCCGGACCAGATCCGCGACTTGCGCCGCCGCTACCTGGACATCCACCTCGCCGGCCTACGCGCCGCCGCGACCTCCTTCGGAAGCCTGACCGGCACCGCCCCCACCGGCGCCGCCCGCTGGTACCGCCCCACCTGACCCATCCCCCGCGTCCGCCGCGGGCACCACCCCACCTGAGCCGTCTCCCGCGTCCGCCGCGGGCACCGCCCCGCCTGAGCCGTCTCCCGCGTCCGCCGTGGGCAGGTCGCTTCGCATGGCGGTCACGATCGCCGCCAGGCCCAGCGCCGAAGCGCAGACCAGCAGCACCACCGACGCCGAACCGGCGTCGGCCAGCCCGCCCAGCACGTTGGTGGTGACCAGCAGCGGCACACTCTGCACGAGCACCAGCACCGCCTGGATCCGAGCCAGGTGCGTGGCCGGCGCCGCACCCAGGACCAGCGGCGCGATGTGCGCACTGAACAGCCCAGCACCCACCCCCACCACCAACCCGGCACCGATCGCCACCGCCACGCCGGGCGCCACCGCCAGTGCCGCCACCGCCCCCGCCGCGATCAGCAGCCCGGTGATCGCCGCCGCACCCGGCCGCCGCGCCGCACCCCGCGCCAGCACGATGCTCGCCACTACTGCTGTCCCGAGAGCCACGGCACCCACAACCGCCCCACCCGCGGCGGCGGGCCAGTGCCGCTGCCGAGCCAGCAACGGCACCAGCAGCCCCGAAACCGGCAACAGAGAGGCGGCAGCAGCCGCCGTCAGCAAGAGCGCCGGTCGCAACACCCTGTCCCGCCCGGCCGTACGCAAGCCGTCAACCGCCTGCCGCCAGAAACCACCGGCCCGAGCCGGCGCCGCGCTCGCTGGACGCCCCAGCTCCGGCAGGCTTCGCCGCAGTCCCAGCAGCACCAAGGCCATCAGGGCGAACGTCACCGCGTTCCCCAGGGCCGCGGCGGCGATCCCCGCGGCAGCCACCACCACCACCGCGCCCAGCGGCGGCCCGGCCGCAGCAACGAGCTGCCCGGCGAGGTGGCGGGCCGACAACGCCCGGGCCAGGCCGGGACCGCTCACCAGCAACCGCGGCAGCGACCCGGAGCTGGGCAGATAGAAAGCGTCCACCAGCCCGACCGCCAGCGCCGCGCCCACCAGCAACCACGGCTGCTCGCCCCACACCACCGCCGCTCCCGCGACCGCCAGCATCACGGCCGTCATCACGACGTCGGCCACGATCATCACGCGCCAGGCGCCGACCCGGTCGGCCACCGCCCCGCCCGCCAGCAGCAACAGCACCCGCGGCAGGTTGATCGCCGTCAGCACCAGGCCGGCGAACGCCCCGCCGCGCCCGGCCGCCACCCAGGCCATCGCGAAGCCCAGCACCTGCGTGCCGAGCAGTGACACCGTCGCGGCCGTCAGCCAGATCCCGTATCTCCGCACGGGTGGGAGCCTGGTGCCTCGAGTTGGTCGAGGGTCAAATCCTCAGCGGCGCCACGGCGGCGGCTGCCCGTGCAGCCACCATTGCAGCGCCCTGGTGACCTGCGGCAGCACCAGGTACGTCATGAGCGGCGTCAGGCACAACGTGGTCACCAGCGTGCGCACCAGCACGTGCTGCCCGGCCAGCAACTGCCCCAGCGTCACCGCCGCGAGCAGGCTGACCGGGAAGAAGCCCAGCCAGATGATGACCGCCTGCTTCCAGCGCGGCGGCGGACCCGGCGGCGGCACGGTCAGGTCGTCAACCTCGTGCTCCTGCGGCGGATCGAACCAGCCCTCGATGCCGGTGCGCCGCTCCACCCGGGTGTGCTCGACCATGCCCTGCGCCGACGACAGCCACCACTGCCGCTGCTGGGACTCCTCCCACGCGTGCAGGGCGGCGGCGTCGGCGAAGCGGTACAGCATGTGCCACTCCGTCGAGCCCAGCACCGGCCGCATCCAGCCGACCCCGAGGAAGCCGGGGAAGTCCTCGGCCAGGGTGGCGCCGGCCCGGACCCAGGCCAGCATCTCCGCGTTGCGGGACGGGTCGGCCCGGCGGGTGATCGCCACGGTGACGGCGAGCTGCGGCGTTGCGGTTTCCATACCCTCGATGATTCATGCCCGGGGTCACGGCTGGGCGGCGAACGGCTCTCCCGGGTTGTGATCAGAACCGCGCGCCTCGTGACCATCAGCACAGTCGTACGGGCGCGGGGTCAGCCGTCGCACCGCCGATCTGGCCCGCCGTATGCCCAGGCGGTGATCGTCCGGTTCCCCGTCGCCGGGATCGACCGCCTGCCGATGTCGGTGGGCCGGAGTAAGTTCCCGGCCATGACGCTGCGAAAGATCTCGATGGCTGCTCTCGCCCTCGTCACGCTGACCGCCACCGCGGGCTTCACCTCCGGGCACCCCACGCCGGCCTGGCGGCTGTCCGACACCGGGGTCACCGCCCGCTTCCGGGGCCTGGCCCCGGTCAGCGACAAAGTGGCCTGGGTGGCCGGTTCCGCGGGCACGATCCTGCGGACGGTCGACGGCGCGCGCAGCTGGCAGCGGGTAGATCCGCCGGGCACCGCCGAGCTCCAGTTCCGTGACATCGAGGCGTTCGACGCCGACCACGCCGTGGCGCTGACCATCGGCGAGGGCGACCAGTCCCGGCTCTACCGGACGGCCGACGGCGGTCGCACCTGGACCGAGACCTTCCGCAACGACGACCCCGCGGCGTTCTACGACTGCATGACCTTCCTGGACCGCCGGCACGGCCTCGCGCTCTCCGACCCGGTGGGCGGCAAGTTCCGCATCCTGGCCACCGCCGACGGTGGCCGCTCGTGGCGGGTGCAGCCCACGACCGGCATGCCCGAGGCGCTGGCCGGCGAGTTCGCCTTCGCGGCGAGCGGCACGTGCCTGGTCTCGGCCGATCGCCTCGGGGCCGGCCGGGCCTGGTTCGCCACCGGCGGCGGTGAACGCGCCCGGGTCTTCACGACCGGGAACGGTGGCCGGTCCTGGCGGGTCACGGACAGCACGATCCCGAGCGGTCCCAGCGCCGGCGTCTACAGCCTGGCCTTCCGCGACCCGTGGCACGGCATCGCGGTCGGCGGCGACTACGCCGTGCCGGAGACGGCTCCGGACGCCGCGGCGACGACCGGGGACGGCGGCCGCACCTGGCGGACCGCAAAGGCCGAGCCGGGCGAATACCGGTCGGGCGCGACCTGGCTGGGCCGCAGCACGGCGCTCGCGGTCGGGCCGACCGGCAGCGACATCAGCCGCGACGGCGGGCGGACATGGACCGAGTTCGACGCGGGCAGCTTCGACGCGGTGCGGTGCGTGTCCGGCGCCTGCTGGGCCTCCGGCGAGCAGGGCCGGGTGGCCAAACTGACCTGGCGGCACTGACCCCGGCCACGCCACCTCGCGACGCCGCGGACCCCAGCCCGGCCAAACCCGGCGCCGCGGGATCCGGCGCCAGGAGCCCGTGTCCACCGACCGGAAAGGTTCGACTTCGCTCGATACAGTGGGCGCCGATGCCCGGACCCGTCCGCTCGCACCGCCGAGCCAGCCCGCTGCTCGACGCCCTGCTGATCGGCGGCCTGGTCTTCGGTCTGCTGCTCGCCTACGTCGTGCTCCGCGTGGCCGCCCTGGCGCTGAACGACCTGTTCGGCGGCATCGGCTTCCTGGTGGTGATCGCCGCCGTCAGCCTCGCCGCCTTCGCCCGGGCATACCGGCTGGGCCGCCGCAAGCAGCGCGCAGCCGACGAGCTACGCCACTGGGAACGCACCGCCGGGTGGGAGCCCGCGGCGTGGCGCTGGCCGTGGCAGTCGCTCGTCCGCTGGCCGGACACGGTCACTGTGCTGCGGGCGTACGCGAAGCGGGTTGATGGTTTTCCGGTGCGCACCGGGCTGCTGGAGTTCGACGACAACGGCCTGGGCACGACGGTCGACCGGCGGTCCGGCCGGGCCGCCTTCGCGATCGTCGCCCTGCCCCGGCCGGTGCCGTCGATGGGCGTGCGGGTCCACCGCCTCCCGGGCCGGCTGCGCGACGGCGAGGACGAGTTCCTGCACCGTTTCCAGCCGGTCGGCGCGGACACCGACCGGCTCGGCGATCCGCTGCTCCGCGCCGCCCACCTGCGCGGCGACATTCCACCGTGGACGGTGGTCGACGACGAGCTGTTCGCCTTCGTGCCGCTGGACGCGCCGCTGCGCCCGCGTGACCTGGAGGAGACCGTCCGGAAGGCGATTCTGGTGGTGCGGCTGCTCGGACTAGCCGTTGAGGTAGGTGAGCACGGCTAGGACCCGGCGGTTGTCGTCGTCCGAGGGCGGCATGCCCAGCTTGGTGAAGATGTTGTTGATGTGCTTGCTGACCGCCTTCTCGGTGACGAACAGCTTCGCCGCGATCGCCGCGTTGGACCGGCCCTCGGCCATCTCCCCCAGCACCTCCCGCTCGCGCGTGGTCAGCACCGCCAGCGGCTCCCGGCGGGCCAGCAGCTGGGACACCACCTCCGGGTCCATCGCCGTGCCTCCGTCGGCGACCCGGCGGACCGCGTCGACGAACTGGGCCACGTTCGAGATGCGGTCCTTGAGCAGGTAGCCGACGCCGCCGTTGCGGTCGCTCAGCAGCTCGCGGGCGTACAGCGGCTCGACGTGCTGGGAAAGCACCAGCACCGGCAGGCCCGGGATCTCGGTGCGGGCCGCGATGGCCGCCTGCAGGCCCTCGTCGGTGAAGGTGGGCGGCAGCCGTACGTCGACGACGGCCACGTCCGGCCGGTGCTTGATCAGCGCGGGCAGCAGCGCCGGGCCGTTGTCCACGGCCTCGACCACCTCGAACTCGAAGGCCTCCAGCAGGCGGGTCAGCCCGTCGCGGAGGAGGGCGAGGTCTTCAGCGAGGACAACGCGCACGGCAACTCCATCGATACGACCGTCGGTCCGCCCGGCGGGGAGGACACCGACATGGTGCCATCGAATGCGGCCAGGCGGCGGGCGATGCCCCGCAGTCCGGTGCCGTGGGCCGGATCGGCGCCGCCCACCCCGTCGTCGCTCACCGTCAGCAACAGCAGGTCGTCGACGTGCTGGACGTAGATCTGCACGGTCCGGGCCCGGCTGTGCCGCACCACGTTGGCCAGCGCCTCGGCCGTGGCGAAGTAGGCGGCGGACTCCACCGGCGTCTGCGGACGGCCGGGCAGGTCCATCTCGACGGTCACCCGTAGCGGCAGGCTCAGCGCCAGTGCGCGTACCGCGCCGTCGAGGCCACGCTCGGCCAGCACCGGCGGGTGGATGCCACGCACCAGGTTGCGCAGTTCGAGCAGTGCCGTACCGCTGGCCTCGCGCGCCTCGGCGAGCAGCTTGCGGGCCGCGGCCGGATCGCGCTCGATCATCTCCTCGGCCAGGCCGATGGTCATGCCCAGCGAGACCAGCCGGGCCTGCGCCCCGTCGTGCAGGTCCCGCTCGATCCGGCGCAGCTCGGCGGCCTGCGCGTCCACGGTGTCGGCCCGGGTGACGGTCAGCTGGGCGACCCGCAGCCGCAGCCCGGCGGCCTTGGTCGGAGCCAGGAACAGCTTGGCGAACTGGGCGTTGACCTCGAGCAGCCACGGGGCCGCGCCCAGGCCCAGGGCCAGGAACAGCACGCCCTGCGGCATCGACAGCATGGCCTCGCTGAAGTTGGCGATCGGCCAGAAGACGCCGTAGCCGTACCAGTCGATGCTCAGGTAGAGCCAGAGCGGCAGCAGCGAGATGCCCTCCAGGCCGTAGAGCGGGATGGCCACCGCGAGCAGGCCGAGCACGAAGGCGACGAGCGCGCCCGGGAGCAGCCAGGCCAGGTCCCGCCAGGTCGCCGGATCGGTGGCGATCCACCGGAAGCGTTTCCAGCCGCCGGGCAGCGCCCGCGCCGGCGGCGGCTCGTACGGGCGGGCGATCGCGATGCCGGCCCGCGCCGCCAGCCGGCGTTCCAGGTTGGCCCGCATCCGGACCAGGTTGGTGACCCAGGGCAGGAGGGCCAGGCCGAGGAAGGGCACCGGAGTGAGGGCGAGCGCCACGATCGATATCGCCAGCAGCGGCAGGTTGGTGATGGCCAGACCGACGGCGAACACGCCACCCGCGATGGCCCGCAGGCCGTCGCGTACCCACGAGCGCGTCTCCATGGCCTCATTCTCCTCGACGGTCCCGGCACACCCGGTGATACCGCTCCACCATGTGCACAATCCCCCACGTTTAACGGGGGTGCTAGCACCACCATCGCCGGGGATCTGACACTCCTGACCGTTCGGCCCCCATGCCGGAGCCTGAAGGCATGACGACAACGACGGAGCGGCCGCGGTCCACGGCCGGTAGCGACTTCGCCGAGTTGAACCGCCGGGTCACTCGCGCGGGCCTGCTCGAGCGTAAACCGGCGTACTACGCCGTCAGGCTGACCGCGGTCGCCCTGATGCTCATCGGCGGCTGGACCGCGTTCTTCCTGATCGGCGCCTCCTGGTGGAACCTGGCCACGGCCGCGTTCCTCGCGGTGGCCTTCACCCAGGTGGCGCTGGTGGCGCACGACCTCGCCCACCGGCAGGTCTTCCGCACCAAGCGCCCCGGTGAGATCACCGGCCGGATCGCCGGCAACCTCGGCGTGGGCATGAGTTACGGCTGGTGGATGGACAAGCACACCCGCCACCACAACAACCCCAACCACGACGACCTCGACCCCGACGTCGCCCCCGAGGTGCTGATCTGGGCGACCAAGTCGGCCTGGGGCCGCCGCGGGCTGAAGGGTTTTGTGACCCGGCACCAGGCGGGCCTGTTCTTCCCGCTGCTCACGCTGCTCGGCATCGACCTGAAGATCTCCAGCGTCAAGGCGCTGATCCGCGGCGACATGAAGCGCCGCAACCTCGAGGCCGGCCTGCTGATCATCCACGCGGCCTGCTACCTCACCGCGCTGTTCGTGATCCTCTCGCCGCTGCAGGCCGTCGCCTTCTTCCTGGTGCACCAGGCGCTGTTCGGTGTCTACCTGGGCATGACGTTCGCCCCGAACCACAAGGGCATGCCGCACCCGGACGGCACCGAGGACTACCTGCGCAAGCAGGTGCTGACCTCCCGCAACGTGACCGGCGGCTGGCTGACCGACGCGGCCATGGGCGGCCTCAACTACCAGATCGAGCACCACCTGTTCCCGGCCATGCCGACGCCGAACCTGCGCAAGGTGCAGCCGATCGTCGAGGCGTACTGCGCCGAGATCGGTGTCTCCTACGAGTCGACCAGCCTGATCAACTCGTACCGGCAGGCGCTGCGGCACCTGCACGAGGTCGGCGCCCCGCTGCGCGAGGCCGGAGCCCGGTGACAACTCGCGCTCTGTGAGAGCGTGAGGGCATGGACCTACAGCTCACCGGCAAGGTCGCGGTCATCACCGGCGGCACGGTCGGCATCGGCCTGGCGATCGCCCGCGGCCTCGCGGCCGAGGGCGCTCACCTGGCCCTCTGCGCCCGCGACGAGCAGCGGCTGCGGGCCGTCGTGGCTCAGCTCCGCGAAGATTTCAAGGTACGCGTCATCGGGGTGGCCGCCGACATCGGAGGACTCGATGGCCCGGCTCTGCTGGAGCGCGCGGTCGTCGACGAGTTCGGCGGCGCCGACATTCTGATCAACAACGCCGGCACCGGCAGCGAGGAAACCATCCTCTCCGCCGGTGACGAGCGCTGGCAGGCGTACTGGGAACTGCACGTGATGGCCGCCGTCCGGCTGGCCCGCCTCTTCGCACCGCTGATGAAGGCCCGCGGTGGTGGGGTGATCCTGCACAACGCGTCGATCTGCGCGACCCAGCCGCTGGGCTACGAGCCGATCTACAACGTCACCAAGGCGGCACTGGTGATGTTCTCCAAATGTCTGGCCAACGAGCTGATCGGCGACAACATCCGGGTCAACGCGGTCAACCCGGGGCTGGTCATGACGCCGGACTGGGAGAAGACCGCGAGGGCGCTGACCGCCGGCACGGACCGCTCCTGGCAGGAGCACCTGCAGCAGATCGCGACCGACAACGCCCCGATCGGCCGGTTCGCGGACCCGGCCGAGATCGCCGACCTGTTCGTCTTCCTGTGTTCCCCGCGGGCGAGCTACACGGTCGGCTCGACGTACTACATCGACGGCGGCTGGTTACGCACGACGACGTAGCAACTGGCCCTATAGTGACGATCGTGACCGTGCCCGCCGGAATCGACGCCACCGTCCCGAACGCCGCCCGCATGTACGACTATTGGCTGGGCGGCAAGGACAACTACGCCGCCGACCGGGCCGCCGCCGAGGCGGTGCTGGCCGTGGCGCCGGAGATGCGCGAGGCCGCCCGCTCGGGCCGGACGCTGATCAAGCGGGTGGTCGAGCACCTGGTCCGTGACCGCGGCATCCGGCAGATCCTGGACCTGGGCTCCGGCCTGCCGGCGGCCGAGAACGTGCACGAGATCGCCCGCGCCGTCGACCCGTCGGTCCGCGTGGCCTACGTCGACTACGACGACGTCGTCTGCATCCACGGCCGGGCCCTGCTGTGCGACCCGGAACGCGCGATCATCCTGCGCCGCGACGTCCGCGAGCCGAAGACGATCCTCGAGGACCCGGAACTGCGCGGCCTGCTCGACCTGGACCAGCCGGTGGCGGTGCTGATGATGTTCCTGCTGCACCTGATGCCGGACGAGGACAAGCCGCAGGACGTGGTGGCGGCGTACCGGGAGGCGCTGGCGCCGGGCAGCTTCCTGGCGATCTCGCACGCGGCCAACGACGCCCGGCCGGACTACATGGCTCGGATCAGCGCCATCTACAAGGGCGCCAACGCACCGTTCACACCCCGGCCGAGGGCGGAGATCGAGGCGTTCTTCGGTGACTTCGAGCTGGAGCCGCCGGGCCTGGTCAACGTGTGGCCGTACGAGCAGCCGCCGCCGGGGATGGACCCGGACCTGGCCCGGATGGGCTACGGCGCGGTGGGCCGCAAGGCCTGATCGTGGTCGCAGGCCCCGGTGTCGAACCGGGCCGGCCGCCCTTATGAGGGGCGGATGAGCAGCCAACGCTCCGCCTGCGGTTGCCGCGTGCGCCGCCGGGGAATCGAACCCCGAACCCTCCGTTTAAGAGACGGATGCTCTACCTGTTGAGCTAGCGGCACTGGTGTTTCCGGCCATGAAAAAACCGCCCTCCCGAACCGGGACGGGCGGCACGCTGAACGCAGCGTCAGCCGCGTCGCCGGCCCGGTCCGGGGCGCTTCATCCGACCGTTCATGGTGCGGAGCATCTTCGAACCCCCTTCGGCCGGTCGCTTCGTGCGGTGTGATTCCCACAGTAAAGATCGCGGAACGAGCCCTCAATGCATTTACCCGGGCCACTCCGGCGGGATCAGGTGCCGCGGCCAGCTCGCCGTGTGCGCCTACTCGGCTCCGCCGCGGGTGGCGCCGGGCTGCAGCGAGCTCGCCGTGTGCGCCTCGTCAGCTCCACGGCGGGTGCCCGGGTTTTGGGGAGCACGCAGCCGGCAGGGTCCGGGTGCCCGGTCACGAGCCGCCAGGCGAGTGGGCACCCGGGCCCGGTCTCGGCGTGAGCGACGGTCAGCACCATGCACCCACGCACGAGATCCAGCCTTTGATCTTGGTTTCGCCGTCCCTACTTCGGCGCGTTGAGCCCGTCCAGGGCCGCGACCGCGCCGCGGTGCAGGACCACCGGGTCGGTCTTGCGGGCCTGCTCCAGCGTGATCTGCTTGGCCGCCGCGTTCGCCTGCTCGAGCTGCGGCTTGCGGTCGAAGAGCGTCTTGGTCAGCACGCAGGCCACGTTGGCGTCGAGGTTGTCCCGGACCAGCAGGAAGTTCGGCACGACGATGGTCGGCACGTCCGCCGCGGTCTTGTAGGTGGCCGCCGGGATCGTTCCCGTCTCGTAGACCGGATTGATCTTCTGGAGCTCCGGCAGCAGTCCGGTGATGTCCAGGAACTCGACCTGGTCCGCCGACGTGGTCAGCAGATCGGTGATGCCCGGGGTGGGCAGGCCACCGGACCAGAACAGCGCATCGATCGAGCCGTCCTTCATGCCGTCGACGGTCTTGACCAGGTCCAGCCGCTGGGCCTGGACGTCCTTGTCCGGGTTGAGGCCCGCCGCGGTCAGCACCCGCTTGGCGATGACCTCCGTGCCGGACTTGGGCGAGCCGGACGAGACCCGCTTGCCCTTCATGCCCGCCACGTCCTTGATACCAGCGGCCTTGCGCACGATCACCTGGGTGTAGTTGGTGTGGATGCGGGCCAGCGCCTGGATCGGCTGCTTCGAGGTGAAACTGTTGGTGCCGTTGACCGCGTCGGCCGCGCTGTCGGCCAGCGAGAACGCGACGTCGAACTCACCCGCGACGAGCTGCTGGATGTTCTGCACCGAGGCGCCGGTCTCCGCCGCCGTCGCCTTGACCTTGCCGCCCGTCGCGGCGATCTGCTCGGCGTAGGCGTTGCCGAGGGCGAAGTAGACGCCCGTCGCGTTGCCGGTCGCGATGCCGATCCGGGTGTCGTTGGCGACATTGCAGGTCACGTCGCCGCCGGCATCGACCGTGGCCGCGTCCTGCTTGCCGCCGCAGCCGGTCAGCGCGGCCGCGGTGAGCGTGCCGGCCGCGGCCAGTGCGAATGCCTTCCTCATAACGTGGTCCTCCCCGTTCGGTGGATGATGGCGATCCCCGCAGCCAGTGCGAGCGCGACGGCGCCGGCCGCGATGGTCAGCGGCGCCAGGTAGAGCAGGAGCAGGCCGGCCAGTCCGCCGAGGACACGGCTGGCCGGCCCGGCCGCCCCGATGCCGGGCATCCAGCCACCGGTGGCGACGGCCAGGCCGACGACCGCGAAGGCGGCGACGAGCGTGGCCCAGACGACGCCGGTGACGGGCCCGCGGGCCAGCAGGTATTCGCCGGGATCGGTGAGCACGAAGGCGATCGGGGCCAGGAAGGCGGGCAACGCGTACTTCAGTGCCTGCCACATCGTGGGCACGGTGCGGCCGCCGGTGATCGCACTGGCGCCGACCGCCGCGAGGGCCGTCGGCGGGGTGACCTCGGAGAGCACGGAGTAGTAGAAGACGAACATCGCGGCGGCGGGCGCCGAGACACCGAGCCCGAGCAGGGCCGGCCCGATGATCACCCAGCCGATGATGAAGCTGGCCGTGACCGGCACGGCCAGACCGAGAACCGCCAGCGCGATCGCCGCCAGCACAACCGTCAGCGCGAGCACCACGGTCGGGTTGTCGCTGACCGCGCGGGCGCCGTCGATCAGCAGAGACGCGAGCTGGGCGCCGAGTCCGGTCTTGGTGGTGGTCGCCGTGATGATGCCGGCGGCGGCGCAGACCGCGACGACCGGCAGCACACCGCGGACGCCGGCCGACAGCGCGGCGAAGAGCCGTCGCGGGTTGAGCCAGGCCCGCCGGTCCAGGAAGGAGAGCACCGCGGCCAGCAGGGTCGCATAGACCACGGCGCGGGTGGCGCTCTGCCCGACGGCGAGCAGGAGAACGATGAGCACGAGCGACGAGAAGTGGTAGCCGAAGCGGCCCAGCAGCCGCCACGCGCTGGTTGCGGGAGCGTCGATCGGCCGTACCTGGAAGCGCCGCACGTCGATCTCGACAGCGAGCAGGATGCCCAGGTAATAGAGGACGGTCGGGATCATCGCCCAGCCGAGCACGGTCAGGTAGGAGACGTCGAGGTACTCGGCCACGATGAAGGCGGCGGCGCCCAGGGTCGGCGGGGAGAGGATCGCCCCGACACCAGCAGCGGCCAGCATGCCGCCGGCCTGCTCGGCCGGATAGCCGGCCCGGCGCAACATCGGCCAGGTGACGGCGCCGACGCTGACGGCGGTCGCGGTGCCGGACCCGGAAACGGTGCCGAGCAGGAAGCCGGCGGCAACAGCCGTACGCCCGGCGGCGCTGCGCGACTTACGGAAGGCCGCGACGGACAGGTCGACGAAGAAGCGGCTCGCCCCGGACAGATCGAGCACGGCACCGTAGATGGTGAACAGCACGATGTAGGTGGCGGCCACGTCGAGCGGGGTGCCGTAGAAGCCGCTGCCGGAGTTGTAGAGCGCGTCGACGATCTGGGCGAAGTCCAGCCCGGAGTGGGCGATGGACCAGTTCTGCGGGAGCAGGCCGCCGTAGTAGCCGTAGGCCAGGAAAGCCAGGCAGACAATCGGCAGGGCAAGCCCGGTGGTGCGGCGGCAGGCCTCGACGACGAGCACGAGCATGACGGCGCCGGCTATGACGTCGGGAGTTTCCAGGAGGCCCTGGCGGTTGAGGAACTCGTTGTACCCGCCGGCGAAGGGGTTCACCGGGTACAGACAGACCAGGAGGGTGCCGGCGGCGAGCACCCAGTCGAGGGGAGAAGGCAGGTCCCGGCGAGCGGGCGCTTCCGGCCCGGGAGCGGGCTGGGCGGTCTTGTTGGTTTTTCGGAGCGGGAAGCCGGAGCGGTAGACGAGGAAGACGAGTGGCAGGGTGCCGGCGAGGAAGATGATCAGATAGAACTGGCTGCCCTGGGCGAGCGGCCGGAACACCTGCCAGAGCACAAGCAGCGCGGCGGCGAAGGCGACAACCGCGACGGCGACGCCGATACGACCGCTCAGAGCCCGGGCAGGACGCTCCTCGTCGTCGAAGTGGACGGCCGCCGGATCGGCGAGCGGGCTGTCCGGAGGCCGGTCCGCGGCCACCGCGGAAGGCGGACCGTCGGGGCCGTCATCGGCTGCCGTCCGGCCGGTCCGATATCGACCGTCGACCATGAACGGACCGTACTATGCACCGTGCGGCTTGTAACCTGTCATTGACGGGACTGTGGATAACCTAGGACACCGTCTCGTCACAAATCGGGCAAAAGTAGTTTCCGCTCCGGGCCCGGACCGTTGATACCGGTTATGGTGCGTCGCTCTTCTCTGCAGGACATCCGCGAACAGACCTACAAGGTCCGTGACGCGTGGTGGACCGTCCTGCTCGTCGATCCACTCGCGGCCAGGCTGGTCCGCCTGGTCGCGCCCTACCGGTGGATCACCCCGAACCTGCTGACCGTGGTGGCGATGCTGCTGGGAGTGGGATCGGCGGCCTGTTTCCTGGCCCAGGACCACTGGTGGCTGATCGCCGGTGCCGTGCTGTTCCACCTGAGCTTCGTGGTCGACTGCATGGACGGGAAGGTGGCCCGGCTCAACGGAACGGGATCCCTGTTCGGAGCCTGGTTCGACTTCATGTTCGACCGCCTCCGGGTCTTCATGTGCGCGGCGGCCCTGTTCGGCGGCCAGTACGCACGGACCGGCCACGTGGCGTTCCTGTGGACGCTGGTCGTGGTGACGTTCCTGGACCTGTTCCGCTACCTGAACTCACAGCAGATGGCGAAGACCCGGCAGAGCATGCGGGACATGCTGGAAGAGGCCCGCGGCCCGATGCCGCAGGAGCCGATCACGGGTACGCCGATTCCGCCGCAGGGGCCCCGTGCCCGCTTCCGGGACGCGCTGCTGCAACGCCGGATCCGGACTCACCTGTTCAGCGGTATCGAGTTCGAGATGACCGTGTTCATCATCGGCCCGCTGACCGGTCAGGTGATCGCCACGTCGGTGGTGGCCGGGACGCTGCTGGTGGGCTTCGAGTTGCTGTTGATCGTGAAGCTCTGGCGGGCCACCCGAAGCTTCCCGGTGGCATTGGCCAAGGCTGAGGCGACGGCGAAGCTGCTCAGGCAGCCCCCGGTTCGGCCGGAGAGCCGGGATGAGGAACTCGAGCTCAGCGAGACCACGTCGTCGCGTTAGGCGCCGCTGCGTCGTCGCGTTAGGCGCCGCTGCGTCGTCGCGTTAGGCGCCGCTGCGTCGTCGCGTTAGGCGCCGCTGCGTCGTCGCGTTAGGCGCCGCTGCGTCT
>NZ_JBEZFL010000004.1:170149-263568 GCF_040649415.1 Actinoplanes sp. NPDC048967
CCGTCGCGTTAGGCGCTGCAGCGCCGCTGCGTCGTCGCGTTAGGCGCTGCAGCGCCGCTGCGTCGTCGCGTTGGGCACCGCAGCATCGTCGTATTGGGCGCCGCAAGCGTCGTCGCGTTCGGCGCGCAAGCGTCGTCGCGTTAAGCGCGCAAGCGTCGTCGCGTTAAGCGCGCAAGCGTCGTCGCGTCAGGCGCCGCGGCGTTTCCCCTAGCTGTCGCCGGGACGGTCAGCTCTGTTGGTAGGTGACAGCTACGATGCGGCAGCCAGCGTGCAGGAAGATGTAGTCCGCCCCCTCTCCCCAGCCCAGGTCGGCGCCGCCCACCAGGCCGACGTAGTCCATGGTCACAGCGCAGCTCGGGCACTGCGGATACTCCGCGTCCTGGATCCAGTCCGGGGCGCCACCCAGCGTCGAGCCGCCCTCGCTCCAGGCGCTGGCCAGCCGCGGACTCGCGCGGATCGGGCCCAGCTCGGGCAGCACCGGGGGCGGCTCTTCCGCGGAGGTACGGAGATAGTCGGGACGCTCGTTGCAAGCCGACCAGACCGCACCGCCGTCAGGGGTGACGTCGGTGAACAGCGTCGTGTAGTTGGTGCAGAGGAAGCAGGTGGTGACGCGCAGCCGGCCCGACCAGCCGGTGTGCGCAAGCGCCCGGGCGACGTCCGGATCCGCCGTATCAAGGTCAAGGACTGTCCAGATCGGCGACGCACACCACGGACAGACCAGGTCGCCGTCCGCCTCTGCCCTTTCGCCGTCCGCCTCCGGTGTGTCCACCATGTGGAGTTCATAGGCGACCGGGCCGTAAAGCTCGTGGTTCGTACCGTCCGGGCGAAGGTCCCAGCCGCCCTGGCGCGCATAGGCCAAGGCGTCGATGTGCAACCGCTCCATCCCCGGCGGTGGACTCTCCTGCCACCGCCGGAACGCGGCCGCGGCCGCCGCGGTGCGGGCCTCGGACAAGATCAGCAGTAGGTGACCGAGGCGCTCGTCGCCGCGGTCGATCCGCGCGATGACCTCTCGCACCGTCTCCTCATCCGCCGCCGCGAACAGAACAGAGGGCCAGAGCAGCCCGCGATCCAACAGCTCCCGCAGATGCGGACGTAGGGCCGCCGGGTCGGCCTTGGCGATCCGCTCCAGCTCGTCCACCGCCTCCCAGTCGTCGGTGGCGGCCCGGCCGATGAGTGTGATCATCGGCGGATCCTAGCCATCACCGAGGTACTTGAGCACCGCCAGGACGCGGCGGTGGTCGGTATCGGTCGGCGGCAGGTCGAGCTTCGCGAAGATGTTGCTGACGTACTTCTCGACCGCGCTGTGACTGACACCCAGCGAGTCGACGATGCCGTTGTTGGAACGCCCCTCCGCCATCAACCGCAACACCTCCAGCTCACGTGGCGTGAGCCGCTCCCGGAAGTCCGGCCGGCGGCGCACCATGAGCTGAGCGACCACCTCCGGGTCCAGGGCCGTGCCGCCCTCGGCGATCCGGCGCAGCGCGTCAAGGAAGTCACGGACCCGGGCAACCCTGTCCTTGAGCAGGTAACCGACCGAACTCGAAGCCGCCGACAGCAGATCGTTGGCGTACCGCTCCTCGACGTACTGCGACAGCACCAGAATGGCGATCTTCGGATATCGCTGGCGGATCGTCAGAGCCGCGCGGATGCCCTCATCGGTATGGGTGGGCGGCATGCGCACGTCGACGACCACCACCTCGGGCTCGTGCTCGGCCACCGCACGCAGGAGCTCCTCGCCGTCGCCCACGGCGGCCAGCACGTCGAAGCCGCCGTCGCTGAGCAATTTCGTCAGGCCGGCGCGCAACAGCACCGAATCCTCCGCAAGGATCAGCCGCACGGCAGAACCACCTCGAGGACGGTCGGCCCACCGACCGGGCTGCTCAAGGAGAGCTGCCCGTCGACGGACGCGGTTCGTTGGATGAGTCCCGCTATCCCTCCACCGGGCTTCGCGGTGGCGCCACCACGGCCCTCGTCGGCGACCTCGATACGCAATTCGCTCCCTAGGCGAGTCAATGTCACGGAGGCGGTCAGTGCTGAGGAGTGCTTGGCCACGTTCGTCAGGGCCTCCGAGACGACGAAGTAGGCGACCGCCTCGATCGACGCCGGGCAGCGCGGCTGCACCTGCACGGAGACGTGGATCGGGATCTTGGCCCGGGCGGCCAGTCCGGAGATGGCGGCGTCCAGACCACGGTCGTTGAGCACAGCCGGGTGCAGGCCCCGCACGAACTGCCGGAGCTCGCTGAGCGCCGTGAGCGCCTCGTCGTGCGCCGCCACGATCGCATCGGCCTCGGGTGAGGGCGCCGTGATCGCCTCCCGGGCAATGCCGAGATTCAGCGCCAGGGACAGCAACCGCTGCTGGGCGCCGTCGTGCAGATCGCGTTCGATGCGCCGGCGTTCCTCGTCGGTGGCGAGGACGATCGCCGCCCGGCTGCTGCGCAACCAGTCCACCCGTTGCTTGAGGATCTCGACGTTGGTGGGCCCGAGCAGGCGGTCGGCGGTCTGCCGATCGTGCCGCACGAAGCGCCGGGCCGCCGGCGGAGCAATGATCAGCACGGTTGCCGGGACCGCGATCAGCAAAGCCCAGGCGTGATACATCAGCTGGCGTCCCGTGCTGCGCAGCGTCCAGGCCGGCTCGGCGATGGTGATCTCCAGCAGTCGGCGGAACCGCAACCGGTGCAGCACGGCGATCTCGTGCACGAACCAGGCGAAGACCAGCGGTAAGGCCGGCACGGCGACGACGTAGAGGACGACGAGGAACGCGCCGCCGTCCGGCCCGGTGACGAGGCTGAGCAGCGCGGCCCCCCACAGGGTCACCAGCAGCCCGAACAGACCGGCAGCCAGCATCGACAGCGCGGCGCCGACCAGGAGATGGCAGATCGATCGCCCGGTCGTCACGCGGTCCGTCGGGAAGAAGCGGATGTCCACGCCGTCGACGGTAGGGATCGGGGACCGGCCTGACCATCCGGAAAACCCCGGGCGTGGGGTGAGGAAAACCCCACCCTCGGCAGCGCGCGCACCCCACTGACGCCGAACCGTCGTGCCGGAAGCCTGGGAGGCGACCACGGAAGGAGCCATCATGATCGAGGCAAAGGGCCTGACCAAGCGGTACGGCGCGAAGTGTGCGGTGGAGGACCTGACCTTCACGGTGCGGCCGGGCGTCGTCACGGGCTTCCTGGGGCCCAACGGCGCCGGCAAGTCCACGACGATGCGCATGATGCTGGGGCTGGACCGGCCGACCCGCGGCTCGGTGACGGTCAACGGCAAGCCGTACGCGGCCCATCGCACGCCGCTGCGGGAGGTCGGGGCGCTGCTGGACGCGCGGGCTGTGCATCCGGCGCGCAGCCCGTACCACCACCTGCTCGCCCTGGCGCAGTCCAACGGCCTGCCGCGAGCGCGGGTGCTGGACGTGATCGAGACGGTCGGCCTGGCCGACATCGCCAAGCGCCGCGCCGGCCGGTTCTCCCTCGGCATGGAGCAGCGGCTCGGCATCGCGACCGCGCTCCTGGGCGACCCGCACACGCTCATCCTCGACGAGCCGCTGAACGGCCTGGACACCGAGGGCATCCGCTGGGTCCGCGGCCTGCTGCGTGACCTCGCCGCGCGGGGGCGCACGGTGTTCGTCTCGTCCCACCTCATGACCGAGATGGCGCTGACCGCGGACCACGTGGTGGTGATCGGCAAGGGACGACTGGTCGCCGACACGAGTCTGGCGAGCCTCGTGGCCGATTCGGGTCACAGCTCACTCGAGGACGCGTTCGTCGACCTCACCAGCCCGGCCGTCGAGTTCCCCTCCCCGACCCGGAACGGGAGCCACCGATGAGCGTCATGCGCGCCGAGCTGACCAAGTTCCGCTCGGTCTCCTCCACCGCCTGGTCCCTGCTCAGCGCCCTTGCCCTGATCATCGGCTTCGGCATCCTGTACGCGATGGTCCGCGTCACCCGCCCACCGGCCGATCCCACGGGTTTCGACGCGGTGAGCGTGAGCCTGTCCGGAGTCCAGGTGGCCCAGCTCGCCGTGGGAGTCCTCGGGGTCCTGATGATCACGAACGAGTACACGAGCGGCCTGATCCGCACGACCTTCGCGGCCGTTCCGAGGCGCAGCCGGGTGCTCCGGGGCAAGGCAGCGGTTCTCTCGGTCGCGATCTTCACGCTGTGCCTGCCGGCCGTGTTCGGCGCTTTCCTGACCGGCCAGTCGGTGCTGTCGGCCGAGCACCTCGACGTCTCTCTCGGCGAGCCCGGGGTGGCACGAGCGGTCATCGGCGCAGCGCTCTATCTGACGGTGGTCGCAGTGATCGGGCTCGGCCTCGGCGCGGTTCTGCGTCGCACGGCCGGCGGTGTCGCGGCGGTCATCGGAATTCTGTTCGGACCGCAGATGCTGGCCGGCTTCCTGCCGGCGGGGCCGGCCGACGACATCTATCCCTGGCTGCCCTCCCCGGCCGGGCTGGCGATCACCTCGACGCGCCCCGACTCGACGCTGCTGTCCCCGTGGGCCGGATTCGCCGTCTTCGTGCTCTACGCAGCCGGTCTGCTCGCAGTGGCCGCATGGCGCCTCCGCCGCAGCGATGCCTGACCTCCTACCCCACCACCTGCTCACGACAGGAGTCCACTAATGCTGACCGTCGCCACCATCGTCACCGCGTTGTCCCTGACCGCCGGCCTCTCGGGGACCGCGCTCCCCACTGAACCTCGGATCAGCGCGGGCAACAGTCCAACACTCTTCTGGCATCCCTGTGCTGCCGGACCGGACGATACTGAGGGGCACGCCCTGGCCGATGCCGGTGTCGAGTGCGGCGACGTGACTGTGCCGCTGGACTATGCCGAGCCGCACGGCCGCACCATCACCGTGGCGATCGCCCGCAGCCGGGGCAGCGACACCGCGCACCACATCGGTCCCATGATCATCAACCTGGGTGGCCCTGCGTCGCCCGTGCTGGACAGCGTTCCGCTTGCCCGGGCTGCGATGGGCGCGACGGGCGAGCGCTTCGACCTGATCGGCATGGACCCTCGCTTCGCCGGTCGCAGCACTCCTGTCGACTGCCGATGGCCCGCCTATTGGCTGCCCCGCTCAGCCGGCGCCGACCGGGCGGGATTCGACGCGACGGTGGCCCTGGACCGTGACCTCGCCGGGCGCTGCGGCAGCGCGGAGGGGAAGCTGCTCCGGCATGCGTCCACTGCCAACATGGCTCGCGACATGGACCGGATCCGGGCCGCGGTCGGCGCGCCGAAGCTCTCCTACCTGGGCTACTCGCAGGGCTCCTATCTCGGCGCGGTCTACACCCAGCTTTTCCCCCGTCGAGCCGATCGGATGGTTCTGGACAGCGCTGTCGATCCGGCTTTGTCCGGAACACGCGTGCTGCGGAATGCCGCTGCCGGACGCGAGACCGGGCTGCGGGAGTGGGCTGCATGGGCTGCCGCGCGCGACGCCGACTATCACCTGGGCAAGACAGTCGAGGCGGTACTAGGCACCGTGCGCCGGATCCATGCGGCCTCAGCCCGGCGCCCGCTGACCGTTGGCGCGTACCGGGTGGACGACAGCCTGCTGCCCGCGTTGATCGTCACGCCGCTCACCGACGACACGGAGAACGGTGAGCTGGCGACCGTGGTGCTGATTCTCGCGCGGGCGGCCGACGGGCTGCCCGCCGAGCCCACCGAGGGCATGAGCGAGACGCTTGCGAGCCTGGTCGACGGGGTGGGGTCGGCGACCCACACCGCTCAGACCGCGATCCTCTGCGGTGACGCTGCCGTCGCGCGGGACCCGGAGGTCTACTGGCGGGACATTCAGCGGCACCGAGCCTCCTCACCACTGTTCGAGCCGCTCGCTCGCACGATCACGCCTTGCTCCTTCTGGCCGTACGCGCCGGCGGAGCGGCCGATCGACGTACACAACGGCACGTCCGCGCTGATCGTCCAGGCCGAGAAGGACGTCAACTCCCAGCTACCCGGCGCACGGGCGTTGCACCGGGCGCTGACCGGCTCGCGGATGATCGTGCTGGCCGGGGCGCGTACCCACGGCGTTTATCTGTTCCGGGGCGCGAGCTGCGTCGACGAGGCAGTTGACGCATACCTGGCCAGCGGCCGCCTGCCGGCCGGCGACACGACCTGTTCCGAGTGACCACGTCCGCCACCCCCGCGCGGGGGTGGCGGGCTCCCCGGCAGCGGGGCAGTCTGACCCAGATCAGCCTGAGGAGGAGAAATGGCGGCGACTGACGGTACGGCGGCGTTCCGCGAGGCCCGGGACTTCCTGCTGGAGCACGGCGAGGACTACGCAGAGGCGTACGCGCAGTTCGGCTGGCCGCAGCTCGGCGTGTTCAACTGGGCACTCGACTGGTTCGACGTGATCGCCGAGGGCAACGACAGCCCCGCCCTGTGGATCGTCGAGGAGGACGGCTCGGAGCAGCGCTACTCCTTCGCCGAGATGGCCGCCCGCTCCAACCAGGTCGCCACCTGGCTGCGGGAGCTCGGCGTCGCCCGCGGCGACCGGATCGTGATGATGCTCGGCAACCAGGTGGAGCTCTGGGACACCATCCTCGCGGTCATGAAGCTCGGTGCGGTCATCATCCCGGCGACGCCGCTGCTCGGTGCGGCCGACGCCCGGGACAGGGTGACCCGCGGCGGCGCGCAGCACGTCATTGCCCTCGCCTCGGCGGCTGAGCGGTTCGCTGACGTCGGTGCAGAGGTCACGCGCATCGCGGTCGGCTCGCCCACCGACGGCTGGCACGACTTCTCCGACGCCTACGCCGGCTCCACCGAGTTCACGCCGGACGGAGTCACGCAGTCCAGCGACACGCTGCTGCTCTACTTCACCTCCGGCACGACTGCGCGTCCCAAGCTGGTCGAGCACACGCACGCCTCGTACCCCGCGGGACATCTGTCCACGATGTACTGGATCGGTCTGCGGCCCGGCGACGTCCACCTCAACATCTCGTCGCCCGGCTGGGCGAAACACGCGTGGAGCAACGTGTTCGCCCCGTGGAACGCGCAGGCGTGCGTGTTCATCCACAACTACACGCGGTTCGACGCGCCGCGTCTGCTGCGCGAGATGCAGCGGTGCGGGGTGACGAGCTTCTGCGCGCCGCCGACGGTGTGGCGGATGCTGATCCAGTCCGACCTCACGGCACTGAAGAACCCGCCACGGCTGGTGGTCGGTGCCGGGGAACCGCTGAACCCCGAGGTCATCGAGCAGGTCCGGAAGGCCTGGGGCGTCACGATCCGCGACGGCTTCGGCCAGACCGAGACGACGGTCCAGATCGCGAACACCCCGGGCCAGAATGTACGGCCGGGATCGATGGGCCGCCCTGTCCCCGGCTACCAGGTGGCGCTGATCGACCCGCTGACGGGTGAGCATGCGGACGAGGGCGAGATCTGCCTGCGACTCGAGCCTCGCCCGCTGGGCCTGATGGTCGGCTATCACGGCGACGCCGAGCTGACGGCGCAGGCCATGGCGAACGGCTATTACCACACGGGCGACATCGGCTCCCGCGACGCGGACGGCTACATCACCTACGTCGGCCGCACCGATGACGTGTTCAAGGCGTCGGACTACCGCATCTCGCCCTTCGAACTGGAGAGCGTGCTGATCGAGCACGAGGCGGTCGTGGAGGCCGCCATCGTGCCGTCACCGGACGCACTGCGACTCAACGTGCCGAAGGCCTATGTGGTCCTGGCCGAGGGATGGGCGGCCAACGACGAGACCGCCCAAGCGATCTTTACGCATTGCCGCGCGCACCTGTCGCCCTACCAGCGGGTGCGACGGATGGAGTTCACCGAGCTGCCGAAGACGATCTCCGGCAAGATCCGGCGGGTTCAGCTCCGCGAGGCCGAACGCGCCAAGCATGCGTCGGCGGACGCAACGCCCGACGGCGAATATCTGGACCGCGGCTGACTCTGTGGCCACGGACGCGATGCAGGGGGACGGGAAACGGATCGCAGTGCGGATGGAGTCAGGCGTTGCGAATGCCGGCGGCGTCATGGAGGTCCAGGATCTCCACGGCCTGCTCTCGCATCTCCACCTTTCGCACTTTCCCGGTCACCGTCATCGGGAAGCCGTCCACCACATGCACATACCGCGGCACTTTGTAATGGGCGAGCTTTCCCCGGCAGAAGTCGCGGACCGCCTCAGCGGTCAGCGGCGTTGCCCCCGGGCGCATCACCACCCAGGCCATCAGTTCTTCGCCGTACCTCTGGTCCGGGACGCCGATCACCTGGACGTCCGACACGTCCGGGTGGGAGTAGAGGAACTCCTCCACCTCCCTCGGGTAGACGTTCTCGCCGCCCCGGATCACCAGGTCCTTGATCCGGCCGACGATGTTCACGTAGCCGTGCTCGTCCATCGTGGCCAGGTCTCCCGTGTGCATCCAGCGGGCCTCGTCGATCGCTTCCGCGGTCGCCTCCGCCTGATCCCAGTAACCGAGCATCACCGAGTAGCCGCGAGTGCACAGCTCCCCCGCCTCGCCGCGTGGCGTCGGCAGGCCCGTCGCCGGGTCGACCACCTTCGACTCCAGGTGCGGCATCACGCGGCCCACTGTTTCCGTACGGCGGTCCAGGCCGTCGTCGCGGCGGGTCATCGTCGAGACCGGCGAGGTTTCCGTCATGCCGTAACAGATCGCCACCTCGGTCATGTGCATCTCGGCCACCACCCGCTTCATCACCTCCACCGGGCACGGCGAGCCCGCCATGATCCCGGTGCGCAGCGACGACAGGTCGTACGCGGCGAAGTCGGGCAGGCCCAGTTCGGCGATGAACATGGTCGGTACGCCGTACAGAGACGTGCATTTCTCCTGGGTGACCGCGCGCAGCGAGGCCGCGGGGTCGAAGCCCTGAGCCGGCAGCACCATGCACGCACCGTGCGAGGTCGCCGCCAGGTTGCCCATCACCATCCCGAAGCAGTGGTAGAGCGGCACCGGGATGCAGATCCGGTCCTGCTCGGTGTAGCCGACCAACTCGCCGACGAAGAAGCCGTTGTTGAGGATGTTGTGGTGCGACAGCGTCGCGCCCTTCGGGAAGCCCGTCGTGCCGGACGTGTACTGGATGTTGATCGGGTCGTCGAAGGCCAGCGTCGCGGCTCGTTCCTCCAGCGAGCCGCCCTGGCCGGCGGCGATCAGGTCGTCCCAGTCCGGGGTGCCGATGAAGACCGTCTCGGTGAAGCCGATCTCGGCGATCATGCCGCGGTAGTCACTCGTCTTGAAAGCGACCGCGCTCATCAGCAGGCGCACGCCGGCCTGCCGGATCACATAGTCCAGCTCGTGGGTGCGGTACGCCGGGTTGATGTTCACCAGGATCGCGCCGATCTTCGCGGTCGCGTACTGCGTGATGACCCATTCCGCGCAGTTCGGCGCCCAGATCCCCACCCGGTCGCCCTTGTCGATGCCGCGGGCCAGCAGGCCACGGGCGACCTCGTTCACCGCG
Organism: Actinoplanes sp. NPDC048967; assembly: GCF_040649415.1. Classification (NCBI taxonomy): domain Bacteria; kingdom Bacillati; phylum Actinomycetota; class Actinomycetes; order Micromonosporales; family Micromonosporaceae; genus Actinoplanes; species Actinoplanes sp. NPDC048967. The sequence goes on from NZ_JBEZFL010000004.1 coordinate 179,554, forward strand.
GCGTCGAACTCGGTGTAGGTCCAGCGGCGGCCGGCGGCCACATCCACCAGCGCCTCGCGGTCGCCGTGGGTCGCCACTGTGCGTTCGAGGTTCGCGCCGATCGTCTCGCCGAGCAGCGGCACGTCGGAGGTCCCGGAAGCATAGGAGAGCATTTCTGCAGCATGAGCCGCTCCCCGCGGCGGCGCCACCCCCGTTCAGGGGTGGACCGCGAACCCGGTCCGCGACATGCTGGTGACGTGCTCGAAACAGCCGATCTGTCCGCCGCGCTGGGCCGGGTCCGGCGGGTGACCGGGCTGCCGGTCGCGTTCGGCGGGGCGGTGGCCGCCGACGGCCGGGCCATGCGGCTGACCGACTTCGCGGGCACGGTGACCGGCGCGCTGCACGGGCTGGTGGTCAGCGCCGGAAACGGTCTCGGCGGGCGGGTCGTCAGCACGGCGCGGCCGGGCCGGGTCGAGGACTACGCCACCGACACACGGATCAGTCACGAGTACGACAAACCGGTCACCGCCGAGGGGTTGCGGGCGATCGCCGCGGTGCCGGTCGCGATGGGCGGTTCCGTCCTGGCGGTGCTGTACGCCGGCACGCGGGAGCCGCTGTCGGTGGGGACCCGGGCGCTCGACGCGATGAGCCAGGTGGCGGCGCGAATCGGCACCGAGGTGACCGTACGCCGGGAAGTGCAGCGCCGGATCGCCGAGCTGGAGACGACCGCGGCCCTGACCCGGGCGGCGCCGACCGCCCCGGAGTGGGAGGACGTCCGCCAGGCGCACGCCGACCTCCGCACGATCGCCCAAGAGGTCGATGACCCTGCGCTGCGGTCCCGGCTCCAGGACGTGTGCGCGCTGCTCGCCCAGTCCGGCGGCTCGGAGCGGTCGCCCAACCCGCTGTCGCCGCGGGAGCTCGACGTGCTGGCCATGGTCGCGGTGGGCTGTGGCAACGCGGAGGCCGCCCGGCGGCTCGGGCTCCTGCCGGAGACGGTCAAGAGCTATCTGCGCAACGCGATGCGCAAGCTGGGCACGCACGGCCGGATGGAGACGATCGTGACGGCCCGGCGGCTCGGCTTCCTGCCGTGAACAGCGGCACCAGGACTGGCCGAGCAGGCCTAGGGTCAGGAAAGTGAAGAGACCGACGATCGCCGATATCGCCCGCGAGGCCGGGGTCTCCAAGGGCGCCGTCTCCTACGCGTTGAACGACCGGCCCGGGGTCTCCGAGGACACCCGCGCCCGCATCCTCGCGATCGCCGACCGGATGGGCTTCCGGGCCAGCGCCGCCGCGCGGGCGCTCGCCGGGGCGCCCGCCAAGGTCGTCGGGCTCGCATTGCGGCGGCCGGCCAGCACGCTGGGTGTCGAGCCGTTCTTCATGGAGCTGGTCAGCGGGCTCGAGGCCGAGCTGTCCACCCGCTCGTACGCGTTGCTCCTGCAGATGGTCCCGGACGACGACCCGGCGGCCGAGATCGAGGTCTACCGGCAGTGGTGGATCGAGGGCCGGGTCGACGGGGTGCTGCTCTGTGACGTCCGCGCGGACGATCCACGGGTGCCGGCTGTGGCGGAGATCGGGCTGCCCGCCGTCGTCGTGGGGCCGCCTACCGAGGGTGAGCTGCTGCCGAGTCTCTGGTCCGACGACGCGGTATCGGTGACCGAGGCGGTCGAGCACCTGGCCGGGCTCGGTCACCGCCGGATCGCCCGGGTCGCCGGGATCCCCGAGCTGGCACACACCGGTGCCCGCAGCCGCGCCTTCGCCGAGACCTGCGAACGGCTGGGGATCACCGAGGCACCCCCGGTCTGGACCGACTACACCGGCGAGGCCGGCGCCCAGGCCACCCGCGACCTGCTGCACACCCGGCCGCGGCCGACGGCGATCGTGTACGACAACGACATCATGGCGATCGCCGGGCTGGCCACCGCGCAGGAACTGGGGTTCGCCGTGCCGGCCGAGCTGTCCATCGTCGCCTGGGACGATTCGCCGGTCTGCGGGCTCGTGCATCCGCCGCTGACCGCGCTCACCCGCGACATCGTCGCCTACGGCGAGAACGCGGCCCGGCTGCTGCTGGCGGTCATCGCGGGCGACGAGGTCGCCAGCCGGCTCGACGAGCCGGCCCATCTGGTCGCCCGCGCAAGCACAGCGCCGCCGCCGGCCACGGAAACGGCGACCAGCTGATACGGCCATCACTGATCGAGTCCGGCGGTGCGGGCGCAGGGCGAACGCGAAGCAGACGCCCCTCAGGCCGGCCCAGTACTCCGCCGCACCTCAAGACGCCCGCCCGCAGCCTGCACCGGCGCCCGCACATCCCCATCCAACGCCGCGAACAACTGAGCCACCGCCAGTCCCCCGTAAGCCGCAATATCCCGCCGAACAACCGTCAACGGCGGCCCCACCACCTGACAGAGCGGCGAATCCTCACAAGCCACGACCGACAGATCCCCCGGCACCGCCACCCCCAGCTCCCCCGCGACCCCCAGCCCAGCCACCGCCATAACGTCGTTGTCGTACACGATCGCGGTCGGCCGCGCCGATCCGCCCAGCAGCTCCCGGGTCCTTTCGGCCCCGGCCCGGCCCGTGTAATCGGCCCGCACGATCGTCAGCGTCATTCCCCGCTCAGCGCACGCCCGGGCCATCGCCTCGTCCCGGATCGCCGTGTGCACCATCCCCGCCGGCCCGCTGACCCGGGCCACCCGGACGTGGCCCAGCTCAGCCAGGTGCTGCACCAGTTCCAGCGTCCATCCCCGGTCGTCGCACCACGCCCCGGGCAGGCCGTCGTCCGGTGTGCTGGCGATCAGCGCCGCCGGCAGGCCCAGCCGGCGGACCGCCGCCAACCTGGGGTCGTCCACCCGGGGGTCGCAGATCAGCACGCCGTCGACCCGGCGTTCGGCGCTCCATCGGCGGTGGACCCGCGCTTCCTCCTCCAGGTCCGTCACCAGCTGCAGTGCCAGACCGAAGCCGCGGACGGCCAGTTCCTCCTGGATGCCGGCGATCAGCTGGCGGCGGAAGACCTCCACGGTCAGCGCCGCCGACGAGCGCAGCAGCACCAGCCCGATCGCGTGGGCGGCCGCCCCGTGCAAAGCCAGGGCCGGGCCGTTCGCGCGGTAGCCGAGTTCACGGGCGATGCCCAGGATGCGCTGGCGCAGGTCCGCGGAGACCCCGGGACGGCCGTTCAGCGCGTACGAGACGGCGATGCGGGACACGCCGGCACGCCGGGCGATGTCGGCCATCGTCGCTGCTCGCACGGCTTAGCGTAAACCCAGGTCCTATGCTCCAGCCATGATGCGTGTCGTGGTGCTGCCGGACGGGGTCCAGGTCGTCGAGGCGGCTGTCCCGGAGCCGGGACCGGGTGAGGCACAGCTGCGGATGGTGGTGGCCGGCGTGTGCGGCTCCGACACGCACGCCCTGCGGGGCCGGCATCCGAACGTTCATCCGCCGTACGCGCCCGGGCATGAGGTGGTCGGGGTGGTCACCGCGGTCGCCGCGGATGTGACCTCGGTCCGGGTCGGGCAGCGGGCCACGGTCGAGCCGGACCTGCCCTGCTGGGAGTGCAAGCAGTGCCGGGCCGGGCGGCAGAACCTGTGCGAGCGGCTCGGGTTCTTCGGCTGCGGGTCCGAGCAGGGCGGGATGGCCGACGTGTTCACCATCGACGCTCGGCGCCTGCATGGTGTGCCCGACGACTTCGACGATGCCACCGCGGCCCTGATCGAGCCGCTTTCCACTCCCGTGCACGCTCTCCGGCTGGCCGGCGGGGTTCGCGACCGGGCGGTGGCGATTCTCGGGGTGGGGACCATCGGTCTGCTGACTTTGAAGGTGGCGCGGGCGCAGGGCGCCCGGCGGATCGTCGTGACGGCGCGCTCGGCGGCCAGCCGCAAGCGGGCGCTGGTTTTCGGTGCGGACGCGGCCGTGGACGCGACGGCTGCGGACGCCGCCGATCAGGTACGGGCAGCGCTCGGCGAGAGCGCCGACGTGGTGTTCGACTGCGTGGCCGAGCAGTCGACGATGACGCAGTCTCTCGCGATCGCCGACAAGGGTGGCACTGTCGTGGTGGTCGGCGTGCCAGCCGGCGAGGTGACGATTCCGCTCGCGTTGCTGCAGGACAGCCAGTTGCGGATCCAGGGCAGTGCGACGTACCTGCCGGAGGACTACGCCGAGGCGATGGTGCTGCTGCGCGACGGCGTGGTGACGGCGGCCGATTTCGTGACGGCGGTCCGGCCGTTGAGTCAGGCCGCGGCGGCCTTCGCCGATGCCGAGAGCGGGGAGCACATCAAGGTGCTCGTCAAGTCTGGTTCGATCGGTGTCGACGTGGTGAGCTGAGCGGCATGACGGACTACGACATCGTCGTCGTGGGCAGTGGGTTCGGCGGGAGTGTCACCGCGTTGCGGCTGACCGAGAAGGGTTACCGGGTCGGCGTGCTCGAGGCCGGCCGGCGCTTCACCCCCGAGACGCTGCCCAGGACGTCCTGGGATCTGCGGGCGTTCCTCTGGGCGCCCGCGCTGGGCCTGCGCGGCATCCAGCGGATCACCCTGCTCAAGGACATCGTTGTGCTCTCCGCGGCGGGCGTCGGCGGCGGATCGCTGGTCTACGCGAACACGCTCTACCAGCCGCCGGCCGCGTTCTTCGCCGATCCGCGCTGGGCCGGCATCACCGACTGGGCCCGCGAGCTGGAACAGCACTACGCGCAGGCCTCCCGGATGCTGGGCGTCACCGTGCAACCGTCGATGACGCCGTCCGACGAGGTCATCCAGGCCGTCGCGCAGGACATGGGAGTCGGCGGCACTTTCCGGCGTACCCCGGTCGGGGTTTTCTTCGGTGAGCCCGGCCGGACCGTGCCGGATCCCTATTTCGGCGGGGCCGGGCCCGCCCGGACCGGGTGCACCGAGTGCGGTGACTGCATGATCGGGTGCCGGCTCGGGGCCAAGAACCGGCTCGACCTCAACTACCTCTACCTCGCCGAGCGGGCCGGCGCGGTCGTGCACCCGGACACCACCGTCTCGGCGTTGCGGCCCGCCGGCGACGGCTGGGAGCTGACCACCTCACAGGGCACCTTCACCGCGCGGGAGGTGGTGCTGTCGGCCGGCGCGCTCGGCACGCAGCGGCTGCTGCACGCCATGCGGGACACCGGTGTGCTGCCCGCGCTCTCCGACCGGCTCGGTGCGCTGACCCGGACCAACTCGGAGGCGCTGCTCGGCGCGCAGTCCGTGTCCGTACCGGAAAAGCCGTTCTCCCGCGGGGTGGCGATCACCTCGAGCTTCCACCCGGACGCCGAGACCCATATCGAGCCGGTCCGCTACGGGCCCGGCAGCAACGCGATGGGCCTGCTCACCACCCTGCTGGTGGACGGCGGCGGCCGCGTGCCGCGGCCGGTCCGCTTCCTCGGCCAGGCGCTGCGGCACCCGCGCACGCTGCTGCGGTCGCTGTCGAAGCGACGCTGGAGCGACCGGACCATCATCGCGCTGGTCATGCAGACCGTGGACAACTCTTTGACGGTACGGCGCACCAAGCGCGGCCGGCTCACCACCGGGCCCGGCCACGGACCGGTCAACCCGACCTGGATCCCCGTCGGTCACGAGGCGGTACGCCGGATGGCCGCCAAGATCGGTGGTCATCCCGGCGGCTCGGTGGGTGACGTCTTCGACATCCCGATGACCGCGCACATCCTCGGCGGCGTGACCATCGGCGACTCTCCCGCGACCGGCGTGGTCGACCCCTACCAGCGGGTGTACGGCTACCCCGGCCTGCACGTGGTGGACGGTTCGGTGATCCCGGCCAACCTCGGGGTGAACCCGTCGCTGACCATCACCGCGCTGGCTGAGCGGGCCCTGTCGCTGTGGCCCAACAAGGGTGAGGCGGATCCGCGGCCCGCTCTCGGCGCGGCTTACGAACGTGTCGAGCCCGTGGCACCCCGTTCCCCCGCGGTCCCGGCCCACGCCCCCGCGGCCCTGCGGATAACGCCGGCCGCCCCGCCGCCGGGTTGATCGGCGACGGGGCGGGGCTGCTGTGATGCTGGTGGGGGTCAGGCCCTGGTGCAGGCCGACCCGTTGAGGGTGAACGCGGACGGGCTGGCGAAGGAGCCGCTGTAGGTGCCCTGGAAGCCGAACGAGGTGCTGCCGCCGGCCGGGATGCTGCCGTTGTGGGCCGAGTTGCGGGCGGTCAGTGCGCCGCTGGTGCCCGACAGCGTGGCGTTCCACGCGTTGGTCACGGCCTGGCCGCTCGGGAGGGTGAAGCCGAGGGTCCAGCCGTTGAGCGCGCTGTTGCCGGTGTTGGCCACGGTCACGTTGGCCACGAAGCCGTTGCCCCACGAGTCGGCCGAGTAGGTGACCCGGCAGCCGGTGGTGCCGCCCGGCGGCGGGGTGGTCGGGTTGCCCGGGTTGCCGGGGTTGCTGCCGCCGCCGTTGACCGCGGCCGAGAAGTTCGTGACGGCCAGGCCGGTGCCGCCGATCCACGGCTCGAAGCCGGCCTGGATGCTGGTCAGGTACCACGAGCTGGTGATCGCGCCGCGGTTCTTCACGTCGTTGATGAAGTCCAGGACGCTGAAGTTCCAGCTGGAGATCGCCGACGGGGCCACGTACGAGATGACGTTGTTGGAGCCGTTGCTGCCCTGCCAGACCTGCCAGGTGCGCCCGCCGATGGTGGTGCTGCCCACGACCGAGCCGATCGGCTGGATCGAGCCCTGGCGGTTGAACCAGATCATGATCTCCATGGCGTTGACGCCGTCGCGCTTGGGCGTCGGGTCGAGCCAGATGTCGTACGCCGCGTCGTAGGTGGCGCCGGAGACGTAGTTGTAGCTGATGCTGCTGGTCGCGCTGCTGATCGAGCTGACCTGCATCGGCAGGTTGGTGCCGGGCGAGCAGTTCGTGTAGTGGCAGCCGACGAAGATGGCCGGGTAGGACACCGGCGCGCCACTGGTGCTGCCGACGCCCTGCTGACTGGTGATGGCGAAGCCGGTGCTGGTGACGTTGATGCACTGCTGGGCCGAGGTGCCCCAGCGGTTGTTCATCACGACGTAGCGGCCGCCGATGGTGGTGGAGCCGTACTGCTCGCAGATCTGCGTGTCGGCGCTCGCGGGACCGGCGACCACGAATGTCGTGATCGCGCCCGCGGCGAGCAGAGCGGCGGCCGTGACGGCCCGGATGACACGTCTCATGACTGCTCCTGGTGGTGGGGATGCCCCGGGGAGGGGGCGGCGTGGGAGCGCTCCCACGCAACGTACAACACATTGACAGGCGTGAGAAGTGTTGCGGAGAAGTTTCGTGAAGTTCTCCGCGCCGGCGGCCTGCCCGGCCCGGGTACGGCGGCCCAATGGCCGGCGGCACGGCGGCCCGGACTGGGAGAATGGGACGGATGATCTGCGCGACATGCAGGGCGGACAATTTGCACCCGTCGGCATGGCCGGACAGAATGAATACGCAGGAATTCTCATAGACAATGGCACCGTCCCGGGAGCAACCACATCATGGCCAAGCAGGTAATTACCCTTCTGACCGATGACCTCGACGGCGGCGAGGCCGACCGCACCGTCGAGTTCGGACTCGACGGTGTGAACTACACGATCGACCTGTCGGAGAAGAACGCCGGCAAGCTGCGTAAGGCGTTGGACCCCTACCTCGCGGTGGCGACGCGGGTCGGCCGGTCCGGTGTCGAGTCGCGTTCCGCCCGCCGCGGTGGCGCCCCGGCGAGCACCGGCCGCGCCAGCCGCGACCAGAATCAGGCCATTCGGGAGTGGGCCGGTAAGAACGGCTACGAGGTCTCCGAGCGGGGCCGCATCCCGAGTTCGATCGTCGAGGCGTACCACAGCAAGCGATAGCTCCCGCACGGCAAATCGGCGCCGCCCGGTGGGCGGCGCCGATTTCTGCTTAAGGATGGTTAAGGCGTTCTCAGGCCAGGTACGGCAACAGCTTGTCCAGCCGCACCGGCAGGTCCCGCACCCGGATGCCGGTGGCGTGCCGGACCGCGTTCACGATGGCCGCGGGTGAGCCCACGATGCCGATCTCGCCGATGCCCTTGCTGCCCATCGGGTTGACCGCCCGGTCGTCCTCGGAGAGCCAGGCCGCCTCGACGGACTCGATGTCCGCGTGCACCGGCACGTGGTACTCGGCCAGGTCGTGGTTGACCCAGTCGCCCATCGCCGGGTCCAGCACGCCCTCCTCGTGCAGCGCCATGCCCAGGCCCATCGTCATGCCGCCGATGAACTGGCTGCGGGCGGTCCGCGGGTTCAGGACCCGGCCGACCGCGTACATGCCGAACAGGCGCGACACCCGGACCTCGCCGGTGTCCGCGTCCACCCGGACCTCCGCGAAGTGCGCGCCGTACGCGTGCTTGCCGTCCTTCTCCTGCTGCTGCACCTCCTCGGTGCTGTCGTAGACCGCCTCGTCGTTGCCGGAGCGGCGCAGCTCGCGGCAGGCTCCGGTGACCGCCCAGCCCCACGAGGCGCTGCCGGACGATCCGCCCGCCACCGACGCCTTGGGCAGCGTGCTGTCCCCGATCCGGACGCGGACCCGGTCGACCGGCACACCGAGCTCGTCCGCGGCGATCTGGGTGAGGATCGTCCGGGCGCCGGTGCCGATGTCGGTGGCGGCCACCGCCACGTCGTACCGGCCGTCGGGCCGGGCGCGGACCCGGGCGGTCGAGGGCTGCGCCATCGTCGGATAGGTCGCGCCGGCGACGCCCAGGCCGACCCACCAGTTGCCCTCCCGGCGGCTGCGCGGCCGGGGATCACGGTCGGCCCAGCCGAAACGCTCGGCTCCCTCGCGCAGGCACTGAAGGTACTGCCGGCTGCTGAACGGGACGCCGGACTCAGGCTCGACCCGCGGCTCATTGCGAATGCGCAGCTCGATCGGGTCCAGGCCGAGCTCCTCGGCCAGCTCGTCCATCGCGCACTCCAGACCGACCATGCCGGGCGCCTCGCCGGGGGCCCGCATCCAGCGCGGGGTCGGCATGTCGAGGCGGACCAGGCGATGGCCGGTGTGCCGGTTCGCGGCGGCGTACATGTGCCGGGTCGCGACCGTGGTCTGCTCGGCGAACTCGAACAGCCGGGAAGTGTGCTCGACGGCCTCGTGGTCGATGGCGGTCAGCGTGCCGTCGCGCTCGGCGGCCAGCCGGATCCGCTGGATGGTCGGTGTGCGGTGGCCGACCATGCTGAACAGGGCCTGGCGGGGCAGGGCCAGCTTCACCGGCCGGCCCACCACCCGGGCCCCCAGCGCGGCCAGCACGGCGTTGGGGCGGGCCGAGCCCTTGGAACCGAAGCCGCCGCCGACATGCTCGGTGATCACGTGGACCCGCTCGGCGGGCAGGCCGAAGACGGCGCCGACCGCACCGGCCACGCCCGGCGGGTGCTGGTTCGAGTCGTACAGGACCAGGTCGTCGCCCTGCCACACCGCGATGGTGGCGTGCGGCTCCATCGGATTGTTGTGCAGCGCCGGGGTCCGGTACGTCACGTCCACCTTGACCGGCGCGGCGGCGAAAGCCTGCTCCACGTCGCCGGAACGGGTGTCGGCCGGGAACGCCGGGTTCACCTGCTCCGGAGAGTAGATCTCCGGGTGGTCGGCGGTCAGCAGCGTGTCGTGCGGCTCCTCGGTGATCTCCAGCCCGATGACCTGCGCGGCCCGCCGGGCGGCCTCCAGGGTGCGGGCGACGACCAGCGCGACCGCCTGACCGCGGTAGCTGATCCGCTCGGACTGCAGGACGGCCAGCTCCGGGTCGTCGGGCTGCTCCAGCCGCGGGGCGTTGCCGTGCCAGAGGACGGCGAGCACGTCGTCGTCCTCAGTGGTCGGATCGACGATGACGGCGTCGAGGGTGCCGCGGGCCACGGGCGACTGGACCACCCAGGCGTGCACGACGTCCTCCACCGGATACTCGGCGGCGTACCGGGCCGCGCCGGTGACCTTGGCCGGGCCCTCGATCCGGCCGAGCGGGCTCCCGACGGCGGGTGCGGTGGTGGCGGTCATCGGGCGGCTCCCGTCAGGCCGGTCAGCGTCGCCGCGACCAGGTTGCGGATCAACGTGACCTTGAACGCGTTGTCGCGCAGCGGTTCGGCGGCGGCGAGTTCGGCGTCCGCCGCGGCCAGGAAGGACTCACGGGTGGCCGGACGGCCGAGCAGGGCCTGCTCCGCCGCGTACGCCCGCCAGGGCTTGTGGGCCACGGCGCCGAAGGCCAGCCGTACGTCGTGCACCACGCCGTCCTCGGCGTGCACCGCCGCGGCCACCGACCCCACCGCGAAAGCGTAGGAGGCCCGGTCCCGGGCCTTGCGGTACGCGGACACCCGGGCCGCCTCCAGCACGGGCAGGTCCACCGCCGTGATCAGCTCCCCGTGCCGCAGCACGGTGTCGACGTGCGGGGTATCGCCGGGCAGCCGGTGCAGGTCGTTGAGCGGGATGTCCCGCTCGCCGTCGGGCCCGGTCACCCGCACGGTCGCGTCCAGGGCGGCCAGCGCGACAGCCATGTCGGACGGATGGGTGGCGACGCAGTGCTCGGAGGCGCCGAGGATCGCCAGATTGCGGTGGTCACCGTCGCGGGCCGGGCAGCCGGTGCCGGGTGCGTGCTTGTTGCACGGCTTGGTGGCATCCATGAAGTACCGGCAGCGGGTGCGCTGCAACAGGTTGCCGCCCGTGGTGGCCATGTTGCGCAGCTGGCCGGAGGCGCCGGCGAGCAACGCCTGGCTCAGCACCGGGTACGACCGGCGGACCTCCGGGTGCGCGGCCAGGTCGCTGTTGCGGACGCCGGCGCCGATCCGCAGGCCGCCGTCGGGCAGCCTGGTCACCTCGTGCAGCGGCAGCCGGTTGATGTCGACCAGCACGTCCGGGGTGGCCACACCGAGCTTCATCAGGTCGACGAGGTTGGTGCCTCCGGCCAGGAAGGAGCCGCTGGGCGCGCCGGCCAGCCGGGCCACGGCCGAGGCGACGTCGTCGGCGGGTGCGTACTCGAATGTCCTCATCGGCCGGAGGCCTGCGCGATGGCCGGGACGATGTTGGCATACGCGCCGCAGCGGCACAGGTTGCCGCTCATCCGCTCGCGGATCTCGGCATCCTCGAGGCGCACGTCGTCGCCGCGGGTGACCGCGCTGGGCCAGCCGCGGGCGACCTCGTCGAGCATGCCCACCGCGGAGCAGATCTGCCCGGGCGTGCAGTAGCCGCACTGGAAGCCGTCGTGGTCGAGGAAGCCCTGCTGCACCGGGTGCGGCTCCTCCTCGGTGCCCAGGCCTTCCACGGTGGTGATCCGGGCGTCCTGCTGGCTGATCGCCAGGATCAGGCAGCTGTTCACCCGGCGGCCGTCGAGCAGGACGGTGCAGGCGCCGCACTGGCCGTGGTCACAGCCCTTCTTGGCCCCGGTGAGGTGCAGGTGCTCGCGCAGTGCGTCCAGCAGGGTGGTGCGCGGGTCGAGGTCGAGCGTGTGCTCGACGCCGTTCACGACGAGATCCATGGACGGTGCCTACCCGCGGTCCGGTGATTCAACCGCCGGCTCGCCGGGTACCAGCACACGATGCGAGTGGTGATCGTCGGAGCGACCGGCAACTCAGGCACGGCCCTGCTCCGCCGGCTGCGGAACGAGCCGGGCGTCGATCTCGCCGGGGTGGTCCGCCGGCTGCCGCCCAGGGTCGAGCCGTACGACGCGGTGGAGTGGCACTCCTGCGACATCGGCGCTCCGGGCGCCGCGCAGCAGCTGACCGAGATCTTCCGCGGCGCGGACGCGGTCGTCCACCTGGCCTGGCAGATCCAGCCCAGCCACGACCAGCGGCTGCTGTTCCGCACCAACGTGCTGGGCAGCCGGACGGTGGTCGAGGCCGTGCTGCGCGCCGGGGTGCCGACGCTGGCGTACGCCTCCTCGGTCGGGACCTACGCGCCCGGCCCGAAGCACGCCTTCGTCACCGAGGCGTGGCCCCGCACGGGTGTGCTCGGTTCCTCCTACAGCCGGCACAAGGCGCTGGTCGAGGGCCTGCTGGACCGGGTGGAGTCGGATCACCCGATGCTGCGGATCGTCCGGCTGCGGCCGGGGCTGATCTTCCAGCGGGACATCGGTACGGAGATCGGCCGGTACTTCGCCGGTCCGCTGCTGCCCGCGCGGCTGCTGAAGTTCGGACGGATCCCGGTGATCCCCTCGCATCCGGGGCTGCGGGTGCAGGCGGTGCACGCGGACGATGTGGCTGACGCGTACGCCCGGGCTCTGCTGGCCGATGTGCGGGGCGCCTTCAACGTGGCCGCGGGTCCGGTGCTGGATCCCTCGGTGGCGGCGGCCGCGTTCCAGGGCCGGGAGGTGCCGGTGCCGGGCTTCGTCCTGCGCGGCGCGGCCGATCTGAGCTGGCGGTTGCGGTTGCAGCCGGTCGACGTGGGCTGGGTCCGGCTCGGGCTCAAGGCGCCGCTGATGTCGTGCGACCGGATCAAGGCGGAGCTGGGCTGGCGTCCGCTGGTGGACGCGGTGCACACCCTCAAGGAGCTGGTGGCGGGCCTGGCCGACCGGGCCCACACCGACAGCCCGCCGCTGTCCGGTGATCCCGCGCTGCCGGGTCGCCTGGGCGGGGTCCTCCGTGGCCGGCTGCCCGGCTCCGGCAACCCGTACTGACAGGCAGCGGCAGGCCCGGCTGCCGAGGCATCCGGGCCTGCTGGAGCACCGTATGACGGGTCAGCGTCGGCCACCCCCGGTGCTGATGATGACCACGCCACCGCCACCGCCACCTCCGCGGTAGCGGTAGCAGTGCCGGCGACGGTCGTCGCGGCTCGGGGTGCCGGCGCTCCAGTGATCGCCGTCGTCCCAGTCGTCGTACCAGTCGTGGTGCCAGGGGAACCAATGGCCGTGCGACTGATACCAGCAGTGCCGCCGGTGGTCGGGGGCGGAGCCGGTGGCGGAGGCGGGGGCCGCGATAGCGAGACTGGAGCCGGTCGCCAGCAGCACACCGGCGAGGAGCAGGCCCGGACGTCGCATGGTTTGTCCTTTCAGGGTCGGTTGGTGAACACCCGAAAGTCTTTCGCGTTCGTCCGCGCCCCGAGGGGCCTTCCGCATAAAAATCAAATGCAGCGGAAAAGTCAGGCCACAGCCAGCGGCAGCGGGTTGCGCAGCCAGGCCAGCGCCTCGGTCGCGTCCAGCGGCGCCGAGTAGTAGTAGCCCTGCCCCAGCGGACAGCCCAGCTGGGCCAGGATGAGCCGGTGGGTGGCGTCCTCGATGCCCTCGGCGACCACGGTCAGATTGAGCGTGCGGGCCAGGCTCACGATCCCCGCCACCAGCGCGAGCTGCTGCTCGCTGCCGACCATGTCGTCGATGAAGGTCTTGTCGATCTTCAGCACGTCGATCGGGCGCTGCCGCAGGTAACCCAGCGACGAGTAGCCGGTGCCGAAGTCGTCGATCGCGATCCGCACGCCCAGCTCCTGCAGCACGGCCAGATCGGCCCAGATCTGCTCGTCGTCCCCCATCAGCAGAGTCTCGGTGATCTCCAGCATCAGCGCCCGAGCCGGCACCCCGGCGTACTCCAGCGACGCCTTGACCTGCTCGACGAAGCCGGACTGGCGGAACTGACGGACCGAGACGTTGACCGAGACGTACGGCTGGCGGGCGCGCGGCAGGATGCGCCGCCACTGCGCGACCGTGTGCAGCGCCTGGTCGAGGACCCAGCGGCCCATCGGGACGATCAGCCCGCTCTCCTCGGCCACCTCGATGAACTCGTCCGGCGCGATGATCCCGCGCTGCGGATGGTGCCAGCGGACCAGCGCCTCGAAGCCGACCGCCTCGTCCGTGGCGAGATCGACGATGGGCTGGAACTGGAGCAGGAAGTGGCCCTCGTTGACCGCGTGGTCCAGCGCCGAGCGCAGCTCCAGCCGCTCCACCATCGCGCTGTGCAGGTGCGCCTGGTAGCGCCGCCACTGGTTCTTGCCGGCGCCCTTCGCCACGTAGAGGGCCAGGTCGGCCTGCCGCAGCAGCGCGTCGGCGGTGTCCGCTTCCGGCGTGGTGGTGATGCCGATGCTGGCCACCGCCTGCAGCGACCCGCCGTCGACGATGATCGGCTCGGACAGCGCGGCCAGGATCCGGGTGGCCGTCTCCTCGACCGCCCCCGGGTCCTGCACGTTCTCCACCAGCGCGGCGAACTCGTCGCCGCCGAGCCGGGCAGCCGTGTCGTCGGCCCGCAGCGCGCCGGCGATCCGGCCGGCCACCGCGATCAGCAGCTGGTCGCCGGTCGCGTGGCCCAGGGTGTCGTTGACGACCTTGAAATCGTCCAGGTCGATGAAGAGCACGCCGACCACCGAGCCGTCCCGGGCGCCGCGGGCCAGCGCGTGCTGGAGCCGGTCGGCGAACAGCACCCGGTTGGCCAGCCCGGTCAGCGAGTCGTGGAACGCCTGGTGGGTGAGTTCGCGTTCGAGCTGACGGCGCTCGGTGACGTCGCGCAGGGTGACGACCAGGCCGGCGACGGTCTGGTCCGCGCGCAGGTCCCGGCAGTGCATCTCGAGCATCACTTCGGTACGGCGCCGCCCGACAGCCCGGAAGTCCAGGCCCTCCTGCGTCCCCTCGCCGCCACGAACGGCGGCGAGCACGTCGGCCAGCCGCAGCCGGTCGCCGGGGTGGATCAGATCGGGCAGGGACACGCCCACCGGGTCGGCGCCCAGCACGTGTCCGGCGGACGGGCTCGCGTACCGGACCCGGTCCTCCTCGTCGATGATCAGGATGACGTCGGAGGTGTTCTGCACCAGCGTGCGGAAGTAGGCCTCGCTGTTGCGGCGGGTCACCTCGTGGCTCAGCGCGATCCGCTCCAGCGCCAGCGCGACCTGGGTGGCCAGCACCTCCAGCGCCCGCTGCAGGCCGAGCAAGGCCCAGGTGGGACCGCCGACGTGCAGCACCCCGACGAGCGGGTCCCCGGTCGGGCGGTCCTGGAGCACCAGCGGGCAGCGCAGCACCATGTTGAACTGGGTGAGTCGGACCGCCACCGCCCAGTCCACGTCGCGGGTGGCGACCAGGCGGGCGGCCGTACCGGTGCTGCGGTCGTGGTCGGACTGGGCCGCGGCCTCGGGTGAGACGGGCTCCTCCGGCTCGGTGATGGCCATGGCCAGCACCACCCGGTGCGGCACGTCGGCCGGCAGCAGCTGGGCCACGGCCGTCCGGACCGCTTCGCCGACCTCGTCCGCGTCGGCCGCGGAGACCAGCGCCGCCGAGGCCTCGCGGAGTCCCCGCTCGCGGGCCAGGGCCAGCCGGTGGCTGGCCATGATGCCCGCCATCCGGGCCAGGACCAGCAGGAACGTGCAGGCGCTGAGGACGGCGACGACGTCCAGGTCGGGCACTTCGCCGTCGACGCCCACCTGGAGGACCAGCACGGCCGGGGCGACCAGCGAGGCGAGGGCGAGCAGGGCGAGGCGGACCCGGCCGAGCTCGGCCAGCGGGGTGGCGACCGGCCGGGTCAGCGCGGCCATCGAGGGGCTCAGCGCGGCCAGGCCGACGGCGGCGTACAGCGGGACCCGGCCGAAGACGGCCAGGAAGGCGATGTCGTCGCGCAGGGTGACGAGATTGCCGCCGACATCGGCGAGCAGCAGGGCCAGGACACCGGCGGCGAGCCAGCCGCCGGCCGGCAACCGTCGTCCGGAGGCGGTCAGCAGCCGGGTCAGCAGGGCCAGGCAGAGCAGGTCGCCGACCGGGAACGCGATCGCGATCCACTGCCCGACCGTCGACAGCTCGGTGTCACGCAGGTGCGGGCCGATCACGAAGGTCCAGGCCAGCAGGGCCACGCCGGAGGTCAGGGTGAGGGCGTCGAGCAGTCCGCCCCGATCGCGGCGGCCACCCGTGCGGAGCCGGACGAACCAGTAGAGCACCAGGGCCAGCGCCGGGTAGGCGGCGAGCAGCATGCCCGTACCGATCGCATGCAGGCTGGGGACGGCCCGCAGGGCGTCCGGGCCGGCGCTGTAGGCGGCCGTGCCGAGCACCGAGAGCACCACGGAGACGGCCAGCAGGTGCCACGGCCCGCGCCGGACCGGGTCGTGCCGGCGCAGGCCGAAGACCACGGCCAGCACGGCGGAGGCCCCGGCGACCAGGTGTACGGGCAGCTGCCAGGCCGGCTCCAGCGCGAAGGCCGCGCCGACCGCCACCATCCAGGTGCCGAAGAGGGCAGCCGTCACTCTGGTCGGCATGCTGCTCCTCTCCGCGTCGTCAAAGCCGGACGCTGCCCTGATCGGTCCCGCACCGGAGCAACTGAGCAGAATCAGTACGTGTCCACCGACTTCGTCCGCGCCAACACGCGGCTCGCGCCCCTGCCCTTCCTCCCTGAACTGGTGCTGTACCAGGCCGAGGAGCCGATCGAGCTCTGGGAGCGCACCGAGGCGGCCGGCGCCGAGCAGCCGCCGCCGTTCTGGGCGTTCGCCTGGGCCGGGGGCCAGGCCCTGGCGCGGCACGTGCTCGACGAGCCCGACCTGGTCAGCGGACGGGCGGTGCTGGACCTGGCGACCGGTTCGGGCCTGGTCGCGGTGGCGGCGGCCCGCGCCGGGGCCCGCACGGTGACGGCCAACGACATCGATCCGCTCTCGCTGGCCGCCGCCGAGGCCAACGCCGAGGCCAACGGTGTGCCGATCCGGCTGGTGGAGGGTGATCTGCTCGCGAGCGGGTATCCGGACGCCGACGTGATCCTGGCCGGCGACGTGTTCTACAGCCGGGAGATGGCCGGGCGGGTGCTGCCGTTCCTGCGGCGCGCGGCCGGGCGCGGGGCGTTGGTGCTGGTCGGGGATCCGGGGCGGGCGTACCTGCCGGTCGACGGGATGATCCGGCGGACGACGTACGAGGTGCCCGTCCTGGAGGCGTTGGAGTCGGTGCCGGTCCGGCGGACCAGCGTGTGGCAGGTGGATTTCACGAGCCGGTAATCGCGGATTGTTCAACAACTCTTGTGGGATCGTTGAACAATCCCTACCGTCAGGGGTGCCTCCATCGAACTACCCCGATCCGAGGAGCGCCCATGACCACGCAGACGCCCAGCCCCGCCCGTACCCGCCGGACCGCCCTGATCGGTGCCATCTTCCTGATGGCGACCAGCGCGATCGGCCCCGGCTTCATCACCCAGACCACCACTTTCACGGCGGCCCTGGGCGCCGCGTTCGCGTTCGGCATCTTGATGTCGATCCTGGTGGACTTCGTCGTCCAGATGAACATCTGGCGGATCGTCTCGATCAGCGGCAAGCGGGCGCACGAGCTCGCCAACGCCGTCGTGCCGGGCGCCGGCCATCTGCTCGCGGCGCTGGTCATCCTCGGTGGCCTGGTCTTCAACATCGGCAACGTGGCCGGCTCGGGACTCGGCCTGAACGCCGCCCTGGGCCTGGACCCGAAGCTCGGCGGCCTGATCAGCGCGCTGATCGCGATCTCCATCTTCCTGGTCAAGCGGGCCGGGATGGCGATGGACCGGCTGCTCATCGGGCTCGGCGTCCTGATGATCCTGCTGACCGTGTACGTCGCGATCGTCTCGGACCCACCGGTCGGCGAGGCGCTGCGCCAGACGGTGCTGCCCGACGAGATCGACTTCGCCGCGATCACCACGATCATCGGCGGCACGGTCGGCGGCTACATCACCTACTCCGGTGCGCACCGGCTGCTGGACAGCGGCACCACCGGCCCCGAGCACGCCCGCGAGGTCACCCGGGGCGCGCTGACCGGCATCGCCGTCACCGGCCTCATGCGCTTCCTGCTCTTCCTGGCCATCCTCGGCGTGGTCAGCAGCGGCGTCGTGCTCAACACCAAGGGCAACGCGACCGCGCAGGCCTTCGAGTCGGCGGCCGGCGAGTTCGGGCTGCGGGCGTTCGGCGTGATCCTCTGGGCGGCGGCCATCACCTCGGTGGTCGGCGCGGCGTTCACCTCGGTGTCGTTCTTCGACGCCTTCTCCCAGCGCTTCAGCGAACCACGCCCCCGGTCCTGGGCGACGGTCGCGTTCATCGCCGTCACCACGACCATCTTCCTGCTGATCGGTACGGCGCCGTCGGCCCTGCTGGTCTTCGCCGGCGGGTTCAACGGGCTGATCCTGCCGATCGGGTTCACCATCCTGCTGTACGCCGCCTGGCGCCGGCGCGAACTGCTGCGGGGGTACGCGTACCCGATGTGGCTGCTCGTCCTCGGCGCGGTCGTCGCGGCGCTGACCTGGTACATGGGCATCACCTCGGCCCGCTCGATCTTCGACTATCTCGCCGGCTGAGCCCAGGAGGAATGATGGATCTCAACAGCGACCTCGGCGAGGGCTTCGGCACCTGGCAGCTCGGCGACGACAACGCCATGCTCGACGTGGTGAGCAGCGCCAACATCGCCTGCGGCTTCCACGCCGGCGACCCGCGGACCCTGCTGGCCACCTGCGAACGGGCCGTCTCCAAGGGCGTCGTGATCGGCGCCCAGGTCGGCTACCGGGATCTCGCCGGCTTCGGCCGGCGCTTCATCGACTACGACAGCGCCGACCTGACCGCGGACGTGATCTATCAGCTCGGCGCCCTGGACGGGCTGGCCCGGGCGGCCGGCGACCGGGTGCTCTACGTCAAGCCGCACGGCGCGCTCTACAACTCGATCGTGCGCCACGAGCAGCAGGCCGCCGCCGTGGTCGAAGCCGTCCGCCGGTACGACCCGGACCTGCCCGTACTCGGCCTGCCCGGCTCGGTCTTCCTGCACCTGGCCGAGGAGGCCGGGCTGACCACCGTCCGCGAGGCCTTCGCCGACCGCGGGTACCACCCGGACGGAACGCTGGTCCCGCGGCGCGAGCCCGGCGCGTTGTTGCACGACCCGGCCCAGGTGGCGGAACGGATGCTGCGGCTGGTCACGGACCGGACCCTGATCGCGGTGGACGGCTCGGTGATCAAGGTGGAGGCCGATTCGATCTGCGTGCACGGTGACTCGCCGGGCGCGGTCGCGATGGCCCGGGCGGTCCACGAAGCGATCTCCGCTGCCGGAGTGCCGATCACCGCGTTCGCCGGGACCGGCTCGTGAAGCCGGCCGCCGATCTGCGGGCCATGTTCCGGGCCGGGCTGGTCCGCCAGACCGCCGGCCTGGCCCCCGGCGTGGCCCAGGCCAACCTGATCGCCGTGCCCCGCGACTGGGCCTGGGACATGCTGCTGTACGCCCAGCGCAACCCCAAGCCGTGCCCGGTGCTGGACGTCAGCGACCCGGGCTCACCGGCCACCGTGCTGGCCGAGGGCGCCGACCTGCGCACCGACCTGCCGCTGTACCGGATCTGGCGGGACGGCCGGCTCGTCGAGGAGGTACCGGACGCCACCGCCGCGTGGCGGGACGACCTGGTGGCGTTCCTGATCGGGTGCAGTTTCAGCTTCGAGGCGTCACTGATCGCCGCCGGCATCGACGTGCGGCACATCTCCACCGGCCGCAACGTGCCGATGTTCCGTACCTCCCGGAACTGCCGACCGGCCGGGCGGATGCGCGGGGAGCTCGTCGTCTCGATGCGGCCCATCCCCGCGGAGCGGGTGGCCGAGGCCGTCACGATCAGCGCGCGCTTCCCGGCCGTGCACGGCGCCCCGGTGCACATCGGTGACCCGGCCGGGCTCGGCCTCACCGACCTGGACCGGCCCGACTTCGGCGAGCCGGTGGAGATCCGCCCGGGTGAGGTCCCGGTGTTCTGGGCCTGCGGCGTCACCCCGCAGGCGGCCGTGATGGCCTCCCAGGTGCCGTACGCGATCACCCACGCGCCCGGGCACATGTTCGTGACCGACGTCCCCGACACGGAATATGAGCGATGACGAGTTTTCTCCGCTGCGGCCGCGAGGCGCTGCTGGTCGAGGTCGACGACCTCGACGCGGCCCTGGCCCTCTACGCCGCGCTGCGGTCGGCCGCCCTGCCCGGCGTGGTCGACCTGGTGCCGGCCGCCCGCACGGTGCTGATCAAGATCGATCCGGCGGTCACCTCACCGGCGGCCGTGCGGGAGGCCACCGCGGGCCTGCGCCTCGACGCCCGGCGCGAGGCCGGGAGCGGCACTGTGGAGATACCGGTGCGCTACGACGGCCCTGACCTCGCCGAGGTGGCCGAACGCACCGGGCTCAGCCCCGACGAGGTGGTCGAGCTGCACACGGGTTCGCGGTGGACGGTGGCCTTCGCGGGTTTCGTCCCCGGCTTCGGCTACCTCACCGGCGGCGACCCCCGGCTCGACGTGCCCCGGCGCGACTCGCCCCGCACCCGGATCCCAGCCGGCTCGGTCGGGCTGGCGGGCCGCTTCTCGGGCGTCTACCCCAGCGACAGCCCGGGCGGCTGGCAACTGATCGGCAGCACCTCGGAACGCATGTGGGACCTGGACCGGCCCGAGCCGGCTCTGCTGGTCCCCGGCGTCGAGGTGATCTTCAAGGCGGTGGACCGATGACCCTGACCATCCTGCGCACCGGGCCGCTGACGGTGATCAAGGACGAGGGCCGGCCCGGGCACGCCGGGCAGGGGGTGGCGCCCTCCGGGGCGGTGGACCGCGGCGCGTACGCGCGGGCGAACGCGCTGGTCGGCAACCCGCGCGGAGCTGCGGTGCTGGAGTGCACCCTCGGCGGCCTGCGGGTCCGCTTCGACGAACCGGCGACGGTGGCGCTGACCGGTACGGACGCGGTGCTCACTGTGGACGGTACGCGGACCGCGGTCGAGGAGGTCGTCAGCGTCCCGGCCGGCGCCGAGGTGACGGTGACCATGCCCCGGCGGGGACTGCGTAGTTATCTGGCCGTGCGCGGGGGTCTGGCTGTGCCGGCGGTCCTGGATTCGCGCTCGACCGACCGGCTCGCGGGGATCGGCCCGGCCAAACCGGCCGTCGGCGACACCCTCCCGATCGGCCCGGCCCCGGCCACGCCTTCTCCCCGCACCACCTCGCCGTCCCTCGCAGCCCTGCCCTCCACTGCCTCGCCGTCCGGCACTCCCTCCCCCTTGGCCGAGGGTGTGGGCGGGCCGGCGGATGCGGATGGGCCGCTGGAGGTGGACCTCGGACCGCGGGACGACTGGTTCACCGCGGAGGCGATCCAGACGTTCCTCAGTGCGGAATTCACCGTCTCCCCGAGCAGCGACTCGGTCGGTCTGCGACTGGACGGGCCCGTGCTGGCCCGCGCCCGCACCGACGAGCTACCCAGCGAAGGCGTGGTCCGTGGCTCGGTGCAGGTGCCGCCGGACGGGCACCCGATCGTCTTCCAGGCCGATCACCCGGTGACCGGCGGCTATCCGGTGATCGCCGTGCTCACCCCGGCCGCCGCCGACCGCGCCGCGCAGGCCCGTCCGGGCGCCCGGCTGCGGTTCGTGGTCGCGCCCGCGTGACCGGCCGGCTCCGGCGGCTGGTTGACTGACCTGGTGACAACGGTGGAGAAGCCCGGCTCCGCGGCCCGGGCGGTGGAGCAGCTGCGCAGTTCGATGATCAACGGCGAGCTGGCGCCGGGCACCCGGCTGTCCGAGTCCTCGCTGACCGGTCCGCTGGGCGTCTCCCGCAACACGCTGCGGGAGGCTTTCTCGACGCTGGTCGAGGAGGGGCTGCTGGTCCGCCGGCCGCACCGGGGCGTCTTCGTGGCCACCCTGAGCTCGGCGCAGATCGCGGACATCTACCGGGTACGCGTCCTGCTGGAATGCTCGGCGCTGGAGCAGGCCCCGACAGATCCGCCCCGCGCCGCCGGAATGCGGGCCGCGGTCGACGAGGCCCGGCGCGGGGTCGCGGCCGGTGACTGGCGCGCGGTGGGCACGGCCAACATGCACTTCCACGAGCAGATCGTGGCGCTGGCCGGCAGTCCGCGGCTGGACGGCTGGATGCGCCAGCTGACCGCCGAGCTGCGGCTGGCCTTCGCCGCCGCGCCGAACATCGAAGCGCTGCACCGGCCGTTCGTCGCGATGAACGACGAGATCGCCACGACCTACGAGGACGGCCAGGCCCGCGAGGCGGCGGCGCTGCTGCGCGACTACCTGCTCACCTCCGAACGCGTGGTCCTGGGCCACCTGCCCTGAGCCGGCCGGCTGCCTCAGCGCGCCATGTCTCAGCGCGCACTGTCTCAGCGCGCACTGTCTCAGCGCGCAGGCAGCAGGTCACGCAGGCCGAAGCCGTCCTCGACCACGGCGTCCGGCTCCGGGAAGGCGGCCGGGTCCTCACGGTCGGTGCGTGCCGACCGCATCAGGATGGCCGCCGCGGCGTCGGCCCGCCGGGCACACACGACGTCACGCCGGCGGCTGTCCCCGACGAACCAGCACTTCTCCGCGCGTACCCCGAGGTCGCGGGCGGCGCGCCAGATCATCTCCGGGTTCGGCTTGCGGACGCCCGCCTCGTCGCTGTAGATCTGCACCCCGAAGAGACCGCCGATGCCGGCCTTGGTGAGGAAGTCACGGTGCGCGGCCCCGCACAGTGTGTTGCTGACGACGGCCATCGGCAGCTCCGCGGCGCGGGCTGCCCGCAACGCCTCCGGGATGCCCGGGCGCAGGGCCCACGTCGAACGCCAGGCCCAGTCGTAGCTGAGCTTCGTGGCATGCATGCGTACGGCGTCCTGAGCCCGCCGCGGCCAGTCCCCGGTGACGAAACGCTGCCAGACCTCGGCCTGCCCGAGCTCATCGGGATGGTCCTCGTCCCGCCACCGCGCGTACGCGTGATGCCCGGCGGTCAGCGACCGGTTGATCTCCCCGGGCGTCAGCACCCCGTCGGTCACGTTGTAGAGCCGCAGCACCAGCTCGGGTGGCGCCGGATCCTGCGGCGGGGCGTCGGCGAGCACACCACCGAAGTCGAGAAGCAGGGCGGCCGGAACGCTCAGCATGCTGCCAACCTATCGAGGCGAACCTATCGGCCGCCGTCCGCCCGCAGCGTCCACGCGCGCACCCCGCCGACGATGCCGGCGGTGTTGGGCACCACCACGACGTCGTCGCCCATCCGGGCGAGCTGGGTCGGCGTGATCAGCCGCGAGTTGCCGCCGCCCAGGTAGATGCGGTCCCAGAGGAACACCGGGCGCAGCCCCTCCACCACGTTGCGGACCCGCCGGGACCAGAGCGCGTCACCGAGCCGGCGCCGCTCGTGCTCGCCGATGTACGTGTCGTAACTCATCCCCCACCGCACCGGCGCCTGCGACATCTCCAGGTGCGGGGCGAGCTGGCCACCGTCGAACAGCGCGCAGCCCAGCCCGGTGCCCAGGGTCAGGATCAGCTCGCAGCCGGTGCCGGCGACCACCCCGGCGCCGTGCACCTCGGCGTCGTTGAGCACCAGCGTGGGCAGCCCGAACGCCTCGGCCAGCGCGGTCCGCGCGTCGAAACCGTGCCAGGCGTCGACCAGCTCCGGATCCACCTTCGTCCGGGGGCCGCTGCGGGTCACGTAGTGCGGCGTCGCGACCACCACCCCATGGCGCAGCATGCCGGGCATCCCGACGGTCACCCGGTCCGCGGACGGCAGCCGTTCGCCCAGCTCGACCAGCATCTTGACGAACAGGTCGGGGGGCAGCGGATACGGCGTCGGGACACGCAACGGCTGGGCGCGCATCGTGCCGGCCTCGTCGAGCACCGACCCCTTGATGCCACCGCCGCCGCAGTCGATCGTCAACGTGAAAGCCACGCCCCAGTGTGCAACGTGCGTCCGGCGGATGACAGTCAGAACCTCGCGAACGATCGGATGGGCATCCGCGGGCCGAACTTGGGGGCGCTGATCCCGCCGGCCGCGAGCAGGTCGCACACCCGCCCGCGGTGCCCGGCGTACGGCTCCAGCAGCTCCAGCATCCGGGCGTCGGTGCCGCGGGCCTCGCCGGCCAGCGCCCAGGCCACCGTGTTGGGGATGTGGAAGTCGCCGACGCTCACCGCGTCCGCGTCGCCGTACGTGGTGCGGACCACCTCGGCCGCCGTCCACGGGCCGATGCCCGGGATCGCGGTGAGCCGGCGGGTGGCCTCGGCGCTGTCGGCGCACTGCTCCAGCCGGGCGGCGACCACGGCCGCCCGTTGCAGAGCCTGGGTGCGGCGCTGCTCGACGCCGAAGGGATGGAAGGTCCAGTACGGCGTCGCGGCGACGGCCTGCGGGTCGGGCGGCAGCACCAGCCCGGCCGGGCCCGGCGCCGGCTCGCCGAAGTGCTTGACGATCGCCCGGTACGCCCGGTGTGCCTCGATGCCGGTCACTTTCTGCTCCAGGATCGCCCGGAGCAGCCGGTGGAAAACCTGGCCGGTGGCGGGGAAACGTACCCCCGAAAAGGTCCTGGCCAGCCGCGCGACCACCGGGTGCGCGGCCGCCCGGGCCGGGAAGTCGCCGAGGTCGTCGCGCAGGCCGGCGATCGCGTCCGCGCGATCGACCAGCCAGGCCGCGCCGGGCCCGTGCCCGGTCGCGGTGAGCTCCGCGCCGGCCCGGGCGAGATGCAAAGAGCCAGGACCCTCAGGGGTACGCGCGGAGAGCCAGAAGTCGCGGTCGTCGAACGTGCCGCAGGGGTCGTAGCGGACGACGAGCAGGGACCGCACCGTACGGGTGAAGTGGTAGCCGTCCGGCAGCTGCAGCCGGCGCGTCGTCGTCACCCGGGACACTGTGCCACCATCCGGCCGCCCGGGCCACCTTCCGCGCGCCGGGTCACTTCCGGCCGCCCGGCCGACCGTCCCGGGCGCGGACATGCCGATGGCCCTGACCGCGCTCCTGGTCAGGGCCATCGGTGCGGGTTGGCGGACACCCGAGTCGGTCCGCGTCACCCGGTAGCGGAGCTGCGTAGCTCGGCTCGAGCGGTCCCGCGCCTCCTTTCGTCAGCCGATTCCTTACCCGAACCGCCTGCCGCAGGTCTTGCCGTCCTCAGGGGGGTGGACGGCGGCCGGTCCCGATGGGGGGTCCCTCGCGGGGCGGCGTCACCTCAGGTGGCGCGCCCCGCGGGGTTCGGTCCCGGTGCGGCAGGGCTCCGTACTCAGTTGTTCTGGTTCTGGCCGTTCCGGTTCTGGCCGTTGTTGTTGCCACCCTGCTGGCCACCCTGATCCTGCTGACCGCCCTGGTTCTGGTCGCCACCCTGGTTCTGGTCGCCGCCCTGGTTCTGGTCACCCTGGTCCTGGTCGCCCTGGTCCTGGTTGCCGCCGCCGCCGACCCGGATGCGCACCGCGTCGAAGGCGGGGGTCTGGTTGGCGCGCTGCATCATCGGAATGCGGTGCGAACCGTCACCGGCCCACGAGGCGCACTGTGCATCGCCCTCGGTCGGCAACCCGGCGACCTGGATGGTCACGGTGTCGGGGGCGCGGCCACCCTGCTTGTCCTCGGTCGCCACGAAGAACGCGGGGACCGGAGCCGGGTCGGGAGCCTCGTTGGTGCTGGCCAGCATGCGGCAGGCGGTGTGGAAGTGACCCCGGACGATGCCGTCCTGCAGGACCGAGCTCTCCACGTAGTACCCGCCCTGGCCGGCCGCGAGGAAGCGGTCGCGGATCAGGTTGCGGGTGCTCACCTTGAGGGTGAACGGCGTGTTCGGGGCGACCTCGGTGGGCGCCTCGGTGATCAGCAGCGACGGGTTGTTCTCCTGCGCGCCGACCTCACCGAACTCGGTCGAGACACAACGGTTGCCGTTCTGGAAGCCGTCGTGCGCGGTCAGCTGGCTGCCGTCACAGCTGTTGGCCAGGATGCCCAGACCAGCGCCCGGGGGCGGGGTCGCGCCGCCGCCGTTGTTGCCACCGTTGTTGTTGCCACCGTTGTTGTTGCCACCGCCGTTGTTGCCACCGTTGTTGTTGCCACCGGTGTTGCCGCCCTCGCCGGCGTTGGTGCCGTTGCTGGCCGAGGGGGCCGGGGACGCGGCGCCGCCGTTGTTGTTGCCGCCGTTGTTGTTGCCGCCGCCGCTGTTGTTGCCGGCGTTCTGCATGACCCACTGCCGGCAGCGGGCCCGCATCTGCGCGGTCGTCGGCACGTCGCCCGCGCCGTCGTCCGCGTGCTGGGTCACCTTGCCACCGTTGGTGGTGTAGGTGCCCTTCTTGGTCTTGGTCGACAACTTCGACGACTTCGGAGCCTGGATGTTGTTACAGGCGGCCAGAGCACGCTGGGTGGAACGCTTCGTGCTCGCGTCCGAGACCTGCGTGACGGTGACAATGCCGCCGAAGGCAACCAGGGTGGCTACCGCGGCGATGATCCGGCGCCGACCGGTGAACCACTTTGATTTCGAGGATTCGCGCCGGTACTGCGACCTTCGCATGGTGACACCTTTCTCTGTCGCACACGTGGCGGGCGGTGGAGCAGCCGCCTGGGGGTGATGCCGTACGGCCTGGTCGGCTGGCCAGGTCGGACCGTCCGCGGGCTATCGCGTCCGGAAGATGCGCATGGTGGTGATCACACCGGCCACGAGGGCACCGGCGAGAACGAGGAGGATGACCGAGGTGTTCACGCCCGGTACACCGCCGGCGCCCGCGGCTGCGAGCATCGCGTTGTCGACCGGAACCGGGCCGTTGTCGGCCGGCGCCGCCGCCGTCGGCAGCGCGCCGTAGTCGACGATGCCGCTACCTTCCAGCAACGTCATGTGGGTCATCACGAACTGGTTCGTCTGCTGCGCCAGCTTGCGGACCGCGTCGTTGCGCGTGCTGGCCCGGATGGTCGCGATGGCGGGGAAGATCTTGCCGTGCGCGGCGCGCAGCCGGTCGATGTAAACCTGATCGAAGACCTCGGACGACGGCGCGTTCTTCATCTCGTTGAGCCAGCCCTGCTGGTCGCTGTTCGGCTGGTTCGGCAGTGCGATGCCCAGCTTCTTGGCGACCGCGATGTCGAGCTTGTCCAGCACGACATGCTGGGCGGAGATGGAGCGGCCGATCTTCTTGATATCCGGGTTCTCGGACTTCTCCACGGCCATGTTGCCCGCCGGGATCTCCCACAGACCGGCCAGGCGGACCTTGATGACGAAGTCACGGTCGGCCGCGCTGGCAGTGCCGCCCTTGTTGGAACCGATGTTCTCCGGCGGGACCGGTACGGGGCCGGGTTCCGCGGCACGGGCCATTCCGGCCGGCGCCAGCAGGACCGTCAGGACCATTGCCAGGACGCCCACCAGCCAGCGGTGCAGCCGGCGCGAGGAGCGGGCGGCAATCATCTTTCACACCTCCGACAACGATTCGGGTAAACAATTTCGGTGGCCTGTCGGCCGATCGAGCGAAACGCTACGAGAAGCGTTTCGTGGCGGGCCCGCCGATGCGATGTATTTAGGCCCGAATTAACGAAGACTTATAGCGGTTCCGGTCTTTCGCGGTGGTGGCCGGCCGACGCCGTGGACGTCGACCGGCCGCCACCCGTACAGGTCGATCAGTAGCTGTAGTCGGAGCCTGACTCCGCGCTGCCGGCGTCACCGGACGAGTCGCTGCCGCCCTCTTCCTCGTCGTCCGCGGGCGGTGCGACAGCCTTGGACGGGGCCGGGAGGCAGGTCAGGTTCTTCTTGCCTTCGGGAGTGATGACGAACCACTTCTTGCCGACGTTCTGGCCCTTCCACTGACCGGCCTTCTTGTCGCCGATGTAGGTGTACACCGGCCACTTGTCGATGGTCAGCTGGAGCGTGCCGTCCTCGCGGGTCACGGTGCCGACCTTGTCCGCGTCGACGCCCTTCAGCTTGGGCTTCTCACCCTTGTTGATGACCGCGGGCGGCCACACCTTGGCGCAGTCACCGTTGCACTCGGAGACGACCTCGGGCTTCACCTTGTCGTCGTCGAAGCGGTACAGCACGAAGCCGTCCTCGTTCTGGACCGTCTCGCCCATCCGCTTGACCTTGGCCGCGGTCAGCTCGGAGGTGACCTCGTCCTCGCTGAGCTCCGGGGCGTCGGCCTCGTCACCCTCGGGGGCGTCACCGTCCGGCTCCGCGGTGGGATTCGGGGTGGCGGTCGCGTCGACAGCGTTGGCCGCCGGCTCCGCGCCGTAGTCGCTGGCGTTGTCCAGTCCCGCCGGGGCGCAACCGGTCAGCACGAACGCCGCCGCGATAGAGGCGCCGACGACCTTCAACTTCCGCTTCTCCGGTACCACTGGTGCCCTCCAACTGGGATCGTCGATCTCCGTGTTCGGGCTGTAGTACGCGCCGGCGCCGCCGGCGGTTGAAGAATCGGGCCAATCAATTTCTCTGAATTTGGATTGAACCGAACGCCGGCGCGATACGTGATTGAGTGGCCCACCTGCACCTTTGTCGCACAGCGTGCCGGGCCTATTAGCAATCAGTAATTGCGCGACGAGCCTCATTCATTTTTGCCCCGCCCGGAAACAGCGAAGCCCGGCCGCGCTGACGCGGCCGGGCTGCACAAAGTTGTCTCGGATCAGGGCACGCGGACCAGGGTCTCCGTGCCGCCCTTGTCGTCCACCGACTGGATCTGCAGGAAGGCGATGTCCGCCCGCGGCAGTGCCGTGACGGCCTGCAGCAGCAGCGGCTCGGGCTGCGCGGCCGTGCCCCAGCCCTTGTCGCCGACCTTCCAGGACGACAGCACCTCCGAGGCGCCGTCCCGCCGGACCACGACGAGCCGGCAGGTCAGCGGACCCTTGATGTTGGAGACCGCGAACGACACCTGGGTGCCCCAGTCCTTGGCCTCCAGGCCCACGTCGGCGCTGACCCCGCTGCGCGGATCCGTGCCGCCGATCCGCTCGCCCACCAGGTCCGGCCCACCGATACCGGTGCCGCCCTCGGCGGCCGGCAGCGGATCGAGCTGCTTGCTCGACCGGGCCTGCTGGTTCGGGTTCTGCGGGTCGGAGTTGCCGAGCCACTGGCCCCCGGCGAAGAGCGCGCCGATGGAGAGCATCGCGAAGACCACGACCGCCGCGGCCAGCGAGTAGAGCCGCCGGCTGTTGGCCCGGCGACGCTCCCGCTTCACCTCACCGATCATCGTCTTGAGCATCAGGCCGTCCCGGCGCGACTGCTCGGTCGCCACCAGGGCGTCCGCGTCCACGTCCGAGAGGATGTCCACGACCGGCAGCAGCGACTCGAGCTCGATGGCGCAGGCCGGGCAGTCGATCAGGTGATCCTCGAAGCGGGAGGCGTCACGCTCGTCGAGCACGCCCAGCGCGTACGACGCGACGTCGAAGTGTTGTTCCTGGGTCATTCCGTCACCCCCCGCTGCTGCAAGGCCGTACGCAGGGCCCGCAGGGCGTAGTACACACGAGACTTGGCAGTGCCCAGCGGCAGGCCGAGAACCTCGGCCGCCTCCGGAACAGTCTTGCCGCGGAAGTACGTCTCGACCAGGATCTCACGGTGCGACTGGCTGAGCGTACGGAGCGCGTCGGTCACGGTCATGAGCTGCAACACGCGGTCGGTGTCGTCGGCGGTGCTGGGAAAACTCTCCAGCTCCCGGTCGTACGTCTCCGGTGGCCGGGCGCTCACGCTGCGGTGATCGTCGATGGCGATGCGCCGGGCGACGGTGACCAGCCACGGACGCAACGACTGCTGGCCCTGGGCACCGAGCCGGTGCGCGTTGCGCCAGGCCCGCAGGAGCGTCTCCTGCACGATGTCCTCGGCCCGCTGCCGGTCGCCGCCGGTGAGCCGCAGCACGAACATCAGCAGGGGACCCGCGTGCTCCTCGTAGAGCATGCGGACAAGCGTGTCCTCGTGGCTCGCCGTCTCCGACGCAGCCCCGTGCCGGGCCTGTCGTGGAATCACGGCATCATCATTGTCCGCACCACGGCCTCCGTCGAGAGCCTGCCACCTACCACCGGACCGCTGCTGCGTCATCGCGCACACCCTGTCCGGCGTGAGCCGCTCCATGACCAACGCATGCATCGAATCCTCCAGCCGGTGCTTTCCCCGTCGCCTGTCATACGGCTCGGAACACCGGCCGGGATCAAAGCGAACGGGAAAATTTCCGGAAGCCCGAGGGGCCGGCCGGCAGCGAGGCGCAGTTGCAAGAGATTCCTCCGGGTCCAAGCCACGAGGGGGCGCGACTTTCATGCATAGACACCGATATGTACTCGGGGGCACGCGAATAATACTCAGCAAGCCGGTGAGGACGACAGACGCGGAGTCCGCCATCGGCTCGCCGGAGGCGGCTCTTGGTCGCGGCGGGTGCGGGTGCCCTCACCGGCTGTTGGCATTTGGCCAAGAGGCTGGGCGGGGGTGGGGTCTGGTGCGGGCAGTGCCGGGCCGCGTGGCCAGCGTAAACCGACCGGTCCGCCAGGATGGGGGCGCGAACGGTCAGCGGCCTGTGCGTCCCGGAAAACTCACAAAGATTCCGAATCGCCCACCGGACGTTTCCGCGGCGTTCGGGCTGCCCTGCCCTGCCCGGGCCTGGCCGAACCGAACCGCCGCCGGCCCCGGGACAGCGAAGTGAGCGGTCCCGGCATGCCCGGCCGCAACCGGACCGCCGCCCTCCCCGCTCAACGGAAGTGGGCTTCCTTGGCCGTCCCCGCCAGACCGGTCCGCCGTAGCCTCGGGCGACGAAGTGGGCGGCCTCGGCCATCGCGCCAGACCGGTCCGCCGTAGCCTCGGGCGACGGAAGTGGGCGGCCTCGGCCATCGCGCCAGACCGGGCCGCCCCAGCCTCGGGCGACGGAAGTGGGCGGCCTCGGCCGTCGCGCCAGACCGGGCCGCCTCAGCCTCGGGCGACGGAAGTGGGCGGTTCCAGCCATACCGCCGGGTTCGGCCCAACTGGTCCGCCGCCAGCCCGGCGGCGCGACCATCACGCCAGCCCGGGCAGCGGAGTGGGCGGCCTCGGCCATCCGGCCCAGCTGCGCCGGTGGGTTCGGTGCCGCACGCCGTACCGGTCGGTCAGGCTGCAGCCCGCCCGGGCAGCCGGTCGGGATGGCTGTCGTTTCCGTCCAAGACGGCGGCCGTGGCCGCGTTCTAGCGTGGATCCGACCGCTCCCCCGAGCATGAGGAGACAGCACCATGCGTGACCTGGTCTACACCGGTTTCATGTCGCTGGACGGCGTCGTGGACTCGCCCGGCGGCGGGCCGGGCGAGGAGCATCGCAGCGGCGGCTGGGTGGTCAAGGACCTCGAGTTCGTCCCGGAGGCCTGGTCGCTGAAGGGTGAGGAACTCGCCGACACCACGGCGCTGATGTTCGGCCGCCGCAGCTACCAGGCGTTCGCGCCGGTCTGGCCCGGTTCCGACGACCACGCCGCTTACAAGGACCTGCCCAAGTTCGTCGTGTCGAGCACGCTGACCGACGACGCCCTGGTCGACGGATGGGGTCCGACGACGGTCCTGCACTCGACCGAGGATGTCGCCGAGCTCAAGCGGGGCGAAGGCGGCGCGATCTTCATCCACGGGAGCGCGGAGCTGGCTCGGCGGTTGTCGGACGCGGGCCTGATCGACCGGTACCACCTGCTCGTCTTTCCCGTGCTGCTCGGTGGCGGGAAGAGCTTGTTCGGCCGGGCCGACCGGGACAAGCACATGCTCACGCTGCGGGAGTCGGAGAGCTACTCGAACGGGATCCTCAAGCTGGTCTACGACGTCAAGCGCTGATCCAGGTCGAGGGCGATCGCACCGCCGTCGCCCTCGCGCAGCTGCCTAGCGGTGCGTCCGACGTAGGAGCGCAGTGCCCGGGCCAGGTGTGGCTCGTCGAAGTAGTCGAGCTTGGCGACGACCTCGGCGGCCGGGTCGCCGGCCGCCAGCAGCTCCGCCGCTGTGCGGGCCCGCTCGATCTGCCGGACCGCGCCCCGGGTCATTCCGGTCGCGGCGCGGAACCGGCGTTCGACCGTACGCTCAGAGACGTCCGGGCGGTGACCACGCAGCACGTCGGCGACGAGCGGGTCCCGGACCACGATCCCGGCCCGGACAAGACGCGCGACGAGGGCCTCAGCGTCGTCGGGGCCGGGCGTCTCCCAGCGCGCGCCGTCCAGCCGGAACGTCCGGCGGGTGGTGTCGGGAAGCTCGATACCACCGTCGATCAGCGCCGGCGTGGGCACGGCCCGCAACGAGGTGCCGACGGCGAACTCGATACCCGTGAAGATCGCGCCCTCCGGCACGGGCGCCGTGCCGGTCCGGGTCTCCGGACCGGTGATACCCGCATATGCCTGGCCGGCCTGCGTCCAGAACACCAGGCCCCAGCGCACCCCGGCGACGGACGTCATCGCGGTGACCTGCTCGCTCGCGCAGGTCCACACGGCGTCGACCCACGGAGAGTCGGACCGTCGCGTCTCGAACCGCAGTCCCACGGGCAGAAGATACGCTGCCCGGCCGCGGGTGTGGTCAGCACGCAGCGGAGACCAGCCCGTGGCGGGCAGCGCGCCCAGCCAGCGGCACAGTAGGCAACACAACGCGATCAGCCGCAGCCCACGCGCCCAGCCAGCGGCACGGCAAGCGGCGAGCCAGCCAGCCAGCCGGCGCGATCAGCGCGTGGCGGATTCAGCAGGCGGCGAGGTCAGCGGCTCCGGGCGGTGGCCAGGGTCAGGGCGCGGTGCAGCACCCGCGCGTCACCCAGCATCCCCCGCAGGCGCCGCTCCAGCCCCGCGATCGGCACCAGATTCTGCGGTGCGCGAGGGTCCTTGTAGGACGATGAGGCGAACCTCGGCAGAGTCGCGGACGACAGATCCGCCAGCTCGATCGCCTCGGCCGGGGTCAGGTCCGGGGAGCACTCGATCCGCACGATGCCCGACCACGGCGCTCCCGAGGCCCCCGGCAACCTGAGATACCAGGACCAGCCGCCCCATACCGTGCCCAGCTGGAAGACCGGTGTGCGCTGGGTCGGCCGCAGTGAGGTCACCACGGCGGTCAGTGCCGCAGGCAGGTACTGCTTCTGCTGCGTCTTCACATAGCCGATCGTGCGGGGCAGCTGCCTCCTGTTGCGCAACGGGCCGTCCACCACCAGCAGGTCCGCGCCGTCCGAGCCGCCGTCGCGGGCCGCGCCGGAGATGTCGATCTCCAGGGCGGTCAGGGGCGCCTGGACCGCGGCCGGCAGCTTGCTCGCCTCGCCGGTGCCGCTGACCCGGTGCACTTCGTAGCGGACCGAGCCTGCTTGGAGGTCCTCCGCGCTCGGCGAGGCGGTGAACAGACCTCGGGCCACGCGTGCTCCGGCGAGCTCCGCGATGCCGTTGCGGAGGTCGCAGCGCACTACGCCGGCGGCGTACGAGGCGGCCAGGCCGGCGTACGACAGGCCGTCCTCCTCGGCCGTCCAGAGGCCGGCATCGTTGCGGCGGACGCCGTCGACGAGGAACACCACGTCGGGGCAGCGGACCCGGGACGAGACGTCGATCGGGGCCCACTGGTCGGCGGGCACCTCGACGTCCGTGTCGACCTGCGCGCTGCTGGGCGACGCCGGGCCGTCCGACGAGTCGCCCTCGAACGACGCCCCGTACGACGGATCCCAGGCGTCGACGAACATCCGCGTCACAGACCAACCCTTTCCACATGAGCCGTACGGGCGTCCTTGTGCACCTCGAACCGCACCGGTACGCGTTCCGCCAGCGCGTTGACGTGGGTGACCACCCCGACCATCCGGTCCCCGCGGGCGGCCAGGTTTTCCAGGGTCGCCGCCACCACGTCCAGCGTCGCCGCGTCCAGGGTGCCGAAGCCCTCGTCGAGCACGATCGACTCCAGGCTGGCCGCCGTCGTCGACATGCCGGCCAGTTGCTCGGAGAGGGCGAGCGCCAGCGCGAGGGACGCCTGGAACGTCTCGCCGCCGGACAGGGTGCGGACCCCGCGCCGCAGGCCCGCGTCGTGGTGGTCGATGACGAAGAACTCACCCTTGTCGTGCATCAGGTCGTACTGTCCCCCGGTCAGCTCGCGCAGGATCCGCGACGCGCCGTCGACGAGCAGATCCAGTGCCTCCTCGAGCAGCCAGCGCTCGAAGTTGTTGGCCCGCAGGTGACCGGCCAGGGCCTTGGCCACCCGGCCGTCGCGCAGCAGGGTGGCGCGCTGCTCGGCGAGCTCCCTGGCCTGCTCGCGGCGGTCGACCAGCCGCTGCCACGCCGCCTCGGCCCGTTCGGCGGCCACCGCGGCGGCCCGGATGAGGTCGGCGTCGGCACCGCCGGAGGGCGCATGAAGCCCGGCGTCGGTGAACAGGGTCAGCACGGCCGCGCGGGCCTGCTGGGTCTCCGCGTGCGCGGCCTCGACCGCCGCCGCGGCCTCGGCGCGGGCTTCCTCCCGCTCCTGGGCGGACGTGCGCGCCCACTCGACCAGCGTGGACCAGGCCGCGGCGAGGTCGTCCCGGTCGGCCGGCGGGGGCGAGAACCGGGCCACCGCGTCGCGGACCGTGTCGAACGAACGCCAGGCCGTACGCTGCTGCTCGTCGGCCGCCGCGACCGCCGCGTGCGCCCGCCGCTGGGTGTCGCGGGCCTCGCGGACCGCCGCACCGGCGTGGTCGAGCTTCTTCTGCAGTTTGGTGAGCTCCTCCAGCTGCCGGCGCAGGGCGTCGACGCCGGGCGAGTCGGCCAGCGCGGCGCGCACCTCGGTGAGCCGGGACCGGTGCTGCTCCAGCTGGGCACGCTTGCGGTCGAGGCCGCGCTCGAGCTCCCGGGCCACGGCGTCGCGCTGCTTGAACGCCGTCGACGCCACGTCTGCCGCCGCCCGGGCCGCCTTGCCCGTGCGCTCGGCGGCCTGGACCGCCGAGCCCTCCGGCATCGGTGGTACCTCGGTCACCGGCTGGGCGCACACCGGGCAGTCGTGACCGGCCGTCAGGTGCGCCCGCAGAGCGGCCGCGCGGTCCAGGGTCTGGGCCTCGGCGTATTCCAGGCGGGCCTGCTCCAGCAGCTGCTCGGCGCCGGTGTGCGCGGCCCGGGCCAGGTCGGCGGCCGCCACGGCGTCCTGGTATTCGACCTCGGCCACGGAGACCTCGCCCGCGAACCACTCCGCCTGGCCGGTCAGCCTGTCCAGTTCGAGGTGGCGGTCCAGCAGCAGACCGAGCGAGCCCGCGTCACCGGCGGCGGCCAGCTCACCCCGTACCTTTTCTTCGCGCTCCTCGGCCGCGCGCACGCCCGCCGCCGCCTGCTCGGCGCCGGCCCGGGCGGCGGCCGCGGCCTCGGCGACCTTGGCGCTGCCGGCCGGCATCCTGACCCGGGCGAGCACGGCCAGCTCGCCGGCGATCGCGTCGCGGGCCGCGGCCAGCTCGGTCTCGCGGGCCCGGACGACGCTGAGCTGGGGCACCGCCTGCTCGACGGCCCGGGTCAGCTCGCGCATCGCGGTCAGGCGGGTCTCGGCGGCGTCGACCGCCTCGTCGTCGGCGTCGGTCAGGCCGGCCAGCAGCTGGTCGAGGGTGGCCAGCTGGGCCTCCGCCTTCGTCGCGCGGGTCGAGGCCTTGGCCTGGACCTCCTCGTAGACGTGCAGGCCGAGCAGGTTGACCAGGATCTGCTGGCGGGTGGCCGGCTTGGCGTGCAGGAAGTCGGCGAACTGGCCCTGGGGCAGGATCACGCAGCTGGTGAACTGCTCGTACGGCAGCCCGACGGCCTCGACGATCGCACTGTCCATCTCGGCCGGGGTCCCGGCGAGCACATCGCCGAGGTCCTCCAGGCTCATCCCGGTGTCGAGCCGGGTCACGTCGAAGCCCGGCGGCATGAGCTGCAGGCCCGCGCCGGCCGTCTTGACGTTGCCCCGGCCGTCGCGGCGCACCACCCGGGTCGCCACGTAGCGGGAACCGGCGGACTCGAAGACGAGCCGCACCCGGGCCTCGGTGGCCGAGGGCGCCAGCGCGTTGCCGATGCCGCGGCTGCCGCCCCAGCGGGGCACGCTGCCGTAGAGGGCGAAGCAGATGCCGTCGAGCACCGTGGACTTCCCCGAGCCGGTCGGCCCCACCAGCGCGAAATAGTCCGCGTCGGTGAAGTCGACCGTGGTCTCCTCCCGGAAGACCGTGAAACCGGCCATGTCGAGCCGTAGCGGCCTCATGAGTGGGTGCTCACCTCGTCGTAGAGCTCGTCGAAGAGTTCCCGGACGCCTTCCTCGGCGTTGCCGCGATTGTCCAGATAGTCGCCGAAGAGCTGGCGGGGGCTGCGCCCGGCGCGCTGCGCCATCCGCTCCCCGGCCCGGTCGGGGACCATGTCCGGATCGATGCGCACCTCCAGGGCGTTGGGCAGGAGCTCCTGGACGTCCTCGCGCAGCCCGACCCGTGGCGTCTCACGGACGAATACACGCAGCCAGGCATCCGGAAGGTTCACCGTGGCGAGCTGGTCGAGTGAGCCGCGCACCGTGCGCAGCGTCCTGGCCGAGGTCACGGGCACATCGCGGACTTTGGCCGCCTTCTCGGCCGAGACGTCCACGATCGCGACAGAGCTGATGTTCTCCTCCTCGCCGAAGTCGACGGCGAGCGGGCTGCCGCTGTAACGCACCGGGCAGGGGCCGATGACCGCCTGGGAACGGTGCAGGTGGCCCAGGGCGACGTAGTGCGTGCCGGGCGGGAAGACGGTGGCCGGGACCGCGTACCCCATGACGGTGTGGGCCTCGCGCTCGCCGCCACCGGCGCTGGCGCCGACCACGGTCAGGTGGGCGGTGAGCAGGTTGACCACGCCGGGCTCGCCGAAGTCCTCCGCGAGCCGGGCGATCAGCCGAGCGATGTGGTCGGCGTACGTCTGGCTGGCCTCGGCCGCGGTCAGCTCGTACATCTCCACGGCGCGGATCGCGTAGCGCTGGGAGAGGAACGGCAGCGCGGCCAGCCGCCAGCGCTCACCGCCGGCGGTCGTCCCGGTCAGGATCAGGTCGTCGGGCTTGTCGCGGACGGACCCGCGCAGCGTGATCCCGGCCGCCTCGGCCCACGGGCGCAGCGCGTCCAGCGCCTGGCCGTTGTCGTGGTTGCCGCCGATCGCGATCACCGTGGCGCCGGTCTGCCGCAGCGCGGACAGCGCCCGGGTCACCACGCGGACGGCGTCCGGCGAGGGCGCGGCCGTGTCGTAGAGGTCACCGGCGATGATCACGAGGTCGGGCTGCTCGGCCCGGGCGATCTCCACGACCTGGCCGAGCACCTTGATGTGTTCCTCGTGCCGGGTCCGGCCCTTCAGAACCTTTCCGACGTGCCAGTCGGATGTGTGCAAGATGCGCATCGCACTATCTTTCGCCGTTGGTGTGGACGTGCGCCGGAGGCGCCCTGGAAGGCTAGAACGGGATGTCGTCGTCGGACGAACCGCCGCGGCCACCGACCACCGCGAACGGGTCGACCCCCTGCACTATCGAGCGCATCGTGGCTGCCGGGGGCGGTCCTGACTCGGACTTGCGGGTGGCCCAGGCCGGGAAGGGGAACTCGACACACAGTGGGACGGGGATGTCCGGCTGGTTGACGAACATCGTGCCGGGCCGGGCCAGCAGGGCCCGCTGGCGCATCGCCGGGGGCAGGAAGCCGTACTCCGGGCGGGACGCCTCGGCCGGGTCGAGGCGGCCGACGACGCGGATCGCCGAGTTGGTGACGATCCGGCGTTCCACCTCGCTGGCGGTCTGCTGCGCGCCGATCAGGATCACGCCCAGCGAGCGGCCGCGCTCGGCGATGTCGAGCAACACCTCCTTGATCGGCGACGAGCCCTCGCGGGGTGCGTACTTGTTGAGCTCGTCGAGCACGACGAACAGCAGCGGACGGCCGGTGCCCGACTTCTCCTTGTCGTCGAACTCCGTCTTGAGGGTCACGCCGACCACGAACCGCTGGGCGCGGTCCGGCAGGTTGTGCAGGTCGACGACGGTGACCTGGGCGCTCTCGGCGGTCTTGATCTGGTGCGGGCGACGGGCGGCCAGGTCGCCGCGGATGAGCCGGGCCAGGTCGCGCTTGCTGCCGATCAACCGGCGGGCGAACGCGTTGACCGTGCCCATGTTGACCGCGCTGCCGGCCCAGGTGGACCGGGTCTCGTCGTCGGTGAGCTGGTCGACGACGTGGTCCACGAGGTCGCCGTACGACGACAGCCGCCGGCCGTCGATGCTGATGCCACCCTCGGCGGGCACCGCGTGCCGGGCCAGGTGCGCGGTGACCGAGTGGACCACCATCGTGTACTGCTGGCGTTCGTCGTCGGCGTCGGCGAAGACGTACGGCAGCAGCCGCTTGGCGCAGAACTCCTCGAGCGTCCAGTAGAAGCTGTCGACCCCGGTGAGCCGGCTCTGCACGTCGGGCGCCCCGGAGGAGTCATCCGCCCGCGGCGGTGCGTAGACCCGCACGTCGGGGAACGGGGTTGCGGGCAGGCCGAGCCGCGCGTACGCCGCCTCGGTGGCCTCGTCGAGCTTGGTGTTGGGGTGGTCGAGGAAGAGCAGGTCCTCGCCCTTGACGTTGAAGATCAGGGCGCGGGCGTTGACCGCGTCGCCGCCGAGCTGCCCGGACCGGAACACCGAGTAGAGCAGGAAGGTGGCGAAGCTGGTCTTGGTGGCCACGCCCGAGATGCCGGAGATGGACACGTGGGCGCCGCGGGTGCCGTCGAGGAAGTCGGCGTTGAGGAAGACCGGCACGCCGTCGCGCCCGGTGCCCATCGGGACCCGCCGCTCCATCCGGTCGAAGTGCAGGGCCGCGTCGCGCGCGGCGCCGGAGGCCCGGTGCACGACGGCGCCGGGTGCGGGCGGCACGTAGAGCTCCGGGTCGACCCGGGTGGTGGTGATCTCGGCCGCCTCCTGCACCAGGGCCGGCAGGGTGCCCTCGGCGATGGCGAAGACGTCGGAGTCGAACTGCGCGCCCTCGTGCCGGGCGCGGACCTGGGTCACCACGCCGGCGATCGTCACCGGCTCGCGGCCGGGCAACTCACGCTTGGTCACCACGACGTCGTCGAGCTGCAGGTAGCTGCCCGGCGTGACCGCCGTCCAGAACTGCAACGGGGTGGCATCGGCAGTGCCGAGGACACGCCCGACCGGTTCGCTTACTTCGACCACTTCGTCAGACACGCCGATCATGTTGCACCAGACGTATGACAAACGACGGACGGCACGTCGGTTGGCACGCGTTGTCCACAACTTCTAGGGGTCGTCCACAGGTTTGTCCACAACTTCTAGCGGCTGCGGGCGTACCGGAGAAAAAGCATGTCCCCGTCGGCCAGGATGCCGGCCAGCGACATCTCCCGCGGCGGGCCGTCGGGCCCGGCCGCGATCCGGCCGGCACCGCCGGCGACCAGCCGGGGTGAGACCGTCAGGCACAGCTCGTCGACCAGATCGGCGGCGATCATCGCGCCGAGAAGGTGCGGGCCGCCCTCGCAGAGCAGCTGGGTCGCACCCCGCGCGTGCAGCTCGCGGACCGCCGCGGCGAGATCGACCGATTCCTCACCCACGGTGATGATGTCGGCCACCTCAGCCAGGACCGCCCGGCGGTCGGCCGGCGCGCCGGCGTGGGTGACGATCAGCGGCCGAATCGGGGCGTCCGCGAAGACGAGCTGCTCGGGGTCCAGATCGAGAGAGCCCGAGACGACCACCATGAGCGGGAACTCGCTCAGGCCGTGGGCCCGGCGCCACTCCCGCGCCGGCCCGGTCAGCCGTAACGCGTCGTAGTTCTCGGTGCGGACCGTGCCCGCCGCGACAACCAGGGCGTCGCAGAGCATCCGCAGTGTGTCGAAGATCATTTTGTCGCCCGGGCCACCGAGGCCGGCGGACTTGCCGTTCACCGTCACGGCGCCGTCGATGCTGGCCACGAAATTCACCCGCAGGGTGGGCTCCGGGCGACGCGGATAGCAGGCGACCAGGTCGGCCTCATGGACGTCGATCACGGTGACGCCGGGCCCGTGACCGGCGGAGTCGGCTCGACGGGACGGTGCTGGCAGTCGCACCACGACCCGCCCCGGCAGTCCTCGTGACGGCGCTCGCGGCAAGCGTGACAGATCATCCCTGAACCCTAGGCGCCCGGCGTCGCGCGGGCAGCCCGGAACCCGGCAAGGTCAAATCTGACAGCGTACGGGCGAGACATCGGCGGTCCTGAGGGCGATAATGCCCGGATGACCAGGCAACCCGTCCGTGCACCGGGGCGACCGACGCTCGACGCCGTCGCGGCGCGCGCCGGCGTCGGCCGCGGCACCGCATCGCGCGTCCTGAACGGGTCGTCGCAGGTCAGCGCGCAGGCCAAGGCCGCCGTCGAGGCCGCCATCCAGGAGCTGGGCTACGTCCCCAACCGGGCGGCGCGCTCCCTGGTGACCCAGCGGACGGACTCGGTGGCGCTGGTCGTCTCCGAGTCGCAGGAGCGCGTCTTCGGCGAGCCGTTCTTCGCCGGTGTGCTGCGCGGCATCAATGCGGCCCTGCTCGAGACGCCGCTGCAGCTGTGGCTGGCGATGGCCGCGTCCCCCGAGCAGCGCGAGCGGGTCGAGCACCACCTGACCGGCCAGCACGTCGACGGCGTCCTGCTGCTCTCCCTGCACGACGACGACCCGCTGCCGGCCGTGCTGCGCGAGCGCGGCATGCCGTTCGTGTTCGGTGGCCGCTCCGCGCGCGCCGCCGAGAGTGACTTCCTGGTCGACGTCGACAATTCCGCGGGCGCCCGCAAAGCTGTCGAATACCTGATCGGCAACGGCGCCCGGCGGGTTTCCACGATCGCCGGGCCGCAGGACATGGAGGTCGGCCGGGCCCGGCTGGCCGG
This sequence comes from Actinoplanes sp. NPDC048967, assembly GCF_040649415.1. Lineage (NCBI taxonomy): Bacteria > Bacillati > Actinomycetota > Actinomycetes > Micromonosporales > Micromonosporaceae > Actinoplanes > Actinoplanes sp. NPDC048967. Next base: position 219,756 of record NZ_JBEZFL010000004.1, read on the forward strand.
CTACCGCGCGGCGGTGAGCGGTCCGGAGCTGGTGGCGTACGGCGACTTCAGCGAGGCCGGCGGGGCCAAGGCGATGCGGGCCCTGCTCGACAGGGAGCCGGACCTCGACGCCGTCTTCGTCGCCTCCGACCTGATGGCCAGCGGGGCGTTGCGCGCCCTGCGGGAAGCGGGCCTGCGCGTGCCGCAGGATGTCGCGGTCATCGGCTTCGAGGACGCACCGGTGGCCCGCCAGTGCGAGCCCCCGCTGACCACGGTCCACCAGCCCGTCGAGGAGATGGGCCGGCGCATGGCCGAGCTGCTGGTGTGCCGGATCCGCCGGGAGCCGGTCGAGATTTCCCATGTTCTGCTCGACACCCATCTGGTCCGTCGCGCGTCCGCCTGACCCGTCCTACCGTGAAGTGTGCCGGGCATATCTCTGTCCCTTGACGGCCGGGACATGGCGCCGCAACGGGTGTGAAACGCCGGTTGGGCAATCTGGGCGCTTGGGACGGTACTGCCGTGCCGTTCTCCAGACGGGAGGAGTTGCATGTTGCTGCGGGTACGGGTCACCCTGCCGGACCGCCCGGGAGCCCTCGGTCAGGTCGCGCGCACGCTCGGCGTCGCCGGGGCCGACATCGTCCAGGTCGTCGTGCTGGAGCGACTCGGCGGGCGGGCCGTGGACGACTTCACCGTCGTCTGGCCGGGTGCCTCCCGCGTCGAACGACTCCTCGCCGGCCTCGCCGCCATCCCCGGTGTGCAGGTCGACGGCGTCTGGCGGGCGATCGGCGCACCGGTCTCCGGCGGTCACGACGCCGAGCTGCTGGCCCAGGTCGCGGCCAATCCGGCGGACGGGCTGGCCACGCTGGTCGACGCCGTACCCGGGCTGCTGGCCGCCGACTGGGCCGCCGCCGCGATCGTGCCGGCCGACTGGGCCGCGCGCACCGCCGCGCCCCGGGCCGTCCCGGTCGACGAGCCGTCCCTGCGCCTGCCGACCGGCAGCGGGCCCGCGGTGACGTACGCGAGCTGGCGCGCCCCGTCCCCGCTGCTCCTGCCCGAGGTGACCCCGCTGCGCGCCCGCCCGATGACCGGCTCCGACGGCACCCGGTACGCGGTGGCCCCGTTCGGCCGCGCGGGCCTGGTCCTGGTGATCGCCCGGACCGACGACGACGATCTGCCCGCCGCCGCCTTCCACATCACCGAGGTCGACCGGATCGCGCAGCTGGTCCGCGCGGCCGCCGTGATCCTCGGCGACCGCCTCGACCGGGCCGGTGTGCCGTCGGTCGCCACGGCTGTGACTGACCCCTCATAGCCGTTCCGGCCGAAGCAATGCGCGGGTAACACCGGCGAGGCACGCTTGGGTTCGGTTCAGGGAGTCGATCCGGGAGAGGGAGTGCCGAGCATGGCGCTGTGGCGCATCAGGGCAACCGTCGAGGACAAGCCGGGCTACCTCTCCGTGCTGACCGCCAGCCTCGCGCTGCGGTCCGTCAACATTCTCGCCGTCCAGGTGCACACCACCGAGGGCGGCGCGGTCGACGACTTCCTGGTCGACGCGCCCGACACCATGTCGGAGCAGGAGCTGCAGGCCGCGATCGCCCGGGGCCGGGGCCGCGACGCCTTCGTCACGCGGGCCGAGGCCCAGGGACTGGCCGACCAGCCGACCCGGGCCCTCGCGCTGGCCGGCCGGCTGGTGCACGACCCGGACTCACTCGGCGAGGCCCTGGTCACCCTGCTCGACGCGGCCGAGGTGCGCTGGCGGCCCGAGGGCACGGTGGTGCTGCACGGCTTCGACGAGGAGCGGATGACGCTCATCGACCCGGCCGGCGGCAGCTACGAGGTGCTGCGGCCGGCGCCGGCCTTCACCCCGGCCGAGTACGCCCGGGCCCAGGCGCTGGTCGAGGTCAGCGGCGCCCTGGTGCGCCGGACCACCGACCAGACCACGCTGCTGCTGCCGGACGGCGCCGAGCTGCTGATCCGCGCCGCGACCGGCGATGACGTCGAAGGCGTACGGCGGATGCACGCCCACAGCTCCATGCTGTCGCGCCGGCGCCGCTATCTCGGTGGCGGCCAGATGCCCTCGGAGGCCCGCCTGCGCCGGATGCTCGAGCCGGCGAACGGTCTGACGCTGCTCGCCCTGCACGTCGACCCGGCCAGTGGCGAGGAACGGGTCGTCGCGATGGCCAACCTGCTCGCCGAGGGCGACCTCGGCGAGGTGGCTCTGCTGGTCCAGGACGCCTGGCAGCGCCGGGGCATCGGCACGGTGCTGCTGCGCCGGCTGACCGCCTGGGCGGCCCGGATGAGCTTCTCGGCCCTGGTGGCGCACACCGGTGCCGACAACGTCGCGATGCTCCGCACCTTGCGCCGCTTCGGCGTCGCGGACGGCGGCGACCGTGACGGTGCGCTGCTGACCCTGACCCTGCCGGTCGCGGGTCACCAGTCGGCGAGCGACGAGACTCCTGCCACCTCCGGGTGACGGGTGAGAGCGGCGACGGCGGGCCTCCCACGAGGTCCGTCGTCGCCGAAGGGTCGTCCTAGGAGTGGCGTACCCCGTGCTCGACGCAGGTCGCCGTCCAGCCGGTCGGCACGACCTGCACCTTCATCCGGCGCCGGCAGTCCGGGCAGAACCGGGGCGGTTCCAGCTCCCGGGCCGCCGCGCACGCCGAGTGATCACCCTCCGCGGCCGGCTGACCGCACCGGTCGCAATACACCAGGACCGTCACAGCGTCGCCGAGAGCGCCTTGACCGGCATCTTCAGCTCCTGCAGCAGCTCCAGGTCGGAGGTGGCCGGGCGGCCCAGCGTCGTCAGATAGTTGCCGACGATCACCGCGTTGATGCCGCCGAGCAGGCCGTCGCGGGTGCCGAGGTCGCCCAGGGTGATCTCGCGGCCGCCCGCGTACCGCAGGATGGTTCGGGGCATCGCCAGCCGGAAGGCGGCGATCGCGCGCAGCGCGTCCTTGCCCTCCACCACCGGGCGGTCGCCCAGCGGGGTGCCCGGGCGCGGGTTGAGGAAATTCAGCGGGACCTCGTGCGGGTCCAGCTCGGCGAGCTGCGCGGCGAACTCGGCCCGCTGCTCGACGGACTCGCCCAGGCCGAGGATGCCACCGCAGCAGACCTCCATGCCGGAGTCGCGCACCATCTTGAGCGTGCCCCAGCGCTCCTCCCACGAGTGGGTGGTCACCACGTTCGAGAAGTAGGACCGGCAGGTCTCGAGATTGTGGTTGTAGCGGTGCACACCCATCTCGACGAGCTCGTCGACCTGCTCCTGGGTGAGCATGCCCAGGCTGGCCGCGACCTGGATGTCGACGGCTTCCTTGATCGCTTTGACGCCCTCGCGCATCTGCGCCATGAGCCGCTGGTCGGGCCCGCGCACGGCGGCCACGATGCAGAACTCCGTCGCTCCGGTCGCCGCGGTCTGCTTGGCCGCCTCGACCAGCGAGGGGATGTCGAGCCAGACCGCGCGCACCGGCGAGGTGAACAGGCCGGACTGCGAGCAGAAATGGCAGTCCTCGGGGCAGCCGCCGGTCTTGAGCGACACGATGCCCTCGACCTCGACCTCCGGGCCGCACCACTTCATCCGGACGTCGTGCGCCACCTGGAGCAGCTCCGGCAGATCCTCGTCGGGCAGCCGCAGCACCTCGAGGATCCCCGCCTCGTCGAGCCCGGCACCATCGGCAAGAACCCGGGCCCGGGCCCGGTCGAGGATCTCTGGCATGCCCGTACCCTACAAGGCGTTCCGCCCGGCCTGGATGTCGGAGCCGGGTGATAGTTTGCCCGGCGGACGGGGTTCCGGCGATGAGGGTGAGGGTGCTTTGGCGGGCTGGCAGGAGGCGCTCGAGCGCCAGGCCCGCACGCGGGCCAAGGCCGGGCTGACCAGGACCTTGCGGCCGCGACCGGCCGACGACCGGGTCGTCGACCTGGCCGGCAACGACTACCTCGGCCTGGCCGTGCACCCCGAGGTGATCGCGGCGTCGGTCCGGGCCCTGCGGGAGTACGGCCTGGGCGCCACCGGTTCGCGGCTGGTCCGCGGCTCGACCCGGGCCCACGCCGCCCTGGAGGCCGACCTGGCCGACTGGCTCGGCGCGGAGCAGGCGCTGGTCTACTCCTCGGGCTACCTGGCCAACCTGGGGGCCGTCCGAGCCCTGGCCGGCCCGGAGACCCTGCTCGTCTCGGACCGCTACAACCACGCGTCGCTGATCGACGGCTGCAAGAGCTCGGGCGCCGAGGTGGTCGTCGCCCCGCACGCCGACCCGGCCGCCCTCGCGGCGATCCTCGACGCCCACCCCGGCCGGCCCGCTGTGTTCGTCACCGAGTCGGTCTTCTCCGTGGACGGCGACCTCGCGCCGCTGGCCGAGCTGCACGCGGTGACCTCCGCCCGCGAGGCGCTGCTGCTGGTCGACGACGCCCACGCGGTGGGTGTGCTCGGCGCCGAGGGTGCGGGCGGTGTCGCGGCGGCGGGCCTGGCCGGCCGGCCCGACGTCGTCGTGACGGCGACCCTGTCGAAGTCCCTGGGCGGCGCGGGTGGCGTGGTCGCCGGCCCGGCCGCGCTGATCCGGCACCTCATCGACACGGGTCGCACATTCATCTACGACACGGCGCCGCCGCCGGCCGTGGTGGCTGGTGTGCACGCGGCACTGCGGGTGGCCCGGGCCGCGGACGACCTCCGGGCTCTGCTCGCCGCGCGGGGTGAGCTGACCGCGCGCCGGCTCGGTGCGGCCGGGTTCGAGGTGTCGCGGCCGGCGGCCGGGGTGCTGTCGGTGCCCGCGCCAGGCCCGGAGGCGGCGGTGGCCTGGGCGGCCGACTGCGCCGACCGGGGCATCGCGGTGGGCTGCTTCCGACCGCCGTCGACGCCGGACGGCTCGTCCCGGCTGCGCCTGACCCTGAACGCCGGAGTCACGGCGGCGGACTTCGCCCGAGCCCTGGACGTGATCGTGGAGTGCGCACCGTGACGTGGGAACAGACCGCCCCGCCCCGCTCCCCGGAGGAAGACCCCCGCCTGGTCTCCCCGGCGGTGCCGGCCCCGGTCTCCCCCGCGGTCCCGATCCCGGTCTCCCCCGCGGTCCCGGTCTCCCCCGCGGTGCCCGCGCCGATCTCCCCCGCGGTCCCAGCCCCGGTCTCCCCCGCGGTGCCCGCGCCGATCTCCCCCGCGGTCCCAGCCCCGGTCTCCCCCGCGGTGCCCGCGCCGGTCTCCCCGACGGTGCCCGCGCCGGTCTCCCCGACGGTGCCCGCGCCGATCTCCCCGACGGTGCCCGCGCCGGGCCGCCCGGACGAGCCGGGCCCAGGCCACGTTCCACCCGGCGGTCCCCGACCGGGCCACCAGCCGGGCGACCCCCGACCGGGCCACGAGCCGGGCAGCCCCCGACCGGGCCACCAGCCGGGCGACCCCGGCCCGGGCCATCAGCCGGGCAACCCCCGACCGGGCCACCAGCCGGGCAGCCCCCGGCCGGACAGCCCGGACGACCCCGCGATGCCGGTGCCGGTCTCGCCCGGTGTAGGCCCCGCCTCCCCCGGCGACGCCGACCTCTCCCCCGAGACCATCCAGGCCACCATCACGGCCGAGCCAGCGCCCGGGCCCGATGCGGCCACCCGCTCCGCCGCCCGCCCCGCCGAGGCCGGCGAGTGGCGCGGCATCGTCCTGGTCACCGGCACGGACACCGACGTCGGCAAGACCATCGTCACCTCGGCCATCGCGGCCGCCGCCCAGGCCGCCGGTCTGCGCGTGGCCGTGGTCAAGCCGGGCCAGACCGGCACCGCCGGCGGCGGCCCCACCGACATCGACCTGATCACCCGTCTCGCGCATCCGCACACCGCGCGCACCCTGGCGTCCTATCCCGAGCCGCTGGCCCCGCTCGCTGCCGCGAAGGTCGCCGGGATGGAGCCGCTGGAGCTCTACGAGGTCGTGGACGCGATCCGGGCCGAGGCGGACAAGCACGATCTGGTGCTCGTCGAGGGCGCCGGCGGCCTGCTGGTGCCGATGGGCGTCCGGCCTTCGGGTGAGGCCTGGACCGTCGCCGATCTCGCCACCACGCTCGGTGGCCGGACGATTGTGGTGTCCCGGGCCGGGCTGGGCACGCTCAACCACACCGCGCTGACGTTGGAGGCGCTGGATCGCCGGGGGGTGCCGGCCAAGGTGGTGCTGGGTGCCTGGCCCGCGGAACCGGAACTCGTGCACTGGGCCAACCTGACCGAGCTGGTTCCGCACCTGGTCGGCGCGTTGCCGGACGGCGCCGGCGGGATGGAGCCGGGTGTCTTCCAGCGGTCCGCTCCGGGCTGGTTGACGCCCGCGTTGTTCGGCGTGCTGGACGACTGGCGTGTCTGGGCCGACGAGGTCAGCTGATGGAGATCACCATCGCGGCGGCCGATCCGGCCGACGCCGGTGAGATGCTCACCGTGCAGCGGGCCGCTTTCCTGGCCGAGGGTGCGCTGAACAATTCGTTCACGCTGCCGCCGCTGACCGAGACCCTGGACGAGGTCCGGGCCGTGCTCGCCGACCCGGACACGGTGGTGCTCGTGGCCCGGCTGGGGCACCGGCTGGTCGGCTCGGTACGCGCCCGGGTGGCCGACCGCACCGGGCACATCGGCCGCCTCGCGGTGGCTCCCGACCTGCAGGGGCAGGGGCTCGGACGGCGTCTGACCACTGCCGTCGAGGCGGCGCTGGCCGGCCGGGTCGACCGCTTCGAGCTGTTCACCGGCGCCACCAGCGAGGCCAATCTGCGGCTGTACCGCGGCCTCGGGTACGTCGAGTCCGGCTGGGGGCCGGGGGCGGCGCCGGTCGGGATCACGTACCTGGAAAAGCGGGTTTGAACTGGTTTTCCAGCCTGCCGCCGCGCGGCGGTAACCGAGTGTCTATAGCCTGTGGGGCTCGTGATCCGAACGCCTGAGGGGCTGAAACTGTCGTGGATGGCATAGGCGGGCAGGTCTTGCTCGTGCTGGTGCTGGTGCTGGTCAACGCGGCCTTCTCCGGCAGCGAGATGGCGCTGGTGTCGTTGCGTGACAGCCAGGTGCACAAGCTGGAACGAGCTTCCCGGCGCGGGCGGGTGCTGGGCCGGCTGACCCGGGATCCCAACAGGTTCCTGGCCACCATTCAGATCGGTATCACGCTGGCCGGCTTCCTGGCCTCGGCGGCGGCCGCGGTCTCGTTGTCCCGGCCGCTCGTCGAACCGCTGGGTTTCCTCGGTTCGGCCGCCGAGCCGGCCGCCATCGTGATCGTCACCATCGTGCTGACCTTCGTCACGCTGGTGATCGGTGAGCTGGCGCCGAAGCGGATCGCCATGCAGCGCACCGAGGGCTGGGCGTTGCTGGTGGCGCGCCCGCTGGACATCCTGTCGACCATCTCCCGGCCTGCCGTCTGGCTGCTCAGCGTCGCGACGAATCTGCTGGTCCGGCTGGCCGGCGGTGACCCGTCGGCGCAGCGCGAGGAGGTCAGCACCGAGGAGATCCGCGACATGGTCGCGGCGCAGCAGGACTTCTCGATCGAGCAGCGGACCATCATCAGCGGTGCGTTCGAGATCGCCGACCGGATCCTGCGGGAGATCCTGGTGCCGCGCCGCGACGTGCTGACCCTCGCGACCGGGCTGGCCGCCCCGGAGGCGTTGAGCCAGCTCATCGCCGGCGGGCACTCCCGCGCGCCGGTGGTCGGGCCGGCCGGGCTGGACGACGTCTTCGGCGTTGTGCACCTGCGGGACCTGGTGGGCGCGCAGGGGCCGGTCGACGCGGTGGCCCGGCCGGGGCTGTTCCTGCCGGAGACGCTGCGGGTGTCCGACGCGCTGCGCCAGATGCGGTCGGAGCGTCAGCAGATCGCCCTCGTGGTCGACGAGCGCGGCGCCATCGACGGCATCATCACCATGGAGGACCTGGTCGAGGAGATCGTCGGGGAGATCTACGACGAGACCGACCGGGACGTGCAGTCGGTGGTCAAGGAGGCGGACGGCGCGCTGCTGATGCCCGGCTCGTTCCCGATCCACGACCTGCCCGACATCGGCTTCGACGACTCGGGCAACGACGAGGGTGACTACACGACCGTCGCCGGCATGGTGCTCGCGGTGCTCGGGCACATCCCGACCGAGCCGGGCGAGGTGGTGACCCTGCCGCAGTTCACCGCCGAGGTGGTCGAGGTGACCGGCCGGGCGATCACCCGGGTCCGGCTGCGCGCGCTGCCCCGCACCGAAGAGGACGACGAGGACTGACCGCGCCTGACAATTTGTGCGACATTCGCGCTCGCCGCGATCATCGCGGCCATTTTGGCGGCTGCGCCCATTGCGAATGACCTGCCTGCTTTCACTAGGCTCTCAGTGACCGCGAGCGATCATTGCGTGAGGTGGGTCCCATGACGAACAGCAGCCCCGTATCGGGCAACGCCTATGAATACCTGGACAGCGTCGACCCCGAGGAGCAGCGCCGGCTCGAGGCGGTGCGCCGCTACCGGCTGGTCGACCAGCCGGTCGAGGACGCGTACGACCGGATCGCCTTCGTGGCCGGCGCCATCTTCGACGCTCCCATCGCGACGGTGTCCCTGGTGGAGCAGGACCGGGTCTGGCTGGCCGCCTGCCAGGGCCTGACCGGCGTCCGCGAGGTCGGCAAGGAGCCGGGGCTGTGCGCCTCGGTCATCGCCCAGGACGACGTCTACGTGATCAACAATGCCGCGGTCGACCCGCGCACGCTGGAGCACCCGCTGGTCCGCGGCGAGCTGGGCCTGCGCTTCTACGCCGCAGCCCCGATCCGCACCCACGACGGCTACCGGCTGGGCACCGTCAACGTGATCGACAACCGCCCCCGTGAGGCGACGAAGCGGCAGCTCACCGCCTTGGAGCACCTGGCGGCGATGGTGTCGGACGAGCTGGAGCTGCGGCTGATGGTGATCCGCAGCGCAGCCTCTGAGCAGCGTATGCGCGAGAGCGTGCACTGAGGATTCGCAGCGTGGGAGCAGGGGCGGTCACCACGGCCGCCCCTCCCTCTTGAGGTGCCAGGTAGCAGGTTGCGAATTAGCTACCATCCATATGTCTTGTGCTGTCGCCCGCCATGCCTCATCCTGGTGATATAGCGGCCAGACGTAGCCAAAAAGGGCAACGTCGTGCCGTTCGTTCGGGAGGGAGCGGCCCGATGGCACGACGGAATCGACCCCGGCCCCGCAGCGTCGAGCACCGGCTCGCGCGCCGCGAGGCGCAACGCCTGACGCCCCATCGCCGAGGCGTCACCCGCACAATGATCGCGACGAAGCGGACCCGGCCCGGGTCCGTTCTTCGTCTGCTCTCCGCCATCGGATCAGTCCTGGCATCGGTGGTGGCCATCGTCCACCACGTGATCCAGATGATCCGCGGGAGCTGAGGACCGGTAAGGAGCCGCGCCCACCGCCATGGGCGTAGGAATGTGTGGCATCGGGTAAACGCCGGTGCCATGCGGAATCCCCGGAAAGTCGCCGTGGTCGCCCATCGGCGCAAGACTCTCGGCGGCGGGCTCGACGAGCTGCGCCGGCTCATCACCGACGAGGGTGTCGACGAGCTCGACTGGCACGAGGTGCCCAAGAGCCGCAAGGCACCCAAGCAGGTTCGCCAGGCCCTCGCCCAGAAACCGGACCTGCTGCTGGTGTGGGGCGGGGACGGCATGGTGCAGCGCAGCCTGGACACCGTCGCCCGTACCAAGGGCGGCGCCAAGGTCCCGGTCGGCATCATCCCGGCCGGCACGGCGAACCTGCTGGCCACCAATCTCGGTGTGCCTCACGACCTGGCCGAGGCGGTCCGGATCGCGTTCCACGGCCGGCGGCACAAACTGGACCTGGGCGTGCTCAACGGCGAGCACTTCGCGGTGATGGCCGGCATCGGCTTCGACGGCGCCATGATCCAGGACGCCGACGGCAAGCTGAAGGACCGGCTGGGCAAGCTCTCGTACGTCTACACCGGCCTGCGCCACCTCAACGGCGAGGCCCCGAAGGCGACGATCAAGGTGGACGGCACGCCGTGGTTCGCCGAGGACGCCAGCTGCGTACTCGTCGGCAACGTCAGCACGGTGACCGGCGGCATCAAGGCCTTCGACGACGCTAAGCCGGACGACGGCTGGCTGGACGTCGGCGTCGCGACGGCCCGCGGCGTGACGCAGTGGGCGCGCACGATGGGCCGGATGGCCGTGGGCCGCTCCGAGGACTCGCCGTTCGTGCACATGACCCGGGCCCGGCGCATCGACGTCAAGCTGAAGAAGCCGCTGATGTACGAGCTGGACGGTGGCGCCCGGGAAGCGGTCAAGAAGATCCGCGTGCAGGTCGCCCCGGCCGCCGTCAAGGTCTGCGTCCCGGAACAGCGGATCGGATAAGCGACAGAAAACGTATGTCGCCCTCCGTACCGTTAATTCGGATTCATCGCTCTTAAGACCGATTAATCCCCTGGTCTGTGGCGGTGCCGCGACCCACACTGGTTGGCGTCGGGCACCGCTACGCATCTCCAGGGGGACGGCAATGCCTTACCACCAGAGTTCCGCAGTGAGCGTCGCAACGGTCATGACCGCCGCCACCGTCATCATCATCGGCTACCGCATCGGCCGGGCCCACGCCGCCTGGCGTGACGTCCGGTCGGTGAAGCGCGACCTGCCGGCCAAGCGCAAGATCGCCTGGGGACACACCAGGCCATTGGTCTTCGGCGCACTCTTCCTGATTCTGACGTTCGCCGCCGCGGCCTACGACGCCGGCCATTGACGCCGCTCCGACCGAGAGCCGGCCGGCGTCGTGGTCGCCGCGGCCCACAACGACGCGCGCCCCGAGCCAGAGCGAAGATCAAGGCGATGTCGTGCCTGGTTGCATGGCACCGACCGTCGCTCCCGCCGAGACCGGGCGAGGGTGGCCAATCGCCTGGCGGCTCATGAACGCCACCCTCACCCTGCCAGGTCCGTGCGTGGGGAAAACCCGGGGCATGTCGGGCATGCGGATCTGTGGTCCGGTCCGGCCGGACCTGGCAGAGTGCCCCCATGATGTGGACCGGGCGGGCTGACGAGGCCGGCGCTCTCGGCTTGCTGCTGGATCGCACGTACGCCGACGTGGCCGCGGCGGCCGCGCGGCCCCGGACGCTCGATCGGGAGTTCCTCATCGGTCAGTTCGACCTGTGGGACAACCATCTGCTGCCCGCCGTGGCCGCGGGGACCGCTCCCCCGTGGACCCGGCGTTCCGCGGCGCGCGCGGTGTGGCGCCGGCTCGGCTTCGCGGCCGGGGACGAGCACCGGCAGTGGATGGCCGATCATCTCGCCGGTCTCGGGCACGATCCGGTCGCGTTGCTCGGTCCGGAGCGGGACAGCCGTCCGTCACGGAGTCAGGACGGCAGGCTGATCCCGGTGCCGCAGCCGCTGACCGCCGAGGCCGCCGAGCTGATCCGCGCGGACTACGCCCTGACCGGCGGCACTCTCGCCGGCGCCCGGATCGAAGTGCGCGGCGGCGATCCGCAGCGGATAGTCGGTTTCCTCAAGCTCACCGCGGGCACCCGGCGATATCCCGCCGACGACCCGACACCGATCACGCTGTCCGCCGACGCCCGGCGAACCCCGGCGGACAGCCCGGTCCCGCCCACGCTGTCCACCGACAGCCGACGTGATCCCGCGGACAGCCCGGTCCCGCCGGCCCTGTACTTCCACGTCGGTGAGCTGACGTCCGCGGTGTTCCCGCACGCCGGGCACGGCCCGGTGACGCTGCTGGAAGAGCCGACCGTCGTCGTGACCGCGCCGGACGAGGTCAGTATCGAAAGCTCAGCACTACGGTTCGCGGGCCGGGCTCTCCGCTGGTGGCCGGACGACCCGCACTGGTCCGAGTCGGCGGCAGCTCAGGCCTCGATGGAAGGCGTCCGCGACAACGCCCCCGAACTACCCGAACTGGCCGCGCGCGGCGCCGACGTGCTGGGCCTCCTGCAGCTCACGATCATGTGGCAGTTGCGCCGGATGCGCTACGCCGGCCTGCTGCGGCGCTGGGAGCTGGCCGCGGCGGCCACTCTCTGCGGCGGGCTGAACGCCCAGCTCTTCCGGGCGACCCCGACAGCGCTGCGGGCCCGCTGGGCGGCGCGCCGGGTCCGCACGATGCTGGAGACCGAGGACAGCCAGGCCCGGGCCCTGCTGCGGATCGTCGGCCGGCATCTGCCGCTCGAGGTGCCCGAGCTGCCCGGCGCGGCCGTACCACCGGCCCCGAGCCGGATCACGGTCGGCACCGCCGCGCGGTTGCCGGCCGAGCTGGACTTCGCCGGCGGCCGGCTGCGATTCGTGGATGTCGCCGCCGGAGAAACCGTCATCCACCTGGACGCCCGGCGCGGTGACCGGGACACGATCGTCGTGATCGTGCTGAGCGAACCGCTGGGCCGCGCTCCCCTGACCGTCACCCCGGACGGCCTGACTCTCACCGGCCGGCCGGCCCTGGCCGTCACCGCCGACGACGTGACCCTGACCGTCCCTCTGCCCGGCGGCGACTGGACGGTCCGGGCCGCCGCCGGTTCCTGGTACGCCGACTGAGGCTCAGCCCTTGAGACCGGTGTGAGCGAGTCCCTCGATGAACTGGCGCTGGGCGATCACGAAGACGATCAGCACCGGGATCGCCGTCATCGAGGCCGCCGACAGCTGCACGTTCCACAGTGGCCCCTGGTAGACGTCGGTGAACTGGGTCAGCGCCTGCGGCAGGGTGAACTTCTGCTTGCTGGAGAGGTACACGATGGGCTCCAGGTACAGGTTCCAGCTGTGCAGGAAGGTGAAGATGGCGACCGCGCCCAGGGCCGGCTTGGCCAGCGGCAGCGCGATGCGGCGGAAGATCGCCGGTCGGCCCAGGCCGTCCATCCGGGCTGCCTCCTCCAGCTCGGCCGGCAGCGTGATGAAGAACTGCCGCATGATGAAGGTCGCCAGCACGCACGGCGCACCGAAGATCGGTACGAGGATCAGCGGCCAGTGAGTGTTGATCATCCCGAGCCCGTTGAACATCCGGAACAGCGGGACGATCGTCACCTCGCTCGGGATGAGCAGGCCGGTCAGCACCACCAGGAACAGGGCGTTCTGACCGGGGAAGCGGATCCGGGCGAACGCATAGCCGGCCATCGAGGCGACCACCAGCGTGCCCACCGTGACCACGACCGCGATGTACGCGCTGTTCCAGTACTGCTGCGCGAACGGCTGCATGGTGAACACGTCGCCCCACGCCCTGAGCGACGGGTCAGCGGGCCACAGCCGCGGCGGGAAGGCGAAGATCTCCGCGTTCGGCTTCAGCGACGAGGTGACCATCCACCAGGTCGGGAACACGAACGGGACGCAGAGCACCAGCAGAACGGCGTACAGCGCGACCTTGGCTCTATTGCTCATGGAAGACCCACCTCTTGCGCAGGTGCCACTGCACGACGGTGAGCAGCAGGACGATGAGGAAGAGCAGCACCGACAGCGTCGCGCCGTAGCCGAAGGTGTGGAACTGGAACGCCTGCTGGTACAGGTAGTAGACGAGCACCGTGGTGGACGTGCCCGGCCCCCCCTGGGTGAGCACGGCGATCTGGGCGAAGACCTGCAACGATCCGACCACCGTGATGATCGAGGTGAGCAGGATCGTCGGGCTGATCAGCGGCAGGGTGATCCGCCGAAACGCCGTCCACCGGCTGGCCCCGTCGACCCGGGCGGCCTCGTAGAGGTCCCGCGGCACCCCCTGCAGCGCGGCCAGGAACAGCACCATGTTGAGGCCGACGTTCTTGAAGACCTGCACCACGACCACCGCCGCCATCGCCGTGCCGCCGGAACGCAGCCAGTTCGGGCCCTGGACGCCGATGGTGTCGAGCAGCCCGTTGATGCCGCCGTTGGACTGCAGCATGAAGTGCCACACGATGGTCCAGGCGACCAGCGACACCACCACCGGGGAGAAGAACAGCACCCGGAAGACGGTGGTGCCGCGCAGCTTCTGGTTCAGCAGGACGGCCAGCAGCAACGCCAGCGCGAGGTTGAGCAGCACCAGGCCGGCCGAGAAGAGCAGCGTGGCCCGCAGCACCGACGGCAGCTTCGGGTCGTCGAGCAGCCGCTGGTAGTTGTCCGTGCCGACGAAGTCGAAGGTGTCGGCCAGCACGTTCCACTCGTGCAGGCTGTACCAGCCGACCAGCACCAGGGGGACGAGCACGAAGACGACCGTGCCGAGCAGCTGCGGCGCGATGAACAGGTAGCCGGTGAGCCGGTCACGCCGCCGGGTCGTCCAGTAGGCGGGCCTCGGCCGGGTCTCCTCGGCCGAGGACCGCACCGCGGTGAGCGTGCTCATCTGGCCAGGAGAGGCTGGATCGCCGCGCAGACCCCGTCCAGCACCGGCTTGACCTGGGCGTCGGCCTTCCACAGCGGGTCCAGAGCGGAGCGGACGGCCTGGCCGATCTCGGCGCTGTCGCGGTGGCTGGGCTTGACCACGCCGGTGGAGATGCCGTCGATGACGACCTCCTGGAGCTGTTCGGGCTTGAGCAGCGGGTTGGACTTGGCCAGGGTGGCCGCGGTGAGTTGCGAGCGGCGCGGCGGCGGGAAGAACTGGGCGAGCTTGGCCGAGTTGGCCTCGTTGGTGAAGAAGGCCAGGAAGTCGGCGGCCGCGTCGGCGTTCCTGCCCTTCTTCAGCACGCCGAGCCCGCCCTGGCCGATGACCGCGTACTCGCCCTTGGGGCCGGCCGGCAGCGGCACCAGGGTCCACTTGAACTTCGCCTCCTTGAGCAGGGAGGCCCGGGAGATCTGGGTGATCGTCATCGCGGACTCACCGGCGAAGAAGTCGGCGGCGACGCCGGGTCCGGGCATCGCCTTGTCGGTGAAGATCGCCTTGTGGATGAAGGTCATCGCGTCGACCATCGGCTGCTGGTTGAAACCGCAGGTCCTGCCGTCGGCGCTCCACGCCTCGGCGCCCCAGCCGTGGAAGATGCTGGCCAGGTTGTCCCAGGCCTTGTAGTCGAAGTCGCGGACCACGAGCCCCTGCTTACCGCTGGCCTTCGCCGCACCGGCGGCGGCCGCCATCGCGTTCTCCCACGTCCACTCGTCCCCGGCCGGCAGGTCCTTGACCAGGTCGGTGTTGACGAAGACCCCGAACGGCGAGGTCGAGAACGGGTACGCGGCGAGCTTGCCGTCCGCCTGCCACAGCTTGGTGGCCGCCGGGACCAGATCCGACTCCTTCTCGACCTTTCCGTCCAGCGGGGCGAGGGCGCCCGAGGAGACGAAGTCGGGCGCCGACCCCTCCAGGATCCAGGCCAGGTCGGGCGCGTTGCCGCCGGCGATCTGGGTGGTCAGCGTGGTCGTGTAGTTCTCGAACGGCAGCGCGTCGAACTGCACGGTGACGTCGGGATGGGTGGTCTTGTACTCCGCGGCGATCTCGGTGAAGAGCTTGACGTGTGCCTCGTTGGCGGACCAGGTGGTCATCCGCAGAGTGAGCGGACCGTCCGAGGTGGAGTCGCTGCCACACGCCGCGAGTCCGCCGAGCAGAACCGTTGCCGCTATGAGTGCCCTTGCTTTCATCGGTGGGGGTCCTTCCTCAGTAACCGCTGATGTCGGGCCAGCGCAGCTCGACACCGTCGGCGGTCAGGCGTTGGCGAAAGTCGGCCAGCAGGGCCGGGGTGTTGCGGACCGCGCGCGGGGTGACCGCGCGGGTCAGGCAGAAGTCGGCGAGGATGCCGGCGACCTCGCCGACGTTCCACTCGACGGGGTGCAGGCGGTGGGATCCGTTGGTGATGTGGGTGGTGCCGATGTTCTTGCCGGCGGGCAGCAGGTTCTCCACCCGCCGCGGGATGAGCGCACCGAGCGGGATCTCGAACGGGCACGAGCCCACGTCGATGTACGTGTCGCCGCCGGTGGACGGGTGCAGGTCGATGCGGTACATGCCGACGCCGATCGAGTCCGGGTGCGGGACCGCGCCCTTGTCGCCGCGTACGGCCAGGGACAGGTCCTGCTCGACGATCGTGTACTCGGCCCGGATACGCCGGGACTCGCGAATGTACGGCGCCTGGGCCAGCCCGTCGGCGCTGCCGGTCACGTCGCCGCGCAGCCGCAGCCCGGGCCAGCCGGTGCCGCCGTCCGGGCGCGGCGCCTCGGTCTGCAGCCAGTAGAGGACGCTGTAGGACAGCTCCCGCGCCCGCTGTACGTGGTGGGCCGCGTCCGGCACGTCGATGATCGGCGCCTCGAAGTAGTCGATCATCGGCCAGTTCACCAGGCAGATGTCGCTGGGGTAGGAACCGTCGGTGAAGGTGCGCCGGGCGGCGATGCGCCGGAACGTCCACAGGTTGCCGTCGCCCGGGTTGACCCGCTGGTCGGCCTGGACCAGCCACGGGTCGTCGTCCGGGTTCGGGGTGAACGACCGGGTGGAGGTGGCCAGCGTGCGCGGATTCGGCGTCTGCCAGGAGAGCATCTTCGCGCCCCAGAACGACGGCTGGTAGTCACGCCAGAAGTCGTACGCCGCGGGCCGGTCGATGGTGTGGTCGCCGTCCACGTGGTCGATCGCGAAGCAGACCGAGAACGCCTGCATGTTGCCCGGGTCGGCGACGTCGGGCGCGTTCGGCTCCCCGGTCTCGGCCTGCGACTCGAAGCCGGTGACGTACTCGGTGCCGGTGAGCGGCAGCAGCTCGCCGGTCTCGGTGGCGTCCAAGATGTAGGGACCGCTCAGCACCAGCTCCTCGCCCGGCCCGCGGACCGTGACCGCGCTGACCCGATCACCGTCGGTCTGCGCCGCGACCGGCACGAAACCCAGCAGAACCCGGAGCAGACCCGACCCCCGGTACGGCGCCAGCATCGCCTCGATGACCGCGACGGCAACCCGCGGCTCGTGGCACAGCCGGCTCACGTGCCCGGCGCCGGGATTGAGATCCGGGGTACGCCGCGCCCGCTCGGTCAGCGGGTAGTGCCGCCGGTAGTAGTCCCGGATGCCGTCCCGCAGCGCCCGGTAGCTCGCCGTCACGCCGAACTGCTCGACCCAGCTGTGCTCATCGGGCGGCACAGCCTGGCTGGTCAGCTGGCCGCCGAGCCACTCGTACTCCTCGGTCAGCAGCACCGACCGTCCGGCCCGCAGGGCGCCGAGCGCGGCCGCGACCCCGCCGAGCCCGCCGCCGATGACAACGACATCCGCGCGCAGTTCACGCATGCGCCACCGCCGCCAGGGTCGCGCCGGCCACCGGCTCGCAGGGCAGGATCCGCTGGGTCACCGCGGTGGTCCCTTCCAGCATGGCGGCCAGCACCTCCACCGCCTGCCAGCCCATCTCCCGGCGCGGGATGCGGTAGCCGGTGAAGTCGATGTCGGTCGCCGCCGGCCGGGTCGGATCGCCGAGGGCCACGAACGACAGATCCCCGGGTACGCGCAGACCACGCTCGGCCGCGAGCTGGGCGAGCACCACCCCGTCGGCGAACTCCTCGACGAACACACAGGTACGCCCGTCGGTGAGGATCGCGTCCAGCACCGCCGCAGCCGAGACCCCAGCGACGGCCTGGCGCCGTCCCTCCGCATCGGCCTGAGCGACCGCGGGCAAGGACCCGGCGACGGCCTGGCGCCAGTCGTCCGCATCGGCCTGAGCGACCGCGGGCAAGGACCCCGTGACGGCCTGGCGCCGTCCGTCCACATCGGTCTGGATGACCGCAGGCGAGGACCCTGCGATGGTCAGGTGCCGGCCGTTCACGCCGGTCTCGGTCACCGCGGCGGTGAAGCCGCGCAACCGGTCGGCGTGCGACTCCGGACCCGCGCCCTCGCCCACGTAGGCGAGCCTCCGGTGCCCGAGCGCGACGGCGGCGCGCACCTGGGCCGCGGTGGCCCCGGGATAGTCAGCGCCGACGTAGGGCACCGGGCCGCCGGCGTCGTCGCGGCGCCCGACACTGACGAAGGGCTGACCTTCGGCGAGCAGCCGGGCCAGCTCGGCCGGGTCCAGCGAGCGGCCCAGCAGCACGCACCCGTCGGCCAGCCGCAGCCGGTTGTCCTGGTGGAAAATCCGGCGCCGGCCGTCGATCACCGGCGCGCTGGTGAGCAGCAGCAGGTCGCAGCCGACCCGTTCCGCGCACTCCTCTATCCCGGCCAGGAACGGGTGGTAGAAGTCGCCGAGCCCGGCCGGGAACACCGACTCGTAGGTGAAGACGCCGAGGATCCGGTTGTGCCGGGCGGCGAGGCGACGGGCGATCGGGTCGGCGACATAGCCGGTGCTGCGGATGGCCTGCAGCACCCGTTCCCGGGTCTCGGGGGCGATCCGGACGTCGGCGTCGTCCCGCCCGTTGAGCACCAGCGAAACGGTGGCCTGGCTGACTCCGGTCATCCTGGCGATGTCCTGCTGCGTCACGCGCCTCCGCGTCACAGTCACAGTCTGTTCCCCTCGGTTACGAAGGTAATACGCATTAGTTGCGGCTGAGTGACATCGTCAGTCGCCCCGAGCCTGCCGGTCAAGACGCTAATACCTATTACCTAAGGCAAGGCGCAAAAAGAACCCGCCGCCCTGGAGGGCGGCGGGTTCGCACCATGCAATCAGCCGGCAATCGGCGGGAGCGACGGTCAGCACCACGCACGGACCTACGACATGGAAATTCTGCCTTTAAAGAGCCTGCCACCAGCCGTCGACGGCCGGCGGGTTGTCGACGTCCACCCGCTCACCCGGCCGCGGGACCGCCAGCCGCACGTCGCGCGCCTTGGCCTCGCGCCAGGTGCGGTCGGCCGGCTCCGGCCAGTCGTGCAGCGCCAGGTTGAACGTGCCCCAGTGCACCGGGATCATGAGACCGCCCTGCACGTCGACGTGGGTGGCGACGCCGTCCTCGGGCACCATGTGGATGTCCGGCCAGGCGTCGCCGTAGGCGCCGATCTGCACCAGCGTCACGTCGAACGGGCCGTGCTCCGCGCCGATCTGCGCGAAGCCCGGGAAGTAGCCGGTGTCGCCGGAGTAGAACGCCTTACGGGTGGGGCCGGCGATCACCCAGGACGACCACAGGGTCTCGTCGCGGGTGAAGCCGCGGCCGGAGAAGTGCCGGGCGGCGGTCGCGATGAACTCGATGCCCGCCACGGTCGCCCGCTCGTCCCAGTCCAGCTCGATGATCCGGGTGGCCGGCACGCCCCAGCGCTCCAGGTGCGCGCCGACGCCCAGCGGCACCAGGAACGGCGCCGCCTGCAGGTCCACCAGGTTGCGGATGGAGTCCATGTCGAGGTGGTCGTAGTGGTCGTGGGAGATCAGCACCGCGTCGATCGGCGGCAGCTCGCGCAGCGCCAGCGGGGGCTCGTGCAGCCGCTTGGGGCCGGTCAGCCGGGACGGGGAGCAGCGCTCGCTCCACACCGGGTCGAGCAGGACCCGCCGGCCCTCGATCTCGACCAGCGCCGACGAGTGGCCGAACCAGGTGACGTGCAGCCCGCCCGGGTCGCCGCCGAACTCGGGGCGGAGCACCGGGATCGGCTGGCTCGGGTGCCGGCGGTCGCGGTCGGTCAGCGTCGCGGCCAGGATCCGGGGCATCGAGCCCGCGGTCACCATGGTCGCCGGGACCGTGTTGCGGAACTTGCCGTCGGAGAACTGCGGGGAACGGGTGTACCGCTCGCCGCGCTCGCCGTCGGCGCGGGCCCCGATCTTGCGGCCGCCGATCTGCGCGGGGATGTCACGAGCGGCCCAGGCCGCAGCGGCTCCCAGTGCCAGGGCCACCAATGCCCCGGTGCGCCCTCGACGGCCGTCTGCCTGTTTCGCCATGCGAGATCCTCCGTGTCAGTTCTGTCCGGCTGCAAGTCTGACCGCCCACCGGCACCCGGCGCCACCGTGGTGCGGTGGATCTCCTCAGCTAAGCACCGGTATGTCACACTGCCGCCGTGACTGTCGACACCCTTCAGACCCAGCAGCAGCTCATCGTGCGTCAGCGCGTCCGCTTGATGGTCAACCAGTACGAGGTCCACGCCGTCGCCCCGGACGGCTCGGAGGCCGGTGTGCTCGCGTTCGCCCAGCAGAAGCGGATGGCGTTCAAGGAGCAGGTGACTCTCTACACCGACGACACCAAGACCACTCCCGTCCTCGGTTTCAAGGCCCGTCAGGTCCTCGACCTCGGCGCGACCTACGACATCACGGACGCCTCCGGTAGTCCTATCGGCCTGTTCCGGAAGAACTTCAAGGAATCCCTGCTGCGCTCGACGTGGCACCTGGAGCAGCCCGGCTACGGCGAGATGATCGGCCGGGAGACGAACCTGACCGTCGCGATCCTGCGCCGCTTCGTCGACTCGCTGTCGTGGCTGCCGTACCACTTCGAGTTTCTGCTGAACGACCGCCCGGCGTTCTCCGTGGTCAAGAAGTGGGGCCTGCGCGACAAGTACGTCGTGACGATCCACGACCCGCAGCTGGACCGCCGGCTGGTCGCCGCGATGTCGGTGGCCCTGGACGCGCTCCAGTCCCGGTAGTCCGGTGCGTTAGCGTCGGGCGCATGGACGATCCACGCGCCCGGCGCCTCTTCGGCGACAGTCTCGTCGCCCCCGGCGACCTCGCCACCAGTCCCTTTCGCGTCGACCGGGACCGGATCGTCAGCTCGCCGTTCTTCGCCCGCCTCGGCGGCGTGACCCAGGTGATCAGCCCCGGCGGCGCCGGCCTGCTGGTGCACAACCGGCTCACGCACAGCCTGAAGGTGGCCCAGGTGGGCCGGGCGATCGCGGAACGCCTGGCCGCGGACCCCCGCTACGCCGACGTGCTGGACAAGCTCGGCGGCTGCGATCCCGACGTGGTCGAGGCCGCGGCGCTCGCGCACGACCTGGGGCACCCGCCGTTCGGCCACCTCGGCGAGCGGGTGCTGGACCAGCTCGCCCGGCAGCGGCTGGGGCTGCGCGACGGCTTCGAGGGCAACGCCCAGTCGTACCGGATCGTCACCAGCACCGAGATCCGGGGCCAGGCCACCATCGGGCTGAACCTCACCGCCGCCACCCGCGCGGCCATCCTCAAGTACCCGTGGACCCGGCGGACCCACCCGGCGCCGCATCCCCGGTTCATGGACCCGCCGCCGCGCGGTGCGGCGGCGCCACCGGACGACCCGGACGGCGGTTCGCTGAAGTTCGGCGCGTACACGACCGAGGTCGAGGACATGGTGCAGGCCCGGCTGCCGTTCGCCGGGCGGGTCGCCGACTGGCAGCAGACCGCCGAGGCCTCGGTGATGGACACGGCCGACGACATCGCGTACGCGATCCACGACCTCGAGGACGTGCACCGGGTCGGGGTGCTGCAGCAGGGCTCGGTGGCGGCGGAGCTGATGGCGTGGCAGCGCTCGTCGTTCCGGGAGGTCCCGGACGAGGACCTGACCGACGCCCAGCGCCGCCCGGGCACCTCGATCGAGGCGTTGCGCCGCCAGCTGCACCGCAAGGACAGCTGGATCAGCGACGACGAGGCGTTCGCCGCGGCGGTGGAGCACGTCCGCGCGGAGCTGGTGGACGGCCTGCTGGCCGAGGCGTTCGACGGCTCGCTGGACGCGGAGGCGCAGGTGGCCGCGTTCTCGGCGAACTGGACCCGGCGCCTGGTCGAGTCGATCGAGGTGACCGACGCGCCGGCGGTGCGCTCGGGACACGTCCTGCTGGCCCCGGCCCAGTGGCACGAGGTGCAGGTGCTCAAGTTCGTGCAGAACAGGTTCGTGCTGGCCCGCCCCGACCTGGCGTTGCACCAGCGGGGTCAGGCGCGGCTGCTGGGCTCGCTGGTGGAGGCCCTGCTGGCCTGGCTGGCCGACCCGGACGAGACCGAGCGCCTCCCCCGGCGGATCCGGGACCTGGTGGAGCTGGCCGAGGCGGAGCTGCCGGAGGGGACCCCGGACCGGATCTACCGGGCTCGCGGCCGTGCGGTGATCGACTTCGTGGCGGCCCTGACCGACAGCCAGGCCGTGGCGCTGATGGATGCCCTGTCCGGGCGCTCCCGCCAGCTGTGGACCGATGCCTTTGTCCTCTGAGAGCTGAACGCGTTTCCTGGCGTAAGTGGTGCAACGGTGTAAGCATGTAATCATCGCTTCGCTTGGAGGTTCCCATGCGTTTCCGTCCACCCTCCGGGGCCCGCACCGAGCCACCAGCCGCCGATGACGCTGCCGCCTGGATCACCGGGGCAACGCCCGACGGCTGGTTCACCGAGCCACCCCAGGTCGTCGTCGACCGCGACGAGATCATCATCTGGGGCCGGGTGCCCACGCCCGACCTGGGCGCCGACGCCACCGACGCCGACCGTTCCGCCGCGCAGTCCGGGCGGATCCACCAGTTCCGCGAGGACACCCGCGACGGCCGGATCAAGGTCGCCCTCCAGGTCGAGCACCGCTACCAGCGCAAGGTGAGCTGGGGTGTGCGCTGCGGCGACACCGAGGAGCTGTTCACCCACCTCTCCGCCCCGGTCATGACCCGGCTGCGCCAGCCCGAGCGGCAGGTGCTCGACACCCTGGTCGACGCCGGCGTGGCCCGCAGCCGCTCCGAGGCGCTGGCCTGGTGCGTCAAGCTGGTCGGCGAGCACACCGACGAGTGGCTCACCGAGCTGCGCGACGCCATGACCAAGGTCGAGGACCTGCGCCGCCGCGGCCCGGACGCCGCCTAGGGGGTGTCTCTCACACCCGCCGGGCGGCGAGCCAGTCGGCCAGGATCTCCGGCCGGAAGAGGTAGACCTCGTGGTCGTCCGCGCCCTTGACCACCACGGGCTCCTGGCCGACCAGTCCGGCGATCGTGGCGGCGATCGCCGAGTGCAACGGGTCCGGCTGTTCGCCGACGGCGATGGTGACCAGCTCCGCGGGCAGCTCGCCCGGGGCGAAGCCGCGGTTGACGATGAAATGCCCGTCGTCGCGCAGCATCGCTTCGGCGTTGGCCATCATCGCCGTCACCTGCGGCGCCGAATGATCGGCGCGGCCTTCCGAGAGCACGTCGAGCAGGACGTGCGCAGCGCCCACCCAGTCGCCGGGATGCTCGGCCAGATACGCCTCCCCGGGCGCGTTGATCGCCGCCTGGAGCTGCGGCCCGTCCGGCAGCACACCGAGCGCGGCCGGCTCCCAGGCGATCACCTGGCCGGCCACCGACGGATGCCGGGCGGCCAGCGCCAGCGCGACCGTGCCCCCGGAGCTGAAGCCGAGCACCGTGGCACCGACCGCGCCCACCTCGCCCAGCAGCCGCGCCGCGTCGTCGGCGTGCTGATCGGCTCCGCCGCCGGGCCAGTCGTCGCGGGTGCTGCCGCCGGTGCCGCGACGGTCGTACCAGATCGCCCGGAAGCCGCGCGCCGCGATCGCCTCGGCCTGCGCATCCAGCATCGACGCGTCCTCCGCGCCGCCGTGGATGAGCAGCACGGCCGGGCCGTCTCCGGTGATTTTGACAGCGATGTCCACCGCTCCACCTTTCGTTTAACTCAAGCTATATCGAATATGGCTTAAGCTAAGCCAATGACGTCCCCCGGACAAGGGCGCCGGCGCTACGACGCCAGAAGCCGACAGATCCAGGCCCGCGAGACCCGCGACCGGGTGCTGACGGTGGCCCGCCGGCTGTTCGTCCAGCACGGGTACGCCGGCACCTCGGTCGCCCGGATCGCCCAGCAGGCGGGTGTCTCCGCGCCGACCGTCTTCTCCGGCTTCCGGTCGAAGGTCAACCTGCTCAAGGAGGCCGTCGACACCGCCATCGCCGGAGACACCGACGGCCGGCCGCTGCGGGACCGGCCGGTGCTGCGGCGCATCCACGAGGCCGGCACCTTCGCCGAGGTGGTCGAGCGGATGGCCGACGCGTTCGCCGAGGTGGCCCAGCGGTCGTACCCGATCTACGCGGTCGTGCACGGCGCCGCCGACAGCGACCCGGAGATCGCCACCCTGTTGCGGGAGCTGAACCAGCAGCGGCTCGCCGGCGCCACGCTGCTGGCCGAGACCATGGCGGACCGGCTCGGCCGGGACGACGTCGAGGACCTCCGCGACTCGCTCTACGTGCTCCAGTCGCCCCTGCAGTACGGCCTCATCGTCCACGACCGCAACCGCCCGCCGCGCTGGTACCGCGACTGGATGGCCCGCCACCTGCACGCACTAGGGTGAGCGGCGTGCTTTCCGAGGTCATCGCCACCCGTTATGTCACCCCGCTGCGGGAGGGCGGCTCGCTGCCCGGCATCGTCGAGGCCGACAACCTCGGCACGTACGTGGTCAAGTTCCGCGGCGCCGGCCAGGGCCCCAAGGCGCTGGTCGCCGAGGTCATCTCCGGCGAGCTGGCCCGGCGGCTGGGTCTGCCCGTGCCCGAGCTCGTCGTCACCCAGCTCGATCCGGTCGTCGCGCGGGCCGAGCCCGACGAGGAGGTGCAGGAGCTGATCAAGGCCAGCGCCGGCGCCAACCTGGGGATGGACTACCTGCCGGGGGCGCTGGGCTACGACCCGGTGGCCCACCCGGTCGACGCCGAGCCGGCCTCCCGCACACTGGCCTTCGACGCGTTCGTGGAGAACGTGGACCGCAGCTGGCGCAACCCCAACCTGCTGATCTGGCACGGCGGGCTCTGGCTCATCGACCACGGCGCGACGCTCTACTTCCACCACAACTGGCCGCGCGCGGCGAACGTGGTGCACCGGGCGTACAAGTGGGACGACCACGTGCTGAAGCCGTACGCGACCGCCCTGGCGACCGCCGGCCCGGAGCTGGCCGCCCAGCTCACGCCCGCGCTGCTGGCCGAGGTCATCGACCTGGTCCCGGACGAGTGGCTGGCCGGGTTCGACTTCGCGTCGGCCGGCGAGGCCCGCCGGGCCTACCTCGACCACCTGGTGGCCCGGGCCGCCGAGCCCGCCGCCTGGCTGCCGGGGGTCGCGGCATGAGAGTCCCCTACGAGTACGCGATCGTCCGCGCGGTCCCCCGGGTCGAGCGCGGCGAGTTCATCAACGTCGGCGTGGTTCTCTACTGCCAGCGCCTGGACTTCCTGGCCGCCCGCACCCACCTGCACGAGCCCCGGCTGCTCGCCCTGGATCCCCACGCCGACCTGGACGGCATCCGGGCGTCGCTGCAATCCTGGGAGATCACCTGTGCCGGGGGCGCGGACGGCGGCGCGGCCCGTGAGATGAAGCAGGGCGAGCGTTTCCGCTGGCTGGTCGCTCCGCGCAGCACGATCCTGCAGGCCGGGCCGGTGCACATGGGCCTGGCCGCGGACCCGTCGGCGGAGCTGGACCGGCTGCTCGAGCTGCTCGTCCGGTAGCGCGCCGCGGTCAGGGGCCGACGGGCTGGGCGACGTGCACGAACGGGTCGGTGCCGGCGATCGTGTGCCAGTCGGCCAGGTAGATCTCGCGGACGGGCGCGGTGCGGCCCAGGCCCTCGGCGTCGACGTGCCGGGCCAGGGTGTCGTAGGCCTGCATGATCCGCGGATAGAAACAGTCGTCGCGGGCGACCGTGGTGTAGATCTCGGTGTGCGCGGGCTCCAGCCGGATCACCATCGTGCCCGCCGGCTCGGCCGGCCCGGTGAACGGCACGCAGACCTCGACCGTGGCCTCGCTGTCCGGGGTCACGAAACCGTGGTAGATCACCCAGTGCTCGGCGGTGGTGGTGGCGCCGGCCAGCCGGTCGCGTACGCGCCACTGGAGCTCATGGATCGTGCCGGCGAGTCCCTGCTGGTCGGTGGCCTGCCGGAGGGACGCGACCTTGGTGTCCGGCACTGTCCGCCGGTGCACCTCGTACGTCGTGGCCGGCTGGCCGGCCGCGGCGAGCTGGACGCGGAGCCAGCCGATGCTGCCCCGCTTGGCCGCCGTGGCCTGCTCCTGCGCCGCCCACCAGCGGTCGAGCCGCACCACCGCCTCCTCGTCGGTGCCGGCCAGCACCTCGGCGACGACGGCGAGCGGCATGTCGAGGCGGCGCAGCAGACTGATCCGGCGGGCCCGGTCGAGCTGGCTGACCGCGTACCGGCGGTAGCCGCTGACCGGGTCCACCTCGGCCGGTGGCAGCAGGCCGGACAGGTCGTAGAGGCGCAACGCCTTGACGGACAGGCCGGACCGCCGACCGAACTCGCCGATCGTCAGGCCCCGCAGCTCCCGTACGGTCATGCGACGAGTGTGCACCCCGCCCCTGGGGACGACTCAAGCCCCGCGGCGCAGCCGGCGCACGCCGGCGGCCACCGTGGTCGAGGCCAGCACCGTCGCGGTGGCAGCGAGCGCCGCGACGGGCAGCCGGCCCCAGCGCGCCGGTCCACCCTCGACCCGGCCGGCGGCCCGGAAGACGTTGCCGGCGTCCGGCGCGACCCGGCGCCGGCTCAGGCCCAGCCGGCCCATCATCGGCCCGACCAGCGCGTCGTACACCGGCGGCATGGCCTTGAAACCCAGCTCGGTGAACCGGTTGGCCGCGCCGACCGACAGTTCCCGGCGAGGACGGTCGGCGAGCCGCAGCACCCCCGCGGCCATCCGCTCGGCGGAGTCCACCGGCGGCGGCGGACGGCCCACGAAACCGGCGTAGTTGGCCGCGCTCGTGTAGATCGGCGTGTCCACGCTGCCCGGCACGAGCTGGCAGACGTTGATGCCGGGTGCGTCGCGGGTCTCCTGCCGCAGGGTCCGGGCCAGGCCGCGCAGACCCCACTTCGAGGTCACGTACGCCGACATGTACGGCGCGGTGATGTGCCCGAGCAGCGAGCCGCACAGGATCACCGTCCCGTGGCCCTGGCTCCGGAACACCCGCAACGCCGCCCGGGCGACGTTCGCGGAACCGAGCAGATCCGTCCGGACCACCTGGTCGAAGACCTCCGCGGGCACGTCCTCGAACTTGCCGTACGCCATCACCGCCGCGCTGTCGGCCCACACGTCGATGCGGCCGAACCGGTCGACGGCGGCGTCCGCGAGCTCCTCCACCTGCGCCCGTACGCTGATGTCGGTCGGCACCACCAGCGGGCTCCCGCCGCAGCTCGCGGCGACCTTCTCCAGATCGGCCAGGCCCCGGGCGGCGAGCACCAGCCGGTCCCCTCGCGCGGCGAAGGCGAGCGCGGCGGCCCGGCCGATCCCGCTGGACGCACCGGTCAGTACCACCACACGTGAACTCATGGCCCACCCATACCCGGCGATCGGCCCGGCGAACTTGACGGACCGGTGCGTCCGGGCTTCCTTTCCGGGCCCGAACGGGGAGACTGGGCCGATGGACCTGCCGATCAACCCGCCCGTGAAGCCGATGCTGGCCAAGCCCGTCGCGGACATCCCCGCCGGGCAGCTCTACGAGCCCAAGTGGGACGGCTTCCGGTCGATCATCTTCCGCGACGGCGACGAGGTGGAGATCGGCAGCCGCAACGAGAAGCCGATGACCCGCTACTTCCCGGAGGTGGTCGAGGCGGTGCTGGCCAACTTCCCGGCCCGGGCGGTGATCGACGGCGAGATCATCGTGGCCGACACCGAGCGCAACACCCTCGACTTCGAGGCCCTCCAGCAGCGCATCCACCCCGCGGCGAGCCGGGTCAAGCTGCTCTCCGAGCAGACCCCGGCCGGCTTCGTGGCCTTCGACCTGCTGGCGCTGGGCGACGAGGACCTGACCACGCGGCCCTTCGCCGAGCGGCGGGCCCGGCTGGAGCAGTGCCTGGCCGAGGCGAAACCCCCGGTGTACGTGACCCCGGCGACCGACGACCTGGAGACCGCGCGGCGGTGGTTCGGCGAGTTCGAGGGCGCCGGGCTCGACGGGCTGATCGCCAAGGGCAAAGATCTGGGCTACGAGCCGGACAAACGGGTCATGACCAAGATCAAGCACAAGCGTACGGCGGACTGCGTCGTGGCCGGTTACCGCGTGCACAAGTCCGGCGAGAACCGGATCGGCTCGCTGCTGCTCGGCCTCTATGACGAGCGCGACGTGCTGGTCTCGGTCGGGGTCATCGGCTCGTTCCCGATGGCCGTCCGCGAGGAGCTCTTCACCGAGATGCAGCACCTGGTCACCACCTTCGAGGGGCACCCGTGGAACTGGGCCGCCCACGAGCAGGGCGAGCGCACCCCGCGCAAGAACGAGGTCAGCCGCTGGAACAACGGCAAGGACCTGTCCTTCGTGCCGCTGCGCCCCGAACGGGTGGTCGAGGTCCGCTACGACTACATGGAGGGTCTGCGCTTCCGGCACACCGCCCAGTTCGAACGGTGGCGCCCGGACCGCGAGCCGCGCACGTGCACCTACGAGCAGTTGGAGCGGCCGGTGCGGTTCCAGCTCGCCGACGTGCTGACGAGCCGCTGAGTCAGGTTGTCAGACTTCTCGGCTAGCCTCGTGCGAGCAAGAGCCGATCGAGAAAGGCCGCGCACTGTGCCGCGTACCCCCCGCCTGGTCCTGGCCGCTCTGGTCGCCGCGGTCATCGCGACCGCCGGTTGCACGCTGCCGGTCTTCGCCCCCGACGACTCCGACGGCGCCGCGCCGGTGACCACCGGCAGCAAGGCGCCGCCCGCGGTCCCCGGCACCCAGGCACAGTGGCGGTCGTGCCCCGAGGTGCCGCAGCAGCTGGTCGGCCGGGCCGCGTCCGGCATGACCTACGACTGCGCGTCGGTGGCCGTGCCCCGCAACTGGGCGGCCCCGCAGTCCGGCGAGACCTACGACGTCGCGATGATCCGGATCCGCTCGGCCACCCAGCACGACCGGATCGGCTCGTTGCTGGTCAACCCCGGCGGCCCCGGCGGCTCGGGCATCGACTACTCGGTCTACGTCTCCTTCGGCCAGGCGCTGGGCGGGCTGCCCACCGAGGTGACCGACCGGTTCGACATCGTCGGTTTCGACCCGCGCGGCGTCGGGCGCTCCGACCCGATCAAGTGCATCAGCAACAAGGACCAGGACGCCACCTTCGCGGCGGCGCCGGATCCCGAGACCGAGGCCGAGTTCCAGGAGGTCGTCGCGCTCAACAAGCGCGTGGCCGAGGGCTGCGGCCAGAAGTACGGCCCCCAGCTGCCGTTCTTCTCCACCGAGCAGGCCGCCCGCGACATGGACGCGATCCGCGCGGCTGTCGGCGACCAGAAGACGACCTACCTGGGCCTCTCCTACGGCACCCTGCTCGGCGCCACGTACGCCCAGCTCTTCCCGGACAAGGTGCGGGCGCTGGTGCTCGACGGCGCGATCAACCCGAAGCAGGACTTCATCGCCGGCTCCGAGTCGCAGGCCAAGGGCTTCGAGCGGGCGTTCACCAACTTCACCACCTGGTGCAAGGCCAACGCGGCCAAGTGCCCGATCGCCCCGGACGCCCGCGGCGCGGTCACCGACGCTCTGGCCAAGGCCGAGGCGTCCCCGGTCGAGGGCCCCGACGGCCGCGAGGCCACCCCCGGCTGGATCTTCGTGGCGGTGATCTCGTCGCTCTACACGGAGTCCGGCTGGCAGCAGCTCGCCAAGGCGGTCGACGGGCTGCAGACCGGCGATGCCGACGACATCTTCGACCTCGCCGACCAGTACGCCGACCGCAAGCCGGACGGCAGCTACTCCAACCTGTTCGACGCCAACCTCGCGGTGAACTGCGCGGACACCGCCGGCGCCCCCACGGTGGAGAAGATCCGCCAGCTGCAGGGCGAGTGGCGCAAGAAGTACCCGCTGTTCGGTGCCGCGCTGGCCATGGGCATGCTGCCGTGCACCTTCTGGCCGGGCGCCCGGGACCCGTACCCGGCCGGTGCGGCCACCGGCGCGCCGCCGATCGTGGTCGTCGGCACCACCGGTGACCCCGCGACGCCGTACGAGAACACCGCCGAGCTGGCCAAGATGCTCGGCACCGGGCAGGTCCTCACCTGGGAGGGCGAGGGGCACACGGCGTATCCCAGCACCAAGTGCATCGTCGACGCGGTCGACGGCTACCTCATCGATCTGCGGGTGCCGAAGGAGGGGCTGCGTTGCCCTCCACGGTGATCCCCTCGCGGGCGGCCAGCTCGGCCAGCAGCTGACGCACCTCCCGCAGGTTGTTCTTCAGCTCCTCCTGCTCGTCGTGCTGGAACGCGTCGTGGTCGACGATGAGCTTGCTGGCGAACTGGGCGGTGATCAGCGGGACGACGATCAGCACCATGAGCGAGATGAGCAGGCCGGCCATCACCCGGCCCACACCGGTCTTGGGCGAGATGTCGCCGTAGCCGACCGTCGAGGCGGTGACCACGGCCCACCACAGGGCGTCGCCGTAGGTCACCTTCTCGACGAAGTGGTAGATCACGCTGCACATCGCGATGAGCAGTGAATAGGACAGGATCAGCGTGGGCGGCGAGTTGGCCAGCCAGACCAGCCCGCGGTAGATCCTCCGCACCGGGACCAACAGCAGTCGCATGCGGTCATCGTGCCCGCCCGGGGCCAGTCGGCGGCTCAGCCCGTCGGGCGTGTCAGGATGGCCGCGTGGCCCACGTGATCTTTCGCACCGCGACCCGATCCGACGTCCCGGCGATCCTCGAGCTGCTCGCCGACGACGAGATCGCCCGCTCCCGGCAGCCCTCGACGACCTCGGAGGCGGTGGATGCGGCCGGCTGGGCGGCCTTCGAGGCCATCGACGCCGACCCGCGCAACGAGCTGATCGTGGCCGACGAGGACGGCACGGTGGTCGGCACCTGCCAGCTCACCTTCATCCCGTCGCTGAGCCGGCGCGGCGCCGAGCGGATGACCATCGAGGCGGTCCGGGTGCGCGGTGACCTGCGCGGCCGCGGTATCGGCCGGGCGATGATGGTCTGGTCGCTGGAGCGGGCCCGGGAACGCGGCTGCGGCCTGGCCCAGCTGACCACGGACAAACGCCGCACGGACGCCCACCGCTTCTACGCGTCGCTGGGCTTCGAGGCCTCACATCTGGGTTTCAAGCTCGCGCTGTAGCCGGTCACCAGTTCGCCTCGTTCTTGCGGCTGGGCTGCACCCGCGGCGGCTCGCCCGGCATCTTCGGGTGGTCCGGCGGGTACGGCAGGTCGCCGAGCCCGGCCTGTTCGTCCCGCGCCGACCACTCCAGCAGCGGCGCGATGTCGTGGGCGACGTCGTCGATCCCGGCGTGCGGGTCACCGATCTTGGCGAACCGCTCGGGCACGGTCCGCAGGTCGAAGTCGTCCGGCTCGACGTCGGGCAGCTCGGCCCAGGTCACCGGCGCGGAGACGGTGGCCCGCCCGTTGGCGCGCAGCGAATACGCGCACGCGATCGTCCTGTCCCGGGCCGTCTGGTTGTAGTCCAGGAAGACCCGCTCGCCGCGCTCCTCCTTCCACCACGCCGTGGTGATCCGCTCCGGGCTGCGGCGTTCCACCTCGCGGGCCAGCGCGATCGCCGCTCGGCGCACGTCCACGAAGGAGTGGGTGGGGGCGATCCGCACGTACACGTGCACGCCGCGCCCGCCGGAGGTCTTCGGATAGCCGGTCCAGCCCAACTCGTCCAGGACCTCGTGCACCACCCCGGCGGTGGTGATCACGTCGCGGAAGTCGGTGCCCGGCTGCGGGTCGAGGTCGATGCGCAGCTCGTCCGGCTGGTCCGGGGACGCGGCCCGCACCGGCCAGGGGTGGAAGACGATGGTGCCCATCTGCGCGGCCCAGGCGACGTGCGCGAGGTCGGCGGGGCAGAGCTCGTCGGCGGTACGCCCGCTCGGGAAGGTGATCGTGGCGCTCTCGACCCAGGCCGGCACGCCCCGGGTGGAGATCCGCTTCTGGAAGAACATCTCCCCCTCGATGCCGTCGGGGAAGCGTTGCAGCGTCGTCGGGCGGTGGTCGAGCGCGCGCATGATGCCGTCGCCGACCGCGAGGTAGTACTCGAAGACGTCCCGCTTGGTGTAGCCCCGCTGCGGGAAGACGACCTTGTCGGGGCTGCTCAGCCGGACCGGCCGGCCGGCGACCTCGACCTCGACGGCGGGTGACTTCGACGATGCCATGCCAAGACCTTAAGCCCGCGACGGCGAAGGCCGCCCCCGGATGTTCCCGGGGACGGCCTTACGAGGCAGTTGCCGCTGCTCAGGCGCTGCGACGACGCCGGCTGTAGTACACGGCGGCCGCGCCGCCCGCGACCATCAGGCCGCCGAGCGCGATGGTGAGACCCATCGGCGCACCGGTCAGCGGGAGCGTGCCACCCGCGCTGACGCCGCCCGGGGTGCTCTGGCTCGGCGCCGGCGACGTGGCCGGGCTCTCGCCGCCCGGCGGGACGGTGTCGACGCTGGCGGTCGGCGTCGACGGGCTCGGCGACGGCGTCGGGCTCTCGCCACCGTAGCCACCACTGCCCCGGGTGGGTCCGGTGCCGTTGTCGTCCGGCGTCGCACCGTTGTCGCCCGGCTTGTTGTCGCCCGGCTTCTCGTCGTCGGTGTAGCCGTAGTCGCACTTGTCGCCGCGCTGCACCTCGGAACACGGCGTGGTCATCACGGCGGGCTGCTTGGCGCGAGCGGCGGACTCGTCGCCCGTCGCGGCGGCCGGGGCCCCGGTGAGGGCCAGAGCGGCGAGGACGGTGACGCCGGCCGCGGGCAGTCCAGCGGCCAACCGGCGCGTCAAACTCATGAAGGGAATCCGTTCTGTTGCGGTAAGTCCGTCTTGGTCCGGTGGGAGCTTAGCGGCTAATGCCGGATTTGGTGGCATTGCCCCTCCGGCGAGTCCCCATCGAAAAGGTGAACGGGCTCAGCTCGGCAGGCCGCCGAAGCGGTGGCTGCGCCACAGGTGGGACAGCGCGAAGACCTTCAGCTCGAACTGCGGATCGGCGGCGAACAGCTCACCGCTGTACGGCGCCTGCAACTGCACGCTGGCGCCGGACTCCAGGTAGACGGAGACGACCGTGCGGGCCCCGCGGCGCTCGGCCCGCAGGTCCACAACCCGGCTCCACGGCTGCACCCCCGCGCCGAACGGGGTCACGGTCCGGATGCCGCCCGCGTCGATCTCGGTGCCCAGCCGCGGCCGCACCAGCACCCCGGCCAGCGCACCGGCCAGCGGCGGACCGAACGCCAGCACCGCCCACACCCAGGCCGGTGGCGCTGTGGCCGCCGCCCAGGAGAGGGCCACCATGGTGGCGAGCAGACCGGCCGACACTCCCACCACCGCACCGAGAACGCCGAGGTACATGCCACGGGCGAGGGCCTGCTGCCAGGTGGGGCTGAAACGCGTCGCATCCATGACCGTTCAACGGCTGCGGCCCGGCCCGTCGGCGCACTGGCGGTGCGCCACCGGCGTACCGACGTACCTTTGGAGCATGGCAACTGACAAGACCACCCTGCCCACCACCGAAGAAGAGTGGCGGGTCCGCCTGAGCCCCGACGAGTTCCGGGTGCTGCGCCAGGGCGCCACCGAGCCGGCCTGGCGCGGCGAGTACGTCGACACCAAGACCGAGGGCACCTACGAGTGCCGGGCCTGCGGCGCCGCCCTGTACCCGAGTGAGACCAAGTTCGACTCGCACTGCGGCTGGCCGTCGTTCGACGACGCCATCCCGGGCGCGATCAAGGAGATCGAGGACCGCAGCCTCGGCATGGTCCGCACCGAGATCCAGTGCGCCCGCTGCGGCAGCCACCTGGGCCACGTCTTCCGCGGCGAGATGATGACCGCCAAGAACACGCGGCACTGCGTGAACAGTCTGTCGATCAAGCTGGACCCGAAGTGAGCTCTTCCACGGTGTAACGCACGCCGGTGTCCGACGTCCTGGTGTCGGCACCGGCGGTGAGCTGCCACTCCGGCCCCAGCCGAGGGGCGAAGGTGTCCCCCTCGACGGCGAGGTCGATGCGGGTCCGCACGATGTGCCCGGCGTACGGCAGCAGCGCGGTGTAGACCGCCGCCCCGCCCATCACCCAGAAGTCGTCGTGGACCCGCAGCAGCTCGCCGACCGAGCCGAAGGTCTCGGCTCCGGCGGCGGCCCAGCCCGGTTGCCGGGTCAGCACCACGTTGCGCCGGCCGGGCAGCGGCCGGAAGCGCTCCGGCAGTGAGTCCCAGGTGGCCCGGCCCATCACCACGGTCGCGCCCATCGTGCGCTCCCGGAAGATCTTCTGCTCGCCGGGCACGTGCCAGGGGATCGCCCCCTTGGCGCCGATGACGCCGCCGTGCGCCTCGGCCCAGATCATGTGGATCGTCATACCGCGACCGGGGCGCGCAGGGCCGGGTGGTGCTGGTAGTCGACCACGGAGAAGTGCTCGTAGGTGTAGTCGAAGAGCGACTCCGCCGGCGCGATCTCCAGCTTCGGGAACGGGTACGCGGGGCGGCTGAGCTGCTCGCGCACCTGCTCGACGTGGTTGGCGTAGATGTGGCAGTCGCCGCCCACCCAGATGAAGTCGCCGGGGATCAGCCCGGTCTGCGCCGCGATCATCTGCGTCAGCAGCGCGTAGCTGGCGATGTTGAACGGCACGCCCAGGAACATGTCGGCGCTGCGCTGGTAGAGCTGGCAGGAGAGCCGGCCGTCGGCGACGTAGAACTGGAACAGCGCATGGCACGGCGCGAGGGCCATCTCGGGCAGCTCGGAGACGTTCCAGGCCGAGACGATCATGCGGCGTGAGTCCGGGTCGCGGCGCAGCGTGGCGAGCAGTTCGCTGATCTGGTCGACGTGGCCGCCGTCCGGGGTGGGCCAGGACCGCCACTGCTTGCCGTAGACCGGGCCCAGCTCGCCGTTCTCGTCGGCCCACTCGTCCCAGATGGTCACGCCACGCTCGCGCAGCCACCGGGTGTTGCTGTCGCCGCGCAGGAACCAGAGCAGCTCGACCGCGACCGACTTGAAATGCACCCGCTTGGTGGTGATCAGCGGGAAGCCCTGGGACAGGTCGTAGCGCAGTCGCTCACCGAAGAGGCTGACCGTGCCGGTGCCGGTGCGGTCCGCCTTCGGGATGCCGGTCTCGAGGACCCGGCGCAGCAGCTCTTCGTACTGGGTGTCGACCATGGCGCCACGCTAGCGCCTCCGCCGCCCCGGAGCCGAGAGGGACCCGGGCGGCGGAGGTCACATCGCCGCCACTAGTGAGCCCAGGACTCACTCATCGCCGAGATCTGCTGGTTGAGCTGCTGAAGGTCACGGTTCGGCTCTTCGCGCTGCTTGGCCGGGTCGACCGCGGCGAAACCGAGCTGAGTGCCGAGCTGCTGCCAGCGGGCGAACAGGATGGACTCCATGAGCACGTCCTTGACGTCCTCGTGGGCTGCCTCGAGCTCATGCACGGCGGCCTCGTACCGCTCCACCTTTTTGAGCAGGTCAGAACTCTCGTGAATGGTCATACCGGCAGGCTACCCAGAAATGAACCTTTTTCAGGTTGATATCCGGATACCGAGGTATGTCCGTCCAGGCCACGCTACAGGTCGAACTCGCCGTCCTTGGCGCCGCCGACGAAAGCGTCCCATTCGTCCGGAGTGAAGAAGAGCACGTCCCCGTCGGGCTTGCGCGAGTCGCGGACGGCGACCCCGCCGTCCAGCAGGGCGACCTCGACGGCGGCGGCACCCGGCTGCGCGGTACCGCCGCTGCGGCGCCATACGGCGTTGGTCAGATCAGCCTCGAACTTTTTCACGCCGCACAGTGTGCCAAGTCACGGCCGCGGACGTAAGGGCTGTAACCGGTACGAGTGTCGTCAGTCCTTGAGCTTGCCGGCGACCTTGACGATGCGCTGGGCCAGGTGGTCGAGCGCGGCGTTCTCCTTCTCACCCAGCGGGTTGTCGTTGTTGCCGCCGGTGACGTGCGAGACGCCGTACGGGTTGCCGTCGGCGAACTTCAGCGGATCGGTGTAACCGGGCGCCACGACCACGCCGCCGAAGTGGTAGATCGTGTTGTACAGCGCGAGCAGCGTCGACTCCTGGCCGCCGTGCGCGGTCATCGAGGCGGTGAAGCCGGCGTACGCCTTGTCGGCGAGCAGGCCCTGTCCCCACTGCGGGCCCAGCGTGTCCAGGAACTGCTTGAGCTGGCTGGCGACGTTGCCGTACCGGGTGGGCGTGCCGAAGAGCACGGCGTCCGCCCACACGATGTCGTCGGCGGTCGCCTTGGGCTCGTTCTTGGTGTTGTCGAAGTGCTGGCTCCACGCCGCGTTCGAGGCGATCGCCTCCTGCGGCGCGAGCTCCTGCACCTGACGCAGGCGCACCTCGGCGCCCGCCTTCTCACCCGCCTGGGCGATCCGTTCAGCCATGGCATGGATCGTGCCGGTTGAGGAGTAGTAGACGACTGCGAGCTTCACGTTGGCCATTCAGCAAGGCTGCCCGAGCTCCGGCGAACGAAACGTCACAGCACGAGTTCACTGCCGTGCGGGCCGACCGCGTCGGCGTGCTCGTCGTCCAGCCACACGCCGTCGCTGGCGAGATACCGGAAGCGGTAGTGACCCGGCTCCAGCCGCACGGTGACCGTCCGGGTGCCGTCCCGCCGGTCCTTGAGCTCATGCAGCCCCGGTTCCCAGCCGTTGAACGTGCCGACCACGCTCACCGGCCCGGCCGGGGCGTCCTTGGGCAGGCAGAACGTCACCCGGGTCTTGTCGCCGAAGAGCTTGCTTCGCTTGATCATTCTCGCCTCCAGAGTGCGCGGCTCCTCCTGCACCAACGGGCGAGGGTGCGTTTCGGTGACGCCTAAAATCCGACTCATGCATCCGGAGCCCCGAGACGAGATCCGGGTGGCGTCGTTCCGCGACCTCGACGCCACCACCCTGTACGCGATCCTGAAGCTGCGTGTCGACGTGTTCGTCGTGGAGCAGAAATGCCCGTACCCGGAGCTGGACGGGCGGGACGACGAGCCCGGCACCCGCCACGTGTGGCTGGCCCGGGGCGACGAGATCCTGGCCTACCTGCGGATCCTCGACGACGGCGGCACCGAGCGGATCGGCCGCGTGGTGACCGCCGTGAACGCGCGCCAGGGCGGCTACGCGAGCAGGCTGATGACCCACGCGCTCGAGGTGATCGGCAGCCGGCCGAGCAGGCTGGAGGCGCAGGCGTACCTCACCGGCTTCTACGGCCGCTTCGGCTTCGTGGCGACCGGACCCGAGTATCTGGAGGACGGCATCCCGCACGTACCCATGAAGAGGTCCTAGGGCAGGGCGGCGACGAGCTCGGTGACCGAACGGCGGCGACCGGTGTAGAACGGCACCTCCTCGCGGACGTGCCGGCGGGCGGTCGACGCGCGCAGGTCACGCATCAGGTCGACGATGCGGTACAGCTCGTCGGCCTCGAACGCCAGCATCCACTCGTAGTCACCGAGGGCGAACGAGGCGACCGTGTTGGCCCGCACGTCCGGGTAGCCGCGGGCCATCTTGCCGTGCTCGGCCAGCATGAAACGCCGCTCCTCGTCGGGTAGCAGGTACCACTCGTAGGACCGGACGAACGGGTACACGCAGATGTACGGGCGGGCCTCCTCGCCGGCCAGGAACGCCGGCAGGTGGCTCTTGTTGAACTCGGCCGGGCGGTGCAGCGCCATCTGGGACCAGACCGGGGCCAGGTGGCGACCCAGCGCCGTCCGGCGGAAGAGCCCGTACGCCTCCTGCAGCGCGTCCGGCGACTCCGAGTGCCACCACACCATGATGTCGGCGTCGGCGCGCAGGCCGGCCACGTCGTACGTGCCGCGCACCACCACGTCCTTGCCGAGCAGCTGCTCGAACAGCGCGTCGACCTCGCCGGCCAGGTCCTCGCGCAGGGCCGGCAGCGGCGACGCGACCTTGAAGACCGACCACATGGTGTAACGGATCGTCGCGTTCAGCTCCTTGACCCGCGCGGCATTCGTCTGCTGATCGGTCATCGCTCCTCCAGGTGTTTCAGGACGTCGTCGGCGGCGCTCTCGCCGCTGGCCACACAGGCCGGAATGCCCACCCCGTCGTACGCGGCGCCGGCCAGCACCAGGCCGGGCCGGTCGCTGAGCGCCGCCCGGGCCAGGGCCACACGGTCGAGGTGCCCCGGGGCGTACTGCGGCAGGCCGCCACCCCAGCGTTGCACCCAGGTCTCCACCGGCGGCGGCAGCTCGCCGCCGAGCAGCCGGCCCAGTTCGGCGTGGGCGGTCGTGGCCAGCACGGGATCGGGCGGCTGCAGCCGCTGCTCCTCGCCGGCCCGGCCCAGCGAGGCCCGGATGATCACCGGACCGCCCTCGCGGTGCAGGTGGGCCCACTTGTGGGTGAAGAACGTGGCCGCCTTGACCAGGGTGCCCTCGGTCGGCGGGACCAGGAAACCGGACAGGTCGGGCAGCGGTGTGCCGGGCGGCAGCGCGATGGCGATCAGCGCGACGCTGGCGTAGTCGAGCGCCTCGATCTCGGCGGCGGCGGACAGGTCCACCCCGGCGAGCATGCGGGCGGCGGGCCGGGCCGGGACCGCGAGCACGACGGCGTCGACATCGTCGGTCTGCGGCGCCGGGACCGGACCCAGCAGCAGCCGCCAGCCGTGCGGGGTGCGGGCGATCTCGCGGACCGGCAGACCGAGGCTGATCCGCGCGCCGGTGGCGGCCGCCGCGGCGGCGACCAGCTGGGTCATGCCGCCGTCGACCGCGCCGAAGACCGGGCGGCCGGGCACGCGGGCGGCAGCGGCCTGCGCGGCGCGCACGGCGGCGGTCAGCGTGTGCTCGCTGCGGGCGGTGCGGGCCAGGGCGGGCATGGTGGTGGCCAGGGAGAGGCGGTCGGCGCGGCCGGCGTACACGCCGCCCAGCATCGGGTCGACCAGCCGGTCGGCGACCTCGTCACCGAACCGGGCCCGGACCAGCGCACCCACGGCGACATCGGCACCGGGATCAAGCAACGGACGGCCCTCGTCGCGGTCCAGGCCGGCGGCCGGCCGCGCGACCGCGCCGAGCAGGCTCAGATCCCCGGGTACGCCGACCAGCGTCCCCTTGGGCACCGGCTGCAACACACCACCGATCGCCAGCGCGGCCGGAACGGCGGACGGATGCACGATGCGGTCACCCAGCCCGAGCCGCCGCACGAACCGCACGGCCGCGGACTCGCCACCGTCCGGCCCGCCCATCAGGAAGGACTCGGCCCCCCGCTCGACGGTGCTGCCGGCCAGCTCCCCGGTGCGCAACTTGCCACCGAGCCGCCCCGACTGCTCGTAAACGATGATCTCGGTGTCGGCGGGCGCCCGGTCCCGGATCCGCACGGCAGCAGCCAGCCCGGCGATCCCGCCGCCCACGACCGCAACCCGCTTCCGCACGAAACAACAGTCTCAGGCCCCGCACTCGCCCGGCCACCCGGGTCCATCAATGTGACAGGCACAGCACGCACCTTCGCCGATGCTCAGCCCCGGTGGATGAGCTCCACCAGGCGGGTGAGGACGTCGGGGTCGGTTTCCGGCATCACACCGTGGCCCAGGTTGAAGATGTGGCCCGGGGCCGCCTTGCCCTCGGCCAGCACCCGCCGGGCCTCGCGCTCCACGACCTCCCACGGCGCGAACAGGATCGCCGGGTCCAGGTTGCCCTGGACCGCCTTGTCCGCCCCGATCAGCGTCGTGGCCTCGTCCAGCGGGGTCCGCCAGTCCACCCCGACCACGTCCGCACCGGCCTCCCCCATCGCGCGCAGCAGCACCGCCGTGCCCACCCCGAAGTGGATCCGCGGCATCCCGGCATCGGCCAGTCCGCCCAGCACCTTCGCCGAATGCGGCAACACGTACCGGCGGTAGTCGGCCTCGGACAGCGCGCCCGCCCACGAGTCGAAGAGCTGGACCGCGCTCACCCCGGCCCCGGCCTGGACCCGCAGGAACGCCAGCGTGATGTCGGCCAGCTTCCCCAGCAGGGCGTGCCAGAGGTCCGGCTCGCCGTACATCATCGCCTTGGTCTTCAGGTAGGTCCGGGACGGTCCGCCCTCGATCAGGTAGCTGGCCAGGGTGAACGGCGCCCCGGCGAACCCGATCAGCGGGATCGGGCCGAGCTCGGGCACCAGCAGCCGCACGGCTTCGTCGACGTAACCGACATCACCCGGCTCCAGCGGGCGCAGCCGGGCCACGTCCGCGGCCGTACGGATCGGCTCGGCCACCACCGGGCCGGTCCCGGCCACGATGTCCAGGTCGACGCCGGCCGCGGCCAGCGGCACCACGATGTCGCTGAACAGGATCGCGGCGTCGACGCCGTGCCGGCGTACCGGTTGCAGGGTGATCTCGGTGACCAGGTCCGGCCGGCGGCAGGATTCCAACATCCCGACCCCCGCGCGGATCTTGCGGTATTCGGGCAGCGAGCGGCCCGCTTGGCGCATGAACCAGACGGGCGTGTGCGGAACCGGCAGGCCGCGGCAGGCCCGGACGAACGCCGAATCTTCGAGGATCGTGGTCACCCGCGACATCGTGCCACGTGAGTGAACGGCGTCGTGCGGCGCGCCGCGCGAGCCGGTACCGCGGTGATCGGCATAGGCTTCGAGGCATGGGTCCCACGTCCGCCGTACCCGAGGCGTTCACCCGCGCCGTCACCGGGCTGCGGGCTGCCGCGCCCCGCGAGGAGATCCTGCTCGAGGAGATCGCGGCGCCGCAGCGGCTGGCCCCGTACGGCTTCGCGCTGAGCGCCACCGTCCTGCGCGACGGTGACGAGGTGGCCAGCGGCCGGCTGATCCTGCTGCACGACCCGGCCGGTCACGACGCCTGGCAGGGCAACCTACGGCTGGTCACGCTGATCACGGCGGAGCTGGAGTCGGACATGGCCGGCGACCCGCTGCTGCCGGCCGTGGCCTGGACCTGGCTCACCGACGGCCTGGAGCAGCACGCGGCGGCGTACACGGCGATCGGCGGCACGATCACCCAGACGACGTCGACCCGCTTCGGCGAGCTGGCCGGCCCGGCCCCGACGGCCGACCTGGAGATCCGCGCCTCGTGGACCCCGACCTCGGAAGACCTGGGCGCCCACCTGCAGGGCTGGTGCACCATGCTCGCCTCGACCGCCGGACTGCCCCCACCCGGCGTAACCGCCCTCGGCAACCGCCAACG
The DNA here is from genome assembly GCF_040649415.1 of Actinoplanes sp. NPDC048967. NCBI lineage: Bacteria > Bacillati > Actinomycetota > Actinomycetes > Micromonosporales > Micromonosporaceae > Actinoplanes > Actinoplanes sp. NPDC048967. Next base: position 260,294 of record NZ_JBEZFL010000004.1, read on the forward strand.
AGCGGGCGCCAACTAACAAATTTTGAAGGTGTCGCAGGCTGTCTTGATCGGGACGGCCAGGCCGATGCCTTCCGCGTCCCGGGCCTTGGCCGTGGCCAGCCCGATCACCTCGTCGGCGCTGTTCACCACCGGTCCGCCGGAGTTGCCCGGGTTGATCGGGGCGTCGAACTGGATCGTCGGGCCTTCCGAGTCGTCCGGCCGGTACGCGCTCACCACCCCGGTCGTCACCGTGTCCTCCAGGCCCAGCGGTGCGCCGACCACCACCACCTGCTGACCCGGCTTGACCGTGGCCGGCGCGGTGTCCAGGCCGGCGATCTTGCGGTTGGCGCGCAGCAGGGCCAGGTCGTTGCCCTTGCTGACCTTGACGATGGTCGCGGTCACCTCGTCCTTGCCGCGTTCCAGGAAGACCTTGCGGGCGCCGGAGTTCCAGACCGATTCGACCACGTGGAAGTTCGTCAGCAGGTTGGCCTGGCCTTCCGCGGCTTTGTCGCCGACCGAGAACGCCGTACCGGTGAAGTTGCCGGCCCGGACCCGGAAGACGCTCGGCAGCACCGACGACGAGATCGCCTCGGGGTCGAAGACCGCGGCGAGCTTCTGCTCGAGCTTGTCCGCCCGCTCGGTCAGCTGGTCCTGGCGTTGCAGCGCGCCGGCCAGCTGGTCCGCGCTGGCGCCGAGCCGGCTGTCCACCCGGTCGAGCCGCCAGGCCTGCCAGCCCGCCACCAGGAGCAGCACCAGGACCAGGAGCATCGTCATCAGCCGGCTGCGGCCACGGCCGTTGAGCACGGCCGGCTCGGTCGCCGGATCAGCCACCACGGGGTACGTGGCCGCGCCCTCGGGCGACGGCAGGTACGGCGCACCGAACCGGCTCGCCGGGCGCGGATGACCGAACCGGGGCTCGGGCCGGTGCGCGGTGGCCCATTCGCCCGAGGGGTGGTCGGGCAGACTGAGCAGCGGGTCCTGCGGTGGCCGGCGCGGGCCCGGCACCCCGAAGGGGTCGTAGGCGGTCGTCATGCGGCGCGGGCCTCCCGGGGATAGACGCTCCGGTGTCTAGTACGGACGGGAAGGGGTCCGCGGACGGGCGTGTGCGGGCTTTCTTGAAACAGGCCCGAGTGGATCGAGGCCCGACGCGCCGGGACCCGGCTGCGCACACCGGGGGCGGTACCCCCGTACGGTTACGGAGTGACCGACGAAGCACCCCTGCGCCGTCGGGACGCGCCGGACCAAGCAGGGGACGGACCGCACGCCGTGCCGCCCGACCCGATGTCTGGCGGTCCCGAGAGCGAACCTGCCCGCACCTCCGTTCCCCTCACCGCACCCCGCGACGGCACGCCCCGGCCGGTCGAGACCGCCGATGAGCTGGCCGAAGTGGTCGCGCGGATGACCGCGGGCTCCGGCCCGGTGGCGGTCGACGCCGAGCGCGCGTCCGGCTACCGCTACACCCAGAAGGCCTACCTGGTGCAGTTGCGCCGGGCCGGGGCCGGCACGGTGCTGATCGATCCGATGCCGCTGGACGACCTGCGCACCCTGGACGAGGCCCTGGCCGAGACCGAGTGGGTGCTGCACGCGGCGAGCCAGGATCTGGCCTGCCTGGCCGAGGTCGGGATGAAGCCGCGCCGGCTGTTCGACACCGAGCTGGCCGCCCGGCTGGCCGGTTTCGAGCGGGTCGGGCTGGCCGCGCTCACCGAGCAGCTGCTGGGCTATTCGCTGGAGAAGCACCATTCGGCGGCGGACTGGTCGACCCGGCCGCTGCCGGAGTCCTGGCTGACGTACGCCGCCCTGGACGTCGAGCTGCTCACCGACCTGCGCGATCTGCTGGCCGCCGAGCTGGAGCGGCAGGGCAAGTCGGCGTGGGCCGCCGAGGAGTTCGCGGCCCTGGTGGCCAGCGCCGACCGGCCGCCACGCAGCCGGCCGGACCCGTGGCGGCGTACCTCCGGCATCCACCGGGTCCGCGGCGCCCGCGCCCAGTCCCGGGTCCGCGCCCTCTGGTACGCCCGCGACGGCGTGGCGGCCCGCCGCGACTCAGCTCCGGGCCGGGTCCTGCCGGACTCGGCGATCATCGCCGCGGCCGAGCTGGACCCGAAGGACGAACGCGCGCTGCTGGCCCTGCCGGGCTTCGGCGGCCGGTCGGTGCGCCGGCTGGCCCGGGTCTGGCTGGACGCCCTGGACGCGGCCCGCGCACTCCCCGACGACGAACTGCCGGTGAACGTGCCGGTCGACGGCCCGCCCCCGCCGCACCGCTGGGCCGAGCGGGACCCGGTCGCGGCGGCCCGGTTGCAGCGCTGCCGACAGGTCGTGATCGGTACGGCCGAAGCACACACCCTGCCCCCGGAGAACCTGATCAGCCCGGACTTCATCCGCCGGCTGGCATGGTCACCCCCGGAGGACGTGACACCGCAGACGGTGGCGGACACTCTGCGGGGCTTCGGCGCCCGGAACTGGCAGGTGGGCCTGATCGCCGACGGCATCGCCAAGGTCCTCCCGGAACCGCCCCCGGTCGCCCCACCGCCGCCGGCCAACTGATCGACACCGCGCCTGCCGCGACCGCTCGCCGGTCGCGGCAGGCGCTTTTCGCCATGCACCCACCCGGCATTCGCCAGAACTGCCCTACGCCACCTGCAGCCTGCTCACGTGCCGCGGCGACCCCGACACTCCCCGGCACGCCCCACCCCGCTAGATCTTCGGCAAGGGGAATCAACAGCAGATCTTGGTAAAAATCGGCCCCCATAGCGGCCATTTTCTACCAAGATCTTCCCGCCGGGACGAGCCGAGAGGCGGGCCGGCAGGCGAGCCGAGAGGGAGGCCGGCAGGCGAGCCGAGAGGGAGGCCGGCAGGCGAGCCGAGAGGGAGGCCGGCAGGCGAGCCGAGAGGGAGGCCGGCAGGCGAGCCGGCAGGCAGGTCGGCAGGCCAGGAGGCGAGCAGGCAGGCGGGCCGAGAGGCGATTCAGAAGGCGACGCATCGCGCGAGCGCGGGAGATAGAGGCGTAGCTGGGGGTACCCGCCGGGCGGGCGAGGTAGAGGCGAAGCCGAGCGGTACCCGCCAAGCAGGCGAGGTATAGGCGAAGCCAAGGGGTACCCGCCCAAGCGGGCGAGATGGAGGCGAAGCCGGGAGGTCCCCGCCGGGCGGGCAAGGTGTAGGCGTAGCCGGGAGGTCCCCGCCGGGCGGGCAAGGCGGAGGCGAAGCCGGGAGGTCCCCGCCGGGCGGGCAAGGCGGAGGCGAAGCCGGGAGGTCCCCGCCGGGCGGGCAAGGCGGAGGCGAAGCCGGGAGGTCCCCGCCGG
>NZ_JBEZFL010000004.1:263665-348273 GCF_040649415.1 Actinoplanes sp. NPDC048967
CGAGCGGGCAAGGCGGAGGCAAAGCCGAGAGACCCCCGCCGAGCGGGCAAGGCGGAGGCAAAGCCGAGAGACCCCCGCCGAGCGGGCAAGGCGGAGGCAAAGCCGAGGGGACCCGCCAAACAGGCGAGATGGAGGCGAAGCCGGGAGGTCCCCGCCAGGCGGGCAAGGTGGAGGCGAAGCCGAGGGGACCCGCCGAGCGGGCAAGGTGGAGGCGAAGCCGGGGGGTGCCCGCTGGGCGGGCGAGGGCGAGTGGTCCCGCACCTGGCAGGGAGCGCAGCGACCGGTCTCGGCGGGAGCGACGGTCAGCACCATGCAACCAGGCACGACACGACCTGGAATTTGATCTTGCCCCGATCCCCGCCCCGACCCCCACCCCCCCCCCGACCGACAGCGTGAATTCGATTTCTCACATAGCTTCAAAGCGGGAGCCGGGTAGGCAACAATGTTACCGGCGAGTAGCATGGAGTCCCCGCCTGCAAGGAGGCTTGTTGTGCCCCGAGTAAGCCGCGAGGTCGTCTTCGTCGACGGCGTCCGCACCCCGTTCGGCAAGGCGGGCGGCATGTATGCCGAGACCCGCGCCGACGATCTGGTGATCCGCTGCATCCGCGAGTTGATGCGGCGCAATCCGCAGCTGCCGCCCGAGCGGGTGGACGAGGTGGCCATCGCCGCCACCACGCAGATCGGCGACCAGGGCCTGACCATCGGCCGGACCGCCGCGCTGCTGTCCGGGCTGCCCAAGACCGTGCCCGGCTACGCCATCGACCGGATGTGCGCCGGCGCCATGACCGCGGTGACCAACGTCGCCGGCGGCATCGCCATGGGCGCCTACGACGTCGCCATCGCCGGTGGCGTCGAGCACATGGGCCGGCACCCGATGGGCGAGGGCGTCGACCCCAACCCGCGGATCCTGGCCGAGAAGCTCGTCGACCCGTCCGCCCTGGTCATGGGGGCCACCGCGGAAAACCTGCACGACCGGCTGCCGGGCATCACCAAGGAGCGGGCCGACGCGTTCGGGCTGGCCTCGCAGGAGAAGACCGCCAAGGCGTACGCGAACGGCAAGCTCCAGCCCGACCTGGTCCCGGTGGCCGTGCGCGACGCCGAGCAGGGCTGGGGCCTGGCCACCGCCGACGAGGCGCCGCGGGAGACCTCGATGGCCAAGCTCGCCGGCCTCAAGACCCCGTTCCGCCCGCACGGCAAGGTCACCGCGGGCAACGCGGCCGGCCTCAACGACGGCGCCACCGCGGCCCTGCTGGCCAGCGAGGACACCGCCCGCGAGCTGGGCCTGCCGGTCGCCATGCGGCTGGTCAGCTACGGCTTCGTCGGCGTCGAGCCCGAGGTCATGGGGTACGGCCCGATCCCCTCCACCGAGAAGGCGCTGCGTCTGGCCGGGCTGACCATCGACGACATCGGCCTGTTCGAGCTGAACGAGGCGTTCGCGGTGCAGGTCCTGGCGTTCCTCGATCACTTCGGCATCGCCGACGACGACCCGCGGGTCAACCCGTGGGGCGGCGCGATCGCCATCGGCCACCCGCTGGCCAGCTCCGGCGTGCGGCTGATGACCCAGCTGGCCCGGCACTTCGAGGAGCACCCCGAGGTGCGGTACGGCATCAACGCCATGTGCATCGGCATCGGCATGGGCGGCACTGTGATCTGGGAGAACCCCCACTGGGAAGGTGCGGACAAGTGACCACGGCTCTGCCTGAATACCCGAACGAGGTCGTGACCAAGGCGCTGCTGCGTCTCGTGAAAGTGCCGGGGCTGGACAGGCCCGCCGCGCTGATCACCCTCGACAACGGCCTGGACTACAAGAAGCCGAACAGCTTCGGCCCGGCCGGGCTGCGCTCGCTCGACGAGGCGATCACCAAGGCCACCGAGGCTGAGCCGGCGTTCATCGCGCTGACCGGCAAGCCGTACATCTTCTGCGTCGGCGCCGACATCACCGGCATGCCGTTCATCACCCAGCGGGAGCAGGCCGTCGCCCTGGGCGAGCTGGGGCACGCGGTCTTCGCCCGGCTCAAGAACAGCAGCATCCCGACGTTCGCGTTCATCAACGGCGCGGCACTCGGCGGTGGCCTCGAGGTCTCGCTGCACTGCCACTACCGCACGGTGTCGACCGGGGCCGCCGCACTGGGCCTGCCCGAGGTCGCGATCGGCCTGGTCCCCGGCTGGGGCGGCAGCCAGCTGCTGCCCAACCTGATCGGCGTGCCGGGCGCGGCCCAGGTGATCCTGCAGAACCCGCTGACCCAGAAGGTGCTCCGGCCCAAGCAGGCCCGCGAGCTGGGCATCGCCGACGAGCTCTTCGAGGCCGCCGACTTCCTCGAGCGCTCGCTGGAGTGGGCCACCGGCGTCGTCAAGGGTGAGGTCACGGTTGAGCGCCCCGAGGTCGACAAGGACATGTGGGAGGGCGTGCTCTTCTTCGCCAAGCAGCAGCTCGACGAGCGCCTGCACGGCGCTGTCCCGTCGGCCAACAAGGCTCTCGAGCTGCTCGCCCTGGCCAAGGACGCCTCGTTCGAGGACGGCACTGCCGCGGAGACCGAGGCGCTCGCCGACCTGATCATGGGCGACGAGTCCCGCGCCAGCCTGTACGCGTTCGACCTGGTGCAGCGCCGCGCGAAGCGCCCGGTGGGTGTGCCGGACAAGTCGCTGGCCCGCAAGGTCACCAAGGTGGGCATCGTCGGCGCCGGCCTGATGGCCTCGCAGCTGGCCCTGCTGTTCGCCCGCCGCCTGCAGGTGCCGGTGGTCATGACCGACCTGGACCAGACCCGGGTGGACAAGGGCGTCGACTACGTCCGCGGCCAGATCGACAAGATGGTCGGCAAGGGCCGGATGGACGAGGGCACCGCGGCCAAGCTGCGCGGCCTGGTCAGCGGCTCGGTCGACAAGTCCGTCTTCGCCGACGCCGACTTCGTGATCGAGGCCGTCTTCGAGAACCTCGACCTGAAGAAGCAGATCTGGGCCGAGCTGGAAAAGATCGTCACGCCCGAGGCGATCCTGGCGACCAACACGTCCTCGCTGTCGGTGACCGAGATGGCCGCCGACCTCGAGCACCCCGAGCGGGTCGTCGGCTTCCACTTCTTCAACCCGGTCGCGGTGCTGCCGCTGCTCGAGATCATCAAGGGCGAGCGCACCGACGACGCGACGCTGGCCACGGCGTTCGCGGTCGGCAAGGAGCTGCGCAAGTCGTCGGTGCTGGTCAAGGACGCCCCGGCGTTCGTGGTCAACCGGCTGCTGACCCGCTTCACCAGCGAGGTCTTCAGCGCGATCGACGCCGGCACCCCGCTGGACGTGGTCGACACGGCGCTGGACCCGCTGGGCCTGCCGATGCGCCCGATCGCGCTGCTCCAGCTCGTCGGCCCGGCGGTCGGGCTGCACGTGGGCGAGACGCTGCACCGGGCGTTCCCGGACCGGTTCGGCGACAGCCCCAACCTCCGCAAGATCGTCGACGCCGGCCTGCCGCTGATGGTCGACGACGAGATCAACCCCGAGGTGGTCAAGCTGGTCGAGGGCGGCTCCGCCCCGCTGACCGGCGACGAGGTACGCCGCCAGGCGCTGGACGCGCTGGCGCAGGAGATCCGGCTGATGCTGGACGAGGGTGTGGTGGCCGAGGCGCAGGACATCGACCTGTGCATGCTGCTGGGCGCCGGCTGGCCGTTCCACCTGGGCGGCGTGACGCCGTACCTGGACCGCAGCGGCACCTCCGAGCGCGTGACCGGCAAGCGTTTCCTGCCGCCGGGCGTGGCGAGCGTGCCCGCCTGACGCGCTGTCCGTGAACGGACCGACGTCCCCGCGCCTGCCCCTTGGCGCGGGGACGTCTTCCGTACCAGCGGCAACCAGCCGGTACGCCGATGACCACCGGCCCCGGCCGACGACTAGGCTCCGACGTGCTGTAGCCCGATCGATGGAGCGTTGATGTCGCAGCCGCCGAACCAGCCCTACTCGGGCCAGCCCCACCCCGGCCAGTCCCAGCCCGGGCCGCCCTACCCGGGCCGACCCCAGCCGGGTCAGGCTTATCCGGGCCCGTCACAGCCCGGCCAGCCCCAACCTGGGCAGGGTTATCCTGGCCAGCCGCAGCCCGGGCAGGGCTATCCGGGGCAGCCGCCGGGTGGTGAGCAGCCCTGGTCGAGTCCGCCGGGATCGGGTCAGCCGTACCCGGGTCAGCCGGGGTATCCCGGTCAGCCGTACCCGGGCCAGCCGAACCCCGACGTGCCCGCCTCCGTGCCCCCGCAGCCGGGTCATCCCCCGCAGCCGGCCTACGGGCCGCCGTCGTACCCCCCGCCGGACTACACCCAGGTCGACTACAACCAGCCGGAGTACGCCCAGTCCGGCTACCAGCAGCCGGGTTACCCGCAGCCCGGCTACCCGCAGCCCGGGCCGATGCCGGGCTTCCCGCCGCCGAAGAAGAAGTCGCGGGCGCTGCCGATCACCCTGGTGTCGATCGCGCTGGTGCTGGTCCTCTGCGTCGGTGGCGGCACCGCCGTCTACCTGGCCGGCCGCAACACCGCCGAGGGCATCGCCGACGTGATCTCCTCAGCCGCTCCGACGACCCAGCCGCCCCGGCCGACCGAGCCGGCGACGCCCACCGCCACCATCAGCATCGTCGAGCCGAAGACGCTCGGTGGCCGGCCCAAGGTGACCGATCCGGCCTTCGCGGACCGGGTCGAGCAGCTGGAGAGCAGTCTCGCGCTGGTGCCCGGCGCCACCCAGACCGTCGGTGCGCTCTACGGCACGCCGGCGAAGCAGGACATCGTCGTGGTGGTGGCGGCCAAGACGCTGGTGCCCGACCCGAAGAAGGAGCTGGACAGCGCCTTCACCGGGCGGGGGGTTTCCGAGCTGAAACTGACCGGTGTGGCCAGCATCCCGGCCGGACCGCTCGGTGGCGCGGCGAAGTGCGCCAAGGGCAACGCCGGCGGGGCACCCCTGGTGATGTGCGGCTGGGCGGACGAGGGCAGCTCCGGCCTGGTGTTCTGGTACTTCACCGCGCTGAGCGACGCCAAGAAGGAGTTCATCAAGCTACGGGGCCAAGTCGAGAAGAAGTCAAACTGACACGCCGATAGGCCGCGTCACACGTTCGCATCACTCCTGACACGAACGCGACGCGGTCTATCAGGTTGCGCTCATCGATGCCGTACCGAAACATCGACGCGACAGGATGATCGGCCGGGTCCCGCACGGGTCCCGGTTCTTCGTTTCGAGCTGGCAAGGAGCGTCCGGTGGTACTCCCGCAACTTCGCCGTGTCCGCTGGGCCGTGCGAGCGACCCTGGTCCTGGGCGTCGCGGCCTCCGTGGTCGCGAACATTCTGCACGCCCTGGACAACCCGATCAGCCAGGCGATCGCCGCCTGGCCGCCGCTCGCCCTGCTGCTGACGGTCGAGCTGATCTCGCGGGTCCCGGTCCACCGCCGCTCCCTGGCCTTCGCCCGCCTGATCGCCACGGCGACCATCGCGGGCATCGCAGCCTGGGTCTCCTACTGGCACATGGCGGGCGTAGCAGCCCGCTACGGCGAAACCGGCGCCTCCCCCTACCTCCTGCCCCTGTCGGTGGACGGTTTGATCGTCGTGGCCAGCATCTGCCTCGTCGAACTGGCCGGCCGCATAACCGCCCTGGAGACCGAAGCCCGGGCCACCGACACCCGGCCGACAACTCCCCCGGCCGACACCCCCGTGGCCGGCACTCAGGTGGCCGGCGCCCAGGTGGCCCAGGACGGCGGCCGCGACGACAGCCTGGGCGTGCCCGGCCTGATCCCTGTGCCCTCGGCCGCCAACACCCGCCGCGGCCCCACGACAACGGCAGCACTTGCCGAAGTAGCGGCAGCACTGCCACGCAAGACGCTGCCGAAAACCCGCGGCGCCGAGGTCTCCGCCTTCGCACCCACCCTGACCCGCCAGGGCAGAGTCACGGCACCGGCATCGGCACCGACCACCAAGGCCACCGCCGCCAAGACCCCCGCCACCAAGACCGTCGCGCCCAGGGCCACCAAGCCCACCAACGATGCGAAGCCCCCGACCAGATCCCGCCGGACCCCGGTCCAGACCCTGGAGGCGGCCGCGAAGATCCAGGCCGCCCACCCGGCCATCACCGAAGCCGACCTGGCGGCGCAACTGGGCATCAGCGTCTCCCGCTGGCGCACCATCCGCCGCCAAGCAGACCAGACCGACCTGCGCCTCGCGGCCTGAAAAGGATCCCCCAGCAAGACCGGCACAGGTTTTGGGGGCGGGGATGGACCACGCAGATATCAAGCCTGACGAGCTGCGTGGGCCATCCCCGCCCCCAAAACCTCACCCAGGCGCGACCCCAAGCCCCTTGGCCCGAGGAACGGTAGCGGAAGCGGCAACAACGGGAGTGGTGTCAGCCGCCGGCAACCGCACGGTGACCTCCAACCCGCCACCGGCCTGGGCAACCGCCGACACAGTCCCGCCGTGAGCGTCACAAACCGCCCGGACGATGGACAGCCCCAGACCGGACCCCCGGGACCCGGTCCGCTCCCATCCGCCCCGGCGGAACGGCTCGAACAACCCCGGCACATCCCCCGCTTCCACCTCGTAGCCGGTGTTCCCCACCACCAGCCGGGCGTGCCCGTCCTCGTTCTCGGTGCGCAGCCAGAGCTTGCCCATCAGGTGGTTGTAGCGGATCGCGTTCTCGATCAGATTGCCGGCGAGCCGGTCCAGCAGGCTAGGGTCGCCGACCACCGGCGCCGCCTGCAGGTCGGTCGTCACGTCGAGTTTCATCCGTTCCGCTTCGGCCTTGACCGCTGACAGCGCGTTGTAGACGCTGGTCGCCAGGTCGGCCGGCACCTTGCGGACCAGCCGCCGCCCGGACTGGGCCTCGCTGCGGGCCAGCACCAGCAGCGCGTCGACCAGGCCGTTGGCGCGTTCGGAGGCGTTGCGGACGACCTTGGCCATCCGGCGGTATTCGGCCACGTCGGCCTCGTCGTCGCTGAGCGTCACGTCGATCTCGGTGCGCATGACCGCCAGCGGGGTGCGCAGCTCGTGGGACGCGTTGGCGACGAAGCGTTTCTGGGATTCGAACGCCCCGGCCAGCCGGTCGAGCATCGCGTCGAAGGTGCGGGCCAGCTCGGCCACCTCGTCGTCCGCGCCGGAGTAGCGGATGCGCTGGTCCAGCGTCTCCTCGCCGAGGCGCTGGGCGGTCGCCGTCACGAAGTGCAGCGGGCGCAGCGCCCGGCCGGCCACCGCGTACGCGCCCGCGATGCCGATGATGCCGATGGCGAAGAGCGCGATCAGGCCCTTGATCAGCAACTCCTGGGACGCCCGGTCGACCAGCTGGGTCTGCCAGGTGAGCGCGTCGAGGCGGTTGCCGTTGTCGAGCACCACCTGGGTGCCGGGCTGCAGCTGGTCCGACGGGTGCAGGGCGTCGCCGACGAGCAGCCAGGCCAGCAGCACCAGGATCGCGCCGGCGCCGACCAGCAGGATGCCGTTGAGCAGGGTGAGCCGCAGCCGCAAGGTGGGCCGCAGCCGCATCTTCTCGCGCCGGCTGGCGTAGACCGTCATACCGCGCCGCCGGCGGGCAGCACCACGACGGGTTCGGGCACTCGGTAGCCGGCGCCGACCACCGTCTCGATCAGCGGCGGGTCGCCGACCTTCTTGCGCAGGGTCATCACCGTGACGCGGACCGTGGTGGTGAACGGGTCGGTGTTGGCGTCCCAGACGCGTTCGAGCAGCTCCTCGCTGGAGACCACCCCGCCGCGGGCCTTGAGCAGCTCCTCGAGGACGCCGAACTCCTTGTTGGTCAGGTCGATCGGGGCGCCGCCGCGGGTGACCACCCGGCGGGCCTGGTCGAGGATCAGGTCGCCGACGGTCAGCACCGGCGGCGCGGCCGGGGTGGCCCGCCGGCCGAGGGCCTGGACCCGGGCCACCAGCTCCTCGAACGCGAACGGCTTGGGCAGGTAGTCGTCGGCGCCGAGCTGCAGCCCCTCGACCCGGTCGGCCACGGTGACGCTGGCCGTGAGCATCAGCACCCGGGTCAGCGCCCCGGAGGCGACCAGGGCGGCGCAGATCTCGTCGCCGTGCATGCCGGGCAGGTCCCGGTCCAGCACGACGACGTCGTAGCGCGTCACGTACGCCATCTCGTGCCCGGTCAGTCCGTCGTACGCGACGTCGACCGCCATCCCCTTGCGGCGCAGCCCCCGGGCGATCGCGTCACAGAGGTTCCGCTCGTCTTCCACCACCAGCACGCGCACCCGGGGCCCTCCGCGTTCGAAAAATGTGGATCCACCGCACAGCCTTGCCGCCGGCCCGTAAAGAGGCCGTGAGTGCAGGCTACCGGGCAGTTACTACTCGGTCAGGGGCCAGATTGCGACGGCGGCGTCGATGCGGCGGCAGACGAGCACGTCGGTCGTGGCCTGGCAGTCGCCGGAGACGGTGGTGGCCGTGCCGAGCACCCGTACGGTGAGCCGCGCCGGGTCGAGCAGCGCGTAGAAGACGACGTCGTCGCCGATGCGCTGCCGCAGCCCGACCACAGTCCCGTCGGCCCGGGGTGGCCCGGCGGCCCGCCAGGCGCCGAAGTCGCCGTGCACGGCACCCGTGCCCGGCTCGACCACCGCCAGCGGGTAGCTGCCCTCCAGCCCTTCGTTGCCACTGACCAGCAGATACGTCCCGGCTTCGGCGGCTGTCGTCCAGCGCTTCTCGGTCCAGCGCAGCCGGCCGGTGCCGGGGTCGAGGGCCTGCACCCCGCCGCGGTATCCGAAGACGCAGATGGCGTCGAGGCAGTCCTGCACCCAGCGCCCGGACAGCTCGACGGTGCTGTGCCAGCGCGGGACGAGCCCGGCCAGGGTGTACGCGGTGATCCCGCCGAGCCCGCCGATGAGGACCAGGTCGCCGGTGGGCCACACGGTGATGCCGCGCCGGGACCAGCCGGACGGCGCGTCGGCGTCGCCCTCGGTGACCAGGGTGCCGGTCGCGGTGTCGCGGACCTCGATGTGGCCGTCCGTGGTCGCCGTGATGAGCCGGTGCGGAAAGCCGTCGGTGACGGCGGCCGGGGTCGTGTAGCCCTGGGACGGCTGCTCGAAGGACCAGCGGGTGCGTCCGGTGACCAGGTCGAGACCGAACCAGTGCAGGTCGCCGTACTGGGGGCTGTTCTCCCGCAGCAGCACCAGGTGGTCCGGCACCGAGACGCTCAGCAACCGGGCCGGGGCCCGCCAGAGCGCCCGGTCGGTGCCGGCCGTCAGCGCCACCGTCGCCTCGGCGCCGACGGTGTCGACCTGATACGACACCAGCACCGTCGACCCCACCGAGGTGACCTGGAAGATCGCCCCGGTGACGGCGACCGTGGTCCGCGACTGCAGTCCCCCGGCCGGCAGCGCGTACGTGCTGACGATCTTGTGCTGGATCGCGGGGTCGTTGCTCTCGGGGCCGGCACTGACGACGTAGAGGCGGTCCTGTTCGACGAACATGTTGTCGCCGAGGCGGGCCGGCACGATGACCGGTCCGACGGGGGCCGCCCGGGCCGCCGCGCCGCCCAGGACGACCAGCAGGACGGTGGACAGGGCAGCCAGAGCGGCCCGGAAGCGGTGCGGCCGGTTGCGGGACGCCACGGTCTCGCTCGGCAGCGTGCCGTGCTGCTCGCCGAGGTCGATCAGGACGTCGCCCACGCCGTCATTGTGCGCCCGGCAACCGGTTTCCGCGTGGGTCAGGCGCGAAAGGCCCACACCTCGACCCGGTCCCCCACCCGGCAGGCGACCACTCCGGGGGCGGCCTGGCACTGCACGGTCATGTCGGGCAGGCGGCCCAGCAGCTGAACCTCGGTGGCGCCCGGCCGGAGCAGACCGAAGGCGGTGGTCCGGTCCCTGTTCAGGTGGCTCAGCAGGAAGGCGCCGCCGGCCTGCACCGGGAACTGGTACTGCCACGGGGAGAGGTCGATCAGCGGCCGGCCGGTGCCGGCGTCGGCGGTCCGCACCGGAGTGGTCATCCCCTGCAGTTCGAGCACCGCGTCGGGGCCGAACGCGATCAGGTCCGTGTCGGCGATCCGCCAGCGGTCGGCACCGGTACGCGGGTCCAGCACGACCAGTTCCTCGACCTTGCTGACGCAGAGCAGCCCGGAGCAGACACTGGAGTTGCCGGCCGGGTCCGGTCTGTTCTGCCGCCAGAGCTCCGCCAGAGTGTCCAGCGCGTACGCGATCACCGGCCCGCCCGTGCCGAAGGAGCCGTAGTGCACCAGCACCGTGTTCCCGACGACCTCGCCCGCCTCGGCCCGTACGCCGTCGAGCAGGGGCACGGCCCGCTCCCGCAGCACCTCACCGGTCGCCGGGGAGATCAGCCTCAGCTTGTCGGAGGAGAGCACCACCACGCCGTTGCCCGGGTCGGCCGTCCAGGCGGTGAAGACCGAGCCCGGGAAACTGAGCGTCCACCGCCGGGTCCCGGTGCTGAGGTCGAGGCCGCGCAGCTCCGTACGCCGCGCCGGCTCGGTGTGCAGGGACCCGCTGTTGGTGCCGTAGAGCTGGCCGGGGTCGCCGGACGCCGGGTCGTACTCGGTGCCGGGGCGGAAGATCTCCTCCTCCACGTACGCGACCGTGTCGCTGACCGGCTGCACGGCCACCGGTGATGTCCATCGCACGGCTCCGGTGCGGGCGTCGAGCACGGTGACGCTGCGCCCGGCGCGCACCACGGTGATGTCGGGTGTCGCCTCGGCCACGAAGAACGGGTCCTCGTTCGTGCTGCTCCGGTGGCTCCAGAGCCGGCGCAGCGGCTGGGTCTGCCAGGCGGTGAGCGTCCGTGGCTGGGCGTCGAGATCCATCGCGTACAGGATGCCGCCGATCAGCTGGTGATCGCCGCTGGCCGGGACCGGCACCGCGCCGACGCGCTGCCAGATCGTGGCGGCCGGCGGAGCCGCGCCGCCGAGCGCGAACAGGAGCAGGGCAGCCAGGGCGAGACCGGCGCGGCGGTAGAAGTACGCGGGCGGCGGCGTGGCCGGAGCGGGCGGAGCCGGGGTCTCGAGGCTCAGCTCGATCAGCGCCACGCTCACTCCTTCCGCCGGTAGGCCCACACCACCAGTTCACCGGTCGACTCCCGGCAGACGAGCCGGTCGGGCACGGACTGGCAGTCGCCGGTGCCGGCCGGCAGATCGGCCAGCAGCTCCGGTCGCGCGCCACCGGGGGCGGCGACCGCGACCATGGTACGGCTTCCCGAGTCGACCAGCCTGGTCACGAGCAGGTGGTCGCCGCCGCCGGGGCCGGAGACCAGCCGCCAGCCGTGCAGGTCGACCAGCACCTGCCCGGTCGCCGGATCGATCATGCCGACCGGGTCCGTCTCCCCGGCCGGCGTCCCGTACGCGATGACCGTCGCACCCCGCTGCTCGATGCTGCGCCAGCCGGGCTGGAACCAGCGCTGGAGGCCGCCGCCGGGCTCGACGGCGCGCACCCCGTCCGGTCCGGTGAGGCAGATGAGCGTTCCGCAGGGGCTGACCCCGAACGCGAACCCGGCGGGCCGGCTCCAGCGCTGGTGCAGCGTCACCGGGTCGAAGGCGGTGACCATCCGGCCGGTGGGAGTGGGGTGCCGCAGCACCAGCAGCCCGCCCGCGACGCTGGGGTTGTCGGGGCCGTAGTCGGCGGGCGGCAGCTCGGCGCTGGTGAGCAGGCGGCCGGTGTCGAGGTCGTGCACGGCGGCGGTGCGGTTGTCGTGCATGAGCAGCATCCGTGGCCCGCTGTCGTCCGGCCCCGGCACGCCCATCAGCACGGCGGTCGAGGGGACGGGCACCTGCCAGCGGGTGGTGCCGGTGGCGGGCCCGACCGCGTCGACCGGACCCTGCACCCGTCGTCCCGAACCGGAGCTGCGGACCCCGGAGACCGCGAGCAGGGCGCTGGAGCCGGGGATGGTGACGACGTTGCCGGAACGCCGCCACTGGGCAGCGCCGGTCCGCAGCGAGACGGCCGTGGTGCCCGGGTCGCCTTGATTGCCCGACCACGGCCGCATCAGCACCAGATCGGCGCCGGTGCGCAGCCGGTACGTCGGCGACGCGGAACCGGCCTGCCAGTTGAGCCGCCCGTCACCCAGGTCGTACGAACTGAGCGTCCCGTAGGTCTGCGCGAGCAGGTCGCCCCGATCGGTCAGTGTGTACGGATCGGCCGGGCCGAACGGCAGCGTCAGCACGGCCGTCAACGCGGGTGGTGGCGGCGCCGCCGAGGCCGCTGACGACAGCAGCACGATGACCGCCAGCAGCACCGGGGCGAACCAGTCCGGCGTGGTGGAGCGAGCCGGCCGGGCGTACTCCTCCGGCTCGCCCCGGGCCAGGCCGAGATCGATGATTACCGTATTGCCGCCGAATGTCTCCGCCGCCATGCCCCAAAGGTAACGGGCAGATAACGAAATGGCTCGTTGACCTTCAGCGGCCGGGCGCTCAGCGCTGTGGCTGGTGCTCCGCGGCCGGGTCCTCCAACTGCGAGACCCACTCGGTCACGTCGCGGGCGACGTCCTGCGCCGTGAGACCCAGCGCGGCGAGGATCTCGGCGCGGCTGCCGTGCGGGTGGAAGCCGGCCGGCACCCCCAGGTCACGCAGCGGCACGTCGACGCCGGCGTCGCGCAGGGTGCTCGCGACGGCCTCGCCCACGCCACCGGCCCGGATGCCGTCCTCCAGGGTCACCACCAGGCGGTGCCCCCGGCTCAGCCCGGCCAGCTCGATCGGCACCGGGCGGACCCAGCGCGGGTCGACGACCGTGACGCCGTACCCCTGCTCGGCGACCCGCTCGGCGACCTCCATGCCCAGCTTGCCGAACGCGCCCACCGCGACCAGCAGGATGTCCTTGCGCTCGTCCTCGCGCAGCACGTCGACCGGGCCGACCCGGCGCAGCGCCGGGAGGTCGGCCGCGACCGAGCCGGTCGGGAAGCGCACGATCGTCGGGCCGTCGTCGACGGCGACCGCCTCGCGCAGCTCCTCGCGCAGGGTGGCGGCATCGCGCGGGGCGGCGATCCGCAGGCCCGGCACGGCGCCGAAGACGCTCATGTCCCAGATGCCGTAGTGGCTCGGGCCGTCCGGGCCGGTGATGCCGGCCCGGTCCAGCACGATGGTCACCGGCAGCTCGTGCATCGCGACGTCCAGCAGGACCTGGTCGAAGGCCCGGTTGAGGAACGTCGCGTAGACGGCGACCACCGGGTGCAGGCCGCCCATGGCGAGACCGGCGGCGGAGGTGACCGCGTGCTGCTCGGCGATGCCGACGTCGTAGGTGCGCTCGGGATACTTCTTCTGCAGGGCGACGATGCCGGTCGGCTCGGCCATCGCGGCGGTGATGCCCACGATGTCGGGCCGCTCGTCGGCGATGGCGACCAGCTCGTCGGCGAAGACGTTGGTCCACTTCACCGAGGGCTTCGCGGTGAGCACGCCGGTCTGCGGGTCGAACGCGCCGGGGCCGTGCAGGCAGTCGGCCTCGTCGTCCTCGGCCGGGCGGTAGCCGTAGCCCTTGCGGGTCACGGCGTGCACGATGACCGGGGCGTTGAAACCCTTGGCCCGGCGCAGCGCCGACTCCATGGCCTGCACGTCGTGCCCGTCGACCGGCCCGATGTACTTGATGCCGAGGTCCTCGAACATCGGCTGCGGGCTGACCGCGTCCTTGATGCCCTTCTTGACCGCGTGCAGCACCTCGTAGACCGGCTTGCCGACCACCGGGGTCGAGCCCAGCGCGTCCTTGACCAGGTCGAGCACCCGCTCGTAGCCGGGGTTGAGGCGCAGCGTGGAGAGATGGTCGGCGAACCCGCCGATGGTCGGCGCGTACGAGCGGCCGTTGTCGTTGACGATGATGACCACGCGGTTCTTGGCCGCGGCGATGTTGTTGAGCGCTTCCCAGCACATGCCGCCGGTGAGCGCGCCGTCGCCGACCAGGGCCACCACGTGCCGGTCCTCGCCGCGCAGCGTGAACGCCTTGGAGAGGCCGTCCGCGTACGACAGGGCGGTGGAGGCGTGCGAATTCTCGATCATGTCGTGCTCGCTCTCGGCCCGGCTCGGGTAGCCGGAGAGGCCACCGCGCTGCTTGAGCCGGTCGAAGCCGTCCTGACGGCCGGTCACCATCTTGTGCACGTACGCCTGGTGGCCGGTGTCGAAGAGCACCCGGTCGCGCGGGGAGTCGAAGACCCGGTGCAGGGCCAGCGTGGTCTCCACGACGCCGAGGTTGGGGCCGAGGTGGCCGCCGGTGCGGGAGACCTTGACGACCAGGAAGTCGCGGATCTCCGCGGCGAGCAGGGTCAGCTGATCGGGATCGAGGCGCTTGAGATCGCCGGGGGTCTTGATGCCCGGGAGGATGCCGGCCGTCGTCTGATCACTGCGCTCGCTCATGAGGAGTCAGTCTATCGGCGGATCGCCCGCGCGCATCCGGCGCAAACGGTCACAGAGACGTCCTCCACAAAACCTGCACAAGCGGCTCGTGGTGACTCAGATCACGTTCTCCGGTAGGAAGGAGCCATGACCGTCGATGCAGCCAGCCCTCCGCGGCGTCGCGACCGCAGCCACATCCTCTACATCTCCGTGCTGGTGGCGATGGCCCTGGGCATCGCGGTCGGCTTCCTCTTCCCGGAGCTCGGCAAGGACCTGCGCCCGCTGGGCACCGGCTTCGTCGCGCTGATCCAGATGATGATCGCGCCGGTGATCTTCTGCACGATCGTGCTGGGGGTCGGCTCCATCCGCAAGGCGGCCCAGGTCGGCAAGGTCGGCGGGCTGGCCCTGGGGTACTTCCTGATCATGTCCACGGTGGCGCTGGCCATCGGCCTGGTGGTGGGCAACATCCTGCACCCCGGCGCCGGGCTCAACCTCAGCCAGGAGCTCGCCGAGACCGGTGCCGCCCAGGTCAGCGGCGAGGCCGAGTCCGGCGTCGAGTTCGTGCTCGGCATCATCCCGCCCTCGCTGCTCAACGCCATCGCCACCCGGGAGATCCTGCAGACGCTGCTGGTCGCCCTGCTGGTGGGCTTCGCCGTGCAGTCGATGGGCGCGCGCGGCGAGCCGGTCATCCGGGCCGTCTCGGTCTTCCAGCGGCTGGTCTTCAAGATCCTGGCGATGGTGATGTGGCTGGCCCCGATCGGCGCGTTCGGCGCGATGGCCGCCGTGGTCGGCGCGACCGGCGTCGACGCGCTCAAGAGCCTGGCCGGCATCATGATCGGCTTCTACGTGACCTGCCTGCTCTTCGTCTTCGTGGTCCTGGGCGTGCTGCTCCGGCTGGTCGCCCACATGTCGATCTTCAAGCTGCTGCGCTACCTGGCCCGCGAATTCCTGCTCATCCTGTCCACCTCGTCGTCGGAATCGGCGCTGCCCCGGCTGATCGCCAAGATGGGCCACCTGGGCGTCAGCCGCCCGGTGGTCGGCATCGTGGTGCCGACCGGCTACTCGTTCAACCTCGACGGCACCGCGATCTACCTGACCATGGCCTCCCTGTTCATCGCCGACGCGCTGGACAACCCGCTGTCGGTCGGCGAGCAGATCTCCCTGCTGCTGTTCATGATCCTGGCCTCCAAGGGTGCCGCCGGGGTCACCGGCGCGGGCCTGGCCACCCTGGCCGGCGGCCTGCAGAGCCACCGCCCGGACCTGGTGCCCGGCGTGGGGCTGATCGTCGGCATCGACCGGCTGATGTCCGAGGCCCGCGCGCTGACCAACTTCGCCGGCAACGCGGTCGCCACCGTGCTGGTCGGCACCTGGACCCGCGAGATCGATCAGGACCAGGCCCGACGGGTGCTGTCCGGCGAGGCGCCGTTCGACGAGACCACCTACGACGACGACCCGCACGACACCCATGAGCCCCGCGACGAGGAGCGCGCGGCCGAGCCGGCCGCGGAGCGGCCCTAGGCCGCCGCGGGCACCAGCAGGGCGACGCACTCGATGTGCTGGGTCATCGGGAAGCAGTCGTACGCCCGCAGCTCGGCCAGCTGCCACCCCTCGGCGGCGAAGGTCTGCACGTCCCGGGACAGCGCGGCCGGGTCGCACGCCACATAGGCCACCGCGCGCGGGCCGGCCGCTGTGATCGCCCGGACCACCTTCGCGCCCGCGCCGGTCCGGGGCGGGTCCAGCACCACCAGGTCGACCGGACCGGTGACCCGGCGCCGGGCCAGGGCCACGTCCACCTTGGCCGACACCACTTCGACACCGGTGAGGTCGGCCAGGTTGGTGCGGGCCGCCGCCACTCCCACCGCCGCCGACTCGACGACCGTGGTGCGGGCCCGGGTGCGCTCGGCCAGTGCGGCGGCGAACAGGCCGGCACCGCCGTACAGGTCCCAGGAGATCTCGCCCTCGGCCGGCTGGAGCATCTCCAGCACCGCGCCCACCAGGGTGTCCGCGGCCGCCGGATGCACCTGCCAGAAACCCTCCGGCGGCACCCGCCACTCCCGGCCGGCGGCCAGCTCACGCACCTCGGCCGGGCCCTCGATCAGCACCGGGGCGCTGCCGGTGTGTTCGTCGAGCAGCGAGTCGCCGACCGGCACGGGCTCCGGCGCGGCGACCGTGCCGTTGCCGCCCGGCGTGCGGGCGCCGGGCGGCACAGTCCCGGCCGCCTCCAGCAGCGGGGCGGCGGCCGGTCGGGCCAGCACGCTGACGTCCCCGCCGGTCGACGCGACCACCTCGACGGCGGCCGCCTCCGGCCACAACCGGCCGGTCACGTCGAGCTTCTGCAGGTCCGGGTGGGCGATGAGGCAACGATCGACGGGTACGACCTCATGCGACCGGTGCTGCAGCAGCCCGGGCCGGCCGGCGGCGTCCACCGCGTACCGGACCCGCGACCGCCAGCCCAGCGGGCCGCCCGGCAGCGGCCGGACGCGGACGTCCAGCTCGGTGATCCGTTCCCCGCTCAGGCCGCCCATCCGGCCGAGCAGCTCCTTGACGACGGCGGTCTTCCACTCCAGCTGCGCTTCGGGCGCCACGTGCTGCAGGTCGCAGCCACCGCAGCCACCGGGATGGGCGAACGCGCACGGCGGCGTCACCCGCTCCGGCGCGGCCTCGTGGATCTCCACCGCGTCCCCGCGCAGGTAGCCCTTGTGCAGCTCGGTCAGCTCGACCGTGACCCGCTCCCCCGGCAGCGCGTGCCGGACGAACACCACCCGGCCGTGCGGGCCGCCGATCCGGGCCACGCAGTGCCCGCCGTGCGCGGGCGCACCGACGGTGACCTCGACGCGGTCACCCTCGAACAGTTCGTCGCTCACTTCGGCTCTTCCGGGGGGTCGGCGGCCGGTGTGCCGGCCGGCACACCGCTGGGACGGGTACGCGGACCGCGGGCCGGCGCGCGGCTCAGGTCCCGGTCCAGCCGGTCGAGGTCGCGGTCCTGGCTCGACTGCAGCTGCCACGGGACGCTGGTCACCATCACCCCGGGCTCGAACAGCAGGCGGGTCTTGATCCGCAGCGCGCTCTGGTTGTGCAGCAGGTTCTCCCACCAGCGGCCGACCACGTACTCCGGGATGAAGACCGTGACCACGTCGCGCGGCGAGCCGCGGCGCACGCTCTTGACGAAGTCGATGATCGGCCGGGTGATCTCCCGGTACGGCGAGTCCACCACGGTCAGCGGCACCGGGATCTGCCGGCGTTCCCACTCGGCCTGGATCGTCCGGGTGTCCTTGTCGTCCACGTTGACCGTGACCGCGGTCAGCGTGTCCGGCCGGGTCGCCTGGGCGTACGCCACCGCCCGCAGGGTGGGCTTGTGCACCTTGCTGACCAGCACGACGGCGTGGTTGCGGGACGGCAGCACCGGCCGCTCGTCACTGGGCTCGAGCTCCTGCGCGATGCGTACGTAGTGCTTGCGGATGCCCAGCATGCCGGCGTAGATGACCAGCATGGCGACGATCGCGATCCACGCGCCGAGCAGGAACTTGGTGATCAGCACGACGATCAGCACGGCGCCGGTCAGCGCCATGCCGAAGGTGTTGATCGCCCGCGAGCGCATCATCCGGCGCCGGGCGCCGGGATCACGCTGGGTGCGCAGCAGCCTGTTCCAGTGCCGGATCATGCCGGCCTGCGACAGCGTGAAGGACACGAAGACGCCGACGATGTAGAGCTGGATCAGCCGGGTGACCTCGGCCTCGAAGGACACGATGAGCACCATGGCGGCGACGGCCAGGAAGATGATGCCGTTGCTGAACGCCAGCCGGTCCCCGCGGGTGTGCAGCTGGCGCGGCAGGTAGCGGTCCTGGGCCAGGATCGAGCCGAGCACCGGGAAGCCGTTGAACGCGGTGTTGGCCGCCAGGAACAGGATCAGGGCGGTGACCGCGCCGACCACGTACAGCAGGATCGAGCCGCTGCCGAAGACCGTCTCGCCGAGCTGGGCGGTCACCGTCTTCTGCACGTAGTTGGGCGGCCCGCCGACGATCTGCACCAGCGGGTCCTCGACGTACTGCAGGTGGGTGGCCCGGGCCAGCATGATGATGCCGAAGAGCATGACGATCGCCAGGCCGCCCAGCAGCATCAGCGTGGTCGCGGCGTTCTTGCTCTTCGGCGGCTTGAACGCGGGCACGCCGTTGGAGATGGCCTCGACCCCGGTCAGCGCGGCACAGCCCGAGGAGAAGGTCCGCAGCAGCAGGAAGACGAAGGCGAAGCTGGTCAGGTGGTGGGTCTCGGCGTCGATGACGATGTCGGCGCTGGGCGCGCGCAGGTCCTGCCCGAGGATGAAGACCCGGACCAGGCCGGTGGCGATCATCCCGAGCATGACCACGATGAACAGGTACGTCGGGACGGCGAACGCGGTGCCGGACTCGCGCAGCCCACGCAGGTTGAGCGCGGTCAGCACGGCGATGGCCGCGAGCGCGATGCCGATCTTGTGCTCGGCCACGAACGGCACCACCGAGCCCAGGTTGGACACGCCGGCGCTGACCGACACCGCCACGGTGAGGATGTAGTCGACCAGCAGCGCGCTGGCCACCGCGACCCCGAAGCGCGGCCCGAGGTTCACCGTGGCGACCTCGTAGTCGCCGCCGCCGGACGGGTACGCGTGCACGTTCTGCCGGTAGCTGGCCACGACGGTGACCATGACGATCGCGACCGCCAGGGTGATCCAGGGCGAGTAGAAGAACGCCCCGGCCCCGGCGATGGACAGCGTCAGCAGGATCTCGTCGGGCGCGTACGCGACGCTGGACAGCGCGTCCGAGGCGAAGACGGGCAGCGCGATCCGCTTGGGCAGCAACGTGTGCTGCAACCGGTCGGAACGGAACGGCCGGCCGAGCAGGAGCCGCTTCGCTAAGGACGTCGAACTTGCCACAAGCGCCAAGCGTACGGCTGTGCACGCCACGCCGTCGGCCGCCCCGGCCAACGGCCGTCGCCGCCGCATGGCACGCTCTGCCTAGGTACGCATCCAGCGGGAAGGCGCAAAACCTTGCACGTGGTGATCATGGGCTGTGGCCGGCTCGGCTCCACCCTGGCGAACAAGCTCGACGCGCGCGGCCACTCGGTCGCCGTGATCGACCAGAACGCCGACGCCTTCCGCAGGCTGGGGGCCGAGTTCGGCGGCATCACGGTGACCGGGATCGGCTTCGACCGCGAGGTGCTGCGCTCGGCCGGCATCGAGCGGGCCGACGCCTTCGCCGCGGTGTCCAGCGGCGACAACTCCAACATCATCTCGGCCCGGCTGGCCCGCGAGACGTTCGGCGTGTCGCGGGTCGTCGCCCGCATCTACGACGCCAAGCGGGCCCAGGTCTACGAGCGGCTGGGCATCCCGACCGTGGCGACCATCCGCTGGGCCGCCGACCGGATGGTGCGCCACCTGGTCCCGGAGGGCACCGTCGAGGTGTTCCGCGACCCGACGAGCTCGGTGTCGATCGTCGAGGCGCCGCTGCACCGCGACTGGGTCGGGCAGACGCTCGCCGCGCTGGAGGAGGCCACCGGCGCCCGGGTGGCGTACCTGATGCGGTTCGGGATCGGCTCGCTGGCCACCCCGTCCACCGTCCTGCAGGACGGTGACCAGGTCTTCATGCTGGTCACCGACGACATCGTCGCCGACGTGCTCGCGAGCGCCGCGGGCTCCGGGCTGGGGGGTCACTGACCATGCGGATCGCCATCGCGGGCGCGGGCAACGTGGGCCGCTCGATCGCCCAGGAACTCATCGGCAACGGCCACCAGGTGATGCTCATCGAGCGTCAGCCCCGCCAGCTGCGGCCCGAGCGGGTGCCCGAGGCCGAGTGGGTGCTGGCCGACGCGTGCGAGGTCAGCAGCCTGGAGGAGGCCGACGTGGCCAACTGCGACGTGGTCGTGGCGGCCACCGGCGACGACAAGGCCAACCTGGTCTGCTCGCTGCTGGCCAAGACCGAGTTCGCGGTCAACCGGGTGGTCGCCCGGGTCAACCGGGCCGAGAACGAGTGGCTGTTCACCGAGCAGTGGGGCGTCGACGTCGCGGTCAGCAAGCCGCGGCTGATGGCGGCGCTGGTCGAGGAGGCGGTCACCGTCGGCGACCTGGTCCGGATCATGACCTTCCGGCAGGGCGAGGCCAACCTGGTGGAGATCACCCTGCCGCCCACCGCCCCGTACGTCGGTGAGCCGGTGCGCTCCGTGCCGATGCCGCGCGACTCCGCCCTGGTGGCCATCCTGCGCGGCAAGCGCGTGCTGGTCCCCACGCCGGACGACCCGCTGGAGGCCGGCGACGAGCTGATCTTCGTCTGCACCTCGGAGGTCGAGGACGCGGTCCGCGCGGTGGTGCTCGGCAACACCCGCGAGCTGGGTTAGGAGGCCTCCGCCGCCTCGGCCTCGGCCGCCTGCGCGGAGGTCACCCGATGCACCGCCCAGGCGGTGAAGGCGAAGGTCGCGGCGTAGATCGGCCAGCTGATCAGGATCCGGACCACGCCGATCGCGTTCGCCTGGTCGGCCAGGTAGAGCCAGCCCTGCACGCCCGCGCGGATGAACAGCGACGCCGCCCAGACCAGGGTCAGCCACTGGAAGGTACGGAACAGGCGGGGGTTGTCGAACCAGTCGTGCTTGCCGCCGTTGGCCAGCACGCCCCAGACGTAGCCGATGATCGGCCGGCGGACCGCCACCGAGGCGATCAGGACGACCACCTGGCCCAGGGTCAGCAGGATGCCCGGCAGGTAGAAGTTCTTGGCGTCACCGGTGCGCCAGGCCAGGAACGCACCGATCGCGATGCCGAACAGCCCGTTGACCGCGTGCCGGATCGGCTGCTTGCGGGTCAGCCGGTAGATCCCGATGGCCAGGGCCGAGCCGACGCTGCCGGCGATCGCCCAGTACAGCGCGGTCTTCTTGGCCAGATCCAGCCCGGCCTCACCCAGCAGCACGTTGAGCACCACGAACGCCAGCACCGGCACGCTGGACTCGATGAGCCCGCGGACCCCGCCCAGCTGCTCGGAGATCTGCTCGCTCATCGACGGGAAGGACTCCTCGGGCTCCTCCGTCCGGCCGGCCGACGGCAGCACCGGCGGCGGATCGAGCTCGTCGACGAACTCCCCGACGAGTTCCTCGACGACCTCCTCGGCGACCCGGTCCTCCACTGACTCGTGCGCGGCGTGACGGGGTTCGCTGCCGGGTGTCACCGGGGCGCCTCCAGCTCGTAGTACGGGTTGTAGATGACCTTGCGGTCGTCGCGCAGGGCGATCCGGCCGCGGGCGGTGAGCTGACGACCCGGTTCGATGCCGACGATGGAACGGCGGCCCAGGAAGACGAGCGTGACCACGTCGCTGCCGTCGTAGAGGTCGGCCTCGAGCGTCGGCAGGTTGGTGCGGGGAGTGTACGCCACCGTGCGCAGCCGGCCCGACACCGAGACGACCTGACCCCGATGGCACTGACCGGCGGGCATGGCACCGCACTTGGCACTGTCGCGCTGCAGCTCCTGCGCGTCCAGCTCGGCCTCGGACGCGGTCAGCCGTTCGAAGAACCGGCGCAGCCCGGTGCGCTCATCGGTCGACATGACCTCGTGCCACCCTCTCCTCGGCGAACCGTGGAAACGCGCCGGCGGGGGTACCGGCGGACGGCACACAGTGTGGGCAGGTGCCGCAAGCCCACGGTACGCCGGAAGCGGCCCCGGTGACGTACCTCACCGGGAGCCGTTCCGATCAATGCGCGTGGCGGCCGTTCGTGCCGGGGAACTGCTCGTTCACGGCCACGTCGGGCGGAGTCGGGTCCTCGCGGTCGGCGGCGTGCTCCTCCGCGTGCTCGGCCATCTCGCGCGGCAACCGCAGCGGCAGCGCCTCACGCACCGGCCGTGCCTCGTCGTCGCGGACCACGACCAGGCCGCGCAGGCAATCGCCGAGCACGCCCTCCTGTCCCGGGTCAGCGGCGGCCAGCCCTTGGAACAGGGCGCGGACCATCCAGCGCGGGCCGTCCACCCCGACGAACCGGACATCCGCCGGCCCCTCGGGCGTGTTGACCCGGGCGGCCAGCTCTACGCCGTACGGCCCGTCGAACTCCTGGGGCGCGGCGCCGTCGGACTTCATCGCCGCGGCGATCTCAGCGCGCACCTCGTCCCAGATGCCCTCGCTGCGCGGCGCGGCGAAGACGCCGAGCTGCAACGCGCTGTTGCCGTGCACGAGCACGATCTGCTCGACGCCGCCGTCCGGGTTGGCCTGCACCCGCACCTCGACGCCCTCGATCGCCGGGATGAGCAGGCTGCCGAGATCCAGCCGCTGCACACCCTCGGGCGCCTGCCTGCTGTCGTACGGGCCGAACTCGGGCGCCGGCCCGTCGCCCATGCTCTTGGCGAGCGCCGCCGACTGGGGAGCGTCGTCCGGGCGCACGTGCTTCGGACCGCCGCGCTTGCGGGAGAACATCTGCGTTGCCACCTTCTTCGTCCTAGAACTGCTGCTGCGCGGGCTTCATCGCCGGCCCGGCCCGGTCGGCAGAGCCACGTGCCCGCCGGTCGAGCCGTGCCCGCCCGCACCCCGGGAGGTGCCGTCGAGCTCGTCGACCACGTGGAACACTGCCCGTTCGACCCGCTGCACGACCAGCTGGGCGATCCGGTCGCCCCGGGAGATCTTCGCCGTCGCGGCCGGGTCGTGGTTGACCAGGTTCACCAGAATCTCGCCCCGGTAACCGGCGTCGACCGTACCGGGCGCGTTGAGCACCGTCACGCCGAGGCGCACCGCGAGACCGGAGCGGGGATGCACCAGGCCCACGTAGCCCTCCGGGAGCGCGATCGCCAGCCCCGTCCGCACCAGGAGGCGGGCGCCGGGAGCGAGCTCCACGTCCTCGGCGGCGTACAGGTCGGCGCCCGCGTCGCCCGGGTGGGCGTAGGCCGGCAGCGGCAGGTCGGGGTCGAGCCGGCGGACCTGGATGTCCACGGGTTCGGTCACGGTAGCGGTCCTCACGATCGGCGTCGGTCCTGCGGGCGGGCGAGCGGCACCCACCCTGCCATCCTGCCGTCGCCGCGGACGGAGGCGCGCCGTACCCTCACCAGGGTGACATCCGAGGCCTCCGCACGCACGGCGGCGCCGCGTCCGGCGTACGCCGAGCGCCTGCACATCCCGTGGCTCGCGTGGCCGGGCTGGCTGCTGGTGGCGGCCCTGCTCGCCGCCGAGATCTGGATGGGCAGCACCGGCCTGCGCGCCTGGGTGCCGTTCGCCGTACTGCTGCCGCTGACCGTCTTCCTGCTGTGGCGGGCCGACCGGATCCGGGTCGCGGTCACCGCGACGGAGCTCCAGGTCGACGACGCCCGGCTGCCGCTGAACGTGATCGCCGACGTGATCCCGCTGGACGCGGCGGGCAAGCGGGAGGTGCTCGGCGTGGGCTCGCACCCGCTGGCCTTCGTGGTGCAGCGGCCCTGGATCAAGGGCGCGGTGCAGGTGCTGCTGGACGACCCGGCCGATCCGACCCCGTTCTGGGTGGTCAGCTCCCGGCACCCGGTCGAGCTGGCCACGGCACTGCTGCGCGCTAGGAGCTGATCTCCCGGCGTTCACCCTCGATGACGGCGGGCCCCTGCCGGCGCAGGTCCTTGACGAGTTTGTCGCCGAGTGAACGGGTCGCCCGCCGGTTGAGGTAACTCGCCACGGCCGCGCCGGTGAGCAGCGGGCCGAGCGTGGTCAGGTTGCGTCCGAAGCGGCGCAGCAGAGTGCCCTGCAGCTCCTTGCGGGCCGCGGTGCCGAGCACGGTGGCGACCCCGACGCCGGGCACCAGCGGATTGACGCCGCGCTGGCCGGACCAGGACTGGATCAGGGCGGTCGCACGCTCGACGGCGCTGCCGGTGACCGGGCGGCCGTACACCTCGTGCAGCTCGCCGAGCAGCTTGAGCTCGATGGCCACGACGGCGACGGTCTCGGCGGCCAGCAGGACGGGGGCCGAGAGCAGGGTCGGTGTGGCAGCCCATTCGAGAGAAGCGACACCGCCACCGGCGGCGCCCACCCCGGCGGTCGCCCGGGCGGCGTTGCGGATCAGCCGTTCGGCGAGCTCGTCGCCGTCCAGCCCGTCGTAGTGGCGGCGCAGAGTGGCTCGGTCGCGGACCGGCACGTGCGGTGCCACGTCGGCGACCACGTCGGCCATCCAGCGCAGGGCGGCCTGCGGCCGGAACAGCTGGCCGAGACCGCGCCGGCGGACATCGCCGACGAGCCGGCCGAGCAGGCGCCGGCGACCGGCCGGTTCCAGGTCGTCGGCGGTCAGGGCGGCCACGGTCGCGCCGATCCCGGCGTCCCCCGGGTCGGTCGACCCGTGGCCGGCAGGCTCGGCGGGGTCGACCTTGATGAGCTCACGCCCCGGTTCCGCGGACTGTGCCGTGTTGTCGTCTGGGCGGCTCATCGTCGACCTCCCCGTGTCTGCCGTTGGCTTCGATACGGTCAGCCTGATACCCGGTGGAGCGGCCGGGGCAAACCGGCTACCGGGGCGTCAGGGGTCGGTACATGACCCGGCCGTCGGACGACGACCGGGGATTGCCCTGCTCGCGGGCGCGCCGGTCAGGCGCACTCGCGGCAGATCAGTTCCCCGTTGCGTTCCACCGCGAGCTGGCTGCGGTGATGCACGAGGAAACAACGGGCGCAGCGGAACTCGTCGGTCTGCATCGGCAGCACCTTGACGGTCAGTTCCTCGTCGGCCAGGTCAGCACCGGGGAGCTCGAAGCTCTCCGCCACCTCGACCTCGTCGACGTCCACTGCGCCCGACTGCGAGTCGGCGCGGCGGGCCTTGAGCTCCTCGAGGCTGTCCTCGCCGAGGTCGACCTCGTCGCGACGCGGGGCGTCGTAGTCGGTGGCCATCGGTTTTCACTCTCCTGTATCGATGTGTCACTTGGCGTTAGTAACGCCAGCGACGGCGTTTCGGTTCCCGGGTGCGACGGACTTTTTTCCCCGATCTGAAACAGGGATCGCCCGTCCGCCGGGGCGCCCCCACCCCCTCGTGAAACTGCCCCGGCAAACGCGGCACCTTACCGCCCTCGCGCGTGGCTTGTACGCGCGCGGGCGGCCAATTGTTCCCGATGTGACCGAGGCGACATCAAGGTAGGGGTCGCAGCCCGTGGATCATCGTCGCCGCGCCGGGAACATTCCCTCTTTCCGCAGGCTTGGCGTGCAGACGCTAACCTCACCGCATACTCCGTCCGGCACCGGACGGTGGTCGATCGAGCTGACCCCGGGAGCCAGTTCCATGAGCTTTGCCCGCGTCCGAGCGCTCGTCGTGGTCGGCGTGCTCGCCGTGGCCGCGGTGGTCTTCGTCGTCGTGGCGTTGGTCCGCGACACGCAGGGCGACGCGGTCGCCGGCGGCTGCCCCGACGGCTCGGTGATGGCGAACCTGACCCTGCCCGACGACCCAGAGCAGGTCACCGTGCGGGTCTTCAACGGCACCAAGACCCCCGGGCTGGCCGACAGCGTGACCAACGAGTTCAAGAACCGGCGCTTCAAGACCCAGAAGCCGGCGGAGAACAAGAAGAAGGTCGAGGACGTCGCGGTCATGCGGTACGGCCCCGAGGCGGTCGGCTCGGCCTGGCTGCTGCGGGCGTACTTCCTGAACCAGGCCGAGCCGCAGTACGACCCCAAGCGCAAGGGCGCGGTGGTCGACGTGGTCGTCGGCAAGGGCTTCCAGCAGCTCGCCACCACCACCGAGGTCAACCAGTCGCTGGTCGAGCTCGGCGAGCCCGAGCTGCCGCCGGGCGCCTGCGCGGCTCCCAAGAAGGACTCCTGACCCGGCCTCACCAGCCGGCTCAGGGACCACCCGCGGCGTCCAGCTCCACCAGGGCGTCGTGCAGCGGGCCGAAGATGGCCGGCGGGGCCGCGACGACCATGTCCGGCCCGGCCGGTGCTCCGTCGAGTCCGGACACCAGCAGGCCCGCCTCCGTGGCGACCAGGCCACCGGCGGCGTGGTCCCACGGGTTGAGCCCCTTCTCGAAGTAGGCGTCGACGCTGCCCTCGGCGGCCAGGCACAGGTCGATGGAGGCGGCACCGAAGCGCCGGATGTCGCGCACCCGGGTCAGCAGCTCGGCCACCACCGCACCCTGATGGGCCCGGCGCGCCCGGTCGTAACCGAAACCGGTGGCGAGCAGGGTCTGGTCCAGGGTGGTCCGCAGCGAGCCGGCCAACCGGCGTCCGCCGCGCCAGGCGCCCCCGCCGAGCGTCGCCGTCCACTCGTCGCCGGTGACCGGATTGAGCACCACGCCGGCCACCACGACGCCGTCGACCTCCGCGGCGAGCGAGACCGCGTACTGCGGGAGGCCGTAGAGGTAGTTCACGGTGCCGTCGATGGGGTCCAGGATCCACCGTACGGCTCCGGCGGCCGTTTCCGCGGAATCCCCGTACTCCTCGCCCAGCACGCCGTCTGCGGGCCGCTCAGCGGCCAGCGCGGCGACCACCTGTCGCTCGACGGCCCGGTCGGCCGCCGTCACCACGTCCGTGTCGGTGCTCTTGGTCTGCACGTCGGTGATCGCCTCGGCCCGGGTCCGCCGGGCGGTCGCCGCGGCCTCCCGGGCGATCCGTACGGCAATCTCGAGTAAGGTGTCCGGCGTCGATGTCCCCGGTTCAACAGCCACTGGTGACCGTCCTTTCAGCCGTCGTCATTGTCCCGGCAAACGCCTCTCGAGGGCCCGGTACCCCCCTCGAGACCACCCGCGGCGTGCCGGTGGCGTGCTGCGGCGGGAGGATCTAGCCGGACGGCGCTACAATTCACCCCTGCCCACGCTTCACGGACAGCCGCCAGCGGGCCCGTCCGCGTCCCGAGGGCTCCCACACCACACCGGCCAGCCTCGTTCCGCCGCGCGCTGCGCTGGGTTCATGGCCGTGTTACATCGCCCTCCGGAAGGTCATTCGTGACAGAAGCCCACCAGACCGGTGCCGACGTTCGCTCTCTCACCGAGGCCCTGATCGCCCATGCTCAGGGTGCGGGCGGGCAGATCACGTCAGCCGAGGTCGTGCAGACGGTCGAGTCGGCCGAAGTCACGCCGGCCCAGGCCAAGAAGATCCTCCGCGCCCTCGTGGACGCGGGAGTCACGGTCGTCGTCGACGGCTCGGCGAGCACCCGCCGCCGGGTCGCCGCCGCGCGCGCCGCCACCCCCGCCTCCAAGGCCACCACCGCCAAGGCGACCCGCGCCCCGGCGAAGAAGGCCGCACCCGAGCAGAAGCAGCCCGGCGCCGAGGACGACGCAGCCGCGCCGTCACCCGCCGCCGTGGCCAAGAAGGCAGCTCCCGCCAAGAAGGCCGCCGCCGCGCCGCGCAAGGCCGCCCCGGGGGCCAAGGCGGCCCCGGCCAAGGCCGCCAAGCCGGGCGAGACCCCGGCCGAGGGCGAGGAGATCGATCCCGAGGAGCTCGCCGCCGAGATCGAGGACGTCGTCGTGGAGGAGCCAGCCGCCCTGGTCCAGGCCGCCGCCACCGACGCGGCCGCGACAGCGACCGACGGCGACTTCGAGTGGGACGACGAGGAGTCCGAGGCGCTCAAGCAGGCCCGCCGCGACGCCGAGCTGACCGCCTCGGCCGACTCCGTCCGCGCCTACCTGAAGCAGATCGGCAAGGTCCCCCTGCTGAACGCGGAGCAGGAGGTCGAGCTGGCCAAGCGCATCGAGGCGGGCCTGTACGCCGCCGAGCGGCTGCGCGCCTGCGACGAGGGCGAGGAGAAGCTCGAGCGCAACTTCGAGCGGGACCTGCGCTGGATCGGCCGCGACGGTGAGCGGGCCAAGAACCACCTGCTCGAGGCCAACCTGCGACTCGTGGTCTCGCTGGCCAAGCGCTACACCGGCCGTGGCATGGCGTTCCTGGACCTGATCCAGGAAGGCAACCTGGGCCTGATCCGCGCGGTCGAGAAGTTCGACTACACCAAGGGCTACAAGTTCTCCACGTACGCCACCTGGTGGATCCGCCAGGCCATCACCCGCGCCATGGCCGACCAGGCCCGCACCATCCGCATCCCGGTGCACATGGTGGAGGTCATCAACAAGCTCGGCCGCATACAGCGTGAGCTGCTCCAGGACCTGGGCCGCGAGCCCACGCCGGAGGAACTGGCCAAGGAAATGGACATCACCCCGGAGAAGGTGCTGGAGATCCAGCAGTACGCCCGGGAGCCCATCTCGCTCGACCAGACCATCGGCGACGAGGGCGACAGCCAGCTCGGTGACTTCATCGAGGACTCCGAGGCGGTCGTCGCGGTCGACGCGGTGTCGTTCTCGCTGCTCCAGGACCAGCTGCAGCAGGTGCTGCAGACGCTGTCCGAGCGCGAGGCGGGCGTGGTGCGGCTGCGGTTCGGCCTGACCGACGGCCAGCCGCGCACCCTGGACGAGATCGGCCAGGTCTACGGGGTCACCCGGGAGCGGATCCGGCAGATCGAGTCGAAGACGATGTCGAAGTTGCGACACCCGTCCCGCTCCCAGGTCCTGCGCGACTACCTGGACTGATCCTGACCACGGCAGGCACGGACACCTTGATCAATACGGGATTACCCCCGTTCAGTCAACAGTCCGTGCCTGTTTGGTCACCACCCGTACATCGTTCGGTGGTGATCAGACCGTTGTGCAGAAGTGATCGTTGACGTGGCACCCTTGGAGCACGGCACACTAGCCGGACCACATGTGACTTGGGTCCCCCCGGGGCACAGTGGGAAGGCTGTTAGGGCCAAGGGTGTTGCACCATGGGTGAGCAGTAGCCGAGGAACATGTTCATCGGTGACGACCAGAGGAGGAAGGCGATGACCCCGACTCTCACGCCGCCGGCGGGAACGGTGGCCGGACCAGCAGCCGATGAACGGTGCGACCGCTGCAATGCAGCCGGAAAGCTCCGTTTGACCCTGGCTGGTGGCAGCGAGCTGGTGTTCTGCGGACACCACGCCAACAGGTACGCCGAGGACCTGGTGAAGATCACGGTCCAGTACAAGGCGGACCCGGAGTTCTCTTGGCGTGGCGCAGACATGATGTCTAACTCCAACTAACCCCCGACAGACGATCTGAGGGGCGCCCCGGTGTGGGCGCCCCTTTTTCTTTTGGTGGGGGCTTGGGGGCGGGGATGACCCACGCAGCCCGTCAGGCTTGATGTCTGCGTGGGTCATCCCCGCCCCCAAGCCCGTTGTGGTACAGCTGGGTGGTGCTTCGCGGGCTTTCCGGGCGCTGCGCCCTCCCGACCGGCTAATCGCGCCTCGCGCAGTCGGCGGGTCCGCTGTCTGCATGCCGGACCGGACCAGTCGCCTGCCGTGCCATGCAGGGGCCGGCTCTGGTCCGGCTGGCCGCCCGCATCGGCCTCCGCCACAGGCCTGCACAGCGCCACGCAGTCACTCCGGGCCTGGTCGCCCGGTCACGGGCACCCACCTCCCGGACATGCATCTGGCTCGGCCACTTGGCCGCGTAGTCCGCTCAGCTCGTGCGAACCGGCCACCATGCGATGTGCGGGACTTTGCCGCCTCGCCGTCACTTACCTTGGACTCGGGCTGACCCGATCGCCTCCGCCTTCGCTCACAGGCTCGGCCCCCACGCCGCGGGCAAGGCCGTCATTCCGCAGCCCGCCGCGGCCTGGGCCGACGCCCGACGCCCGACGCGTCTGAACCCCGGCTTCCGGCGCGTGCAGCGTTGTGACCGCGGCTTTTTGCGTGGTTGTTGAGCTTTTGCACAGAGCTGACGGTGGGACGCCTGGAGTTCAGGCCGACTTCTGCGGGCAAACTCGCGGCGAGCGCCGACCACCTCGGCGCGAGCCGGGAGACCATGGTCGATGTTCACGTCCGCCTGGACGGGCGGCGCTTGACGGGCCAGAAAACCTACATCGTTTGAATGGTGGCGATTCGTTCTTCTAGTTGTTCGATTGTTGCCTGGGCGCTCGGTGGGCCTCCGCACAGACGCCGGAGCTCCGCGTGGATTTTGCCGTGGGGCAGGTTGGTGCGGTGGTGGTGGGCCGCCACCAGAGTGTTCAGCTGGCGGCGCAGGCTGTTGCGGCGTTCGCCCGCGCTCAGTGTCACCACCGGCTCCCGCTGGGCCGGGACTGGCTCAGCCGCCTTCTGCCGCTTCTGGGCCGCCAGTTGCTCACTCTGCCGCCGTTCGAGGAGCACGCTCACCTGGTCGGGCGTCAGGAGACCGGGCAGCCCCAGGTATTCCTCTTCCTCGGGCGTCCCGGTGCGCGCCCCGGTGCCGAACGAGGCGCCGTCGTAGATCACCTGGTCGAGCTCGGCCGTCGCGGACAGGGCCTCGAAGCGCTTTTCCAGGTCGCCCTCGGCGTCTTCGGCTCGCTGGGCCCGTTCCAACAGGGCGTCGTCCAGGCCGTCGGGGTCTTTCGGGGCGCCCAGGATGTGGTCGCGTTCTGCTTCCATCTCGCTGGCCAGGCCCAGCAGGTGCGGGACGCTGGGCAGGAAGACCGTCGCCGTTTCCCCGGTGCGGCGGGCCCGGACGAACCGGCCGATCGCCTGGGCGAAGTACAGCGGGGTCGAGGCGCTGGTCGCGTACACGCCGACGGCCAGGCGGGGGATGTCGACGCCTTCCGACACCATGCGGACCGCGACCATCCAGCGCTCGTCGGAGACCGCGAACGAGGCGATCCGGGCCGAGGCGCCCTGGTCGTCGGAGAGGACGACCACCGCCGGCTGGCCGGTGATCTCGCCGAGGAGCTTCGCGTACGCCCGGGCGGTCTGCTGGTCGCTGGCGATGACCAGGCCGCCCGCGTCCGTCATGCCGTGCTCGCGGAGCCGGGACAGCCTCGCATCCGCCGCGCGCAGCACCTGGGGCATCCAGTCGCCGCGGTGGTCCAGAGCCGTGCGCCAGGCCTGGGCCACCAGGTCCTTGGTCATCGGCTCGCCCAGCCGGGCCGCCAGCTCGTCGCCGGCGTTGGTCCGCCACCGGGTCTCGCCGGAGTACGCCATGAACAGCACCGGCCGGACGACGCCGTCGCGCAGCGCGTCCGAGTAGCCGTAGACCGAGTCCGAGCGGGACCGCTGGAGGCCGTTGTCGCCGCGTTCGTAGACCACGAACGGGATCGGGTTGTCGTCCGAGCGGAACGGCGTGCCGGTGAGCATCAGCCGGCGTTCGGCCTCCTCGAAGGCCGACTTCACGCCGTCGCCCCAGGTGCGGGAGTCGCCGGCATGGTGGATCTCGTCCAGGATGACCATCGTCGGGCGGGTCATCGTGCGCCGCCGGTGCACCGCCGGTGCCATGCCGACCTGCGCGTACGTCAGCACGGCCCCGTGGAAGTCGCGGGACGAGTGCACGTCGGCGTTGCGGAACGACGGGTCGAGCTGGATGCCGACGCGGGCCGCCGCGTTCGCCCACTGGGTCTTCAGGTGCTCGGTCGGGCAGACCACGGTGACCGCCTCGACGGTGCCGTCGGCGAGCAGCTCGGCGGCGATCCGCAGGGCGAAGGTGGTCTTGCCCGCGCCCGGGGTAGCGACGGCCATGAAGTCGGGGCTGCGCCGACGCAGATACTCCACCAGGGCCTTGCGCTGCCAGGCGCGCAGCGGCGGGAAGGTCTCCAGATTCGGCAGGGGCGGACTCAAGCTCGACGATCCTCTCGACTCACACCACACAGCAAAATGCCCCCGCGCAACGGCCGCAGAGGCGAAACCCAGCATAGCGGCGGCGGGCCGCCACCGTGGTCACGGCACAGCGACGGGCGCCGACCAGCGCCGGTACAGCGCCAGCAGCCGTACCCCGGTCATCGCGGCCGCGACCGACGCCAGCGGCACCGGTCCGGCCAGATCGAGCCTGTTCAGCAGGGTCACCGCCGCCGCGCCGCCCAGTGCGACCACCGCGTAGATGTCGCGTTGCAGCACCACCGGGATCTCCCCGGTGAGCAGGTCGCGGGCCAGGCCGCCGCCGATGCCGGTCAGCATGCCGATCAGGCAGGCGCCGACCGCCGGCAGGCCGGCGTCCAGAGCTTTGATCGTGCCCAGGACGGTGAACAGGCCCAGGCCGGCGGCGTCCAGGAGCAGCACGGTACGCCGCAGCCGGTTGAGCTGCGGGTGCAGGTAGAACACCGCCACGGAGGCGCTCACCGCCGTGACGGCGTACCGCCAGTCGGAGAAGGCGAGCGGCGGCACCGCGCCGATCACGAGATCGCGCAGGATGCCGCCGCCGAGGGCGGCGACGAAGCCGACGAAGCCGACGCCGAACAGGTCGAGCCGCTTCGCGGCGGCGGCGCTGGCGCCGGAGGCCGCGAAGACGGCCACGCCGATCAGGTCCGCGACCAGCAGGCTGTAGCCGCCCGTCACGAGAACCGGCCAGGGGTCAGTGCTTCATCGACTCGTAGATCTCCTTGCACTGCGGGCACACCGGCGAGCCCGGCTTCGGCGACTTGGTCACCGGGAACTTCTCCCCGCAGAGAGCGATCACGAAGGTGCCCATCACGGCACTCTCGGCGATCTTCTCTTTGCGCACGTAGTGGAACATCTCGGGACCGGTGTCGGCGTCCTTGGTCTCCGGACGCTCCAGGATCTGCGTGCTCACGGCATCTGCCCTTCATGAGTCTCATGACTGTGTGCTCAACGGCACAGCACCGGTGAATCGGCGCTGTTGCCGGGCCCGCGTGCCCCCCGGTCACCGCGGAAGAAGCTCCAACCCACAAGTCTGACACCTCACGCCTGGTCGGTCCAACGACAACGGAGCCGCAGGGCACCGTACCGTTGCCATCGTGACCGATTCCACGCGGCAGATGGGCCGCTATGCCATCCGTTACGGCGACCATGTGTCCCGGGCGCGCCGCGACGGCCGCCCGGTGGTGGCACTGGAGAGCACGATCGTCTCGCACGGCCTGCCCCGGCCCGACAACCTGCGGGTCGCCCGGGAGATCGAGCAGACCGTCCGTGACAACGGTGCCGTCCCCGCGACCATCGGGATGATCGGCGGCGAGCTCGTCGTCGGCCTAGAGGACCACCAGATCGAGCACCTGGCCGGCGCCGACGGGGTGGCCAAGCTCTCCGTCCGCGACCTGGCCGTCGCCGCCGCCACCGGCGCCGACGGGGCCACCACGGTCGCCGCGACCAGCGCGATCGCCGCGGCGGCGGAGATCGGAGTCTTCGCCACCGGCGGGCTCGGCGGCGTGCACCGCGAGGCCAACAGCACCTTCGACGAGTCCAACGACCTGACCACGCTGGCCCGTACGCCGATCGTCGTGGTCTGCGCCGGGGTCAAGTCGATCCTCGACGTCGGCGCCACCCTGGAGCGCCTGGAGACCCTCGGGGTCTCCGTCGCCGGGTACGGCACCCGCCGCTTCCCGGGCTTCTTCGTCACCGACGGCGGTTTCGACGTCGACTGGCGGCTGGACTCCCCGAAGCAGGTCGCCGACGTCATCGCGGCCCGGGCTGACCAGGGCGTCGGCGCCGGCGCGCTGGTGCTGGGCAACCCGTTGCCGGCCGACGAACAGCTCGACCCGGCCCTGCACGACCGCACCCTGGCCGAGGGGCTGGAGCTGCTGGCCCGGGACGGGGTCACCGGCAAGGCCGTGACGCCGTTCCTGCTGGCGCATTTCCACAGCAGCACCGAGGGCCGGAGCCTGGCCGTCAACGTGCGGATCATCCTGCGCAACGCGGCCCTGGCGGCCCGGATCGCGGCCGCGGCCACCCCGGCCCCGGCCACCCTGGGCTTCGCGCTGCCGTGAGCGTGCTGGTCGTCGGTGACCTGGTGACGGACGTGCTGGTCACGCACGCCGGGCCGCTCGCCGTGGGCTCCGACACCGAGGCGCGGATCCTGGTCGGCGGGGGCGGTCAGGCGGCCAACACGGCCGCCTGGCTCGCCTACGCCGGGGCGGGCGCCACCCTGATCGCCGCGGTCGGTGACGACCATGCCGGCCGGGAACGGATCGCCGAGCTGGTCGCGGCCGGGGTGCGGTGCGCGGTGCGGGCCCATCCCGGGGTACCGACAGGCAGCGTGGTGGTGCTCAGTTCGGCTGACGAGCGCACGATGATCACCGACCGGGGAGCCGCGCTGCTGCTGGACCCGGCGGATGTCACGGCCGCCGTCAAGGCCGCGCCGGGCGTCACCCACCTGCATCTGTCCGGCTATCCCCTGCTGCACGCGGGGTCGCGGCCGGGTGGGCTGGCCGCGCTGGCGGCGGCCCGGGAGCGGGGACTGACCACGAGTGTCGACGCGGCGTCGGCCGAGCCGCTGCGGCAGCTCGGCGCGCAGGCGTTCCTCGACCTGCTGCGCGGCGTCGACCTGCTGCTGTGCAATGCCGACGAGGCCGCCGTGCTGGGCGGGACGGGCCCGGCGGAGGAACAGGCAGCCGCGTTGACCGCGGTGGCGGTCAACGTGGTGGTCAAACTCGGGGCAGATGGTGCCGTCTGGGCATCCCGGGACGGGGTGTTGCGGTCGGTTGCGGGTGTGCGCGTACCGGCGCTTGATCCGACCGGGGCGGGTGACGCATTCGCCGCCGGCCTGCTCACCGCGTGGTGTGCCGGTGCGGAGCCGGCGGCCGCGCTCTCGGCCGGCGCCGCACTCGGCGCGGCGGCTGTGCAGACGGCAGGCGCGCGACCGCTGCCTTAGGGCTCGATGTCGATGGTGCGCTGCTTGATGGCCTCGGCCGCCTCCGGCTCGAGGATCCGCTGCTGGTTGACCGCCGGGCTCGCCGCCGGGTTG
The DNA here is from genome assembly GCF_040649415.1 of Actinoplanes sp. NPDC048967. Taxonomy (NCBI): domain Bacteria; kingdom Bacillati; phylum Actinomycetota; class Actinomycetes; order Micromonosporales; family Micromonosporaceae; genus Actinoplanes; species Actinoplanes sp. NPDC048967. Next base: position 298,494 of record NZ_JBEZFL010000004.1, read on the forward strand.
GCCCGGCTCTTGGGCGGGCGGTCGTTGGCGATCAGCACCGCGGCCCACGGCAGGAAGACCATCCCGATGGCGCAGAGGACCAGCCAGAGCGGCAGCAGGGGCGGGCGGACGCTGACCAGGACGGCGCCGATGATCAGGCAGGCGGCCCGGCCACCCATCATGGTCACGTAACGGATCTGGCGGCTGCGGAGCTGTTCGCTCGGGCTGCGAGCGGCGTTGGTGATCAACACCGGCTGCTTCTTCACCTTGAATCTCCGATCGACAACCCATCCTCGCACCGCTACCGGGCAGGTGCCCACAATCGACGCAGTCCGCCCCGGGCGGCCGGGGCTCGGAGCGACCGGTAACCGTTCACAAAGTCCGCGGTCCTACCGATCAGGGAGGATGTGCGGTGGTTGCCCTGCGGGCTGAACCGGCGGCGCTGGTCGGGCGTCGCCCTCGTCGTCGTGGTCGCGCTGCTGGGCTGCACGACCGCCGGGTTCGCCGGGCGCAACGCGCGCAACGCCGAGCAGCGCTACGCCGCGCAGCTCATGGACCGCTACACCAGCGACCTCACCCGGGCGATCACCACCCAGATCCAGCGGTACGGCGACACCCTGGCCGACGTCGCCATCGCCCTGGGCTCGCAGACGGACCTGACCGCCGGTGACTTCACCTGGATCACCAACAAGATCAGCAACCGTCACCTGCCCGGCGCCACGTCGCTCGGCTTCGTGGTCTCCACCCCGCCCGGCGGTGTCGCGGCGACCCAGTCCTACTGGCGTGGCCGCGGCGCCACCGGTCTGACCCTGCGGCCGGCCGCGACCGAGGGTGAGCACGCGTTCGCGGTGTTCGCCCGCTCCTTCGACGATGTGCCCGCGCGGCCCGGCACCGACGTGACCGCCTCGCCCGAGGCCGCCAAGGCGCTGCAGGACGCGTACACGGTCGGCGGTTTCGCCGTCAGCCAGGCCTATGTGCTGCTCAAGGACCAGGCTGTCCCGGTGGCCGACCGGCAGCTGTCGTTCCTGTTCGCGGTGCCGGTCGCCCGCATCGGTGGCGCTTTCCGCGGCTGGCTGACCATGGGGGTGCACGGGCGGGACCTGCTGGCGGAGACGTTGCGGACGCAGGCCCACGGGGCGGTGGCGGCCGACCTGGACGACCCGACCGACGCCGTCGAACGGGCCATCGCCACCTCCGGGACACCCGCGGCGGGCCACTCCCCCGCCCTCGACCGGATCGCCACCGTCTCGGCCGGGCTACGCACCTGGGAGCTGGAGGTGCATCCCACCGAGCAGCTGCTGCGGGAGACCGACCGCGGCATCGTGCGGACCACCTTCGCCGTGGCCATGACCATCGCACTGCTGCTCACCACGCTCGTCGCCCTGCTCACCGGCGCCCGCAACCGGGCGATGGGCAAGGTCGACGCGGCCACGGCGGCGCTGCGCGGTGACATCGAACGCCGGCAGCAGGTCGAGAACCGGCTGCGCGAACGCGAGCTCGAACTCGAACAGATGGCCCTGCACGACCCGCTGACCGGGTTGGCCAACCGGGCCGGCCTGGACGCCCGGCTGGCCGAGGTGGTCGGCCGGCGTACCGACATCGCCCTGCTGCTCATCGACCTCGACGACTTCAAGCTGGTCAACGACGTGCACGGGCACGCCGCCGGCGACGCCATGCTGACCGAGTTCGCGCAGGTCCTACTGGCCGGGGTGCGGGCCGGCGACGTGGCCGCCCGGATCGGCGGCGACGAGTTCGTGGTGCTGGTCACCGGCGTGACCAGCCCGGATCAGGCGGTCGCGGCGGCGCAGCGGGTGCTGGCCATGGCGGCCGCGGCGCCGGTCCATCTGGGTGACGACCTGCTACCGGTACGGGCCAGCGTCGGCGTGGCGACCAGCCGGCCCGACGACACCCCGAAGGAGCTGCTGCGCCGCGCCGACATCGCCATGTACCAGGCCAAACACCTGGGCAACCACGGCGTCCAGCTGCACGACCCGTCGATGAGCGACCACCGCGCGGCCGACGCCCAGCTCGGCGAGGACCTGGCCGGCGCCCTGGAACGCGGCGAGCTGCACGTGCTCTACCAGCCGCTGGTCGACCTCGCCGACGCCCGTCCGGTCGGGGTAGAGGCACTGCTGCGCTGGCACCACCCGCGGCTGGGCGTGGTGTCACCGACCCGGTTCATCCCGATCGCCGAGCGCAGCGGCACCATCACCGACATCGGCCTGTGGGTGCTGGAGACGGCCTGCCGCCAGGTCGTCGAGTGGGGCGGCCTGTACGTCAGCGTCAACTTGTCCCCGCGGCAGTTGCAGGAGGAGTCGCTGGTGGCGGACGTGCTGGGGGTGCTGACGCGTACCGGGCTGGCGCCGGACCGGCTGTGCCTGGAGATCACCGAGTCGGCCCTGGTGGACGAGAGCACCGGCATCACCAGACTGCGGGCACTGCGCGACCACGGCGTCCACGTGGCGATCGACGACTTCGGCACCGGCTACTCGTCGCTGCACTACCTGACCCGGCTCCCGGTCGACATCCTCAAGATCGACCGCAGCTTCGTGGCCCAGCTCGACGGCACCCCGGAGGGCTCGGGCATCACCGAGGCGATCCTGCGGCTGAGCCAGGTGCTGCACCTCAAGACGGTGGCCGAGGGCATCGAGAACGCGGAGCAGGCGGCCGAACTGCAGATGCTGGGCTGCGGCATCGGGCAGGGCTACCTCTTCGCCCGGCCGCTGCCCCCGGCGGACCTCTTCGAGCTGCTGGTCAGCCCTTCGCGGCCGCCTTCATCTCCTTCTTGAAGGCCCGCACCCGGCCCAGCGAGTCGGCGTCGACGATGTCGGCCACCGAGCGGTGCGAGCCCTCCTCGCCGTACGCGCCGGCGGCCTCGCGCCAGCCGGGCGGCTGGACGCCGTACTGCTTGCCGAGCAGGGCGGCGAAGATCTGCGACTTCTGCCTGCCGAAGCCGGGCAGGGCGGCGATCCGCTTGACCAGCTCCTTGCCGTCGGCGGCGTCGCGCCAGAGGTTGGCGGCGTCCCCGTCGTAGCTGCCGACCAGGGCCCGGCAGACCTCCTGCACGCGGGCGGCCATGGCCTTGGGGAACCGGTGCAGGGCGGGCGGCGTGGCGAAGATCGTGACCAGCTGCTCGGGATCGAACTCGGCGAGCTCGGCGGCGGTGGGGGCATGACCGAGCCGCTGGGCGAGCACGTAGGGCGAGCTGAACGCCTTCTCCAGCGGGATCTGCTGGTCCAGCACCATGCCGATGAGCAGGGCCAGCGGGTCTTTCGCCAGCAGCTCGTTGGCCTCGGCGGCGATGGGCAGCGAAAGCGTCATGGCCCACATCCTATGGACAGCCGGCACTGCGAGCCCGCCTCACGACCGTGATGCCCTCCGTCGAGCAGGTCGCCGCGATGATCGACCATTCGCTGCTGCGCCCCGAGCTCACCACCGCTACGTGCATGACGACATCGCCGCGGTCGTGGCGGCGACCGAGGCGATCCTGGACGACTGGCCGCGAGCCACCGCGGTGAGCCGGCCGCGGCGGCGGGCCCGGTGACCGCGGGTTCCTACTGAGGCCGGTTTGCTGCGGTGCCGTTCGGGCAAAACCCTGACCATGAGTGACAACAGCGAGATCGGCAACGGCGACTACGCTCCCGAGGCAGTCGAGGAGCCGAGCACGTACCGCCCCGAGAAGGGTGACGACGACCCGGGCCTGTCGAGCACCATCGCCGCCGGCACCGACCCTGAGCAGCTGGTCAACGGCGGTCCGCCGCCGGAGGGTGGCGGCATCATGACCACGACCGGCGGCACCGCGGGGCCGAACAGCTTCAGGGAGAAGCCGCGCTCGGGCCCCGGCGTCGCGCCGACCACGACGGGTGACGCCACTACCGGCGCGATGACCTCGACCGGCGGCGCCACAAGCGACGCGACCAGCAACGCGGTCGACTGACCGGTTATCGTCGGCGGGTGACGGGACCGTTGCTCGCCTCCGGCCGAGAGGCCGACGTGTACGCCCTGGGCGAACGGCGCGTGCTGCGCCGCTACCGGCGTGACGCCGATGTCACCGGCGAGGTTGATGCCATGCGTCACCTCGCCGGTCTCGGTTATCCCGTCCCGGCCGTGTACGAGGCGGCCGGCCGCGACATGATTCTCGAACGCCTTGACGGCCCGACGATGGCCCAGGCGCTCGCCTCCGCCACGCTGGGACTGGCGGAGGCCGCCGCGATCCTCGCTGATCTGCTGCGCCGGCTGCACGCCCTGCCGCCGTGGGAGGGGGCGCCGGCCAGCTCCGCGCTGCTGCACCTGGATCTGCACCCGGAGAACGTGCTGATGACCGCCCGGGGTCCGGTGGTGATCGACTGGTGCAACGCCCGGCCCGGCGAGCCCGACCTCGACACCGGCCTGACCGCCCTGATCCTGGCCCAGATCGCGGCCGACCCGGGGCACGAGTGGTCGGCCGCTGCCGGCGAGCTGCTGAGCGCCTTCCTGCGGCTGGCCCCCGGCGCACCGACCCGGCTGCTGGACGAGGTGGTCCGCCTCCGGGACCGGCAGCTGTCCGGCACGGCCCGGCTCGACCTCGCGGCGGACCGGGTGCTGGCATGCGCGCCCTGATCCAGACCGTCAGCCGGGCCAGTGTCACGGTGGCCGACGAGGTGGTCGGCAAGATCGAGGACGGGCTGCTGGTGCTGGTCGGAGTCACCCACGACGACACCGCCGCGACCGCCGCCACCCTGGCCCGCAAGGTGCATGAGCTGCGCATCCTCGACGGTGACGCCTCCGCCGCGGACACCGGTGCCCCGCTGCTGGTGGTCAGCCAGTTCACCCTCTACGGCGACGCCCGCAAGGGCCGCCGGCCCACCTGGTCCGCCGCCGCGCCCGCCGAGGTGGCCGAGCCGCTGGTCACCGCCTTTGTCGAGGCGCTGCGCGAGCGGGGCGCACCGGTGCAGACCGGCCGGTTCCGGGCCCACATGCTCGTGGAGAGCGTGAATGTGGGCCCGAGAACCGTCTGGTTGGAGATCTAGAAGAAGCCGCGGCGCTGGGCGGACTGCTGCAGCCAGCCGTTGAGCTGCGCCGTCCAGTCGACCTGGTCCACCGAGTGGTAGTCGACGTCGAAGCGGCCGAACGCGTCGTGCCCCTCGGTGAACAGGCCACCGCGCTTGTCGATCTCCAGCACCACCTGCAGGTTGTGCGGGGTCGGGATGAACGTGACCTCGAGCTGGGTGATCCGGCCCGCGAACTGCGACGGCGGGTAGAACTCGATCTCCTGGTAGAACGGCAGCGTCTGCTGCACGCCGTAGACCCGGCCCCGCTCGACGTCGGCGCGGCTGAAACGGAAGCCCAGCCGCAGGAAGGCGTCCAGGATGCGTTCCTGGGCCGGCAGCGGGTGCACAGCCACCGCGTCCAGGTCACCCTTGTCGACGGCCCGGGCCACCTCGAGTTCGGTACGCAGGCCCATCGTCATGCCGTGCAGGTGCTGGCCGTACACCTCGGTGATCGGGGTCTCCCACGGCACGTCGAAGCGGAACGGGATGTCGTGCCGGGCGCCGGCGTCCAGCTTGAACGAGCCGGTCAGCCGCTGCCGATGGAACTCCTGGTCGGTGTTGTACTCGCTGTCGCCGCTCTCCACCTCGACCCGGGTCATCAGCCCGACCGCCACGTACTCGATGTCGACGGCGTGGTCGCCTCCCATGACGTGCACCTGCCCCTCGAGGAAGCCCCCGGGGCGGCAGTTGGGGTTGGCGAGCACCGTTTCCACTGACGGGCCCCCGACACCCATCGCCTGCATCATGCGCTTGAAGACCACGAATCCTCCTTGTCACGAACCGTGCCGCCGATTATGGAGCGCCCCCGCCCCGTACAGAATTGCGTCACTGTACGTACATGTCCCACCAAGCCGGGCAGGTTGTCGGGTTGGCGACCTCAGGGTTCTCCCCGATTCATGCCACCTGGACGCTTGCCTCACCTCCGCTTAACGCGCCTGCCGCCAAGCTAGTGATCACCGGCACGAATGCGGCTGGGAATGCACGACTCGGTGAACGCGGGGAGGGGACTGAAAGGTGGTCCTGCAGATGAAGGCGACGGAGTCCACGGCGGCGGTTGCTGCCGAGACCATCATGACTGACGGTGTCGAGCCCTTGGCGGACTTGGACGCGATCGACGAGCGCGGCGTCTCGGCCGACCTGGTCCGGGCGTACCTGAACGGCATCGGCCGCACCCGCCTGCTGACCGCGGTCGAGGAGGTGACGCTCTCCAAGCGGATCGAGGCCGGCCTCTACGCGGAGGAGAAGCTCCCCGCGGCGGGCGACGACCTGGCGCCGCTGCTGCGGATCATCATCACCGAGGGCCGGGCCGCCAAGAACCACCTGCTCGAGGCCAACCTGCGGCTCGTGGTGAGCATCGCGAAGCGCTACACCGGCCGCGGCATGGCGTTCCTGGACCTGATCCAGGAAGGCAACCTGGGCCTGATCCGCGCGGTCGAGAAGTTCGACTACACCAAGGGCTACAAGTTCTCCACGTACGCCACCTGGTGGATCCGCCAGGCCATCACCCGCGCCATGGCCGACCAGGCCCGCACCATCCGCATCCCGGTGCACATGGTCGAGCAGGTCAACCGCATGGTCCGGGCCCGCCGCGACCTCGCCACCACGCTGGGCCGCGAGCCGGTCGTCGCCGAGATCGCCCAGGCCATGGGCGTGCCGGAGTTCCAGGTCATCGAGCTCATCTCGTACGACCGGGAGCCGGTCAGCCTGGACCAGGCCGTCGGTGAGGACGGCGAGAGCGCCCTCGGTGACTTCGTCGCGGCGGTCGACCCGCGCGGCGAGCCCGGCGACAGCGTCGGCCGCAGCGAACTGCGCGGCGAGGTCGAGATCGTGCTCTCCACGCTGTCCGAGCGCGAGTCCGCGGTGATCCGGCTGCGCTTCGGCCTCGACGACGGCCGGCAGCGCACCCTCGACGAGGTCGGCCGCGAGTTCGGGCTGAGCCGCGAGCGGATCCGCCAGATCGAGAAGGTGACGATGTCCAAGCTGCGCGACCCGCAGCGGGCGTCGCGCCTGGAGGCCTACGCCAGCTGACACCCCGCACCAACCACGAGGCCGGTCGCGATGCGCGACCGGCCTCCGCCGTGTCCGGGAGCGGGTCGGGCGAATTCCCGACTGACGCGGCGGGCATCCTCGGTGACAATCAACGCGGGCGCCGCAACGAGCGTCGTCGGGGAGGTGGGGCCGGGTGCGAGGCTTCCAGCTGCTGCTGCGGTTCGTGCTGGAGTTGTGCGCGCTGGCCGCGCTGGCCTACGGGGGCTGGCAGACGTCGGCGAACTTCTGGCTGCGGCTGCTCGTCGCGATCGTGTTGCCGCTGCTCGCGGCCGTCGTCTGGGGACAGTGGGTGGCACCGAAAGCGCGCCGGCCGCTTCCGGACCCGCTGCGACTCGTACCGGAATGGCTGGTCTTCGGCGGCGCGGCCGTCGCTCTGGCGGTGACCGGCCACCCGATCCTGGCGGCGGCACTGGCCGTCCTCGCCGCCGGGAACCGGCTCGGCCTGCACCTGCTGCACGTCACCACCGGCGGCCGCACCGAGGAGCACCCCGACCCCCGGGTCCCACTTTGAGGGTCAGGCGCTGTGCAGGCGGCGGGGGCCGGTGTCCGGGCGCGCGCCGGCCGCGCCGATCTCCACCGAGGCGTGCAGCACCGTGATGCCGTCCGGGCGGGCCAGCACCGGGTTCAGGGACAGGGCCCGGACCCGGGGATGCTCGTCCGCCAGCCGGCCGACCCGCAGCAGCAGATCGACCAGCGCCTCCCGGTCGACCGGCGCCGAGCCGCGGTAGCCGTGCAGCAGGGGCGCCGCGCGGGGCTCGTCGACCAGCGCGGCGGCGGCCCGGTCGGTCAGCGGCGCCGCCCGCCAGGCCAGGTCGCCCAGCAGCTCGCTGGCCACCCCGCCGAGGCCGAAGCCGACCACCGGGCCGAACGCCGGATCCTCGACGACCTCGATCGTGCACGCCACCCCGGGCGGGACCATGGACTGCACCAGCACGTGCGGGCCGAACGCCGACTCCAGCTCGCGGTAGGCGGCGCGGACGTCGTCCTCGTCGGCCAGGGCCAGCCGGACCGCGCCCAGGTCGATGCGGTGCCGCAGGGCGCCACCGGCCGCCTTCAGCGCGACCGGGTAACCCAGCGCGTCCGCGGCGGCCAGGGCCTCGTCGATCGAGGTGGCGGAGGTGGACGGCTCGACCTTGATGCCGTACGCGGCGAGCAGCTCGGCGGGCGGGCCGTCGATGTCGGCGGCTGACGGGTCCACGCCGGACAGCGCGGGCATGACACCCGGTGGGAGGCGGAGCCAGTCGGCGTACCCGGCGACGCGGCCCAGGGCGCGGACGGCCTCCTCCACCGACGGGTACGCCGGCACCCGGTCGGGCATCGTGCCCAGCAGGAACGTCGCCACGGTCGGCTTCTCCCCCGCCATCGCCACGCTGCCCAGGGCCGCGGTGAAGTCGGCGTCCTCGTCCGGGAGCTGACCGGGCAGCGGCGGCGCGAAGACCACCACGAGGGCGTCCACCCGCTCGTCCACGGCGGCGTCGGCCAGCGCGTCGGCGAAGTCGTGGGCGCCCGCCTGCGGGCTGATGTCGCGGGGATAGCCGTCGGCCACCGTCAGGCCGTTGGCCCGGCACGCGGCCACGGCCAGGCTGGACAGCGCCGACGAGTTACCCACGATCGCGACCCTGCGCCCGGCCGGCAGCGGCTGGTGGGCGAGCAGCAGGCCGACGTCGAACATCTCGGCGACGGTGTCCACCCGGATCACGCCGGAGCGGGCGAACAGGGCGGTGACCGCGCGGGTGTCCGGACCGGGCAGATCCCCGGCCAGCCCGGCCGGGCGGGTCGCCGACGCCACCGCGACGACCGGCTTGACCCGGCTCATCCGGCGGGCCAGCCGGGCGAACTTGCGCGGATTGCCGAACGTCTCCAGATAGAGCAGGACGGCGTCGGTGCCGGGGTCGTCCTGCCAGTACTGCAGCAGGTCGTTGCCGGAGACGTCCGCGCGGTTGCCGGCCGACACGAAGCTGGACAGGCCGAGCCCACGCCGGTCCGCCTCGGCCAGCAGCGCCACCCCGAGCGCGCCGGACTGGCTGAAGAAGCCCACCCGGCCGGCTGCCGGCAGTCGTGGCGCGAGCGTGGCGTTCAGGCGTACCGCGGGGTCGGTGTTGGCGATTCCCAGGCAGTTCGGGCCGACCACGCGCAGGCCCGCCGCGTGGGCCGCGTCGATCAGCGCGCGCTGCGCGAGCGCACCCTCCACGCCGGACTCGGCGAAGCCGGCGGAGACCACCACGAGACCACCGGCGCCGGCCGCGGCCGCGTCGGCCACAGCCTCCGCGACACCTTCCGGCGGTACGGCGATCAGCGCCAGATCAACCTCAGCGCGGGCCTCCACCGCCGACCTGTACGCGGGCAGCCCGGCCACCCGTTCCGCGCTGCGATGCACGGGCACGATCGTTCCGGGGTAACCGCCGTCGCGGATGTGACCGAGGATCGCCGCGCCGATGCCCTGGCCGCTGGCGCTGGCGCCGTACACGGCAACGGCGCGCGGATGCAGCAGCCGCGCGATCGACCGCGACTCGGTGCGCTGCTCGCGGCTCTCCTGCACCTCGCGGGACTTCTCCGTGGGGGCGATCGGGAAGCCCAGGTGCACGACGCCGTCGGCGTACCTGCGCTGGACCTGGTAGCCGAAGTCGCTGAAGACCCGCAGCATGCCGCCGTTCTGGGGGAGGACCTCGGCGACGAAGCGGGTGATGCCGTTCTCCCGGGCCGCGTCGGCCAGATGCTCCAGCAGCACCGAGCCGATCCCCCGGCCCTGGTGCGCGTCCTCGACGACGAAGGCCACCTCGGCCTCGGGCGACTCCGGGCCCAGCCGCTCGTAGCGGCCGACCGCCATGATCCGCGGGCCGCTGACGATGACGAACGCCTCGCGGTCGTGATGGTCGACGTTGACGAAGCGGGCCAGGTCGCGTTCCGGGATGCGCGGATAGGGAGAGAAGTAACGCAGGTAGCGGGTGCGGTCACTCATCCGGGAGTGGAACTCCACGATGGCCGGTGCGTCCTCGGGGCGGATCGGGCGCAGATGAACGGCGCTGCCGTCGGAGAGCAGCACGTCCGCCTCTCTGGTCACCGCATTCCCCTCTCAGTCCCGGATGTCCCGCGGGTCCAGCCCGTGCAGCGGGAAGACCACTCGCCGGGTCGCCATGATGGCCTTGTCGACCGGGTCCGGTGTGGTGCCCGGCTCCCAGCGTTCGACCGGCGGGGTGGTGCCGTCGGTCAGCGTGACCGGCACTTCCGCACCGGGACGGCGGTCGGCGGCGAGCTTGCGCCAGGCCGGCGGGATGGCCGTGCCCGGATCCAGCGCCTCGCCGGTGGCGACCGCCAGCAGATGGGTCCAGGCCCGCGGTACCACCTCGACCAGGGCGTACCCGCCGCCGCCGGTCGCCACCCAGCGGCCGTCGCAGAGCTCGTCGGCCAGTCCGCGCAGCGCGATGTAGGCGGCGCGCTGGCCGTCGACCGACAACCGCAGGTCGGCGAGGGGGTCGAGCCGGTGGGCGTCGGCGCCGCACTGGGTGACGAGGATCTGCGGCGCGAACGCGCGCAGCACCGACGGCACGACGGCGTGGAAGGCCCGCAACCAGCCCGCGTCGCCGGTGCCGGGCGGCAGGGCCAGATTCACCGACATGCCCTCGGCGCCCGGGCCGCCCGATTCCTCCGGATAGCCGGTGGTGAAGGGGAACAGCGCCAGCGGCGTCTCGTGCAGGCTCACGGTGAGGACCCGGGGATCGTCGTAGAAGGCCGCCTGCACCCCGTCGCCGTGGTGGACGTCGACATCCACGTACGCGATGCGCTCCGCACCCAGGTCGAGCAGCCGCGCGATGGCGACCGCCGGGTCGTTGTAGACGCAGAAGCCGGCCGCCCGCGCCGCCATGGCGTGGTGCAGCCCGCCGGAGACGTTGACCGCCCGGGTGGCCGCGCCGCTCCACACGGCCTCGGCCGCGGCCAGGGTGGCGCCGCAGATCCGCGCGCTCGCCTCGTGCATGCCCTCGAAGACCGGATTGTCCGGGGTGTTGAGGCCCCAGCCCCGGAAGAAGGGATCGTGCGGGGCGAGCCGCACCGCCTCCAGATAGTCCGGCCGGTGCACCCGGAGCAACGCCGCGTCGCCGGCCGGCTCCGGCACGACCATGCGCACCCCGGGGCGGTCGAGCACACCCAGCTCCCGGGCGAGCGCCATGGTGAGCTCGACCCGCACCGGATTCATCGGGTGGTGCCCCATGTCGTACGCGAGCAGCGCCTCGTCCCAGACCACCGCCGTCGACTCCGCCATGAGCCTCATGCTGCCACGCCGGCGGGAACAACCGGGGGTGCGCCGACGCTGGAAGCATGGCGTGGAGCCGGGGACGGCCCGGTTGGATAGAGTGCGAGCACCGTCGTTGCGGACCAATCGGGCGAATCTGCCGGCCGGGCTCGATGCCGCCCCGGGTCGCCGACGTCAGGCAGCCGGCCCGCTGGGTGCCGGCGCCGCTCTCCGGGCCCGCGAGATTCGGCAGGAGATCCCCACTCGACTACCCTTGACAGGCACGCTTACTCCGGGAGGTCAGTACCGATGGCGCGGACTCACAACACGTCAACCAAGAAGTCCGACACGAAGGTACATCACGTAGACCTCGTCGACACCACGGAGATGTACCTGCGCACCATCCTCGAACTGGAGGAGGAGGGCGTCCCTCCGCTGCGGGCCCGCATCGCCGAGCGCCTGCACCAGAGCGGCCCCACCGTCAGCCAGACCGTGGCCCGGATGGAGCGCGACGGGCTGCTGACCGTGGAGAACGACCGGCACCTGCTGCTCACCGAGGAGGGCCGGGTCGCCGCCGTGGCGGTCATGCGCAAGCACCGCCTCGCCGAGCTGCTGCTGGTCAACGTCATCGGGATGCCCTACGAGGAGGCCCACGAGGAGGCCTGCCGGTGGGAGCACGTGATGAGCGACTCCGTTGAGCGCAAGGTCTACGAGCTGCTCAACAAGCCGACCCGGTCGCCGTACGGCAACCCGATCCCCGGCCTCGAGGTGCTCGGTCTGCCGGCCGAGGAGCCGCTGGAGAGCAGCTCGACCGTGATCAATGCGGGCGAGCGCAACCTGGCCTTCCCGGGGCTGACCGGCAGTGTCGTGGTGCGCCGGATCTGCGAGAGCGTGCAGACCAACGCGGGGGTGCTGCGCCAGCTGCACGCGGCCGGCATCGACCCGGGTGCGACCGTGACGGTGGCGCAGGAGCGCGACGGTGTGACGATCGACCGCTCCGGCGACAAGATCCGGCTGCCGCGTGAGGTGGCGTCGCGGGTGTTCGTCGACGCCCACTGAGCCGTCCGGCCGCTCGTTCAGCCGTCGGTGGTGTCCATCGCCTTGGCCAGGTCGAGCAGCTTGGGCGCGAGGTCGTCGACGGCGTCACGCTGCGCGTCCTTCGCGAAGGTGAAGCGCAGCGTCTGCAGCTGCTCGGCCTCGCTGAGCCAGCCGATCTCGAGGGTGGGGCCGTGCCCGCCGGTGGCCTTGGTCACCAGGCGGTAGCCGGCCTTGCCGAGGCCCTTGAGCTTGGTCGCCTTGGCCGGCATGAGCTCCTCGGTGAACAGCTCGGCGTCGGCCTTGGTGCTCTCCACCACGGAGAGAGCGAGGTCCGGCCAGGCGGCGGTCTCGGTCTGCACCACGCAGGTGGAGGTGTCGTCGATCTGGTCGGAGGCGGCGATGCTGAAGGCGACGCCCAGCTTCTGCTCGATGAAGGCGTAGTCCCAGAGGATGCAGGCGCCACCGGCCGAGGCGGCGGGCTGCTGCACGACCTGCACCGGAGGCATGGCCGCGGTCTCGTCCTTCTTGTCCGTGCAGCCGGCCAGAAACAGCAACGCGGCTGCCGCGCCGAGGGCGATGAGACGCGAACGCACGAGGGGTCCTCCCTTTCGGGGCACACCGTACTGTGCGCGAGGCTGGGGACGAAAGCCCCAACTCAGGAACGATCAGCGTACGGACAGTGACGGCAGCCCCGGGTGCAGCAGGTGCCGCGCTTGGCCAGGAAGGCCGCGGTGAGCACGAAGAGCCCGGTGTCCGGGTCGAGATAACCGGCCTGACCGGCGGCGACCGCGGCGGCGTGCGCGGCCTCGATCCGCGGATCCTTCTCCACCGCCCCACCCTAGCCAGCCCGCGATCACTTGACACCAGGTGTCAAGGAGCGATTGCATACCTGCATGCCGTCGAGGACCGCGCTGATCGAGCAGATCGTCCGGCTGCTCGACATCCGCCTGCTGGACCCGCTGGAGGTCCTGCTCGAAGGCGACGACGCGGTGGAGGCACTGCGCCGGCTCGTCCGGCATCGCGCCGGGCAGTGGGCGACGCAGATGCTGGACGGCGACGACACCACCGCGGTGCGAGCGGCCGTACGGCTCATCGCGACGCTGTATCCGGGCGACGGCCCCTTCGATCCGCCGGTCGATTGGTGGCGGACGCCGCTCGGCGGGGTGGTCGCCCGGCGGGTCGGGCATCCGGCCGCGGAGTCGGTCTCCTACGCCACGGCCGGAGCCATGCTCGGTATCACCCGCCAAGGTGTGCACGACCTGGTCAGGCGGGGACGGCTGCCGCGTCATCCCGATGGTGGAGTTCCTTCCGCGGCCGTGCGGGACCGGCTGCAAAGCGAGTCTTGAGGAGAGATGTTGTGATCAACGATCGACTGGTCGATGCCGGTGAGCTGCCTGTCGCCGTCCGGGACTTCGGCGGCGAGCAGCCGCCGTTGCTGCTCCTGCACGGCGCCGGCGGCAACCTGGCCATGCTGACCACGCTCGCCCGGGCCCTGCGCCCCCGGCACCGGGTCATCACGCTGGACCTGCGCGGGCACGGGCGCTCCGGCGACGGTCCGTGGTCCTGGGACGCGGCGCTCGGCGACATCGCCGCGGTGACCGTGCAGCTGGAGCTCAACCGGCCCGCGGTGGTCGGGCACTCGCTCGGCGGGATGCTGGCCGTGCTGTGGGGGCAGCGGCACCCGGAGACGCCCGGCGTGGTGAGCCTGGACGGCAACCCGCCGCCGACCCGGCCCGGCCAGCTGCCCGGCCTCGACCCGGAGAAGGCGGCGGCGGAGCTGGCCCGGCTCACCACGGTCTTCGACACCATGCACGCCGGGATGGGCCGGACGATTCCGTCGGAGGAGCTGCCGGACCTGGTGGAACGCCAGCAGATGGCGGCCCGGGACATGGGCGCCAACGAGAAGGTGTGGATCGAGGGCTTCCGGCGCAACCTGGTGCACAAGGACGGCGAAACGACCATGCGGCCGTCCGCCGAGACATCCGCGCAACTGCGGGCGCTGATGAACGGCCTGGAGCTCGGTCCGGTGTACGCGACCACGCCGGCCCCGACACTGGCCGTGCTGGCCACCCGTGACCTGCCGGAGCAGGAGCCCTTCGCCGACCTGTACGCGGCGCACCGGCGGTATCTCGTGGAGCAGGCCGCGGCGGGTGCCCGGGCCAATCCACGGATGCGGTACCTGCAGCTCGAGGACTCCTCGCACGCGATGGTCATCGAGCAGCCGGAGGTGCTGGCTTCGCTGATCGGCGACTTCCTCAGCGGCGGCCACTGAGTTTTTCGGGTCGGGGTCGAGGGCGGCTCCGAGCGGCAGCGGCAGGCAGGGTCAGGGGTTGGGGGCGGTTTCGGGTTCCGGCGTTCCGGCCGGCGCGAGGGGCCGGGCCGCGCCCGAGGCGGCCAGGCCCAGGCAGATGGCCGCCACGACCACCAGCAGGGCGCGCAGCACCCCGAAGTGTTCGGCCAGGAAGCCGATCAGGGGCGGCCCCGCCAGGAACGAGCCGTACCCGATCGAGCCCGCCACCGACACCCGGATCGCCGCCCGCAGCGGGTCGTCGGCCGCCGCGCTCATGCCGATCGGGAAGCCCAGTGACGCCCCCGCACCCCACAGCAGGGCGCCCAGCAGGACCAGCGGCACGCCGACGCCGGACACCACCAGCAGCAGGCCGATCAGGGCCGACAGCGCTGTGCCGCGCAGGACCCGCACCCGGCCCCAGCGTTCGATCGCGGTGCCGCCGAAGAGGCGGGCCAGCGTCATCGCCGAGACGAAGAAGCCGAAGCCGATCGCGCCGACCGTTTCCGTCGCGTGGTAGCCGTCGACCAGGCTGATCGCCAGCCAGTCGTTGGCCGTGCCCTCGGTGAAGCCGAAGCCCAGCATGATCAGGCCGATCAGCAGGGTGCGGGGCTCACGCCAGGCGTCCCGGACCCGGCCGGCCGAGCGTTGCTCAGCCGTGGTCGCGACGTGCGGCAGGAAGCGCCGTACGGTCACGATCATCACGACCGTGCCGACGAGCGCGGTGCAGAGCAGTTGCGTGGTGACGCTGACGCCGGCGGCCGCCGCGGCCGCGCTGAGCCCGGCACCGCCCACGGTGCCCAGGCTGAAGCCGGCGTGGAAGCGGGGCATCAGGGTGCGGCCGAGGCGGCGTTCGACGTCCGCGCCCTCGACGTTCATGGCCACGTCCCAGGTGCTGTTGCCGCCGCCGAGCAGGACCAGGCCGACGCCGGCCAGGGGCACCGAGCCGAGGTAGGTGCCCGCGGCCATGCCGACCAGGCCCAGCATCACGGCCATGCTGCCGAGCAGCACCGACCGGGCCGGGCCGAAGCGCTGCACCAGCGGGCCGGCCAGCGGGATCGCGGCGATGGCCGCCCCGGAGAGGCAGAGCAGCAGCAGGCCCAGCCCGGCGGAGCTCAGGCCCAGGTCCTCCCGTACGGCGGGGGCGCGGGCCAGCCAGCCGGCGAAGGCCAGGCCGTTCGTGCCGAAGGTGACGCCGACTGCGACCTTCGCGGACTCGAGGCGGGGACGGTCGGGGGCGGCTGTGGTCACGTCCTCGAACTTAACCGTTAAAGTGGCGAACCGTAAGACACTTGATCAGTGATGACGGTCCCGTTGACGGTGCTGATCGTGCGGTCGTAGTCGGGGCCGGGCCGGCGCAGGCGGTAGTGCTCGGTCGAAGTGCCGGTGGCGTGGCGCTGATCGCGGGGCACGTTCAGGGTCCACGACGCCTGGCCCGTCCACGTGTCCAGCAGCTCGCGGCCCGGCGTGGTGGCCGCGTCCGCCAGCTTCAGGGTGGTGGTGAGGCGGTCCGCGTCGTCGATCGTGATCGCGCCCGTCATGCCGTACCGGCGGCTCGTGGTCGTGGTGGACGGCCGGGACCGGCCGTGGCGGACCGTGACCCGCGCTTTGTCGGTCCAGACGGCGCGCAGCGCGTCGTTGGTCTCGGCCGCGTTCCACGTGTGCGTGGAGGCGGTGGTCACCGTGCGGGCGACGGTCGTGGTGACGCGGCCGTGCGAAGTGTCGACGTAGCCGGTGACCGTGAGACCGTGACCGCCGGTGGTCTTGAGAGTGGGGGCTGTGTACACGGAGTTGTTGACCAGCGGCTGCTCCCGGCTCGCCACCAGACGCCCGGTGACCTGCTTGCTGCCGTGGTCGCGCCAGGCCAGCAGGGTCGTCGGCACGTCCCAGCCGCTCTGGCCGGCGGGCACGCCCAGCACGTTCACCGTGATGGCGTGCGCCTTACCGTCGGTGAGCAGACCGGCGAACGGGGTCAGGTCGTACCGGATCGGCTGGATGTCAAAAGCGCGCGGCGCCGGCAGGACGTACCAGAGATACGGGTTGGACCAGCCGCCCGTGTAGACGTGCGGGTAGGGCGCCGCGACGCCGGCCAGGATGCCGTCGATGCGGACCTGAACCTCCCGGTACGGCCCGTTGTCAGCCGGACAGGAGTACGGGACACCGGTGGGCGTGGTCAGATACCAGAACTCCTCGCAGCCGCCGCCGGAGCCGGTGGCGTACACGTCCGCGAAGAGCCGCTCGGTGTTACGCGGCAGGGCCTGATCGACCGCCAGCACTTCCGGTCGCGGCGCGGCCCGCCCGCGGTAGAACGTCAGCTTGACGGTCACGTCCAGGACGCCCGTGTAGGTGTCGTCCACCACGTTGCCGATCAGCATCTCGACCGGCTGCGGGCGGGTGAGCAGGGCGGCGTACCCGGTGAGGTCCTTCTCCACCGACCAGCGGAT
Source organism: Actinoplanes sp. NPDC048967 (assembly GCF_040649415.1). Lineage (NCBI taxonomy): Bacteria > Bacillati > Actinomycetota > Actinomycetes > Micromonosporales > Micromonosporaceae > Actinoplanes > Actinoplanes sp. NPDC048967. Next base: position 315,549 of record NZ_JBEZFL010000004.1, read on the forward strand.
GCCATCCACCGACGGCTCCGGCGTCGAGGTCTTGAAAACCGTCACCCCGCCGATCCGGAGGTAGCCGAGCCGGTCGAACTGCCGGCCCGCGACCGCGCCTTCCAGGCGCAGCACAACCTTTTCCCACGGCCCGCGGCAGACCGGCGCATAGCTCGACGTGTACGGCGTGAAGTCCCGGAACTCGGTGTCCACAATGGTCGTGGTGCAGGCGGCACCGGCCGGCACCGCCACGGGTGGCGCGGCGGTCCGCGGATCGTCCCAGTCGGCGCCGAACTCGGCGGGCGGAACGGGATCCGGCACTCCGTGCGGGTCCGCCGCGACGGCCGGCGAGCCGGTCAGGATGGTCAGCACCGCTGCCGCGGCCGCGAAGGTCTTCACGGCCCCATCCGACCGGAGACATCGGTGACTGTCAACGCCTCCTGCCTGGCGTCAGGGGCCCCGGGGTCAGTGGGCCGGGGTCAGCTGCGCGGGGTCAGCGGGCCCGGGTCAGCTGCGCGGGGTCAGCGGGCCGGGGTCAGCGGCGCGGGTAGCGCTCGGCGTAGCGGGTGGGCGGCTCACCGACCATGGCCGTGAAGTCCCGGACGAAGTGCGCCTGGTCGGCGTAGCCCAGCTCGACGGCGAGCCGCACCCAGTCGATGTCCGCCCCGGACGCGAGTCGCTCCCCGACCTCGTGCAGCCGGTACCGGCGGATCACCCACTTCGGGCCGAGGCCGACATACTCGGCGAACAGCCGCTGCAGCCGGCGCACCCCGATCCCGGCCCGGGCGGCGAGCGCGTCGACCCGGGTGAGCTGCGGCTCGGCCTGCACCAGGGCCACGATGGCCGCGGCCTGCTCGGCCAGCGGATCTGGCGCCGGCAGCCGCGCCCGCAGGAATTCCTCGACCAGCCGCTGCTGACCTTGCGGCAGGTCCTCGACCTCCTCCTGGTGACCTTGCGGCAGGCCCGCGGCCTCCTCCAGGTGACCTTGCGGCAGGCCCGCGACCTCCTCCAGGTGACCTTGCGGCAGGCCCGCGACCTCCTCCTGATGACCTTGCGGCAGGCCCGCGACCTCCTCCTCCTTCTGCCGGCCCGGCGGCAGGTCAAGGCCGAACACGGCCTCCTTCAGCCGGCTCGGCGGCAGGCCCGCGACCCCCTCCTTCTGCCGGCCCGGTGGCAGGTCAAGGCCGAACGCGGCCTCCTTCAGCCGGCCCAGCGGCAGGCCAGGGCCGAACACGGCTGAGGCCGGAAGCGTGCGGCCGGTGATCGTGGCGACGCTCGCGCCCAGGAACGGGCGGAAGCAGCCCGGGCGGAATGTCACCCCGAAGATCCGGCCGCGGCCTTCGAGGACCCGGACGACATGCCCGCGCTCCGGGCCGCGGACGACCGCGTCGCCGTCGCGGAAGGTCAACTGCACGTTCGGGTACGGGACGATCTTCTGCTGGTACGGCTGCTGCCCGCACAGGTCCCACTCCGCGGCCCAGTAGCCGGCGACGAAAGGGGACAGATCCGCGGCCGGGACGCCGTACCAGTGGCGTTGGAAGGTGGCCCACGCGCCGCGCAGCTCGCGCGCGTCCCGGACCATGACCGCAGCCTAGCGTCGCGTTTTTTCAAGACGGCGGCGCGCGCGGCGCCTATCGTCGGCGCTCATGCGGGAACACGAACTCATCGCCCTGGCGGCTCCCCCGACGGTGGCCGTCCTGCGGGGCATCCGGCCCGACCAGCTCACCGCCCCGACACCGTGCACGGAGTACGACGTCCAGGGCCTGATCGACCACCTGGTGCACTGGGGGCCGAGCCTGGCCCGGGCCAGCCGGCACTCCGACGGCGAGCCGCGACCGGGCAGCGACCCGGTGGAAGGGCAGCTCGAGATGCTCGTGGAGGCGTGGTCGGTGCCGGACGCGTGGCAGGGCATGACCACGATGGGCGGGCCGCACGAACTGCCGGCCCGGATGATCGGCGCGATGGCGATCGGCGAGGTGGTCGTGCACGGCTGGGACCTGGCCCGGGCCACCGGTCAGCCGGTGAGCTGGGACGGGACGCTGCTGGACTTCCTGTACGAGGAGGTGGCTCAGACGGCCGAGCTGGGGCGGGAGATGCAGGCGTACGGGAAGGAAGTGCCGGTGCCGCGGACGGCGCCGGTGCTGGACCGGATGCTGGGGCTGACCGGCCGCGACCCGCACTGGACGCCGTAGCAGTAGTTGCGCCACAGCCAAAAGGGAGCCGGACCACGAGGTCCGGCTCCCTTCTGACTCATTGCCTGGGGATCAGCTGCAGCCCGAGGTCGAGCCGCAGCCCTCGCAGACGTAGCAGCTGCCGGCCGGGCGCATCTTCGTGCCGCAGGTGAAGCACAGCGGTGCGTCGGCCGACGTGCCCAGCACCACTTCGAGCAGCTCCGTCGAGGAGCCCACCGGGGACGGCGCGCTCTTCTCGGCGTCGGCCGCGGGCACCGTCGCCGTCGGGGACGATGCGGCACCGACCGGGGCGGAGACCGGCGCGGACGCCGCCATGCCGGCCAGGTCGACGCCCGAGGCCTCGGCCGCGGCTTCGGCCTGGATCTGCGCCGCGCGCTCCTTGGCGGTGAAGATGCCCAGCTCGGCGCGGGCGTCGTAGGACAGGAAGTCCAGGGCCAGGCGACGGAAGATGTAGTCCATCACCGAGGCGGCCATCCGGACGTCCGGGTCGTCGGTCATGCCGGCCGGCTCGAAGCGCATGTTCGTGAACTTGCTGACGAACGTCTCGAGCGGGACGCCGTACTGCAGCCCTATCGAGATCGCCACCGAGAAGGCGTCCATGACCCCGGCCAGGGTCGAGCCCTGCTTCGACATCTTCAGGAAGACCTCGCCGAGGCCGTCGTCCGGGTAGGACGACGCGGTGAGGTAGCCCTCGGCGCCGCCGACCGAGAAGGAGACCGTCTCCGACGGGCGCTTCTTCGGCAGGCGCTTGCGGACCGGGCGGTACTCGACGACCTTCTCCACGACCGGTTCCACCTCGGCGGCCGGCGTCTCGGCGGTCACCTTCGGCTTGGCCGCCGACAGCGGCTGGCCCACCTTGCAGTTGTCGCGGTAGATCGCCAGCGCCTTGAGGCCGAGCTTCCAGCCCTGGTAGTGAACGTTCTCGATGTCCTCGACGGTCGCCGACTCCGGCATGTTGATCGTCTTGGAGATCGCGCCGGAGATGAACGGCTGCACCGCGGCCATCATCCGCACGTGGCCCATCGGGGCGATGGACCGCTCGCCCATGGCGCAGTCGAAGACCGCGTAGTGCTCCGGCTTGAGGCCGGGGGCGTCGACCACGATGCCGTGGTCGGCGATGTGCTCGACGATCGCCTCGACCTGCTCCTCGGGGTAGCCGAGGCTGCGCAGCGCGCGGGGGACCGTCTGGTTGACGATCTGCATCGAGCCGCCGCCGACGAGCTTCTTGAACTTGACCAGGGCCAGGTCGGGCTCGACGCCGGTGGTGTCGCAGTCCATCATCAGGCCGATGGTGCCGGTCGGCGCGAGCACGGAGGCCTGGGCGTTGCGCCAGCCGTTCTTGTCACCGATCTTGTTGCCGTTCTGCCACTGCTTGGTGGCCTCCCGGACGATCGCGGTGGCCACGGTGCCCGAGGGACGGATCTCGTCGTTGGCCGCGGCGTGCTTGCGCATGACGCGCTTGTGGGCGTCGGCGTTGCGGGCGTACCCGTCGTACGCGCCGACGACGCCGGCGATCTCGGCCGAGCGGCGGTACGCCGTGCCGGTCATCAGCGAGGTGATGGCGGCGGCGACACTGCGGCCCGACTCCGAGTCGTACGGGTGGCCGGTCGCCATCAGCAGGGCGCCCAGGTTCGCGTACCCGATGCCGAGCTGGCGGTAGGCCCGCGTGGTCTCGCCGATCCGCTGGGTCGGGAAGTCGGCGAAGCAGATCGAGATGTCCATCGCGGTGATGACGAACTCGACGCTCTTGACGAACTTCTCGATCTCGAAGCCGCCGTCGTCCTTGAGGAACTTCATCAGGTTGAGCGAGGCCAGGTTGCAGGACGAGTCGTCCAGCGACATGTACTCCGAACACGGGTTGGACGCGGTGATGCGGCCGGTCTCCGGGTTGGTGTGCCAGTCGTTGATCGTGTCGTCGTACTGCAGGCCGGGGTCGGCGCACTCCCAGGCGGCCTTGGCGATCTCGGTGAACAGCTTCTTGGCGTCGATGGTCTCGATGACCTCGCCGTGCAGCCGGCCGCGCAGGTCGAAGGTCGTGCCCTCCTCGACCGCGCGCATGAACTCGTCGCTCACCCGGACCGAGTTGTTGGCGTTCTGGTACTGCACCGAGACGATGTCGCTGCCGCCGAGGTCCATGTCGAACCCGGCGTCGCGCAGGGCCCGGATCTTGTCCTCCTCGCGGGCCTTGGTGGTGACGAACTCCTCGATGTCGGGGTGGTCGACGTCCAGGATCACCATCTTGGCCGCGCGGCGGGTGGCGCCACCGGACTTGATCGTGCCGGCGCTGGCGTCGGCGCCGCGCATGAAGCTGACCGGGCCGCTGGCCGTGCCGCCGGAGGAGAGCAGTTCCTTGGAGGAGCGGATGCGGGAGAGGTTGACGCCGGAGCCGGAGCCGCCCTTGAAGATCAGCCCCTCCTCCTTGTACCAGTCCAGGATCGAGTCCATCGAGTCGTCCACGGACAGGATGAAGCAGGCGCTGACCTGCTGCGGCGAGGCGGTGCCGACGTTGAACCAGACCGGCGAGTTGAAGCTGAACACCTGGTGCAGCAGCATCCAGGTCAGCTCGTGCTCGAAGATCTCCGCGTCGCCCGGATTGGCGAAGTAGCCGTAGTCCTCGCCCGCCTTGCGGTAGGTCTTGACGACCCGGTCGATCAGCTGCTTGAGCGACCACTCGCGGGTGTCCGTGCCGACCGCACCCCGGAAGTACTTGGTGGTGACGATGTTGGCCGCGTTGACGCTCCAGGTGGTGGGGTACTCGACCCCGCGCTGCTCGAAGTTGATCGAGCCGTCCCGCCAGTTCGTCATGACGACGTCGCGGCGCTCCCACTCCACCTCGTCGTACGGGTGGACGCCCTCGGTCGTCCAGACGCGCTCGATCCGCAGCCCCCCGACCGCGGCGCCCCCGTTGCTCGCGCGACTGCGCTGCCTGCCTGCTGTCATACCGTCACCGGCCATTTCGTGCTCCCCCTCGATAGATCGCAGCTTCCCCACCGCGATCCGCTTGCCGACATTCGGGCACGGCTGTCGCCATGCCTTGGATAAAAGACTTATTTGGTACGGGTTTCCGTCCATTTGGCCGGACGTCCACCGCTGGGCCGGGCGGGCACCGTGTGCCGGGCTCCCGCCGCTGCCTCGCGCAGATCGGCGAGCTCACGTTCGAAGTCCTCGAGCGAGTCGAAGGACTTGTAGACGCTCGCGAAGCGCAGATAGGCGACCTGGTCGAGCTCCCGCAGCGGCGACAGGATGGCCAGACCCACGTCGTGGCTGGGCACCTCGGCCGCGCCCTTGGCCCGGACGGTCTCCTCGACCTTCTGCGCGAGCAGCGCGATCGAGTCCTCGTCGACGGGCCGGCCCTGACAGGCCTTGCGGACACCGCTCATGATCTTGGTCCGGCTGAAGGGTTCGGTGACGCCGTTGCGCTTCACGATCGCGAGCACGGCCTCCTCGACCGTGGTGAAGCGCTTGCCGCACTCCGGGCACGACCGGCGACGACGAATCAGCTGACCGTCGTCGGCCTCACGCGAGTCGACCACACGTGAGTCGGCGTGCCGGCAGTACGGACACCGCACCGAGATCCCCCTGTCGCCGGGCGCTGCCACCCAGGTCGCCGGAGCCGTTGCGGAACCGTCGTCCAGGCACGCCGAATGACAGCCGCGGAAGCGGTGAGAACCGCCTCGTGGCTGTGGACGAACCTGTGGATGACGGGGTTGCCCGACCCCAACCTGTGGATGACTTACACCCTTGTAACTACTAGATGTTGGGGTTGACGTTATGCCGCTGCGGACGTCGATGCAAGTTCACCGGCGCGTCGGCGCGCCGCTTTTTCTACCTCAACACGAGGGGTGCCGCACCGGTCACGGCCAGCACCGGAACAACATGATCAACGCAGTGGATCAACGCGTCCGGGGAACCACGAGAGTGTCACCGGCATGGATGGCGATCTCGTCGTCGCCGAGACCGTTGAGCCGGCGGATCTCGGCCACCACGGCATGCGGGCTGCGACCCGGGTCGGTGCGGGCGGCGATGTCCCACAGCGTGTCGTCGGACTGGACCACGACAGTGGGCGCCGGACCCGAGGGGGGATTCTCGGCCCGGGAAGCTGTGGTCCACAACACGGCGCTCGCCAAGGACGCGAGAAGAATGAAGAAGGCCAGCACGACGACGCGACCCCGCCGGGTCAACCGCAACGGGGCCGGCTCATCGACCCGCCGCATACCAGTGACCACCACGGCATATTCCTTTCTCCGCATACGTCCCTCGGACAAGCGTTCGATCGAACGCCCGTACGACGGTCTATCAGAACAGACGTACGGAAGTCGAGCACTTCCGAGCGACACGCCGCGAGAAAGTCGTACAGATGTTTGAATATGTCGTACCCCGCAGTTACGGTTCTCGGTCAAGAGGGGTCAGCCGGGCACAAGTCCATCCCCACGGGCGAATGTCCGGCTCCGCGAGCGCACCACGTGCCGATGAGGCACTGGCCGACAGGGAGGGCCAACGTGTCGACCGACGACCGGACGAGCCGGCAACACCAGATTGACTCGAAGCCAGAGGCCGCCAACACCAAGGCGGCGATGCGCCGGCGCACGCCGTCCCGGGCCCGCAGCGGTGACGCGCCGCAGCTGCGCAGCGTGACGCCGGTGGTCAGCCAGTTCCCCGATCTGGTCACCGCGGACCTGACCGCACGCCAGCGCCGGATCCTCGAGTTCATCCGCGACTGGGTGGAACGCTACGGCTACCCGCCGAGCGTCCGTGAGATCGGCGAGGCAGTGGGTCTGGTGTCGCCGTCGAGCGTGGCCTACCAGCTGAAGGAGCTGGAAAAGAAGGGCTTCCTGCGCCGCGACCCGAACAGGCCGCGCGCCGTGGACGTGCGCGCGCCCAGCGAGATGGTCGACGACGAGGCACTGCGGTCCGCGCGGCCGACCCCGGCGTACGTGCCGCTGCTGGGCCGGATCGCCGCCGGTGGACCGATCCTGGCCGAGCAGGCGGTGGAGGAGTTCTTCCCGCTCCCCCGCGAACTGGTCGGCGAAGGCGACGTCTTCATGCTCGAGGTCAAGGGCGACTCGATGATCGACGCAGCCATCTGCAACGGCGACTGGGTGGTGGTCCGCCAGCAACCGACAGCGAACGTGGGCGACATCGTGGCGGCGATGATCGACGGCGAGGCGACGGTCAAGAGCTACCGGCAGCGGGACGGGCATGTGTGGCTGATGCCGGCCAACCCGGCGTTCGACCCGATTCCGGGGGATGACGCCACGGTGATGGGTCGCGTGGTCGCTGTTCTCCGGCGAGTCTGACGGGGGTTCCGCCGAGCGGCCGGCCGGGTGCACCGGGCCGGGCGGGTTGCAGCAGGGCCGGGTGCACCGGGCCGGGCGGGCTGCGGCAGGGCCGGGTGGGCCGGGGCCGAGCGCGTAGAGGTCGGGCGGACAGGGCCGGGCGGGCCGGGGCCGGGCGGGCCGGGGCCGGGCGGGCCGGGGCCGGGCGGGCCGGGGCCGGGCGGGCCGGGGCCGGGGCAGAGACCGGGCGGATGAGCGGAATCGGGCGGGCTGAGCTGTCGGGCCGGATCCTGATTAGGGCCTTTTAGTTCGCGGCGGCAAGCCGGGAGGTTGGACGAGTCGACCGGGCCGCGAAAGAGCGGTCGTTCCGACCAGGCCGGCTAAGCCGCCAGGCCGGCTAAGCCGCCGGATGTTCACGCGCAGCGTCAATGCGCGTCACCGCCGACCCGGCGACGAGGAGACCAATGAGGCGGTGCAGCCGGCCGCCAGGCCGGCGAACCTGCTGGGCCGCTGAGTCGGGCACGCCGCCGAGCCTGCTGGGCCGCCGAGCCCGCCAGGCCCCTGAGCTGGCCACGCCCCTATGCCCGCCACGCCCCTGAGTCGGCCACGCCCCCGAGCCCGCCAGGCCGCCGAGCCCGCCAGGCCGCCGAGCTGGCCACGCCCCCGAGCCCGCCAGGCCGCCGAGCCCGCCAGGCCGCCGAGCTGGCCACGCCCCCGAGCCCGCCACGCCCCCGAGCCCGCCAGCCCGCCAGCCTGCCGGATCCGCCCGGGCAAGCCCGGCAGCGCAGCACGAGCCCGACCAGCCGGGCCGAAGCCCACCCGCCTCCCCAAGCAACCGGGCGGGCAAGAGCCAAGTTGCTGCCAAGTCGGCCGCCACCGCCATCGCCGTGCTGGCGGCCGGGCTCCTGCTGGGCACCGCGCTGTGGCTGCTCGGGCGGCCCCAAGGGACAGGCCGGTGTCGCCCACCCGAAGGCGGCAACACCGGCCTGACAAAGCAGAAACGAACCGACCCTGACGTCAGTAGCCGCGCGGGCCGCGTCCGTAGCCCGGATTGTCGAACCGGCCTTCCGGCCGCCGCTGGGCCCCGTTCAGGTTCGCGTAGTTGTTCATCCCGTTGGCCTGCCGACCGTCGTCCGGCCGGCCCGGGCGCCGGCCGCCCTGCGGGTTGCCGCCCTGTCCTTGGGACCCGGACGGCCGCTGCGGTCCCCCGCCCTGGGCCCGGCCACCGGTGGACGGCGGAGGCGGGGGCGGCGCGCCATAGACCCCACCACCAGGCCGGCCACCTCCCTGACCCGGGCGACCGCCGGGCTGCTGGGCCGGGCGTGCGGGCGGCTGACCGGGACGCACCGCCGGCTGGCCACCCTGCCCGGGGCGAGGCCCAGGCTGAGCGGGACGAGCACCGGGCTGAGCGGGACGACCGCCAGGCTGGGCCGGCCGTGCACCGGGCTGCGCCGGGCGACCACCAGGCTGGGCCGGCCGTGCACCAGGCTGCGCCGGGCGACCACCAGGCTGAGCGGGACGACCACCGGGCTGCGCCGGGCGACCACCAGGCTGAGCGGGACGACCGCCAGGCTGAGCCGGGCGACCACCGGGCTGAGCCGGACGAGCGCCAGGCTGCTCCGGACCAGCCGGCGGCACACCAGGCCGACCAGCGGCAGGACGCCCCCCGGGCTGGCCACCCTGACCGGGACGACCAGCGGCCTGACCACCCTGCGGCGGCCGGCCGCCGCCATAAACGCCGTTGCTCTTCGCGGGAGCGGCTGCGGGCGGCTTGGCGCCGTACACGCCAGGACCCGACGGCGCTCCGGCCGGTGGGCGGTTTCCGCCGTACACACCCGGGCGCTGGGCCGGACCGCCGACCGACAGCAGTTCCGTTTTCGCGTCCAATGGGTCGGGGTCGGCGTTCGGGTCGGGGTTTTTCATCGCCGGTTCGAGCTTGCGCTTCTTGCGGGATTGCATGATGCCGATGACGCCCGCGCCGACGAGGAGAGCGCCGAGGACGCCTACGCCGCCGATCAGGTATGTGATGTCGGTCAGGCTCAGGTCGGCGAACCAGGATGTGCCGTTGTCCTTTTCCGCCGCTGCCGCGTCGGTTTTCGCTTCCACGATTTTTGTCGCCGGCGTGTAGCGCAGGATGTAGTTGGCCGCTTCCGGGTCGGCGCCCGTGCCCATGTCCGAAACCGTGTAGAACGTTTTGCCGTCGGCGCTGTAGGTGATCGCCTCGCCGAAGGGTTCGTTCGGCAGGGGCGTCTTGCGGGGCTTGTTCTTCAGCGATCCGAGCACGTCGCCGTCCGCGACGTCCCACTCGTACGCGTCCAGGTAGGTCCGCAGGGTGACCTTGCCGCCGCCCGGCGCCACCGCACCACCCGTGACCGTGGTCTGGGCCAGCCGGGCGATCGGGATACCGGGGGTGTCGCTGCTCGGCAGCTCGATCTCGCCCGCCTTCTTCAGCGGTACGCCCTCTTCGTTGTTCGCCTTCAGTGCCGCCGTCGGCGTGTAGAGCTGCGTCTTGCCGGAGACTTCCTTGGTCACGATGATCGGCGTGCCGTCACCGTTGAACAGCAGGGCCTCGGCGTCGTGCTTGTCGCCGTTCGGGTAGGCCAGGCGATGAATTTTCGGCTCTTTCTTGCCGCTCACCGGCATCGACCAGAGGCCGATCGTGCGGCGGGTCTCGCCCTTGCCGTCGCGGGCGCTGTTGTCGCCGATGTCCGCGATCCACAGCGTGTCGCCGTCCGGGGACAGGGTCAGGTCCTCGGTGTCGAGCGGACGTGACGGGAAGTCGACCCGGTCGGTGATCTTGCAGTCGTCGTCGAGGAAGAAGACCTTGCGCTTGGCGGCCTCGTCGACGCCGTCGTTGACCACGACGAAGCCGTTCTTGGTGGCCACGATCCCCGAGAGCTCCGACAAAGCGGGATCGGTGATCTTACAGATCTTCTTGCCGGCCGCTGCCTTGGCCGAGGTCACCGTCGGAGCGGGCTCGGCCGAGGCGGGCACGGCCCCCATCATCACCAGCCCCGAGGCGAGGATGGCCGGGAACACGAGACGCCGCATCCGATCAGTGTCGCATGCGGCGTCTCGTGCCGGTGTTACGCGTGGATCAACCCTGCTCAGCGGGGGTGCCGCTTAAGCCGGAGCTAAGGTGCGACGAAGTTCTCCAGCTCGGCGGCGAGCTGCTCGCCGACCCGCACCTTCAGCTCCGTGCCCTGCTCGGTGTGCCGGGTGTCCAGCACCTGCCCGCCGCGGTGGATCCGGGCGACCAGGTCACCCCGGTCGTACGGCAGCAGCACCCGCATGTCCTTCGCCGGCCGCGGCAGCCGCTGGGCGATCGCCGCGTGCAGCTCGTCGATGCCCAGCCCCGAGCGCGCCGACACGAACACGGCGTCCGGCCAGGCCCGCTTGAGCCGCAGGATCGTCTCCTCGTCGGCCGCGTCCATCTTGTTGACGACCAGCAGCTCGGGGATGCGGTCCGCACCCACCTCGCCGAGGACCTCGCGGACCGCCGACACCTGTCCCTCGGGGTCCGGGTGCGCCCCGTCCACCACGTGCACGATCAGGTCCGAGTACGCCACTTCCTCCAGCGTCGAGCGGAACGCCTCGACGATGTGGTGCGGCAGGTGCCGGACGAAGCCGACCGTGTCGGAGATGGTGAACACGCGCCCGTCCTCGGCCGCCGTCCGCCGGGTGGTCGGGTCGAGGGTCGCGAACAGCGCGTCCTCGACCAGCACGCCCGCCGACGTGAGGCGGTTGAGCAGGCTCGACTTGCCGGCGTTGGTGTAGCCGGCGATCGCCACCGCGGGCACGCCGCTGTTGGTGCGCTTGGCGCGCTTCGTCTGGCGTACCGTCCGCAGGGCTTTGATCTCGCGCTTGAGCTTCGAGATGCGGGTGTTGATCCGCCGCCGGTCCGTCTCGATCTTGGTTTCACCGGGACCACGGGTGCCGACGCCGCCGCCGCCGGAACCGCCACCCGCGCCACCGCCCTGACGGGACAGCGACTCACCCCAGCCGCGCAGACGGGGCAGCAGATACTGCAACTGGGCCAGCTCGACCTGCGCCTTGCCTTCCTTGCTCTTCGCGTGCTGGGCGAAGATGTCCAGGATCAGCATGGTGCGGTCGACGACCTTGACCTTGACCTGCTCCTCGAGCTTGCGCAGCTGCGAGGGCGAGAGCTCGCCGTCGCAGATGACCGTGTCGGCGCCGGTGGCGATGACCACGTCGCGCAGCTCGTCGACCTTGCCCCGGCCGATGAAGGTGGCCGCGTCCGGCTGGCTGCGGCGCTGGATCAGCCCCTCGAGCACCTCGGAACCGGCCGTCTCGGCCAGCGCGGCGAGCTCGATGAGCGAGTTCTCCGCGTCGTCGCTGCTGCCACCGGTCCAGACGCCGACCAGGACGACCCGTTCGAGTCGCAGCTGGCGGTACTCGACCTCGGTGATGTCGGTGAGTTCGGTGGAGAGACCGGCGACCCGGCGCAGCGAACGGCGCTCCTCGAGCTCCAGCTCACCGGTGGTGACGTCGGGTTCGAATACCTCAGTACGCAAAAGGTGACCTCCTCCGCCGATGGTGGCACGCCGGAGGGGTCCGCGCATCCACTTAACCCGGCGGGCAGTTGTCGCAGGAGTGTCTGACTCTTCAGTAACCACCGGATTGGTGGCCGGTATTCCCGAAGCGCAAGAATGCGGGTACGCACCCGCCAACGACGGAGGGAACACCGTGGTGACCACCCGCCTGCCCAGCGCAGGATTCTCGATCACGATCCGAATCGCCGTGACCGCCGACGCCTCGTCCATCGGCCGGCTCACCACCTGCGTCGGCGAGGCCGGCGCGATCGTGACGGCCCTCGACGTGGTGGACTCCGACCCCACCCGGGTGCTCGTCGACCTCACCTGCGACACCGCCGACTCCGGCCACGCCGACCAGGTCGTCAAGACCCTCGAGGAGCAGGACGGCGTCGACGTCCGCAAGGTCTCCGACCGCACCTTCCTGCTGCACCTGGGCGGCAAGATCGAGGTCAGCTCCAAGGTCGCCCTGCGCAACCGGGACGAGCTGTCGCGGGCGTACACGCCGGGTGTGGCGCGGGTGTGCATGGCCATCGCGGAGAACCCGGCCGACGCGCGCCGGCTCACCATCAAGCGCAACACGGTCGCCGTGGTCAGCGACGGCTCGGCGGTGCTGGGCCTGGGCAACATCGGCCCGGCCGCCGCGATGCCGGTGATGGAGGGCAAGGCCGCTCTGTTCAAGCGGTTCGGCGGCGTGGACGCGTGGCCGGTCGTGCTCGACACCCAGGACACCGACGAGATCGTGGCCATCGTCAAGGCGATCGCGCCGGCGTACGGCGGGATCAACCTGGAGGACATCGCGGCGCCGCGGTGCTTCGAGATCGAGACGCGGCTGCGCGAGCTGCTGGACATCCCGGTCTTCCACGACGATCAGCACGGCACCGCGATCTGCGTGCTGGCCGCGCTCACCAACGCCCTGCGGGTGGTGGGCAAGGATCTGGCCGACGTCAAGGTCGTGGTCTCCGGGGCCGGGGCCGCGGGCACCGCGATCATGAAGCTGCTGCTGCGCCAGGGCGTGGGCGACATCATCGCGTACGACCGCCGGGGCGCCCTGCACCGCGGCATGGACGACCTGAACCCGACCTGGCAGTGGCTGACCGAGCACACCAACAAGGACAACTACAGCGGGGACCTGAAGGGCGCGATCGTCGGCGCGGACGTCTTCATCGGGGTCAGCGCGCCGAACCTGCTGACCGGGGCCGACATCGCCCGGATGGCCGACAAGTCGATCGTCTTCGCGCTGGCCAACCCGGATCCCGAGGTGGACCCCCGCGAGGCCCGCCAGCATGCCGCGGTGGTCGCCACCGGCCGCTCGGACCAGCCGAACCAGATCAACAACGTGCTGGCGTTCCCGGGTGTGTTCCGCGGCATGCTCGACGTGAGCGCCGAGGCGTTCACCGAGGAGATGGCGCTGGCCGCGGCGATGGCCATCGCCGACGTGGTCGGCGAGGACAAGCTCAACCCGACGGTGATCGTGCCGAGCGTGTTCGACGCGCGCGTGACCCCGGCGGTGGCCGCGGCGATCCGCGCGGTGGTCAAGGGCTCTCCCGTCCCGGCCAACCCGGCGGCGGTGCCCGAGGTCGAGCTGGAGCAGGCCCCCGAAGAAACCTTCTGACAGCGGAGAAGCGCGGCCCGGGGAACAGCCGGGCCGCGCGGACGGGTCAGGCCAGGCCGCGGGCGATCATCCAGCCGGTCAGCTCGCCGGTGCGGTCGTTGATCAGGCCGGCGACCCCGGCCTCGACCAGCGCCGGCCAGAGCGACATGTCGTTCGGCGTCCAGGGCATGACCCCGACCCCAGCCTCGGCGAGCGCCGCGACCGTCGGCGGGTCGGCCAGCACCGCGCGCAGACTCGGGTTCACGTAGCTCAGGCGCAACTCCCGGGCGACCCGCAGCTGTTCGTCGTCGAAGCCGTGCCGCAGCAGGCCGAGGCGTACGTCGGGAGCGACCTCGCCGGCCAGCCGGACGACCTCCGGGTCGAAGCTCTGCACCACCGTGCGGTCCAGCAGGCCGGCCTCCGTGACCTGACCCAGGATGACCTTCACCTGCTCCGGGGTGGCCGGCGGCTTGATCTCCAGCAGCAGCTCGATCGGCGGTGCGGCATCCGGGGTGACCCCCACCGCGTGCGGACGCAGCAGGCCGATGACCTCACGCAGCAGCGGGATCCGGATCCCCGCGTACGCCGGGGAGAACCAGGAGCCCGCGTCCAGCGCCGAGATCTCGTCGAGGGTCAGCTCCCAGACGTGACCGGTGCCGCCCGTGGTGCGGTCCACCGTACGGTCGTGGATCACCACGGGCACGCCGTCGGCCGTGGTCCGCACGTCGAACTCGATGAGCGTCGCGCCGGCGCGGACCCCGGCGGCCAGGGCGGGCAGGGTGTTCTCGGGCGCGACGGCCGAATAGCCCCGGTGCGCCACCCGGTGCAGCCCCGCCATCAGTGCAGGGCCGCCGGGTCCACCTCGCCCGTGGCGACCAGCACGGCCGGGCCGGCCAGCCACCAGGAGTCACCGCGGCGGGTCACGGTCAGCCGGCCACCCGGCAGATCCACCGCCACGACGCCCTCACTCAGCCCGGCGTCGCGCAGTGCCACCGCGCCGACCGCGAGAGCCCCGGAGCCGCAGGACAGCGTCTCGGCGGAGCCGCGTTCGTAGACCCGCATGTGCACGTGCAGGTCGGCGCCCTCCACCGGGGTGCCCGGGGTGGTGAACTCCACGTTCACCCCGGACGGGAACAGCGCCGGGTCGAAGCCGGGCGGCACGTGCAGGTCCAGCGAGGAGAGCGGCAGGCTGTCGTGCAGGCCGCAGACCAGGTGCGGGTTGCCGCAGTTCACGGCGACGCCGGGGAAGGTCAGCGGGCCGACGGTGGCCGTGCTGGCCGCGTACACCTGGGGGGCGCGCATGTGGACGGAGATGATGTCCGCCTCGACCGCCGCGCGCACGACGCCGGCCCGCGTCGCCACCGGCAGGCCCTCCGGGCCGGGCGTGGCCAGGCCGTTGGCCAGCAGGTAGCGGGAGAAGACGCGGACGCCGTTGCCGCACATCTCGGCCGGCGAGCCGTCGGCGTTCCAGTAGTCCATGAACCACTCGGCGTCGGCGGCGAAACCCGCGCCGTCCGGGTGCTTGGCGCTGCGCACGACGCGCAGCACGCCGTCGGCGCCGATGCCGCGGTGCCGGTCGCAGAGCGCCGCGACCAGCGCAGGCGTCAGCTCCAGCGCCCCGTCCGGGTCGCCGAGGATGACGAAGTCGTTGCCGGTGCCATGGCCCTTGGTGAACAACACGCGGTCCATCATCGCGCAGCCGCCGCGCAGGCCGCCAACGCGTCCTCCGTCAGGGTCGGTGACGCGCCGTCGAGCCAGGTGATCCGCGGGTCCCGGCGGAACCACGAGCGCTGGCGGCGCACGAAGCGCCGGGTGGCCCGGACGGTCTCCTCGACCGCCTGCTCCTGGGTGAACCCGCCGTCCAGCTGGGCCAGCGCCTGCTGGTAGCCCAGGGCCCGGCTCGCCGTGCGGCCCTCGCGCAGCCCGTCGAGCCCGCGTACCTCGTCGAGCAGGCCGGCCGCCCACATCAGGTCGACCCGGTCGGCGATCCGCTGATCCAGCGACGAAGCCTCGCGGTCGACGCCGAGCTGCACCGACGGGTAGTGCGGCGCCGGTGCCGGCAGCGAGGCGGTGAAGGGCGCGCCGGTCAGCTCGATCACCTCGAGGGCCCGGACGATGCGCCGCCCGTTGGACGGAAGGATCTTGGTGGCGGCCGGCTCGTCCAGCGTCCGCAGCCGCTCGTGCAGCGGCGCCGGTCCCACCGCGGCGAGCTCCCGCTCCAGCCGCTCCCGAATGGCGGGATCCGTGCCGGGAAATTCGAACTCTTCCAGAACAGCCCGGACGTACAGCCCGGAGCCGCCCACGAGCAGCGGCACTCTGCCCCGGGCGAGGATGTCGTCGACGGCCGAGCGGGCCAGCTCCTGGTAGGCCGCGACACTCGCCGGCTCGCGCACGTCCCAGACGTCCAGCACGTGGTGCGGGACGCCTTCGCGCTCGTCAACGGTCAGTTTGGCGGTGCCGATGTCCATCCCGCGGTAGAGCTGCATCGAGTCGGCGTTGACCACCTCGCCGCCGAGGGCGTGGGCGAGGGCGATGCTGAGGGCGGATTTCCCGGCCGCGGTGGGCCCGACAACCGCGATCACCGGCGAACCTGGGAGCAATGGCACGGAGCCACCGTAACGGGCTGGTCACGGTCGTTCGCGGGCGCTTCCCCGGAACCGGGTTGGACCTGTGACAATGCGCGAGAAAGAATGCCGATGGAATGATGGCATTCGACTGCGCTATGGCGGCGGTCGCGGGCAGCGAGGCCCGTGCAGCCGGGAGAACGAGGGTGGGCTCATGAACGACTGGACGGCCTTCGGGCGCGTGGATGCCGACGGCACCGTGTATGTGAAGACGGCCGAGGGCGACCGCGTGGTCGGCTCGTGGCAGGCGGGCACACCCGAGGAGGGCCTGGCCCACTTCGCCCGGCGGTTCGCGGATCTGGTGACCGAGGTCGACCTCATCGAGGCCCGGCTCAAGTCCGGCGCCGCGGACGCCGCACACTCGCTGACCAGCGTGAAGCGGATCCGTGCGAGCCTCGGCGAGGCACACGTCGTCGGCGACATCGACGGGCTCGCCGCCCGCCTCGACCGGCTGACCGCGGTCGCCGAGGAGAAGGCCGGCGAGGCCAAGGCCGCCCGCGAGGTGGCCCGGGGCGAGGCCCTGGCCCGCAAGACCGCCCTGGTCGAGGAGGCGGAGACGATCGCCGCCGAGTCGACCGGGTGGAAGAGCGCGGGCGACCGGCTCAAGGAGATCCTCGACGAGTGGAAGACCATCCGCGGCGTCGACAAGAAGACCGACGGCGAGCTGTGGAAGCGCTTCGCGGCCGCCCGGGACGGCTTCACCCGCCGCCGCGGGGCGCACTTCGCCACCCTGGACGGTCAGCGCAAGCAGGCCCAGACCGCCAAGGAAGAGCTGGTCAAGGAGGCCGAGAGCCTGGCCGACTCGACCGAGTGGTCCACCACGGCCAACCGGCTCAAGGACCTGATGAACGACTGGAAGGCCGCTCCCCGCGCCGCCAAGGAGGCCGAGCAGCGCCTCTGGGAACGCTTCCGGGCCGCCCAGGACGCCTTCTTCACCCGGCGCAGCGAGGTCTTCTCGGCCCGCGACGCCGAATACAAGGGCAACCTGGAGAAGAAGCAGGCCATCCTGGCCGAGATCGAGGCGCTGGACGTCGACGCGGACCCGCGCGGCGCCCAGAACAAGCTCCGGGACGCCCAGGCGGCCTGGCACGACGCCGGCCGGGTGCCCCGCGAGTCGACCGCTTCCCTGGACCGCCGCTGGCGGGCCGCCGAGGAGCGCATCCGGGTCGCGATGGACTCGGCGTGGCGCAAGACCACGCCGCAGGACAACCCGCTGCTCCAGCAGATGCGTGAGCAGGTCGCGGAGGCCGAGCAGCGGCTGGCCCGGGCCCAGGCCGCGGGCGACGCCAAGCGGATCAAGGAGGCCGAGCAGGCCCTGGCGTCCAAGCGCCAGTTCCTCTCCCTCGCCGAACAAGCCGGATAAAACCTTTCCGGTACGCGCACAGAGTCCCGCCGCCAGCAGATCACTGTGATCCGGGCTGGCCGGCGGGACTCTTGCTGTGCGGATCAGCCCAGCATCGCCAGCTCCGCCTCGTCGGCGTTGCCGCCGGTGCAGACGATCGCCACCCGGCGACCCGCGAACAGCTCCGGGCGGCTCAGCAGGCCGGCCAGGGCAGCCGCGCCCGCGCCCTCCGCGACGGTGTCCGCCGTCGTGGCCAGCAGGCGCTGCGCCGCGGCGATCTCGTCGTCGGTGACCAGGAGGAAGTCGGCCAGGCCGGCGCGCATGACGCTTTGCGGCAGGGCGTAGCCGCGACCCGTGGCCAGCCCGGCGACCCGGGTGCGGTTCGGCCGCTTCTCCAGCTCACCGGACCGCCACGAGTCGTGCGCGGCCCGCGACTCGGTGGACTGCACGCCGATGACCCGGCAGCCGGGGGCCAGCTCGCGGGCGACCACCGTGGCGGCGCTCGCGCCCGTGCCGCTGCCGACCGGGACCAGGATCGCGTCCAGGTCCGGATGGGCCTCGACGAGCTCCAGGTAGAGCGTGCCCACCCCGGCGAGCAGCTCCGGCGTGTCGCCCGGGCTGACCAGCCGCGCGCCGGACTGCTCGGCCAGCTTCTCGGCGTGGTGCTGCGCCGCCTCGAGGTCGTCGCCGTGCAGGACGACCTGCGCGTCCAGCTCCTCGATGGCCCGCGCCTTGGCCGGAGCGGCCGTCGCCGGCATCACCACGGTGCACGGCGCGCCGTAGGCCCGGCTGGCGTACGCCAGGGACCGCGCGTGGTTGCCGGTGGAGTAACTGACCGTGCCGCGGGACCGGTCCTGCTCCGACAGGGCGGCGAGCAGCGTCAGCCCGCCGCGTACCTTGAACGCCCCGACCGGTTGCAGATTCTCGTGCTTGACCAGGACGGTCGCTCCCGCCGCCGCGTCGAGCGCCGGGTAGGAACGTACGGGCGTCGGCGGCAGGTGCTGGTGGACCACGGAGCGGGCTCTGGTGACATCGGCGAAGCTGAACACCCGACCATCATCGCGCCCGCGGCAACCGGATATCGCTCAGCCCGGCAGGTACGGCGGCGCCACTCCCCAGCCCCAGTGCGGCACCGGCGCCTGCCGCACGACGTCGGCCCCGGGCTGGGAATTCTGCTTGGCCAGCCGGGTCCCCCACTCCAGGTAGCCCAGGAACGCCGCCCGGAACTCCGGGTCGTCGGGCAGTCCCACCTCGTCGGCGGCGTCCTGGATCAGCTCGATCCAGCGGCGCCGCTGCGGTTCGGTGATCGCCATGCCGAGGTGCTGACTCACCATGTGCGAGTAACCGCCGTGCTCCTCGGTGTAGACGGCCGGCCCGCCGAAGACCTCGGCCAGCCACAGGGCGACGTACCGGAAGTGCTCGGGGTCCATCCGGGCGAAGAGCGGCCCGAGCAGGTCGTCGTCGGTCACCCGGGCATAGAAAGCCGAGGTCAGCCGGACGAACGCGTCGGTGCCGCCGGCCCACTCGTAGAGCGTCGGTGTCTCAGCCATGGCGCCAGCCCATCACGGGCCCGCGACCGGCCACAAGAACGCACATAATGGTGCGTGCCCAAGCGCTACTCCTGCCCGGTCGAGCTGACCGTCGACGTGATCGGCGGCCGCTGGCGCACGGTGCTGCTCGCCCATCTCAAAGAGGGCGTGCACCGCTACGGTGAGCTGCGCCGCCGCACGCCGGGCATCAGCGAGAAGATGCTCAGCCAGCGCCTGCGCGAGCTGGAGGCCGACGGTCTGATCTCCCGGCGTGATCTGGGCACCGCGCCGCCGCACGTCGAGTACGACCTGACCGACGAAGGACGCACCCTCGTGCCGGTGCTGCAGGCGCTCTACGACTGGGGCGTGGCCCGGGCCGAACGCACCGGCGCGAAGGTGGACTCGCTCTGACGGTGCTTGGCGGCGATGTCGGCCGCCACCCGGACGAACGCGGCCAGCGACCGTGAGGTGCTGCGCTCGGGCCAGGCCAGCATCGACACGATCGGGACGGCGTCGCTGACCGGCACGCAGACGAGCTCGCTGCGCAGCTCGTCACCGGCCGACTCGGGCAGCACGGCGATGGTCTGCCCGAGGGCGATGAGCTGGAGCAGCTGGGCGGCCTCGTGCACCACCGGACCGGTCGCGGCGTCCGCGGGCATGCCGGGCCAGCGCGGCAGCACCTCCCCGGCCAGATCGGCGAGCCGGATGCTGCCGCGCCCGGCCAGCCGGTGTCCGCGGGGCACGACCGCCACCTGGCCCTCGACCCGCAGCTCCTCGACGTCGAAGCCGCTGGTGTCGTCGAACGGGTGATGCAGCAGCGCGGCGTCGGCCTGACCCTCGCGCAGCAGCCGCGCCTGCTCGCCGATCCCGCACATCAGCACCTCGACGCCGACCGAGTGCGGCTCGGACGCGTAGGCGGCCAGGATGTCGCCCAGCAGACCGCCGTCGGTGTTCGGCTTCATCACCAGCACCAGCTTGCGGACCGGCTGCCCGGCCCGCTGGGTGCGGCGCACCGAGGCCGCGACCGCGTCCAGCGCCTTGCGGCCCTCGTGCAGGAACACCGCGCCGGCCTCGGTGAGCGTCACCTGACGGCTGTCGCGCTCGAAGAGCACCACGCCCAGCCGGCGCTCGAGCTGCTTGATCGCGCGCGACAACGGGGGCTGGGCGATGCCCAGGCGCTGCGCCGCCCGGCCGAAGTGCAGCTCCTCGGCCACCGCGACGAAGTACGACAGCTCGCGCGTCTCCAGCCGCTCCATACCGTCACGGTATCGCCCGAGACCCCATCGGTCATTCCCGCGCACCGGGCCGCGATGGTCCGCTGGAGGCATGACGGAACAGAGGATCGCCCTGGTGACCGGGGCGAACAAAGGCATCGGCTACGAGATCGTCGCGCAGCTCGCCGAGCGCGGCATGACGGTGCTCCTCGGCGCGCGGGACGACAAGCGCCGGGAGCAAGCAGTCACGGCCCTGCGGGAAGCAGGCCACGGCAACGTGCACGGGGTCGCTCTCGACGTGACCGATCCGGCGACGGTCCGGGCGGCGGCCGCGACGGTCGAGGAGCGGTTCGGCCGGCTCGACGTGCTGGTCAACAACGCCGGGATCAGCGGCGGCCTGGACCAGGCACCGAGCAGCGTCGACCCGGCGGTGTTCCGCGCGGTGTTCGACGTCAACGTCATCGGCGTCCTGACCGTGACCAACGCGATGCTGCCGCTGCTGCGCCGGTCCGGCGCTCCCCGCATCGTCAACATGTCCAGCGGCGTCGGCTCGCTGGCCGCCATGAGCGATCCGGACGGGCCGCTGGCGCAGATGCCGCCGAGTGCCGCGTACGTGCCGTCCAAGACCGCCCTCAACTCGCTGACCGTGCAGTACGCGAAGGAGCTGGGCAAGGACGGGGTGCTGGTGAACGCGGCCGATCCCGGCTGGGTGGCCACCGACTTCACCGACCACCGGGCGCCCCGTACGCCGCGGCAGGGCGCGGCGATCGTGGTCCGGCTCGCGACGCTGGGCGCGGACGGTCCGACCGGCGGCTTCTTCAACGACGACGGGCCGGTGCCCTGGTGATCAGGAGGCCAGCGCGAGGCTGAAGGTGCCGATCGCCTTGGACTGCTTGGCGGCGTACATGGCGAGGTCGGCCCGGCCGATCAGGTCGTCGGTGGTGGCGGCCGGGCCGGCGAAGGCCACGCCGACGCTCAGGCCGATCCGGACGGTCTCGCCGCCCACGGTCAGCGGCTGCTCGACCATCTCGCGGATCCGGGCGCAGATCGCGTCCACGGCGGCCCGGGGATCGGTGTCGCGGCACACCACCACGAACTCGTCTCCGCCGAACCGGCTCACCAGGTCATCCTCACGAACGCAGCCGCGCAACCGGGCGGCCACCGCGATCAGCAGCTCGTCGCCGGCCGCGTGGCCGAGCCGGTCGTTGACCGGTTTGAAGCCGTCGAGGTCGGTGAAGAGCACGGCCAGCCCGGCCGGGTGGTCGGTGCGCAGGTCGGCCAGGTCGGTCTCGAGCCGTTCCAGGCAGGCCGCCCGGTTCGGCAGGCCGGTCAGGGCGTCGTGGGTGGCCATCCGGCGCAGCGCCCGCTCCGCCCGGCGGCGCTGACCGGCCAGCCGCGCGATCCGGATCATGACCAGCGGGATCACCGCGGCCGACCCGACCGCGATGAGCAGCCCGTCGCTCTCCAGGCCGAGCACCACCCGGCCACCGCCGACCACGGGGATCAGGGCCGTCATGACCCCCAGAAAGGCCAGCCGGGTCGCCGACAGGTCGTCGTCCGGCGGCCGGCCCGGCTGCAGGATCAGCGCCGACGAGGGGTGCAGGGCCGCGCAGCCGAGCAGGGCGTACGCCACCAGGAAAGCCATGTTGGTCCAGTCGGCCCGCACGCCGCTGACCGGATCGATGGTCATCGCCGCGGCGACGTTGCCGACCAGCCCCGCCGCCATACCCGCGACCAGCATCCACAGGGCGGGCAGCCGGCCGCCGGCCACCAGCGAGACCCGGAGGAGTGCGCCGAGCGTGCCGGCCATCACCAGCACGTTGACGAACAGCGCGCCCTGCCGGCCCATCAGCACGTCGGTGGCGGTCAGCTGCGGCAGCAGTACGGTGTCCCACAGCAGGCCGCCGAGAGCCAGCGCGGTGATGGCCGAGTCGATGACACCGCCGATGTCGCGCCGGCCGCGCCGCAACACCACGACCATCGCCCCGGCGAACATGAGCAGGTTGGCCAGGCTGAACAACGCGTCCGCCAGGGAGCCGTCACCGCTGATCCGGCCCTGCGCGTAGACCACCCAGAGCCAGGCGCAGTTGCCGAGGTTGAACACCACCAGGCCGGCCAGCAGCAACCACCAGGGCAGCCGGGCGGTGCGCGGGCTGCGCCGGACCCCGATCAGCACCGCCGGGATGGCGCCCAGGGTGACCAGCAGGAACGGGACCGTGCGGACGTCGTACGACAGCACCGGATACCCCGCCACCAGGGCGAAGGAGAGCACGGCGTACCAGCGCAGAACCACGGCTCCCGGATCGGCCGGGGGCCGTGGTTCTTGAGGCTTTAGAGCGCGCAACCACCGGTGGTCGCGGGCAGCGGCGCGGGGATGCCCACCGTCGGCAGGCCCAGCGTCACCCCGGCGGTGCGCGGGGCCCGGCCGGCCTCGTGCGCGTCGCCGGCCCGGGTGCGGCGGTGGCTCAGCGGTGCGCCGTCGGCGTTCAGGTGGTGCGGGGCCGCGTACGTGATCTCGGTGGTGACGATGTCGCCGGGCCGGACGCCGGTCAGCTCGCCGGTGGCGAAGTGCACCAGCCGGCCGTCCCGGGCCCGGCCGCTCATCCGGCCGGTGCGCTCGTCCTTACGGCCCTCGCCGGTCGCGACCAGGACCTCGACCTCGCGCCCGACCTGCTTCTTGTTCTCCGCCCAGGTGATGTCCTCGAGCGTGGCGATCAGGCGCTCGTAGCGCTGCTGGACGACCTGCTTGGGCAGCTGGTCGGCCATCGTCGCGGCCGGGGTGCCCGGGCGCTTCGAATACTGGAAGGTGAAGGCGCTGGAGAAGCGGGCCTGGCGGACCACGTCCAGGGTGCGCTCGAAGTCGTCCTCGGTCTCGCCGGGGAAGCCGACGATGATGTCGGTGGTGATCGCGGCGTCCGGCATCGCGGCCCGGACCTTGTCGATGATGCCGAGGTACTTCTCCGAGCGGTAGCTGCGGCGCATCGCCTTGAGCACGTCGTCGGAGCCGGACTGCAGCGGCATGTGCAGCGAGTGGCAGACGTTCGGCGTCTCGGCCATCGCGGCGATCACGTCGTCGGTGAAGTCCTTCGGGTGCGGACTGGTGAAGCGGACCCGCTCCAGGCCCTCGACCCCGCCGCAGGCGCGCAGCAGCTTGCCGAACGCGAGCCGGTCACCGAACTCCACCCCGTACGAGTTCACGTTCTGACCCAGCAGGGTGACCTCGAGCACGCCCTCGGCCACCAGCGCCTCGACCTCGGCCAGCACGTCGCCCGGGCGGCGGTCCTTCTCCTTGCCGCGCAGCGACGGCACGATGCAGAACGTGCAGGTGTTGTTGCAGCCCACCGAGATCGACACCCAGCCGGCGTAGGTCGACTCGCGGCGCGTCGGCAGCGTCGACGGGAAGACCTCGAGCGACTCGAGGATCTCGACCTCGGCGTCCTGGTTGTGCCGGGCGCGTTCCAGCAGCACCGGCAGCGAGCCGATGTTGTGCGTGCCGAAGACCACGTCGACCCAGGGCGCGCGCTTGACTATGTCGCCGCGGTCCTTCTGGGCCAGGCAGCCGCCGACCGCGATCTGCATGTCCGGGTTCTTCAGCTTGGTCGGGCGCAGGTGGCCGAGGTTGCCGTAGAGGCGGTTGTCGGCGTTCTCCCGTACCGCGCAGGTGTTGAAGACGACCACGTCAGCCGCGTCGGCGTCCGCGGCCCGCACGTAGCCGGCGCCCTCCAGCAGACCGGAGATGCGCTCGCTGTCGTGCACGTTCATCTGGCAGCCGTAGGTGCGCACGTCATAGGTGCGGGCGGCGGCGGGAGAAGTCTCGGTAGTCATGGCAATTGACCAGGGTAGTCCCTAGGCCGCCGCGGGTCGCTCCGGCGTCGGGACCGGCTTGTACCGCGAACGGCTGCAACCCGGGCCGCGGGCGCAGGCCGGGTCGGAGCCCGTGCAGGGGCGGACGTGCCGGCGCTCCGTACCGTCGTCGGTCTCGACCTCGTCGACGTGCACGGCCCGCAGCGTGCCGTCCGGCTCGGCCAGCACGTACCTGGTGGGGTTGAGGGTGTCGTCGGGCAGCAGCAGGTCGGCGCCGAGCCGGACCGCGACGGCGCTGGCGATGGTCGCCTCGGTGAGCTCGCCCGGGGCCAGGAAGCACTCGATCGCCGTCGGGAAGTCGCCGCCGACGTGCCAGACGTCGCACAGCACCGCGTCGTCGACCGGTACGTCCAGAGTCGTCACCGGCCGTTGCAGGGCACCCGACAGAGCGTCGCGGACCAAAGCCGCATCCAGGCGTCCGGCGACACACCAGCTCCAAAGCCCGTCACTCGGATCGGCGTCAGCCATACCGCTCATCGTGGACATCCCTTCGGCCGTACACCTGC
The DNA here is from genome assembly GCF_040649415.1 of Actinoplanes sp. NPDC048967. Lineage (NCBI taxonomy): Bacteria > Bacillati > Actinomycetota > Actinomycetes > Micromonosporales > Micromonosporaceae > Actinoplanes > Actinoplanes sp. NPDC048967. The sequence goes on from NZ_JBEZFL010000004.1 coordinate 340,222, forward strand.
ACAGTTACCGCTCCGTGACCAATCTCGGCGTGAACCGATACAACCGCGCCCATAGAGTGACCCCATCCGAGTGAACCCAACGACGGGACGGTGGTCCGACGGTGCCGACAAGCGAGCCTCTCATCGTTCTCGACGGCGTCAACAAGTACTTCGGCCCCTTGCACGTCCTGCAGGATGTCAGCCTGTCGGTCGACCGTGGCGAGGTGGTCGTCGTGATCGGACCGTCCGGGTCCGGTAAGTCGACGCTGTGCCGGGCGATCAACCGGCTCGAGCCGATCAACTCCGGCACGATCACCTTCGACGGGCAGACGCTGCCGGCCGAGGGCAAGGCGCTGGCCCGGCTGCGCAGCGAGGTCGGCATGGTCTTCCAGTCGTTCAACCTCTTCGCGCACAAGACCATCCTGCAGAACGTCATGCTGGGCCCGGTCAAGGTCCGCGGCGAGAAGCCGGCGGTGGTCCGCGAGCGCGCCATGGCCCTGCTCGACCGGGTCGGCATCGCCAGCCAGGCCGAGAAGTATCCGGCGCAGCTCTCCGGCGGTCAGCAGCAGCGGGTGGCCATCGCGCGGGCGCTGGCCATGCAGCCCAAGGCCCTGCTCTTCGACGAGCCGACCAGCGCGCTCGACCCCGAGATGGTCGGCGAGGTGCTCGACGTGATGACCTCGCTCGCCCGGGACGGCATGACGATGGTCGTGGTCACCCACGAGATGGGTTTCGCGCGACACGCCGCCAACCGGGTGGTCTTCATGGCCGACGGTCAGCTCGTCGAGTCGGCTCCCCCGGCCGAGTTCTTCGACAACCCGAAGAGCGAGCGCGCCCGGGACTTCCTCTCGAAGATCCTCACCCACTGAATGTCCACAGCGGATACCCCCTCTGCGTTGTGTGTGCAGGTTCGGCAATGTTCACCAGTTTCCAGCAATTCGCAGTACTGAGTCAGAGGAGCGGGACGATGCGCATCACCCGAATGACGGCAGCGGTCGGGGCGTTCGCCCTGGCGATGGCCGCCGCGGCATGTGGCGGCGACGACAGCGGGTCGGGTTCCGACGCCAAGGCCAGCGGCATCATCGGCAAGGCGGCCGGCGGCAAGCTCGTGTTCGGTGTCAAGGCCGACCAGCCCGGCCTGGGCCTGCAGACCGGTGGCACCTACACCGGCTTCGACGTCGAGATCGCGAAGATCATCGCGAAGGGCCTCGGCGTGCCGGAGACCGGCATCGAGTACAAGACCACCGTGTCGTCCAACCGTGAGCCGTTCATCCAGCAGGGCCAGGTCGACATGGTTGTGGCGACATACACGATCAACGACGAGCGCAAGAAGGTCGTCAACTTCGGCGGCCCGTACTACATCGCCGGTCAGGACCTGCTCGTGCCGACCGCGTCGACGATCACCGGCCCGGAGTCGCTGGCCGGCAAGAAGGTCTGCTCCGTCTCCGGCTCCACGCCGGCCAAGCGGATCCAGACCGAGTACAAGGACGCCAAGCTCCAGCAGTTCGACGCGTACTCCAAGTGCGTGACGGCGCTGGCCGGCGGTCAGGTCGACGCGGTCACCACCGACGACATCATCCTGGCGGGCTACGCCTCCCAGGACCAGTACGCCGGCAAGTTCAAGGTCGTCGGCAAGAAGTTCAGCGAGGAGCCGTACGGCGTCGGCCTCAAGAAGGACGACAAGGCGGGCTGCGAGAAGATCAACGAGATCCTCAAGGCGGCCGCGGCCGACGGCTCGTACAAGGCGGCGTGGGACACCACGCTGGGCAAGAGCGGCCAGGCGGCCCCGACTCTCGACGTCGCCAAGCTGACCAACTGCAGCTGATCGTTTGAAGACGGGCGGGGCCGGCAGCGCCGGCCCCGCCCGGTTGTTCCCTGCCGCGGCGTGAGGAAGTGAGGACGATGGACGTCTTCTCCGATCCGAGCAACTTCGACGTGTACGTCACGGGTTTCCTCTGGATCCTGAAACTGACCGCGGCCGGCACCGTGGGCGCGCTCGTGCTCGGCGTGGTGCTCGCCGCGATGCGTGTCTCGCCGGTGCCGGTCCTGCGCGGCTTCGGCACCCTGTGGGTCAACACGTTCCGGAACACGCCGCTGACGCTGATCGTGTTCTTCTGCTACTTCGGTCTGTTCTCGACCCTGGGCCTGTCCCTGGCCGACGACATCGACCTCAACAACTACTGGCTCGGCGTCATCGGGCTGTCGGTCTACACCGCCGCGTTCGTGTGCGAAGCGATCCGCTCCGGCATCAACACGGTCCCCGCCGGGCAGGCCGAGGCCGCCCGGGCGATCGGCATGTCGTTCTTCCAGACCCTGACGATGGTGATCCTGCCGCAGGCCGGCCGCGCGGTGGTCGCGCCGCTGGGCAGCATCTTCATCGCCCTGGCGAAGAACTCGACCATCGTCGGCACGATCGGCCTGGCCGAGTCCTCGAACGCGATGAAGGAACTGATCAACGCCAACGGCGACGCGGTCATCGCGATCTTCCTGGTCTTCGCCGGCACCTTCGCCCTGGTCCTGATCCCCACCGGCTACGCCTTCGGCTGGCTGGCCAACCGGCTGGCGGTGAAGCGATGAGTGCTGACGCTGTTCTCTACGACCACCCGGGGCCCCGGGCCAAGGTCCGTAACGCCGTCCTGACCGTCATCTTCGGTCTCGCCGGGCTGGCCCTGCTGTACTGGATCTACCGCAAGTTCGACGAGAAGGGCCAGTGGGCGGCCGCGCTGTGGAAGCCGTTCACCGAGTCGTCGACCTGGACGGACTACATCCTGCCGGGCCTGTGGGCGACCTTGAGCGCGGCCGCCGTGGCGATGGTGCTGTCCCTGATCTTCGGCATCGTCTTCTCGGTCGGGCGGCTCTCCGACCACTGGTGGCTCAGCCTGCCGGCCGGCGTGGTCGTGGAGTTCTTCCGCGCCGTACCGCTGCTGCTGCTGATGTTCTTCATCTTCTACGGCGTCCCGTTCATCACCGAGGCGCCGATGGACCCGTTCTGGGCCGTGGTCATCGGTCTGACGCTCTACAACGGCTCGGTGCTGGCGGAGGCGTTCCGCGCCGGCATCAAGTCGGTGCCCCGCGGGCAGAGCGAGGCCGGCTACGCGATCGGCATGCGCAAGAGCCAGGTGATGCGCGAGATCCTGGTCCCGCAGGCGGCCCGGGCCATGCTGCCGGTGATCGTCAGCCAGCTGGTGGTCCTGGTCAAGGACACGGCGCTGGGCTACATCATCGGCTACTCGGAGCTGCTGCAGGACGGCGTGAACACGCTGGCGGCCAACTTCGGCAACATCGTGGCGGCGGCGATCGTCGCGGCGATCATCTACATCGCGGTGAACGCCTCCCTGACCGCCCTCGCGGGCTGGCTGGAACGCCGGACCCGGCGCCAGGGCAAGGCCCCGAAGGTGACCAGCGGGCCGGTGCCGGCCGCGGCGGTGCAGGCCGGCGACGCGGACGGAGCCTGACTGCGGTGGCCGCGCCCGGGCGACCCCGGGCGCGGCCACCGTTCAGCCGCCCTGCTGCAGCTTGGCCAGGGTGAGGACCTCACCCCGGATGCCCCAGCCGCCGTCGGCGACCTCGTCGACGAGCACCATGGTGTTGTCCCGTACGGCGTCGCCGAACGTCTCGGCGTACAGGTCGGTGACCCGGTGCACGAGGACCTCCTTCTGCTCGTTCGAGAGCAGTCCGGCGGGCACCTTCAGATTCGCGAACGGCATGTCGTCTCCGCATCGTGGTGATGATCGGGCCGGCGTCCGCTGACCCGGCACCAGCGTGGCGCCCGGCCGGGCGGTCAGCCAGGGGACGTCACCCCCTGGATGCGCCGGCCCGCACCGGCGACACTGGCCGGGTGAACCTCTCTGAGCTGGGCGTCTTCCTGCGATCACGGCGGGCCCGGATCGCCCCCGCCGAGGCGGGCCTGCCCTCCGGACCGCGGCGGCGGGTGCCGGGCCTGCGCCGCGACGAGGTGGCCCAGCTGGCCGGCGCCTCGGTGGAGTACTACACCGAGCTGGAACGCGGCCGCGGTGCGCAGCCGTCGGCGCAGATGCTGGCGGCCCTGGCCCGGGCACTGCGCCTGGACGCCGACGAACGCGACCACCTGTTCCTGCTGGCCGGGCGGGCGGTGCCGGCGACCCACGGCACGGCCGCGCACGTGCCGCCGGCGATGCTGACCCTGCTGGACCAGCTCGGCAGCACGCCCGCCCGGATCATGACGGACCTGCACGAGACGGTGGTGCAGAACAGGCCGGCCGGGGCGCTGCTGGGCCCGCCGGTGCGCGACTACCTGCACCGCTGGTTCGCCGAGCCGGCCAGCCGGTCGATCTATCCTTCGGAGGACCACCCGCACCACTCGAAGGTGCTGGTCAGCGACCTGCGCGCGGCGGTCGCCCGGCGCGGGACCGACCCGGAGGCCCGGGACCTGGTCACCCGCCTGCACCGGACCGGCCCGGAGTTCGTCGCGCTCTGGGAGACCGGCGATGTCGCGGTACGGCGGGGCGACCGTAAACGCATCAACCACGCGGAGCTGGGTGTGCTGGACATCAACTGCCAGAACCTGTTCAGCGAGGACGGACGGCAGCGATTGCAGTTCTTCACGGCCCCGCCGGGCAGTCCGGCCGTCGACCAGTTGCAGCTGCTCGCGGTCATCGGCACGCAGACGCTGGGTTTCAGCCCGGCAATCAGCTGGCAGGGTGAGGGTGGCCGCTCATGAGCCGCCAGGCGATTGGTCACCCTCGCCCGGTCTCGGCGGGAGCGACGGTCAGCACCAGGCAACCAGGCACGACAGCGCCTTGATCTTGATCTTGCGTCTTACCTGGCCAGCTCCGTAACCCGCGACTCGCGGACGACCGTCACCCGGATCTGTCCCGGGTAGGTGAGCTCTTCCTCGATCTGTTTGGCGACGTCGCGGGCCAGCACCGCCGCGCCGATGTCGTCCACGTCCTCGGGCCGGACCATGACGCGGATCTCGCGCCCCGCCTGCATGGCGAAGACCTTGTCGACGCCGACCTTGCCGGCCGCGATCTCCTCGATCCGCTCCAGCCGCTTCACGTAGGCCTCGAGGCTCTCCCGGCGCGCGCCGGGCCGGCCACCGGAGCAGGCGTCCGCGGCCTGGGTCAGCACGGCCTCGATGGTCTGCGGCTGGACCTCGTTGTGGTGGGCCTCGATGGCGTGCACGACGTCCTCGGACTCGCCGTACTTGCGGGCCAGGTCCGCGCCGATCAGCGCGTGGCTGCCCTCCACCTCGTGGGTCAGCGCCTTGCCGATGTCGTGCAGGAACGCCGACCGCTTGATCGTCGGGACGTCGAGGCCCAGCTCAGCGGCCATGATGCCGGCGATGTGCGCGGTCTCGACCAGGTGCTTGAGCACGTTCTGGCCGTAGCTGGTGCGGTAGCGCAGCCGGCCCAGCAGCGTCGCGAGCTCGGGGTGCAGGTCGGTGATGCCGACGTCGACCAGGGCTTCCTCGGCGGCACGCTCGCAGAGCCGGTCGACCTCGTTCCTGGCGCTGTCGAAGACCTCCTCGATGCGGTGCGGATGGATCCGCCCGTCGAGCACCAGCTTCTCCAGCGTGAGCCGGCCCACCTCGCGACGCACCGGGTCGAAGCAGGAGAGCAGCACCGCCTCCGGGGTGTCGTCGATGATCAGGTTGACGCCCGTCGTCGACTCGAAGGCCCGGATGTTGCGGCCCTCGCGGCCGATGATCCGGCCCTTCATCTCGTCGCTGGGCAGGTGCAGGACGCTGACCACGCTCTCCGCGGTCTGCTCGCTGGCGATCCGCTGGATGGCGTCGACCACGATGTGCCGGGCCCGGGTGTCGGCGGTGTGCTTGGCCTCACTCTCGATGTCCCGGATCAGGATCGCGGCCTCGCGCTTGGCCTGGCTCTCGAGCGTGTCGATCAACTCGGTGCGGGCGGCGTCGGCGGTCAGGCCCGCGACCCGCTCGAGCTCCTTGCGGCGGCTCTCCTCCGCGATGGTCAGCTCGGCCTCGCGGGCGGACAGCGCGGCCTCGCGGGCGGACAGGTCGACGTCCATCGCGGCCAGCCGGCGCTCCCGCTCGACCAGGCGTTCCACCTCGTCGGCGTGCAGCCGCTCGCGCTCGTCGATCCGGGCCGCGCGTCGCTCGACCTCGGCGGCGTGCTCCTTGGCGGTCGCGTTGAGCAGGGCGACCTCGCGTTCGCCGCTGCGCCGGGCCGCCGTGCGGACCTGCTCCGCGTCGGACTCGGCCTGGCGGTGCGCGTGCTCGAGGATCGTGTCGGCTTCCTCGTGGGCGGCCTCGAGGACCCGGCGGGCCTCGGCCCGCGCGGAGGTGGCTTCGGCTTTGGCGGCGGCGGCTTCCGCCCGTACGGACGCAGCCTTGGCGTTCGCGTCGTCGACCTTGGCTTTGGCGGCGTCGAGGGTCTGCTCGCGGCTCTCCCGGTCGGCGGTCTTGCTCTCCTGCAGCTGACGCAGCGCCCGGGCGCCCAGGACCAGGCCGACCACCACGAAGGCAGCGAGAACGACGATCGCCACTACGAGTACCCACTCCAGGGCGGTCATCTCGCCGAGTCTCCCTTCGCCGCGCCGCATCACTGCGTCGGCTGCCTGAGGGAATGCCCGACCAAGGCGACTGACCGCAGGCGTGGCCAGCCGACGGCGCCACGCGTGGGCGTCGAAGACCGACCGCGGGTATGACTGGCCCCCGCCCGCGCGGTCTGCGGGCGGCGGAGGCATCGACGGCGCCCTGCGCCTCAAGTGATGCCGTAATGTAATGCGATCTATGTTGTGCGCTTAGCCTGCGATGGTCGAGCAAACCTGTGTAACGCGAGGCTAGGTCGCAAGTGCCGCTTCGGTCAAGGACTCATGATTCGGCAGCGGATGGGACGTACGGCACAGACCCGCTCACGCCCTGCTCAAGTACGTTGGGGGGCAATTCAGGCGTAGCGGGCCCAGACGTCGCGCATCGGCTCCCACTTCTCGCCGGTCCCTTCCTTCCAGTAGGCAAGCAGGTACGCGGCCACCGGGGTGGCGGAGTCGTCCCACCAGATGCCGGCGACGGTGTTGCCCGAGGCCTGGTACGCGTACTCCACGTAGTTGCCATTGCTCCGGCCGGACGGCGTGGCCCGCTCAACCGCGGCACCGGCGGCTCCGGGCGTGAGGGTCCGCGCGTCGACGTTCTGCCCGAGGGTCTTCACGCGAGCCTTGTCCCGGTCGGCGATGGTGGCGTACTCCACGAAGATCACACTCATGGCGTCCATCTCGCAGCGGACCCGCGCCTTCTCCCCCTTGTTGAGCACGGGGCCGTCCTTCTCCCCGTTGCGCTGGCAGCCGGACAGGTGCGGAAGCCAGCCCTGAGCCACGGGGGCGAGCGGGCCGGCGAACTTCGGCTGGTTGATCGTCACCTGGTTCTGCTCGTACGGGGGCAGGGCTGCCGCGGGTCCCGTGGGCGCCGGCGCGGATCGGGTGGGAGCCGGGGTGGCGGGGTCAGCGGTGGACCGGCCGAGGAACCAGCCGCCGGTGCCGAAGATCACCAGGCCGGTCAGGAGGCCGGCCACGGCTGGGAGGAGGAGGCGGCTCTTGGGTTGCTTCGGGGTCGGTTCGATGCGGGGGCCGGGGTGGTAGGAGGGGGAGACCGAGAAGCCGTACGGGTCCGGGGTGGGGCCGGAGGTCGGGTCGGTGGCGGACCAGCTCGGGGGGCTGGAGGTTGGGCCTGTCCCTCCTTCGAAGGTTGGGCCTGTTCCTGCGGTGGTTCGGCCGGCTTCGCCGGAGGTGGGCGTTGGGCCGTAGGACGGGGCTGGTCCTGCGCCCGATGTCGGGGTGGCGCCGTAGGGGTGGTTCGGGGCTGCGCCTGAGGTGGGGGCGGCGCCATAGGCGGGGTCGGTAGCTGAGATCGGGCCTGCTCCTGAGATCGGCGCTGCGCCGTAGGCCGGGCCGGCGCCCGAGGTCGGAGTCGCTCCCGCGATCGACGCCGCACCATAGGCCGGGCCGGCACCCGAGGTCGGAGTCGCTCCCACGATCGACGCCGCACCATAGGCCGGGCCGGCACCCGAGGTCGGAGTCGCTCCCACGATCGACGCCGCACCATAGGCCGGGCCGGCACCCGAGGTCGGA
>NZ_JBEZFL010000004.1:348369-563999 GCF_040649415.1 Actinoplanes sp. NPDC048967
GATCGACGCCGCGCCATAGGCCGGGCCGGCACCCGAGGTCGGAGTCGCTCCCGCGATCGACGCCGCGCCATAGGCCGGGCCGGCACCCGAGGTCGGAGTCGCTCCCGCGATCGACGCCGCGCCATAGGCCGGGCCGGCACCCGAGGTCGGGGTGGCTCTTGAGATCGGCGCGGTGCCGTGGGTCTGGTCTTGGCCGGACGTTGGGTCGGCCGCCGAGGTCGGCATCGCGCTGTAGGTCTGGTCCGAGGCCGCGCCTGAGGTGGGCGCGGCGCCGTATGGCTGGTCTTCGCCTGCGGCGCTCGGCGTCGCGGCGAAGGGTGGCGTTCCCGCTTCGAAGGCCGAGTTACTGACGGCGGCCGGGTTGGCCCTCGGGTCTCCGACGACGGGATCCGCTCCGAAACCCTGCTGGCCGTAGGCACCGCTCACCGGCTCGGTGCCGCCGTGAAATGGACCATAGGCTCCCGCGCTGCTGCCCTGGATGGGCGATGCGCCGCTTGTAACCCCATTTGCAGGCGCGGGTATCGCGGCTCCCCCGGAGGTGCTCGGAGCGACCGGGTGAGCGATCGGAGTCTGGTCCCCGGCGGGGTGGGTGCTTTGCGGATAGGTCGGCGGCGGGGTGGGCTGGTGCGCCTGCGCCGGACTGTGCTGGTGCACCGGACCGACAGGCTGAGCAGGGATTTCCGCGTCGGCGGGCGACCCTGGAACGAATGGCTGCGCGGAGTCGGCGGGGCCGGAGTGCTGGACGACCTGGGCCGTCGCGTCAGCGTCCTCGCGAAGCGGGCCGCCACCGCGCCGAGCAGGGTGGGAGTCGTCTGTCACGACGCAGCAGATTACCAGTCCGCGGCTGTCGTCGACGCCCCGGAAGATCCATCTACGACGATGGACCCGCAGCCTGGCGGGGCTGCGGGTCCATCGTCGTGCATCTGCCCGGGACCGTGGCGGTCCTGCGACCAGCGCGACACCTTCACGAAGCTGCAGCAAGTGCCGGACCGTCAATCGCTGGTCCGGCTCAGGCCTCGCCGACTAGCGCGACACCCTCACGAAGCTGCAGCAAGTGCCGGGCCGCCAATCGCCGGTCCAGCCCAGGCCTCGCCAACTAGCGCGACACCTTCACGAAGCTGCAGCAAGTGCCGGACCGCCAATCGCCGGTCCAGCCCAGGCCTCGCCAACTAGCGCGACACCCTCAAGAACCTGCAGCAAGTGCCCGGCCTGTGCCGGATCGCCGGCCTTCTCGATCAGCGACACATCGACGAAGGGCCGCGAGTGCCCGGCCGGTCAGGACCGGGCACTCGGATGCCGGCTGGGATCAGGCGTCCGCGCCTTCGGGGCGCCGGCGCCGCGTCACGAGGACGAGGCCGACACCGCCGGCGGCGATCGCGGCGCCGAGACCCGCGATGCCGATGACGTTGATGCCGGTCACCGGGAGGCCGCCGCCGCCGGAGTTGGAGCCGCCTCCGCCGCCCGCGGTGTTGGAGTCGCCGTTGTTGCCACCGTTGCCGGAGCCGCCGTCGGACTCGTCGTCGTCGGAGCCCGAGCCGCCACCAGTGCCGGAGTCGGGCGGAGTGGTCGGGTCGGTAGGACCGGAGCCGCCGCCACCAGGCTGCTCGCCACCGGGATCTTCACCGCCCGGATCTTCGCCACCCGGGTCCTCGCCACCCGGATCTTCGCCACCCGGATCTTCGCCACCCGGGTCCTCGCCACCCGGGTCCTCACCGCCCGGGTCCTCGCCGCCCGGGTCCTCGCCACCCGGGTCCTCACCGCCGGGCTCGCCACCCGGGTCCTCGCCACCGGGCTCGCCGCCCGGCTCTTCGCCGCCACCGCCGCCGCCCGGCGGGTCCTCTTCCGCCTTGGTGGCCTTGTCATCGTCCCCCGCGGCGGCCGGCTCGGTGAGCACGACGACGCCCCGCATGGAGTCCGTGATGGTCGAGGCATTGGCAGCGTTGGCGCCCGCGAGGGCAGCCACACCAACGGCGCCGATGATGACGCCCAGTCGAGCCGCAGCACGCACGCCGCGATGGCGCGCGAGTCGATTCGTCTTCATTTTCCTCCCCGTACTGTGGAGGACCGCCATCCGCAATGGACACTGGTCCCCGTAGTCCGGGCTGTAACTTACCGGCGATCATGGCCCGACTTCTATCCACGGTTGACAATATGGCAGAAGTCGGACACCCCGCCGTTCGGGCATTCCCTTGAGCGCCGTGAGGACTGCCCCAATCCGCCGGCCACCATGCGCATCGGGCAAGCGCCACCAATGTGATCGGTCGCCATACGCGGGCCGCTTGACCGGTACGGCGAATGGACACGTCGATGCTGGTCACGTGCTTGACCAGCCGAAATCTTGGCGCGCTTGACTCCTCCAGCGCCTGACTCAATCACCAGCGAAGCCTGAAGAGCACGACAATCTGGCGATTACGAGAACGCATCGAGTCAACAGCACACGGTGACTACGCGATTACTTCGTGGCGCACAGGTGGCCGATCCCTTATTGCTTGCGTTAAGCGCAGCACTTCACCGCTAGCCGAGAAGTCCCGGGTGGTCTCATCGCGATAACAATTGGGCGGGCTTAGGTAAGGAGGCACCCGGACTCAGGACAGAGTGTCGGTGGCTTCGTCAGCGAGCGCGTCCGCGTCGATCTGGTCGGCGAATTCAGCGGCTTCCTCGTCGCGCGCGGCGAGTGCTTCCTTGACCGCCTGGATGGCCACGCCGGCCGGGTAACCTTTGCGGGCCAGCATGCCCACGAGCCGGCGGAACACCTGATCAGGCGTACCCCGAGCCGAACGCAGCTTGCGGTCGACCAGGGCGCGCGCTGTGGTCGCCTCGGCCTCGTCGTCCAGCGTTTCCAGGGCTTCGGTGGCCACTTCGGACTCGACTCCGTGCTGGCGCAGCTCGTTGGCCAGCGCCCGGCGGGCCAGTCCGCGGCCCTGGTGCCGGGTCGACACCCACATCCGCGCGAACGCGGCGTCGTCGATGATCCCGACCTCGTCGTAGCGGTCGAGGACCTCGGCGATCACCTCCTCGGAGATCTCCTTGCGGGCCAGCGTCTTCGCCAGCTCGGCCCGCGTGCGCGGCCGCACGGCGAGCTGCCGGAGGCAGATGTCGCGGGCCACCTCGGACTCGCTCCGCGGAGGCTCAGGAGGACGCTCGGAACCGTCCTTCCCGGCACGGCCACCGCCACCACTTCCGGAACGCCCGCCGCCGGATGCGGAGCGATTACCGCTGCCGAACGCACGGCTCCCGGACGAGCCGAAAGCGCCGGACGAAGAACCACCCGACGAGCGGCGGCGGCTCCCGGGTGAGCCGCGTTCCGGGTCCTCAGAACCGGGCTCACCGCCGGGCGAATCGTCCTGCGCGGGCCGAGGCGGAATCGCGTCCCAACCGCGCCCGGACCTTGCCCCACGTCGACCGGCCATGCCTCAGCTCCGCTCCGCCACAAACTTGGTATCCGGCTCGCGCGTAGACGACGACACGCGGCCAGAAACTCGCCCTGACATCGGACGCGGCAGCAAGTTAGGACGTCGACATGCCGCAACCCCCTGCCGCATGCCGCACCCCTCAGCGACCTCGCCGGCCAGCCGACCGGTCATGCCTGCGCCGGGGTCCGCCAGCGTCAAGTAGACCACCCGCACCCCGTCTGCCGGCCGCTCCGGCGATCGACCCACCGGCCACGCCTGCATCCGGCCCACCGGCCACGCCTGCATCCGGCCCACCGGCCACGCCGACGATCGACCCACCGGCCACGCCTGCATCCGGCCCACCGGCCACGCCGACGATCGGCCTACTGGCGTTCGGATTGCGGGGTGAACCCGGCCCTTGCGGGCCGGGTTCGGCGAACCGTGGCGGCGGCGTTCGATCGGTCAGAAGTCGACCGGGGGCAGCTCCGGGCCGCCGGCGGCGTCGCCGGTGGTCTGGCCCACGCCGAGTTTCTCCAGGATCTTCTTCTCGATCTCGGCCGCGACGTCCGGGTTCTCCTTCAAGAACTCGCGCGCCTTTTCCTTGCCCTGGCCCAGCTGGTCACCGTCGTACGTGTACCAGGCGCCGGACTTGCGCACGATGCTCTGCTCGACGCCGACGTCGATCAGCGAGCCCTCGCGGGAGATGCCCTTGCCGTACATGATGTCGAACTCGGCCTGCTTGAACGGCGCGGCGACCTTGTTCTTCACGACCTTGACGCGGGTGCGGTTGCCCACCACGTCCGTGCCGTCCTTGAGGCTCTCGATGCGGCGCACGTCGAGGCGCACCGACGAGTAGAACTTCAGGGCCCGGCCACCGGTCGTGGTCTCGGGCGAGCCGAACATGACGCCGATCTTCTCGCGGAGCTGGTTGATGAAGATCGCGGTCGTGCCCGAGTTGTTGAGGATACCGGTGATCTTGCGGAGCGCCTGGCTCATCAGGCGGGCCTGCAGACCCACGTGGCTGTCGCCCATCTCGCCCTCGATCTCGGCGCGCGGCACGAGCGCGGCCACCGAGTCGATGACGATGATGTCGAGCGCGCCGGAGCGGATCAGCATGTCCGCGATCTCGAGCGCCTGCTCACCCGTGTCGGGCTGCGACACCAGCAGTGCGTCGGTGTCGACACCGAGAGCGCGGGCGTACTCCGGGTCGAGCGCGTGCTCCGCGTCGATGAACGCCGCGATGCCGCCGTTGCGCTGGGCGTTGGCCACCGCGTGCAGGGCCACCGTCGTCTTACCGCTGGACTCCGGTCCGTAGACCTCGATGACCCGGCCGCGCGGCAGGCCGCCGACGCCGAGCGCGATGTCGAGGGCGATGGAGCCGGTGGGGATGACGGCCATCTGGATGACGGGTCGTTCCCCGAGGCGCATCACCGAACCCTTGCCGAACTGCTTGTCGATCTGCGCGAGAGCAAGGTCTAGCGCCTTGTCCCGATCAGGTCCTGCCACCATGTCCGCCACCCCTGTATTCGACTTTCCGGGCGTCTTCGCCGAAGAGCTTCTGTTCACCACGCGAGTCACGCTAGACCTAGGGTCTGACAAAAACCGGTGCCCGGCCGTGCCCTGTGGATGACCGCGCCGCTGAGGACAATAGCCGAACAGGTGTACGAATACGAGCGACACGCCAGAACAAGCGTACGAAAAAGGGGTCAGCGCAGCCTGGCAGGCACCCGATCGGGGTACGCGGAAACCACCGCACGCCAGATAGTAACCGTCTCCACACCCTGAGCTATGGATTCGTTAATGGTGCGCCCGTCGAGTGCCGCAAAACTCTGATCCGCGGCGAGACTCCGCGCATAAGCGGGGCCGAAGGCCTGTTCGAGGCGCCCCCAGAAGTCTGTCAACCGCACGGGAAAAGCCTACCCGCGGCGTCTTGCCGGCCCTGCTCGACGGCACGCTGAGACACACATCACTATGTGCTGGTGACTGTGGACGTTCTCGACCGGCCGAGCTGGGCCGCCCTCACCGGCCCGCACGCGCGGTTCGCCGGCATCGTCGGCCGGGCCGCTCGCTACCACCCCGACGTGGCGCCGTTCTTCGCTCTCGAGGACCCCGCCGATCCTCGCTGCTGGCACGACCTGGCGATGCTGGCCGGTCCCGGCACCGAGCTGTCGATCACGGCGAATCCGCCACACGACCTGGGCTGGGAGGTCCGGGGCACCAGCGCCACGCGGCAACTGGTGGATGCAACCGTGCGGGCCGTACCGGATCCGGAGGCCGTCGTTCTGACCGCGACCGACGTCCCCGAGATGATCGATCTTGTGCGCCGGACCGGACCGGGGCCGTTCCGGCCGCGCACGATCGAGCTGGGCACTTACCTCGGCATCCGACACGGGGGTGCTCTGGTGGCGATGGCCGGCGAGCGGATCAGGCCGCCGGGCTGGAGTGAGATCAGCGCGGTCTGCACCGATCCCGGCTATCGCGGTCGCGGCCTGGCGGCCCGGCTGGTGCTCGCGGTCGCAGCCGAGATCTATGAGCGCGGTGACCGACCGTTCTTGCACACCATGGCGGCCAACACTGCCGCCGACCACCTGTTCACAGCGATCGGCTTCGTGCGGCGCAAGGACAACGTGAACGTGTCGTTGCGCGTACCGGTCAGCCCAGGACTGTCGCCGCGACCTTGAGGTCGTCGACCAGGCCGTTGTAGGCGGCGTCCCGGTCGTCGGCCCGCAGCACCGCGGACGGGTGGATCGTGGCCAGCGCCCGCGACTCGGCGACCGGGAAGTCCTGTGGGCGCTGCGCCGACGCCGGCCAGGGCAGCAATTCGCCGCGTGACCTGGTGACCCGGAACGACGGTCCGAACAGGGCCTTGGCCGCGGTGGCCCCGAGCGCCACCACCAGATCGGGCTTCAGCTGCGAGAACTCGGCGACCAGCCACGGCCGGCAGGCCGTGATGTGCGCCGGGCCCGGAGTCTGGTGGATGCGCCGCTTGCCCCGCAGCTCGAAGCGGAAGTGCTTCACGGTGTTGGTCAGATAGATGATCGACGGATCGATGCCCGCGTCGCCCACCGCGTCGCGAAGCAGGCGGCCGGCCGGCCCCACGAAGGGCAGGCCCTGCTGGTCCTCGATGTCGCCGGGCTGCTCCCCCACCAGAACCAGCCGCGCATGTTCCGCGCCGCGGCCGAAGACCACCTGGGTGGCGTCCTCGTAGAGTTCGCATCCGCGGCAGCCGGGCGCCGCCGCTTTGAGCTCGTCGAGGCTCTTCGCGTCGGCGGGGATGAATTCCTGCGCACCGGGCGGGGCTTGCGTCGTAGCCATGCACCCGTTCTACCCCGTCGCGTCCGGTCCACGCGCACAGGCTCACCTGATCGAGCAAGATCCGACACGCCGACACGACATGTGGTGTTGTACATCGGCTGTCGCACCTAGATATGGTGTTGCTCGCAGCTGGTTCGCCCGTCCCTCCAGGACGGCGCGAGGCAAGAGGGAACCCGGTGAGAAACCGGGACTGCCCCCGCAGCGGTGAGCGGGAACGACCGCCGTCATCAAGCACTGGGCCCGGGCCCGGGAAGCGACGGCCACTAGGCGACCGGCAACGGTCAGGCCCGCGAGTCCGAAGACCTGCCAGCGCGCCGCACGCTTTCGCGTGCGGCGGTCCGAGGCCGCGTGGGACGGCCGACGCCACTTCAGGTGTACGCGCACAGCCGCGTCCACCGGCGTCCTCCTGCGCGCCCGAAGACCGTTCCGCCAACGGGCTCGCGAGGAGAGAGAGTTCATGACGGTCACGCAGGACAAGACTGCGTACGATCCGGCCGTGCCGGAGCAACGCCGGCACGCGATGCAGGTGCGCAAGCGCAATGGTGAGACCGAGTCGGTCGACGTCAACAAGATCGTGCGGGCGGTCGAGCGCTGGGTCGCCGACCTGAACGAGGTGGATCCGCTGCGGGTGGCGACCAAGACCATCAGCGGGCTCTACGACGGCGCGACCACCGCGGAGCTGGACAAGCTGTCGATCCAGACGGCCGCGGAGCTGATCGGCGAGGAGCCGCAATACTCGCGACTGGCGGCCCGGTTGCTGGCGGCCTTCATCGACAAGGAGGTGCGCGGGCAGGGCGTCGCCAGCTTCAGCCAGGCCATCGCGCACGGCCACGCGGAGGGGCTGATCGGGGACGCGACGGCTGCTTTCGTGGCCAGGAACGCCCGCAAGCTCGACGATGCCGTGGACCCGGCCGGCGATCTGCGTTTCGAGTACTTCGGGTTGCGGACCGTCGCCGACCGCTACCTGCTGCGTCATCCGCAGTCGCGGCTGGTCGTGGAGACGCCGCAGTACTGGCTGCTGCGGGTCGCCTGCGGCCTGTCGACCAACGCCGGTGAGGCGATCGCGTTCTACCGGCTGATGTCGTCGCTGGCCTACCTGCCGAGCTCGCCGACGCTCTTCAACTCCGGCACCCGGCACACTCAGATGTCGTCGTGCTTCCTGGTCGACTCGCCGAAGGACGAGCTGGACTCGATCTACGAGCGGTATCAGCAGGTGGCGCGACTGTCGAAGTTCGCCGGCGGCATCGGCATCTCGTGGTCGCGAATCCGCGGGCGCGGCGCGCTGATCCGCGGCACGAACGGGCAGTCCAACGGCATCGTGCCGTTCCTGCGCACGCTCGACGCCAGTGTGGCCGCCGTCAATCAGGGCGGCCGGCGCAGGGGCGCAGCCTGTGTCTATCTCGAGCCGTGGCACCCGGATATCGAGGAATTCCTCGAGCTGCGTGACAACACCGGCGAGGACGCCCGCCGGACGCACAACCTGAACCTGGCCAACTGGATCCCCGACGAGTTCATGCGCCGGGTCGAGGCGGACGAGATGTGGTCGCTGATCGACCCGTCGGCCGTACCGTCGCTGCCTGATCTCTGGGGTGCCGATTTTGACGCGGCCTATCGGGCCGCCGAGGCCGCCGGGTCTGTCGTCCGTCAGGTCAAGGCACGCGATCTGTACGGCCGGATGATGCGCACCCTGGCACAGACCGGCAACGGCTGGATGACCTTCAAGGATCCGTCGAACCGGCTGAGCAATCAGACCGGCGTGCCGGGCAACACCATTCACTTGTCGAATCTGTGCACGGAGATCCTGGAAGTCAGCTCGGACGACGAGACGGCCGTCTGCAATCTGGGCTCGGTCAACCTCGCCGGGCATCTGAACGGCGACGACGTGGACTGGGAGAAGCTGCGGGCGACGGTGCGGACGGCGGTCGTCTTCCTGGACCGCGTCATCGACATCAACTACTACCCGAGCACCGAGGCCGCGACCAGCAACCCGCGGTGGCGTCCGGTCGGGCTCGGGCTGATGGGCCTGCAGGACGCGTTCTTCGCGCTGAGGCTGCCCTTCGACTCTGCTGCGGCGCGGGAGCTGAGCACGCGGGTCGCCGAGGAGATCTACCTGACCGCGCTGGAGAGCTCGGCCGAACTTGCTGAACGGTGGGGCGCACACCCGGCGTACCCGCAGACCAGAGCGGCCGGCGGCGACCTGCAACCGGATCTCTGGCGAGTGACGCCGACGCAGACCGCCCGGTGGGCGGCGGTGCGGCAGCGGATCGCGACCAGCGGGCTGCGGAACTCGCTGCTGATCGCGATCGCGCCGACGGCGACGATCGCCTCCATCGCCGGCTGTTACGAGTGCATCGAGCCGCAGGTCAGCAACCTCTTCAAGCGTGAGACGCTGAGCGGCGAGTTTCTGCAGATCAACACCTATCTGGTACGGGAACTGAAGGCGCGCAGCCTCTGGACCGCAGCCGTCCGCGAGCAGATCAAGCGCGCCGAGGGCTCGGTGCAGGGCATCTCCGCGCTGCCTGCCGACGTCCGGGAGCTCTTTCGCACGGCATGGGAACTGCCGCAGAAGGCGCTCATCGATGTGGCCGCGGCCCGGGCGCCCTACGTGGACCAGTCGCAGTCGCTGAACCTCTTCATGAGCGCGCCGACCATCGGCAAAGTCTCGTCGATGTATCTCTACGCGTGGAAGGCCGGCTTGAAGACCACCTACTACCTGCGTTCGCGGCCGGCGACGCGCATCCAGCAGGCGACCGTGGCCGTCGCGCCGACCATACCGGCGCCGGTCGGCGATGACGAGGCAGTGGCCTGCTCCCTGGAGAACCCCGAGTCGTGTGAGGCGTGTCAGTAGATGTTGCTGGATCCCGGAATGGACCTGACCCTGCGGCCGATGAAGTACCCGCACTTCTTCGACCGTTTCAAGGACGCGATCAAGAACACCTGGACCGTCGAGGAGGTCGACCTGCACTCCGACCTCGCCGATCTGGCCAAGCTGTCGCCCGCGGAGCAGCACCTGGTCAGCCGCCTGGTCGCCTTCTTCGCCACGGGCGACACGATCGTCGCCAACAACCTGGTGCTGAATCTCTACCAGCACGTCAACTCCCCGGAGGGACGGCTCTATCTGTCGCGGCAGCTCTTCGAGGAGGCCGTGCACGTCCAGTTCTATCTGAACCTGCTGGACACCTACGTGCCCGACGACGCGGAGCGGGCCGCGGCCTTCGACGCGGTGGAGAACATCCCGTCGATCGCCCGCAAGGCCGAATTCTGCTTCCGGTGGATCGACTCGGTCTTCGAACTGCGGGAGCTGCGGACCAAGGACGACCGGCGGGCGTTCCTGCTCAACGTCATCTGCTTCGCCGCGTGCATCGAGGGCCTGTTCTTCTACGGCGCTTTCGCCTACGTCTACTACCTGCGGTCGCGCGGGCTGCTGCACGGCCTCGCCTCGGGTACGAACTGGGTCTTCCGCGACGAGTCGATGCACATGGCCTTCGCCTTCGACGTGGTCGAGCAGGTGCGCGCGGAGGAACCGGATCTCTTCGACGAGAAGATGGAGCAACAGGTTCGCGACATGCTGGCGGAAGCCGTCGAGTGTGAGGTGCAGTTTGCGGCGGACCTGCTGGAGCAGGGCGTCTCCGGCATGTCGCCGGCCGATATGCGCGAATACCTCCAGCACGTGGCGGACCGTCGGCTGGCGCAGCTCGGCATCGCCCCGGCCTACGGTTCGCAGAACCCGTTCGCCTTCATGGAACTGCAGGACGTGCAGGAGCTCTCGAACTTCTTCGAGCGCCGGGTGTCGGCCTATCAGGTCGGCATCAGCGGGTCCGTGAGCTTCGACGACGACTTCTGATCGCCGGCGCCGTGCACTGTCGTTCGCTGTATTGCGGACGGCAGTGCCGGCGCGTTCCCGCCGACCGAGCCCGAAGCAGGCAGTCATCGTGAGGCGGTGGGCACAGCGGCCGGATGGGCTGCGGCGGCGACCTGGTCGGCCAGGGCTTCGATGGCGTCGTCGTCGATCGGGCTGACCGTCATCCGGACGCCCGGCGGTGCCTCCATGCGGAACAGGGAACCCGGGGCGACCGCATAGCCCGCGTCGCGCAGGGTTGTCACCATGCGGGTCTCGTCCTCGACGTTGACCCAGACGTTGATGCCGGTGGCACCCCGCGCCCGCACTCCGCGCACCGCCAGCGCCTCGCGCAGTGCACGGCGGCGACGGTCGTAGTCCGCACCCGCCGCGGCGATCCGGGCCTCGGTCTCCTCGTCGTGCCATAGTCTCAGCAGCAGTCTTTGCAGCACTGTGGACACCCAGCCGGCTCCGATACGCATGCGGCCGACCACGCGCGCGATGGTCGCCTCGTCCCCGGCCATGACGGCGATGCGCAGATCGGGTCCGTAGGGCTTCGAGGCCGATCGGACGAAGGCCCACGACTGCGTCGCTCCGCCGAGGCAGTGCAAGGGCACGCCGGCCAGCTCGGCGGCGTGGTCATCCTCGATCAGGAGCACTTCGGGGTTGCTGCTCAGGACCGCACGCAGCTCTGTCGCACGGCCGGCGGTGACCGCGGCGCCGGTGGGATTCTGCGCGCGAGCCGTGATCACGACGGCGCGCGCCCCTCCTTTCAACGCGGCAGCGAGCCGGTCAGGCAGCGGGCCCTCGTCGTCGACCGCGACCGGCACTGCGGTCAGGCCCAGCGCGCCCAGGAGGTCGAGCAGATTGGCCCAGCCGGGATCCTCGACGGCGACCGGGTCACCCGGGCGCAGATGCGCTGTCAGCAGTCGCTCGATGGCGTCGAGAGTGCCGTTGGTGACAGTGATGGCGGCATCGTCGACCGGCACTCCGTCAGCGGCGAGGCGGGGCCGGGCCGCGTCGATGAGCTCGGGCATCGCGCCGGCTGCCGCGTACCCCATGGGTGGACCGACCTCATCGGACACTGAGCGCAGGTGCCGGCCCAGGGACGGCAGCAGCCGGGTGTCGGGGTCGCCGGCCGACAGGTCGAGCGCGCCCGCCGGCACCGGCAGCCGCAGCGCGGAGCGCGGGCTGGCCACAGCCGGCCGGGCCCGGATGCGGGTGCCCTGGCGACCCACGGACTCGACGATGCCGCGCTGGCGCAGCTCCTGGTAGGCCTTGGACACGGTGGCCGGGCTGACATGCAGGCTGTCGGCGAGAACCCGGATGGGCGGGAGGCGATCACCCCAGGCCCAGTCGCCGAGGCGGACCCCCGCCTCGATGCTCGCGGAAATCGAGGCGGCGCTGGATCCGGTGACCTGATACTGTGCTGACACAAGACAGATTCTGTACTAGTACAGGCCCGTTGGCAAGGAGGGTTTCCGTGACCGACCTCTATCAGCCCACCGATCGGACCACGGCCACCCGCAATCGCGACCGGATGCACTACGAACGCGAGAAGGCCCACGCCATCCTGGACGAGGCGTACGACTGTTCCGTCGCCTTCGTGGTCGAGGGTGAGCCACGGGTGCTGCCCACGCTGCACGTCCGCGTCGAGGACACGTTGTATCTGCACGCTTCCACGGGCGGCCGGCTGGGCTTGCAGGCACGAGGCGACGGCGTGCCGGTTGCCGTGTCGGTGACGCTGCTCGACGGCATCGTCTATGCGCGCTCCCAGTTCCACCACAGCGCGAACTACCGATCGGTCGTGGTGCACGGCAACGCCAGGCCGGTCACTGACATGTCGGAGAAGCGCGCGGCAATGGACGCGCTGGTGGAGCGGATAGGCCACGGCCGCAGCGCGGCGAGCAGGCCGCCGACGGCACGTGAGCTGGCGACGACCACCGTGCTGGCGCTACCTCTCGTCGAAGTGTCCGTGCGAGCGCGCACCGGTGGCGTCGTGGACGACCCGGAGGATCTGTCGCTGCCGCACTGGGCCGGCGTGCTGCCCCTCCGGCGAGTCGCCGGCCCGCCGGAGCCGGACGCCGGAGTCAGCGGTCCGCCGCCCGCGTACCTGCCGGGGCCGGCCTCGCCGTGGCACCTCGCGGCGCCGATGCGCGGTCGACATGTCGCGTTGGAGCCGCTGGCCCCCGGTCACGCGGACGGCTTGCTGGCGGCGATCAGCGATGACGAGGTGTGGCAACACCTGCCGAGCGAGCGGCCGCGGAGCAGCGCAGAGATGGCCGAGCTCATCGCTGTCGCCGCCCGCGAGCAGTGGGAAGGCAAAAGGGTGTCGTGGGCGCAGGTCGACCCGCGGACCGGCGAGGTGATGGGCATGACGAGCTATCACGACATCGACCCGGAACGGCAGGCAGTCGGCATCGGCCACACCGTCCTCGGCCGTCGGTGGTGGCGCACCGGGGTGAACACGGAGGCGAAGCTGCTGCTGATGGAACGGGCCTTCGAGGTGCTCGGCGCGGAGCGGGTGTTCTGGTACACCGACATTCGCAACGAGAGATCGCAGCAGGCGATCACTCGGCTGGGCGCGACGCGGGACGGGATGATCCGGCGGCACCGGTTGCGCCCGGACGGGACGTGGCGGGACACGGTGCTGTTCGCGATGACGGTGGAGGAATGGCCCGCGGCCGCGAAGCGCCTCCGGGCTCGCCTGGAGACCAGCGATTCACCGGCTGAGCTTCATTAGGGTGTCGGGATGGCATGCCGCGTAACCGAGCTGGTGCTGGACGCGCTCGATCCTGACCTGCTCGCTCGGTTCTGGTGTGAGGTGCTCGGCTATGTCGAGCTGGAGCGTGACGCCAACGGCGACATCGAGATCGGGCCGGCCGATGGAGGCTTCGGCGGGCCGCAACCGACCATCGTCTTCAACAGGACCACGAAGCCGAAGACCGGTCAGCTGCGCCTGCACATCGACGTCAATGCGACCGATCGCGACCAGGACGCGGAGTTGGAGCGGCTGCTCGCGATCGGTGCCCGGCCGGCCGACGTGGGCCAGACGGGGGACGAGAGCTGGCACGTGCTCGCCGATCCCGAGGGCAACGAGTTCTGTCTGCTGCGACGGCGGGTGGACCCGGTTTGAGGAGCGGGACTTCCACCGCGTGGGGAAGGCCACAAGGATCTAGCTTTACGGGTACTGCCGGCGCCTCGTCGGGGCGCTGAGGATGGAGGCGTGCTGGGGATCACTGACTTCTGGACGTACGTGCTGGGCACGGTCGCGATCGTGTTGCTGCCTGGGCCCAACTCCATCTTCGTGCTGACGGTCGGCGCGCAGCGCGGGGTGCGAGCGGGATATCGGGCTGCCGCCGGGGTGTTCGTCGGCGACGCGGTGCTCATGGCGCTGGCGGCTGCCGGCGTTGCTTCGCTGCTTCGGACGTATCCGCCGGCGTTCATGGTGATCAAGTACGCGGGTGCGGCCTACCTCGCGTGGGTGGGCTTCGGCATCATCCGTGGGGCCTGGCAGAAGTGGCGGGGTCGCAGCGATTCGGCAGCGGTTGCTCAGCAGAGTGCCGAGGCGGGCGCGGCCGGGGGCGCAGCGCGGACCGCGGTTCAGGCGACGCCTACCGGGCTCAGTGCGGGGATGCAGCGGCCGTTCCGGCGGGCGCTGGTCGTCAGCCTGCTCAATCCGAAGGCGATCCTGTTCGTGGTCTCGTTCTTCATCCAGTTCGTCGAGCCGGGGTATGCCCATCCCGCGCTGTCGTTCCTGATCCTCGGGGCGGTGCTGCAGGTGTTCAGCGCGCTCTATCTCACCGGGCTGATCTTTGGCGGGCGGTTCCTGGCCGGTCAGTTCCGGCGTCGTCAGCGGCTGTCCGCGGCCGTAGCGACCGGGGTCGGCGCTGTGTTCGTCGGCTTCGGGATCAAGCTGGCCACCGCCACCACCGGCTGATCACGAACGGCAACAGCCGAGGAGGCAACGGTCAGCGGAAACGGCAGTGGGTCGGTTGCGGCCAACGGCGAGAAGGTAACCGTCACCAGGTAGCGCTCAATGGGCGACGGCGGCAGGCGGCAACGGGAACAGCTGTCGTGTAACTGGCAAGGCAGCAAACAGGCGGACGGAACAAGGGCTGACAAGAAGCCAACCTCACCCCGGCAAAGACCCCTTACCAACCACCTCGTGCACCCACCCCTGCACCACCGATACCCAATCCACCCCGGACACCTCGTCATGCGAGACCCGGTACCGGGCGTACGTATCCCGCCCCTCCCGCAACAACCCCCCACGCTTGTCGAACTCCAGGATCACCTCGATCCCCGCCGAGTCCGCCACGAAGGTCACTTCCACCTCGTCCATCGACTTCGCGTACTCCGCCGGCGCCGCGTACTCGATTTCCTGGTAGAACGGCAGCTCCTGCCGTACCCCATAGATTCCGCCCCGCTCCACGTCCGCGTGCCGCAGCCGGAAGCCCAGGCGGTCGAAGGCCGCCAAAATCTTTTCCTGGGCCGGCAGCGGATGGATCTCCACCCCGTCCAGGTCTCCCTGGTCCACCGATTTCGCCACCGACAGCTCGGTCCGCACGCCCATCGTCATCCCGGCCAGCGGCTTGCCGGCCAGGTGCGTCACCGGCGTCTCCCACGGCACCGTCAGCGTGAACGGGATGTCCTCGCGCACCCCCGCCCGCAGCGTGAAGTTCCCCGCCACCGAGGCGCGGTGGAATTCCAGCAGGGCTTCGCCGTCTTCGGCTTCCGCGCGGGTCACCAGGGCCAGCACGATGTTGTCGATCAGCACGTCGTATTCACCGCCGGCCACTCTGACCTCGCCGTGCAGGGTGCCGCCGGGGTGGGTGGCCGGGTCGGTCAGGACCGTGTCGACGCTCGGTCCGCCTACCCCGAACGCCCGCAGCACTCTCGCGAAGACCATCCGGCCATCCTCTCAGCGCATGCGCCGGCCCACCGGCACCGGGTCCGTCTCGTCGTCGAATTCGCCGATGACCTGCTCCAGCAGGTCCTCCAGGGCGACGAAGCCGACCCGGCCCTGGCCTCGGCGGGTCACCAGCGCGAACTGGGCCCGGGCCGCCCGCATCCGGGTCACCGCGTCCGTCACCGTGACCGCCGCTTCCAGCGTGAACGGCGGGTCCATCAGCTCGGCCGCCGTCGCCGTCCCGCCGGGGGTGGTGACCCGGATCGCGTCGCGGACGTGCACCACGCCCAGCGCCTCGCCCGCCGGGGAGACCACCACCAGCCGGGACCGGCCGCAGCGCAGCGACGACGCCTCGATGTCCAGGGCCGAGGCGTCCGGCGGGATCGTCACCAGCTGGGCGTCCGGGGTCATCACGTCGGCGACCTTGGTGTCCTGCAGCTTCAGCATGCTCGTCAGCAGCTCGGTCTGCTCCGCGCCGATCAGGCCTTCCGCGCGGGAGCGTTCCAGCAGGATGTGCATCTCCTGCGGGCCGTGCGCCTGGGCCAGCTGGTCCTGCGGGTGCACCCCGAACGGGCGCAGCGCCGCGTTGGCCAGGGCGTTCAGCGCCACCAGGGCCGGGCGGACCATCCGGACGAAGCCGCGGAACGGCAGCGCCAGCAGGGTCGCCGAGCGTTCCGGGTCGGTGATCGCCCAGGACTTCGGCATCATCTCGCCGACCACCAGGTGCAGGAACGTGACGACGACCAGCGCCAGCAGGAACGCGATGATGCCGCTGGGCATGTCGGGCAGACCGATGCCGTGCAGCAGCGGGTGGACCAGGTGCTCGATGGCCGGCTCGGCCAGCGCGCCCAGCCCCAGCGAGCACAGCGTGATGCCGAGCTGGGCGGCGGCGAGCATCAGGGACAGCTCGCGGCTGCCGTCCAGGGCGGCGCGGGCGGCCCGGCTGCCTCCCGCGGCGGAGTGTTCCAGGCGGTAGCGCTTGCTGGCCACGAGAGCGAACTCGGCGGCGACGAAGAACGCGTTCCCGGCGAGCAGCAGCACCGAGCAGATCACAGCCCAGGTCGTGCTCATCGGGGATCCTCCTCGGCGTCGAGAGCGGTGTCAGGAGCGGTGGCGAGAGCGGTGGCGGAGACGGCGGCAGGCCCGGCCGGGGCCGACAGGCGTACGGCGTCAGGCACGTGCCGGTCCACCGAGAGCACCGCGAGCGCTGTGCCGGAGGCGAGCGACACCGCGTCACCGACCTGGGGCACCCGGCCGAGCTCGGACATCACCAGGCCGGACACCGTGTCGTATTCGTCGCTCTCCGGCAGCTCCACGCCGGTCGCGTCGATGACCTCGTCGATGCGCCAGCGGGCCGGGACGATCCACGAGCCGTCCTGCTGGCGGGCCGGGGCGGGCTCGGGCAGGTCGTCCTCGTCGCGGATCGGACCGACCAGCTCCTCGGCGATGTCCTCGAGGGTGATGATGCCGGCGAAGCCGCCGTACTCGTCGACCACGCAGGCGAGCTGGCGGTGGTCGCCGCGCAGCCGGTCCAGCACCGCGGGCAGGCGCAACGAGGCCGGCACGAAGAGCGGCGGCACGGCCAGCGACTCGACCGGGACCGTGGCGCGGTCGGCGGCGGGCACGCTCAGGACGTCCGCGATGCCGACCACTCCGACGATCTCGTCGACGCCGGTGCCGGCGCGGACCGGGAACCGGGACCGGCCGGTGTCCAGCAGCTTCACCACCTGGGAGGCCGGGTCGCTGCCGCGGACCGTGTGCACGTCCACCCGGGGGATCATCACCTCGGACGCGACCCGGCGGCGGAAGTCGAGGCCGCGGTCGAGCAGCGCCGAGAGCTCGGGATCGAGGTGTCCCTCGGCGCGGGACTCCGCGATGATGTGCTCGAGGTCCTCCTCCGTGGCGCCCTCGGGCAGCTCCTCGATCGGCTCGATGCCGACCCGGCGCAGCAGCCGGGCCGCGGCCTTGTCGAAGAGCTTGATGATCGGTCCGAAGACGGCCAGGTAGATCAGCGTCGAGCGGCTGAGCGCCTTGGCCAGGGTCTCGGCCCGGGCGATCGCGAAGTTCTTGGGAGCGAGCTCGCCCAGGACCATCTGCACGATGGTGGCGATGAGCAGAGCCAGCACGATCGAGATCGGCAGGCTCACCGCGGTGGGCACCCCGGCCACGCCGAGCAGGTCGGCGAAGCCCTCACCGAGGAACGGCTCGGCGACGTAGCCGACGATCAGGGCGGTGACGGTGATGCCGAGCTGCGCGCCGGACAGCACGAAGGAGAGCCGTTCGGTGACTTTGAGCGCGCGTTCCGCGGCCTTGTCGCCCTGCTCGGCCTCCTGGCGGAGGCGGCTGCGGTCGACCGCGACATACCCGAACTCCTGGGCGACGAAGTAGCCGGTCACGGCCGTCACCAGGATGACTAGCAGGAATCCGACCAGGATCAACATGGCCGGGCCGGAAAGACGAGAAGCCGGGCCGAGCCCGGCTGCATACTGCCGATCATCCGGAAAAGATAGCAGCGGCGGCTGCAAGTCCGCTGTGAGAACCCCGAGCGGGGGTACGGCCGCAGCCGCACCCCCGCCCGCCCCCGGTCCGTCAGGCGCGGGTGATGGTGACGTTGTCCACAGCCGCCTCCACCAGGCTCGCCGTGCCGGTGTCGGCCGCCTCCACTTGCAGCCGGATCGACTGCCCGGCGTACGCGGAGAGGTTGACCGTCGCGGCCTGCCACGCGGCAGCGCGGTTGCTGGCCGCCCCGGCCTGGGTGAAGACCGTGGTCGTGGTGCTGCCGGAGATGACCCGGACCCGGAAGTAGTCGCCGCTGGTCGCGTTGTTCAGGTGCGCGAGGTACCAGGAGAACGACAGGTTCAGCGTGCCGGTGGGCAGCGTGATCGCCGGCGACCGGATCGTCGTGATGCCGCCGTCGACGTCGTTGGCACCGGCGCTGGCCCCGGCGGCCGCCCCGGTGACCAGGTCGTTGGTGCCGCTGACCGTGGTGCCCAGCTGGGTGGCCACGCCCGAGCTGGTGGCGGCCGGGTCACCGCGTTCGAAGGCGCCGGCGGTCGCGGTGTCGGTGGCTCCGGCGTTGGTGGTCCAGCCGGTGGCGGTCTCGAACGTGTCCGAGTAAACCGTCTCGCCGGTCGGAGGCTCGGTGCCGCCGCCGTCGGCCAGCGCCCACACCGTGGCCGCGATCGCGTCGGAGTTGCGGTTCAGCGCCGTGTCGTTGATGTTCGCGGTGGTGTCACAGGAGGCGTGGTAGCAGGGGTCGAAGGCGCCGGTCGTACCGCCCCACAGGGTGACCTGGGCCGCGGTCTTGCGGCCCTCCGCCCCGGTGAAGATGCCGCCGGCGGGGATGCCCGCCGCGATGAACGGGCCGTAGTCGCTGCGCCCGTCGAAGTCGGTGCCGCGGGTCGGCACCCCGATCGACGCGTAGTACGCCTCCAGCGTGTCCTCGATCTCGGCGGAGCCCGCGGGGCCGGGGCCCGAGCCGGTGCCGTCGGAGTTGTCGCCGTCGTAGAGGAAGTAGCCCGGGTTCGGCGAGCCCACCATGTCGAAGTTCAGGTAACCGCCGATGGCCGCCTTCTGCGCCGAGCTCAGCGAGTTCACGTACGCGGTGGAGCCGCGCAGGCCCAGTTCCTCGGCACCCCACCAGCCGAAGCGCAGGTGCCGGGCGGGCTGGAAGCCGGTCCGGGCGACGGCCAGCGCGACCTCGAGGTTGGCGGCCGAGCCGGAGCCGTTGTCGTTGATGCCGGGGCCGGCCGTGACGCTGTCCAGGTGCGCGCCGACCATGAGGGTGTCGGAGGTGTCGCCGCCGGGCCAGTCCGCGATGAGGTTGTAGCCGGTCGCGCCGTTGTAGGTGAACGACTGCTGCTGCGTGGTGAAGCCGGCCGCGTCCAGCAGACCCTTCACGTAGGTGACCGAGGCCAGGTAGCCGGGCCGGCCGTGCGCGCGGTTGCCGCCGTTCGCCGTGGCGATCGACTGGAGCTGGGTGAGGTGCGCCTTGACGTTCGCGACGGCGATGTCGGGCGGTGCCACAGCGGCCGCGGCGACGGGAGCGGCCTGGACGGGGGCGGCGAAGAGGGCGGCGAGCAAGGCCGACGCGCCGATCATTGGAACTGCTCTCACGGGGTGTCCTCCGCGGGGCTCAGGGGGGCGCCGTCGCCCAGGGTGTGGCGACGGCCACGCCGAGCATCGCAGAGACGCAGTTCTATGCACTCATATCGAATGAGCCATATCTCAGCTGTCCGTGAAGAAGGTGCTCTGGATCATGCCCCACTTCTCGAAATTGCCGGGCCAGTCCAGATCCAGGGTCATCAGGCCGATCGCGTACGCCCGGCCGTCGTTGGCCGCGCGCCACCGGGTCATCGCGTGCATCCGGTCACCGTCGCGCCCGTCGTAGGTGTATTCCCAGTCCGCCGCCCGGGCCAGGCCGGGCACCCGGTCGATCCGCAGCTGGGTGTAGTTGCGCAGGTCACCGGCGGTCCGCAGCCGGGTCACTTCCTTGCGGCACGCCTGCACCGGGTCACCCTGCGGGCTGCGGTCGGGGTCGATGCTGAGGATCCTGAGATTGCTCGGGTCGCGGAAACAGATGGTCGTGCCGATGGTCTGATAGGTCCAGCCGTCCGGGACCGCGATGTGGAAGCCGGCGTCACTGAAATACGACCAGCCCGGATACAACGCCCAGCCGTCGCGCAGCTTCTCCGCCCCCGCGACCGGCGTGCGGGGCAGTCCGGGCGGTGCCGGGCTGGCGCAGTTCACCGGGCTGAAGCCACCCGAACTGCCGCCGCTGCCCGAGGACGTGACGACGCCGGGGGTGGGCCCGATCGCCTCCGGCTGGGCCCGGTCGTCGTCACCGCGCAGCGTCAGCCCGGCGGCGACACCGCCACCGGCGAGCACGGCCAGCACGACACCCGCGACGAGGAGCCGGCGGCGTGACCTCGGCGGCGCGACCTCGGCCGGGGCCGGGCGCTGGGCCGGGATGACCGGCTCGCTCGGGTGCTCCCCCTGCTCAGCGACCGGTCCGGGCGGATGGACGACACCGGGCAGGGCCGCGGCCAGGGCGGCACCGAGACCGCCGCCGGCCGGCTCGGCTTTCGCCTCGACGGGCTCAGGCTGCGGCCGCGGGCGGGCGTCCGGGCCGGGCTGATCATCGGGGGCCTTTCTGGGGCCGGGTACGACCGCACGGCCGAACGTCGTCCCGGACGTCCTCGACGGCGCGGGAAGCAGACCGGCCTCCGCCACGATTAGGCGCAGCCGTTCGGCCACCTCGGCGCCGGTGAGCCGTTCCACCGGCTCGCGGCGCAGCAGCCCGGTCAGCACGGGAGCCAGCGGCCCGGCCCGCACCGGCGGATCAGCCTCGTCCGTGGCCAGCGCCATCAGCGTCGCCATGGCACTGTCGCGGGCGAACGGGGACCGTCCCTCGACGGCGGCGTACAGGGTCGCGCCGAAGGACCAGAGGTCGGACTCCACGGTGGACGCCCCGTCACGGGCACGCTCCGGGGAGACGTACTGCGGGGAACCGACCACCATGCCGGGGCCGGTGACCGAGCCGTCGTCGACGAAGGTGGCCAGACCGAAGTCGGTGAGCACGACCCGGCCGTCGTGGCCGATCAGCACGTTGTGCGGCTTCACGTCGCGGTGCAGCACACCGGCCCGGTGCGCGGCGGTGATCGCCTCGAGCACGTCCAGGCCGATCCGGGCGGCCTCGGCCGGCGCGAACGGACCGTCCTCGCCGATGACCTGGTGCAGCGAGCGGGACGGGACGTACTCCATCACGATCCAGGGCAGATCGTCGGCGTGCACGACGTCGTAGATGCGCACCACGTGCGGGTGGTTGAGCCGGGCGGCGCTGCGGGCCTCGCGCAGGGTGCGGGTGCGCAGCCGGGCCTGCTCCTCGTCGGTCATCCACTCCGGCGGGACGAACTCCTTGACGGCGACGTCCCGGTCGAGCATCTCGTCGCGGGCCAGCCAGACCCGGCCCATACCGCCGGAGCCGACCGGCTCGAGGAGCCTGTACCGACCGGCGATGAGCATGCGCCTGACCGCCATCAGCCCCCATCCGTAGCTTCTTCGACCAGGATAGTCACCGGCGGCTGACCTGCGGAATCCTGATCACCCGGCCACCGCGTAGATCACCAGGTTGTCCGTGTACGACCGCAAGGTCCGGTCGAAGACCCCACCACAGGTGATCAGTCGCAGCTGCCGGTCCGGGGTCGGCCCGTAGACCTCTTCCGTCGGGAACGCCTTCTTCGGATACCAGGCCGTGGCAGTCACCGTGAACGTGACCGTACGGTCGCCGCGGGTGACTTCGATCTTGTCGCCCGTGGTGATCTCGCGCAGCCGGTAGAAGACGGCCGGACCCTGTTTCGAGTCGACGTGACCGGCCAGGACGGCCGGGCCCACGTCGCCCGGGGCTGTGCCGTCCGCGTACCAGCCGGCGTGCTCGTTGGTCTTCGGCGGCTGCAACTCACCGTTCGCGCCCAGCTTCAGCGTCTCCAGCGACGTGTCCACCCCGATGGCCTTGACCCGCAGGCGGGTCGGCGGGCCACTGAGATCCGAGGGCACGGTACGGAACGGATTCGGCGCACCCTCCATGTCCTCGGACGGCTGCACGGGCACCGCGGCGGCGCTCGGGCTGCCGGCCCAGCGGCCCAGCTTGTCGGGGCCGGTCGGCTCGCGGAGCATCAGGTAGCCGGTGGCCACCACGAACGCCACCAGCACCGATACCGCCAGGGGCAGCAGGACGCGCGCTTTACGGCGTACCTCCGGCTTGTCCGGGGCCGCGGCCCGGCCGGCCCCGGCTGCGGGACCGGCCTCGGGCTCCGGCGTCACGACTCTCATCCGGTACGCCTTCAAGCAGAGCGGGAGCGGCGCCTGAGCCCGACGAGCAGACCACCTGACGCCACCGCTGCGACCCCGGCGAACAGCAGGGCCATCGGCATCGGGGACTGCGGCTGCGTGCCGCCCTCGCCCGTGGCCACCCCGCCCTGGGGAACGCCACCCTGGCGCGCGGCGTCGATGTGCAGCTCCGGCTTCAGGCCGCCCTTCTTGTCGTCGAGCACCAGCAGCGAGTAGACGTTGCCGGCACCGAGCGTGCACGGAAGGTCACTGGTCGTGCCACCGCCGGTCGGCTTGACCCGGACCGTCCACTTGCCCGGGTTGACCTGGCGATAAGCCGTCGTGGTGGCGAACTGGACACCGTCGGCGATGGTCTTGCCGTTGGCCCCGCCGACGTCGAGGACCGGCGCGCGCACCGAGGCCTGGATGATCCGGATCTTGGACTCCCCGGCCCCCGGCAGCTTCAGGTCGTCCTTGAGCACCCGCAGACCGAGATCGGCGTAACGACCCACCCCGGCCACCGTGTACGCCGCGCCGTCGTCCACCGTGACCTGCGTGGTCAGCACCGGCGGGGTGCTCGCGGCGGCACCGGCCTTGCGCATCGCCACCGAATACGTGCCGGTGGGCAGGCGCAGGTAGTCGGACATGGCGCCGTACGCGACGCCGTCGAACTTCTGGTCCTTGACCGTGCCCGAGTCGGACTTCAGATAGACGTCCACGGCCGGGGTGTCGGGCGAAAGGTGGGCGAGCCGGACGTAACCGTCACTGGCTGCCCGGGCCGGGGTCGCGGAAAGGGTGATGGTCGCCAGCGCGGCAACGGCGGCCGCCGCGCTACCGAGGCGCCGTAAGGCGGAAACGCGATGGGTCACGGTGCCTCCTGTTCGTGAAGCCTCTGCGGCATCGTCGGTGGCGGCCATCGATGCGTACGCTCTGCGTTCATCAATGTGCCGCACGTCACCAGTCCGCACCATGGTCCTTCCGGTCGCGCGCGAGCGCCGGTTGAGTGCCCATCCTGTGCTCCAACGTCTGATTGATGCCCATCTTGTTAGGGCCATCCGCTACTGGTTCGGAGCCGTCACCCGGATGGATGTTTTCCGCGGTCGCCGATTTCTGTCAGACCCCGGGGGCACCATGGACATGTGCCAGACGTCCTCGAGCAGTTCGGCCTCGCCACCAGGGAGTGGTTCCGGGCCGCCTTCGCCGCGCCCACGGCCGCCCAGGCCGGCGCGTGGCGATCCATCGGCGCCGGCCGCAACGCGCTGGTGGTCGCGCCGACCGGCTCGGGCAAGACGCTGGCCGCCTTCCTCTGGTCGCTCGACCGGCTGGCCCACGAGCCCGTCCCGGCCGAGCCCAAGCACCGCTGCCGGGTGCTCTACGTCAGCCCGCTCAAGGCGCTGGCCGTCGACGTCGAGCGCAACCTGCGGGCCCCGCTGACCGGCATCCGGCAGGCGTCCGGACGGCTCGGGCTGCCGCCACCGGACATCACCGTCGGCATGCGCACCGGGGACACCCCGGCTGACGAGCGGCGGGCCTTCGCGCGTACGCCGCCGGACATCCTGATCACCACGCCGGAGTCGTTGTTCCTGCTGCTCACCTCGGCCGCCCGGGAGTCGCTCAAGGGCGTCGAGACGGTGATCATCGACGAGGTGCACGCGGTCGCGGCCACCAAGCGCGGCGCCCACCTGGCCCTCTCGCTCGAACGCCTCGACGCCATGCTGGGCCGCCCGGCCCAGCGGGTCGGGCTGTCCGCGACCGTGCGCCCGATCGACGAGACAGCGCGGTTCCTGGGCGGAGCCGGCGCCGTCGAGATCGTCCAGCCGCGCAGCAGCAAGACCATCGAGGTCTCGGTGACGGTCCCGGTGGAGGACATGACCCGCCTCGACGAGGTGCCCGAGGTCGACGCGGACGACCCCGGCGCGTCCCGGCGCACGCCGTCCATCTGGCCCGCCGTCGAGGAACGCGTGCTGGAGCTGATCCAGCAGCACCGCTCCACGATCGTGTTTACCAATTCGCGGCGCGGCGCCGAGCGCCTGTGCGCCCGGATCAACGAGCTGGCCGCCGAGGCCGTGGTCGAGCAGGCGGACCGCGCGCCCGCCGCGCTGATGGCCCAGTCCCCGATAGCCGCAGGAGCGGCACCGGTCATCGCCCGCGCCCACCACGGCAGCGTCTCCCGCGAGGAGCGCAAGCAGATCGAGGAGGCGCTCAAGTCCGGCCGGCTCCCGGCCGTGGTCGCCACCTCCAGCCTGGAGCTCGGCATCGACATGGGCGCGGTCGACCTGGTGGTGCAGATCGAGGCGCCGCCGTCGGTCGCCGCCGGGCTGCAGCGCATCGGCCGGGCCGGGCACCAGGTCGGGGCCGTCTCGCGCGGGGTCGTCTTCCCCAAGCATCGCGGTGACCTGCTCAGCTGCGCGGTCGTCGCCGAGCGGATGGGTGAGGGCGCGATCGAGGAGCTGCGCTATCCCCGTAACCCGCTGGACGTGCTGGCCCAGCAGATCGTGGCCATGGTCGCGCTGGACGCCTGGCAGGTCGACGAGCTGGCCGCGCTGGTGCGCCGGGCCGCGCCGTACGCGGAGCTGCCCGACTCCGCCCTGCACGCCGTGCTCGACATGCTCTCCGGGCGCTATCCGTCCACCGCGTTCGCCGAGCTGCGGCCCCGCCTGGTCTGGGACCGCACCACCGACGAGCTCACCGGGCGCCCCGGGGCCCAGCGGCTCGCCGTCACCAGTGGCGGCACGATCCCCGACCGCGGCATGTTCGGCGTCTTTCTGGCCGGCTCGGAGAAAGCGTCCCGGGTGGG
Organism: Actinoplanes sp. NPDC048967; assembly: GCF_040649415.1. Classification (NCBI taxonomy): domain Bacteria; kingdom Bacillati; phylum Actinomycetota; class Actinomycetes; order Micromonosporales; family Micromonosporaceae; genus Actinoplanes; species Actinoplanes sp. NPDC048967. The sequence goes on from NZ_JBEZFL010000004.1 coordinate 373,452, forward strand.
CGAGCTCGACGAGGAGATGGTCTACGAGTCCCGGGTGGGCGACGTCTTCCTGCTCGGCTCGACCTCCTGGCGCATCGAGGACATCACGCCCGACCGGGTGCTGGTCTCCCCCGCGCCGGGCGCGCCGGCCCGGATGCCGTTCTGGAAGGGCGACGCGCTCGGCCGCCCGATCGAGCTGGGCCGGGCCATCGGCGCCCGGCTGCGCACCCTGACCCGCGCGGAGGACACCAAGGCGATCGCCTCGCTGCGCGATTCCGGGCTCGACGAGTGGGCGGCCGGCAACCTGATGGCCTACCTGCGTGAGCAGCGCGAGTCCACCCGCAATCTGCCCGACGACCGGACCATCGTGGTCGAGCGTTTCCGCGACGAGCTGGGCGACTGGCGCATGACCGTGCACTGTGTCCTGGGCGCCCGGGTCAACGCGCCCTGGGCGCTGGCCATCGCCCGCCGGCTCTCCGAGCGCTACGGCGTCGACGGCCAGGTCATGCCCTCCGACGACGGCATCGTCATCCGCCTGCCGGACACCGCCGAGGAGCCGCCCGGCGCCGACCTGGTCGCCTTCGACCCGGAGGAGATCTCCCAGCTCGTCGAGGAGTCGGTCGGCACGTCCGCGCTGTTCGCCTCCCGGTTCCGCGAGTGCGCCGCCCGGTCGCTGCTGCTGCCCCGCCGCGACCCGCGCCGCCGCCAGCCGCTCTGGCAGCAGCGCCAGCGCTCGGCCCAGCTGCTCGACGTGGCCCGCGAGTTCGCCGACTTCCCGGTCACCCTGGAAGCCGCCCGCGAGTGCCTGCAGGACGTCTTCGACGTGCCCGGGCTGGTCGGGCTGATGCGCGAGATCGCGGGACGCAAGGTCCGGCTGGTCGAGGCCGAGACCCCACGGCCGTCGCCGTTCGCCCGCTCCCTGCTCTTCGGGTACGTGGGCGCGTTCCTCTACGAGGGCGACGCACCGCTGGCCGAGCGGCGCGCCGCCGCCCTGGCTCTGGACTCGACTCTGCTGGGTGAGCTGCTCGGCCGCGTCGACCTGCGGGAGCTCCTCGACCCCACCGTGGTGACCGAGAGCGAGGCCCAGCTGCAGTGGCTCACCGCCGCCCGCAGCCCGCGCGACGCCGAGGACGCGGCCGAGCTGCTGCGCCTGCTCGGCGACCTGTCCGCCGCGGATCTCACCGCCCGCGGTGTCGAGCTCGACTGGCTGACGACCCTGCAGGCGAGCCGGCGCGCGATCCAGGTCCGCATCGCGAGCGAGGAACGCTGGATCGGCGTCGAGGACGCCGGCCGCTACCGCGACGCGCTCGGCGTGGCCCTGCCGGTCGGCGTAGCGGAGGCCTACCTCGAGCCGGTGGCCGACCCGCTCGGCGACCTCGTCGCCCGGTACGCCCGCACCCACGGCCCGTTCGCGGCGGCCACTTGCGCCGCCAGGTTCGGCCTCGGCGTCTTCGTCGTCGAGCAGGCCCTCAAGCGGCTCAGCGCCACCGGCCGGGTCGTCTCCGGCGAGTTCTCCCCCGGCGGCGCCGGCACCGAGTGGTGCGACGCGGAGGTGCTGCGGCTGCTGCGACGCCGCTCCCTGGCCGCGCTGCGCCGCGAGATCGAGCCGGTGCCACCGCGGGTGCTGGCCGCGTTCCTGCCGCGCTGGCACCAGATCGGCGGCAACTCCCGCGGCGTCGACGCCCTGGCGGCCACCATCGAGCAGCTGCAAGGCGTGGCCGCACCGGCCTCGGCCTGGGAACGCCTGATCCTGCCGGCCCGGGTCGCCGACTACGCCCCGCCCCAGCTCGACGAGCTGTGCGCCAGCGGCGAGGTGCTGTGGGCCGGCTCGGGCTCCATCCCGGGCGGCGACGGCTGGGTGACCCTCGCGTACGCCGACAGTGCCCCGCTGCTGCTGCCCCCGCCGGACGACGAGTTCGCGCTGACCCCGCAACACCAGTCGGTCCTGGACGCACTGGCGGACGGCCAGGCGCTGTTCTTCCGCAGCCTGTCCGACAGGATCGGCGCCACCGACGACACCGCCCTGGCCGAAACGGTCTGGGACCTGGTCTGGGCCGGTCACCTGACCAACGACACGCTGGCGCCCGTGCGCGCCCTGCTCGGCAGCAGCGGCGCCCACCGCGCGAAGGCAGCGCCCGCCCGCACCCGCTTCCGCCGTCCCGGCCGCCCGGCGATGCCGGCCCGATCCGGACCGCTGATGATGGTGGGCCGCTGGTCCCGCCTGCCGGAACGCGACCTCGACCCGACCCGCCGCGCGGCCGCCCTGGCCGACCTCCTGCTCGAACGACACGGCGTGGTGACCCGCGGCGCCGTGATGGCCGAGGGCGTGACCGGCGGCTTCGCGGCGGTGTATCCGGTGCTGGCCGCGCTGGAGGAGCGGGGCGCGGCCCGCCGCGGCTACTTCGTGGAAGGCCTGGGGGCGGCACAGTTCGCGGTGCCGGGCGCGGTGGACCGGCTGCGCGCCCTGGCCGAGCCCGCCGAGCTGGCCAAACGCACGGGCGCGACCGCGGTGGTGCTGGCGGCGACCGACCCGGCCAACCCGTACGGGGCGGCGCTGCCGTGGCCGGAACGAGTGGTGGACAGCGGCAACGGCGAGACGACACCGGCGACAGGCCACCGGGCGGGCCGCAAGGCAGGCGCCCTGGTGGTCCTGGTCGGCGGCGACCTGATCCTGTACGTCGAACGCGGCGGCCGGACGCTGCTGTCCTACCTGGACGACACGGAGGCGTTGACGGCGGCTGGGCAGGCGCTGGCGGGATCGGTGCGGTCCGGGGCGCTGGGGCCGATGTCGGTGGAGCGGGCGGACGGGGAGTCGGTGCATTCGTCACCGTTGCGGGACGCGTTGACCGGGGCGGGTTTCCGGGCGACGCCTCGGGGGCTGCGGCTGCGCGGCTGACCGGGTCCGCGGGCGTCCTGCGGATGCGGGCCGCCGCCGGCACCGGGACGCCGGACAGTTCGGTATCAGCCCGACGGCCGGTTCAGTGTCAGCGCCCGGGACGGGCGGTCAGGGCCGGCGGTTCTCCTCCGCCGGCCATCGGGTGATGAAGAGCCAGTCCAGGCCGTCCTCACCCAGATCGTCCAGGTGCTCTGCGCGGGTGAGGCCCGCGCGCTGGGCGACCTTCTGGGAGGCGACATTGTCCGGGCGGACCCGGGCGAGGATCGGCCACTCCGGAAGGTGGCGGCCGGCCCACTCCACCACGGCTGTCGCTGCTTCGGTCGCCACGCCGTTGCCCCAGGCCGCCGGGTCGAGGCGGTAGAAGAGGTTCAGGACTTCGATCTCGCGGAAGCGGACCACCTTGAGACCCGCAAAGCCGAGAATCTTGCGGGACTCGCGTTCCTCGACAACCCAGTAGCCGAAGCTGTGCCGGCGCCAATGGTCGTCCCACCGGCTGTAGAGGTGTTCGGCCTGGGCCAGCGTGGCGAGCAGGTCCGAAGGGTTGTGCCGGCTGGCCTCGGGGTCGCGGTGGATCGCGAAGATCGTTTCGAGGTCGGCCGGCCCGGGCCGACGCAAAGCCAGTCGCGCGGTGACAATCTCCACGCAACAGACTTTAGGCCCCGAGCCTGGACACCTCATCCCCGCCACCACCAAGACCGTCCCCACCAGGGCCAAACCACCGCAACGACCCCGCAGCCGCCCATCCCGGCCACCACCGACTCCAGCCGCGGGCCGTTCAAGGACCGCAACATGGGCGACGAGGGGGGCGGGCCGCGGCCCCGAGCCAACCGGCCACACTGATCCGCCGCCAAGACCCCGGGCGGTGGTCCGCCGGCGGACCGTGGCACCGCGCCACCGCATAAGACGCCACGCATCGGGCCCGGGCCGACCGCCGCACCTGAGCCGCCGCGCAGGACAGCAGGCGGTGCGTTGACCGGGATCGGGCCGGTGACCTCGGCGCCCGCAATCACGACGCCTGGAATCACCGGCCCGGACTGACGTCAGGGCAGCTGCGGTGCCACTGCGGCCGCGACCAGTTCGATGTGGTCGAGGTCGCTCAGGTCCAGCACCTGCAGGTACATCCGGGACGCGCCCGTCTCCGCGTACCGGCCGAGGATCTCCACCGCCTGGTCCGGCGTGCCCACCACCCCGCCGTTCCCCCGCATCTCGTCCACGTCGCGGCCGATCGCCGCCGCTCGGCGCTTCACTTCCGCCTCGTCGCGGCCCACGCAGAGCACCGCCGCTGCCGACAGCGCCGGCGGCTGAGCCCGGCCGAGCTGTTCGCTCGCCGCCCGGACCCGGTCGAACATCGCCGGCAGGTCCGCCACCTTCGCGAACGGGGCGTTGAACTCGTCGGCGTACCGGGCCGCCAGGGCCGGGGTGCGCTTCTTGCCGGCGCCGCCCACGATGATCGGCGGGCGGGGTGACTGGACCGGTTTGGGCAGGGCCGGCGAGTTCGTCACCTGGTAGTGCTTTCCCGCGAAGGTGTACTGCTCGCCCACCGGGGTCGTCCACAGGCCCTCGACAATCTCGAGTTGCTCCTCGAGGCGGTCGAAACGCTCGCCCACCGGCGGGAACGGGATGCCGTACGCGGTGTGTTCCTGCTCGAACCAGCCGCCGCCCAGGCCCAGCTCCACCCGGCCGCCGCTCATCGCGTCGACCTGGGCCACGCCGATCGCCAGCGGGCCCGGCAGCCGGAACGTCGCCGAGGTGACCAGCGTGCCGAGCCGGATCCGGGACGTCTGCACCGCCAGTGCGGCCAAGGTCAGCCAGGCATCGGTCGGGCCGGGCAGGCCGTCCCTGCCCATCGCGACATAGTGGTCGGAGCGGAAGAAGCCGTCGTAGCCGGTCTGCTCCGCAAGCTGGGCCACCCGCCGCAGGTCGTCGTGGGAGGCACCCTGCTGGGGTTCGGTGAAGATGACAAGACGCATAGATCAACAGTGCCAGAAGTGCCGCGACGCGCCCGGCCAGCCGCCACGCACGGAGTGTGCCGGGGCAGTAACGTGAACCACCATGGGCGGCTATGGATGGATCAGCCTCACCACCGACTACGGCACGTTCGACGGTTTCGCCGCCGCGTGCCGCGGGGTGATCGCGCGCATCGCTCCCGATGTGCGAGTCAACGACATCACCCACCACGTGCCACCCGCTGACGTGGCGCGTGGCGCCGCGGTGCTGGCCCAGACGGCACCGCACCTGCCGCCGTCGGTGCACGTCGCCGTGGTCGACCCCGGGGTCGGCTCGGAGCGGCGCGGCATCACGATCGGCACCCCCGGCGGCGTCCTGGTCGGTCCGGACAACGGGCTGCTGATCTGGGCGGCCGAGGCGCTGGGGGGCATCGACGACGTGTTCGAGCTCACCAACAAAGACTGGCTGCTCGGCGACGTCTCGCGCACGTTCCACGGCCGTGACGTGTTCTCCCCGGCCGCGGCGCGGCTCGCGCTCGGTGCGCCGCTGAGCGACGCCGGGCCGGCCGTCGCCCCGGAGACCCTGGTGCGGCTGCCCGACCCGGTCGTGGCGGTCGGCGACGGCTGGCTCGAGGCCGAGGTGCTCACCGTCGACCGCTTCGGCAACGTGCAGCTCGCGGCCGGCGGCGCGACGCTGTCCGGGCTGAGCCCGGACCTGGTGATCGGCGGGGTCAAGGCCCGGCGCGCCCAGACCTTCGCCGACGCCCAGCAGGGCGAGATGATCGTGTACGAGGACTCGGCCGGCCGCGTGGCCATAGCGGTCAACGGCGGCCGCGCAGTGGTCCTCCTCTCGGTCCGCCCCGGCGACATAGTCCGCGTCGCCGAACGCTGACCGAGCCGGGCCGAGCCGAACGCTGACCGGGCCGGGCCGGGCCGAGCCGGGTCGGACAGGCCGGGTCGGACAGGCCGGGTCGAGCCGTTTTCCGGCAGCCCGTCGGCGATCGTGCCGGAGAAGCTCAGCGGCACCCGGCCATGTCAGCCGCGGCGGATGCTGTCCCGTGATTTCGCGTAGGTGCGCGGCCCGACGATTCGCCACAGCAGCCGGGCCGGCCCGGGCAGCTGCGCGAGGAACATCTTCCGCTCCCGCGGGCTCGCCTCCTCGAGGATCGCGCCGACGAAGACCAGCGCCAGTTTGTTCTTCGGGATCGCTTCGCGGCCCCGCTCGTTGAGTGCGTGCCATTCGGCCGGGGTCACGTGCTCCGACACCAGCGGGAGCAGCTCGCGTTCCTCGTCGCCCAGGTGTTCGTCGAGGGCGCCGGACGCCTGGGCCAGCACGTCCGCGAGTTCGTCGCGGACGTCGGCGGCGGCCCGCGCACGCCAGCGGGCGGTCAGGTCGTCGATGCGGGTGAGCAGGCCGGCCAGGCGTTCGTGCTGCGCCTCCATCCGGTGCACCAGGTCGGCGCGCAGCCCGACGCGGTCGAGCATGACCGGCCAGAGCAGTTCGTCCTCGGCCTCGTGGTGGTGGTGCAGCGCCCCGGCCACGTTGGCCAGGTGCGAGCCGATGGTCTCGGCGCGGGCGGTGTCGCCGGGCGGCACCGCGCGGATCAGGGCGGGCAGGATGCGGAACTCGCGCCGGAACACCCGGTGCACGAGCACCATCTCCCAGGTGTCGACGCGGGTACCGGCGCGAGGTGGCCTGGGTTTTCCGCCGCGGACGGGCTCAGTGGTGGTCATGGGCTCAGGATGCGCGGGTCGGCTTGCAGACTGCCTGCAAGCGGCCTGCGTTTGTATGCTCCAGCCGTGCTGAGCTGCCGCGTTCTCGGGCCGACCGAGCTCGGTGCGGGCCGCGTCGTCCTCGATCTGGGCGGTCCGTTGCCGCGCCGGCTCGTCACCGCGCTCATCGCGGCCGGTGGCCGGCCGGTGGGCGGGGACGCGCTGACGGCGGCGGTGTGGGGTGATGATCCGCCGGCCAGCCCGGAGGTGTCGCTGCAGGCGTACGTGTCGCGGTTGCGACGGGCGCTGGGCGCCGAGCATCGGGAGGCGCTGCAGCGGGTCGGCGACGGATACCGGCTGACCGGCGCGGAGACGGATGTGGCGGCGTTCGAGGCGGGCGTTGCCCGCGGGCGGGAGCTGCTGGACGAGCAGCGGCCGGCCGAGGCCGTCCGCGCCTTCGACGCGGCCCTGCGGCTCTGGCGCGGGGAGGCGTTCGCGGATCTGGACGGGGCCGTCGAGGTCGAGGCCGCCCGGGTCCGGCTGGGCGAGCTGCGCCTGGTCGCGGTCGAGGAAAGGCTGGCGGCGCGCCTGGCCGTGGGCGACGCACCGGGCGCGGTGGCCGAGCTGACCCCAGCCGTACGCGCGGAGCCTTACCGGGAACGCCGCTGGGAACTGCTCATCCTCGGTCTCTACCGCAGCGCCCGCCAGGCCGAGGCGCTGTCAGCCCTGCGCAGGGTCCGCGCCCTGCTCGCCGACGACCTCGGGGTGGATCCCGGGCCGGCCCTGCAGTCCCTGGAACGGCGCCTGCTGGCCCAGGATCCCGGCCTGCTGCTCCCCGCCCGGCCCGGCCCGGCACCACGCCCGGTCATCAAGGCCCCGGCGGTGACCCGGCCGCTGTCCGCTTTCGTCGGCCGGGAAGGGGAGCTGGCCGCGCTCGAAGCCACCATGCCGGCCACTCGCCTGCTGTCCCTCGTCGGTCCGGGCGGCGCGGGCAAGACCCGGCTGGCGGTGGAGTACGCCGCCACCCGCCCGGACGGCGACGGCCCGTGGCTGGCCCGGCTGGCCGACGTCACGGAACCCGACGTGCTCGTCTCCACGATCGCCGCAGCCGCCGGTGTGCACCAGCCCGCCGAGCCCGGCCCGGCCGGCCTGAGCTCCGCCCTGAGCGGCCGGTCCGCGCTGCTCATCCTCGACAACTGCGAGCATCTTGTCGCCGCCGTCGCCGACCTGGTCGTCGAGCTGCTGGCCCGCTGCCCGCAGCTGCGGATCCTGGCGACGAGCCGGGAACCGCTCGGTGTCGACGGCGAACGGCTGCTGCCGGTCGCGCCCCTGCCGTCGGACGACGCCGTGGCGCTGCTGGTCGACCGGATCGGCGCGGTACGCCCGGGTTGGCATCCGGACGCTGACGACGAGACCCAGCTGGCGCGGCTGGCGGAGGTGCTGGACGGGATCCCGCTGGCGCTGGAGCTGGCCGCCGCCCGGGCCCGGGTGCTGGGTCTCGGCGAGCTGGTGTCGTTGCTCGGTGAGCGGTTCCCCGCCCTGGGCCGGGTGCCGCGCGGCGCCCTGGCCCCGCACGCCACGCTGGAGGCGGCCGTGGCCTGGAGTGTCGACCTGCTGCCGGCCGCCGACCGGGCGCTGCTGCTGCGGCTGTGGCCGTTCGCGGGCGGCTTCACCGTGGAGGCCGCCGCGGCGGTCGGCTCCGATCTGGAAGCGCTGTCCTCGCTGGTCACCCGCTCGGTGGTGAGCGCCGACACGACCGTGACGCCGACCCGCTACCGGCTGCTGGGCATCATCCGGGCGTACTGCCAGGAGCACGACCCCGAGCCGGCGGCGAGCCGGGCCGCGCAGGCCGCCTGGGTCCGCGCGCTGGTCGAGCGGACCGCGCCCGAGCTGCGCGGGGAACGCTCGGCGCACGCCATCCGGGTGCTCAACCGGGAGGTACCCAACCTGCGCGCCGCGCTGGCCCACGACCTCGTCGCGGACCCGGCAGCGGCGCTGCGGACGGCGGGGCTGCTGGAGTGGTTCTGGTTCCGGGGCGGGCACGTGGCCGAAGGGCTGCGGCTGCTGACCACGGCCCTGGCCGGAGCGCCGGACGCGCCCGCTCTCGACCGGGCACTCGCGCTGGCCACCTGCGGGACCCTGCGGTTCATCGGCGGGGACGTCGACGGCGCCGCCGAGTGCCTGTGGCAGGCGAAAGCTCTCCTCGCGGAGCCGGACAGCCAGGACGGGTGGCGCCTGGTCAGTCAGCTGCGCTACTACGAGTCGCTGCTGTGGTCGGCGCGCGGCGACTACGACACCGCCGCGGTCCGGGCCCGGGAGTCGATCGCGGTCAGTGTGCGGATCGGCGAGCGGTGGGCCGCGCCGGCCGGTGAAATGGCGCTCGGCGGGGCCCTGACCGGGCTGGGCGAGCTGCTGGAGAGCCGCCGGGTGCTCCAGGACGCGGCCGCGCACGCCAGTGAGCTGCGGCAGAACTGGATCGCCGCGATGAGCGAGCTGCTGCTGGCCCGGGCCTGGCTGGCCCCGGCCGATCCCGATCCGGCCGCGGCGCTGCGCGAGCTCGGCGCCGCCCTGGGCCGGTTCCGGGAGGAGGACGACGTCGGCAACGTCCTCTCCTGCCTGCACACCGGCGCGTACGCCCTCACGCTGAGCGGCCGGCCCGAGCTGGGTGCGACGCTGCTGGCCGCCGTACGCCACCAGGGCGCCCGCCGCGGACTACGGCCCGAAGCCACCGACCCGACGACCTCGGCCGCCCTGAACAACGCCCTCGATCAGGCCCTCGATCCGGTGACCCGGGCCGCCGCCGACGCCGGTGGCGCCACGCTGGAACCGGCCGCGATGATTGCGATGCTGTCGGCTGGGCAGGAGCAGAGCCATGCCCGAAGGTGACACCGTATGGAACACGGCGCGAGTCCTCGAACGCGCGCTGCAGGGCGACGTGCTCACCGGCTCGGACTTCCGGGTGCCGCAGCTCGCGACGACCGACCTGACCGGCTGGACGGTGGCCGAGTCGGCGAGCCGGGGCAAACACCTGCTGCTGCGGCTGACGAGCGGCGAACGGGCCATGACCCTGCACTCGCACCTGCGGATGGAGGGCGCCTGGCGGGCGTACGCGCCGGGTGAGCGCTGGACCGGCCGCCCGGCACACCTGATCCGCGTGGTGCTGCGGACGAAACGCTCGGTGGCGGTCGGCTACCACCTGCACGAGGTGGCGCTGCTGCCCACGGCCGAGGAGGAGAAGCTGCTCGGCCACCTGGGACCGGACCTGCTCGGCACCGACTGGGACCCGGACGAGGCGGTCCGCCGGATCGCGGCGAAGCCGGACGTCCCGATCGGTGAGGCGCTGCTGGACCAGCGCAACCTCGCCGGCGTCGGCAACCTCTACAAGGCCGAGACGCTCTTCCTGCGCGGGCTGTGGCCGTGGACGCCGGTCTCCGCGGTGGCGGACCTGGCCGGCACGGTGAAGATGGCGCAGAAGCTGGTGGCCTCCAACCGCGGACGCTGGACGCAGACCACCACCGGTTCCCTGCGCCGGGGGCAGACCAGCTACGTCTACGGTCGGCGGGCGCAGCCCTGCCGGCGCTGCGGGTCGGCGATCCAGAAAGAGGACCAGGAGGAACGGATCACCTACTGGTGCCCGCGCTGCCAGCCGAAGCCGGCCCCGCCCGGGTCCTAGGCCGCGGGGGTGGCGGGCCGCCGCAGCTCGGACAGCCCCTCGGCGATGCCGCGCAGGCGGTCGGTCGCCTCGATCAGGCCGCCGAGCGCCGGGTGCTGGGTGGAGGCCGGGTGGCCCTCCTCGGCGACATAGCTCGCCGCGGCCGCGACCAGCCGCTCGTACGCGGCCACGCCCTCGGTGAACTGCTTGGCCAGGCTCTCGTGGGCCTGCTCGATCCCGGGGCGCTGATCCGGCGGGCTGAGCGGGATCGCCCGTTCGACGCTGGCCACCCGCTGGCCCAGGTCTCGCAGCCACTGCTCGGCCACCGCGGCCTCCAGCATCGCGGCCTCGCCGGGTCCGGTCAGCCGGCCGGCCAGCCCGGTCAGCGTCATGGCCGCCCGGTCCAGCCTGTCCCAGGCCTGGGCGACGGCCGAACCGCGCAGCGCGTAACGCTCCTTGTGCCGGCGGACCTCCTGCAGCACCTGCCGGCCCGCCGGGAACCGCTCGACGGCCGCCACCAGCCGCTGGCCGGGGATGGCCGGCGGGGCGGGCGGCGGCGCCGGGATCGCGGCCAGCGCCCGGTGGTCACTCCAGCGCCACCAGGCCAGCGCCACGGACGCACCCGCCGACGCGGCCCAGGCCGCGTCGGCGAGCCCGATGCCCGCGTACGGGGTGAGCACGGCAGCGGCAGCGGTCAGCCCTCCGCCGATGACGCTCCAGCGCCGGGCGGACCCCCGCAGCTTTCTGAGCTGCCGGAAGTACCTGCTCCGCTCGTCCACCGTTCACTCCTCCCCGGGTGGGGTGCTCAGCCCGTGGCCGAGGTGTCCCCACGCTTGGCGTTCATGCTTGCCCTGATCTCGTCGAGCCGGGCCACGCTGGCCGGGTCGGCTGCCGGGGCGGCGTTGTTGCCCGCCTCCACAGCCGGCTTGCCCGCGGTGCCGCCGAGCTGCTCGCCGGCCATGCTGGCCCGGATCTGCTCCAGCCGCGAGGTGCCGGCCATGTCGAGGCTCGACTTCTGCACCTCGAGCATGCGGCCCTCGACGGAGTTCGACGCCAGTTCGGCCCGGCCCATCGCGTTGGCGTACCGCTGCTCGATCTTGTCGCGGACCTCGTCCAGGGACGGGGTGTTGCCCGGCGCGGAGAGCGACGACATCGACTCCAGCGACTTGGCCACCGTCTCCTGCATCTTGGCCTGCTCGAGCTGGCTGAGCAGGCGGGAGCGCTCGGCGATGCGCTGCTGGAGCACCATCGCGTTGTTCTCCACCGCCTTGCGGGCCTGGCCGGCCGCCGACAGCGCCTGGTCGTGCAGCGTCTTCAGGTCTTCCATCGACTGCTCGCCGGAGACCAGCTGGGTGGCGAGCGTCTGCGCGGTCGACTCGTACTTCTGCGCCTCGGCCTCGTCACCACCGGCCCGGGCCCGGTCGGCCAGCACCAGGGCCTGGCGGGCCATGCCCTGCAGCTTCTCGACCTCGGACATCTGCCGGGACAGCTTCATCTCCAGCTGCCGCTGGTTGCCGATCACGGCGGCAGCCTGCTGGACGAGCGCCTGGTGCTGGCGCTGGGCATCCTCGATGGCCTGCTGGATCTGCACCTTGGGGTCGGCGTACTCATCGATCTTGGCGCCGAAGAGCGCCATCATGTAGCGCCAGCCCTTGACGAACGGGTTCGCCATATCCGCGGTATCCCCTCAATGTCGCTCAGTCGGACGCGCCACCGACGCGGGACCGAGGGGTCTTCACGATGGCGCGAAGTCCATCGTGTCAGCTCCACGCCACCGGCGTCACGTGACCTACGGGGGATCTCAGGGTCGGACGAGGGTTCCCCCGACATCGAGGCTACGCGCCGATACGCGTTCCGGCGACGCCGGAACGCGTAGGGGCGGTGCTGAGGATCAGGCTGCGTAGACGATGTCGCGCCCGCGCTTGCGGGTCGCGTGCAGGGTCGCCTTGAGCGGAGACTCACTCCGGACGGAGACGGAGACGGTCCCGTCGGAGGTCACCTGGCGCACGGCCGGGGCCTCGCTCTTCTTGACCGGAGCCGCCTTGATCGGGGAGCCGGTGAGCGGAACGGGGTTGGCGCCCGCACCACTGGTCTCGACGGTGGTGGGCTCGAGCGGGGCGAGAACACCGTCCATCCCCTCGGCGAGCGCGAGCGTGCCGCTCACTTCACCCAGGACCTCGGACAGGCGCGCACCCAGTGCCTCGCAGATCGCGGCGAGCAGCTCGCTGGACGCTTCCTTCTGGCCACGTTCGATCTCGGAGAGATACCCCAGGCTGACGTTGGCGGCGGTCGACACCTCACGCAGCGTGCGATGCTGACCCTGCCTGCGCGCCCGAAGTGCGTCACCGATAACCCGGCGTAGCAGGACCATGGCACCTCCTCCTGCGGCGGGGCCGCCGGCAACCGCCGGAGGCTTCCCGCAACCGTACCCGCTACCGGCTACACCGACATCCCGCCCCGCCGAAATGCGGGACGGGCGGGAACGCGCGGGTGCCCGCGGGGCTGCTGAGACGGGCGGCGGGCGGCTTTCACCCACTCACCCGATCGAGACAACGCGACTGGTCAGCCCGCGATTCCCGCGGTCGAGCCGCGCAGCTGGGCGACGAGCAGCGACAGGGCGGACGTCACACTCGCGACGCGGACGTCCTGCCGGGAACCCGGCAGGTTCAGCTCCTGGACAGTGGCTCCGCCCGGTCCGGCCGCCGCGACGAAGACCATCCCGACCGGCTTGCCGTCCTGCGGCTCCGGCCCGGCGACCCCGGTCGTGGCCAGGCCCCAGTCCGAACCGCAACGCTCCCGCACACCCTCGGCGAGGGCCAGGGCGACGTCCGGATCGACCGGCCCGCGCTCGTCCAGCAGCTGCCGGGGCACGCCGGCCAGGGTGTGCTTCAGCTCGGTGGCGTAGACCACCATGCCGCCCTTGAACACCGCGCTGACCCCGGCGATCTCGACGATCGTGGCGGCGAGCAGGCCACCGGTCAGCGACTCCGCGACCGACAGCGTCTGGTGCCGGTCGACCAGGGCGTGCACCACCGCGGCGGCGGCCACCCCGGGATCATCGATCCTGCCTTCGCTCATGTCCCGATTCTGCCAAGCGTGGGCGGGGCGCGTCCTCAGACCCGCTCGGCCCGCCGGCGCAGGCGCAACGCCTGCAATACGTAATCCACCCCTGTCACCACGGTCACGATCAGCGCGGCGACCATCAGCACCGTGCCGATGAGATCGAACGGCTCCGGAACAGGCCACAGGAACCACGCGATCGCGGCGATCTGCAGCGCGGTCTTGAGCTTGCCGCCGCGGCTGGCCGGGATGACGCCGTACCGGATCACCCAGAACCGCAGCGCTGTGACGCCCCACTCCCGGACCAGGATCAGGCCCGTCACCCACCACGACAACCGGTCGTACGCCGACAGCAGCACCAGCGCACTGCCGGTCAGCGCCTTGTCGGCGATCGGATCGGCCACCTTGCCGAAGGACGTCACCAGCTCGTAGCGCCGGGCGATCCAGCCGTCCGCGAAATCCGTGGCGGACGCCACACAGAAGGTCAGGCAGGCCAGGATCCGCCAGCCGGACTCCGTCATCTCGGACACGATGACGAACGCGACGAACACGGGGACGAGCACGATGCGGGCGGCCGTCAGCACGTTGGCCGGGTTGTAGAGCGAAACCGGCCGCGGTGCGGCCACCGGCACCGGCTCGTCGGTCACGACGCTGCCGCTGCCGGTGCCGCGGAGATCATTTCGACGGGTACGGCCACCAGGTCGACGCCCTCGGTGCCGGTGACCCGGGCCCGGACGAAGTCGCCGGGGCGCAGCGCGGCCAGGTCGACCCCCTGCTCGCCGGCGACCAGCAGGGTGGACCCGTCGACCTCGGGCGCCTGGTGCTCGGCGCGGCCCTCGACCTCGCCGTCGGTGATCGTGTCGACCAGCACCTCGACGACCGAGCCGAGCCGGTCCTCGGCCCGCTGGGCGCACAGCTCGTCGGCCAGTTCGCTGATCTCGGCGTACCGGAGCTTGATCTCGTCCTCGTCCACCTTGCCGGACAGGCCGACGGCCTCGGTGCCGTCCTCGTCGCTGTAGTCGAAGACGCCGATGGCGTCCAGCCGGGCCTCGGTCAGGAACCGGACCAGTTCGTCCACGTCCTCCCGGGTCTCGCCGGGGAAGCCGACGATGAAGTTGCTGCGCGCGCCGGCCTCGGGGGCCAGCGTGCGGGCCGCGGCGAGCAGCTCCAGGAACCGGTCGGTGGAGCCGAACCGGCGCATCCGGCGCAGCACCGGCTCGCTGGAGTGCTGGAAGGACAGGTCGTAGTACGCGGCGACGCCGGGCGTGGTGGCGATGGTCTCGACCAGGCCGGGACGGGTCTCGGCGGGCTGCAGGTAGCTGGCCCGGACCCGGACGATCCCCGGTACGGCGGCGAGCTGCGGCAACAGCTTCTCCAGGGCACGCGGGTCGCCGAGGTCCTTGCCGTACGAGGTGCTGTTCTCACTCACCAGGACCAGCTCGCGCACGCCGGTGCCGGCCAGCCACTCGGCCTCGGCCAGCAGCTCCTGCGGATCACGGGAGACGAACGCACCCCGGAAGGCCGGGATGGCGCAGAACGAGCAGCGCCGGTCACAGCCACTGGCCAGCTTGAGGCTCGCGACCGGACCGTTGTCGAGCCGGCGGCGCAGCACCTGGCGCAGGTGGGCGGGGGTGTGCTCGTCGACGGTGGCGTGCCCGGGGACGACGACCTTGGCCGCCTGCCGGGCGACCGGGGTCAGCGGCAGCAGCTCCCGGCGGTCCCGTGGGGTGTGCGCGTCGAAGCGCTCACCGGCGAGCACGCCGTCGAGCCGGGCGGCGATGTCGGTGTAGTCGTCGAAGCCGAGCACGGCCTGCGCCTCGGGGAGGCTCTCGGCGAGCTCCTTGCCGTACCGCTCGGCCATGCAGCCGGCGGCGACCACCTTGGCGCCGGTGTCGGCCGCCGCGAGCAGGGTCTCGATGGAGTCCTGCTTGGCCTTCTCGACGAAGCCACAGGTGTTGACCAGGACCACGTCGGCGCCGTCGGCGTCCGTGCTGACCTGCCAGCCACCGGCGTCGAGACGGGCGGCCAACTCCTCGGAGTCGACCTCGTTACGGGCACAGCCCAGGGTGAGCAGGGCGACACGGCGGGGGGCAGGGGTTACCGACACTCCGACAAGGCTACCGGGCGCCGGTTGTCCTGCCTTCGGCTGTCTAGTCGACCCTGAGGGTGGCGAGGGTCTCTTCCAGCTCATCGGGCTTGATCAGCACCTCGCGGGCCTTGGAACCCTCGGACGGGCCCACGATGCCCCGGGTCTCCATCAGGTCCATCAGCCGGCCCGCCTTGGCGAAGCCGACCCGCAGCTTGCGCTGCAGCATCGAGGTCGAGCCGAACTGCGAGGTGACCACCAGCTCGATCGCCTGGATCAGCACCTCGAGGTCGTCGCCGACCTCCTCGTCGATCTGCTTCTTCTTGCTCTCCGGCGGCGCCGTCACGTCCGGGCGGAACTCCGGCTCGCGCTGGTCCTTGCAGAACTTGACGACGTCGGCGATCTCCTTCTCGTCGACCCAGGCGCCCTGGAAGCGGGCGGGCTTGGACGCACCCATCGGCAGGAACAGGCCGTCACCACGGCCCAGCAGCTTCTCCGCGCCGGGCTGGTCGAGGATGACCCGGGAGTCGGCCAGCGAGCTGGTGGCGAAGGCCAGCCGGGACGGGACGTTGGCCTTGATCAGGCCGGTGACCACGTCGACCGACGGACGCTGGGTGGCCAGCACCAGGTGGATGCCGGCGGCCCGGGCCAGCTGGGTGATCCGGACCACCGAGTCCTCGACGTCGCGCGGCGCGACCATCATCAGGTCGGCCAGCTCGTCGACGATCACCAGCAGGTACGGGTACGGCTTCATCACCCGGTCGACGCCCGGCGGTGCTGTGATCTCGCCGCTGCGGACCTTGCGGTTGAAGTCGTCGATGTGGCGTACCCCGTTGGCGGCGAGGTCGTCGTAGCGCATGTCCATCTCGCGGACGACCCATTCCAGGGCGTCGGCGGCCTTCTTGGCGTTGGTGACGATCGGCGTGACCAGGTGCGGGATGCCCTCGTAGGCGGTCATCTCGACCCGCTTGGGGTCGACCAGCAGCAGCCGCACCTCGTCCGGGGTGGCCCGGGTCAGGATCGAGACCAGCAGCGAGTTGAGGCAGGAGCTCTTGCCCGCGCCGGTCGCGCCCGCGATCAGGATGTGCGGCATCTTGGCCAGGTTGGCCACCACGAAGCGGCCCTCGATGTCCTTGCCCAGCGCCACCAGCATCGGGTGGTGGTCGGCGGTGGCCGCGTGCGAGCGCAGCACGTCACCGAGCGAGACGTTCTCCGGGTCGGTGTTGGGGATCTCCACGCCGACCGCGCTCTTGCCCGGGATCGGGCTCAGGATGCGCACGTCGGGCGACTTGACCGCGTAGGCGATGTTGCGGGAGAGCTGGGTGATCCGCTCGACCTTGACGCCGGGGCCGACCTCGACCTCGTAACGGGTGACCGTCGGGCCCCGGGTGAAGCCGGTGACCTGCGCGTCCAGGTTGAACTGGTCGAAGACCCCGGTCAGCGCGGTCATGATCTCGTCGTTGGCCTTGCTGCGGGACTTCGGCGCCACCCCCTTGCCCAGCAGGTTCGGCGGGGGCAGCCGGTAGTCGCCCTCGACGGCCGAGATGTCCAGCTGCTCGGCGCGGGTGGGCAGCGGCGAGTGCTCGGGCGGCTCGGGCGCCTTGCGGCTGGCCGGCACCTTCTTGCCGCGGGGCACCAGGACGGTGTCGTGCACGATCGGGTCGTCGTCCACGTCGAGGTCGTCGGGGTCCGGGGCGAGCCCGATGTCGGCCAGCGAGCCCTGCCGGCGGCGGGCCGGGGCGCGCCGCTTGGGCTCCTCGTCACCGGGCTCGTCGAGGTCCGGCAGATCAGGGTCGGGCAGCGGGGCCCGGGCCGACGAGCGGCCCAGCAGCACGTCGGTGAGCAGCATCAGCCGCTCGGGGATCTTGTTGATCGGGGTCGCGGTGATGACCAGCAGACCGAAGATCAACAACAGCACGAGCAGGGGTACGGCCACCCAGGCCGTCACCGCGTTCTCCAGCAGGGAGCCGACGCCGTAGCCGATGAGCCCGCCGGAACTGGTCATCTCGAGGTCGTCGGCCGGGCGCTGGGCCACGTGCAGCAGGCTGGCGGTGGAGACGACCAGCGCGCTCCAGCCGACGACGGACCGGCCGCGGTGCTCGGGGTCGGCGGGTTTGCGCATGAAGCGGACCGCGCCGTAGAGCAGCAGCAGTGGCAGGAGCACCGCCAGGCCGCCGAAGAACAGCCGCATGGCGTCGTTGAGCCGGGCGCCGACCGGGCCGGCGGAACCCGCCCAGACCGCTACCCCGACCAGGATGGCCAGGCCGAGCATGAGCAGGCCGGCACCGTCACGGCGGTGCTCGGGATCGATCTCCTTGGCGGTCGCGGCCTGCCGGCCGACGCCGCGGGCGACCCAGCCGACACTGTGCGCGACGCCCATCCAGAGGGCCCCGACGCCGCGGCCGACCCCGGTCGCGAGCACCGATCCGACTCCGGGCCGGGCCCGGGTGGCGCTCCTGGCCCGGGCGCGCGGCACTGCCTTCTTGGCCGGGGCCTTACGTGCGGGTGTCTTGCGGGCTGCTGGTTGCCGGGCGCGCGACGTCGCGGCACCGCGCGTGGTGGACGCGGCGCGGCCCCGGCTCGCCGGAGGAGTACGGCCCGCCATGGCCCTACCGTAACGGGATCACTCTCGCGAGTACGCGCGCCGCACCGTGACCGGGTTTCGCTTTTTCCCCCGTTTAGGATCAACAGCATGTCCGCGCCGCAACCGCTCAGCCACGACATGATCATCGACGCGCTGCACGCCCGCGCGTTCGCCCACTTCGTCGACGACGACGGTGACATCGGCGGCAACTGGCAGGGCTGCCTGATCTACTTCTTCCGGCTCGGCAAGGACGAGGAGGTCCTGCAGGTCCGCACGCTGACCCGGACGGTCTTCAGCACCGACGACGTCCCCCGCCTGTACGCCTTCTGCAACGCCTGGAACCACGACCGGCTCTGGCCCAAGGCGTACGTGCACACGGCCGACGACGGCGCGGTGCGGGTGGTCGGTGAGGTCGTCGGCGACTGGGAGCGCGGCGTCACCCCGGAGCAGCTCGACCAGGTGATGATCTGCGGGATCGCGACCGGCTGTGAGCTAGCCGACGCGGTCGCGGAGCTTTGAGCGCACCGCGAAGCCGATCCACGAGGTGAGGATGATCGCGGCGACCGTGATCCGCGCCGCCTACTCGTAGCCGTGCGGGTAGAAGACGCCCGCCACGTGGTTGTCCAGGAAGCCGCCCGCGCGCAGCGGCAGCCCCGCGCCGGCCCGGCCGCGGTCCTCGAGCCAGGTCAGCGGGCAGGACAGCCGCGCGACCACGATGATCAGGAGCCAGGCGGCGCTGACGATCTGCAGCCAGATGAGCCGGCGCCAGCGCCAGGCCAGAAAGCCGCCGAAGATGCCGAAGGCCAGGAACGCGAAGTGCGCGCCCACGGCCGCGGCGATCAGGATCCGGTAGCCCACGCCGCCAACGGTAGGCGACGCAGCGCTGCCCGCACAGGACGGAGGATGGCCTGCGCGGGCAGCACGTCTACGGGTGGTGCGTCAGTTGCGGTGACCCCGGCGGTGGTGGCCGTTGCCGTTGCCGTTGTTGCCGGCCGGCGCCTCGGCCGACTCGACCGGCGGAGCCGTGGTCCCCTCGGCGGCCGGAGCGCCCGCGTCCGTGCCGCCACCGGCGCCGCCGGTGGTGAGCAGGGTGAGGTTGTTCACCTCGAGGATCTCGGTGATCGGCTGGAAGAACGTCTCGCCGCCGACCGTGCAGTCGCCCGAGCCGCCGGAGGTCACGCCCTGGGCCTGGTCACCCGAGAGCCACGGGCCGCCGGAGTCACCGCCCTCGGCGCAGACATCCGTCCGGGTCAGGCCGGTGACCGCGCCCTCCGGGTAGTTGACCGTCTGGTTCTTGGCCAGGATGGTGCCGCAGAACGTGCCGGTGGTGGAACCGGACCGGCAGACCGCGGCGCCGACGGGTGCCTCGGTGCTGCCGCCGACCGGCAGCGCGTTGCCGTCGAAGTCGTTGACGAACGGCTGCAGCGTCACGTTCGCGTTGGTCTGCACCACGCCCATGTCCGCGGTGCCGGGGAAGACCGACGCCACGACCTCGCCCTGGTCCAGGTTCTGCCGGTCGGTGGTCTGGGTGCCCTCGGCGCCGCAGTGCCCGGCGGTGACGAACCCGCCCTCGACCGCGAAGCCGATCGAGCAGCGGGCCTGGCCGCCGCCGATGTTGACGAAGTACGGCTCGGCGCCGATGACGTCGGCCAGCGGCTTCGGGGCGGCCTTGGTGACGACCACCTTCACCGCCTCGCCGGGGAGGCCGGCGTCCTCGGCCAGCTCCTCGGCGTGCTCGGTGTCCCCGGGCAGCGCCTGGATCACGACCTTGTTCGCCGCGACGTCGACGTACCAGCCGGGCAGGTCCCGGTCGGCCTTGGTGGCCTCGGCGTCCAGCGCCTTCTTGGCCCGGTCCAGCTGGGCCACGCTGCGCTCGACGAGCTTCGGGGTGGCTCCGGCCGCGCGCACCTCGTCGGCCAGGCCGGCGTCGGTGATGGCGATGTTCAGCGTCGTGCCGTCCTTGCCGAGCCAGGAGCCCGCGTACGAGTCGCCGGAGGCGCTGCGCAACTGCGCCGCCACCCCGCTGGCCCACGCGGCCCGCTTCACCCGGGCCGCGGCCTGGTCGGCGCTCACACCGAGGTCCCGTTGCATCGCGGCGAGCAGCTGTGGGGCCACTCCGCCGGTCGACTGAGACGCAGGGCGGCGGTTGGCGTTCGTGCCCGCCATGGACGGCAGCGTGAACGCCACCGCCGCTCCCGCTGCCGTCACCGTCGCCGCAAGCGCGACGACCGTTCTCCGCTGCATCCGTAACTCCCCTCGCATCGAGTGCCGTGGGGGCGGCACCGTGCCCTCAGATACGCAAGGGGGTCGCGGCCGGATCAATAAATCCGGTATTCACAGAAAACTATGGCTGTCGATCACACTTCCACGACGGTCGGCACGATCATCGGCCGGCGCCGGTAGGCGTCGTTCACCCAGCGTCCGACGGTGCGCCGGACCACCTGCTGGAGCTGGTGGGTGTCGGTGATGCCGTCCTCCGCCGAGCGGTGCAGGGCGGCGGTCAGCAGCGGGATGACCGGGTTGAAGGCCTGCGGGTCCTCGGAGAAGCCCTTGGCCGAGATGCTCGGCTCGCCGACCACCTTGCCGGTCACCGAGTCGATCACCACGGTGGCCGAGATGAAGCCGCCGTCGCCGAGGATGCGCCGCTCGGTCAGCAGCGACTCGCTGACGTCGCCCACGGCGAGGCCGTCGACGTACACGTAGCGGTTCTTGACCCGGCCCACGTGCCGGGCGTGCCCCTCGACCAGGTCGACCACGTCGCCGTCCTCGCAGAGCACGACCCGGTCCGGGGCGACCCCGGACTCGATGCCGAGCTGGGCGTGGGCGCGCAGGTGCCGCCACTCGCCGTGCACGGGCATCAGGTTGCTCGGGCGTACGACGTTGAGCAGGTAGAGCAGCTCGCCGGCCGGGGCGTGCCCGGAGACGTGCACCTTGGCGGTGTCCTTGTGCACGACCGTGGCGCCGGCCCGGGCCAGCTGGTTGATCACCCGGTAGACCGAGGTCTCGTTGCCCGGCACCAGCGAGCTGGCCAGCACGACGGTGTCGCCGGACTCGATGGTGATGTGCCGGTGGTCGCCGGTGGACATCCGGCCCAGCGCGCTCATCGGCTCACCCTGCGAACCGGTGGACATGAACACGATCTCGTCGTGCGGCATCTGGGCCGCCTCGTCCAGGCTGACCAGCAGGCCGTCCGGGATGCGCAGCAGGCCCAGGTCCCGGGCGATGCCCATGTTGCGGACCATCGAGCGGCCGATCAGGGCGACCTTGCGCTCGTATTCGTAGGCGGCGTCCATCACCTGCTGCACGCGGTGCACGTGGGAGGCGAAGCTGGCCACGATGATCCGGCCGCGGGCCTTGGCGAAGAGCGCGCCGAGCACCGGGCCGATGTCGCGTTCCGGGGTGACGAAGCCGGGGACCTCGGCGTTGGTCGAGTCGGACAGCAGCAGGTCGACACCTTCGGCGCCGAGCCGGGCGAACCCGGCCAGGTCGGTGATCCGCCCGTCCAGCGGGACCTGGTCCATCTTGAAGTCGCCGGTGTGCAGGACCAGGCCGGCCGGCGTGCGTACGGCCACCGCCAGCGCGTCCGGGATCGAGTGGTTGACCGCGAAGAACTCGCACTCGAACGGGCCCAGCCGCTCGGTCTGCCCCTCCCGCACGGTCAGCGTGTACGGGTCCAGCCGCCGCTCGGCCAGCTTGGCCTCGACCAGCGCCAGGGTGAACTCGGAGCCGACCAGCGGGATGTCCGGCTTGAGGGCCAGCAGGTACGGCACCGCGCCGATGTGGTCCTCGTGCCCGTGGGTCAGCACGATCGCCTGGACGTCCTCCAGCCGGTCCCGGATCGGGTCGAAGTCGGGCAGGATCAGGTCGACGCCGGGTTGCTCGACGTCCGGGAAGAGCACTCCGCAGTCGACGACCAGCAGCTTGCCGTCGTACTCGTAGACCGTCATGTTGCGGCCGATGGCCCCGAGACCGCCCAGCGGGATGACGCGCAGGGCGCCCTCCGGCAGCGGCGGTGGTGGTTCCAGCTCGACGTGTGCCTGGCTCAAGTGCGAGGCCTCTCTAATTGGTGCCGAGGTGCAGTCCCGCCGCGGCGGCGTCCTCGAGCAGTTGGTTCGTTTCGGCCTCGGTGGCGTCGACCAGCGGTGAGCGCACGGGTCCGGCGGGCAGCCCGAGGGCGCGCAGGCCGGCCTTGACGAGGATGGTGCCCTGGGTCCGGAAAATGCCGGTGAACAGCGGCAGCAGCTGCCGGTGCAGCGCCAGCGCCCCGGCGGTGTCGCCGCGCTCGTACGCCTCGATCATGGCCTTGGTCTGCGGGCCGATGAAGTGCGTGGAGGTGCCGACCACGCCGACCGCGCCGATCGACAGCAGCGGCAGGATGGCGGCGTCCTCGCCGGAGTAGTAGGCGAGGTCGGTGCGGCGCAGCACGTCGGCGCTGCCGGCCAGGTCGCCCTTGGCGTCCTTGACGGCCACGATGGTGGGGTGCTCGGCCAGCCGGACCAGCGTCTCGGTGGCGATCGGCACACCGGAGCGGTGCGGGATGTCGTAGAGCATCACCGGCAGGCCGACAGCGTCCGCGACGGTGGTGAAATGCCTGATCAGACCGGCCTGCGGGGGCTTGTTGTAGTACGGCGTGACGACCAGCAGGCCGTGCGCGCCCGCCTTCTCCGCGGCCCGGGCCAGCTCGACCGTGTGGGCCGTGTTGTTGGTGCCGACGCCCGCCACGATCCGGGCCCGGTCGCCCACCGCCTCGACGACGACGCGCAGCAGGATCTCCTTCTCGGCGTCGGTGGTCGTCGGTGACTCACCACCGGTGCCGCTGATCACCAGGGCGTCGTGTCCCTGCTCGTCCACCAGCCACGTGGCCAGCCTGGCCGCGCCGTCGACATCGAGCGAGCCGTCCGCCGTGAACGGGGTCACCATGGCCGAGAGCAGCCGGCCGAAGGGCCGCGGGTGGTCGTGCGTCATACCGACAACTTATCGGACGGCCGGAGGCGTCACCCCGTCGCCGGTGGGCCCGGCCGCGGCCTCAGACGTAGAAGGCGGTGAACGGCGCCCAGGGCAGGTTGCGCAGGACGCTCCAGACACCCCAGACGGCGATGAAGCCACCGATCACGCCCGGGCCGAGGTTGAGCTGCGGGAGCTGC
Source organism: Actinoplanes sp. NPDC048967 (assembly GCF_040649415.1). Taxonomy (NCBI): domain Bacteria; kingdom Bacillati; phylum Actinomycetota; class Actinomycetes; order Micromonosporales; family Micromonosporaceae; genus Actinoplanes; species Actinoplanes sp. NPDC048967. Next base: position 396,512 of record NZ_JBEZFL010000004.1, read on the forward strand.
CAGCCGAAGAGCCGGCGGCCGGCCCAGGCGACGTACATGTAGAGCAGGAACGGGACGACGAAGACGAACAACGCGTGGTGCCGGGCCGCCGCCGGGATGTCGCCGTGCAGCAGATACCAGGCCGCACGGGTGCCGCCGCAACCCGGGCAGATGAAGCCGGTGGTGTATTTGAGCAGGCAGCTCGGGGCCGCACCGGCGTTCGCCTCGGTGGGGTGGGTGGCCAGGGTGTAGCCCACCGCGCCGGCCATGCAGACCAGCATCGCGGCCGGGGCGACCCAGATCGGCGACTCGCGCCACTTGCGCTGCACGAACCGCGTGACCCGGTCGGGCCGGGCCGGCTCGAACGGGGCCGGCGCGAAGTGCGGCGGCGGGTACGGACCGTGCACCGGCCCGTCGATCTGCGGGTGGACTGCGACGGGGTCGGTCGCACTGCTCATGGGCGTCACGGTACACCCGCGGAGGCAAGCTTCAGCGCGGCCGTGAGCGGGCCGGCCAGGTCTCCGCGCTGGGGTGCCGCGACTGTGTGCAGGCCCAGCCAGCCGGCCAGGCGGTGCAGCTCGGGCACCAGCGCGGCGGCGGTCTCCTCCTGGTCGGCGGCGGGCTCGATCCAGGCGGCCGGGATCTGCAGCACACCGCTCTTGCGGTCGGCCTTGAGGTCGAGGCGGGCGGCGAACTCCTCGCCGAGCAGGAACGGCAGCACGTAGTAGCCGTACAGCCGCTGGGCGGCGGGGACGTAGATCTCGATGCGGTAGTTGAGGTCGAAGAGCCGCTCGGTGCGCCCGCGCTCCCAGATCAGCGGGTCGAACGGGCTGACCAGCGTCGCCGCTCGCACCCGGCGCGGCAGCCGGGCCTCGTGGTGCAGGTAGGCCGGGCCCTTCCAGCCGCGCACCGAGACCGGGAGCAGCACCTTGTCCTCGATCAGCTCGGCCAGGGCCTGCTTGAAGCCGGCCACCGGCAGCCGGAAGTAGTCGCGCAGCTCCGGCTCGGCGGCCACACCCAGGGTGCGGGCGGAGAGCTCGACCAGGGCCCGGAACGCATCCGCCGGCGACGGGGTCGGCGCCTCCAGCACGTGCCGGGGCAGGACCCGCTCGGGCAGGTCGTAACGCCGGGCGAAGGAGGTGGTGCGCTCGGCGGCGGTGACCTCGCCGCTGTAGAACAGCCACTCGAGGGCCTGCTTGACGACCGACCAGTTCCAGCCCCAGTGCTCCTTGGTGCGCGGCGCGTCGTGCTCGATCTCGGCGGCGGTCAGCGGGCCGCGCTGCCGGACCTCGTCGAGCACCCAGGCGACCAGCTCGGGCTGCTCGGCCACGATGCGCCGCATGTTGCCCCAGGCGTAGTCCTGCGCGCGGGCCATGCGCCAGCGGAACAGCGGCTGGAGCTCGACGTCGATCAGCGACGCCTCGTGCCCCCAGAACTCGAACAGCAGCCGGGGCCTGCGGTAGGCGGCCCGGTCGAGCAGCGCCGTCGGGTAGGGCCCGAGGCGGCTGTAGAGCGGCATGAAGTGGGCCCGCTGCAGGACGTTGACCGAGTCCATCTGGATCAGGTGCAGGCGGCGCAGCACCCGGCGCAGGTGCCGCATGTCGGTGGCGCCGCCGGGCCGGGGGTCGGCGAAACCCTGCGCGGCGAGCGTGATGCGCCGGGCCTGGGCGACGGAGAGAGATTCGGGTACGGCCACAGACCAGGACGCTAGCCGAGGGGTACGACAAAGCCGTCTGTAGGCTGCCGGCATGGCACTCGGCTTCGTCCGTCCCGCCCGTCCCACCGACGCCGGCGAGATCGCCCGCATCCAGTTGACGACCTGGCGGACCGCATACCGGCGGATGTTCCCGGCGCACGTCCTGGCCAACCTGGACGAGGCCTACCTGGCCCGGGGCTGGGCCGAGGCGATCGAGGCCCCGCCCTCGCCGCGGCACCGGGTGCTGATCGCGGTCGAGCAGGGCGAGGCGGCATCGCACGTGGTGGGCTTCGCGGCTTCCGGACCGGCCGACGAGCAGGCACTCGTCCCCGAGGAGCCACCGCTGCCCGACGACGTGGCGGCGATCACCGACCTGCTGGTCGAGCCCCGCTGGGGCCGCCGCGGGCACGGCAGCCGGCTGCTCGCGGCCACCGTCGACCTGTGGCGGGAGGACGCGTTCAAGGCGGCCGTGGCCTGGGCCTACGACGCGGACGAGGCGATGAAGAAGTTCCTCGTCTCCACCGGCTGGGAGCCCGACGGCGCCGGCCGCGCGCTGGACGTGGACGACATGCTGGTCCCCCAGCTGCGGCTGCACGTCGCCGTCGACCCGCAGCCGCCCGAGGCTTCCTGACCGGGCCGGCATGCCGCGACTCCAGCCGCTCCTGCACGAGCTCGTCACCAGCGTGGCGGCGCCGACCATGGTGCTGGCCGGGCCGGACGGGCAGATCCGCGCGGCCGGGGTGCAGGGCGTGTTCCACGCGGACGTTCGTGTGCTGTCCGCGGCGGTGCTGCTGGTCGACGGCCGCGAGCCCGAGCCGATCGGCCACGCCGACCAGGGGGCCGGCACGACCCACTTCGTCGCGCTGGCCCGCCGGCTCGACCCCCGGGTGCGCATCGACCGGACGCGCACCGTCACTCCGGGCCGCATTGCCGAGCGGATCCGGCTGACCTCCGCCGCGGCGGTGCCGCTCAGCACGATCGTCACTGTCGAGCTGGCGGTCGATCTCGCGCCCATCGAGGTCGTCAGGTCCGGCGAAGCGACAACGCCGGTGCCCCCCGGCGACGGCCTGACCTGGGCCCGGGACGGCATCACCGTCACGGCCGGTGCGGAGCGGGCCGAGATCGACGACCGCGGGCGGCTGCGCTGGGCGGTCACGCTCGCGCCGGGCACGGACGCGGACCTGACCTTCACCGTACGGGTGGACGACCCGTCCGCCGCGGTGCACGCCCCCACCCGCTCCCGCGACTGGAGCCCGGCCCGGGTCCGTTCCGACGACCGGCGCCTGGGCCGGCTGGTGGCCCGCTCGCTCGACGATCTGCACGGCCTGCGGCTCGCCGACGGTGCTGACGTCTACCTCGCCGCCGGGGTGCCGTGGTTCCTGACGCTGTTCGGCCGGGACAGCATCTGGGCGGCCCGGATGCTGCTCCCGGTGGGCACCGGCCCCGCCGCCGGAACTCTCCGCGTGCTGGCCCGCCGGCAGGGCACCCGGATCGACGCGGCCGCGGCCGAGGCACCCGGCAAGATCCTGCACGAGCTGCGGCGGCAGGAGTTCGTGCTGGCGGACGGCCTGCGGCTGCCGGCCGCCTACTACGGCACCATCGACGCCACGCCGCTGTGGATCAGCCTGCTGCACGACGCCTGGCGCTGGGGGCTGCCGGAGGCGCAGGTCGGCGAGCTGCTGCCGCACCTGGAGGCGGCGCTGAGCTGGCTGGCCGGGCACGGCGACGACTTCCTGGCGTACCGCGACAGCACCGGGCACGGCCTGGCCAACCAGGGCTGGAAGGACTCCGGGGACGCGGTGCGCTTCCACGACGGCCGGCCGGCCGAGCCGCCCATCGCCCTGGCCGAGGTCCAGGGTTACGCCCACCGGGCGGCGCTGGACGGCGCGGCGCTGCTGGACGCGTTCGGCCGGCCCGGCGGCGACCGATGGCGGCAGTACGCGGCCACGCTGGCCGAGCGCTTCCGGGCGGCGTTCTGGCTCGACGCCGGCTACCCGGCGCTGGCGCTGGACCGCGACGGGCGCCCGGTCGACTCGCTGACCAGCAACATCGGCCACCTGCTGGGCACCGGCCTGCTCGACGCGGCCGAGGAACGGGCGGTGGCGACGGCCCTGGGCGGCGAGGCGATGTCCGGAGCGTACGGGCTGCGCACGATGTCCGCCCTGGACGGCGGGTACGCGCCACTGTCGTACCACTGCGGCTCGGTGTGGGCGCACGACACCGCGATCGTGGCGGCCGGGTTGGCCCGGGCCGGGTTCGGTGCCGAGGCGACCGTGCTGATCGACGGGCTGCTGACCGCGGCGGAGGCGTTCGGTTACCGGCTGCCCGAGCTGCACGCCGGGGACGCCCGCGCGGCGCTGAGCCGGCCGATGCCGTACCCGGCGGCTTGCCGGCCCCAGGCGTGGTCGGCGGCCGCGGCGATGCTGATGACGCAGGCCGTGATCGGGCTGGAGCCGGACGTGCCCGGCGGAAAGGTGCGCCTCCGGCCGCTGGCCGGTGCACCCTTCGGGACGGTCGAGGTGCACGGCCTGAGCATCGCCGGCACGCCGGTCGACGTCCGGGTCGACGCCACCGGCGCGGCGACCGTCAGCGGCCTGCCCGCCGGCCTCACGCTCGACTGACCCGGGCCCCGGCGAGGTTGTCCGCCCTCGCCGGACCGGCGCGACGCCGGTCCTCTGCGGCCGGCGACGGGACCACGGTGGTCAGTCGAGGAGCGGGTCGAGACCGATCGTCAGGCCCGGGCGGGTCACGATCGAGCGGATCCCCAGCAGCACCCCCGGCATGAAGGAGGCGCGGTCCAGGCTGTCGTGCCTGATCGTCAGCGTCTCGCCGTGCGTACCGAAAAGGACCTCCTGGTGGGCGACCAGGCCCGCCGCCCGCACCGCGTGCACCCGCACGCCGTCGATGTCCGCACCGCGGGCGCCGGACACCTCTTCCTTGGTCGCGTCCGGCATCGCGCCCAGGCCGGCCTCGGCCCGGGCCGCCGCGATCAGCTTGGCCGTGTGGGTGGCCGTGCCGCTCGGGGCGTCCAGCTTGCGCGGGTGGTGCTGCTCGATGATCTCGGCGGACTCGAAGTAGCGGGCCGCGCGGGCCGCGAACTGCATCATCAGCACCGCGCCGATGCCGAAGTTGGGTGCGATCAGCACACCGACCTCGGGCTTGTGCGACAGCCAGGACCGCACCCGGTCCAGGCGCTGCTCGGTGAAGCCGGTGGTGCCGACGACCATGCTGATGCCCTGGTCCACGGCCCAGTGCAGGTTGTCCATGACCACGTCGGGAGTGGTGAAGTCGACGAGCACCTGGGCGCCGGCGTCCGCGGCGTTGAACAGCCAGTCGCCCTGGTCGACCATCGCCACCAGCTCGAGGTCGTCGGCGGCGTCGACCGCCTTGCACACTTCCAGGCCCATGCGGCCCCGGGCACCGAGTACGCCGACGCGGATCGGTTGCTGCTCGTCTGTCACCCGGTCAATTCAACACCGGTCGCCGACTTGTCATCCAGTCGGGTGCCGGTTGCGCCACCAGCGCTCGGCCAGCCCCACGACCAGGAACACGCCGGCGACGTAGGCCCAGCCGACCAGCACGTCGATGACGTAGTGCTCGCCGGTGTAGACCAGGGTGAACGTCATCGCCAGCGGGTACGCGAGCAGCAGCGGCCACCAGCGCCGGCGCACCACCGGCAGGAAGAAGGCGACGGCCATCATGGCCCAGGCGGTGTGCAGCGACGGCATCGCGGCCACCGGGTTGGACGCCTCCACCTGCAACGCGTTCAGGGTGTTGCCGGCACCGTGCAGGCCGATCGCATCCCACCCGTTCGTGGAGATCCGTTCGACGTGCTCGGGCAGGTAGCCCTCTTTGTAGGCCCACCAGGGCGGCGCCGCCGGATAGACGAAGTACGTGATCAGGCCGAAGACACAGAGGGTGAACCAGCGGCGGACGAAGCGGGCCCACTGCGCCCGGGACCGCACCCAGAGGATCACCGCGACCGTCGGCACGGTCAGGAAGTGCGAGACGTAGATGAGGGTGACCACGACCTCCCACCACTGCACCACGCCGGGCTGGTAGAGGTGCTGCTGCAGCCAGGTGGTCGGGACCTGGCCGCCGGTGAGCCAGCCGAACATCGCTTTGTCCGCGTCGATCAGCTCGGTGACGTGCGGGTGGAACAGGTCGTCGGCGTACCCGCGGGAGATGTTGTAGACCACCAGCAGCAGCGCGATGGGCAGCCAGTCCCGCAGGAACAGCAGGTGCTGACGCCACGGCAGGTCACTGCGCCACGCGATGGTGGCCAGCCACAGCCAGCCGAAGGCGATCAGCGGGTCGCTGGTCGGCACGCCGATGAAGTACGTGCCGACCGCGAACAGGACCGCCCAGATCAGCATGCCGATGATCCGGCGTCGGCGCCGGTCCGGCGACGCTTCTTCTTGTACGGGCGGAGGGCTGAGGATGGTCACGGCGTCCCAGGTTAGCGGGCGTTCGAAAACGCGTTCTCGTCGAAGGGTCCGACGACGGCCAGCGACATCGGCTTCGACAGCAGCTCGGCGGCCAGCTCGTTGACCTCGTCGAGGGTGACGGCGTCGACCCGGACCAGCATCTCGTCGACGGCCATCAGGTCGCCGTGCAGCAGCTCCGACTTGGCCAGCCGGCTCATCCGCGATCCGGTGTCCTCCAGGCCGAGCACGTAGGAGCCCTTGACCATGCCCTTGCCCCGGGCCAGCTCGCCGGCGCTGATGCCCTCGGCCGCGACCGTGGCGAGCTCCGCGCGGATCAGCGAGAGCACCTCCTCGGCCTTGCCCGGGGCGCAGCCGGCGTAGACCGCGAAGAGGCCGGCGTCGGCGTACTGGCTGCCGTACGAGTAGACCGAGTAGGCCAGCCCGCGCTTCTCCCGGATCTCCTGGAAGAGCCGGCTCGACATACCGCCACCGAGCACGTTGTTGAGCACGCCGAGCGCGAACCGGCGCTCGTCGGCCCGGTTGATGGCGGCGCAGCCGAGCACGATGTGCGCCTGCTCGGTGTCGCGGTGCCGGACCAGGGTGACCGGCTTGCGCGCGCGGGCGGCCCCGGACGAGCCACGCTTGGGCGCGGGCTCGGCGATGTCGCCGTCGAGCGGGCTGCCGGCCAGGGCGGCCCGGACCAGCTTGACCACCTTGGCGTGCTCGAGGTTGCCCGCCGCGGTGATCACGATCTGCGGCGCCTTGTACCTGGCCCGGTAGAAGCGGTTGATCTGGGCGCGGGTCATCGGCGAGATGGTCTGCTCGGTGCCCGAGATCAGCCGGCCCAGCGGCGTGTCGGCGCCGAAGATCGCCTCGGTGAAGACGTCGTGCACCTCGTCGCCGGGCTCGTCGTCGTGCATGGCGATCTCCTCGAGGATCACGCCCCGCTCGGTCTCCACGTCCGCCGGGTCGAGGATCGAGCCCGCGACCGCGTCACAGAGCACGTCCACGGCCAGCGGCAGGTCGGCGTCCAGCACCCGCGCGTAGTAGCAGGTGTACTCCTTCGTGGTGAAGGCGTTGGTCTCGCCGCCGACCGCCTCGATCTCCGCGGAGATCTCCAGCGCGGTGCGCTTCTCGGTGCCCTTGAACAGCAGGTGCTCGAGGAAGTGCGAGGCACCCGACATCGCCGGGGTCTCGTCACGGGAGCCGACCCCGACCCAGACGCCGAGCGCGGCGCTGCGGGTGGTCGGGATCGCCTCGGTGATGATGCGCAGACCAGAGGGCAGGACGGTGCGCTTGACACCGTCCTGCAGGGTCCGGGTTACAACGCGGGCCGGCCTTTCGGCCGGCCCGCGGTTGCTGTCTGTCATGCGTGGATCAGTTGCGGTCGCCGCTGGGACGCTGACGACGGCGACGGGGCTCGCCGCCACCCTCGCCACGGGGACCGCGGTCCTCGCGCTCGCGCGGCGGGCGGCCGCCACCCTCGGAGCCCTCGCCACCGGCGGCGGCGGGCGCGTCCGCGGGCGCCTCGGCACCCTCGGGACGGACCTTGTCCAGGTAGATCTTGCCGCGGTTGTCGATGTCCGCGATCGAGACCTCGACCTTGTCGCCGACGTTGAGGAAGTCCTCGACCTTGTCGACCCGCTTGCCGTCGCCCACCTTGGAGATGTGCAGCAGGCCGTCGCGGCCGGGCAGCAGCGAGATGAACGCGCCGAACGCGGCCGTCTTGACCACCGTGCCGAGGAACTTGTCCCCGGCCTTGGGCATCGTCGGGTTGGCGATGGCGTTGATCCGCTCCACCGCGGCCTCGGCCGCCGGGCCGTTGGTCGCGCCGACGTAGATCGTGCCGTCGTCCTCGATCGAGATGTCCGCGCCGGTCTCGTCCTGGATCGCGTTGATCGTCTGGCCCTTCGGGCCGATGACCATGCCGATCTTGTCGACCGGGATCTTGACGCTGGTGACCCGCGGGGCGTACTCGCTCATCTCGGCCGGGCTGTTGATGGCCTGGTCCATGACGCCGAGGATCGTGGTGCGGGCGTCGTGGGCCTGCTGCAGAGCGGCGGCCAGCACGTCCGACGGGATGCCGTCGAGCTTGGTGTCGAGCTGCAGCGCGGTGACGAACTCCGGGGTGCCGGCGACCTTGAAGTCCATGTCGCCGAACGCGTCCTCGGCGCCCAGGATGTCGGTCAGCGTGACGTACTCCGTCTTGCCGTCGACCTCGTCGGAGATGAGGCCCATGGCGATGCCGGCGACCGGCGCCTTCAGCGGCACACCGGCGCTGAGCAGGGCCAGCGTCGAGGCGCAGACCGAACCCATCGAGGTCGAGCCGTTCGAGCCCAGGGCCTCGGAGACCTGGCGGATCGCGTACGGGAACTCCTCGCGCGTCGGCAGCACCGGCACCAGGGCCCGCTCGGCCAGCGCGCCGTGGCCGATCTCGCGCCGCTTCGGCGAGCCGACCCGGCCGGTCTCACCGGTCGAGTACGGCGGGAAGTTGTAGTTGTGCATGTAGCGCTTGGACTTGTCCGGGGACAGCGTGTCCAGGGACTGCTCCAGCCGCAGCATGTTCAGCGTGGTGACGCCCAGGATCTGGGTCTCACCCCGCTCGAAGAGCGCCGAGCCGTGCACGCGCGGCAGCACGCCGACCTCGGCGGTCAGCGGGCGGATGTCCCGCGGGCCGCGGCCGTCCATGCGGACCTGCTCGCGGAGCACGCGGTTGCGCACCTCGGACTTGGTGACCGAGCGGAACGCCGCGCTGATCTCCTTCTCGCGACCCTCGAACTGCGGGCCGACGAGCTCGACCGTCCTGGCCTTGACCCGGTCGAGGGCTTCCTCGCGGTCGGCCTTGCCGGCGATCTTCAGCGCCTCGGCGAGCTCACCCTTGGCGGCGTCCGAGACGGCGGTGTACACGTCGTCCTGGTAGTCCAGGAAGACCGGGTACTCCAGCACCGGCTTGGCGGCGACCTCGGCCAGCTCGCTCTGCGCGCGGCACAGCTCGCGGATGGCCGGCTTGGCGGCCTCCAGACCGCTCGCCACCACCTCCTCGGTCGGCTTCGGCGCGCCCGCGGCGATCAGGCTCAGCGCCTGCGGGGTGGCCTCGGCCTCGACCATCATGATCGCGACCTCACCGTCCGGCAGCGTCCGGCCGGCGACGATCATGTCGAAGGTGGCCCGGGCCAGCTCCTCCAGCGTGGGGAAGTTGACCCACTGGCCGTCGATGTGCGCGACCCGGGTGGAGCCGACCGGGCCGCTGAAGGGCAGGCCGGACAGCTTGGTCGACATCGAGGCGCCGTTCATGGCGACGACGTCGTACGGGTGCTGCGGGTCGAGCGCGAGGACGGTCTCGACGACCTGGACCTCGTTGCGCAGGCCCTTGGTGAACGACGGGCGCAGCGGCCGGTCGATCAGGCGGCAGGTGAGGATGGCGTCCTCGCTGGGACGGCCCTCACGCCGGAAGAACGAGCCGGGGATGCGGCCCACGGCGTACATGCGCTCCTCGACGTCGACCGTCAGCGGGAAGAAGTCGAAGTGCTCCTTCGGCTGCTTGCCGGCCGTGGTCGCGGAGAGCACGGTGGTCTCGCCCAGCTGGACGATGACCGAACCGGCGGCCTGGCGGGCCAGCCGGCCGGTGGAGAAAGTGATCTCGCGGGTGCCGAACGACCCGTTGTCGATGACGGCGGTGCGAGTCTCGGTGCCGAGAGCTTTCTGCTCTGTCATGTGGTGCGGTACTCCTTCGTCGAGGACCCGGCGGTTCACACAGCGCGGAAGAGGCTGGCCGGTCTTCGATCGAAGTGCCCGAGAGGTTGTGCTCGGGAACCACTACCGAGGACCGGGGCCGGTGGCCTGGTGCCGCGCGGGTCCGTGGGTAAAGCTTCGGGGGGAGCAGCCAGGCGGCCACTCCCCCCGTCGAATCAGCGGCGCAGGCCGAGACGCTCGATCAGCGTCCGGTAGCGCGCGATGTCCTTCTTCTGGACGTAGTTCAGCAGGCGGCGGCGACGGCCGACCAGCAGCAGCAGACCACGACGGCTGTGGTGGTCGTGCTTGTGCACCTTGAGGTGCTCGGTCAGGTCGGCGATCCGCTTGGTGAGCATCGCGACCTGCACCTCGGGCGACCCGGTGTCGCCCTCGAGGGTCGCGTACTCGGTCATGATCTTGGTCTTGGTCTCTTGGTCGAGCGCCATGTTCTCCGTGATTCTGTGTTGCCGATTTCATACGGTGTCCCGCCCCTGCTCGGGGCGGGCTCGCGGCCCGCGGCGTCGGGCAGGCAGGCGAGTCCGGTCGTCGGAATAGCCGACGTCACGGAAAGCTTATCAGCCGCTCAGATCTGTGGCCGGGCGAGCAGCCGCCGGGTCTCCTCGACGTCCTCGCGGATCTGCGCGACGAGCGGCTCGATGCCGGTGTAGACCCGCTGTTCGCGCAGGTGGGCGACGAAGTCGAGGCTGACCCGCTCGCCGTACAGGTCGCCGGCGAAGTCCAGCACGTAGGCCTCGACCCGGCGCTCGCGGCCGGAGAAGGTGGGGTTGGTGCCGACCGAGACCGAGGCCGGCTGCGGACCGCCGTGCTTGCCGCCGCGGATGAGCCAGGCGGCGTAGACCCCGTCGGCCGGGATGGCCGCATAGCGGTGACACATCAGGTTGGCGGTCGGGAAGCCCAGCTCCCGTCCGCGCTGGTCCCCGCGGACGACCACGCCGGCCAGGCGGTGCGGGCGGCCGAGCGCGGCGGCCGCGGCCGAGACGTCCCCGGCGTCGACACAACTGCGGATGTACGTGGACGAGAAGACCAGATCCTGCTCCGCGACCAGCGGCGCCTCCTCGACCGTGAAGCCGAAGGTGCGCCCGAGCCGGGTGAGCATGGCCAGATCCCCGGCCGCCTTGTGGCCGAAACGGAAGTTGTCCCCCTCCACCACGACCGCGGCGTGCAGCGCGTCGACCAGCACGTCGTGCACGAAGGCCTCGGCGCTGAGCTGGGAGAACGCCGGGGTGAAGGGCACCACGCAGAGGGCGTCGACGCCGAGCTGCTCGATCAGCTCGGCCTTGCGCACCGGCTCGGTGAGCACGGCCGGGTGCGAGCCGGGGCGGACCACCTCGGCGGGGTGCGGGTCGAAGGTCACGACCACCGACTGCAGGCCGAGATCCCGGGCGCGCTTCACGGTGTGCCCGATGATCGCCTGATGGCCGCGGTGCACGCCGTCGAAGACGCCGATGGTCACCACCGATCGGCCGAACCCGCCCGGTACGGCCTCGTACCCGCGCCACCGCTGCATTTCCACTTACCTTCCTGGAGTGCCCGGGGGTAAGCGTATCGGTCTCCACGACTGCCTGAAACGCTACAGTTAGTCCTGATATGCGCGCTGACTGGAGCCCCCTCATCCTGCTAGCGGCGGAGTTCACCTTCGCCGTTCTCTTCCTGCGCGCCCTGGTCGGCTACCTGCACCGGCGCGACCCGTTGCAGCGCGACGTCACGCTGGTGTTCGCACCCTGCACGGTGCTGTTCTGCGTCGACATCGCCCGCCGGATCAACGGTGAGGCCCTGCCGCTGTGGGTCAACGCCGTCTCGCTGACCGCGCTGCTGGCCCAGCCGTACCTCACCGTCCGGCTGGCCGTCCGGCTGCGGTCGGTGCCGGTCTGGCTCCAGCGGACCGTTCTGATCGTGCAGGCCGTGGTCGCCGCCTGGCTGGCGTTCGCGCCGCGACCGCTGCGCCCGGCCGAGTTGTTCACCGCGGTCACGTCGTTCCTGATCACCGAGCTCATCGCGGCGGCGCTGCTGTTCGGCAAGGCCCGTACCCGGACCGGCGCGAACCGGGCCCGGCTGATGATCGCGGCCGGCGCGACCGCCGCCTTCGGGCTGATGATCGTGCTGATCGGCATCGCCGCGGTGCCCGGCACCAGCCCGGTGTTCGACACCGCCAACCGGGTCCTGGCACTGGTCTGCGGGTTCGGCTACCTGATCGCCTTCGTGCCGCCGCACTGGCTGCGCCGGTCCTTCTCCGCCACGGCCGCCCAATCGGTCACCGAGCGGCTGCTGCGCGCGCCCGCCGAGTCCGCCGAGCAGGTCTGGCAGATCTACGCCGACATCATGCGGGCGCAGACCGGCGTCGACGCGGTGGCCGTCCTGATGCCACGGGCCGACGGCATGCTCGCTCCGGCCGCGTACGCGGGTCCCCCGACGGCCGCGCCGGACGGCCTGGGCTTCGCCGACATCACCGCGCTGATCCGGGCCGGCCAGCCGGCCCGGCTGCGCGACAGCGACGCGACCCTGGTCGCCCACTTCGGCGACGACCTCGGCGACGACTTCGTGACCGTGCTGAGCATGCCGGTGCCGCCGGACGCCGAGGGGGCGGTGCTGCTGTTCAACCGCCACCGCAGCCTGTTCAGCGACGACGACCTGAGGCTGCTGGCGGCGCTCGGCGGCCAGGCGGGCGTGCTGGCCGAACGCCAGGCGGTCACCGCGGCCCACCGCCGGCTGGCCGCCGAGCTCAGCACCTCCGTCGAGGCGCTGACCCGGGCCAGCCAGGCGAAGAGCTCGTTCCTGGCCAACATGAGCCACGAGCTGCGGACCCCGCTGAACGCGATCATCGGCTTCAGCGACCTGATGCGGCTCGAGGAGCCCGACGGCGACCGGCGCCGGGTGCCCGCCGACTGGGTGGACCACATCCACACCAGCGGACGCCACCTGCTCGGCCTGATCAACGACATCCTGGACCTGGCCAAGGTCGAGGCGGGCCGGCTGGACCTGCGGCTGGCCCCGCTGCGGGTCGACACCGCGGTGGGCGAGCTGCTGACCGGCCTGGCCCCGCTGCTGTCGGCCAAGAACCTCACCGTCACCACGACGCTGCCGGAGGCCACCGCGCTGGTGGACCGGGTCCGGTTCCGGCAGATCGTGGAGAACCTGCTGTCCAACGCGATCAAGTTCACCCCGGACGACGGCGCGATCTCCGTCACGGTCGCCCAGACCGGCGACCTCGTCGAGGTGACCGTCGCGGACACCGGGGTGGGCATCGCCGAGGACGACCGGGACCGCGTCTTCGAGGAGTTCCAGCAGGTCGGCGACCCGGACCGGCAGCGGGCGGGCACCGGCCTGGGGCTCGCACTGACCAAGCGGCTGGTCGAGGCGCACGACGGCGAGATCAGCCTGATCTCCACGCCGGGGCAGGGCAGTGCCTTCACCGTACGCCTGCCGGCCGCACCGGTCCTGCAGCTCGACCAGGGCCCGGACGCCGGGGCCCGGGTGCTCCTGATCGAGGACGACCCGCAGTCGGCGGAGCTGCTCAGCACCCAGCTCGTCGGCGCGGGTTACCACGTCGAGGTGGCCGGCACCGGTGAGGCGGGCCTGACCGCGGCCGGCGCCCACCCGCCCGACGCGATCGTGCTCGACGTGGCCCTGCCCGGCATCGACGGCTTCGAGGTCATCCGCCGGCTCAAGGCCGACCCGCGGCTCGCCGAGATCCCGGTCTTCTTCGCCACCATCATCGACGAACGGCAGGCCGGGCTGGCCCTGGGCGCCGACGACTACTTCGTCAAGCCGGTCGACCAGGCGGCCCTGCTCGGCGCGCTGGCCCGCAAGATCGCGCACCGGCCGGTGCCGCGGGTGCTGGTCGTCGACCACGACGACGAGGTCCGCAAGGCGATCGAGGACGGCCTGCGCGCCGGCGGCGCCGACGTGGTGGCCTGCGCCGACGGGCGCGACGGCCTGGCGCTGAGCCGGGAGAGCCACTTCGACCTGATCGTCTGCGACATGCAGTCGCCGGAGGTGGACGGGTTCAGCATGCTGGCCGCGATCGAGCAGGACCCGGCCACCCGGCACACCCCGGTGCTGGGCCTCACCGCCGCGGCGGGCCAGCTGCGGGAGCCCGGCGACGCGGCCCCACTGGTGGCCACGGCGATGGCCGGCGGCGTGGTGGCGACCGCGATGGCCGGCGGCGCCGGCTGGGAAGCCCTGGCCCCGCTGCTCGGCGGATCCGGCACCGCCACGAAGGAGGGCCCCGGACCCGCCGCGAGAGACGAATCCGGCATTGCCGCGAGGGACGGATCCGGCACTGCCGCGAAGGACGGGCTCCGGACCGCCGCGAAGGACGGATCCGGCACCGTCGCGAGGGACGGATCCGGCACTGCCGCGAAGGACAGGAAGGAGATTCCGTGACGGCCGAGAACCCCCGGATCCTGCTGGTCGAGGACGAGGAGCTGAACCGGACCCTGGTCAAGGCGGTGCTGGCCCGCGCCCAGATCACCGCCGTCCGCGACGCCGAGGTGCTGGACGCGTCGACGCTGGCGGGTGCGCGTACCCGGCTCGGCGCCGAGGACATCGACCTGATCCTGCTCGACATGAACCTGCCCGACGGCAGCGGCCTCACCCTGGCAAGCGAACTGGCGGCGGGCACGATCGCCGCGGGCCGCCCCCGGCCGACCGTCGTCGCGGTGACCGCGAGCGTGCTCCCCCAGGACCGGGAAGCGGCGCTGCGGGCGGGCTGCGACGGTTTCCTGGACAAGCCGTACGCGGCAGCGGATCTCGTCGCGACGGTGGCCGAGCACCTCTCCCGGCGCGACAGCTAGGCCGGGGCCAGCACGATCTCGGCGCGCGCTTTGCCGTCGCGCTCGGAGACGATGGCGAGCACGTCGCCGGCGGTGTTGAAGACCGCGTACGGTCCCTCGATGCCGACCGGCGGCAGCGGGCCGCCGTGGCTGAGCACCCGGGTCTCCTCGGCGTCGGCCTCCCGCTGCGGGAAGGCCCGCCGGGCCGCCTCGGCCAGCGGCAGCGAGATCACGTCGGGCGCGCGTTCCTCCAGGTCGGCGAGGGTGGCGGCGGACGCGAGCGTGAGATCACCGACGGCGGTGCGGCGCAGCGCGGTCAGATGCCCGCCGACTTCGAGGGCACGGCCGAGGTCCCGCGCGATGGCCCGGATGTAGGTGCCGCTGGAACACGTGACGTCGATGTCCACGTCGACGAAGTCACCCTCGTCGGGGCGCCGTACGGCGAGCACCTCGAGCCGGGAGACGGTGACCTTGCGGGCGGCCAGCTCGACCTCCTCGCCGTCACGGACCCGCTTGTACGCCCGCTGCCCGTTGACCTTGATGGCACTGACCGCGCTGGGCACCTGCTCGATCTCACCGGTCTGCGCGGCGAGCCCGGCCCGGATCGCCGCCTCGGTGACCCCGGCGGTGGAGACGGTGGCGGTGACATCACCCTCGGCGTCGTCGGTGATCGTGGTCTGCCCGAGGCGGATGGTGGCGGTGTAGCTCTTGCCGGCGCCGATGACGTACGTGAGCAGCCGGGTGGCCCGGTTGACCCCGATGATCAGCACGCCGGTGGCCATCGGGTCGAGGGTGCCGCCGTGCCCCACCCGCCGGGTCCGGGCCAGCCTCCTGATCCGGGCGACCACGTCGTGGGAGGTCATCCCGGCCGGCTTGTCCACAACGATCAGCCCGTCCACGTTCACAACTCCACCCAACCAGACCGCCCTGGTCGCGGGTCAGGCCGGGGTGAGGTTGCCGGCGCCGTCAGCGGGTGGCGCCGAGCACCGCCCAGCCGGCTCCCCGCCGGCGGACCAGCAGGAACACCAGCCGGATCAGCGTGAACAGGGCCAGCCCGAACCATACTCCCGACAGCCCCCAGTCCAGCGCGTACGCCAGCCAGATGGCCGGTAGGAAGCCGACCAGGGCCGCCGCCAGCGTCATCGTGCGCAGGTAGCCGACGTCGCCCGCGCCGATCAGGACGCCGTCCAGGGCGTAGACCACGCCGGCGAACGGCAGCATGCCCACGAACCAGGGCCACACGATCGCCGCCTGCTCGTGGACCGCCTGGTCGCCGGTGAACCAGCCGGGCACCACGCCGGCGCCCGCCGCGGCCAGGGCCGCGAAGCCCACCCCGGCCACCGCGCCCACCGCGGTGACCCGCCGGGCGACCTCCCGGGCCGCGCTTCCGTCGCCCGCACCCAGCGCCGCGCCGACCAGGGACTGGGCGGCGATCGCCACCGCGTCCAGGGCCAGGGCGCAGAAGAACCAGAGTTGCAGGCCGATCTGGTGGGCGCCGACGGCCGCCACGCCGAACCGGGCCGCCACGGCGGTCGCCGACAACCAGCAGGCCTGGAACGCGGCGCCGCGGATCAGCAGGTCGCGGCCGAGCACCAGCTGCCGGACGATGACCGCCGGGCTGGGCCGCAGCGGTGCGCGTTCGCGGATGATCGCCCAGAGGAAGAGTCCGCCGGTCAGCGACTGGGCCACCACGTTGGCGACCGCTGAGCCGATCAGTCCCCAGCCGGCCGGGTAGACGAGCAGCGGGCACAGCACGGCGGAGAGCACGTTGGCGCCGAGGACGAAGTACAGCGGGCGGCGGGTGTCCTGCACCCCGCGCATCCAGCCGTTGCCGGCTGCCGCGAGGAGAAGGCCGGGGATGCCGAGGGCCGCGATGCGCAGCCACTGCGCGGCGGCCTCGGCGGCGGCCGGGTCGGCGGCCAGGGCCCGGGTGACCGACGTGGCGAAGAGCTGGGCCAGCAGGACCAGGAGGGCGCCGGTGGCCAGGGCGAGCCAGGAAGCCTGGACGCCTTCGGCGACGGCGGCGGTGCGGTCACCCGCGCCGAAGCGGCGGGCGGCGCGGCCGGTCGTGCCGTACGCCATCAGCGTCCCGAACCAGACGGCGACCGACATCACGGTGCCGCCGACAGCGACCGCCGCGAGCGGGACCCGGCCCAGGTGGCCCACCACGGCGGTGTCCACCAGCACGTACAGCGGCTCGGCGGCCAGCACGACCAGGGCCGGCAGGGCCAGGGCGGCGATACGCCGGTTGAGGGTGCCGGGGTCGGCGGCGGCGAGCGGGCTCATGGACAGTCATGATGCCCGCCGTGCCGTAAGGGGCGCAATGCGCCGGACTGCTTACTGGCGGGTGTCCATCGACGTCTGCAGCGCGCGGCGGGCCTGCTCGCGAGCGTCGTCGGACTGGGGCTTGGGCTTGGGCATGGCAGCCATGTTCGTGGTCCTTCCACGGCGGAACGGGTGCACGGCACCCACTGATCGATCGAGCGGCGTGTCGCGAGGGGCCGGTCCGGGATCGCCGGACGGGTGGCGGGGCGACACAGCCCGGGATGGTGGACCCGGGTGGCTCGAGGCTGCTGCGGCGGTCGGTGGTAGCGCCCGTGCAGAAACCAAATCACCGTTAACTCAAACTATCGTTCAGTCTCGCGGGTTGCGCGGTGTGTCCCGCACTTCGGGAAGCGGATCAACGACAAAAGGCCGGCCCGAAGGCCGGCCCTGGTCGAGCAGACGCTACGGAATGAGGTGCTTGCCCAGCTCGTCGCGGACCGCGGTGACAACGTCCCCCGGGGTGCCGTAGCCGGTGAACCCCGCGGCCAGCCGGTGCCCGCCGCCGCCCAGCGCCACCGCGACGGCGCTGACGTCGACCGCGCCCTTGCTGCGCAGCGACACCGCCCACTCGCGCTCGGCGAGCTGCTTGACCACCACGGACACGTCCACCTCGGCCACACACCGGACCGGATCGATCAGCGCGTCCAGCACGTACGGCCGCTGCCCGTGCCGCTCGAGGTCCTCGAGGGTCGCGTACGTCCACACCATGCCGTGCCCGTCCGCCGCCGTGGGATCGAGCTGCGCGCGGCTGAGCACGTCGGCGGAGAGCTTCATCGCGCCGAACGGGCGACTGTCGAACACCCGGCGGGAGATCTCGCCCGGGCGCAGGCCGGTGGCGATCAGCCGGGCGGCCATCTCGTGCACCCGCGGCGTGGTCATGTCGAAGCGGAACGAGCCGGTGTCGGTGGCCAGGGCCACGTACAGGCATTCGGCGATCTCGGCGTCCAGCGGCACGTCGAGGCGGCGCAGCAGCTCCTCGGCGACCACCGAGGTGGCGGCGGCACCCGCGTCGACCAGGTTGACTCCCGCGAAGCCGGTGTTGGACGCGTGGTGGTCCAGGGCCACGGTGGCGCGGGCGCGGGGCAGCCGGTCGGCCAGGGCCCCGAGCCGGGACACCGCGGCCACGTCGAAGACGATCACCAGATCGGGCTCCGGCTCCGCCTGCTCCTCGCTGACCAGCAGGTCGAGGCCGGGCAGCGCGGCGAACGGGTCGGGGACCTCGAACGTGCCGGGGAAGGTGGCCTGCAGCCGGGGCACGCCGAGCCGGCGCAGCCCCAGGCCGAAGCCGAGCATGCTGCCCAGCGCGTCGCCGTCCGGGTTGACGTGACAGATCAGCAGCACCCGGCCGGTCGGCGCCAGCTCACGGATCGCCGCCACCGCGGCCGAGAACTCGGCCGCGGCGGGCGCACCCTCCGAGACGGTGACCGCCTCGGTCACCCCTGGTCCTCGCGGGCACCGACCCGCTCGTCGGCGTCCCCGTCTTCCTCGTCCTCGTCGGCCTTGTACGGGTCCGGGTCGCCGGCGTACTGCTTGCCGGCGGCCAGCCGCTGCACCTCGGCGTCGCGGTGCCGGGCCGCGGCCAGCAGCTCGTCGATCTCCTTGACGTTGTCCTGGACGTTGTCCAGCACGAACGTGAGGCTCGGCGAGTGCCGCAGGCCGAGGGCGTGACCGACGCGGGTGCGCAGCATGCCCTTGGCGCTGTCCAGCGCCGCCGCGGTCGCGGCCTGCTCGGTCTGGTCCCCGAGCACGGTGTAGTAGACGTGGGCGTCGCGGAGATCACCCGTGATCCGGGCGTCCGTGACCGTCACCATGCCGAGACGGGGATCCTTGATCTCTCGCACCAGCGATGCCACCAGCTCGCGGATGCGCTCCGCGTGCCGACGCGTCTTGGCCGGGTCCGACATATCGCCCACCTCCGACAACCGTGCCTGCGGGACGAAACCGCCCCGCCCAACGCCTGAAGCCTACCCATGACCGCTGGGGCCCGAACGCCGCGTCGGTGCGTCGCCCGCGGGGGTCACCAGCGGGACCGCTCAGGTGACGAACTTGCCTGGGTCTTCCGCCGCGGGTGGGCTCAGTCGTCGTCACCGTGCAGCCGGCGCCGGACCGACAGCAGCTCGATCTCGGGCCGGCCGGCCATCTGGTGCTCGCACGTGTCGATCACCGCGCGCGCCTGGGACGGCTCGGCGGCAACCACGGCGACCCCGATCTGGGCCCGGCCGTGCAGGTCGTGGTCGCCGACCTCGGCCACGCTGACCTCGTACTTGCGCAGCATCGCGATGATCGGGCGGACGTAGGAACGCTTCTGCTTGAGCGAACGGGAGTCGCCGGGCAGCAGCAGGTCGAAGAGTGCGGTCTCGATATACATCAGCGAGCGAGAGTACCCGGGTACCCCGGTGCCGTTCAGCTGGATTTCCGGGCCACCACCACGTCACGCTCGATGCCCTGGTCGACCCGGTGGCTCAGGTCCTCGTACGGCACCAGCGCCAGCCCGTTGGCGACCAGGATGTCCTCGGCCAGCTCCCGCCGGGCCACCTTGGTGTTCCAGGACAGCCCGATGGCCCCGCCGGGACGCAGCAGGTGCACCCACTGCGGCACGGCCCGCTCCAGCAGGTCCAGCGGGCGCCGGGACATGCCGCCCTCGTCCTCGTAGCTGCCGTGCGCGACGCCGTACGGCAGGTCGACGACCAGCACGTCCACGCAGTTGGCCCGGAGCAGGCCGTCGAGCTGGGTGGTGTCCGCGTTGAGCATGACCACCTTCTGCACCGCGCCGGCCTTGTGGTCCTCCTTGCTGGCCGCCATGGTGATCTCCATCCGGCGGGCGGCCTTGCGGCCCTGCCGGCGGACCGGGTTGAGCTCGGCGGTGTGCTTGAGGCGCTTGCGCTTGAGCCAGGTCTGCAGGAACAGCTTGTACGCCTCGACGTCCTTGCCGTCGAGCTCCACGCCGATGGCGTCGTAGCCGTACATCAGCGCCTGGTTGAGCGTGGTGCCGCGGCCGGCCAGGAAGTCACCGACGACCACGTGACCGTCGAGCATCTGGCGGCGCGAGGCGGAGGCCAGCAGGGTCAGGTTGAGCAGCAGCTTGGTGAACTGCTCGTTGGTCTTGCCGGCGTACTTGGGGATGGTGATCAGGTCGCTGTCGTAGCGGGCCAGCGGGGTCAGCTCCAGCGGCCGCAGCAGGTCGTCACCGGCCCGCTCGAACAGGGCGTAGGCCGCCGACATGTTCGACAGGAACGCGATGTCCCGGGGCTGCAGGTCGGCGGTGAACGTCAGGTACTCCACGCCACCGATCCGGGTGGCGTCGACCTCCGCCACCTCCGAGGAGAGCACGGGCCGGAACGCGGCCAGCTCCGCCCGCGAGAGTCGACCGGCCTGGTCGGCGTAGACGCGGTTGGCGGAGGGCGCGAGGAGGAGGGCGTAGCGAGACATTCCAGTAGTAAAGACAACGGCCCCCGGCGCTTTCGCGCCGGGGGCCGTCAACCGAGGGCCTTACGCCCGCGGCTTCTCACGCATCTCGAAGGTCTCGATCACGTCGCCGGGCTGCGGCGACCCGAAACCGTTCAGGGTCAGACCACACTCGAAGCCCTCGCGGACCTCGGTGGCGTCGTCCTTGAACCGCTTCAGCGAGCTGATCGTGACGTTGTCCGCCACCACGGTGCCCTCGCGCAGGATGCGCGCCTTGGCGTTGCGGCGGATGAGGCCCGAGCGGACCATACAGCCGGCGATGAGACCGATCTTGGACGAGCGGAACACCTCGCGGATCTCCGCCGTGCCCTGCTCGACCTCCTCGTACTCCGGCTTGAGCAGGCCCTTGAGCGCTGCCTCGATCTCCTCGATGGCCTGGTAGATCACGCTGTAGTAGCGGATCTCCACGCCGGCGCGGTCGGCCATCTCCTTGACCTTGTTGCTGGCCCGGACATTGAAACCGATGATCGTGGCGGTCTGGTCCGAGGACGCCGACGCCAGGTTGACGTCGCTCTCGGTGATCGCACCGACGCCGCGGTGGATGACCTTGAGCTGCACCTCGTCCGGAATCTCGATCTTGAACAGCGCGTCCTCGAGAGCCTCGACGGAACCCGAGCCGTCGCCCTTGAGCACCAGGGTGAGCGAGGTCTTCTCGCCCTCCTTGAGCTGCTCCATGAGCGTCTCGAGCGTCGCCTTGCCCTTCGAGTTCGCGAAGCTCGCCGCACGACGGCGGGCCTGCCGCTGCTCGGCGATCTGCCGGACCGTGCGGTCGTCCTCGGCGGCGAGGAACGTGTCGCCCGCGCCGGGCACCGAGGTCAGACCCAGGACGAGCACCGGCCGGGCCGGACCCGCCTCGGTGACCTGCTGGCCGTTCTCGTCGAGCATGGCCCGGACGCGACCGTGCGCACCACCGGCCACGATCGAGTCGCCGGCCCGCAGCGTGCCCCGCTGCACCAGGACGGTCGCGACAGCGCCGCGGCCCTTGTCGAGGTGGGCTTCCACCGCGACACCCTGCGCCGGCCCGTCGATCGGAGCGGTGAGCTCCAGCGACGCGTCGGCGGTCAGCAGGACGGCCTCGAGCAGGTCGTCGATGCCGAGACCCGGCTTGGCGGCCACGTTGACGAACATCGTGTCGCCGCCGTACTCCTCGGCGAGCAGGCCGTAGTCCGTCAGCTGCTGGCGGACCTTGTCCGGGTTGGCGTCCGGCTTGTCGACCTTGTTGACCGCGACCACGATCGGCACCTCGGCCGCCTTGGCGTGGTTCAACGCCTCGACCGTCTGCGGCATGACGCCGTCGTCGGCCGCGACCACCAGGATCACGATGTCGGTCACCTGGGCACCACGGGCACGCATGGCGGTGAACGCCTCGTGGCCCGGGGTGTCGATGAAGGTGATCGCGCGCTCTTCACCCTGGTGCGGGACGACGACCTGGTAGGCACCGATGTGCTGGGTGATGCCACCCGCCTCACCGGCGACCACGTTGGTCTTGCGGATCGCGTCGAGCAGCTTCGTCTTGCCGTGGTCGACGTGACCCATGACGGTCACGACCGGCGGCCGGGTGACGAGGCGGTCCTCGGCGATCTCGGCGTCGAGGTCGATGTTGAACCGCGACAGCAGCTCGCGGTCCTCGTCCTCGGGGCTGACGATCTGCACGTCGAAGCCCAGGTGCTCGCCCAGCAGCAGCAACGTGTCGTCGGAGCACGACTGCGTCGCCGTCACCATCTCGCCCAGGTTGAACATCTCCTGGACCAGCGAGCCCGGGTTGGCGTTGATCTTGTCGGCGAAGTCGGAGAGCGACGCACCACGCGAGAGCCGGACCTCCTGGCCCGAGCCGCGGGGCGCACCCGACGACATCTGCGGAGCCGACAGGTTGTCGAACTCCTGACGCCGCTGCTTCTTCGACTTGCGGCCACGCGTGGGCCGGCCACCGGGACGCCCGAAGGCACCCGCGGCACCGCCGCCACGACCGCGACCGCCACCACCGGGACGACCCGGGGCACCGCCGACGGGACCGCCGCCACCGGGGCGGAAACCGCCACCGGCACCAGCACCGCCGCCACCGGGGCCACCGCGGTAGCCACCGCCGCCACCGGCACCGGCACCACCGCCGCGGTAACCGCCGCCACCGGCTCCGGCACCGCCACCGGGGCGGAAACCGCCACCGGCGCCGCCACCCGGGCCGCCACGACCGCCACCGGGACCGCCGGGACGGCCGGCGCCACCGCCGGGACCGCCACGACCGCCGCCGGGACCGGCGGGACGCTGCGAGGGCATGGACGCGGGACTGGGCCGCGGCGGCATCGAGGCCGGGCTCGGCCGCGGGGGCATGCCCGGCTGGTTGGGCCGGGGCATCGCCGACGGGGTCGGCCGCTGGGCGCCACCGGAGACGCCGAACGGGTTGTTACCGGGACCGCGGGCCGGCGGGCGCGGCGAGCCGCCCGGGCCGGGACGACCGGTAGTGGGCGCGCCCGGGGCTCCGGGACGCGTTGCGGCGGGAGAGCCGGGACGCGGCGGCACCGTGCCGGGGCCCGGGGGCCGCGGACGGGTGGTGCCGTCGGCCGGAGGCTGCTGCGCCCGGCGCTCGGCGTCCCGCGTGCGGGCCGCCTGGGCAGCCTTGACGGCGGCCTCCTGCTCGGCCTTCAGCGCCGAGGCGCGGGCCTCGGCGGCCGCCACCTCGATGTCGTGGGCACTCGCCGGCTTGGCGACCGGACCGGGCACCGGGCCCGGACGGCCGGGAACCGGCGGCTTGGGCCGCACCATCGAGCCGGGCGACGGCGCCGAGGACGTGGGGGCGCCGGTGGGCGCTCCGGTCGTCGGCGCAGAGGGCCGGCGCGGCGGCTGCGGCCGCATGGCCGATGGGTTGGCCCGGGGGGCGCTGGGCGCACTCGGGGCGTTCGACGCGGTGGGCGCGGGCGCCGCCGGAGCAGCACCGCCCGGGGCGTCGAGGGCACCACGAAGTCGCCGGGCCACCGGGGCCTCGACCGTGCTGGATGCGGATTTGACGAACTCGCCCATCTCCTTGAGCTTGGCGAGAACGGTCTTGCTGTCGACCCCGAGCTCTTTGGCGAGCTCGTGAACGCGGGCCTTGCCTGGCACTGCACTCCTCATCTCGAGGTCGTACGAGCAGCGCCCGCCGACCTCACTCGTGCACTAGAAGCCTGGTCATTTCAGGGACTTCATCGTGTGCTCATCTGGGTCGTCCTACCTTGCTGGACATGGATGGGGCACCTACGCCACATCATCGGTGGTTCCGGACGGCACGGTGACCGCTCGGATGTGCTCGGCAAGCAATCCGGTGTCAGCAACACCGGTGAGTCGCAGCGCACGCCCGAAAGCGCGACGCCGCTCCGCCTGCGCGAAGCAGGCCGGATCAGGATGCACATGTGCTCCCCGGCCCGGCAGCCGGCGGCCCGGATCGGGCTGGAGCCGGAGGTGACCTCCTGCTCCGACCGCGACGAACCGCAGTAAATCGGAGGCCGGCACGCGTGAGCGACAGCCAACACAGGTGCGTGTCGGACCGGCCACCCGAAAGTCTACCCCGCGTGCCTCGTGCTCGGGTATCCGGTCAGCTCCCGGTCTCGGCGGCATCGCGCTCGGAGGCCGGATCCGGCTGCTCGTTGTCCGGACGGATGTCGATGCGCCAGCCGGTCAGCCGGGCGGCCAGCCGGGCGTTCTGCCCCTCACGGCCGATCGCCAGCGACAGCTGGAAGTCGGGCACGGTGACCCGGGCGGTGCGGGTGGCCGCGTCGACCACCTCGACCCGCAGGGCCTTGGCCGGGGAAAGCGCGTTGCCGACGAACTGCGCCGGGTCGTCCGAGTAGTCGATGATGTCGATCTTCTCGCCGTGCAGCTCGCTCATCACCGCCCGGACCCGCTGACCCATCGGGCCGATGCAGGCGCCCTTGGCGTTGACCCCGGCCACCCGCGAGTGCACCGCGATCTTCGAACGGTGACCTGCCTCACGCGCGATGGCGGCGATCTCCACCGTGCCGTCGGCGATCTCCGGCACCTCGAGCGCGAACAGCTTCTTGACCAGCGCCGGGTGGGTGCGCGACAGGGTGATCTGCGGTCCCCGGAAGCCCTTGGCCACGTGCACCACGACGCAGCGGATCCGCGAGCCGTGCTCGTACGTCTCCCCCGGCACCTGCTCGGCCTGCGGCAGGACCGCCTCGAGCTTGCCCAGGTCGACGATGACGATGCCCTTCTCGGCGCGCGCCGCGTCGGCCTGCACGATGCCGGTGACCAGGTCACCGTCGCGGCCCGCGTACTCGCCGAAGTGCACCTCGTCGGTGGCCTCGCGCAGCCGCTGCAGAATGACCTGCTTGGCGGTCATCGCGGCGATCCGGCCGAAGTCGTGCGGGGTGTCGTCCCACTCCCGGACCAGGGTGCCGTCGGCGTCCAGCTCCTGGGCGAAGACCTGGGCCGCGCCGTTCTTGCGGTCGATCTGCACCCGGGCGTGGCTCTCGGCCCCGTCGGTGTGCCGGTACGCGGTCAGCAGTGCCGTCTCGATCGCCGCGAGGATCGTCTCGAACGGGATCTCCCGCTCGCGCTCCAGGGCGCGCAGCGCCGCGAGGTCGATGTTCACTTGTCCTCGCCCTCCCCATCCTCGTCGTCATCTTCATCGTCCTCGTCCTCGTCGCCCTCGTCGGGCTCGTCGGGGAAGACGGCTTCGTCCAGCCGCTTGAACTCGATCTGGACCTTGCCCGGCCCCAGATCGGCGTACGGGATCTCCGTGCTCTTGCCGTCGACGTCGAGCACGACGCCGGTCTCGTCGGCCGCCGTGATCCGGCCGGTCAGCGACCGGCCCGCGACGGTTACGGCGACCAGCCGGCTGACGTTGCGCCGCCAGTGCCGGGGCAGAGTCAGCGGCCGGTCCACGCCGGGCGAGCCGACCTCGAGCTGGTATTCACCCGCCAGGACCTCGCCCTGGTTCTCCTCGGCCGTGTCGAGCGCCTGGGAGATCTCCCGGGAGACGACCGCGACATCGTCGAGGCTGATGCCCCCGTCGGCGTCGACCAGGACCCGGAGAACGTGCCGGCGGCCCGCGCGGGAGAGGTTGACGTCCTCAAGGTCGAACCCCGCGGCGACCACGACCGGCTCGATCACCGCGCGCACCCGGGCCTTGGCGGCCACCAGGTCGATGCGCGGAGCAGCGGGCTGACGCGTCTCCTCGGCGGCCTCTCGGCTCCGGCCCCCGCCGGAGCGGCGGTTCGCCGGCCGGGCGCCGCCGCGACCACGCTGCGTCATCGGCCCAACCCTTCTGCTCGAATGCGGCGCGCGGCAAACGCTCCGTGCGCCGTTCGCCGGCAACACCGGCATGCCACCGGGGCTGAAAATCCCCGGCGGCTGACGCAGAGCGTAACGCGCCGGCGGCGCGGGCCGGCCGCCGCCGCTCCGATTCGGCGCCCGGTGCAGGTCAGCGACGCCTGGTGCGGATGGTGTTGACTGACCGGGTGAAAAGACGTCACCTGATCGGCGCGGCTGCCGGTGGGGCGCTGAGCGCGACGGCACTGGGCGGCTGCGGGCTCTTCTCCGATGATCCAGAGCCCGCTCCGGCGCCGGACGCCCTGCAGCCCGTGCTCGACGAGGCCCTGGCCCTGGCGGCGGCTTACGACCGGGCCGTGCTGGCCCAGCCCGGCCTCGCCAAGAGGCTGACTCCGCTCGCCGCCGACCACCGCACGCACGCGGCCGAGCTGTCCCGCGTCATCGGCCGGGCGGTCCCGTCGGGAGCGCCCGCGTCCAGCGCGCCGAGCGGCGACGCGGCCGACTCGGTGGCGGCGTTGCGCAAGGCGGAGCAGGCCGCGCAGAAGACCGCGGCCGCGGCCTGCCGCACGGCCCCGGCCGACCGGGCCGGGCTGGCCGGCTCGATCGCCGCCGCCCGGGCCGCCCACGCGGAGGCCCTGCGATGAGCGCGTCGCACCCAGCGACGGCCGCCGCGGGGGGCACGGTCGCCGCGCGGGGAATGGCCGCCGCGCAGGGAATGGCCGCCGCGCAGAAAGCGATCGCCGCGCAGGGAATGGCCGCCGCGCAGAAAGCGATCGCCGCGCAGGGAATGGCCGCCGCACAGAAAGCGATCGCCGCGCAGGGAGCGATCGCCTCGCAGGGAGCGATCGCCGCGGAGGGAATGGTCGCCGCGGAGGGAATGGTCGCCGCGGAGGCGGCTGTCGCTGCGAAGGGGCCGGCATGAGCGCCCAACTGGCGGCCGCGCTGGCCGCGGAGGAGGCGGCGATCTACGCGTACGGGGTCCTCGGGGTGAAGCTGACCGGTGAGGGCGACCGCGCCGAGGCCCGCGCCGCCGAGGCGATCCACCGCGGTCGCCGGGACGTGCTGGTCAGCCGGTTGTCGGCGTTGCAGGCGAGCACCGCCCCGGCGCCGGCGGGCTACGACCTGCCGTTCGACGTCACCGACCGGGCCAGTGCGCTGAAGCTGGCCATCCAGGTCGAGGACGGCGTCGCGCAGGCCTGGCGGGCGGTGTTGCCGGTGACCACCGGGGCCGATCGGGCCACCGGGCTGAACGCGCTGGTCGACGCGGCGGTCCGGGCGACCCGCTGGCGCCGGCTGGGCGAGGTGACCCCGGTGACGATGGCCTGGCCCGGGCGCGCCTGAGGACTTTCCCGCCGCGGGTCCATGCCCGACAATGACGCAGTGTCGCTGGACGAGTACGACCTGGCCAATCCGCGCTGGCACCTGGCCACCCGGCTCCGTGACGTGATCCTGCGGCGCTGGTCGGCCGAGGTGCGGGCGATCGGTGTGCACGGTTCCCTGGCGCACGGCGACGACACCGACAGCAGCGATCTCAACCTGCACGTGGTCACGTACCGTCCGAACGCCGGACCCCGCGCCGCCCTGCGCCGGGTCGACGGCATCCTGGTCGATCTCAGTGTCGGCACCGCCGACGACGGGTTGCGCCGGGCCCGGGAGCTGACCCCGCGCTGGCCGCTGGAGGCCGACCGCTACCTGAGCACCCGGGATCTCTTCGATCCCGGCGGCTGGTTCGCCGGCCAGCGCGACGCCCATCTGGGCAAGCTCGCCGAGACCCGGCCGGGCGAGTTCAGCGGGCTGGCCCGGCGCAACTGGTGTGTGGCCTCGGCCGCGCACGCCCGCGCGGTCCGGCTGGCCGAGTGGTACGAGACCGACGCCGCCCTGGTCCTGCTGGCCGAGGCGAGGCTGCACGCCGCGATGGTCACCGGCCTGCTCAGCCGCACCTACTTCCGCAACCGGGCCGACGCGGTGAAGCGCACCGGCCTGGCCGGAGCGGACATGACCGAGCTGGCCTCGGTGCTGAAGACGCAGGCCGACGACCTCACCGCCCGGGGCCGCCCGGTCGACGGCCCGCTGAGCGCCCTCTTCGAGTGACGCCGGTCAGGCGACGCCGACGCCGATCAGCGTGCCGATGAGGTAGGTCGCGCCGGCCGCCGCCGCGCCGAGCAGGAGCTGCCAGAGGCCGCTGCGCCACCACGGGCGGGCGGTGAAGCGGGCGATGACCGCGCCGGCCACGAACAGCCCGGCACCGCCGACGACGAGCGCCGCGAGCAGGCTGTCGAAGCCCAGCAGATAGGTCAGCAGCGGCACGACCGCCCCGATCGCGAAGCACACGAACGAGGACACCGCCGCCGTCCACGGGCTGGGCAGCTCGTCCGGGACGACGCCGAGCTCCTCCTGGGCGTGCACCCGCAGCGCCTGCTCCGGATGGGCCTTGAGCACGTCGGCCACCTGACGCGCGAGCGGGACGGGCAGGCCGCGCGCGGACCACATGGCGACCAGCTCGTCGGCCTCCCCCTCGGGGTTGAGCCGCAGCTCGCGCAGCTCCTTGGCCAGCTCGGCGGCGACCTGGTCGTTCTGGGTGCGGACGCTGGTGAACTCGCCCAGACCCATGGAGATGGCCCCGGCGACCAGGCCGGCCACCCCGGTGAGAATCAGGGTGTGCCGGCTGACCCCGCCCCCGCCGACCCCGGCGATCAGGGCGATGTTGGTGACCAGGCCGTCCATCGCGCCGAAGGTGGCCGCGCGCAGCCAGCCGCCCGAGACGTCCGCGTGGTGCTCGGGGAGCGTCACGGCAGCGTCAGGATCTCGTACCCGTCCTCGGTCACCACCAGCGTGTGCTCGAACTGGGCGGTCCACCTGCGGTCCTTGGTCACGACCGTCCAGCCGTCGTCCCACATCTCGTACTCGTGGGTGCCCAGGGTGATCATCGGCTCGATGGTGAAGGTCATGCCGGGCTCCATCACCGTGTCGAGCCGCGGGTTGTCGTAGTGCGGGATGTAGAGCCCGCTGTGGAACGTCTCGCCGATGCCGTGGCCGGTGAAGTCGCGCACCACGCCGTAGCCGAAGCGGCGGGCGTACGCCTCGATCACCCGGCCGATCGCGTTGATCGGCCGGCCCGGGGCGACGGCGCGGATGCCGCGCATCATCGCCTCGTGGGTGCGCTCGACCAGCAACCGGGCCTCGTCGCTGACCTCGCCGACGCAGAACGTCGCGTCGGTGTCACCGTGCACACCGTCGAGGTACGCGGTCACGTCGACGTTGACGATGTCACCGTCGGCCAGCACGGTCGTGTCCGGGATGCCGTGGCAGATGACCTCGTTGAGGGAGGTGCAGCAGGACTTCGGGAAGCCCTTGTAGCCCAGCGTCGACGGGTACGCCCCGTTGTCGATCAGGAACTCGTGCACCACCCGGTCGATCTCGTCGGTGCTGACGCCCGGCTTGCAGTGCTCGCCGGCGAGCTGGGTGGCCTGCGCGGCGATCCGCCCGGCGACCCGCATCTTGTCGATGGTCTCGGGAGTCTGCACGTGCGACCCGCGCCACTCTTTCGGGCGCTTCTTGCCGACGTATTCAGGACGGGTGATCTGCGGCGGCACCGCCCGCCAGGGGGAGAGCTTTCCCGGAACGAGAGGGGCACGAACGCTCATCGACCCAGCTTATCGCCGCGCCCGACGCGCACCCCGCGGGACCGTGACGGTAGATGACAGCTCGGTTGACCCTTACCGGCCCATTGTTGCCGCTCCCGGGCGCCTGTGTAATCGTGTCAGCGTGGATCAAGACGGCGCCGGGACGGACTTCTCGGCCAGTTCCTCGGTGGCGGGCGACCGCGCCACCGTGGTGGTACGCGGCGAGGTGGACATGTCCACCGCCGACGCGATGTACCGGGCAGCCACCGGTGACGGTGTCCGTAGCGCGACCCTGGACCTGCGGGCCGTGACGTTCTTCGACTCGGCCGCCATCCACGCGCTGATCCGGCTCGCGGAGCGCTTCCCGGAAGGCTTCGAGGTGATCCCGTCGGCCCCGGTGCGCCGGGTCCTCGACATCTCCGGCCTGAGCAGCCAGCCCTGGCTGGTCCAGGGCGAGCCCGGCTGAGCCCCGGCGGCCGCCTGGCCGCTCAGGACGGGCTCAGCGCCCGCCGCAACGTCACCGCGGTGCCGGAGCCGGTCCTGGCCACCGACAGCTCCGACAGCGCACCGATCAGCGCCAGGCCGCGCCCGCGGAAGCCGGCGTCACCGGCCGGCCGCCAGTTCCCGGTGTCGCGGACGGTCGCCAGCACCGACCCCTCGTCCACCGACACCTCGACGGTGATCACCGGCTCGGCCGGCTCGACGGGATGTTCGATCGCGTTCGCGGCGGCCTCGGAGATCGCCACGGTCAGGTCGAAGACGTCGTTGTCCGGCACGGCGTGGGCCGTCAGGAAGTCCTCGAGCCGCCGGCGCAGCACACTCAGCCGGGTCGGGTCGGCGGGCAGCCGCAGCTCGAACTTGCGCGGCTCGGTGGCCTCCAGCGCGAGCAGCGCGATGTCGTCGCGGCGGGTCTGCCGGGCCGCCTTGGTCAGCAGCCGGTCCAGCAGGTCCTCGACGTGCTCGGCCGGCTCGGCGAGCTCCGCGCTGACCTCGGCCAGGCCGCGGTCGATGCCCACCCGGCGGTCCTCGACCAGGCCGTCGGTGTAGAGCAGCAGCCGGTGACCGGACTCGAGGGCCGCGGTCAGCGTCGGGTACGTCACGTCCTTGAGCGCACCGATCGGCGGCCCGAGCGCGCTGGAGTAGAGCAGGTCGCCCTTCTCCCCCGGCGCGGCGAGCATCGGGGACGGGTGCCCGGCCGACGAGTAGTGCAGCTCCCGGTTGCGGGTGTCGAAGCGGACACAGACCACGGTGGCGAACTGGCGCCGGCCCAGGTTGTCGACCAGCCGGTTCAGCCGGGTCAGCGCCTCACCGCAGTCGAAGCCCTCCAGGATGTACGCCCGCAACGCGTTGCGCAGCTGCCCCATCCCCGCCGCGGCCTGCACCCCCTTGCCGACCACGTCCCCGATGACCAGGAAGAGCTGATTGTCCGGGGCGAGGATGACGTCGTACCAGTCGCCGCCGACCTCGGCCTCGGTGCTGCCCGGCAGGTAGCGGCTCGCCACGATGGCGCCGGGCACCCGGGGCAGTGACTGCGGCAGCAGGCTGTGCTGCAGCGTGCTGGCGATGCGGTGCTCGGCCTCGTAGAGGCGGGCGTTGCCCAGCCGCAGTCCGACCAGGCGGGCCAGCTGGGTGAGCAGCACCGGCTCGGGTGGACCGTCCGGTCCGGACCAGACGCTCAGCTCGCCGAGGGGCACGCCGGAGGTGTCCGGCAACGGCAGCACGACATCCGGGGCAGCCGAGCCGCCGGCGCCGCCGTCCACCTCGGCCCGGGCGCCCGGGGCGGTCAGCACGACCCGGCCGGCCGACGTCATCGCCTGGACGTGCCGGGCGGCGACGGCGAGCACCTCGGCGGTGGTGCTGACCGCGTTGACCGCCGCGGCCGCGTCGACCAGGCCCCGCAGCCGGCTGATGATCTGCCGGCGGGTCTGGCCGAGCTCCAGGTTGGACCGGACCCGGGCGGTCAGGTCGCGTACCGAGAACGGCTTGACCAGGTAGTCGTCGGCCCCTGCGGCCAGGCCCTCGACCGAGGCCTCCTCACCGGCGCGGGCGGAGAGGACCACGATCGGCACGTCCCGGGTGCGCTCGTCCGCGCGCAGCGCCCGGATCAGGCCGAAGCCGTCCATCCGGGGCATCATCATGTCGGTCAGGACGAGGTCGAACTGCTCGGTGCGGGCCAGCTCCAGGGCCTCCAGGCCGTCCGACACGCTGGTGACGTCGAAGGACGGCCGCAGCAGCCGGGACACGTGGTCGCGCAGGTCGGCGTTGTCGTCGGCGAGCAGCACCCGGCCTCGCCGGCCGTCCTGCACCTCGCCCGGCGCGACCGGGGCCGGCGCGGTGTCGCCCATCCACCAGTGCGCTTCCTCGACGTAGAGCCGGGACTGCTCCTCGGGCAGGTCGGCCGGCCTCTCGTCGATGATCCGGTCGGCGGGCAGGTGCGCCGTGCCGAGCGGGACGGTCACCGAGAACGTGCTGCCCACGCCGGGCTCGCTGCGCGCGGTCGCCGTGCCGCCGTGCAGCTCGGCCAGCTCACGGACCAGGGCCAGGCCGATGCCGGTGCCCTCATGGCTGCGCGCCCAGGCGCCGGTGACCCGGTGAAAGCGGTCGAAGAGCAGCGTCTGCTCCTGCTCGGACACGCCGACGCCGGTGTCGGTCACCTCCAGCACCGCGGCCCGGTCGCGTTCCCGGATCCGCACGATGATCCCGCCGGTGGGCGTGTACTTCACCGCGTTGGAGAGCAGGTTGAAGACGATCTTCTCCCACATCTCGCGGTCCACGTGGACGGGCGCCGGCAGCGGCGGGCACTGGATGTCGAGCCGCAGCCCGGCCCGCTCGGCCGCCGAGCGGAAGGTGCTGGCGAGCCGGGCGGTGTAGTCGGCCAGATCGGTCGGCCGGTAGGCGGCGCGCAGCCGGCCGGACTCCAGCCGGGAGAAGTCCAGCACCGTGTTGACCAGTTTCAGCAACCGCAGGCCGTTGCGCTGCATCGGCGCGAGCCGCTCGCGCAGGTCGTCGCCAAGCCCGTCGTCGCCGAGCAGCTCCTCCAGCGGACCGAGGATCAAGGTCAACGGGGTACGGAACTCGTGGCTCACGTTCGAGAAGAAGTTGGTCTTGGCGGTGTCGAGCGCGGCCAGCTCGGCCGCCCGGCGCCGTTCCTGCTGGTAGGCCCGCACGTTGGCCACCGCCCGGGAGATCTGGGCCGTGGCGAGCTCGAGGAAGTCGCGGTAGCCGCGGTCCAGCGCCAGGAACCGGCTGACCCCCACCACCAGCGCCCCGGCACTGCTGGTGCCGGCACCGATGGGCAGCACCAGGGCCCGGTCGGCGGCCGACGAGGGCGGCGGATGGGCCACGTCCGTCGCGGCGATGGTCTGCTCGTGGTCGGACCGCATGACGGCCGCGACGACCTCGCGGACCCCCGGATCGAGCGGCCGGCAGGCGGTCGGCTCGAGCCCGCACACCCCGGCCACGGCCGGCTCGCCGCCGCCGGCCGGGTCGTCCAGGTAGAGGACGGCGAACGGCACGTCGGCGGCGTTCTCGCCGAGGACCTGCGCGACCTGGGTGCCGAGCACGGCCTGGTCCGGCGAGTCGGCCAGCCGGGAGCCGAGGGCGCTGAGGGTACGGACGCGACGGTCGGCCAGCACCCGCCGGGTGGTGTCGCTGACGATGCAGAAGACCCCGCCGACGGCCCCGTCGGCCGAGCGGATCGGGTCGTACGAGATGTCGAAGTAGGTCTCCTCGAGGAAGCCGAACCGCTCGATCATGAACAGGTAGTCGGCGGCCCAGAACGACTCGTCCCGTTCCTTCACCCCGGTGAAGAGCTCCTGGAGCACCGCCCAGGTCTCGGGCCACATCTCCCGGCCCGGCCGGCCCAGATGCCCGGGGTGCTTGCTGCCCATCGTCGGGATGTACGCGTCGTTGTAGAGCGCGCAGTGGTCGGCACCCCAGAAGATCACCATCTGGGCCTTGGAGGCGAGCATCGTGGCGACGACGTCGGCCAGCTCCGTGGGCCAGCCGGCCGGTGCGCCGAGCGGGGTGGCCGCCCAGTCGAGCTCGAGCATCCGCCGGCCCATCTCACCACCGCGCTCGAACGCCGTCCGCAACCGCTGCGGCAGAGCCTCGTCCGCGCTGGCCCCCATGCGTCCTCCCGCGGATGTCTTCGGCTGACTGGGCTGCACCGTAACACCGACGGCGACCGCTTTCAGCCGTGGCCAGGGCCTACCCTTGCCCGCGTGACGTCGGCTGCCCTGCATCGCGCGTTGACCGAATCGACCCTGCGGCCGCTGCCCGGTCCGGCCGCTGAGCTGCTGCGGGCGCTGGACGCGCCGCCGCGGCTCGGTGCGCATCTGCGGGCCGTGCACGACGTCGCCTGGTCGCTGACCGACGTGCTCGGGCGACGCCGGCCGGATCTCGAGTTCGACACCACCGCGGTGCTCTTCGGCGCGGCGACCCACGACATCGGCAAGGTGGTGCACGTGGCCGAGCTCTCCGCGCCCGGCCGCCGGCACGAGGAGGCCGGCCGGGACCTGCTGTTGCGCTACGGCGTGCCCGCGCACCTGGCCCGTTTCGCCGGCAATCACGGCAGCTGGGACGCGCCCGGGATGACGCTGGACGACCTGCTGGTCAGCCTGGCGGACAAGGTGTGGAAGGGCGCCCGGGTCACCGGGCTGGAGGATCGGGTGGTCGCTCACCTGGGCGGTGCGCCCTGGGAGGCGTTCCTGGTGCTGGACGACCTGCTGCAGGGCCTGGCCGCCGGGGCGGACGAGCGCCTGGCGTTCCAGGCGGCGCATCCGGTCGCGGTCTGAGCCTCAGGCGGCCAGTGCCGTCCGGCCCAGCCCGGAAGCGCTCGCCGCGGCCGCCACCAGCGCGGCGAAGACCCGCAGGTCACCGGTGCGCTCGGGGTGCCACTGCACGCCCAGCGCGAACGACCGGTCGGGATCCTCGACGATCTCGATGACCCGGTCGTCGGGGCACCGGCCGACCACCGTGAAGCTGCCCGGGTCGTCGATCGCCTGGTGGTGGAACGAGTTGACGGTGAGCCGGGCGCCGAGCAGTGAGCGCGCCGCCGAGCCGGAGCTGAGCACCACGTCGTGCCGGCCGAACGCCGACGAGTCCACCGCCAGCGGATCAGTGCCCGCCGCGGCCCGGTGCCGGTCGTGGCCGACCAGGTCGGGCAGGTGCTGGTGCAGGGAACCGCCGGTGGCCACGGCCATCACCTGCAGGCCCCGGCAGACGCCGAGCACGGGCAGGTCGGCGTCGAGGGCGGCCCGCATGAGGAGCAGCTCGGAGGCGTCGCGGACCGGGTCGGAGTCGGTGGCCGGGTGCGGCTCGGCACCCCAGTTGGCCGGGTCGATGTCGCCGCCACCGGCGAAGACGATGCCGTCGAGCGACTCCAGCACGTCGGTGCCGGGGTCGTCGGGAGTGATCAGGACCGCCCGTCCCCCGGTGGCGTGGACCGCTCGGACGTAGGACATCGGCAGCATGCCGACGACCTGTTCGTTGCTGCCGTACTGGACCTGTTCCGCGTACGCGGTCAGTCCGATCAAGGGCCTGCGCATGGGGTGCGATCCTCCGTCCGTAGAACCTGCGTATCGGCGGGTGCGCGGGATGTCTTAGGCCGCCGCCGCCGCGACCAGGGCCCCGAACAGCCGTTTGTCCCTGGTCACCTCGGGGTGCCACTGCACGCCCAGCACAAACCTGTGCGCCGGGTCCTCCACCGCCTCGACGGTCCCGTCCTCGGCCCGGCCGGTGACCGACAGCGTGCCCGGGTCGTCGACGCCCTGGTGGTGGAAGCAGTGCACCCGGGTGTCGTCGCCCATCAGCCCGGCGATCCGGCTGCCGGGGGTGAAGCCGGCCTCGTGCTCGCCGTAGACGCCGGGGGCCGGGCGGTGCCGGTCGTGCCCGAGCACCTCGGGCAGGTGCTGGTGCAGGGTGCCGCCGGCGGCGACGGTGAGCAGCTGCATGCCCCGGCAGACCCCGAGCACCGGCAGGTCCCGGGTGAGGGCCGCGCGGGCGAGCAGCATCTCGGCGGCGTCGCGCTCGGGCCGGGTGACCGTCTGCGGGGCGGCCTCGGCGCCGTACAGCTCCGGGCCGAGGTCGGCGCCGCCGCTGAGCACCAGCCCGTCCAGGATGCGCAGCACGTCGGTGTCGAGCTCGTCGGGCGGCAGCAGCACCGCCCGGCCCCCGGCCCCGGTGACCGCGGCGACGTAGTCGTGCGGCACCAGCGTGGTGGGCAGGTTGTGCCAGACACCCCAGGTGGCGGGCTCCACATAGGTGGTGATGCCGATGACGGGTCGCATCTTGACCACGGTATCCACGTCCTGTTCGGATGACGTCGACCGAGTGGGTGATCCGCTCGCCGTACCGGACGAGCGCCGCGAGATTAGTGAGCGGCGCCGACTCCGTGAGTCGGCGCCGCGCCCGGGCCCTTCGAACCACCCGTGCAGCGATCGCAGCGTGCGCGGGCGGAGATTCGACCCCTGCGTCCGGCGTGAACTGGACGTACTTGTCTT
This sequence comes from Actinoplanes sp. NPDC048967, assembly GCF_040649415.1. Taxonomy (NCBI): domain Bacteria; kingdom Bacillati; phylum Actinomycetota; class Actinomycetes; order Micromonosporales; family Micromonosporaceae; genus Actinoplanes; species Actinoplanes sp. NPDC048967. The sequence goes on from NZ_JBEZFL010000004.1 coordinate 432,320, forward strand.
CTCTCCGCTGCCCGGCGGTGCTAAACCGCTACAGCGGAGTTACGTACGCACCGGTGATGCCACCGTCGACGACGAACTGGGACGCGGTCATGAACGACGCGTCGTCGCTGGCCAGGAACGCGACCGCGGCGGCGATCTCGGCCGGCTCGGCGAAGCGGCCCATCGGGACGTGCACCAGCCGGCGCGCGGCCCGCTCCGGATCTTTCGCGAAAAGGTCCATGAGCAGCGGCGTCGCGACCGGTCCGGGACACAGGGCGTTGATCCGGATGCCCTCGCGGGCGAACTGCACGCCCAGCTCGCGGGTCATCGCCAGCACCCCGCCCTTGCTCGCGGTGTACGCGATCTGCGAGGTCGCCGCGCCCAGCAGCGCCACGAACGACGCGGTGTTGATGATCGACCCCTTGCCCTGGCGCTGCATGTGCGGGATCGCGTACTTGCAGCAGAAGAACACGCTGGTGGTGTTCACCCGCAGCACCCGCTCCCACGCGTCCAGGCCGGTGACCAGGATCGAGTCGTCGTCGGGCGGTGAGATCCCGGCGTTGTTGAACGCGATGTCGACCCGGCCGTACCGTTCGGCCACCCCGTCGAACAGCGCCTTGACCGCCTCCTCGTCGGTGACGTCACAAGCGACGAACTCGCCGCCCACCTCGTCGGCGGCGGCCTTGCCGGCGTCCGTCGAGATGTCGACGCAGACGACCTTGGCCCCCTCGGCCGCGAACCGCCGGGCGGTGGCCAGCCCGATACCGCTGCCGGCCCCGGTGATGACGGCGACCCGATCCTGCAAACGCTCCACAGCTGACCTCTCAGGCTTCCGTCGAGATGAACACGTTCTTGACGTCGGTGAACGACAGCAGCGCGTCGGGACCGAGCTCCCGGCCCAGGCCGGACTGCTTCATCCCGCCGAACGGCGTCCAGTAGCGCACCGACGAGTGCGAGTTGACGCTCAGGTTGCCGGTCTCGACCCCGCGCGAGACCCGCAGCGCCCGGCCCAGGTCGCGGGTCCAGATCGAACCGGAGAGGCCGTACTCGGTGTCGTTGGCCAGCCGGACCGCTTCCTCCTCGTCGCGGAAGGGCAGCACCGACAGCACCGGCCCGAAGACCTCCTCGCGCCAGTGCGGGTCGCCGGTGGAGTGGGCGAGCAGCACGGTCGGCGGGAACCACCAGCCGGCTCCGGCGGGTGCCTCTCCGGCGAACGCGACGTCGGCGTCCGCGGTGTACGACGCCACCTTGTCCCGGTGCCCGGCGGAGATCAGCGGGCCCATCTCGGCGGTCTCCAGGGCCGGGTCCTGGACCCGGAACGCCTTGACCGCCGGTTCCAGCAGGGCCAGGAACCGGTCGTACACCGACTCCTGGACCAGCAGCCGGGACCGGGAGCAGCAGTCCTGGCCGGCGTTGTCGAAGACCCCGCCGGGGGCCGCCGCGGCGGCGCGTTCCAGGTCGGCGTCGGCGAAGACGATGTTGGCGCTCTTGCCGCCGAGCTCGAGGGTCACCCGTTTCACCTGGTCGGCGCAGCCCGCCATGATCGACTTCCCGACCCCGGTGGAGCCGGTGAAGCAGACCTTGCGGACCGCCGGATGGGTGACGAAGCGCTGCCCGACCACACTGCCCCGGCCCGGCAGCACGGTGAACACCCCCTCCGGCAGACCGGCCGCCAGCGCGAGCTCACCGAGCCGGATGGCGGTCAGCGGGGTCAGCTCGGCCGGCTTGAGCACAACCGTGTTGCCGGCCGCCAGCGCCGGGGCGAAACCCCAGCCGGCGATCGGCATCGGGAAGTTCCACGGCACGATGATGCCGACCACGCCGAGCGGCTCGTGGAACGTCACGTCGAGCCCGCCGGCCACCGGGATCTGCCGGCCGGACAGGCGCTCCGGCGCTCCCGCGTAGTAGTTGAGGACGTCCCGGACGTTGCCGGCCTCCCAGCGGGCGTTGCCGATCGTGTGCCCGGCGTTGCCGACCTCCAGCGCCGCCAGCTCCTCGAGGTGGTCGTCGACGAGCGCGGCGAAGCGCCGCAGCAGCCGCGCCCGGTCCCCGGGCGCCACCTGACGCCAAGATCCGAAAGCCTGGTGGGCCCGCTCGATCGCGGCGTCGGTCTCGGCCGGACCGAGCGACGGTACGGAGGTGAGCACAGCCCCCGTAGCCGGGTTGATCACATCTGTCACAGGCGCTCGAATCCCCTACGAAGTTCCCAGTCGGTGACGGCGGCATCGAACGCCGCCAGCTCAATCTTGCCCATGTTGGCGTAGTGCGCGACCACCTCGGGCCCGAATGCGGTCTGCGCCACCGGACTGAGCTCCCACAGGTCCACCGCCTCGCGCAGGTGCGTGGGCACCCGGGGCGCGGTGGCGTCCTCGTAGGCGTTGCCCCGGAACTCGTCCTCCAGCTCGAGCTCGTTCTCCAGCCCGTGCAGCGCGCCCGCGATCAGCGCCGCGATGGCCAGGTACGGGTTCACGTCCCCGCCGGGCACCCGGTTCTCCACGCGCATGCCCTGCCCGTGTCCCGCCATCCGCAGCGAGCAGGTGCGGTTGTCGACACCCCAGCGCAGGGCGGTCGGCGCGAACGAGCCGGGCTGGTAGCGCTTGTAGGAGTTGATGTTCGGCGCGAAGAGCAGGCTGAACTCACGCATGGTGGCGAGCAGGCCGGCCAGTACCCGCTGCCCGGTCACGCTCAGATGGGCCGGGCCGTCGCCGAGCATCGCCGACCGGCCGTCCTCGCCGCGCAGCGAGAAGTGGATGTGGCAGGAGTTGCCCTCACGCTCGTTCGGCTTGGCCATGAAGGTCAGCGCCAGGCCCTCCTGGGCGGCGATCTCCTTGGCCCCGTTCTTGTAGATCACATGGTTGTCGGCGCAGGTCAGCGCGTCGGCGTAGCGGAACGCGATCTCGTGCTGGCCGAGGTTGCACTCGCCCTTGGCGCTCTCCGGGATCAGGCCGGCGCCGTACATCTCGTTGCGGATGCGGCGCAGCAGCGGTTCGACCCGGGCGGTGCCGAGCAGCGAATAATCCACGTTGTACTGGTTCGCCGGGGTCAGGTCGCGGTAGCCCTTGCTGAACGCCTGCTCGTAGGTGTCCTTGTAGAGCACGAACTCCAGCTCGGTGCCGGCGAACGCGGTCAGGCCGTGCCCGGCGAGCCGGTCGAGCTGGCGGCGCAGGATCTGCCGGGGCGAGGCATAGACCGGCCCGCCCTCGGTGGTCTCCAGGTCGGCGAGGACCATGGCCGTGCCGGGCAGCCACGGTACGGGCCGCAGCGTGCTGAAGTCGGGACGCATGACGAAGTCGCCGTAGCCGCTGTTCCACGACGACATCTCGTAGCCGTCGACGGTGTTCATGTCGACGTCGACCGCGAGCAGATAGTTGCAGCCCTCGCTCGCCCCGGAGGCGACCTCGTCCATGAAGAACCGGCCGTGCAGCCGTTTGCCCTGGAGCCGTCCCTGCATGTCAGTCAGCGCGAGCAGGACGGTGTCGATGCTGCCGTTCGCGACGGCGACGTCGAGGTCTTCGAGGTCCATCCGGTTCCCTTCGAAGGGTGTGGGGGCCGGGCGGCTGCCCGGCCCCGCCTCTAGCAGATCACTCCCCGGCCGGCATGGTCTGCTCTCCGTGCGCGGCCTTCTCGATCAGGTTCTGCTTCGGGCCCGTGAACCACTTGCGGGCACTGGCGAACCACCACACGGTTGCCCCGCCGAGGACGACGACAACCGCGACGATCGTGTAGTTGAAGTTCGCCGCGCTGATCGGACCGGCCACCGGCAGGATGAACAGCACGCAGATGACCACGACCCAGACGATGGCGATCCAACCGACGACCGCGCTCCACCGGCCGAGGTGCCACGGCCCGTTGCGGAAGTCCGGGTTGCGCCGGCGCAACAGCACCGGGCCGACGTAGGCGATGTAGAGCCCGATGACGGCGATCGAGGTCGCGGCCGCGTACGCGGTGGTGTTCCACAGCGACGGCAGCACCAGCAGGGTGGACAGGGTGACGCAGAGCCAGATGGAGTTGGTCGGCGTACCGGTGCGGGGATTGACCTTCTTCCACAGCCGGGAACCGGGCAGCGCGCCGTCCCGGGCGAACGCATACGACATCCGGGAGTTGGCCGTCACCGACGCCATGCCGCAGAACCACTGGGCGATCATGCAGATGAACAGCAGGAACGTGCCCAGGTTGTGCCCGGCCGCGTCGATGAAGATCTGCGCGGGTGGCAGCCCGAGCTCGGTGGTGCGCTGCGCGTCGTAGTCCTGGATCGACCAGGTGATGGCGGTCAGCAGCAGGAAACCGGCGATCACCGAGACCACGACCGAGAGCACGATGCCGCGCGGCGCGGCCCGGGCGGCGTCATGGGTCTCCTCGGCCACGTGCGCCGAGGCGTCATAACCGGTGTACGTGTACTGCGCCATCAGCAGACCGATCAGCACGGCGTATATCGCGGCACCCTGGAACGTGAAGCCCGTCTCGTTCCTGACCTCGAAGAACACCTCGGAGATCGGCTTGTGCTGGTCCGGCACGACGGCGAGGACCACCACGATCACCGCGACGCCGACCAGGTGCCACCAGGCGCTGACGTCGGAGAGCAGCCGGACCAGGCTGACCCCGAAGGTGTTGAGCAGACCGTGCGCGACGATCAGGACCAGGAAGATCAGGAACGTGCGGCCCTTGGTGACCTCCATGTCGAAGGTCAGGCTGAGGAAGGCCGACGTGGTGATGGCCGCGCCGAAGTCGATCGCCGCGGTGACGGCCACCTCGCCGAGGAAGTTGAACCAGCCGATGAACCAGGCCCACGCGGCCTTGTTGCGTTTGGCGAGCGCGGCGGCCCACCAGTAGAGGGCACCGGCGGTGGGATAGGCCGAGCAGACCTCGGCCATCGCCAGCGCCACGAAGGTGACCATGACGCCGACGAAGACCCAGCCGAGCGTGATGGCCAGCGGGCCACCGGCGTTCATGGCGATCCCGTACGAGGTGATCGCGCCGGCCAGAATGGAGATGATCGAGAAGGAGACCGCGAAGTTCGAGAAGCCGGACAGTCGGCGGTGCAGTTCCTGCTGGTAGCCGAGCTGGGCGAGGCGTTCTTCGTCGGTGCTGGGAGGCTCAACGCTCATAACGACTCCCTGGATCCGAGGGGCAGATGTGACCTGGGCCACCGCTGTTCGGTGATGATCTCCCCCCGGTGTTACGCCCGTCAATGAACGGCGTTAATTGCGTTGCCGGGCGCCGGAAGCAACCCGCACACTCGTAGACATGTCAGGGCAACTTCCCTGACGGCGCCACGCGGCGCGCGAGCCCTCGGCAGGCTTCGCGAAGACCCGGGGCAGCCTCCGGCTCCCCACAGCGGCGGCGCGGGACGCGGTCACCTCTCTCTCGACACAGCATCGCGCTGTGCCACGCGCCCGTCCCGCGTCGCCGCCCCTTTCGCCCGAAAAATCTACAGCGGCGAGACTAGAAATATGCTTGTGACCGGCCTAACATCACAGGAGTCGGCCACGCACAGCCGGCACGCAACTGGCAATGACTCTGAGTTGGTAAGGAGGACGAGATACCGCAGCAACGCGAACTCGCTAAGTCCCCGACCCGACAAGAGGTGATCGCAGCCGATGCCCATCACTCAGGCCATCCGCTAGCGGCACGCAAGCAGATGGGCCTCGCCGACGACGGTCGGCCACAGAATTGAACAGCCAAGGCCCCGGTAACCCGCCGGGGCCTTGGACTGTGTCCGGACCCGCCCACTCCAGGCCAGCACGGAAGGCACCGTGAGCACCGCCTTCGACGACGCCGACTTCCCGGCGTACACCATGGGCCGGGCCGCCGACATGATCGGCGTGACACCGGCCTTCCTGCGCAGCCTGGGCACCGCCGGCCTGATCGAGCCGGAACGCTCGCTGGGCGGCCACCGCCGCTACTCGCGGCACCAGTTGCAGCTCGCGGTCCGGGTCCGGCAGCTGCTGGACGAGGGCATGTTGCTCAGCGCGGCCTGCCGGATCGTGACGCTGGAGGACCGGCTCACGGCGGCGCACCGGCGCATCGTCGAGCTGGGCGGCACGCTGACCGCCGAGGACGACGCGGACCTGCCCACGCCGACCCGCCCGGACATCGCGACCACGCACTACTACGGCTCACCGCGTGGCGATCGCTCCCCCTCCGCACCGTGAACGGCGGCCAGGCTGGCCTCCCAGAGCTCCCGCGCCCGGGCCGGATCGACGGAACGCCCGGTGGCGCCGAACGGCCGACGCCACGCGAAGTAGCCGCCCGGCACCGCGGCGGCCGGATCGTCGGCCAGCCACAGCAGCGTGTCCGCGCCCTGCTCCGGGCTGCGGAAGACCAGCTTGCCGAGCGAGAAGAGCGGACTCTGCCGGCCGAAGCGGCTGCGGATCAGGCCGGGGAAGAAACAGGTCGGCACGATCCCGTACGGGCCCCAGCGGCGAGCTGCCTCGATCGTGAAGAGCAGGTTGGCCTGTTTGCTGGCGCCGTACGCGGTCCACCGGCTGAGCTGACGCCGCCCGGGACGCCGCACGTCCAGCGTGCCCCACGCCTCGGCCGCGGAGCCGGTCGTGACGATCCGCGCGGGCGCCGCCGCCCGCAGCCGGTCCAGCAGCAGGTGGGCGAGCAGGAAGCCGCCGAAGTGGTTGATCTGGACGCACGGGTCGAACCCGTCGGCGGTCAGCCGCCGGGCCGGCGCGAGCTGCCCGGCGTTGTTGACCAGCACGTCGACCCGTTCGTGGGCCGCTGCCAGCGCGGCACCGGCCGCCCGCACCTCGGCCAGCACCGCGAAGTCGGCCCGGTACGCCGCCGGCGTGCGCCCGCCGGCCTCCCGCACCACCTCGACCGCGCGCCGCAGCCGGGTGGGATCGCGGCCGAGAAGCACCACCTCGTCGCCACCGCGGGCGAACGCGGCCGCCGCGGCCAGGCCGATGCCGGAGCTACCGCCGGTGACCACGATCGTGCGCCGCTCTCCCACACCCACCATTGGATCAGGCCGGGCGCGCGGCCGGGCTACGGTGGAGATCATGGTTGCGCTCGGGTACCGCCACGACCGGGTCGCTGCCCTGGCCGGCGTGGCAGTCCTGGCCGGCGCGCTCACCATGCTCGCCGGGCTGGTCGCCGCGCCCGGCCCCTGGACCGAGGGCTACGTCAGCGAGGCGGGCACGACCGGCATGCCGCTGGCGATCGCGTACCGCTGCGGGCTCGTCGGGCTGGCCGTGGGGGTGGCGCTGCTGGGCCGGGTCCTGGGACGCGACTCACGGCCGGTGGCGACACTGCTCGGCCTCGCGGCGCTGCTGGCCGGCACGTCGGGCGTGGTGCCGTGCACCAGCGGCTGCCCGCTCCCGCCGTACGAGCCGACGACCGTGGCCGACGTCAGCCACACCGCGGCCAGTGTCATCGGCATGGTGCTGCTGGCCGGGGCCATGGCGCTGGTGGCCCTGTCGGCACCCTTCGGGCCGGTGCTGCGCCGCCTGTCCACCATCGCTGTCGCGATCATCGTGCCGCTCGGGGCCGTCCTCGGGCTGACCATGTTGCTGTCCGGGCGCGGGCCGGTGAGCGCCACTCTCGAACGGGCCGCGCTGGTGGTGGCGGTGAGCTGGCTGGTCGGCACGTCGATCGTGGCTGCGGCGGTCCGCCGTACCCGCCCGGAGACCAGACCCGGTAGCCGTGCGATCGTCGGTCAATGACGTCCCCGACCGTCGACGACGGGCCGCGGCCCGGACCGACTCCCCGCCAGCGCCGCATCGACCTCGGCATCGCCCTGGCCCTGGCCACGGTCGCGGTGCTCAACGTCTTCCTGGCCCGCAGTGTCGGCCTGTTCGCCTCCAGCTCGGCACCCTCGGTGACCGAGCAGCTCGGCTGGTCGCTGGTGGTGACGCTGCCGCTGATCTGGCGACGCAGCCATCCCGACGTCGTCGCGGTGCTGGTCGCGATCTTCTTCATCGCGGCTCAGATCCGCGGTTCGCAGGAGCAGCAGCTGGCCTCCGGGGCCCTCTTCGCCGCGATCTACACCCTCGGCGCCTGGGGCCGCAACCGGCGCCGGAGCCGCCGGCTGCGCCTGGTGATCATCGCCGCGATGTTCAGCTGGCTGGCCGTCGCCTGGTTCCTGGCCCACGACGAGGTCTTCGCGGACGGACCGCCCGGCGCCTCCGGCGAGCTGCCGCCGTTGCTGGCGGCCCTGCTCAACAGCGCCATCATCAACGTGGCGTTCTTCGGCTTCGCGTACGCCCTGGGCGAGGCGGCCCGGCGGCAGTGGCAGCTCGAACGGCGGACGACCGAGCTGCGGACGGCGCAGGCGGTGGCCGGTGAGCGGGCGGTCATCGGCGAGCGGGTCCGGATCGCCCGCGAGCTGCACGACGTGGTCGCCCACCACGTGTCGGTGATGGGCATCCAGGCCTCGGCCTGCCGCCGGATGCTGGACAAGGATCCCGAGCGGGCCCGGACCGCCCTGACCGCTGTCGAGGACAGCGCCCGGACCGCCGTGGACGAGCTGCGGCGCATGCTGGGCGCGCTGCGCGACACCGGCGGCGCCGGCGAGCAGCCGCCGGCCGAGGCCACCCTGGAACGGGTCGACGAGCTGGTGGCCCGCGCCCGGGAGGCGGGCCTCACCGCGACCTGCAACGTGTACGGCGACCCGGTGCCGCTGCCCGGTTCCGTGTCACAGGCGGCGTACCGGATCATCCAGGAGGCCGTGACGAACACCCTGAAGCACGCCCACGCGTCCACCCTGGACATCCGGATCCGGTATCTGGCCGGCGAGCTGGAGGTCGACGTGGCCGACGACGGCCGCGGCGCCGTCCGCGCGCCGGCCGGCGGGCTCGGCCTGATCGGCATGCGGGAACGCGTCGCGGTGCACGACGGCGTGCTGGAGAACGGACCGCGCTCCGGCGGCGGTTACCGCGTCCGCGCGCGGCTGCCCCTGTCCCGGGCCCTGACCACCGCCGGGGAGCAGCGATGATCCGGGTGCTGCTGGCCGACGACCACCAGCTGGTGCGGACCGGTTTCCGGGCCATCCTGGAGAGCGAGGACGACATCGAGGTGGTCGGGGAGGCCGCCGACGGCAACCAGGCGGTCGCCCTGGCCGGCCGGCTGCGACCCGACGTGATCCTGATGGACGTCGAGATGCCCGGCATGGACGGGCTGGAGGCCACCCGGCGGGTCACCGCCCACGACGGCCCGTCGGTGCTGATCCTCACCACGTTCGACCGCGACGACTACCTGTTCGCCGCCCTCCAGGCCGGGGCCAGCGGCTTCCTGCTCAAGAACGGCACCCCGGAGGCGCTGACCGAGGCGATCCGGGTGCTGGCGGCCGGGGATGCGTTGCTGGCGCCCGCGATCACCCGGCGGGTCATCGAGACCTTCGCCAACCCGGCCCTGCGGCAGCCCGGCGCCGGGACCCGGCTGGCCGAGCTGACCCCGCGTGAGCACGAGGTGCTGGTGCTGATGGCCGGTGGGGCCACCAACGCCGAGATCGCCGGGCGGCTGCGGTTGGGCGAGACCACCGTCAAGACGCACGTGAGCCGGGTGCTCATGAAGATCGGGGCGCGGGACCGGACGCAGGCGGTCGTGCTCGCGTACGAGCTGGGCGTGGTCCGGCCGGGGTCCTCCTAGCGGAGGACCCCGGTGATCATCCTCGGGCCGGACTCGCGGACGCCGTCCGCCGCCTAGCGTGGTGACCATGACCAACGTGCTGAAAGTCGAGGCCGTCAGTCGCAGCTTCGGGGACCGGCGGGTGCTCGAGGACGTCTCGTTCACTGTGGAGGCCGGGCGGATGACCGGCTTCGTCGGCGCGAACGGCGCCGGCAAGACCACGACGATGCGGATCATGCTCGGCGTGCTCGCGGCGGACGCCGGCGAGGTGACCTGGCAGGGCGTCCCGCTCACCCGGGAGCTGCGGCACCGCTTCGGCTACATGCCGGAGGAACGTGGCCTCTATCCGAAGATGACCATCAGTGACCAGATCGTCTACCTGGGCCGGCTGCACGGGCTGAGCGCCGAGGCGGCCCGCCGCAACACCGTCGCCCTGCTGGAGCGCCTCGGGCTGAGCGACCGCGCCGGCGAGCAGGTGGAGAAGCTGTCGCTCGGCAACCAGCAGCGGGTGCAGATCGCCGCCGCGCTGGTGCACGACCCCGAGGTGCTGGTGCTGGACGAGCCGTTCTCCGGGCTCGACCCGCTGGCCGTCGACGTGGTCGTCGGCGTGCTGCGTGAGCGGGCGGCCGCGGGCGCCCCGGTGCTCTTCTCCAGCCACCAGCTCGACGTGGTCGAGCGGCTCTGCGACGACCTGGTGATCATCGCGGGCGGCCGGATCCGGGCCTCGGGCAGCCGGGCCGAGCTGCGGGCCGGCTATGCGCTCCCCCGCTTCGCCGTCGAGGTCGACACCGACGCCGGCTGGCTGCGCGACCACCCGGGAGTGACGCTGATCGACCTGGACGGCGCCCGCGCGGTCTTCGATCTCGCCCCCGGCGCCGACGACCAGGAGGTGCTGCGGGCCGCGCTGGGCCGGGGCCCGGTCCGGTCCTTCGGTCCCGTCACGCCGTCGCTCGCCGAGATCTTCCGAGAGGTGAACCAGTGACCACCCTTGCCGCCGCCCGGCTCGTCGCCGCCCGCGAGATCCGGGTCAAGCTCCGGGACAAGACCTTCCTGATCAGTACGGCCTTCTTCCTGCTGATCGCCATCGCCAGCACCGTGCTGCCGGGGCTGCTCGACGGCGGACCGGCCGAGGTCGCCACGACCGACCGTACGGTGGCCACGGCGCTGCAACGGGCCGGCCTGGAGGTGCGGACGGTCACCACCGACGCCGAGGCGGAACGGCTCGTGCGCGACGGCGACGTGGAGGCGGCCGTGGTCGCCGGCCCGACCGTGCTCGCCCTGGAAGAAGCCCCGAGCGAGGTGGTCGAGGCGCTCAGCACCGCGCCGCCGGTGCGGTTGCTCGACCCGGACGCCACCGACCCGTTCCTGGCCTTCGTCGTGCCGTTCGCCCTGGCCTTCCTGTTCTTCATGACCTCGTTCACCTTCGGCTTGCAGATCGCGATGAGCGTGACCGAGGAGAAGCAGACCCGGATCGTCGAGATCCTCGTGGCCAGCGTGCCGGTACGGGCGCTGCTGGCCGGCAAGGTGGCGGCGATGACGTTGCTGGCGTTCGGGCAGATCGCCCTGATCGCGGTGGTCGCGCTGGTCGGGATGCAGGTCGCCGGGGTGGACGCGGACGTGACCGCCCTGGTCGGGCCGACGATCGCCTGGTTCCTGCCGTTCTTCCTGATCGGCTTCGTCATGCTGGCCACCCTGTGGGCCGGGGTGGGCGCCCTGGCGGCGCGGCAGGAGGACATCAACGGCGCCTCGGCACCCTTGCAGCTCGCGGTCATGGGCCCGTTCTTCGCGGTGCTGTTCCTCCGGGAGAACGCCGCGGCGATGACGGCCCTGTCCTACATCCCGTTCTCCGCGCCGATCGCGATGCCGGTGCGCCTGTTCACCGGGGACGCGGCGGGCTGGGAGCCGGTGGTGTCCCTGCTCGTGCTGGCGGTCTCCACGGTGGTGTTCCTCGCCGTCGGCGCCCGCGTCTACGAGGGTTCGCTGCTGCGCACCAACGGGCGGACGTCCTTCGCGACCGCCTGGCGCAGTCGCTCCACCGTCGGCTGACGCCTCGTCTCGTGCGCCGGGCTGCTCAAGCGACCCGGCGCACGATGGCCAGCAGCGACTGCTCGACGTCCTCGATGGACCGTTCCGGCTGGAACACCAGCCAGTCGACCGCCACGACCAGCCCCACCCCGAACAGCGCCGACGAGGCCACCCGCACGTCGAGGTCTTCGGGCAGATCCCCGGAGTCGACCCCGGCCTGGACGGTCTCGGCGATCACCCCGATCGCCTGCTCCCGCAGCAGCACCAGCGTCTGCTGCCACTCCCGGTTGGTGCGCCACATCTCCGAGAGCAGCAGCTGAGCGAAGGCCCGGTACCGGCGGATGTACTCCAGCTGGGCCCGGATCAGCGCGTCGACCGCCTCCCGGGGTGGCCGGCCGGCGACCGCCGCCCGGAACTCGTCGGTGAGCAGCCCGATCCCGTGCCGCAGCAGCTCCTCGAAAAGAGCCGTCTTGGAGGCGAAGTTGTAGTAGACGGTGCCCTTGGCGACCTTGGCCCGCAGTGCGATGTCGTCGACCGTGGTCGCCGAGAAGCCCTGCTCGGCGATGAGCTCCACCGCCGCCTCGAACAGGCGCTGCCGGGTGTCCTCGCGCCTGCGGGTCCGTCCGTCCACGATTGTCAGATCACCAGCTCCGGATGCAGGTCGGACGGGGTCAGCCGCCGCGACCGGTGGGCCACCGCCACGGTCAGGGCCAGCGCCGTGAGCCCGTAGCCGAGCAGCGCCAGTGCGCCGGTGACCACCGTACCGGCCGGGCCGCCGTCGATCGCGTGGCGCAGGGCGTCCACGACGTAGGTCATCGGCAGGAGCGGGTGCACGGCCTGGAAGAAGTCCGGCGAGGTCTGCACCGGGTAGGTGCCACCGGACGACGTCAGCTGGAGCATCAGCAGGGCCAGCGCGGCGATCCGGCCGGCCGGGCCGAGCGCGGCCCCGAGCACCTGCATGATCGCCGCGAAGGCGGTCGCGGTGAGCATCAGCAGGCCCAGGGTGAGCAGCGGGTTCACCGGGTTGAGGCCGAGGCCGAAGACCACCACCGCGAACAGCAGCGACGCCTGGGTCAGCCCGATCGCCACCGCCGGCAACAGCCCGGCCAGCGCCACCCGGTACGCGGGCGACCCGGACACCACGTACCGGCGGTTCAGCGGGCGGAGCACCATGTAAGTGATCATGGCACCCACCCAGAGCGCCAGGGCCAGGAAGTACGGGGCGAAACCCACGCCGTACGTGGCAGCCGGGTGGCGCACCGTACGGTTCAGGGCGACCGGGTCGCTGAGCACGTCCGCGCGCCCGGACGGGTCGTCGCCGTACCCCGGCAGTTGCTCCGCCCCGCCGGCCAGCCCGGACGCCAGCTTGGCGGTACCGCTGCGCAGGTCACCGAGGCCGGAGGCGAGCTGATGGCCGCCGGCCGTCAGCGAGTCGAGGCCGCCGTCCAGCTCACGCGCGCCGGACGCCAGCCGGAAGATCCCCCCGCGCAGGTCGTCGGCACCGGCCGCGGCATCGGCGGCACCGCTGTTGAGCCGCTGGGCCCCGGCGGCGAGCTCGCCGAGGCCGGCGGCCAGCCGGTCGACGCTGTCGCGGGCGGTGGCGACATCGTCGGCCAAGTGCGGCGCGGCGTCGGCGACCTGACGGGCGGTCGCGGCCACCTCGTGCAGCCGGGCGCTCAGCGCGTCCAGGTCGGCGGAGTGGACCGTGGACTGCACCCGCTCGGCCGCGGTGACCAGCTGCCGCGCGAGGTCCTTCATCTCGGCCGGCTGCGGGGTGTCCTCGGGCAGCGCGTTGATGTACTTCTGCAGATCCCGGGCCCGCTGCACGGCGTCCCCGGCTGCGTCGTCCAGCTCGTCGACGTTGCGGGCGAGCAGGTCGGCGCCGTCGGCCACCTGGTCGGCGGCGTCGGCGATCAGCTTGGCGTTCTGCCGCAGCAACGGCTCGACCTTGTCGGCGGCGGTGTCGACCGCGGTCGCGAGCTGCCGGCCGCCGGCCGCCGCCTGCTGCGTACCGGTGGCGAGCTGGGCCGCCCCGGCCCGCAACGTGGCCAGGCCGTCGGCGAGGTCGTCGGCGCCCTGCGCGGCACTGCCGAGGCCGTTGGACAGCTGCCCGGCGCCCCGGTCGGCGTCGGTGAGGCCGCCGGCCAGCCGGTCGGCGCCGCTGCTCGCGTCGCGCACCCCGTCCGCCAGCTTCGCGGCGCCGTCGGCGGCCCGCTCGGACTCCTTCTTGGCGTCGGTGAAGCCGATCAGCATCTTGTCGAAGTAGCCGGCCTGGGCCCGCTGGGCGGCGGCGGCCTGGACCTCCTGGAACGCGGTCCGGGAGAAGACGCCGGAGAGGTAGTTGGTGGCGTCGTCGTTGATGACCACGAGCCGGGAGGACGCCGGGGTGGCGTCCGGATCCGGGCCGGTGGTCAGGTCCTGGGAGAAGTCCCGCGGGATACGCAGGGCGAGCTGGTAGCTGCCGTCCGCGAGCCCGGCCTCGGCGCCGCGCTCGTCGGTGACATGCCAGTCGAAGACCTCACGCTTGATCAGCTCGTCGGCGAGATCCTGCCCGGCGTGGACCTTGGTGCCGTCACTGGCGGTGGCGGTGACGTCCTCGACGACCAGGGCGGCGGGGATGTGGCTGAGCCGGCCGTAGGGGTCCCAGAAGGCGTAGAGGTAGAGGGCGCCGTAGAGGAGAGGGACCACGCAGAGGACTACGAGGGCGGCCGCGGGGAGACGGCCGCGCAGGAAGCGGCGCAGCTCGAAGCCGGCGAGCCGGACGCTGGACAACCCGGTCATGACTTCTCCTCCTGCGCGTCGCCCTCAGGCTGGGGGTCGTTCTCCCCCGCCACCGGGTCGCCGTCGGCCCGCGTCTCCGCTTGGTCTTCCGCCTCTGTCCCGGCCGCCGAATCGGCTTCTGCGGCCACCTCCACCTGAGCCGGCGCCTCAAGATCAAGCGCTGCTTCGGTCTCGGTCCCCGTGCCTTGATCCGCTTCGCGTACCTCCGCCGGCGACTGCCAGGCGGCGTCATCAACGACGGCCGGCGCCTGCACCGCCCCAAGCCGTACCACTGTGGACACCCGGCCCGGGTCGACCTCGCGTGCCGTCACCAGCACGGCCACGCCGTCCTCCGCGAGCGACTCCAGCCGCGCCCACAACTCCCGCGTCTCGCCCGCGTCCAGCCCTTCATCCACCGCATCCAGCGCGATCACCCGGGGCCGTTCCAGCCGAGCCAGCACAATTCCGAGCAGCTGCCGCTGGAACGGGCTCAGCTCGTACCCCTTCAGCTGCGGATCAAGGCCGAGCAGGGGCACCTGCCCGGCCTCCCGCGGGGGTCGGCCGATCAGCAGCAACCGCTCCCGGACGTGCTCGATCACCGTGAGCACCGGCTCGGGCGACGTCACGTCGGGCACCCAGCCCAGCGCGGCCGCCCCGGTGACCCGGCCGGCCGTGAGCTTGAAGCGGTGCGACAGCGCGAGCAGCACTGTCGTGCGCCCGCTGCCCGGCGGGCCGACGACCGCCACGATCTCTCCCGGCTCGACGCTCACGTCGAGGTCTTGGAAGAGCCACCGGCGGCGGTGGCGTACGCCCGCCCCGGTGGCGGTCAGAACCGGCATCACGGCACCCACTTTTCGAACTGACTGGTCAGTACAAATAGTTACCCGTGATGCCCGTCGATGGAAGTGGCAGTGGTGGACCTCACCTCGATCACAGGGCAGGATCGGGACATGCCGACGCGATGGGGAATGACCGTACCGCTGGGCGGGGTACCGCTGGCCGAGCACGCCGCGGTGTTCGCGGCCCTGGCCGACGCGGGTTTCACCGACCTCTGGTCGTCCGAGGTGGCCGGCACCGACGCCTTCACCCCGCTGACCCTGGCCGCCGCCTGGCAGCCGCGGGCCCGGCTCGGGACGGCGATCACCCCGGTCTTCACCCGTGGCCCGGCCCTGCTCGCGATGACCGCCGCCGCATTGGCCGAGGCCGCGCCGGGCCGGTTCCAGCTCGGCATCGGCGCGTCGTCCCCGGTCGTCGTCGGCGACTGGAACGCGGCCGACTTCACCAAGGCGTTCGCCCGCAGCCGGGACATGCTGGAGTTCCTGCGCGCGGCGCTGGCCGGCGAGATGGTCGACCGCGAGTTCGAGACCTTCCGGGTCCGCCGTTTCCGCCTCGAACGCCCGCCCGCGACCCCGCCGGCGGTGCTGCTCGCCGCCCTGCGTCCCGGCATGCTCCGGCTGGCCGCGTCGGCCGCCGACGGCGTGATCCTGAACTGGCTGGCGGCCACCGACGTGCCCCGGGCGCTGGCCGAGGCCAAGTCCGACCGGCCGGACTTCGACGTGGTGGCGCGCATCTTCGTGTGCCCGACCGAGGACGCGGCCTACGCCCGTACGGTCGGCCGCCGGATGATCGCGGCCTACCTGACCGTCCCGGCGTACGCGGAGTTCCACCGCTGGCTCGGCCGCGAGCCCGTTCTGGCTCCGATGTGGACGGCGTGGGCGGCCGGCGACCGCAAGGGCGCGCTGGCGGCGATCCCGGACGACGTGGTGGACGAGCTGATCGTGCACGGCTCACCGGCGCAGTGCCGTGAGCACGTGGCCCGTTACGCGGCGGCCGGCGTCGACGTCCCGGTGATGGCCCTGGTGCCGACGCCGGAACTGCAGCAGGGCGGCGCCGCGGCTCTGGGTGAGCTCATCGGCGGGCTGGGCCGGCCTTAGAAGAGGACGGTGGCGAAGCTGCCGTTCGGCACGAAGCCGCAGCGCGCGTAGACCCGGCGGGCGGGCGCGTTGTAGTCGTTGACGTACAGGCTCACGGTGGGTGCCACCCGGCGCAGCGCGTCCCGCAGCACCGCCGCCATGGCTCCCGCGGCCATGCCGTGCCCCCGGAACTCCGGGTCGACCCAGACTCCCTGCACCTGCGTGGTGCGCCGGGTGACGATGGCCAGCTCGGCCTTGAACACGACCCGGTCGCCGACGAACCGCGCGTAGGCCCGCTTCGAGCGCACCAGCTCGGAGATCCGCCGCTTGTAGCCGCGCCCGCCGTCGTCGACCAGCGGCGAGACGCCGACCTCCTCGGTGTACATCGCCACCGCGGCCGGGAAGAGCTGATCCACCTCGCCCGGCTGCACCAGGCGCACCTCGGGGTCGGGGGCGATCGGCGCCTCCCGGTCGGCGACCAGCAGCGGCTGATGCGGCCGCACGTCACGGGCCGGACCCCAGTGCCCGCCGAGGCGCTCCCACAGGTCCAGGACGGCGTCGGCCCGCCCGATGATCGACGAGCAGATGCGCGGCTCGGCGCCGAGCAGGTCGGCGTAGGCGGCCACCGCGGCCGGCGTCGTGCACACCGGCACGAGGTGAGCCCCGGACCAGCAGAGCGATTCGATGCGGCGGCCCGTGCCGTACCCGTAGATCCGGCCGTCCGAGCGCCACCAGTTGAGCCCATGCGCAGCCACACGCTCGGCGATCTGCGCGCCGGCGTACGGGTCTTGGTCGAGGATCCGCTCGACCGTCGCCCGCTCGGACTCGCCGAGCTGGCGGATGGGCACCGTCAACACAGCTACCAGATTGCCAGATGGCAGGCCGGATACACCCGCGCCGCCCCCTCCGATCGGAGAAACCCTTGCGTCTGACATGTTGCCGATATATCGTCTAACTATCGACAACAGATCGGAGAAGGTCATGCGACACCACCACATGCACGAGGGACACGGCCACCCCGGCAGCCTGCGCGAGGGCCTCATGCGCGGCTTCGGCTTCCCGCCCGGATTCCCGTTCGGCCAGGGCGGTCCGGGCTTCGGCGGGCCAGGATTCGGCGGCTTCGGCCCCGGCGGGCCAGGCGGACGCGGCCATCGCCGCGGCGGCCGCGGCAGCCGGCCCAACGTGCGACCGGCCCTGCTGGCGCTGCTGCTCGAACGGCCCATGCACGGCTACGAGATGATCCAGGAGCTGGAGAGCCGCACCGGCGGCATCTGGCGCCCGAGCCCCGGCTCGGTCTACCCGACCCTGCAGCTGCTGGAGGACGAAGGCCTCATCGAGGCCGAGGCAACCGGCGGCCGCAAGCGCTTCACCCTGACGGACGCGGGCCGCGAAGAGGCCACCGTCGCGGCGGAGAACCCGCCGTGGGCCCAGTTCAGCAACGACACCATGTCGCAGGTCCAGGACTTCCGCGACGCGGCGGTCGGCATCATGGACGCGCTGCGCCAGGTGGGCTTCAACGGCACCCAGGAACAGCGCGACAAGGCCCTCGAAGTCCTCAACGAAACCAAGCGCAAGCTCTACGCGATCCTCGCCGACGAGTGAGCAGCCGGGGCGCATCCCTGCTTTCTGGGGATGCGCCCTTTTTTATCCAGCTACGGCGAGCAACAGTCCGCAACCGCAACACCGTCGTCCACCCGCACACAGGCGAGCCAGGCGAACCTCCGGCTGATCACCCGCCGCCGGGCTGAGAGCGGTGGTCACCCGGGCACCCGCCCGGGCGCGACGGGCCGGCTCCGGCTCCCGGCCAAGACGGCCAAGACGGCCGGCCGGTTCGCTGCCGCCCTATTTCTCGGCGCGGTAGAAGGCGTAGGCGCCGAAGCGGGCTTTGTCCCGGCCGTTCTGGGCGACGCCCGTCAGGCCTGCCTCTTCCATCGCGGCCAGCACGCGTTCGGGGACGCCGGCCGCCACCAGTGGATGACGGTGCATTCTGCCGGTGCCGGACGGCGTGGCGTCGATGTCGATCACGTGGAACTCGCCGCCCGGGCGCAGGACGCGCCGGACTTCGCCCAGTGCCCGCCCGCGTTCCTCCTCGTCGAGGTGGTGCAGCATGAACGAGGACAGGACGCGGTCGAAGCCGGCGTCGGGCAGGGGCAGGTTGCCGGCGAACGCTCGCTCGTACCGGATCGGCAGTTTGCGCCGGGCTGCCTTGCGCCGGGCGCGGCGCAGGGCGGCCGGGTCCGGGTCGATGCCCACGGCCTCGATGCCGGGCACCCGCCGTCCCAGGGCCGTCAGCAGATTGCCGGTGCCGCAGCCGATCTCCAGCACCCGCTGGCCGGGCCGGAGGTCCGCGCGGTCGAGCAGTTGTCCGTGGACGCGACCGACCCGGGCCAGCCGGGTGAACGGGTCGTAGAGGGGCAGCAGCCAGTGTCTGCCCATGGCGGGCAGATAGTGCTGGTCGGTCATGTCGCGCTCCTGTCGAGTCCGACGAAGTTAGGTCGTACTCTCAGCTTCATGCGGGACGAGGGAAGGGACAACGGGCGATCCGTGGCCGGGATGCGACGATCTTCGGTGCCTATCCGGGGCCAGGCCCGGCAGGTCGGGGCGACCGGTCAGGGCGTTCCGGTCATCGCCTTCGGCCACGTTCCCGGCGTCGCCCCGATCGCGATCACCCGTCTCCCCGAGAATCCGGCGGCCGGCAACCCTCCCGCGGGTGCGCACACCCACGACTTCCTGGTGCTCTTCTACGCGCACCGGGCCGCCGGGACGATCGTGATCGACGAACGGAAGTGGCCGGTGACCGACGGCGACCTGTTCTTCGTCGCCCCCGGGCAGGTTGTCGCCTTCACCGGCCCGCACGCGGAGGTCGCCACCGACGGCTGGGTGGTCTGGTTTCCCGCCGACG
This sequence comes from Actinoplanes sp. NPDC048967, assembly GCF_040649415.1. Lineage (NCBI taxonomy): Bacteria > Bacillati > Actinomycetota > Actinomycetes > Micromonosporales > Micromonosporaceae > Actinoplanes > Actinoplanes sp. NPDC048967. Next base: position 451,472 of record NZ_JBEZFL010000004.1, read on the forward strand.
TGATCCGTCCCGGTACGCCCGGCGCCTACTCATCGTGGCGGTCGCACCCACTGCTGTTCCCGTTCGCCCGCGGGATCGACCGCGCGCAGCGCCTCCCGGTCGCCGCCGCCGAACGGGACGGCTGGATGTCCCGTTTCGCCGTGCTCGAAGCCGAGCTGCGGGCCCGGCGCGACGGCTACCAGGAAGCCGCGCTGGCTCACCTGACGTTGATGCTGGTGGCCGCGTCCCGGTTGTCCACCGACGTCGCCGGTCAGCTCCGTTCGTCCGACGAACCCCTGCTCGCGGCCGTCTTCGAGGTCATCGAGCGGCGTTTCCACGAGCCCATCTCGCTGACCGATGTCGCCGCCGAGCTGGCCCTGACCACCGGCCATCTCACCACGGTGGTACGCCGCAAGACCGGCCGCACGGTGCAGCAGTGGATCACGCAGCGGCGGATGCAGCAGGCCCGGGTGTTGCTGAGCGGGACCGACCTGACGGTGGCGGCGATCAGCCACCGGGTCGGGTATCCCGATGTCAGTTACTTCATCAAGCGGTTCCGCGCCGAGCACCAGGTGACGCCGGCGCAGTGGCGGCACGCCGACCGGCCCGGCCCACGCTGAGCCGGGCCGGGCGACGGCGTGCTCAGTGGACGGTGACGGTGGGGCCGGGCAGCAGCTCGCGGAGCTCGTCCGGGAGCTCGGCGCCCATCTGGTCGGCCAGCCGCAGGGCCTCCTCGACCAGCGTCTCCACGATGATCGATTCCGGGACCGTCTTGATGACCTGGCCCCGGACGAAGATCTGGCCCTTGCCGTTGCCCGACGCCACCCCGAGGTCGGCCTCGCGGGCCTCGCCCGGGCCGTTCACGACGCAGCCCATGACCGCCACCCGCAGCGGCACCGGGAAGCCTTCGAGCGCCGCGGTCACCTGCTCGGCCAGCGTGTAGACGTCCACCTGGGCCCGGCCGCAGGACGGGCAGGAGACGATCTCCAGGCCGCGTTCGCGCAGGCCCAGCGCCTCCAGGATGCCCTGGCCGACCTTGATTTCCTCGACCGGCGGGGCCGACAGCGACACCCGGATGGTGTCGCCGATGCCCTCGGCCAGCAGCGCGCCGAACGCCACGGCGCTCTTGATCGTGCCCTGGAACGCCGGGCCGGCCTCGGTGACGCCGAGGTGCAGCGGGTAGTCGCACTGCTCGGCGAGCTGGCGGTACGCGCGGATCATCACCACCGGGTCGTTGTGCTTGACCGAGATCTTGATGTCGCGGAAGCCGTGCTCCTCGAACAGCGAGCACTCCCACAGCGCCGACTCGACCAGCGCCTCGGCGGTGGCCTTGCCGTACTTCTGCATGATCCGCTTGTCCAGCGAGCCCGCGTTCACGCCGATCCGGATCGGCACCCGGGCGTCGCCCGCGGCCTTGGCGATCTCCTTGACCTTGTCGTCGAACTGGCGGATGTTGCCGGGGTTGACCCGGACCGCCGCGCAGCCCGCGTCGATCGCGGCGAAGACGTACCGCGGCTGGAAGTGGATGTCGGCGATGACCGGGATCTGCGACTTCTTGGCGATGGCGGGCAGCGCCTCGACGTCGTCCTGCGACGGCACGGCGACCCGGACGATCTGACAGCCCGAGGCGGTGAGCTCGGCGATCTGCTGCAGGGTCGCGTTGATGTCGGCGGTCAGCGTGGTCGTCATCGACTGCACGCTCACCGGCGCGCCCCCGCCGACCGGCACGTTGCCGACCATGATCTGGCGACTCTGCCGGCGGGGGGCCAGCGGCGGCGGCGGTACGGCCGGCATACCGAGACTGACAGCGGTCATGTGCGCACTCTCACTTAGAGAAGATGGTAATCGGGTTGATCACGTCGGCCGTGGCGGTGAGCAGCGTGAACGCCCCACCGATCAGGATGACGGCATAGGTCAGCGGCATCAGCTTGAAGTAGTCGACGCGGCCGGGATCGGGCTTGTGCAGCTTGCCGTAGACCCACGAGCGGGCCCGCTCGTACCAGGCGATGGCGATGTGGCCACCGTCCAGGGGCAGCAGCGGCAGCAGGTTGAAGATGCCGATGAAGACGTTCAGCGAGATGAAGATCAGCAGGAAGATCTCGGGCACGCCGCGCTCGATCGCCTCGCCGCCCAGCCGGCTGGCGCCGATGACGCTGATCGGGGTGTTCGGGTCGCGCTCGTCGCCGGTGATCGAGTTCCACAGCGCCGGGATCTTCTCCGGGATCCGTTTCATCGCCACGAACGAGCCCTCGACCAGGCTCCAGTCGTAGCGCAGGCTGGCCGGGACGGCGTCGAGCGGGCCGTAGGTGACCGTGCCGGGGATGTTGATGCTCTGGCCGATGCCGACCACCGAGACCTCGGTGACCTTGCCCTCGGGGTCGTCCAGCGGCGGACGCTGCGCGGCGATCATGGTGACCGTGGTCTTACCGGGCTGGCCGTCGCGGGTGTACTCGAAGACCGTCGGTCCCGGCTTGCTGCTGCGGATGGCGTCCGTGAGCTGGCCATAGCTGGTGATCGGGGTGTTGCCGACCTTGGTGATGACGTCGCCGGTCCTGAGCCCGGCGGCGGCGGCCGGACCCGCGACATCGGTGCCCGCGCCGACCTTGCACTCGTTCGCGCTGAGCACGATCGGCACGCAGTCGGCCACCGTGATCTGGGCCGGCAGGGCGACCTGCTGCTGGACGGTCTGCGGCACGTCGGGGTTGGGCAGGCCGACGAAGACGGCGGCGCACCAGGCGGCGACGATCGCGAGGGCGAAGTGGGTGAGGGAGCCCGCCGACATGACGACGGTGCGCTTCCACACCGGGAAGCGCCACATGGCCCGCGGCTGGTCCTGCTCCGAGACGTCGTCGTCCTGCGGCGTCATCCCGACGATCTTGCAGAAGCCGCCGAGCGGGATGGCCTTGAGGCCGTACTCCGTCTCGCCGCGGCGGAACGAGAAGATGGTCGGGCCGAAGCCGACGAAGTACTGGGTGACCTTCATCCCGTAGCGCTTCGCCGTGATCATGTGGCCCAGCTCGTGCAGGCTCACCGAGATCAAGATAGCCAGCGCGAAGGCTGCCGTCCCCAACCAGTACAGCATCAGGCTCCTTCAGCCGCCGTAGCGATCATCCGCTGGGCCTGGGCACGCGCCCAGGCCTCCGCGGTCAGCACGTCCTCGACGGTACCCGGCTCGTCGAAATCGGGTGCCGCCGCGAGCACCGCCTCGAGGGTGTCGACGATGCCCAGAAAAGGTAGCCGACCGGACACGAACGCGGCCACACACTCCTCGTTGGCGGCGTTGAAGATGGCCGGCCGGCACCGGCCCGCCGTACCGGCCGCCTTGGCCAGCCGAACGGCCGGGAACGCCTCGTCGTCCAGCGGGCGCAGCTCCCAGTTGTGCGCCAGCGTCCAGTCGACGGCCGCCGCGGCGCCGGGCACCCGTTCCGGCCAGGCCAGCGCGAGCGCGATCGGCAGCCGCATGTCCGGCGGGCTGGCCTGGGCCAGCGTGGAGCCGTCGCCGAACTCGACCAGCGAGTGCAGCACCGACTGCGGGTGCACCATCACCTCGATGGCGTCGTACGGCACGTCGAACAGCTCGTGCGCCTCGATCACCTCGAGGCCCTTGTTGACCATGGTCGCGGAGTTGATCGTCACGACCGGTCCCATGTCCCACGTCGGATGCTTGAGCGCTTCCTCCGGTGTGACGTTCGTCAGCTCCGTGCGCCGGCGGTCCCGGAACGCACCCCCGCTGGCGGTCAGGATCAGCCGCCGGACCTCGCCGGCCGACCCGCCGCGCAGGCACTGGGCCAGCGCGGAGTGCTCGGAATCGACCGGCACGATCTGCCCCGGCCGCGTCACCGCGGCCTTGACCAGCGGGCCGCCGGCGACGAGCGACTCCTTGTTGGCGAGCGCGAGGGTACGGCCACAGCGCAGCGCGGCCAGCGTCGGCGGCAGCCCGAGACTGCCCACGACCCCGTTGAGCACCACGTCACAGGGCCACTGGGCCAGCTCGGTCATCGCGTCCGGCCCGGCGACGATCTTCGGCAGTTTGAAGTCGCCGGTGGCCCAGCCGCGCTTCTGGGCCTCGGCGTAGAAGGCGAGCTGGAGGTCCTGCACGACGCTGGATCGGGCCACGCCCACCACGTCGACGGCGAGCTCCAGGGCCTGCGCGGCGAGCACCTCGACGTTGCCACCGCCGGCGCCGAGCGCGACCACCCGGAACCGGTCCGGGTTGCGCCGGACGATGTCGATGGCCTGGGTGCCGATGGATCCGGTCGAGCCGAGCAGTACCAACTCACGCATGAGGTTCATCTTCCCCTGCCGGGTCCAGGCGCCGGCGGGTGGATCGTAGCGCCGCACTGGGTATGGGTGAACCATGAGATCCCGGGTGGCGGACGTACGCCGAAAACTGTCGGCGCCGTTCCGGCTGCTCCGTGGGCGTGACCTCGCCCTGTACTCGGCTGCCGTGACCTTCTACGCCGGGATCGCCGTGGTGCCGGTGGCGCTGCTGGCGATCTGGATCACCGGTCTGATCGCCGGGGCCGACCGGGTCCGCCGGCTCACCGGGCACACGATCGACGCGCTGCCCGATGCCATCGGGGCGCCCCGTGCGCTCGCCGCACTGATCGAGGCCGGTCTGCACCTGACACCGATGCTCGCCGTGGCCAGCCTGCTGCCCGCCACCCTGTACGGCGAGGGCCTGCGCCGCGCGTTCGTGTCCCTGCGCGAGCCGGGCGAGGCCCTGGTCGGCTGGCGGGGCCGGATCCTGTGGCTGCCGCTGCTGGCCGCCTCCCCAGCCCTGCTGCTGGCGCTGTTCCTGGCCCTGCCGGTGACCAGCGGTCTCTGGGTCCGCGGCGGCTGGTACGCGGTCGCCGGCGTGGTCCTGTCCTTCTTCGCCGCCTGGCTGGTCCTGACCCCGGTGGTGATCTGGGTCTACCGCGGGGTGGCCCCGGGCCGGCCGGAGTGGCTGGCCACGACGCTGGTCGGCTCCTTCACCGCGGCCAACCTCTCGGGCTTCCTGCACGGCTTCGTGCTCTTCTGCTCGCTGCCGCTGGACCTGGGCGTGCCGTTCGGCGGCTTCACCGAGATCGGCGGCGTGGTCGCCGTCGGGCTGTGGCTCTACCTCTTCCACGTCATCCTGCTGGCCGGCTTCGCCGCCACCCAGAGCGCCAGCGCCTTCCAGCGGGCTAGACGGGTGCGGGCCGCCGATCCGGCTCCGGCGCAGCCGGCGGGTTCGGCGGCGCCGGGGTCTCGTGGATCCCGAAGCGGCCGTAGAAGCGGCTCAGCGGACCCGGTGCCCACCAGTTCCAGCGGCCCAGCAGCCGCATCGTCGCCGGGACCAGCAGCGCCCGGACCAGCGTCGCGTCCACGATGATGGCCACGATCATGCCGATGCCGATGGTCTTGATGACGGTCACCCCGCCGGTGGCGAAGCCGGCCACCACGGTGATCAGCAGCACCGCGGCGGCCGTGATGATGCCGCCGGTGTGCTGCAGGCCGGAGGCGACGGCCGCGGTGTTGTCGCCGCTCGCGTCCCACTCCTCGCGCACCCGGGAGAGCAGGAAGACCTCGTAGTCGGTGGCCAGCCCGAAGAGCACGGCCAGCACCAGGATCATGTTGCTGGGCTCGATGTAGCCGGTGGACTCGAAGCGCAGCAGCCCCTCGAGGTGGCCGTCCTGGAAGATCCAGACCACCACGCCGAAGGACGCGCCGATCGAGACCAGGTTCATCAGCACCGCCTTGATCGGCAGCAGCACCGAGCCGAAGGCCAGGAAGAGCAGCAGCATCGTGGCCACCGCCATGATCAGGGCCATCCACGGCAGGCCGGCGGCGAGGCTCTCCAGCAGGTCGAGGTCGATCGCCGGCCGGCCGCCGACGAGCACCTCGGCGCCGGCGGGCGCGGGCAGCTCCCGGATCCCCGAGACGATCTCGCGGGACTCGGCGCGGGGCAGCTCACCCGGGTAGGTCACGGTGATCAGCGACGAGGCGCCGCGCTCGGCGGTGACGGTGGCGGCGGTGACGTCGGGCAGCGCGGCGATCCGCCCGGCCAGCTCGGTGGCGGGTGCTCCGCTCACCAGTACGGTGATCGGGTCCTCGCCGCCGCCCGGGAAGCCACTGTCGAGCCGTTCGCCGACGACGCGGGCGGAGGTGCCGGGCGGCAGCACGCGCTCGTCGAAGCCGCCGAACTCCACCCGCAGGAACGGTGCCGCGAAGGCGGTCAGCACGACCAGCACGCCGACGACGTACAGCACCGGGCGGCGCATCACGCTGTGCGCGATGCGGGCCCAGCCGGCGCCCGGGTGGGAGCTGCGCGGCAGCGGGATGCGCAACTTGTCGATGCGGTGCCCGAGCAGGACCAGCGCCGCGGGCAGCACGGTCAGCGCGGCGAGCATCGCGATCAGCACGGCGGCCATGCCGCCGATGGCCAGACCGCCCAGGAAGGGCTGCGGAAAGATCAGCAAGCTGGAGAGCGCCAGCACGATCGTGAGGCCCGAGACCGCGACGGTACGGCCGGCAGTCGCCACAGTCGTCCGGATGGCGGCCCCGACGTCCTGCCCGTTCGCCAGCTCCTCGCGGAAACGGCTCACCACGAACAGCGAATAGTCCACCGCCATGCCCAGCCCGAGCAGCGTGATGACGTTGATCGCGAAGACCGAGATGTCGGTCAAATAGGTCAGCAGCCGCACCGCGACGAACGCACCGAGGATCGCGATACCGCCGATGACCAGCGGGGACAGCGCCGCGATCAACCCTCGGAAGATCACGACGAGCAGGACGAACAGGATCGGCAACGAGAAGATCTCGGCCCGGGTGATGTCCTGCCTGGTCTGGGTGTTGGCCTGGTCGGTGAAGGCCACCACCCCGCCGACCTGCGTGGTCAGGCCGGGCGCGGCGAAGGCCGGCTCGATCCGGTGGTACGCGTCGGCCTGGCCGTCCTCGTCGGTGGCCCGCAGGTAGACCGCCGCGTAGGTGGATCGCCGGTCGGTGCTGACCAGAGCCGGTGGCGCGTTCTCGTCGGTGTACGCGGCGACCTGGGCCACGTCCGCTTCGGCCCGGATCCTCCCGACCGCCTCGCTCACCGCCGTCCGGAAGGCCGGGTCGGTGACGGTGCCGGTGGGGCTGGACCAGAGCACGAGCAGGTCGGGATCGCGCTGACCGAGCTGCGCGGCGATGCCCGCGGCTGCCCTGTTCGACTGACTGTTCGGGTCGTCGTAACCACCGCCGGTGAGCGAGCCGAAGACGCCGGCGCCCCAGGTCGCACCCACCACCACCAGCGCGAACGCGGCGGCGATGACCCACCAGCGCAGCCGGACGACGGCCCTGCCCCACCAGCCGAACATGTGTCTGCCTCCCGCACGGCCCGTTAGAGTCGCTTCAGATCTTGGCCATTTTCGTGAACGCCGTTTACCCTCGCAAACACCGTTCATCCTCGTCAACGGAGCGTCCCATGACGACGACCACGCCCGGCCGCCGCGAACGGCTGCGCGCGGAGACCGTCACCGAGATCAAGCACGCCGCCCGCCGTCTGCTCGTCGCCGGTGGCCCGGCCGCCATCTCGCTGCGCGCCATCGCCCGCGACCTCGGCATGACCGCCCCCGCCCTGTACCGGTACTTCGCCAGCCTTGATGCCCTGATTCTGGCCATCGTCACCGATCTGTTCGAGGACCTCCGCGCCGCGGTCGCCGACGCCGCCCTGGCCCACAGCGACGAGGAGCCACTGGTCCGCGTCGGGCACATGGCCCGGGCCTTCCGCCGCTGGTCCCTGGACCGGCCGGCCGAGTTCGCGCTGATGTTCGGCAGCCCGATCAACGACGCCGGGGCCCGGTTCGGCGAGACGTTCTTCACGGTGCTGGGTGAGCACTACGCCCGGCACCCGTTCGGCGGCGAGGCGCCCGACCTGCCCGACCCGGCGTTGCGCGAGTTGTTCAAGCCGTACCTGGACACCTTCGGTGACCGTTTCCCGCTGCCCGTGATCTACCTCTTCGTGGCCGCCTGGACCCGCTTGTACGGCATCGTCGCGATGGAGGTTTTCGGCCACCTCAGGTGGGCCATGACGGACGTGGAGCCGCTTTTCGAGGTCGAATTGGCCCGGACCGTCAGCCGATTGGCGCGCTAGGCTCCGCTGCCATGAGCTCTCTGCCCGAACGCGCGGACGTGGTGATCATCGGAGCCGGCCACAACGGCCTGGTCTCCGCCGTGCTGCTGGCCCGCGCCGGACTGGACGTCGTGGTGCTCGAGGCCGCCGACGTGCTCGGCGGGGCCACCCGCACCGAGCGGCCGTTCCCGCGGGTGCCCGGCCTGGGCCAGTCCACCGGCTCTTACCTGCTCGGGCTGATGCCGCCGGAGTTGCTGCGCACGCTCGACGTGGACATCCCGGTACTGCGCCGCGACCCGCACTACTTCCTGCCCACCCCGGGCGGCCCCGGTTCGCCGTACCTGTTGTTCGGCACGGACCGCGAGGCGACCCGGGCGCAGATGCAGCGGTTCTTCTCGCCCCGCGACGTGGCCGCCGACGAGGCGATGCAGGTGGAGATCGCGGCCCTGCGGGCCGACCTGGCGCCGGCCTGGCTGCGCGAGCCCGGCACGGTCGAGGAGGTCGCCGACCGGCACATCCGCCCCCAGCTGCAGAGCACGTTCATCGACCTGGTCCGCGGCTCGGTGGCCGACTACCTGTCCCGGTTCGGCTTCAAGAGCGAACTGCTGATGAGCATGTACGCGGTGACCGACGGCCTGTCCGGGCTGAACGCCGGCCCCGACGACCCGGGCACCGGCCACAACTTCCTGGTGCACAACATGTGCCGGCTGCCGGGCTCGGACGGCACGTGGATGATCGCGGCGGGCGGGATGGGCACGGTCTCGCGCACGTTCGCCGACGCCGCCCGCGCCGCCGGTGCGTCCATCTTCACGAGCACCCCGGTCACGGAGGTCACGGTCTCCCAGGGCGCCGCCACGGGCGTGGTCCTGGCCGACGGGCGGGCGATCTCGTCCCGGGTGGTGCTGGGCTCCTGTGACCCGTACAGGTTGATGAGCCTGGTCCCGGAGGGGGCGCTGCCCGCCGCCCTGACCGACCGGATGGCGGCGGTCCGCCGCCCCGGCACGACCCTGAAGGTCAACCTCGCGCTCAGCGGGCTGCCGCGCTTCTCCTGCCTGCCCGAGGACGCGGCGTCGCCGTTCGGCTCGACGATCCACCTGCTGCCGGGCTCGGCCGGCCTGGCCGGCCTGGCCGAGACGGACTCGCCGATGGCCGCGCTGCGCGCGATGTGGGCGGACGTGCAGGCCGGGCGACTGCCGGCGGAACCGACCATCGAGTGGTACCTGCACACGACCGTCGACCCGTCACTGCAGGACGAGGCGGGCCACCACTCCTCGGCCCTGTTCGTGCAGTCGGTGCCGTACGAGCCGGCGTCGTCCTCGTGGGACGCGGAGCTGCCCGGCTACGTCGAGCGCCTGCTGGCCATCGTCGACCGCTACGCACCGGGCACGTCGGAGCTGGTGGCGGACACGATGCCGCTGACCCCGCCGGGCATCGAGCGGCACTTCGGCATCACCGGCGGGCACATCCACCACGTCGACAACACGGTGGCCTTCGACGAGCGCATGCCGTACGCCACCGGGCTGGACGGCCTCTACGCCGGCTCAGCGGGCGCGCACCCGGCCGGCAGTGTGATCGGCGCCGCCGGTCACAACGCCGCCAAGCGCATCCTCACCGACCTGGGTCGCTGACCGTCCCACCGCCGCCGGGGGCGAGCAGCGGCATGAGCCCGGTCATCTCCAGCACCTTCAGCGGCGTCTGGTGGGCCCGGACGAGATGGAGCTCCCGGCCCGCCTCGTGGGCGGCGTTGAAGACCCGGACCAGGACGTTGATCGCCGACGAGTCCAGGAACTCCACCGCGTCGAGATCGATCTGCACGCAGGAGATGCCGGGTAGCGCCACTTCGGCCAGCAGGATCTCGGCCAGCTCGTCCTCGGCGCTCATGTCGACCTCGCCGGACAGGATGACGAGGGACATTTCGCCCTGCCGGCTGACACGGTAAGCCCAGATGTCGTCCATGGGTCCCTCCCGGAGCGCTCTGACGATCAATGCCAGAGATAAGAGCGCTCCGGGACGGCCCGGCGTTACTCCGCTCGCGGGGCCGGCTCGGCCGCCGTCTTCTCGGCGCGGATCTTGTGGCCGACGCTGGTGAGGCACTTGCCCGTCGGCAGGTCGAACTTCCAGCCGTGCAACTGGCAGGTCAGCACGTTGCCGTCGACGATGCCGAAGCGGCTCAGGTCGGCCTTCAGGTGCGGGCAGCGGCGCTGCACCGTCCAGCCGCCCAGCTCGGTGTCCTCGGCGTCGACCGACTTCTCGTGCTCGTCGTACCAGCCCTCGGCGTACTGCAGGCGCTCCTCGGACAGGCACTTGAAGAACGCGTAGACGAACTCGTTGTACTGGCCGATCCGGGCGGCCGAGAAGCGGCAGGAGAGGAACAGCGAGTTCACCCAGTCGCCCTCGTCGATGAAGATCAGGTGCTCGATCAGCTCCCGCTGGGTCTTGAAGCGGTAGCGGACCTTCTCGTCGGCGTACGGCCGGACCTGCTTGCCCGGGAAGTCGACCACGATCGACTCGACCGACTCGCCGTCGTAGGCCAGCAGGTCGAAGCGGACCGGGCCGCCGACCCCCTTGGCCAGGTAGATCGACTCCTCCAGCAGCGGCTCGATGCGCTTCTTGAGCTCGCCCAGCACGTCGATCTCGGGGTGCCGCCAGGACGCCTTCTCCGCGGCGATGATCGGCGCCTTGCGCTCGCGCATCTCCTCGAGGTGGGCCTTCTTGTTGGCGAAGAACTCGTCGACGTCGGTGGGGTGCGTGGTGGCGATCGATCCGGTGGTGAGCTCGGACACGCTGCCCGGCAGCAGCACGACACCGTTGGTCCCGCCGACCTTGGCGTACTCGCTCATGAAGACCGACTGGTCCGGGAAGATGTTGCCTTCGTCACCGTGGATGTCGTTGAACTGCCACAGCTCGTCGTCCAGGAAGCACGGCGGTCCGGCGATCGGGAAGACGTGGTCGGCCTTCAGGTCGTCGATGTAGCGCCAGGTGCGGTCGAACTGCCGGTCACGCTTCTGCTTGCCGAACGCCGTCTTGGCCGCCTGCGGCAGCTCGTAGACCATCGGATACCAGATCGCGCCGGAGAACTGCAGCATGTGCGCGTGCACGTGGCCCAGCTCGGCGAACGTGGACAGGTCCGTCGGGCGGGCGTCGTTCTGGTTGAGCACCCGGACGCCGTCGTGCTCGATCCACAGCGACGAGTCGCCGATCGGGCCGTCGGTGGGGCTGATCAGCGCCTGGATCATGACCTTGAGGCCGCCGTCGAGCTCGTGGACCTCGTTGCTCCTGGTCTTGAAGAAGCTGGTGAAGCCCAGCTCACGCAGCTCGTCCTCGAGCTGGCTGGTCGGATACTCCGGCAGCAGGACCGTGGCCTTCTTGCTGATGAAGCGCTTCAGGTGCTCGGCGTCGAAGTGGTCGCGGTGCAGGTGCGAGACGTACAGGTAGTCGACGTCGCCGAGACTCTCCCAGTCCAGCTGAGAGTTGTCCGGGAACGGGAACCACGACGCGAAATACGCCGGGTTGACCCACGGGTCGCACAGAATGCTGCCCGCGGCCGTGTCGATCCGCATGCTCGCGTGGCCAGTGCCCGTGATCCGCACCGTTCAGCTCCCTCGGTTCACCCATGTCCGACGGCATCGAAGGTACCGCCGGGTTGCCCGGATGCCCGCATCGGCCCCGTGTCAGACTGGACGGCAGATGTGTCCGTGCCTGAGGAGGAACCGACAGTGGCAGCCGAGAACGAGCCGGTTTACGCGCCCGACCAGCTCAAGCCGGGCAATCGCAAGGGCGCTCAGCGCGGCGCGATCGGCGCGGCCGCCGTCCTGCTGCTCTACCTGTGGGGCAACCACGAGGGCAACACCGAGAACATCTGGATCATCGGCACCGCGGTCGGGCTGATCGCCATCGTGGTCATCGACATCGTGCTGCGCCGCAACGGCCTGCGGCCGAACGACCAGTAACCCGCACACAGCAAGGCCCGCGTCCCCGGTCGGGGGAGCGGGCCTTTGCCGTGCGTGCTCAGCGGTGGCGCAGCAGGATGTCCTTGACCTCGCGCAGGGCCGCGTCGACCTCGGCCTCGAAGTAGCCACCCGGAACCAGCCCGAACTGCAGCGTGTCGAGCTCGTTCTCGGGGACGGGCATCGGGCCGCGGCCGGTCATGGCCTGCAGGATGCTCTCGAACAGCCGGTCCACCTGCACCGGGTCGTAACCGCTGCCGAACCGGCGCGGCTGGAACGTGCGGCGCAGCTGGTCCACCCGGTAGAGCTCGGGGCTGCCGCCGGGGCCGCCACCCATCGGGGGACCCCCCATCGGCGGACCACCCATGGGCGGGCCGCTCATCGGGGGCGCGCTCATCGGCGACGGGCCGCCGAAGCCGCCCCGGTCCCGGTCGGGCATGCGGATCTCGGCCGTCATGTCGGTCTTGCCGTGCCGGCCCGGCTCGAAGCCGTCGTAGCTGCCCGTGTCGTAGCCGGCCGGAGCCGGGGGCCGCTGCTGTTGCTGCGGCTGACCGTACCCGGGCTCCTCGTAGCGGCCGTACGGGTCCGGAGCGGGCATCTGGGGGCGCTGCGGGAGCTGCTGCGGCTGCATGCGGTCCTCGCGGCCGTACGGGTCCTCGCGGGCGAACTGGCTCTCGCGGGCGTACTGGTCCTCGCGGGCGAACTGGTCCTCGCGGGCGTACTGACGGTCGTCGCGCACCGGTGCGGGCAGGCGCTCGGTGGGCGGCGCGGACCGGCCCAGCGCCTGGCTCATCCGGTCGCCCGGCATGCCGCCGCGCATCGGCTCCGGCTGCATCCGCTCCGGGGCCATCCGCGGGTCGGCGGAACGCCCGCCGCGGTCCTCGAACTCGGCGAGCTGCCGCTCCACCCGGTCCAGGTGCAGGTCCACCTGCCACTCGTCGTAGCCGCCGAAGCGCACGCGGAAGACGACGTCGTGCACCTCCTGGGCACCGACGGGCGCGCCGGACTGCTCACCGGCCAGGGTCGCCTCGACCCGGTCCAGGAAAGCGTCGACCTCGTCGACCTTGTAGCCGCGGCGCAGCGCGCGCCGCCGGAAGCGCTGTCCCTGACTCGTCACAACGTCTCCCAAATCAGCGTCCGCAGGGAACTGAGCCCCGTCATCGTGCCACCTCCGCGTCGGCGACGGCGCCCCCAGCGTCCACCACCGTCAGCTCACTTGCGGCCAATTGGCCGCATGCACCGTCGATCTCCCGCCCCCGGGTGTCTCGGACCGTGGTCGCCACGCCCGCGTCGCGCAGCCGGCGGACGAACTCCCGCTCGACCGGCTTGGGGCTGGCGTCCCACTTGCTGCCCGGCGTCGGGTTGAGCGGGATGAGATTCACATGCGCCAGCTTGCCGTGCAGGAGCCGGCCAAGCAGGTCGGCACGCCAGGGTTGATCGTTTACGTCCCTGATCAGGGCGTATTCGATGGAGATCCGACGACCGGTCTGCGCCGCGTAGTCGAACGCGGCATCGAGCACCTCGGCCACCTTCCAACGCTGGTTGACGGGCACAAGCTCATCGCGCAGATCATCATCGGGGGCGTGCAGGGACAGCGCAAGAGTCACGGACAACCCTTCGGCGATGAACCGGCGCATTGCGGGCACGAGGCCCACGGTGGAGACGGTGATGTGCCGTTGTGAGAGACCCAGGCCCTCCGGGGCCGGAGCCACCAGCCGGCGCACGGCCTCGATCACCCGCGGGTAGTTGGCCAGCGGCTCACCCATGCCCATGAACACGACCCGGGACAGCCGCGGCGGCGACCCGGTGACCGCGCCGGAGGCGGCGACGCCGGCGAGATAGACGACCTGGTCGACGATCTCCGCGACGGAGAGGTTGCGGGTCAGGCCGGCCTGGCCGGTGGCGCAGAACGGGCAGGCCATGCCGCAACCGGCCTGGCTGGACACGCACGCGGTGATCCGGTCGGGATAGCCCATCAGGACGCTCTCGACCATGGCGTTGTCGTGCAGCTTCCACAGCGTCTTGCGGGTGGCGCCGTCGTCACAGGCCAGCTCGCGCTGCGGGGTGAGCAGCGTGGGCAGCAGGTCTTCGGTGAGCTTGGCGCGCGACGCGGCGGGCAGGTCGGTCATCGCGGCCGGGTCACGCACCAGCCGCCCGAAGTAGTGGGTGGAGAGCTGCTGGGCACGGAACGCGGGCTCGCCGAGCTCGGCGACGGCGGCGCGACGGCCGGCCAGGTCAAGGTCGGCGAGGTGGCGCGGCGGCATCGCGGGGCGACGGCGGGTGACCACCGCGTCGGGGGTGTCGGGGCTGGTCGGGATGACCGGAAGAATCGTCATGGCGTATCCAGTCTCCCACGTCGGGCGCACATGCCTACCCCGGCGGCGCGATGAGCCAGAGCAGCAGGAAAGCCGTCGGCACCGCGAAGAGGATCGAGTCGAGCCGGTCCATCAGGCCGCCGTGACCCGGCAGCAGGTTGCTCATGTCCTTGATGCCGATGTCGCGCTTGAGCATCGACTCCGCCAGATCGCCCAGCACGGCGACCACCGAGAGCACGGCACCGAACAGCAGACCCCAGTAGAAGGGGACGTCGAGCAGGAAGTACGCCAGCGCGGAGCTCCCGACAGCCGACGCGACCACCGAGCCGGCGAAGCCCTCCCAGGACTTCTTGGGGCTGATCGTGGGGGCCATCGGGCGCTTGCCGAAGAAGACGCCGGCCGCGTAACCGCCGGTGTCCGACAGCACCACCGCGAGCAGGGTGATGAGCACCCGGTAGTCGCCGTCGTCGGGCTTGGCCAGCAGCACCCCGAAGCTGAGCAGGAACGGCACGTAGACGGCGATCAGGGCCGTGGCGGCGAAGTCCCGGCCGAGACCCTCGGTGCCGTCGGCCAGCCGCCACAGCAGCGTGGCCAGGACGGTGACCGCCAGACCCAGGATCAGCGCGTCCGTGCTGCCGTACCAGGCCAGGCCGGTCATCAGCACGCCGCCGGTGACCAGCGGGATCAGCGGCGGCCGGGCGCCGGTGACCTTGAGCGCCCGGACCATTTCCCAGATGCCCAGGCCGGCGGCCAGCGCGATGACCCCGAGGAAGGCCGGCTTCCAGACGAACAGGGAGGCCAGGACGACCAGGATCATGCTGACCCCGACCGCGATGGCGGCGGGCAGGTTGCGGCCCGCGCGGCCGGCCGGCTTCACCGGCGGCTTGCCGGCACGCCCGGCCCGGCGCCGGCCCGGTCCACGGGATCCCTCCGCTTCGGTCGCGGTCAGCTCCCACTCGGCCTGGGACGTCGAGGTGGCGGCCACCGGCGGATCCCAGTGCGGGGCGACCGGCTCGGGGCCGGGTGTGAAGGCGTTCCACACCGGGCCGGTCTCGGCCGCCTCCTGAGCGGCCTGGCGGCGGTGCGCCGCGTACGGGTCGGGCTCCTCGGCGGGCACGTCGAGGCCGTACGGGGCCGGGACGTCGGGTTGCCCGGACGCCCGGCCACCGGAAGGGGTCTGCCCACCGCGGGGCTCGAGGTACGACATCAGACCTCGAGCAGCTCTGCTTCCTTGTTCTTGACCAGCTCGTCGACCACCGCGACATAGCGGTGCGTGACGTCGTCGAGCTCCTTCTCGGCGCGGCGGCCGTCGTCCTCGCCGGCCTCGCCGTCCTTGACCAGGCGGTCGAGCTGCTCCTTGGCCTTGCGGCGCACGTTGCGGATCGCCACGCGCCCCTCCTCGGCCTTGGTGCGCGCCACCTTGATCATCTCGCGGCGGCGTTCCTCGGTCATCTGGGGCAGGTTGATCCGCAGCTGCGTACCCTCGTTGTTGGGGTTGACCCCCAGGTCCGAGTCGCGGATCGCGCGCTCGATCGGGCCCAGCTGGGACGCGTCGTACGGCTTGACGATCACCATGCGCGGCTCCGGCACGCCGACCGAGGCCATCTGGGTGATCGGGGTCAGGGCGCCGTAGTAGTCGACGACGATCTTGGAGAACATCGCCGGCGTGGCCCGGCCCGTACGGATCGCGGCGAACTCCTCCTTGGCGTGCTCGACCGCGCTCTCCATCTTTTCTTCGGCCTCGAAGAGGGTCTCGTCGATCACCGCTCCGTCGCCTCCTTGTTCCTCGTGGTCGTTGCGAAAGTGTGGGGTAAGCGCGGGATCACGTGGTGATCAGGGTGCCGATCTTCTCACCGCTGACGGCGCGGACGATGGTGTCGTCGCCCTGGGCGCCGAAGACCAGCATCGGCAGGCCGTTCTCCTCGCAGAGGCTGAACGCGGCCTGGTCGGCGACGCGCAGGCCCTGCTGGAGCACGCTGGCGAAGGTGATGTGGTCGATCTTGCGGGCGTCCGGGTCGGTCCGCGGGTCGGCGGTGTAGACCCCGTCGACGCCGTTCTTGCTCATCAGCACGAGGTCGGCGTGGATCTCCAGCGCGCGCTGGGCGGTGACCGTGTCCGTGGAGAAGTACGGCATGCCGGCGCCGGCGCCGAAGATGACGACGCGGCCCTTCTCGAGGTGCCGGATGGCGCGCAGCGGGATGTACGGCTCGGCGACCTGGGCCATCGTGATCGCGGTCTGCACCCGCGTCTCGATGCCCTCCTTCTCGAGGAAGTCCTGCAGGGCCAGGCAGTTCATGACCGTGCCGAGCATGCCCATGTAGTCGGCCCGGTTGCGGTCCATGCCGCGCTTCTGCAGCTCGGCGCCGCGGAAGAAGTTGCCGCCACCGACGACGACCGCGATCTGCACGCCGCGGCGGGTGGCCGTGGCGATCTGGCGGGCGATGCCCTGCACGACGTCGGGGTCGACACCCACCGCGCCGCCGCCGAAGACCTCGCCGGAGAGCTTCAGCACGACCCGCCGGGGCCGCTCGGCCCGGGGCGCCGTGACCTCGTCCATCACGACAGCCTGCTCGGTCACCATCGTCATGCCGGTCCGCCCTTTCCTTCGCTGACTCCGAGACCCTATGTGACGGGGAGGCCGGGCCCTTGTCTCGCGTCCCGGCCTCCCGCGCAGTGCGCTGGTGCCTGGATTACTCCTGGCCGACCTCGAACCGGACGAAGCGGGTGACTTCGATCCCGGAATCGGCCGTGACCTGCTTGACGGTCTTCTTGTTGTCGGTGACCGACGGCTGCTCCAGCAGGACGAAGTCCTTGAAGAACGAGTTCACCCGGCCCTCGACGATCTTGGGCAGCGCCTGCTCGGGCTTGCCCTCCTCGCGCGCGGTCTGCTCGGCGACGCGACGCTCGGTCTCGACGGTCTCGGCGGGAACTTCCTCACGGGTGAGGAACTTCGGCCGCATGGCCGCGATCTGCATGCCGACCGCGCGGGCGTCGTCGGCGCCGGCCTCGTCGGTCTTGCCGGTGAACTCGACCAGCACGCCGACCTGCGGCGGCAGGTCCTGCGCCTTGCGGTGCAGGTAGACCGCGACGTTGCCGTCGAGGATGGCGAAGCGGTTGAGCACGATCTTCTCGCCGATCTTGGCCGAGAAGTCCTGGATCACGTCGGCCACGGCGCGGCCGTCGGCCAGCGTGGAGGCCAGCAGCGCGGCGGCGTCGGCCAGCTTGGCCTGCTCGCCGTGCTCGACCAGGGTCTGACCCAGTGCGACGAAGTCGGGGGTCTTGGCGACGAAGTCGGTCTCGCAGTTGAGCTCGAGCAGCGCCTTGCCGGAGTGCGCCACGATGCCGTTGGCGGCGGTGCGGCCGGCCCGCTTGCCGACGTCCTTGGCACCCTTGATGCGCAGGAACTCGACGGCCTGGTCGAAGTCACCGTCCGACTCGTCGAGCGCCTTCTTGCAGTCCATCATGCCGGCGCCGGTGAGGTCGCGGAGCTTCTTCACGTCCGCGGCGGTGTAGTTGGCCATGACTCTCTCTCGATGCTTGAGGTCCGGGATCTTCCGGGGCCGGCCGCCGCGGGGCGGCGGCCGGCTTCCTTGAAGTTTGTTACTCCGCGGTGGCGGCGACCTTCTGAGGGGCGTCCGGTACGGCGTCGACGGCCGGGGTGGCGTCGTTGCCGGCAACGGCGGGGGCAGCCTCGCCGGCGGCCGGCGCAGCGGCGGTCTCGGTGTCAGCGGCCTTCTTGTCGGCGCCCTCGTAGAGGTCGCGCTCCCACTCGGGCAGCGGCTCACCGGCGGCGACGGTGCCCGGCTCGGGCTTGTCGTCGGCGTTGCCGCGGTTGCGGCCGGAGCGCTTGATCAGACCGTCCGCGACGGCAGCGGCGATGACCTTGGTCAGCAGCTCGGCCGAGCGGATCGCGTCGTCGTTGCCCGGGATCGGGAAGTCGACCTCGTCCGGGTCGCAGTTGGTGTCCAGCACCGCGATGACCGGGATGCCCAGCTTGCGGGCCTCGTCGACGGCGATGTGCTCCTTCTTGGTGTCGACGACCCAGATCGCCGACGGCACCTTCGTCATGTCCCGCAGACCACCGAGGGTCTTGGTGAGCTTGGTCTGCTCACGGAACAGCTGAAGGGTCTCCTTCTTGGTGTAGCCGGCGGCGGTGCCGGTGAGGTCACCGATCGCCTCGAGCTCCTTCATGCGCTGGAGCCGCTTGTACACCGTCTGGAAGTTGGTCAGCATGCCACCGAGCCAGCGGTGGTTGACGTACGGCTGGCCCACGCGGGTCGCGTGCTCCGCGATCGCCTCCTGGGCCTGCTTCTTGGTGCCGACGAAGAGGATGTGGCCACCCTCGGCAACGGTGTCCCGGACGTACGCGTAGGCCTTCTCGATGTAGTCGAGGGTCTGGCGCAGGTCGATGATGTAGATGCCGTTGCGCTCCGTCATGATGAATCGCTTCATCTTCGGATTCCAGCGCCGGGTCTGGTGCCCGAAGTGGACACCGCTCTCCAGCAGCTGACGCATGGTCACGACGGCCATGGTGAATTGCTCCCTGCTATTCCCTGGTTGTCACGCTCACCGGCGGTGTGCGTCCTGGCGCCCGGTCGCCGGCCCAGGCGGGCCCGAAAGGAATTCGGGACCAGGGAGGACCGTCGCTGACGGCTCATGACCCCTCGCCGGAAGGTGCAGCCGGTGAGTGATCAATCGTGGCTCGTGCAGAAGGCGCGCGAAGTCGACCGCACAGGGCGGTCGCCGTGGACAAGCATACGCCGTGGGCGACGCGGCCCGCTTCCGGGCGGACGCCGCCCGAATTCCGGGGCTTTTGTCGGATTAAGCGACGGCGAGCGCGGCAGCCAGCAGCAGGACCAGACCGATCGGGAGGTACGCGAGCGGCGGCCGCAGCCAGGCGTCCCGGGCACCCGTCCGGCCGCCACCGGCCAGCGAGTACAACCCGAAGCCGGTCAACGGGAGCCCGAGGGTCAGCAGGACCGCGGGCACGACGCCCCGGGCGGTCGCGTCGTCGACGAATGCGGCCCGGATCAACAGCAGCAGCGCCGGGATCAACAGGACGACCGTGACGCCGGCGAACACGATGGCCGAAACCGGACGGCGGGAGCGGTACACCGGGTCGGGGGCGCCGGGCCGGACACCGCCGCCCGTCATGGGAACCATGCTGGTCGGTTCGTTGTAGGGGGACGCCGCCGGCGGCGGGGGCTCGGGCGTGGCGCCGTACGTGGTGGTCGTGGTGACCGTGGAGACGGCCGGGGCGTCGGCGAGCGAGGTGGCACCGCTGCTCGGCCGGACCGCCGGATACTCGGGCCCGCGCACCGGGATCCGGATCGAGCCGGAATCGGCGGACGACAACGCGTGGCTGCCGGAGGTCGTCACCGGATCGGGTGACGCATAACCGGCCGGTGGCGCCGAGTACGGGTCGGCGGAGCGCTGGTCCGGCAACCGGAACGCGCCACTGGGGCGCTCGTGCACAGCCGAGTCGTACGGGTTCGTCTCGGGCGCCTGAGCTGCGTACGGGCTCGGGACCTCGGTTGCCCGCTGCCCGGTGTACCAGCTGGGTTCCGGCTCTTCGGCGTACCGGCGATGTCCTTCCACGATTTCGCACCGTAGGTGACGCGGGGTCGGGATGCCACCGCTGGGACTTATCAGATGCCGACGATGACGCTGCGGTTATCCACAATCGCGCTCTGTCCACAACCGGTCAGGCACGAGCCCCTCGGATGCGCGACGGTCGCCGCCATGACAACGGAGAGAAGGGCGGTCGGCGCGTACGGCGAGCGCCTGGCCGAGCGGCACCTGCGCGATCAGGGCCTGGTGGTGCTCGCCCGCAACTGGCGCTGCGCCGAGGGCGAGGTGGACCTGATCCTGCGCGACGGCGACGACGTCGTCTTCTGCGAGGTCAAGACCCGCCGCGGCGCCGCCTTCGGCACACCGGCCGAGGCGATCCGCCCGGCCAAGGTCCGCCGCCTGCGCCGGTTGGCGGCCCGCTGGCTCGGGGAGACGGGAGTGCACCCCAGAGAGGTCCGCTTCGACGTCGTGGCGGTGCTCCCCCAGCCGCGCGGAGCGACCGTGGTCGAGCACGTCCGAGCGGCGTTCTAGGTGAGCTACGCACGGGTGCTCTGCGTCGGCCTCGTCGGCGTCGAGGGCCACCTCGTCGAGGTCGAGGCGGACCTGTCGCCCGGCCTGCCGGCGGTGGTCCTCACCGGCCTGCCGGACACAGCGCTGCACGAGGCCCGCGACCGGGTGCGGGCCGCGGTGGTGAACTCGGGTCAGAGCTGGCCCAACAGACGCATCACGGTGAACCTGCTGCCGGCCACAGTGCCCAAGCACGGCAGCGCGTTCGACGTCGCGATCGCGTGCGCGCTGCTGGCCGGGGCGGGCGAGCTGCCGCCGGCGGCGCTGGAGGGCGTGGTGGTGCTGGGCGAGCTCGGCCTGGACGGCGCGGTACGGCCGATCCGCGGGGTGCTGCCGATGGTGGCGGCGGCCGCGCGGGCCGGGATCAGCCGGGTGATCGTGCCGCTGGGCAACGCCCGCGAGGCGACCGTGGTGCCCGGGATGACGGTTCGTGGGGTCGACTCGCTGCACCGGCTGGTCGCGTACGTCCGGGGCGAGGACCGCCTGCTGGAGCCGCCGCCCGCGCAGCCACCGCAGGCCTCCGGCGGACCGGACCTGGCCGACGTGGCCGGTCAGGAGCTGGGTCGATACGCGCTCGAGGTGGCGGCGGCCGGCGGGCACCACCTCGCGTTGATCGGCCCGCCCGGCGCGGGAAAGACCATGCTGGCCGAGCGCCTGCCGTCACTGCTGCCCGAGCTGGACGACACGTCGGCCCTGGAAGTGACGGCACTGCAGTCGATCGCGGGCGTGCTCCCACCGGACGGCGGCCTGGTACGCCGTCCCCCGTTCCAGGCGCCCCACCACAGCGCGAGCCTGGCGGCGCTGGTCGGCGGAGGGTCGGGGCTGGCCCGCCCGGGCGCGCTGTCCCTGGCGCACCGCGGGGTCCTGTTCCTGGACGAGGCACCGGAGTTCGCCAACGCGACGTTGCAGGCGCTGCGGCAGCCACTGGAGAGCGGGCGGGTGCGGCTGGCCCGGGCCCGGGGCAGCACCGAATATCCGGCCCGGGTCCAGGTGGTGCTGGCGGCGAACCCGTGCCCGTGCGCGAACCCGGCGGGAGACCAGTTCTGCGTGTGCCCGGCGACGGCCCGCCGCCGGTACCTGGCCAAGCTGTCCGGTCCCCTGCTGGACCGGATCGACATCCAGATCCGGATCCAGCCGCTGAGCGCCGCCCAGCTGATGACGACCACTGGGCCCGCCGAGTCGTCCGCCCTGGTGGCCGCGCGGGTGGCCGAAGCGCGGGCGGCGGCGGCTGAGCGGTGGTCGGAGGCGGGGTGGCGGGTGAACGCGGAGGTGCCGGGATCGCACCTGCGACGGCCGCCATGGCGACTGGCGGCCCGGGACACGGCGGCGTTGCGGGCGGGACTGGACCGAGGGTCACTGTCGGCGCGGGGATTCGACCGGATCTTGCGATTGGCGTGGTCGATCGCGGATCTGGACGGGCGGGACCGGCCGACGGGCTCGGACGTGCACGAGGCGGCACAACTACGAATGGGAGAGGCCCATGACCGAAGAGACCAGACCTGACCAGCAGCTGCCGCCCCTGCCACGGGATGCCCGGCAAGCCCCGCCGTCATCCTCGCTTTGGGATGCCCGGCAAACCCCTGCACCACCCTCGCCGCGCGACGCCCGGCAAGCCGCTCCGTCATCCGCGCTTCGGGATGCCCGGCAAACCGCTCCGCCATCCGCGCTTCGGGATGCCCGGCAAACCGCTCCGCCAACCTCGCCGCGCGACCCCCGGCAAACCGCTCCGCCATCGTCGCTTCGGGATGCCCGGCAAACCGCTCCGCCGTCCTCGCCTCGGGATGTCTTGCAATCCGCGGCGTCGGCCTTGCCACGGGTTTTTGTGGAGTCTGGTGCGGCGCCGGAGCCGGCTGCGGTGGGTGCGGAGCTGGCGCCGGTTGTCCCGCTGTGGCCGGATGGCCGCTCGGGTGCCGTGATCAGATGGCCGCTCGGCGGACGGCACCGCCGCCGACGCCGTCCCTGGCTGACGCTCACCTCACAGATCCCGTCCGGGGATGACGACGGCGGGAGGGCGGCATGAGCGGGTCGCGGCCCGGTGACGACGCCGACCGGATGGCGCGGGTCGCCCTCACCTGGCTCGCCGAGCCCGGCAACCGGGCCGTGTGGCAGCTCGTACAGGCGGGCGGCGCCGAGGCCACCCTCAACCGGCTGCTGGACGGGGACGTCCCGGAGGCGACATTGCGCGCCGCGGTCATCTCCCGGTCGAGCGCCGGCGACCCGCGCCGGCTGGCCGAGGCAGCGCTACGTCGCGCAGACCGGCTCGGCGCCCGCGTGGTGGTCCCGGCCGATCCGGAGTGGCCGGCCGGAGTGGACACGCTCAGCACCCTCGAACTCGACGGCGGCGACCGGATCAACCGGGACGTCCGCCCGCCGCTGTGCCTGTGGGTCCGGGGCGGCCGGCGGCTCGATGAGGCGTTCGCTCGATCGGTCGCGGTGGTGGGCGCCCGCGCGGCGACCAGCTACGGCCTCCACGTGACCAACGAGCTCGCGTACGGGCTGGCGGAACACGGCTGGTCGGTGGTGTCCGGCGGCGCGTTCGGCATCGACGCGGCGGCGCACCGGGCAGCGCTGACGGCGGGCGGGCTGACGGTTGCCGTGCTGGCGTGCGGGGTCGACCGGCCGTACCCGGTGGGGAACTCCGCCATGTTCGAGCAGATCGCCGAAAGCGGTCTGCTGATGAGCGAGTGGCCGCCGGGCTCGGACCCGCTGCGCCACCGGTTCCTGATCCGCAACCGGGTCATCGCGGCGGCGACAGCGGGAACGGTCATCGTCGAGGCGGCCGCCCGCAGCGGCGCGGTGCAGACGTTGAGCAGGACGGTCGCACTGGGCCGGCGGGCCATGGTCGTACCGGGCCCGGTGACGTCAGCGATGTCGGTGGGCTGTCATGAGCTGCTGCGCCGGCATCCCGAGACGGTGGTCGTGACCGGTACGGCTCAGGTGCTCGAAGAGGTCGGCCGGATCGGCGAATACCTGGCAGAGATACCGCGGGGCCGGGATCACGTCCGGGACGACCTGGACGAGGACTCCGCGCTGGTGCTGGAGGCGATCCCCCGCCGCGGAACGGTCGGCCCGGAGGAGCTGGCGGCAAGAGCAGGGCTGGGCGTACGCACGGTGCTGCGCCGGCTCTCGCTGCTGGAGATGGCCGGCCTGGTGGTACGCCGGAGCGACGGCGTGGCACTGGCCCGCCCGACCAGGCGAGCGCCGCCGGGTCCGGTGTAGACGGCGGCGTCAGGCCTCGACGTCGTCGACGTCCCGCCGGTGCGCCTTCATCCAGGCCTCGACGTCCTCGGTCGCCCAGACCTTG
The DNA here is from genome assembly GCF_040649415.1 of Actinoplanes sp. NPDC048967. Classification (NCBI taxonomy): domain Bacteria; kingdom Bacillati; phylum Actinomycetota; class Actinomycetes; order Micromonosporales; family Micromonosporaceae; genus Actinoplanes; species Actinoplanes sp. NPDC048967. The sequence continues at coordinate 475,232 of NZ_JBEZFL010000004.1, forward strand.
CCCTGGGCCAGATCAGCGACAGGCGCGGGAAAGTCCGCCCTGCTGGTGATCTGGTACGCGCGCTGACGACTGACCCCACCCAGGCGAAGGCGGATCTCGTGCGCGCCCATCAATCGAATCGGCTTGCTTCCCACATGATCGACCGTAGACGTATGACTATTAGTCATGGGTCAACTTCGCAAACGACAGCTAGTCGCTGGTCAACTAGGTTGGCCGCATGACTCCCCACGCCGACCGGTCCCCGGGTGCCCGGTCGCACGACTCCCCGGCCCTGCGCGGGTTCCCGGTCCTGTGCGGATCCCTGCCCTTACGCGGATTCCCGGCCCTGCGCGACTCCCCGGTCCTGCGCGGATCCCTGCCCTTACGCGGGTTCCCGGCCATTCCGTATGGGCGCGGCCTCGGAAGCCAGTAGCCGGATGACCATTCCCGACAAGCGGTCCCCGGAAAGGCGGCCGGATGAGCATTCGTCGCAGGCGGCGTCTTGACCCGGTCCCGCACGAGCCGTCCCACAGACGCCTCTGGCAGTCGTGGTGGCGACGGTGCTCGTGCGGACTCCGAGCCCCGTGCGTGGACCGCCTGGTCCCCGCACCGCGACTACCGTTCCCTCCGGCCCGGGACGGCCGAAGTGCACCGGTCACCGACCCGCCGCCGGGCGGTGACACCGGAGACATCAGCCCGCCGAACGTCGCGAGTGCCCGGCACCACCAGACAAGCCGGCCAGCAGGCACACCGACCGGGCACGACGTGGCTCGCAAGTTCATCCGCCGCGCGCTGGCGCACCAGGACGCCAAACACAAGATCGCCCAGGCGGCGCGCCCGGCGCACCAGGACGCCAAACACGAGATCGCCCAAGCGGCACGCCCCGCGCACCACGACGCCAAACACGAGATCGCCCAAGCGGCACGCCCCGCGCACCACGACGCCAAACACGAGATCGCCCAAGCGGCGCGCGGGGCGAATGTCGACGCGCCCGCGCCCGGCAGCTACGCGGCCCACACGCATGTCAGCGGTGACAGCCGACCAGAGCGATCCGCGCCGTCGCCGCGAGCCCGGGTGTCACCAAGCCACCGCCTCCCCACCCCGCCGCGCAGATCGGCGGGTTGTTCGACGGGCTGGTGCTGGTCGACCCCGGGCTCGTGTCCCCGACGTGGTGGCGACCGGAACCGGACCTCGACCCAGGCGAGGACACCCGGCGGATACGCGCCGGTGTCACCCGCTGAGCACTCGGCCGGGAGCCGTCGCAGCCGGCACCGGTCACGACCCCGCTACCGCGAACCCTCACGGAGGAAGGAACATCGTCATGCCGTCAGCGGAGCCGACGCGGCTCACCGACGACCTGTGGCTCGCCGCGCACGACGGCGTCAAAGGCGCTCGCTTGATCGGGGACTGGCCGCTCGGGGTCGGGCTGGCCACCGGGTTGCTCGCCGAACTCGTCCACGGCGGGTTTCTGGAGCTGCGCGAGGGCGAACTGTTCCGCACCCAGGACGCGACGGCCGCCCTGCCGAGCGATCCCGCGCTGCGCCCGGTGCTGGTCACGATGCAGGCCGAAGAGCAGACCTGGCCTGCCCCGCCCGTTCCGGCCCAGGTACGGGCGACAGCGCACGAGGAGCAGTGGGGTCCACGGGCCTGGGAGCGCGGCGCCTGGCCACCGCCGGTGCAGCAGGAGACGCGGCACCGCCGGCCCGGTCACCCGCTCAACGCGTGGATCTCGTACCTGGCCTACGACAGCCGCGCGGAGGCTCGAGTTCTCGACCGGCTGTCCCGCACCGGGCTGGTTCAGCGCGAGGAGCACCGCCGGCTCTTCGGCGGCACCACGGTGCGATACGTGCCCTTCGACTCGTACGCCTCCGGGACACCGGCGAACACGATCACCCACGCCGTGCAGACCGGCCGAACCCTGCCCTGGGCCGACGTCATTCTCGCGGGTCTGTTCCTGGCGACCGGGCTGCACCACCACGCGCTGGCCACGCTGTCGCCGTACGAGCGGTCTTTGCTCACCCAGCAGATCCAGACCGGCCTGACCGACCCGGTCGGGTCCGGCGTCAAAGCGATGTTGCGAGAGCTGCTGCACGCGGCGGACGCCGCGATCGGCGAGGCCGCGATGCGCTGACCACCCGATGCATTCCCTACCCCTCAACCCTTTTGCAGGAGGAACCCCGGTGTCCGCACCTCCCTCTGTCGTCCAGACCGGCATCTCGTACGCGCTCGCGCGCAACCGGCTCGGCCCGTTCGCGATCGGCTCGGCCATCGCCTCCAGCGTGGCCCCGCTGACCGTCATCACCCTGGTCGTGCCCCTCGCGTTGGCGGCGACCGGCCTGCTCGGTTTCCCGATCGCGATCATCGCCGTCGCCGCGATCCTGATGATCTACGCCGTCGGCTACCTCGCCATGGCCCGGCACATCCCCAACGCCGGCGCGTTCTACGCCTACGTCGCCCACGGCATCGGCCGCCCGTTCGGCGTCGGCACCGCCTGGTTCGCCCTGGCCACCTACACCAGCTTTCAACTGTGCTGCTACGGCGCGTTCGGCGCCGCCATCGGCGCACCGCTGCTCAGCGACTGGCTCGGCTTCGACGTGCACTGGTTCATCCCCGCCGTCCTCGCCTGGGCCCTGGTCGCCCTCCTCGGCGCCAACGAGGTCAAACTCTCCGGCTACGTCCTGGTCTTCCTCGTCATCGCCGAAACCGTCCTGGTCGTGCTCTACAGCCTGGCCATCATGCTCACCTCCGGCTTCACGTTCTCCGGCGCCGCGATGAACATCAGCGACCTGTCCGGGCCCAGCCTCGGCGTGCTGATCGTGCTCGGCGCGACCTCGTTCGCCGGCGTCGAACAATCGGTGGTCTACATCGAGGAGAGCAAGGACCCCCGACGCACCATCCCGACCGCCACCTACGTCACCATCGCCGTCATCGGCGCCGCCTACGCCCTCGCCTCCTGGGTGCAGATCTCCGCCGCCGGACCGAAGCCCATCGACCGGGCCACCGCCGAAGGCGCCGACCTGTTCTTCAACGAAGCCACCGTCATGCTCGGCCACGCCGCAGTCACCGTCGGGAAGATCCTGCTCGGCACCGGCCTGATCGCCGCACTACTGGCCTTCCACAACGCCATCGCCCGCTACACCTTCGCCCTCGGCCGCGAAGGCGTCCTGCCCCGGCTGTTCGGCCGCACCACCATCAAAGGCGCGCCCCGCAACGCCTCCCTCGCCCAGACCACCCTCGCCCTCGGTGTGCTGATCCTCTACGCGATCGCCGGCTGGGATCCCCTCGTGCAGTTGTTCTACTGGGGCTCCACCACCGGCGGCCTGGGCATCCTGCTGCTCTACACCCTGACCAGCATCGCCGTCATCGGCTTCTTCACCGGCAACACACACGGCGAAAACCTGTGGCAACGCCGCATCGCACCCCTGCTCGCCACCGCCATCCTGCTGGCCGTGGCATACCTCGCCATCGACAACCTCGCCGGCCTCTACGGCGTCACCCCAGGAACCGGCCCCGCCCGCATCGTGCCCATCGCCCTGTTGCTGATCTTCGCCGCCGGCACCACCTGGGGACTGATCCTCCGGCGCACCCGACCCGACGTCTACGAAGGCATCGGTCGCGGTGCCCGCAGCGCCACCGCCTCCACCTCCGGTCTGTCCGCCATCCTCTGATCGAAAGGGCTCACCCGTATGACCAGCACCGACGCCACCCCGACGCTGCGCCTCGCCGGCCCGGACGACACCGACACCGTGGCCGACATCGTCGCCGACGCGTTCGATCACCTGAAGGTCATCCACTATCTCGTCCCCGACCCGTCCCGCCGCCGGACGATCACCCGGGACTGGTACCGGCTGTACATCGCCCACGCCATCAACGGCGCGGGACAGGTGGTCGTGAGCACAGATGCCGGCGCCGCCGCCGTCTGGTTCGACCGCACCCACGAGGTGCACGAGCCCGAGGGCTACGAGAAACACCTCGCCGATCTCGCCGGTGAGCACCTGCCCCGGTTCCAGCACCTCGATCTGCAGATGGAAGCCCACCACCCCACCGACCCGCACTGGCACCTGCTGTTCCTCGCCGTACGCCCCGACCGGTGGAGCCAAGGGCTGGGCAGCCGGCTGATGGATCACACCCACAGCCGGCTCGACACCGACGGCATCCCGGCCTACCTGGAGGCCACCGGCCTGCAGAACCGGGCCCTGTACCGGCGGCACGGCTACCAGGACATGAACCCGCCCACCATCGCGGTCACGGGCGACACCGTGCTGTACCGCATGTGGAGGCCCGTGCAGAACGGCTGACGACCCCAGCCCCGGACCGAAACCCACGTTCGATCAAGGACCCCTATCGCCATGACGAAACCCTCACCCGACGCCCGCGACCCCGACGCCCTGACGGCGGAGCGGCGACGTGACCTCGAACGTCACGTCGCCGCCTACGGCGAGAATCCGATCGACATATCCCGCCCGTCGCCGGCCCGCCGCTACAACGACCTGCAGGGCGGCAAGGACAACTTCCGGGCCGATCGTGACTCCGCCGCGAAGTTGCAGAAGGCCCTGCCCAGCATCCGCCTGGCCGCCAAGGAACTTCGCCGGTGCATGGAGCGCCAGGTCGCCTACCTCGCCGAGCGGGGGGTGCGGCAGTTCCTCGACATCGGATGCGGGTTGCCGCAGGAACCGAACGTGCACGAGGTCGCCCAGGCCGTCGACCCCAGCAGCCGCATCCTGTACGTCGACTGCGACGAGCTGGTCGGCTCCCACTCCCGCGCGCTGCTCATCGGCACGCCGGAGGGCACGATCCAGTTCCTGGACGGCGACCTGACCGACATCGGTACGGTCCTGAACCACGAGACCACCCGCGAGGTGCTCGACTTCAACCAGCCGATCGCGGTGCTGCTCCTGGCCGTGCTGCACTTCATCGTCGACGACCAGCAGGCGTACGCGGCCGTCGACCAGCTCAAAGCCGCCCTGGCCCCCGGCTCGTACGTGGCTCTGACCCATGTCACCTACGATCCGCTCGATTACGGGACAGCCGCGCATCTCGCCGAGCTGGCGGCGAGCATGGAGCACGGACCGTTCAAGGCACGCACTCGCCCGGAGGTCGTAGCGTTCCTCAGCGGATTGGAGCTGGTCGAGCCGGGCGTGGTGTCGACCGTCGAGTGGCTCCCGGGACGCGACCCGAAGCCGCAGGCCGCCCCGAACCAGGCAGTCGCATATGCCGCGATCGGACGCCTGCCGTGATCGTCACCCCATGCCCCGCCGACATGCCACCGCCGCGGGATGGCCCGCGATGCACCAAAGCGGTCGGCCAGACACTTCGCGACTGACCGGTCTCTCGGGAGCGGCGCGGCAGCGGGAGCTGCGCGGCAACCAGAGCGGCAGCAGGCGAAGGAAGGGGCACGGCGAGCGCGGGCGCGACAACGGACCCGGTTCGGGCATCTGCTGTCCACGCTTCTCGGGCTACTCGCCGCGCCGAGCCGAACCCGTTTCCTGATCACGTCGGTAGTTGTAAACGATGAAGCCGCTGTAGTCCGCCAAGGTGTCGTACAACGCCCGGCCATCACGATTGTCCAACGTGGTGTTCCAGTACAGACGCGGGGCGTCGTGTTTCTCCGCGTCTCGCGCCACCCAGTGCAGGATGGCCGTCGCGACGCCCTGCCGCCGAGCCCCCGGAGCCACGAACAGATCGGCCAGATAACACCGACCAGCTCCCCAAAGGCTGGTGTGGAAGTAGTAGTGAGCCAGCCCCACCATTGCCCCGTCAATCCGGGCAGTGGCCCCGCGGATCTCATCGCGGTCGACCAGCCGGCGCCAGGTCCGGTCGTAGTGGGCATCACTGATCTCAGTGCCGAAGTGCTCGTTGTAGCGCCGGGTCAGAGCCTCCCATTCGCTGTGATCCTCTTCGCCCAGGAGGCTGATCTCCACCATTCCGCCCATCCTCACCGCAGCTCACCGTCTGTATGTCAATACAATGACGTACCGTGAATGTCATGATCGACCCCTCGGCTGACCGCGCGGTTTTCCGCCAGCTCGCCGATCTCCTGCGCGACCAGATCCAGTCGGGCGCGCTCGCGCCCGGCGAGCCGCTGCCCAGCGAACTGCGTCTGGCCCAGGAGCACGGCATCAGCCGCACCACCGTGCGCCAAGCGATCGGCCAGCTCCGCACCGAAGGCCTGGTCACCGTCGACCGGCCACGAGGGACATTCGTCCGCGTCCCGGAACCGACCGAGCTCATCACCTTGCGCCGCGGCGAGAAAGCCGGCGCCCGCATGCCGACCGACGCGGAGCGCCGCGCCTACCGCCTCGCCGAAGGCGTCCCGGTCCTGGTGATCACGGCACCCGACGGCACCACGACCGTGCACCCGGCAGACCGGGTCCAGCTGACCCGTCCTTGAGCCCGGCGCAGCCCCTACTTCCGGGTCCGGCGGCGGTATCCGTGGGCCGCGTCCCACGACTCGATGACCAGGTGATCCGCGGGCACCCCGAGATATGTGAGGGACACCTCCGTCACGTCGACGCGGAAGTAGCCCGCCCCCGGCACCGGCTCCTCCCCCGGCGCCGGCATCTCCACCGCCTGACCGGCCAGCTTCGCGTCGCCGGGCCACTGATCCGGTGCGTCCACCGGCGGCTCCAGGGTCGGGCTGTGCACCGCTATCCGGGGATCGCGCCGGACGTCGAGCAGCTTCATCGAGCCGCCCATCATGCCGAACGTCACTTCGCCGTTGTCGAACTTCAGCTCCGTCGCACTGATCCGCGGCGCACCGTCCCGCCGCAACGTCGCGATCGTCTTGTTCGTCCCGGCGTCGAACCGCGCCCGCACCTTCGCCGCGAACTCGGCGAACTCGTCTTCGATCTCCTGCCACCTCGCCATGCACCGACCCTATGAGCCGGGTCTGACAAAACTCAGAACAGGTTGTACTGCTCGATCGCGATCGTGAAGCCGTGACCGGACTCGGTGTTCTCGCAGCGCATCGCCTTGCTGTCACTGCTGCACAGGAAGTCCCCGGCCCGCAGCGACTTGCCGTAGGCGAGCATCTCTTTCCCACCCAGCACAGTGTCACCGGCACACGTGAAAGTCGCCTCTTCCGCCTGATGCACGGAGACGCCCGAACCCCAGTCGAGGTCGCAGTCAGCCGGCGCCGGCGGTGGCTGCCAGTTCTTGCGGACGATGTCGCAGCGGGCCCCCGACTTGTCGAGGTAGCAGCCGATGTTCCCGGACGGCGACACGAAGTTCGCCTCGCTGACCTTCTCCGGCGGCTGCGGGGACGGCGACGCGGCTCCGGGCGGCGGCGCGTCACCCAGTGCCGCGTTGGTGGCCAACACCTGGGTGGTCGGTCGCGGCCCCACCGGATCCGGCGACGCCGAACATGCCGTCAGGGCCACCATCAGCGTGATCACCCCGACCAGTCCGGCCCATCCGCGCGCTGCTGACACGTCACCTCCCAAAGGCGGAATGATAAGGGCGTGGAGCAAGAACAGTGAGCACCCGCGACGTACACGAATCGCTGCCGCCCGCGATGCGCGCCGCGGTCGACGACTTCGCCGTGCACCTGGCCCGCGTCGACAACCGCTCCGCGCACACTGTGCGGGCATATGTCGGGGATGTCGTATCGCTGCTCGACCATGCGGCGGCTGCCGGCTGTGCCGCCCCGGCCGATCTGGACATCACGGTGCTGCGGGGCTGGCTCGCGCAGCGGATGACCGACGGCGCCGCGCGTACCTCCCAGGCTCGCCGGGCCGCCGCGGCCCGGACCTTCACCGCCTGGGCGCACCGGTCCGGGCTCTGCCCGGCCGACGCCGGCGCGCAGCTGGCCAGCCCGCGGGCCCACCGCGACCTGCCGTCGGTGTTGCGCGCCGACCAGGCGGCGGACCTGGTCGTCACCACGGCCGACCCCCATGCGGTACGCGACCGAGCGGTCCTGGAACTGCTCTACGCGACCGGCGTACGGGTCAGCGAGCTCTGCGGCCTCGACACGGCTGACATCGACGAGGGGCGCCGGGTGATCCGGGTCTTCGGCAAGGGCGCCAAGGAACGCATGGTCCCGTACGGCATCCCGGCCGAGAAGGCCCTCGACGACTGGCTGCGTAACGGCCGCCCGGCCCTGGCCCGTCTCGGTAGCGGCGACGCCCTCTTCCTGGGCGCACGCGGCGGCCGGCTCCAGCAGACAGTGGTCCGCCGGATCGTGGCGGCAGCCGCCCAGGCCGCGGGCCTGCCCCACACCAGCCCGCACGACCTGCGGCACTCAGCGGCCACCCACCTGCTGGACGGAGGCGCAGACCTACGCGCGGTCCAGGACCTCCTCGGCCACTCCTCACTGTCGAGCACCCAGATCTACACCCACGTCTCCACCGAACGCCTCCGCGCCGCCTTCAAACAAGCCCACCCCCGAGCCTGACCCCGGCCGCCGGCCGACCCGTCGCCCCGCCCGGCGGCCGCGGGCGGGCCGCAACCCGGCGACCGCCACAGGCCCGCAGCCCGACGACCGCCACAGGCCCGCGACCCGGCGGCCAGCCCGCGGGCTGGCCGCGGCCGGGCAACAAGCGCAGGCGCGCCCACGACCCGCCGCGGACTGACCCCAGCCCGGCAACAAGCACAGGCACACCCACGACCCGCCGCGGACTAACCCCAGCCCGACAACAAGCGCAAGCACACCCACGACCCGCCGCAAACTAACCCCAGCCCTGAAACAAGCGCAAGCACACCCACGACCCGCCGCGGGCTGACCGCACGCGCGCCACGACCAAGCGTCGGCCCGTCTGGGTAACGACCGCGACGGACCCGCCGGCACCACGTACGATCAGGGCGTGAGCGTCGGAGACCCGCCCCCGCCCATCCCGGGAGCGCGGCTCCTCTTCTCGCTCGACCCGGCCACCGCCTATCTCAACCACGGCTCCTTCGGTGCCGTCCCGATCGGGGTGCAGCGCGCCCAGCAGCGGCTGCGGGACGAGGTCGAGCGCAATCCGATGTCGTTCTTCGCTGCGCCGGGGCTGACCGACCGGATCGTCCATACCCGACGGCATCTGGCCGACTTTCTCGGCGCCGACCCGGACGGCAGCGCTCTGGTGCCGAACGCCACCGCCGCCGTCTCGCTGGTGCTGCAGTCGATCCGGCTGACCTCCGGTGACGAGGTGCTGCTCACCGACCACGGCTACGGCGCCAACGCGATCGCGGTGCGGCGGCAGTGCCGGCGGGACGGGGCCAGTGCGCGGACCGTCGCGTTGCCGCTGGATGCCTCCGACGCCGAGGTGGTGTCGCGGATCCGGGGGGCGTTGCGGCCCGGCAAGACCAAGCTGCTGATCATCGACCAGCTCACCTCGCCGACCGCGAAGGTGCTGCCGGTGCGCGCGATCGCCGCTGCCGCCCGGGAGCACGAGATCCCGGTGCTGGTCGACGCCGCGCACGTGCCCGGCATGCTGCCCGTCCGGGTCGACCGGCTCGGCGCCGACTTCTGGGTGGGCAACCTGCACAAGTGGGCCTTCGCTCCGCGGGGCACCGCTCTGCTCGCCGTCGCCCCGGGCTGGCGCCGGCGGATCGAGCCGCTCGTCGTGTCCTGGGAGCACGACTCCGGCTTCCCGCTGTCGGTCGAGTCGCAGGGCACCATGGACTATTCGCCCTGGCTGGCCGCGCCGGCCGGGCTCTTCACCCTGCGCACCCTGGGCGTCGAGGCGGTGCGGCGGCACAACGCGGCGCTCGCGGCGTACGGTCAGCGGCTGGTCGGGGCGAGTCTCGGCCTGGCGCCCTCCGACCTGCCCGACCCCGGCGCGGCCGAGGCGGCCATGCGGATCCTGCCGCTGCCGTCGGGGATCGCCACGACGCAGCCGGAGGCGCACGCCCTGCGCCAGCAGATCGCCGACAAGCTGGCGACGGAGGTCGCGGTGAACGCGTGGGGCGGCCGCGGCTGGCTGCGGCTGAGCGCCCAGGTGTACAACCGGCCGGAGGAGTACGAGAACCTGGCGGAACGCCTGCCACCCCTGCTGGCGTCCCTGCGCTGACATCACAGCGGCAGCAGCCGGACGCGCCCGAGACCGAGCAGCGTCAGCGGGTCCAGGTAGTCCGCGCCCCGGCGCAGTCCCCAGTGCAGACACGCCGCCTCGGGACAGCCCGGATGGCCGGGCGCCAGCGTGCCGAGCCTCTCCCCCGCCGCGACCATGTCACCGGGTCTGCGCGCCTCGACGACAACCGGCTCGTAGGTGGTGCGCAGTCCGCCCGCATGGGCGACGCTGACGACCCCACGTCCCGCCACCTGGCCGGCGAACACGACCGTCCCCGTACCGGCGGCCCGGACCACAGCGCCGGGTGCGGCAGCCAGATCCGTGCCGCGATGACCGGCCAGCCACGGCTGCGGCGGCGGGTCGAACCGCCGCGCGACCCGCGCAGCATCGACCGGCCAGCCGAACTCCGCACCGACGCGCCATCGGTCGACCGCCGCCGTGCCCGGGCCGAGCATGGAAGCCGGAGCGGGTCTCTCGGGAGCCGCCGGGAGACCGGACAGGACCATGAGGGCCGTAAGCAAGAGCACCATGCCAGGCATGGTGCTCTTGTCCGGCATGGGCCGCGACCCGCCCTGTGGACAACCGCGGCCGCCCGGTCAGCTCCCGCCGAAACCGGCCTCGTCCGGCAGGGAGATGTCCGGCTTCTCCAGCTCCTCCACGTTGACGTCCTTGAAGGTCATCACGCGGACGTTCTTGACGAAGCGGGCCGGCCGGTACATGTCCCAGACCCACGCGTCGTGCATCTCGACCTCGAAGTAGACCTCGCCGTCGGAGTTGCGGACGTGCAGGTCCACCTGGTTCGCCAGGTAGAACCGGCGTTCCGTCTCCACCACGTACGAGAACTGTCGGACGATGTCGCGGTACTCCCGGTAGAGCTGCAGCTCCATCTCGGTCTCGTACTTCTCGAGATCCTCTGCGCTCATCGCTTCTCGCCCTCCATGGCCTCATCTTCCCCCACCGGCACCGGCGGCCGAGGCTGCTCGCCCGACGCCACGCCGACGGTACCCTCCACTGCTGGCCAGAGCATCAGCGGCTCGGCGTTGACCGGGGGCAGAACCGCGGGGCGGCGGGCCCGAGGGGGCCGGTTGCCGCGCCCGGAGACGGCCGCCACGTTCACGTACGAGAAGCGGTGCTCCGCGCAAGGGCCGTGCCTGGTCAGTGCCGCGCTGTGCTCATCGGTGATGTAGCCCTTGTGCACCGCGAAGCCGTAGTCCGGGAACCTGCCGTCCAGCTCCACCATCAGCCGGTCCCGGGTGACCTTGGCGAGCACACTGGCCGCCGCCACACAGGCCGCCACCCGGTCGCCTTTCCAGACCGCGAGGCCCGGTGCCCCCAGCCCGTCGACCGGGAAACCGTCGGTCAGGACGTACTCGGGGCGGGTGGTCAGCGACGCGAGCGCGCGGCGCATCGCGGCCAGGTTGCAGACGTGCAGGCCGCGGCCGTCCACCTCGGCCGGCGGGACGATCACCACCGACCAGGCCAGCGCCCGCGTGACCACCTCGTCGTAGACGCGTTCGCGGGCGGCCGCGGTGAGCAGCTTGGAGTCGGCCAGTTCGTCGATCTCGCCGCGCTTGCCCTCGGGCAGGATCGCCGCGGCCGCGACCAGCGGGCCCGCACAGGCGCCCCGGCCGGCCTCGTCGGCCCCGGCGACGTGCCGGAAGCCACGGCGCTGCAGCGCCCGCTCAAGGGCGTAGAGGCCGCCTTCGCGGCGGACCACCGTCCGGGGCGGACTCAGCATCAGAGGACCTTACGCAGCAGGTCGGCGAGCCCGATCGGGAAGATCTGCTCGGTCGAGGTGTCGAGCTCGGCCACGGACCACCAGCGGTGCGCGGTGATCGTGCGCTGCTCCTCGGGGTCGAAGCCGGTGGTGTCGACCTGCCACGAGTCGATCCGCAGCAGGAAGAAGTCCTGGTCCTGGCGGTACTGCCGGTTGTCGTAACTGAACTCGGTGGTCTCGTGGTGCACCGGCTCGCCCAGCTCGGCGGGATCGGCCCGCAGGCCGGTCTCCTCCAGCAGCTCGCGGGCCGCGCCCAGAGCGGGCGTCTCGCCCTCGTTCAGCCCACCGCCGGGTGTGAACCACCAGTGCTGGTCCGCGCGTGCCGGGTCACCGCCGTGCAGCAGCAGTACGCGCTCCGCAGCATCGATGAGAAGCACCCGGGCGGCCCGGCGGTCGATGAACGTCACGCCCCCAGCCTATTGCGCCGATGGTCGATCTTGACGCCGGGTCAGTGGCCCGGCGCCGGGCCAATTGCCCGGCGCCGCGTCAGTTGGCCGGCGCCGCGTCCGGGACGTCGTCGAACTCCTTGGGCACGGAGAGCCAGGTCGCCCGGGACACCGGCCAGAAGATCGTGAACGCCCGGCCGACGATCGAGTCGGTCCGGATCGTGGCGGCCTGGATGTCCTTGGTCTGCTCCCAGTGCTCCAGGGAGTCGCCGGACGCCGAGCGGTGGTCACCCATGACCCACAGCCGGCCGGCCGGCACGGTGATGTCGAACTTCTCGTCCGCCGCCGGGTCCTGCTGGCCGTCCGCGTCGGTGTAGATGAACGGCTCGTCCAGCGAGTGGCCGTTGATCATCAGGCGTTCCTGGTCGTCGCAGCAGACCACGTGGTCGCCGCTGACACCGATGATGCGCTTGATGAAGTCCTCGCCCTCGGTGCCGCTCTGCCAGTCGGTCGGGGCCTTGAAGACCACGATCTCGCCCCGGCGCGGCTCACGGAAGTCGTAGACAAGCTTGTTGACCAGCACCCTGTCCCAGACGTTGAGCGTGTGCTCCATCGACGGCGACGGGATGTAGAAGGTCTGCAGCACGAAGAAGCGCACCAGGACGGCGACGAGGATCGCCACTCCCAGCAAGATCGGTAGCTCGCGCCAGAACGAACCGCTGCGCTTCGAGGACTCGGTGTGCTCGTCAATCACGATCGGAGCCTACGTCCCCGAGGCCGCAACCACAGTCCGGAACGCGCGGATACGCCGACACTTAAGAGGAACGGCAGCATAACGGCAGCAGTGGCGGGATCGGGAGCATGCCGGGGAGATTCACCGGTCGGGGCGGCCGCGATCGGGTGGGCCGCCGCGTACGACTTCCAGTTGTCCGGCACGGAAAGGCTGGTGAAGTGGCTGGTGGGCCACACCACCACGAAGGCCCGGCCGATGATGTTGTCGATGGGTACCGGCCCTTGGCAGCGCGCGTCCTGCGACACCAGGCGGTGGTCGCCCATGACGAACATCTCACCCGCGGGGACGGTCACCTCGGCGAACCGGCGGCTGGTGCACTGCCGCGGATTCGGCGGCGCGTCCAGCGGCGAGTTCTCGAAGATGTACGGCTCGTCGATCGGCTCACCGTTGACGGTGATCCGGCCCTGGTCGTCACAGCAGGCGATCTTGTCGCCGGGCAGGCCGATCACCCGTTTGATGAAGTCGCGTTCGCCCGGACGGCTGACCCCGACGAGGTCGCCGATGGTGCGGCCCAGCTTGGCGCCGAAGGTGTTGCTGATCGGCTCGGCCGGCTGCTCGGGCGCCCAGTTGTCGGTGCCGCGGAAGACCACGATCTCGCCGCGCAGCGGGTCACGCATGTCGTAGACGACTTTGTTGACCAGGACGCGGTCTTTGATCGCGAGGGTGTTCTCCATCGAGCCGGACGGGATGTAGAAGGCCTGCACCAGGAAGGTGCGGATCAGCACGGCCAGGCAGAAGGCCACCACCAGCAGCAGCGGCAACTCCTGCCAGAGAGGCATCTCCTTGCGCCGGATCACCCGCCCGCGGCGACGTCCGGAGGAGGAGGGTCGATACCCCTGCATCGGTTCCACGCTACGCATCTCCTGCCGCCGTCCGGTCGAACCGCCCCGGATACAGCACTACCGCCCGAGTTCCCACGGTGGGGACATGACGGGCGGTAGTGCGAATGGTCCTGCTGAGTTCCCATCCGTCACTGACGCAAGCGTAGTGCGCCCGCGCAGTAAACGTCAGTCCGAGTGAATACGGCCCGGACCGGTAGGGGGTTCAGCTGACCGTCTGCTTCTCGCGCAGCTCCTTGATCTTGGCCTTCTTGCCCCGGAGCTCACGCAGGTAGTAGAGCTTGGCGCGACGCACGTCACCGCGGGTCACGACCTCGATGCGGTCGAGCTGCGGGCTGTTGACCGGGTAGGTCCGCTCGACGCCGACGCCGAAGCTGATCTTCCGGACCTTGAAGGTCTCGCGCAGCCCACCGCCCTGGCGGCTGATCACGACGCCCTGGAAGATCTGGACGCGGGAACGGTTGCCCTCGACGACCCGGACGTGCACCTTGACGGTGTCACCGGCCCGGAAGTCGGGGATGTCCGTGCGCCGCGACTGGGCGTCGAGCTGGTCCAGCGTGTTCATCGCTGCATCCTCGTCGTACTCAAAGCGCACCGGGAGTTCGATGCGCGATTGGGTGATTCTGACCCGCTGACATCGGTGCAGGGGGTCCTCGTCCGGCCGGCCACGGCGTGGGGCGCGAACGGCAACCTCACTACTTTGCCACACCCGGGGGCGGGATCTGAAATCCGGCCTCGTCCAGGGCGGCCCGGTCCTTGGCGTCCAGGAGATCAACCGGATAGGCGGCCAGCATGTCCGGCCGCCGGGCCGCGGTGCGCAGCAACGATTCGGTACGCCGCCAGCGCGCGATCCGGCCATGATCACCGGACCGGAGCACCTCGGGCACCGCCCGGTCCCGCCAGACGGCCGGCTTGGTGTAGACCGGCGCCTCCAGGAGGCCGGCCGCGTGCGACTCCTCGGTCAGCGACTCCGCGTTGCCCAGCACCCCGGGCAGCAGCCGGGTGATCGCCTCCATGATCACGATGACCGCGACCTCACCACCGAAGAGCACATAGTCGCCGAGCGAGACCTCACGAACCGGCATCCGCGCCGCCGCGTCGTCGAGGACACGCTGGTCGATGCCCTCGTACCGGCCGCAGGCGAAAATCAGGTGGTCCAGTGCGGCAAGCTCGTGCGCGTCCGCCTGGGTGAACGGCTTACCCACCGGCGACGGCACGACCAGCACGGACGAAGGGCCGGCCACCGCATCCAGCGCGGCCGCCCACGGCTCCGGGCGCATGACCATGCCGGGGCCACCGCCGTACGGGGAGTCGTCCACCGTGCGATGCACGTCCGAGGTCCAGGTGCGCAGATCATGCACGGCCAGCTCGAGGATGCCGGCGCCGCGGGCCTTGCCGATCAGCGACAGCTCCAGCGGAGCGAAATACTCGGGGAAGATGGAAACGACATCAACGCGCATCAGAGGTCGAGCAGACCCTCGGGCAGGTCGACGACGATCCGACCGCCGGCCAGATCGACCGTCGGCACCATCTGGCTGACGAACGGGATGAGCGCCGTACCACCGGCAGCCCTCTTCAGGACGATGAGATCCGAAGCAGGCGCGTGGTCGATCCGGTCGACCGTGCCCAGCACAGTGCCGTCGACCGACTCCACGGACAGGCCGGCGAGCTGATGATCGTTGAACTCGTCCGGATCGTCCGGCTCGGTGATTTCCGAGCTGTCGACCTGCAACAACACGCCACGCAGAGCCTCAGCGGTGTTGCGGTCGAGAACGCCCTCGAACTGGGCGATGCCCTTGCCCTGATGCCAGCGCATCGCCTCGAGGACAAGCTTCGCGGGCACCTGATAAGGCACCCCCGGAACAGCGGCAGCCGCCGGGCCGGCACTCACCCGGCGATCCCGAGGGACCTCCGTGGTGAACGCCGACCCGGCGGCGAATCTCGCCTCTGGATCATCGGTCCGCACCGTCACCAGCACTTCCCCACGGATCCCATGGGGCTTCCCGATCTGACCGACGACCAGCAACATCAGGCAGCAGCTCAGTACGCGTCGACGATGTCGACGCGGATGCCGCGCCCACCGATCGAACCGATGACCTGACGCAGCGCCTTGGCCGTACGCCCGCCCCGCCCGATGACCGTACCCAGGTCCTCAGGGTGCACGCGCACCTCGAGCCGCTTACCGCGGCGCGAGTCGACCAGCCGGACCCGAACGTCGTCCGGGTTGTCGACGATGCCCTTGACGAGGTGCTCCAGCGCAGGCCGGAGCGCCCCGTCAGTTCGCGTCGGCGCCGGCACCGGCCGGGTCCTTCGCGTCCGCGGCGACAGCCTCACGGTTCGGCTCGGCCGGGTCGACAGCCTTGGTGTCGCTCGGCCGCGTCTCGGCAACCTCCGGCGCGGCCGGGGTCTTGTCGGCAGCCTTGTCAGCGGACTTGTCGGCCGCCTTCTCGGTCGCGCGGGCCTTCTTGGCCGGCTTGCCAGCCGGAGTCTCGGCGACACCGGCGGCAGCCTTGGCCTCGGCCTCGTAGGTCGCCAGGCGGCTGACCTTCTCGGCCTTCACCAGCAGCGGCGGCGGGGCCGGCAGGCCCTTGAACTGCTGCCAGTCGCCGGTCTTCTCGAGCAGACGCTGCACGGCCTCGCTCGGCTGCGCGCCGACCGAGAGCCAGTACTGCACCCGCTCCGACTTGACCTCGATGATCGAGGGGTCTTCCTTGGGCTGGTAGATACCGACGTACTCGATGGCGCGGCCGTCACGCTTGGTGCGCGAGTCGGCGACGACGATGCGGTACTGCGGGTTGCGGATCTTGCCCATCCGCAGGAGCCGGATCTTTACGGCCACGGTCTTGTTCGCTCCTGTTGCGATGACGACCGGCCCGCCTGGGAGCCGGTACGTGGGTGAGAGAACGGAACCCACGTGGGGATATGGGACCGATGCCTCGAGGACTGGCGGCGCGTGGAGGAGTTAGAGGGCACCTCTACGCACGCCGGACCCGTCCATTCTGCCAGAGAGCTTCGGCTGGGCTCAATCGGGGCCTTCGGCTTTGGATGTCGTGCCTGGTTGCATGGCTCTGACCGTCGCTCCCGCCGATTGCCGGGTGGTTGCATGGTTTCATTCGGTTTCTTGTGGGTGCGTGGTGGGGCTTTGGGGGCGGGGATGGTCCACGCAGCCCGTCAGGCTTGATGTCTGCGTGGACCCTCCCGCCCCCAAAGCCCGTCGTGGTTCCGCTGAGGGATATCCCGCATGGTTTCGCCGACCATGTCACCGTTGGGCGATATCGGGAGCCGCCGGACGGCAGACCTCCGAGAAGCCGGGCGGATGCCGTCGGGACCGGTACCCCCGCTCGTCCGGCAGGCTCGACCTTTATCGCGCCTCCTGCGTCATTTGCCCCAGCCTCGCACCGCAGGGGAAACGTCGAGGCACCGATTTGAAGCGGCTCCACAGTTACGTCTCACACGAACAGCCCCGATGATCTGGCCAGTCGCGCAGCTCGGCGACCCAGCCGGGCTCGCAGCTCAACGACTCACCGGCGCGGCCCGCCGGCTTCGCGGACCAGCAGCTCGGCGGGCCAACCTCTGGGCGGCTCAGTGCCGGCTCAGCAACGTCGCGGACCAGCAACTCGGCGGCCCCACGGCTTGACAGCTGGCAGCTTCACGAGCCTGCAACTCGGCGGGCATGCAGCGCGGCCGGGTTCGGCTGGCCGAGGGCTACCGCGCTCGCAAGCCGGCAGGTCACCGATGGGCGCGGAGCGCGGATTCGCGAGGCCATGAGGTCGAAGGCCGCCGCCTCGCACGGCCGCAGCACCGCCGCCCGCACGGCCGCAGCACCGTCGATCGCACGGCCGCAGGGCGCCGACTCGCAAAGGTCGCAGGCCACCGCTTCACGAGCTTGCGGCTCACGGATTCGGGGTCGTGGTTTGTTGGCTGGGAGCTGGCGGGGTGGCAGGTGGGTGAGTGGCACGGGCTTGGGGGCGGGGATGGTCCACGCAGATATCAAGCTTGACGGGCTGCGTGGGCCATCCTCGCCCCCAAGCCCCACCATGCAACCAGCAGAAGCAGATCAGGGCCGAGGCGCGGCGGCCCGATCCCAACCAGAAGGCAAAGAAGGAGGGACGGGCCAGGAGGGATCCGGCTGGTAGGTGGTCCAGGTTCCGTCGAAGGGGAAGTCACCCGCCTCGATGGCTTTGATCACGCGAAGGCCTTCGGCGCGGACCAGAGCGGCGTCGCGGACCCAGTAGTGGTCCGGGAAGGCGAGGCGCTCGGTGAACTCGTCCTCGTCCTTCCACTTCCAGGTGCGGTCCGGGGCCACCACCACGTCCAGGTCCTGGTCGATCACGTCCACGCCCGCCACGTCGCCGTCGTCCCAGCGGATTGCTCGTTCTTCCAGGTTCACGTACCAGCCGGTGAAGGTGCCGGCGTCGTCGCGGAAGAGCCAGATCGAGTGGTCGGCGTCCGGGGGGATGAATTTGAGCAGGCCCGCGCCCTGCCAGGTGTCGGCGACGATTTTGGTGCGCAGGCCGGTCCATTCGGCGAACGGCATGTCGCGGATGCCTCGCCCGTCCTCCGCCACCTCGATCACCACCGCCGAGCCGCGGGCCAGCCAGAGCAGCAGCCCGCGGTCGTCGTCGGAGACCACGCGGCATGGGCGTACGGAGGCCAGCCGCGACCCGTCGATGTTGCGGTAGAGAACCTCGCGGCCGGGCGTGAAACGGCCGGGGGCGAAACGGGCGGGCGTGGAACGGGCGGGCACGGTCAGTACGACCGGGCCAGGATCGCGATCAGGTCGGGCTCGTCGTCGGAGTCGGGCATCGAGCCGTCCTCGCGGAACAGGCAGCGCACGGTCACCGCCTTGCCGTTCGCCTCGGCCTCGCCGTCGGTGCCGATCGCCGACCACGGCACTCGCGCCCAGCCGGTCTGGGCCGCTTCGATCGCGTCGCCCAGCGTCTTCACCTCGACCGTGTTCGCCTCGCGGAACGCCAGCGCGTCGTCGTACATGCGCTGCTGGTCGGTCTCGAGGGCGGCGACGACGGTCGGGGCGACCGACGCCAGGGCCACCGGCGTCTTGGTGCCGTCGATGCGGCGGGCCACCACGGCGTTGCCCGCGCCCAGGTCGCGGGGTCCGACCTCGATGCGTACCGGAATGCCCTGGAGCTCGGCGTCGACGGCCCGGCGGCCGAACGGGATGTCGGCCCGGGCGTCGAGCTTGACGCGTACGCCGGCCGCCTTGAGCTCCTCGGTCAGCCTGGTCGCCGCTTCCAGGACGCCTTCGCCGGCCTTGACCACCATGACCTGGGCCTGGATCGGCGCGATCCGCGGCGGCAGCCGCAGGCCGTTGTCGTCGCCGTGCACCATGATCAGGCCGCCCATCATCCGGGTGGAGGTGCCCCAGGACGTGGTCCAGGCGTGCTCGACCTTGCCGGCCGCCGACGAGTAGGTGATGTCGAAGGCCTTGGCGAAGTTCTGCCCGAGCTCGTGCGACGTGCCCATCTGCAGGGCCTTCATGTCGCCCATCATGGCCTCGACGGTCATGGTGTTGGTCGCGCCGGCGAACCGCTCGCCCTTGGTCTTGCGGCCGGGTACGACCGGGATGGCCAGCATGGTGACCATGAAGTCCTCGTACACGTTCTTGTGGATCTCCCGCGCGTGCTCGCGGGCGTCCTGCTCGGTCGCGTGCGCGGTGTGGCCCTCCTGCCAGAGGAACTCGGTGGTGCGCAGGAACGTGCGCGGGCGCAGCTCCCAGCGCACGACGTTGGCCCACTGGTTGAGCAGCAGCGGCAGGTCCCGGTAGGAGTCGACCCACTTGGCCATGAACTCGCCGATGACGGTCTCGCTGGTCGGCCGGACGACCAGCGGCTCGGCGAGCTCCTTGCCGCCGGCGTGGGTGACCACGGCCAGTTCGGGCGAGAAGCCCTCGACGTGGTTGGCTTCGCGGCGCAGGTAGCTCTCCGGGATGAACAGCGGGAAGTACGCGTTCTGCACGCCCGCTTCCTTGATCCGGCGGTCCATGTCCGCCTGCATGTGCTCCCAGATGGCGTAGCCGGCCGGCCGGATCACCATCGTCCCGCGCACCGGGCCGTTGTCGGCGAGTTGCGCCTTGGCGATGAGGTCCTGGTACCAGCGGGGGAAGTCCTCCGCACGGGGAGTGAGCACGCGAGCCATGAGGCAGCATCCTAGCGAGACCCGTGCGCAACCGACCGGGCGGCCGTCCCGTGTCCTTCTGCGAGGGGCGGTGGAGATGACCGACGACTTCGACGCGTTCTACCGGGACACGTCCCGCAGGCTGGTCCGCTACGCCTACGGGCTCACCGGCGACCCGGCCGAGGCGCAGGACCTGGTGCAGGAGGCGTACGCCCGGGCGTGGCAGCGGTGGCGGCGGTTGTCCGGCTACGAGGAGCCCGAGGCGTGGTTGCGCCTGGTCGTCAGCCGGCTCTCCGCGGACCGGTGGCGCCGGCTGGGCGTACGGCGGTCCGCGGCCGCGGCCGATCCCCCGCCCGTATCCGCGGCACCGCCGTCGGAGGACACGGTCCTGCTGGTCCGCGCGATGCGGAAGCTGCCGGCGGCGCATCGCCGGGCGCTGACCCTGTACTACCTGCTCGACCGGTCCGTCGGCGAGATCGCCGCCGAGACCGGGGCGTCCACCGGCACGGTGAAGTCCTGGCTGTCGCGGGGCCGGGCCGGTCTGGCCGCGACGCTCGGTGACCTGAACCCCGCAGCACCAGCACGGAAAGGAGCCGACCATGCCCGTTGATCTCGACGACATGTTCGCCACCCTCGGTCGGCACGCGGACGGCATCCCGCTGGTCCCGGCGGAGCAGGCCCGGCACCGCGGGCGGCAGCGCACCCGGAACCGGGCCATGGTCGCCGCGGCCGCCGCGGTGTGCCTGATCGCCGCCGGCGTGAGCGTTGTCCTGGTGCGGCACGACCGGCAGTCCGCGCCGGTGACGTCGAAGCGCACGCTGCCCACGGTCGGTGCGCCGGTCGAGTTCGGAGACCAGGCCCGGGCCGCGACCGCGGCGGGCACCGACGGCCGGCTCTACACCGCCTGGCAGACCCTGAACGGCCAGATCAGCATGAACGCCGTGGACCTGCGCACCGGCGCGGTCGCCTGGCCGGCCCGGCCGCTGGGCAGTCGCACCGACGAACTGCAGGCCGTCAACGTGGTGCCGCGGGCGCTGGTGGTCACCCTGCGCCGCGGATCCGCCACCACGATGCACATCTTCGATCCTGCCGACGGCCGGCCGCGCTGGCAGCTGCCCATCGACGCCCGGGATGACGTGGTCCGGCACGAGTCGGTGCTGGTCCGGACGTCGGCGAGCGGCCGCACGGAGGCCTTCGACTGGGCGACCGGGGCGCGCCGCTGGCAGCTGCCGGCCCCGGCCGACCGGCCGGTGCACACCGTGGGCACCTATCTGGACCGCAACGAGGACATGCTGCTGGGCCGGCCGTTCTTCTTCACCGACGACCGGCTGGTGCAGGTCACCCGGGCGGGCAAGGTCCAGGTCCGGGACATCACGACCGGTGAGCTGCAACGTACGGTCACAGCCGCGCCGCCCGACGCCGATCCCCGCAGCTACTTCGCGTACGACGGGTGGCTCTACAACGACGAGCACGAGTGCTGCGAGCGGAACGGCTACCGGGTACGCGCGACGGACCTGCGCAGCGATGCCGGCGGTTCGCGGGTGGTGTTCACCCGCGGTCCCGGGCACCAGCTGGACATGCTCCAGATGTGCGGTGAGCAGCGGGTCTGCGTGAGCGACCAGGACCGCAACGGCACGGGCACGGTCTCCGTGCTGGAGGCGGCGACCGGCCGGGAGCTGTGGCAGGTGCCCGGGGCGAAGAACGGCACGTCGGTCTCCACCGTGCACGGCTACACGCTGGTCGGCGGCGCCGACGGGGAACGGATCGTCCACGACCGCGACGGCAAGCGGGTCTTCTCGACCCCGGCCGGCTCGGTGACCTGGCTCGACACCGACACGCTGATGTTGCTGCCGAGCTTGGTGGCCGGTCCTGCCGCCAAGGTCACGCTCCCGGACGGGAAAGTGACGGTGCTGGGTGAGGTGCCGCCGGCGTCCGACGCGTGCGCCTGGACACCGGACCGGTTGGCCTGCCCGGTCGGCACCAGCCTGCGGCTCTGGGACCTCAGCGGATGACCGCGCCGCGCAGCACGATCCGGCTCGGGGCGCGGACCACCCGCAGGTCCCGGCGGGGGTCTGCCTCGTAGACGACCAGGTCGGCCAGGCCACCCTCGACCAGGCCGGGGAAGCCGAGCCAGGCGCGGGCCCGCCAGGAAGCGGCGGCCAGCACGTCAGCGGCGGGGATGCCGGCCTCGTGCAGCAGCAGCATCTCCTCGGCGGCGAGGCCGTGCCGGATGCTGCCGCCCGCGTCGGTGCCCACGTAGATCGGCACGCCGGCCTCGTGCGCGGACGCCACCACCTCGGGGAAGCCGTCGCGCAGGGCGAGCATGTGGTCGGCGTAGGAGGGGAACTTGGCCCGGGCCTGGTCGGCGATGCCACCGAAGGTCCGAATGTTGATCATCGTGGGAACCAGGGCGGTGCCACGGCGGGCCATCTCGTCGATCAGCTCCAGCGACAGACCGGTGCCGTGCTCGACCGAGTCGACGCCGGCCCGGACCATCTGGGCCACGCCCTCCTCGGAGAACGTGTGCACGGCGGCCCGGACGCCGGCGGCGTGAGCGGCCTCGACGGCGGCGGCCATGGTGGCGGGGTCCCACGACGGGGCGAGGTCGCCGACGGACCGGTCGATCCAGTCGCCGACCAGCTTGACCCAGCCGGTGCCGGCCTCGGCCTGGGCGGTGACGGTCGCGACCACGTCGGCGGCGTCGACCTCGACGCCGATGTCGCGCAGATAGCGCCGGGTGGGCGCGACGTGCCGGCCGGCGCGGACCAGCCGCGGGATGCCGGGCTCGTCGTCGAGCTCCGGATACGGGTACGGCGAACCGGCGTCGCGCAACGCGAGCACGCCGGCGTCGCGGTCGGTATGGGCGAGCTCGCGGGCCTGGTCGAGGCTCTCGATGGGCTTGGCGCCGTACTGGATGCCGAGGTGACAGTGCGCGTCGACCAGGCCGGGAACGACGTAGCCACCGTCGCTGATGGTCTCGGCGCCGGCGACGGGCTCGAGGGTGATGCGGTCCCCCACCAGCCAGAGATCGCGGACCTCGTCATCGGGCAACAGAACCCCACGCACATGCAACGCCATGCGTATGTCCTACCCGATGGGAATCTCAATGCTCCGCGCGGGCATGGTCCAGCATTTCCTGACTCTGGGCGGTGAGTGCCGGCAGATCGATGGTCACCGGGAACGGCACGTCGGTGCTGAAGACGCCTCTGGTGCTCCCGACCATCTCGTATTCACCGTTGGGACCCGGCCGGAACTGGGAAAGCACGATCCCGTCCTCGAACAATGGGTCGAGGACCCAGTAATTCTCGACGCCGGCGGCCGCGTAGACCTTGGCCTTGGCATACATGTCGCGGAAATGCGAGTCCGGCGAGATGATCTCGATGGCGAGGATGGCCCCCTCCACCGGCGCCGGGCTGCGGCCGATGTGGTCGAGGCTGATGACCACGACGTCCGGACGGGGTTCGTTGCGGTTATTGATCTTGAGAGAGAGGTCGGGAACCGGGGCGTATCCGCGAGGACAGCCGGGGCGCAGCGCCAGCACCACCTCGACACCGATGATCTGATGGACGCCGGTAGGGGACGGCAAGATCAGCCTTCCGTCGATCAACTCATAACGGAGATCCTCGGGAAGGCTGACCAGGTCGTCGACGGTCCAGTCCTGCTTCTCCGGCAGGTGCAGCGCAGCGGTCATCGGCTCCTCCTCAAAGGGATCACCGATCATGCTACTAGCTCCATGCCTAGTTTTCGCGGGTCAATATCAGCGCTTGTCGTCGCCGGGCTTCTTGGGGTTGTTGAGCTTGTTGAAGTCGATCTTCGGGAGCTTGAAGCCCGGCGGCAGCCCCTGCCCACCACCCAGGGCGTTCGGGTCCAGCCCCGGCGGCAGCTGCGGCATTCCGCCCGGGAAGCCGCCCGGCATCCCGCCACCCACGCGCGGCCGGTTGCCACCCTTGGTGCCCTTGCGCTTGTTCTTCGGGCTCTTGGTGGCCTTGCGGCGCCCGCCGCCCGGTAGCCCCATCATGCCGCCCATCTGCTTCATCATCTTCTGCGCGTCGGTGAAGCGGTTGAGCAGCTGATTGACGTCCATCACGGTCACGCCGGAGCCGTTGGCGATGCGGACGCGGCGGGAGCCGTTGATGATCTTCGGGTTGGTGCGCTCGCCCGGGGTCATCGAGCGGATGATCGCCGTGACCCGGTCGAAGTGGCTGTCGTCGAGCTCGGCGATCTGGTCCTTCATCTGCCCCATGCCGGGCATCATGGCCAGCACGTTGGCGATCGGGCCCATCCGGCGCACCGCGATCAGCTGGTCGAGGAAGTCCTCCAGGGTGAACTGCTCGCCACCGAGCAGCTTGGAGGTCATCTTCTCCTTCTGATCCTCGTCGAAGGCCTGCTCGGCCTGCTCGATGAGGGTCAGCACGTCGCCCATGCCGAGGATGCGGCTGGCCATCCGGTCGGGGTGGAAGACGTCGAAGTCCTCGAGCTTCTCGCCCGTGGACGCGAACAGGATCGGCTCGCCGGTGACGTGCCGCACCGACAGCGCGGCGCCACCGCGGGCGTCGCCGTCGAGCTTGGAGAGGACCACGCCGGTGATGCCCACGCCGTCGCGGAACGCCTCGGCCGTGGTGACCGCGTCCTGGCCGACCATCGCGTCGATGACGAAGATGACCTCGTCCGGGTCGACGGCGTCGCGGATGTCGCGGGCCTGCTGCATCATCTCGGTGTCGATGCCGAGGCGGCCGGCGGTGTCGACGATGACGATGTCCTTCGCCGTCCGCTTGGCGTGCTCGATCGAGTCCTTGGCCACCTGGACCGGGTTGCCGACGCCGTTGCCGGGCTCGGGGGCGTAGACGTCGACGCCGGCCCGGCCGCCGAGGACCTGGAGCTGGTTGACCGCGTTGGGGCGCTGCAGGTCGGCCGCGACCAGCAGGACCTGGTGGTTCTGCCCCTTGAGCCAGCGGGACAGCTTGCCGGCCAGCGTGGTCTTACCGGAGCCCTGCAGACCGGCCAGCATGATCACCGTGGGCGGCTGCTTGGCGAACTGCAGGCGCCGGCCCTCGCCGCCGAGGACGGTGATGAGCTCCTCGTGGACGATCTTGATGATCTGCTGGGCCGGGTTGAGCGCCTGGGACACCTCGGCGCCGCGGGCCCGCTCCTTCAGATTGGCGATGAACGACTTGACCACCGGCAGCGCGACGTCCGCCTCGAGCAGCGCGAGACGGATCTCGCGCGCGGTGGCGTCGATGTCGGCGTCGGTGAGCTTGCCCTTGCCGCGGAGCTTGGTGAAGATCCCGGAGAGGCGGTCGCTCAAGGTGTCAAACACGGCGCAACTTCCCGTTGGTCAGAGGTGAGGAGATGACCGCAAGCCTAGCCGCCCGCTCGCACGCTCACCGGTTGCGCATCCGGTACGTCTTCGCCGCCGCCTCGATCCGCCGCTGGTTGCGGGTGCCCGGGGCCAGCGAGCGCTTCGCCCGGCCGTACAGGTAGACCCCGCCGCCGACCACGACCGCGCCGACGATCAGGTAGGCCAGCGCACCGACCAGCACCTGCAGCAGCTGGATCGCGATCCAGCCCACCACGATGACGCCGGCGATCGTCGCCACCAGGTACGCGATTGCTTTGCCCATCTCAGCCTCCCGAAGTGATACCCACCCGTTGTCCACCATGCCTCGCCCACGCAAGCGGGCGCATCGGGGCGGACCCGTAGGGGTGGCCGGGCGGCGTTCGGCCCCGCCACCTGCATAAATCACGTATACCGCAGGTAACAGGCGCAACTTCTGACATAGCACAGATGTCCGAAAAGCCGACATCGACCGCAACCTTCTGATGAATCGGGCCGTTGAGGCACGAGGAACCGGGCGGCTGATCGATCGGCCCCGACGAACATCCGGCGGAAGGACTACGGCGTGCCCCTGCGGCGGATCCTGCGACTGGCGCCCTGGGGAGTCCGGGTGCGCATCCTCAGCACGGTCCAGCACCGGGTCCTGCCCCACGTCGCGCCCGAGCAGCGCCTCGGAATGGCCCGCCGGATCGTGCACCTGTCCGCGCCGCCCCGGCTGCCGCTGATGCGGACCGCGACGGACGCCCCGACGATGCGGGTCCGGGCCGGCCGCGGCTGGGTCACCGCACGCCGGGACCCGGCGGCCAGCCCGGCCGAGGTACGGCGGCAGAACCTGGACCGCGTCATCGCCGCCCTGGAAGCGGCCGGCGTCGACTGGTTCCGGGTGCCCACCCGCGCGCTGCTGCACACCGCTGTGGCCGTACCGGTGCAGCACCGGGCCCTGGTGGTCCGCACGCTGGAGGAACTCACCGGGGCCGGCACCGGGATCCTGCAGGTCGTGCGGCCGCGCGGGCACCAGGGCCGCCGGGCCCGGCGCACCGCGGAGATCCTGCGGGTGTGCTGGCCGGTCACCGATCCGGGCGGCAGCCTGCTGCTCGGCCTCGACGTGGGCTGCGACATCGAGTTCTGGCGCCAGCAGGACGGCGTGCTGTCCGGGCCGCGGGCCAATCCGATCGCCGACGTGATCCCGGCCGACGAGCCGGTGGTCCGCGCCGGCGAGCCCGCCTTCGGCGCGTTCAGCGCACCCGACGATCCCGCCCGCTACCGGACCCGGGAGATCTTCACGACGCCGAGCCTGGACCGGATCAGCTTCCCGATCGACGCCGTCTACACCTGGGTCGACGGCGGCGACCCGGCCTGGCAGTCCCGCAAGGCCGCCGCGCTGGCCACCAACACCTGGCTGCAGGGAGCCAGCAAGCTCGCCAACAACGACTCCCGGTACGCCTCCCGCGACGAGTTGCGCTACTCGCTGCGCGCCCTGCACTGCTTCGCCCCCTGGATCCGGCACGTCTTCCTGGTCACCGACGATCAGGTACCGGCCTGGCTGGACACCACCCATCCGCGGATCACCGTGGTCAGCCACAAGGAGATCTTCGGCGAGACCGGCACCCTGCCGACGTTCAACTCGCAGGCCATCGAGTCCCGGCTGCACCGCATCCCCGGGCTCAGCGAGCACTTCCTCTACCTCAACGACGACGTGTTCCTGGGCCGGCCGGTCGGGCCCGAGCTGTTCTTCACGCCCGGCGGGCTGACCCGCTTCTTCCCCTCCACCGCGCTGGTCGACGCGGCGCCGCGCAGCCCGACCGATCCACCGGCCGACTCGGCCGGCAAGAACAACCGGGAGCTGATCCGCGCCGCCTTCGGCCGGGTGCTGACCCGCAAGATGAAGCACACCCCGCACCCGTCGCGGCGCAGCGTCATCGCCGAGATCGAGGAGCGCTTCGCCGAGTACGTCGAGGCCACCGCCAACCACCAGTTCCGGCACCCGGACGACATCTCACTGCTGTCGTCGCTGCAGCAGTACTACGCCTACCTCACCGGGCGGGCGGTGCCGGGCACGATCCGGTTCCGCTACACCGACCTGGCCGCGCCGGTGACCCCGTTCAAGCTGGCCGACCTGCTGCGGCACCGCAACCTGGACGCGTTCTGCCTCAACGACATCGACTCCGACCCGGCCGTGGCGGCCGACCAGGAGGCGATGCTGGCCGACTTCCTGCCCGCGTACCTGCCGTTCGTCTCGCCGTACGAGCTGACCTCGCCGCGGTCCGCGACCACCGCGCCGCCGGCCCCGCCCGCACTGCCGGGCCGCCAGCTCGGCCGGGCCGCCACGGCCGTCCCCGGCCCGCTGCCCGCGCAGCACGACCGCAACCGCGGCACCGGAGAACAGAGCTCCACCAACACGCCCGTCGCCTGACCGGCGCTCGATCAAGGAGATGCATCCCGTGAGGTACGACGCCGTCATCCTCGGTCTCGGTTACGTCGGCCTGCCGCTGGCGCAGCAGGCCATCCGGTCCGGCCTGTCCGTGCTCGGTTTCGACGTCAACGCGGCGGTGGTCGACGCCCTCGGCGCGGGCCGCTCGCACGTCGACGACCTGTCCGAGGCGGACGTGGCCGAGATGCTCGCCGGCGGCTTCCGGACCACTGTGGACGAGAGCCTGATCGCCACCGCGGACGTCGCCGTGATCTGCGTGCCGACGCCACTGTCCGACGGCGACGGGCCGGACCTGCGCGCGGTCACCGGCGCGACCGAGGCCATCGGGCGCAACCTGCGCCCGGGCATGCTGGTGGTGCTGGAGTCCACCACCTACCCGGGCACCACCGACGACGTGGTCCGGCCCCTGCTGGAACGGCTCTCCGGCCTGGTCGCCGGGCGCGACTTCCACCTCGCGTTCTCGCCCGAGCGCATCGACCCGGGCAACGAGCGGTTCGGCCCGCGCAACACCCCCAAGGTGGTCGGTGGCTACACCGCCGGCTGCACCGAGCGGGTGGCGCAGTTCTACGGGCGGTTCATCGACACGGTGGTGCGCACCCGGGGCACCCGTGAGGCCGAGACGGCCAAGCTGCTGGAGAACACGTACCGGCACGTCAACATCGCGCTGGTCAACGAGATGGCGCGGTTCTGCCACGAGCTGGACATCGACCTGTGGGACGTCATCCACGCCGCGTCGACCAAACCGTTCGGCTTCCAGGCGTTCTATCCCGGGCCGGGCGTCGGCGGGCACTGCATCCCGATCGACCCGAACTACCTGAGTCACAACGTGCGCAGCAAGCTGGGTTACCCGTTCCGGTTCGTGGAGCTGGCCCAGGAGATCAACGCGACGATGCCGGCGTACGTGGCCCGGCGGGCGCAGAACTTGCTCAACGCGGACGGGCAGGCGGTGCACGGGGCGCGGGTGCTGCTGCTCGGGGTCACGTACAAGGCGAACATCGCCGACCAGCGCGAGTCGCCCGCCACCCCGCTGGCCCGGCAGCTCGCGGCGCTCGGCGCGAAGCTCAGCTACCACGACCCGCACGTGCCGCGGTGGGGCGTCGGCGACGTGGAGGTGCCCCGCACGGACGACCTGGAGGGCGCCGCCGCGGCGGCTGACCTGGTGATCCTCGTGCAGCACCACCGCGAGTACGACGCCGACCACCTGGCCGGCATCGCCAAGCGGTTCTTCGACACCCGGGGCGTGACCCACGGCGCGGAGGCGCACCGACTGTGACCGAGATGAGCACCGCGCCGGTCACCCCCGCGCCCCGGCGGCACCGGCCCACCGGCTCCGGGCCGGGTGTCACGCCGGCCCCGGAACCGGCCCGGCACCGGCGGGACATCGAGGGACTGCGGGCGGTCGCGGTGCTGCTCGTGGTCGCGTACCACTGTGGTCTGCCGTTCATCAGCGGCGGTTACGTCGGCGTCGACGTCTTCTTCGTCATCTCCGGCTTCCTGATCACCGGGCTGCTGCTGCGCGAGGCGCAGCGCACCGGCCGGATCTCGATCCCGCGGTTCTACGCCCGGCGGGCGCTGCGGCTGCTGCCGGCCTCGACCGTGGTGGTCGTCGCGACGGTGGCCGCGTCGGCGCTGTGGCTGCCGCCGCTGCGGTTGTCGGAGATCGTCTCGGACGCGCTGCACACCTCGATCTATGCGATGAACTGGCGGCTGGCCGCGATCGGCACCGACTACCTGAGTGCGGAGTCGGCCCCGTCGCCGTTGCAGCACTTCTGGTCGCTCGCCGTGGAGGAGCAGTTCTACCTGGTCTGGCCGCTGCTGCTGCTCCTCGTGGTGCGCCGCGGCGGACGCGGGCTGACCACGGTGCTGGCCGTGCTGACCGCCGGTTCGCTGGCGGTGTCGATCTGGCAGACGCAGCACAACGCCGGGTGGGCGTACTTCGGGGCGCACACCCGGGCCTGGGAGCTCGGCGCCGGCGCGCTGCTCGCGGTCGGGGCCGACCGGCTGCGGCGGCTTCCGCCGCTGCCCGCGAAGCTGCTGATCGGCAGCGGGCTGGGCGCCGTGGTGGTCGCGGCACTGAGTTTCACCGCGGCGACGCCGTTCCCCGGGTACGCCGCCCTGCTGCCCGTGCTCGGCACCGCGGCCGTCATCGCCGGTGGTTGCGCCCGCCCGGCCGGCCCGCTCGGCGCCCCGGTGCTCCAGGTCATCGGCCGGCTGTCCTACTCCTGGTACCTGTGGCACTGGCCGGTGCTGCTCATCGCCCCGTTCGCCCTCGGCCGCCAGCTCACCGCCGCGGAGAACGTCCTGGTCGCCCTCGGCGCCCTGGTGCTGGCCGCGCTGACGTACGCGCTGGTGGAGAACCCGGTGCGGCACCTCGCCGCCCTGCGCGACCGGCCGTGGCGTGGCCTGACCGCCGGCGCGGTCGTCTCGCTGTCCGCTGCCGGACTGTGTGTGCTGATCACCGTGCTGGTGGGCAGCACCGGCGGTACGGGTTACCGGGCGCCGCCCCTGACCGGCGTGGCCAAGCTCCAGCAGAACCTGGCCCTGGCCGCCGGGATGCCGGCGGTGCCGGCCAACCTCACCCCGGCGCTGGCCGCCGCGGCCAAGGACAAACCTCGCCTGTACGCGGACAAGTGCTCCCCGGCGTTCGCGGACCCCGAGGTGAAGACCCCGTGCGCCTACGGTGACCTGTCCTCGCCCACCACGGTCGTGCTGTTCGGCGACTCGCACGCCGGCCACTGGTTCCCGGCGCTGGAGGCGATCGCCCGGCAGCGGCACTGGAAGCTCGTCGTGGTCACCAAGAGCGCCTGCTCAGCCGCGGACGTGGTCATCTACGAGGACGCACTCAAGCGACGCTTCACCGAATGCGTGCAGTGGCGCCGGGCGGCCTGGCGCCACATCCGGTCGCTGCGCCCGGCGAAGGTGATCATGGCCTCGACCCTGCCCAACGCCCCGTTGCTGGACGTGACCGGCTCGCTGGACGACGCCTGGTCGGCCGCGTGGCGGCGTTCGCTCGACGCGGTCAAGGGCCCGGGTACCGAGGTGTACTACGTCAACGACACCCCGTGGCAGGCCCGCAACGTGCCCGACTGCCTGTCGGCGCATCTGGACGATCCCGCGGCGTGCGCCCGCAGCCGGGCCGACGCGGTCCAGTTCCGCAAGCGCCGGGCGCTGGTGGCCGGAGTGGCCCGGGCCGAGGGCGCGACGGTCATCGACCCGCTGCCGTGGTTCTGCACCGCGACGACGTGTCCGGTCATCGTGGGCAACCTGCTGGTCTACAAGGACCAGCACCACATCACCACGGCGTACAGCCGGTTGCTCGTACCGCTGCTCGCGGAGGCGTTGCGGCGATAAGGCTCCCGTTCCGCAACCGGCCGGCGCCGCGCCCGCAACCGCGGTACGGCAGGCAACTGGGCGGCAACTGAGCACTCACACCAAGGCACCTGAAGAGGCATCAGCCAACCCTGCGGGACTTCCGAAGGGAATGGCGTACCTGGCGAACAAGACGTCCAGGCGGTGTTCCTCGAAAGGTTGACCCGTGCAGAAGACCCTGGTCCGTCGCCTCGCCACCCTCGCGATGATCCCCGCCGCACTGCTCGGCATGGTCGCGATCGCCACCCCGGCCGAGGCCGCCACCGTCTCCTTCACCACGCTGCAGACCCAGGTCGTCAGCCTGTCGAACAAGGAGCGGGTCAAGGCCGGCTGCAAGGGCCTGCGGGTCAACGCGGAGCTGCTGTGGGCGGCCCGCGGCCACAGCAAGTACATGGCCACGACCGGCAAGTTCAGCCACACCGGCTCGGCGAGCTCCACGTTCGTCGCCCGGGCCAAGGCCGCCGGCTACACCGCCGCCCGCAGCGAGAACATCGCGTGGGGCTACCGCAGCGCCGCCGAGGTCGTCAACGCGTGGATGAAGAGCCCGGGTCACCGCCGCAACCTGCTCGACTGTGGCGCCAAGACGTTCGCCGTCGGCGTCGTGTACTCCGCCAACGGCACGCCGTACTACACCCAGGACTTCGGCAGCCGCTGACCGCGGCGCCGCCCAGGCCTCACCCACCCCCCGAAAAGACCGGCCGGCATGCCCCCGCATGCCGGCCGGTCCCATCTTCAGACAGTGACGGGTGCCCCGGTACGCGAGTACGCCAGCACCGCATGCCGCCCGAGCAGCACCCGCTCCTCGGTCAGCCCCGGCACTTCCTCGGTCCACCGCCGTACGGCGTCGCGCTCGTCCTCGCGGTTGGCGTCGTCCAGCACCACGGTGGCCGTACCCGCGAGCCGCCCGGCGAGCACCGACAGCGCCGGGTAGCGCGCGTCCGGGCCGGTGGCCGCGGGCGGGCCGTCGACCAGCAACAGGTCGATGCCGGTGAGGTCGGTCAGTTTGCCCGCGTCGTACCACTGGTAGGTCTTGCCGTTGACCGTGAGCTCCCGCAGCGGGGCCTCGCGGACCTCGGCGACGGCGTTGAGGCTGTGCGCGGCGAGCATCGTGCGGGTCTGCCGGGCGTAGTCGGGGTCGTGGTCGAGGGAGACGAGCTTGCCGCCGTACTGTTCCAGGGCGTAGGCCAGCCACACCGACGAGGTGCCGCTGCCCAGCTCGACCACCAGCCGGGGCCGGCGCAGCCGGACCAGGTGCAGCAGTTCCAGCAGGTCGGTCGGGTTGAGTGCGAAGTCACCGGAGGACGGCATCGGCGCCCGCGGGGTGAACTGCTGGAAGAGCTGGACCAGCGCCTCGATCTCCCGGCTCTGCGCGCGCAGCAGCAGGTCGGTGCCGTGCCCGCTCTGCCGCAGGCCGCGGGTGACGGTCCGGGTCAGCTCCTGGTGGCGGTCGCCGGCGGTGAGCCGTTCCTTCTCCACCGTCGCGACGACCCGCCGCTGCAACTGCTCCACGACCGTGCGCAGCTCGCGGTGCGCGTTCTGGTTGGCCCGGTAGACCCCGCCGATCCAGCGGGACAGGTGCAGGATCCCGAGCAGGACGGCCAGCAGCAGACCGGCCACCAGCGACAGCGCGAGACCCTGATGGCCCGACCCGGCCGACCACCAGACCCCGGCGCAGAGCGCCAGGATCACCATGAGGACCACTGCCTGGGGGCGTGTCAGGCTGCGCAGCCGCACCGCCAGCCGACCGCCGAACCGGACCAGGCTGCTCATCGAAGGACCTCCAGAGTCATGCGCGCCGGGCCCGGCGCGGGTCAACACGATCGCCTAACGCCCGCGGCGACACCGCCGTTACGGTCGGGCCATCAACGCGCCGCGTTGGGCCGGGGCAACCGGGTGCGGCGCGGTGACGATTCCCGCGATGCGGTCGACGAAGAGCTGCGGGTCGTGCGCCTTGGCCACGACGGCCCGGGCGCGGCGGCTCTGCTCGGCGTAGAGCTCCCGGTCGGCGCGGTACCGCTGGATCGTCGCCTCGACCTGGTCCGGTCCGCAGTAGACGGCGGCGTCGCCGAACACGGCCGCGTGCCGTTCGGGCATCACCACGACGCAGCCCAGGGCCGCCGCCTCCAGGGCCGGCCGGGAGAACGTCTCGACCCGGTCCGCGCTCGGGAAGTGCAGATAGAAGTCGAGCTGATGGACGAAGGTCCGCAGGTCCAGGTCGCCGGCGTCGTAGACCAGCCGGGACCGCGGGCCGCCGGGGTGATATCCGGTACGCGGCCAGTCCGGCAGCCGCAACCGCACGTCCCACTCGCCGACCTCGTCGTAGACGGTCAGCGCCGCCCGCACGTCCCCGGGCCAGACCCCCTCGTCACTGAGGTCGGTGCCGACCACGGCCGGCCACTTTCCGGCCCCGTCCCGCCCGGCCGACCACCGCTCCCCGTCCACCACGGCCGGCAGGTCGTACGGCGTCAGCTCGACGGTCTCGCTGCGCAGCACGGCCCGTACCTGCGGGTCCTGCGGGCACCAGAGCGGCTCGGTGCCGAACATCCGCAGCGCGGCCCGGGAGCAGTCGGCGGGCACGTACCGGCGGTCGGCGTCGGCCAGCCGTCCGGGTGCCTCGTCGGCGACGATCAGCACCTGCCGGCCGCGCAGCAGGCACGGGTCGTCGGGCGGGAACTGCAGCACCGCGGCGTGCCGCACGATGATCAGCTCGGCGCGGTTCTCGTCACCGGGCAGCAGCTGGTCCACCCGGCCGTCGTTGACCAGTTGCTGCAGCGGCGCGCAGAGCGGCCAGCGGCGCCGGGCCGGCGGGCGCAGCGACTCGATCTGCATCACGGCGACCCGCAGGCCGCGCGCGATCAGCGCCCGGATCTCCTGCAGGCCCGACTGCTGCGCGCCCTGCAGGAAACGCCAGTCGGCGACCAGCACGACGTCGTACTCGGGCCGGCCGGCGGCCTCACCGCGGGCCAGCCGCAGATGGTCGGGGGCGGCGAAGGGCCGGCGGCTGCCGTCGCGCGGGCGCAGCGGATCGGTGGCCCGGGCCGCGATCCGCGAGTGCCAGCGCTGGTACGCCGACATGTACGCGGTCCGCGCCGGGTGCATCCAGTACGGCCGGATCTCCGCCCGCGACAGCGAACCCAGCGCCAGCCGGATCAACGCGAGTGGCCGCGAGTCGAGGTGCCGTACGGCGGCCGCGCCGAAGACCGCCACCATCCGCCCGATGTACTCGGAGTCGGCGGCCTTGCGCACCGGATCGAAGTAGCCCAGCCGGTCCATCACCTGGCCGCGGCGGAACAGCAACGACGACGGGTTGAACCGGCTGCGGCGTACCCCGGGCCGGGTGACCAGCAGCTCCTCGGAGACGCCGAGGCCGTCGGAGGTGGTGGCGACCAGCCGGCGGTCCTCCAGCAGCGGCCTGACCTGCAACTCCAGCCGGCGCGGATGGGACCAGTCGTCGGAGTCCTGGAACGCCACGAACTCGCCCTCGGCGGCGTCCAGGCCGGCGTTGCGGGCCGCGTAGGTGCCCCTGTTCTCCGGCTGCTTGACCAGCCGGATCCGCCCGCCCAGCGCGACCGCCCGGGCCAGCACGGCGTCGTACTCCGGCGGCGAGGCGTCATCGACGATGATCACCTCGACGTTGCGCCAGGACTGGTCCAGGATCGAGCGGACGGCCGTGATCAGGCCCTCGTCGGGGTGGAACGCGGTGACGATGACCGAGATCCGCTGCGGCTCGTCGATGCCGGCGACCGAGGTGGCCACGGTCAGCCGGTCGAACGGCGGCACCCCGGCCTTGTGCTCCAACGCCAGCGGCGGCTCCGGCAGCAGCTTGCGGAAGGCGGTCAGCCAGCCGATCACCGGTCCGGTGCCGGCGAACGGATTGGCCAGGTCCAGTTCGAGATCCGCGCGCACGCTGTCGGTGATCCGCCGGTACGCCGCGAGCAACGGCCGGGCCCGGTTCGCCCCCTGCCAGGCCAGGGCGAGCTGGACGTGCAGGCCCTGGTGCGCGGCCGGCAGCGCGTCGGCGCCCAGCGCGGTGCGGATCAGCTCGTACAGGGCCAGGGCGTCGGTGCGGTCCTCCGGCAGCATGTCCTGCTGGGCCAGGGTCTGCGCCAGTCCGGCCAGGACGGCGGGCTTGACCACGCGCCGGCGCTGCTTGAGCCAGCGGGCGTCCCCGGCCCGGGCCGCGGCGAGCAGGTCGGCGTAGGACGCGTCGGACTCACCGAGCCCGGAGCGGGCGAGCAGCTGCCGCGCACCGAGCGAACGGATCCGGACCGCGGTCGGCGGGACAGCCATCCGGACGTGGTAGCGGGCGACTCGCAGGTAGTCGTCGAGCAGACCGGGTGTCTCCCCCATGCGGCAACAGACCTCTTCACGTACGCCCTGGATGTCGCTAGGCGCAACGTCGGCAAGCCGATCGAGGTGACGGCCTCAGACCGCGGCGGCACATACGCCCTGGATGCCAGGCGCAACGTCGGCAAGCCGATCGAGGTGACGGCTTGGTCAGACGGCCGCCAGGACGGCGGCCTCCACGCGTTCGCGCTCAGCAGCCTCGGCCCAGGCGCCGACCAGGTAGAACGCGTCCACCACGTCGCTGCCCAGGGTGGAGATGCGGGCCGCGCGCACCTCGGCGCCGGCCTCGTCGAGCGCACTGGCGACTCGGAAGAGCAGGCCCGCGGAGTCAGCCGCGCGCAGCTCCAGGACGACCGCGTCGGTGGCCGCCGCGCGATGCCAGACCACCCGGGGAGCCGCGCCACCGCGGGCCGACATCGCCCGGGCCCGCAGCCGCTGAGTCACCGACACGTCCCCGGCGGCGACCCGGCGCAGGTCGGCGGCGAGCGCCACCGGATCCGCCGGGGAGCCGTAGCGCGGCTGGGTGCGGAACTCGACGATCGCCCGGCCGTCCACCGTGCTGGCGTCGGCCCCGATCACGTCGAGGCGGTGCATGGCCAGGCACGCGGCCACCGAGCCGAGCAGGCCCCGGCGGTCGGCCGCGGCCACCGCGACCACATCGCCGTCCAGGTGTACGGCGGGCAGCTCACCCACGAGCAGCTCCGCGTCCGGCTCGGGCGGCCCGGGCAGCGCCCCCGTGTCCAGCGCGGTGTGCACCCGGCGGACCAGCTCGGCGATCAGCCGGCCCTTCCAGTCCGACCAGGCGGCCGGTCCGGTGGCGTGCGAGTCGGCCCGGGCCAGGGCGTGCAGCAGGTCCAGAGTGGCCGGGTCGCCGACCGCCTCCGCGACGGTGGTGATGGTGACCGGGTCGCTGAGATCCCGGCGGGTGGCGGCGTCGGGCAGCAGCAGGTGCAGCCGGACCAGCTTCTCCACCGTGGCGACGTCCGCCGGCGGCAGCCCGATCCGGGTGGCGATCTCGGCGGCGATCGGGGCCCCGACGACACTGTGGTCGCCCGGCCGGCCCTTGCCGACGTCGTGCAGGAAGGCACCGATCAGCAGCAGGTCGGGGCGGTCCACCTCGCGGGTGTAGGCGGTGGCCTCGTACGCCGCCTGGACCAGGTGCCGGTCCAGGGTGAAGCGGTGGATCGGGTGGTGCTGCGGGAGGCTGCGCAGCCGGGCCCACTCCGGCAGCCAGGCGTCGATCAGGCCGTACCGGTCGCAGGCCTCCCAGGTCGGCAGCAACCCCGGGCCGGAACCGAGCAGCGAGACCAGCGCGGCGCGGGCCGCGGGCGGCCACGGCGTCGGCAGCGGCGGGCAGAAGGCGGCGAGCCATTCGCAGGTCGCCCGGGCGATGGGCAGCCGCACGGTCGCGGCCGCGGCGGCGACCCGCAACGACAGGCTGGGATCGGGCACCGGGCCGATCGCCGTACGGGCGAGCACGAGCTCGCCGTCCTGCTCCACCACGTCCCGAGCCACCGGGCGGCGTGCGGTCGCACCGGCCGGGGCGCCCCGGCGGCGGCCGTTGCGCAGCCGATCGGCGGCGCGCCAGGCGTCGTCCAGGGCGTGCGCGATGGTCCGGGCGTCGCCGGCCACCCGGCGCAGCAGGGCGTCCCCGTCGTCGACCTCGAGCAGTTCGGCGACCGCGGCCCGTTCCTGGGCGACCAACCGGTCCACCCGGCGGCCGACGGCGAGGTGCAGGGCGTCGCGGGTGTCGAGCAGCCGCAGGTTGGCGGCGCGGACGGCGGGCCGCATGGTGTCGGCGACACCGGCCCGGCCGATGCCGCGCAGGATGGTCAGGTCACGCAGGCCGCCGGCGGCTTCCTTGAGGTCACCTTCGAGCAGGAAGGCCAGCTCACCGTGGGTCGCCCAGCGGCCGGCGGTGAGCTCTCTGAGCTGCGGCAGCAGGCGTACGGCGGTGCGCCGCCACTGGTCCGAGGTGGCGGCGATCAGCTCGGCGGAGAGGGCGGCATCACCGGCGATGTGCCGGGCGTCCAGCAGGCCGAGCGAGACTTTGACGTCGTCGTGGGCGACGGAGAGCGCCTCGGGCAGGGTGCGCACGGAGTGGTCCAGGCCCAGCCGCGCGTCCCAGATCGGATACCAGAGGGCCGAGGCGATCCGGTCGATGCCGGCCGTCCCGTTGTGCAGCAGCACCAGGTCGAGGTCGCTGTACGGGGCGCAGTCCCGGCGGCCCAGACCACCCACGGCGACCAGGCTGACGCCGGGCAGGTGGGCCGGGAACATCGAGACCAGCCACGCATCGAGCGCCGCGGCCCGGTCGGCCCGGGCGGCGGCGCCGATGTGTTCACGAAGGGTGTCCGGCGAGCCGCCGGACGGCACCTGAGGTGGCGCCGACGGCTCGCTGGACACGGAGGACATGGAGTTGTCGATGATCAGAGCGCGTCGAGGCCGCGCTCGCCGGTGCGGACCCGGACGACGTCCTCGACGGACGTCACCCAGACCTTGCCGTCACCGATCTTGCCGGTCCGGGCCGAGGTGACCACCGCGTCGACGACCTTCTCCACGTCGATCTCGTCGGTCAGCACCTCAACCTTGATCTTGGGCAGGAACTCCACCGTGTACTCGGCACCCCGGTACACCTCGGTGTGGCCCTTCTGCCGTCCGTACCCCTGTACCTCGCTCACGGTCAGACCCGCCACGCCGAGCGCGTGCAGAGCCTCCTTCACCGCGTCGAGCTGGTACGGCTTGATGACCGCGGTCACCAGCTTCATGCTCAGTCCCTCCATCGCAGCCATGGGGTGAAATTAACCGGCAACCTTTTCGCTGACGGAAGGCTTCCCGTCAGTGTTACCCGCCGCCGGCGTGATCCCGGCCATCGCGAAGGCGCCGCCCGAGCCCGTGGTGGGCGAGAAGTCGTACGCGCTCTCCGCGTGCTCGCCGACGTCGATACCGGAGACCTCGGTGTCGCTGTCGACCCGGAGCAGCTTGACCGCCTTGAGGATCAGGGCGATCACGACCGCGATCACGAGCGAGTAGACCGTGACGGCGAGGCTGCCGACGAACTGGCGCCACAGCTGGTCGACGCCGCCGCCGTAGAACAGGCTCTCGCGGGCAGCCACGGCGTTGACCTGGCTGGTGGCGAAGAAGCCGATGCCCAGCGAACCGATCCAGCCACCGACGAAGTGCACGCCGACCACGTCGAGCGAGTCGTCGTAGCCGAGCTTGTACTTCAGGCCGACCGCCAGGGCGCAGACGGCACCGGCGATGATGCCGAGCACGGCGGCGGGCAGCGGGGCGATGAAGCCACAGGCGGGGGTGATGGCGACCAGGCCGGCCACCGCGCCGGAGGAGGCACCGACCAGCGTCGGCTTGCCGTCGCGGAGCCACTCCACGACGATCCAGCCCAGCAGGGCGGCCGCCGTGGCGACCTGGGTGTTGACGAAGGCGACCGCGGTGACGCTGTCGACGGTCAGCTCCGAGCCGGCGTTGAAGCCGAACCAGCCGAACCAGAGCAGGCCGGCGCCGAGCGCGACGAACGGCACGTTGTGCGGCTTCATGACCTCGCGGGGCCAGCCGACGCGCTTGCCGAGGACCAGGATCAGGCCGAGCGCCGCGGCGCCGGCGTTGATGTGCACCGCGGTGCCACCGGCGAAGTCGAGGGCGCCGAGGTTGACGCCGATCCAACCGCCGCCCCAGACCCAGTGCGCGACCGGGACGTAGACCAGGGTGAACCAGCCGAGGGCGAACAGCACCCAGCCGCCGAACTTGAGGCGGTCCGAGACCGCGCCGCTGATCAGGGCGACGGTGATGACGGCGAACATCATCTGGAAGACCATGAAGGCGTAGGTCGGGATGCCGGTGCCGGCCCCCGCGACCATCCACTCCTCGCCGATCCAGCTGGTGCCGGTGCCGAAGTACTGGCTGAAGCTGCCGATGACGTGGTTGGTGCCGGAACTGTCGTTGGTGCCGAAAGCGAGGGTGAAGCCGTAAAGGACCCACAGGACGGAGATGAGCCCGATGCTCGAGAAGCTCATCATCATCATGTTCAGGGCGCCCTTGGACCGGTTGAGGCCACCGTAGAACAGCGCCAGGCCCGGAGTCATAAGCAGAACGAGCGCAGACGACAGGAGCAACCAGGCGGTATTGCCGGTGTTGATCTCCACGCTGCCTCCTCTCGGATAAAGGTGTCCTCCCACACGGCCCAGAGAGCAGCGTCGCCCTGCTGGCCGGTTCGGGCGGAAGCCTTTCGCTCCGCTGTTTCGCGCACGGTGTACGCGCGGTTTCCGACGAGTGACGGCTTGTTTCGTACGTGTGAAGAAACTCTCACAGCCCAGGGTCAGCGGAGGGCGTACTCCAGGGTGTGCCGCTCGTAGTCGAGCAGCCGGAGATCACGCATCGGGCGGCGCAGGTGGCCCTTGTGCACGATCCGGACGAACGCCGGATCACCGGCGGCGGCCATCCGGCGGATGCCCTCCACGTGGTCCACGATCCGCTTGCGGATGGTGCGGACCAGCCGGTGCCGGTCGCGGGGGATCAACCCGTACGCGTCCGCGAACAACCGCAGCCGGCGCGGCCTGTTCGGCCTCTTCCAGCCCAGCGTGTAGGAGTCCCGGTCGCTGAACAGCGGCACCCAGGTCCAGGCCGCGTAGGCGACGTCGTAGATCCGGGCGCCGGGCGAGGCCAGATCGAAGTCGATCAGGGCCAGCGTGCCGTCCGGGCGCCAGACCACGTTGTGCGGGGCGGCGTCGTGGTGGCAGATCACCTCGGTGTCCGGCGGCGGCGGGCCGAACGAGCGCCAGACCGCCCCGGGCGGGGGCTGGAAGCCGTACTGCGCGTCGTGGAACATGCGCAGCATCGTGGCCACCGTGACCAGCGCTTCCTCGGTCGTCCAGTGCGGGGCCAGCGGATACTCGCCGCACTCGCCGTCGAGATACGACAGGACCTCACGGCCGCGGTCGTCCATCCCCAGGGCGTGCGGCGAGCCGGTGAAGCCCACCCGCTGCAGATGGTTGAGCAGCGAGTGCACAGCCGGGGTCCACGGTCCGGCGTTGCGGCGGACCGTGTCGCCCACCTTCGACACCGTGCTGACGTTGCCGCCGTGGAGCGGGATCTCGCGAAGGTCGCGTTCCTGCGTCACCCACGACCTCCCCTAGAAGTGCCCCGCGGTACGGGCCTGCCGCCCCCGAGACTACGCGTCGGTGCCAAGCAGGGCCTCGACGAAGGCAGCGGGCTCGAACGGCGCCAGATCGTCCGGGCCCTCGCCCAGACCGACCAGCTTGACGGGAATTCCCAGCTTGTTCTGCACGGCGATGACGATGCCGCCCTTGGCCGTGCCGTCCAGCTTGGTGAGCACCACGCCCGTGACGTCCACCACGTCGGTGAAGACCCGGGCCTGCTCGAGACCGTTCTGCCCGGTGGTGGCGTCCAGGATGAGCAGCGTCTCGTCGACCGGCCCGTGCTTCTCCACGACCCGCTTGACCTTGCCCAGCTCGTCCATCAGGCCGACCTTGTTCTGCAGGCGGCCGGCGGTGTCGATGAGCACCGTGTCGACACCGGTGTCGATGCCGCGCTTGACCGCGTCGAACGCCACGCTGGCCGGGTCGCCGCCCTCGGGGCCGCGGACGGTCTCGGCGCCGACCCGCTCACCCCAGGTGGCGAGCTGCTCGGCGGCCGCGGCCCGGAAGGTGTCGGCCGCGCCGAGCACCACCGTGCGGCCGTCGGCGATCAGCACCCGGGCCACCTTGCCGCAGGTGGTGGTCTTGCCGGCGCCGTTGACCCCGACGACCAGCACGACCGCCGGCCGGCCGTCGTGCGGGGCGGTGCGCAGACTGCGGTCCATGCCCGGCTCCAGGGCGGCCGTGAGCTCCTCGGCGAGCTGCTCGCGTACCTCGGCGACGGTCCGGGTGCCCAGCACCCGGACCCGCTCCCGCAGCCGCTCGACCAGCGCCTGGGTGGCCTCGACGCCGACGTCGGCGGAGATCAGGCTGTCCTCGATCTCCTCCCAGGCGTCCTCGTCGAGGTGATCGCGGGAGAGCACGCTGAGCAGGCCCTTGCCGAAGACGTTCTGCGACCGGCTGAGCCGGGCCCGCAGCCGCACCAGGCGGCCGGCGGTCGGCTCCGGCTTCTCGATCGTCGGTGCCTGCACCAGCGGCGGCAGCTCGTCCGGCAGCGGCGGGAGCGTCGGCTCCTCCACCGGCGCTGTCGGAGGGCGCTCGAGCGTGGTGGTGGCGGGGCCACCGGTCGGCGGCAACTCGCGCCTGCGGCGCCGGGGCACGA
Organism: Actinoplanes sp. NPDC048967; assembly: GCF_040649415.1. Lineage (NCBI taxonomy): Bacteria > Bacillati > Actinomycetota > Actinomycetes > Micromonosporales > Micromonosporaceae > Actinoplanes > Actinoplanes sp. NPDC048967. Next base: position 516,885 of record NZ_JBEZFL010000004.1, read on the forward strand.
CCAGACCGATGGCCCCGACCACCAGCACCGCCAGCAGGATGAGGGAGGCGACCACGTATTCCATTCCGAAATCCTGACAGATGTCCCCGGGGCCCGTGGCGCCACCCGTCCGTGTCCCCCGCCACGCCCTGTGACCTCCCGCTGTCCGAACGCACGCTGGCGGAAGCCGGGACCACTCGGGGAGGATGGCAGCATGTCGCGCCACCCGGTGAACCGTTGACCGCCCATCTGCTGATCGGGCCCGTGCTGCGCCGCGTGGTGGGCGACCGGGCGACGATCTGGGTCGAGACCACCGCCCCGGCCGAGGTGCGCGTCGAGGTCGCGACCGGCGGCGCCGGCACCGCGCCGACCTTCTCCTGCTACGGCCACCACTACGCGATCGTGATCGTGGAAGGGCTGGTCCCGGGCACCGCCGGCGAATATCAGGTGTGGCTGGACGACCGGCAGGTGTGGCCGCAGCCGGAGTCGCCGTATCCGCCGAGTGTGATCGTCACCCGCGAGGCCGAGGACGCGGGTCAGCCGGTCAGCATGATCTTCGGCTCCTGCCGCGAGGCGACACCGCACGCCACCGGGCGCAAGCTGCCGCCGGACGCGCTGGACGCGTACGCCCGGCGGTTGATGACCGACCCCCGCTCGCCGGAGCTGCGCGCCGACCTGATCGTGCTGCTCGGCGACCAGGTCTACGCCGACAAGACCTCGGCCAAGGTGCGCCGCTTCCTGCGCCGGCGCCGCTCGGCCGGCCATCACGGCCCGGCCGACGAAGTGGTCTCCTTCGACGAGTACACGAAGCTCTACCTGGAGTCCTGGCGTGACCCGGAGGTGCGCTGGCTGCTGGCCACCGTGCCGTGCGTGATGATCTTCGACGACCACGAGATCATCGACGACTGGAACACCTCGGCGTCCTGGCGCGCCGACATGTCGTCGCAGCAGTGGTGGTCCGAGCGGATCGCCAGCGGGCTGGCCTCGTACTGGGTCTACCAGCACCTGGGCAACCTGAGCCCGGACGAGCTGCGCGCCGACCCGCTGCTGGCCAAGATCACCTCGGTCGAGGACGCGACGTCGTTGCTGCACGACTTCGGCATCTCGGTCGACAAGCCCTCCTCGGCGGAGAACACCGACCGGCCGTACCAGTGGAGCTTCGCCCTGGACGTGGGCCGGACCCGGCTGATCATGCTGGACAACCGCTGCAACCGGGTGCTCACCCCGGGCCGGCGGGAGATGCTGCCCGCGGCCGAGTGGGGCTGGTTCGTCGACCAGGCCCACGGCGACTACGACCACCTGGTGGTCGGCTCGTCCCTGCCGTGGCTGATGCCCCCGGCGATCCACCACCTGGAAGCCTGGAACGAACGGCTCGCGGACTCGTCCGGAGCGCGGCGCGCGGCCCTGGCCGAGCGCGTCCGCCGGGCCTTCGACCTGGAGCACTGGGCGGCGTTCACCCGCTCGTTCGACGCGCTGACCGAGCTGTTCCGCCGCCTCGGCGAAGGCGGCCCGGAAGCCCCGGGCCACCGGGTCGGAGCCGGCGGCGCGTACGCGGCACCGGCCTCGATCAGCGTGCTGTCCGGCGACGTGCACCACTCGTACGTCGCCCGCGCCGACCTCGGACCGGCCGTGGCGACACCTGTGCACCAGCTGACGTGCTCCCCGATCCACAACCAGGTGCCGACGGTCATGCGGCCGTTGATGCGGTTCAGCTGGTCACGGCTGGCCGCGAAGGGCGTCCGCGGGGTGGCCCGCAGCGCCGGGGTACGCCGCCCGTCGGTGCGCTGGCGGCGGCTGGCCGGGCCGTACTTCGGCAACGCGGTGAGCACACTGCGGCACTCCGGCGCCCGGGCCGACGTACGGGTCGAGGGGACGAGCAGGGACGGCGACCTGTTCACGGTGGCGGATGTCCACCTGCACGGTCCAGGATGACCTTGTGACTTCCTGGACCGCGCCCGCGGCGCACCGCGTCAAAGAACCCTTCACCGGCGACGAGCGGGCCATGCTCGAGGGCTGGCTCGACCTGCACCGGCAGACCCTGCTCACCAAGTGCGCCGGGCTGACCGCCGAGCAGCTCAAGCTGCGCTCGGTCGAGCCGTCGAAGCTGTCGCTGCTGGGCCTGCTCCGCCACCTGGCCGAGGTCGAACGCGGCTGGTTCCGGATCAACGCGGCCGGCCAGCGGGTCTCGTACATCTACTGCTCGGACACCAACGAGGACGGCGACTTCGACGACGTGGACGAGGCTGACGCGGCGGCCGACCATGCCACGTTCCTCGCCGAGATCGAGGCGGCCAAGGCGGCGGTCGCCGAGCTGCCGCTGGAGCACGAGTTCTCGACCGAGTGGCGGCCGCTGGTGAGCCTCCGCTGGGTCTACCTGCACATGATCGAGGAGTACGCCCGCCACAACGGCCACGCGGACCTGCTCCGCGAACGCATCGACGGCGTCACCGGCGACTGAGCCGGCTCAGTCGCCCTTGGGCAGGGCGGCGGCGCCCTGGTCCTGCAGGGAGAAGGTCGTCTGCATCTGGCTGTCGTCGGCCTTCTCGGCGACCAGCCCGGCCGCGCCCAGCGGGTGCCATTGCAGAAAGGCGTCCCGGTTGCGCACGGCGTAGGTGGTGCGGCCCTCGTCGTCCTGGCCGGCCGGCTCGAAGGTGAAGTGCTGCTTCGGCTCGCCGGCGTCGCACGCCGCGGTGACGACGGTGAGCGGGCCGGACCCGCTGCCCCGCACCTGCAGGCAGAAGGGCTCGCGCCCGGCTCGGAGGGTGCCCGTCTTGATCAGGCGTTCCTTCGCGCCGCGGCTCTTGGGCACCGGCACGAAGAGCGCCCGGTCGGCGTAGTCGTCGGTCACCTGGAGCCGGCCGGCGGCGGTCACGGCCAGCACCGAGTCCGGCAGTTCGTTGTCGTCGAGCCGGGGCAGGAAGAAGACCTGCCGCTTGCCGTCCAGCGCGCCGGCCGGTGGGGGTGCGCTGCCGATGCGCGCGCTGGCGCTCGGCTGAGCGGAAGGAGCGGTGCTGGCCGGGGCCGGCGCCGCCGGGGTGCCGCCGTCCGCGGAGCAGCCCGGCAGAGCGAGCACGAGAACCGCCCCTAGCAGCGTCTTACGCATCGACATCCTCTCAGCCGCGGCCAGCCTACGTCGCCGCGAGAAGATCAGCCGGGCGCGGGCAGAGCGAGCGCCTTGCGCAGGTAAGGGAGGTCCTGCGGCCCGGTCCAGCGCAGCGCAGGCATCTTGGCCGCGCGAGCGCCGCGTACCGCCCGGTCGTCGTCGTCAACGAACAGCACCCACGGCGGTTCGACGTTCAGGGCCGCACAGGCCTGGGTGAAGAACTCCGGCGCCGGCTTGTGCACCTTCAGCTCCCACGAGCTGACCACCGTGTCGAACTCCCCGGCCAGGCCGAGCCCGGCCAGGTCACCCCGGAGCAGGTCGGTGGCGTTCGTCGCCAGTCCCACCGGGCGTCCGGCCGCGCGCACCGAGCGGACGAAGTCGAGCACTTCCTGGTCGATCGTGCCCCGGTGCTCCTGCCACCGCGCGACCGCCGCCTTGGCGTCCGCCTCCGGCAACGGCAGGCGCATCGCCACGAGGCGCATCCACTCGGCGTCCGTGATCTCGCCGGCCACCGCGGGACGCAGCAGTTCCCAGCTCATCGCCGTCTCGATCAGGGTGCCCGGCGCCAGCCCGTACGACTCCTCCACCGCCGCCGGCACCGCGGGGTCCCAGCGGCGCAGTACGCCGTCCAGGTCGATGAGCATGGCCTGGGCGGGTTGGCGGAGCATAAGGGGTCAATCCTCCGGTTCTCGGTTCAGCCGCTGGCTGATGACCTGGGTGACGCCGGCACGCATCGTGACGCCGTAGAGGGCGTCGGCGACCTCCATCGTGCGCTTCTGGTGCGTGATGATCAGCAGCTGGCTCTTCTCCCGCAGCTGCTGGAAGAGCGTAATCAACCGGCCCAGGTTGACGTCGTCGAGGGCCGCCTCGACCTCGTCCATGATGTAGAAGGGGCTGGGTCGGGCCCGGAAGATCGCGCACAGCATGGCGACCGCGGTCAGCGAGCGCTCGCCGCCCGACAGCAGCGACAGCCGCTTGATCTTCTTGCCCGGCGGGCGGGCCTCGACCTCGACGCCGGTCGTCAGCATGTCCTCGGGATCGGTCAGCACCAGCCGGCCCTCACCGCCCGGGAAGAGCACCTGGAACACGGCCTGGAACTCGCGCGCGGTGTCCTCGAACGCCGACGTGAAGACCTCGAGGATCCGGTCGTCGACGTCCTTGACCACGGTGAGCAGGTCCTTGCGGGTGGCCTTCAGGTCTTCGAGCTGGTCGGAGAGGAACTTGAAGCGTTCCTCCAGCGCGGCGAACTCCTCCAGGGCCAGCGGGTTGACCTTGCCCAGCAGGGCCAGGTCGCGTTCGGCCTTGTTGGCCCGCTTCTCCTGGGTCGGCCGGTGGAACGGCACCGGCTCGGGGAGCTCCTTGCCGTCCTTCTCCGCCTGCGCGGCCTCGGCCTGGGTGGGCGGGACGAGCTGGTCGGGGCCGTACTCGGCGACCAGGGTGTCGACGTCGAGGGAGAAGTCCTCGGCCGCCTTGGCTTCGAGCTGTTCGATGCGCAGCCGCTGCTCGGCCCGGGCCACCTCGTCGCGGTGCACCTCGTTGGTGAGCCGTTCCAGCTCGGCGACCAGGCGCTTGGCGCTGGCGCGTACCTCCTGCAGCTCGGCTTCGCGGGCGGTGCGCGCGCGGGCCAGCTCGTCACGCGCCTCCACCGCGGTGGCCAGCGAGACCGCGACCCGCGACATCGCGGCAGCCGCGCCCAGGGCGACGGCCTTGGCGATCTCCGCGCCGCGGGCCCGGGCGGCCCGGCGGGCGGCCGCGCGCTCGCGCGCCTGGCGTTCCTGCGTGGCCTGGCGCAGCAGGGAGTCGGCCCGGCCGGCGATCGAGGAGACGCGCTCCTCGGCGGTCCGGACGGCCAGCCGGACCTCCATCTCGTTCTGCCGGGCCTGCGGCACCAGCGCCGAGAGGGTGTCGCGTTCCTCGGTGGACGGTTCCTCGTCGATCGGGGTGGCCTCGGCGAGCCGCAGCCGCTCCTCCAGCTCGGCCAGCCCGGCCAGGTCGCGGTCGCGGTTGGCCTCGGCCTTCTGCCGGGAGGCGCCCAGGCGCTCCGACTCGGCCTTGGCGGAACGGGCGGCGGCACCGAGCTCGGCGAGGCGGCGGGCGGCGGCGTTGCGTTCGCCCTCCGCGGCGCGCTTGGCGGCGGCCGCGACGGCCACGGCCTCCTTGAGCTCCGCGACCTCGGCGCGGGCATCGGTGAGCTGACCCTTCAGGACGCCGATGGACTCCTCGGCGGTCTCCCGCCTGGCCCGGGCCTCGTCGACGGCGGCCTGGACCTCGATGTAGCTGGTGGCCTTGCCGGAACCACCGGCGGCCGCGTGCGCTCCCAGCACGTCGCCGTCGGGGGTGACCGCGCGCAGCTCGGCGTTCTGCGCGACCAGGCGGGTCGCGGCAGCCAGATCGGGGACCAGCACGACGTCGCGCAGCGCCTTGTTCAGCGCCGGGCGGATGGTGTCCGGGCAGTCGATGACGTCGGGCGCCCACACGGCACCCTCCGGCAGGGCCGGGCGCAGGCTGTCGAGCGAGCCCTGCATGCCCGGCGCGGCCGGGGCGGCGACCACGAGCGCGGCCCGGCCGGCATCCGCGATCTTCAGGGTGCGCATGGCCTCGACGGCCTCGTCGATGCCGGTCAGCGCGACCGCGTCGGCCAGCATGCCCAGGGCCGCGGCCAGCGCGGCCTCGTGACCCGGCCGGACGGTGAGCATCGAGGCCAGGCTGCCGAGCAGGCCGGGGATCTGATCGGCCTTGCCGAGCAGCGCGCCGGCACCGTCCTTGCGGCGCAGGCCGAGGGCGAGCGCCTCCTCCCGGGCCTTCCAGCTGGCGGCGTCCTTCTCGGCCGCCCGCTCGGCGTCGGAGAGCTCCTTGACGACCGCGGCCGCGCGGTCGTGCGCGGCGACGGCCTCGGCGTGCCGTTCGTCGAGCTCGGCGTTGTCGCGATCGGCCTCGGTGGACTCCGCGGACACCGCGTCGACCTCGGCCTGGGCGGCCTCGGCCCGCGTGAGCGCGTCGTTGTGGGCGACCGCGAGCCGCTCGATCTCCTCGGCGGCACTTCCGGTACGGGCCCGGGCCGCGTTCACGTTGCCGGTGAGCTTGGCCAGTCCCTCGCGGCGGTCGGCGATCGCCTTCGCGGCGGCCCGCAGCGCACCCTCGGCCTGCAGCAGTTGCCGTTCCAGCTCCTGGCGGTGCTCGACCGCCTCGGCCAGGCGCATCTGGTCCTCGGTGAGGGCCTCGCGCAGCTCCTCCTCCTGCTCGCGGACCCGTTCCGCCTCGGCCTCGAGCTGATCCGGGTCGCGGCCCGTACGCTCGTCGTCCGGCGCCGCGGCGAGGTGCCGCAGCCGCTCGGAGGCCAGCTGCTCGGTGGAGCGGAAGCGTTCCTGCAGGGCGGACAGCTTGTACCAGGTGTCCTGGGCGGCGGCGAGCAGTGGCGCGTCCTCGGCGTGCGCGGCCTCCAGGTCGGCGAGCCAGCGCTGGACCTCGCGGTTCTCCTCCTCGACCTGCTGGCGGCGCTCGCGCATCGCCGACTCGTCGGCGATCTCCTTGTCCAGCGTGGTGCGCAGGGTGTGCAGGTCGTCGGCGAGCAGCCGTAGCCGGGCGTCACGCAGGTCGGCCTGGATGCCGGCCGCGCGGCGGGCCACCTCGGCCTGCTTGCCCAGCGGCTTGAGCTGGCGGCGCAGCTCGGCGGTGAGGTCGTTGAGCCGGTTGAGGTTGGTCTGCATCGCGTCGAGCTTGCGGATCGCCTTCTCTTTGCGCTTGCGATGCTTGAGGACGCCGGCCGCCTCCTCGATGAAGGAGCGGCGGTCCTCGGGCTTGGCGTGCAGCATCGCGTCGAGCCGGCCCTGGCCGACGATGATGTGCATCTCACGGCCGATGCCGGAGTCGCTGAGCAGCTCCTGGATGTCGAGCAGGCGGCAGGAGCTGCCGTTGATCTCGTACTCACTCTCGCCGGAGCGGAACATCCGGCGGGTGATGGAGACCTCGGTGTAGTCGATGGGCAGGGCGCCGTCGCCGTTGTCGATGGTCAGAGTCACCTCGGCGCGGCCGAGCGGGGCCCGCCCGGCGGTGCCGGCGAAGATGACATCCTCCATCTTGCCGCCGCGCAGCGCCTTGGCGCCCTGCTCACCCAGGACCCACGCGATGGCGTCGACGACGTTGGACTTGCCGGAGCCGTTGGGGCCCACCACACAGGTGATGCCCGGCTCCAGCCGCAGCGTCGTAGCGGAGGCGAAGGACTTGAAACCCTTCACCGTCAGGCTCTTGAGGTGCACGGATCTCCGGGGGTCGGCGGTGGTCTGCTGGTCAGCAGGTTACCCGCAGGCGCACGCCATGTCCGTGCACGCCGCGCGTCCCGGATCGTGCCGGTCTCGACCCGAGCCGACACGTTTGTCGGAATTGGCGCTACGGGCGCGGCGCAGAAGGAGCAAAAAGATGCGCGCCGCCACTTGGTGCTGTGGAGGCGCGCTTTGCGGGGTGCGTCACGTGGTGCGAGGGGATATGGGCGCCGGGTCACGGCGCCCGGTGAAGCTCAGGTCAGCGCCGGCTCGGTCAGCCGCAGAAGATCGTCTGCCTCCGCGGCGGCGGCCGCGAGACGATCGTTCTCCGCCCGAAGGCGGGTGATCTCGAACTCCAGAGCCTGCACCCTGGAACGCAGTCGGGTGACCTCGTCGAGCAGGCGCCGGTCGGGCGCCGCACCTACGTGGCCGTAGAGGGCCTTCGCCATTTCGTCTCCTTGTAAAGCGCTGCCGGAAAGGCCGGCCAAACGCGCGCCCAGTGGTACCGCACACCTTCATGCCCACGGACACGCGTGAGCACAAACTCCTGCACCCGGGGACGTGCTGTGGATGCAGATTTTCCATGTCCAGGACTCGACTGGACACAGATGGGCGCGACTGGCGACACCTCCATGGTGCGCTGATACCCACAGTCCGTCAAGCCGTGTGAACCGCGTGGCACCCGCCTGACCAGTGAATCACGCCACCCCGCGGGCCTTATCCAGGACTTATTTCTTTCTTAGCCGGTTTGCCCGGGCCGCGTGGGGCTGCTTACCGTCACCCGGGTCGAAACCTCTCGATCCCTCGAGGACCACGGAGGCACGACGTGCAGGGGCCAGCCGACCAGAGACCGACCGGGCGACACCGCGACCGGCAGGCGATGCCGTCGCCCGTGACCTTCGGCCTCTCCGTGACCGCCCTGCTCGCCGTGGTCGGTGCCGGCGCCGCACTGCTGCCCTCGAGCTTCACCGGCTCGGGCACCGCGGCCGAGCATCCCGAAGCTGCCGTCGCCGCCCTGGTGCCGGGTGCCGGTGGCGGGGCACCCGGCACCGGGGTGGCACGGCCGCCGGCCCCGCCGTCGTCGCCGGCGGCGACCCCGTCCACCGCGGCACCCAAGCCGAGCCGGACGGCCACGAAGAAGCCGGCCACCAAGAAGCCGGTGGTCAAGAAGACGCCGACCCGCAGGCCGACCACCAGCGCCCCGAAGGTCGGTGCCGGGCTGGCCGCTCAGGAGTCCGAGGTCATCCGGCTGGTCAACGTCGAGCGGGACCGGGCCGGCTGCGGCTCGGTAGAACTCAACACCAAGCTGCGGGCGGCCATCCGGTTGCACGTCCAGGAGCTCGGCACCCACGGTGACCTGTACATCAGCCACGTGAGCGACGACGGCCGGGACTTCGTCACCCGGGCCAAGGCGCAGGGCTACAACGACCCCGGCGGCGAGAACGTGGCCCGGGGCCAGCGCGACGCCGCCGACGTCATGACGAGCTGGATGAACAGCGACGGGCACCGGGCCAACATCCTGAACTGCGACTTCAAGGCGCTCGGGGTGGGTGCGGTCAAGGGCGTGGACGGCACAACCGTATGGGGCCAGCTTTTCGGACGTTCCTGAGCAAATAACTCCGAAAAACAGACAAATAGTGCGACCGACTGTCGCCTAGGTGACACGCTCCCGTTACTTTTCGCCGCTGCGTCGTTGCAGCCATCGTGATAACACCCCCGTCGCGCCCGTGGTGCTGACCGCATGCGCATCTGTCTGCTCACCGGGGGCGGCTACCCGTTCCGCCGGGACGCCCTCGGCGGCTGGTGCCGCACGCTCGTCGACGGCCTCGGCCGGTACACCTTCGACCTGCTGACCGTCACCGACCGTGAACCACCCGGCGGGCCGGCGTACCCGCTGCCCCGCCACGTCGCGTCCGCCCGGGCCGTGCCGCTGAGCCGCGAGATCCGGCGGCGCGCGGTCAGCGACGACAACGCCACCGCCGCGGCCGTCCTGCTGTGCCGGGGACTGCTCAGTGAGGCCGAGCCCAAGGCGGCCGACGACCTGTTCGCCAAGGGGCTGCTCGGGCTCTCGGTGCTGACCGAGTCGGCCGACCACCCGCTGAACTCGGTGCCGCTGACCGACGTGCTGCTCGACGCGTGGCGCGCGGGGCGGACGTCGGCGAGTGAGGACCGGCTGCCGCGGCTCACCCTGCGTGACGCCCGGACCGCCGCCACGCTGCTGCGTCACGCGGCGCGGGCGTTGTCCGTACCGGTGCCCGCCGTTGACCTGGTGCACTGCGTGGGCGGCACGACGCCGCTGCTGGCCGCCCTGGCCGGGCGCTGGCGGACCGGGATGCCCCTGCTCTTGACCGAGGCGCGGGCCCCGGTGGCCCGGCCGCGGGCCGGCGAGGAGCGGCTCTCCCCCGCGGTGCGCACGGTGCTGCGCCGGTTCCGCCGGTCGGTCGCCCGCACCGGGTACGCCGAAGCCGGCCTCATCGCCCCGTTGAGCGCCTACCACCACTCGTGGGCGCTCGGGCACGGTGCCGAACCCAGCCGGCTCGTCCCGGTGCCCGCCGGGGTGGACCCGGTCGACTTCCCGTCCGCGCCCGAGGCGAGGACCCAGCCGGCCATCGTCTGGGCCGGTAACGGCGGCCCGGACAGCGGTCTGCACGGACTGCTGGAGGCGTTCGCGATCGTGGCGACCGCCGTGCCCGGGACCGTCCTGCACCTCGTCGGGGTCACCGCCGCGCACGAGGACCACTGCGCCGAGCAGGTCGAACGCACCGGGCTGGGGCGGGCGATCCGGCTCCACCCGCTGCCCGCCGACCCCCGCGACCGGTACGCCACCGGCCATCTCGTCGTCCACGTCCCGGGACCGGCCGACCCGCCGTACCGGTTGATCGAGGCCATGATGTCCGGCCGGGCCGTGATCGGAATCGACGTGGGCCCGGTCGCCGAGACCCTCGGCGACGCGGGCACGCTCGTCGCCGAGAACGATCCGGCGGCCCTGGCCGACGCCTGCATCAGCCTGCTGCGGGCCCCGGCCCGGCGCCGGGCGCTGGGTGACGCCGCCCGCCGCCGGGCGCTCGCCTGCTTCACCGCCGACCGGGTGGTCCGCGTCTACGGCGCCCTCTACACCGATCTGGCCGGACCGCCGCCGGCCCCCTCCTACGAACTCGCGCTGGCCGTGCCCGCCCCGCGCGAAGCCCGGCCGGCCACCGTGCGCTGGCTCGCCGAGGCCGGTGAGGACCGGTGACCGGCCTGGCGCTGGGACCCGGCGTACGGCGGGCGCCGGCCCTGGGCGTCACGCTGCTGCTGCGCTGCGCCCTCTACCTCGGACCGCTCAGCGTCGCGATCGCCGCGGCCGGCCTCCTCGGCAGCCTGCCCTGGCCGGTGCCGGCCGGCACGCTGGTGCTCGGCTGGAGCGTCACGCAGATCCTCACCGGCACGGGCGCGGTCGTCGCCCGGCGCGGTGGGCCGGGCGCCGGGGCGCGGTTCGTCGGGCTCGGCTTCCTGACGGCCGCCGCGCTGTGGTGCGCGTTCGTGCTGCTCGCACCGGCCTCCGTGGCCGGCGCCGCGCCCGGCCGGGCGATCGCCGTCGGCATCTGCGGGCTCGGCAGCCTGGCCTCGGTCACCGCGGCGCTGGTGAGCCGCAACGAGGCGGCGGTCGTGCGGTGGAGCCTGCCGTGCTGGCTGCTCGCCGCGGTCGCCGTCGCCGGGGCGATCGGTGACACCTGGGCCGCCCGGGTGCCGGTCACGCTGCTGCTGCCGATCGCCGTCGCCGCCGCTGCCCTGCGTGCATTCCGGCCCGCGTTCCGGCGTACGGCCACGCTCGTGCTGCGGGGCGACGACCTGCGCGGTGCGGTCGGGCGGGCGGTGCTCGGGGCGGGTCAGGCGGCCTCGGCCGTGCTGCTCTGGCGGGCCGGGCCACCGGCGGCGACGTCGCCGGCCGTGCTGCCGCTGCTGGCCGCCGGGCCCGTCCTGGAGGCGCTGATCGGCTGGCACCGGCGACAGGTCGAGAGCAGCCTCGACGTGGCCGAGAGCGACGAGGAGCACCGCGAGCACGTCGGTGGCGTGACCGTGGTGACCGTCGCCGCACTGCTGCCGCCGCTGGCCGCCGGGCTCGCTCTCGCGCTGGCCGCGTACCGGTTGCCGGGCGGGGTGGTGGGCGCGCGGGAGGGAGTGCTCGCGGTGGCCGGCGGGATCCTGCTCAGCGGCGTACTGGCCATCACCCTGCTGCTCGCCGCGAGGGGCCGGACCTTCGTCGCCGCCCTGCTCGCCGTCGCGCCGCCGCTCGCGGCGGTCGCGGCCCCGCTGGTCCCGGCGCTGCCGCCGGACCCGCTCCGCACCGTCGTCGCCATCCTGGCGGCGACCCACCTCGTCGGACTGCTGACCGTCGCACACACCGCCGCAGACCCCCGGAGGACGTCGTGAAGACCCTTTTCCCCCCGTACGCCCAGCCCTCGCCCGACCTGGCGCCCGACCAGGACACCTGGGTCGTGCAGGAACGGCCCGGCGCCCGCCGCTCGGCGCACCGGATCCTCGGCCGCATCGACCTGGACTGGGGCGGGCGCTCGCTGGCCGACGTGCTCGCCGACGTGGACGAGTGGCGCGCGGACGGCGCGGAAGGGCTCTTCCTGGACCGGGCGCCGGCCGGCTCGGGCGGCGTCGGGCCGGTGGCGCTGACCGTACGGCTCGCCGCCCGGCGCGGGCTGCACCGGATCGTGCTCAACCCGGGCGTGCCCACCCACCCGCTCTACCGCGACCTGGGCGTCCGGATCTGCACCTTCGACGGGCCCTGGTCGGCCTACCAGGGGTGGGCCGGCGACGGGGTGCGGCCCGGCGACGGTCACCTGGTGCACGGGGTGCCGACGCCACTGCTGACCGCCGCCCGCCGGCTGATGGGCCGCCGTGGCGCCGGCTTCGGGCTGGCCACCGACACCAGCCCCTACGTCAGCGCAGCGGCAGGCGGGGGCGCGGCTGGCAACGCGGACAGCTGTAGGACGAGCGGTTCATGAACTGCTCGCGGCGCATGATCGAGCCGCACCGGTGGCAGGGCTGTCCCTCCCGCCCGTACGCGTTCAGCGACCGGTCGAAGTAGCCGCTCTCCCCGTTGACGTTGACGTACAGCGCGTCGAAGGTGGTGCCGCCCGCGACGATCGCCTCGCTGAGCACGTCGCGGACGTGGGCGAGCAACCGGCGTACGGCGGGGCGGGTGAGCGCGTCGGTGGGGCGGGCACCGTGCAGCTGGGCCCGCCACAGCGCCTCGTCGGCGTAGATGTTGCCGACGCCGGAGATCAGCGTCTGGTCCAGCAGGGCCCGCTTGATCTCGGTGTGCTTGCCGCGCAGCCGCGCCACGAACAGCTCGTCGTCGAACAGCGGGTCCAGCGGGTCGCGGGCGATGTGCGCGATCTCGTCGGGCAGCTCGGCGCCGCCCTCGGAGACCGACAGGCCGCCGAACGTGCGCTGGTCGACGAAGCGCAGCTGCGGGCCGTCGTCGGCGAAGGTGACCCGGACCCGCAGGTGCACCTCGTCCTGCGCCCCGGCCGGCTGCATCAGCAGCTGCCCGCTCATGCCGAGGTGCGCGATGATCGCGTCGCCGGAGTCCAGCGGGAGCCACAGGTATTTACCGCGCCGGGCGACGTCGGTGACGGTCCGCCCCTTGAGGACGGCGGCGAAGTGCACGTCGCCGGGCACGTGGCGGCGGATCGCCCGGGGATGGCGCACCTCGACGGTGTCGATGCGCCGGCCGGTCACCCACTTGGCCAGTCCCTGGCGGACGGTCTCGACCTCGGGAAGCTCAGGCACGGGAGTCCTTCGGGGGTGGGGTCAGATCGTGTACGGCCAGACGGCGACCAGGTAGGCGCCGTACCAGAGGCCGAACGCCGCCCAGGCGGCGATCGCGAGGACCGCGACCCGGGGGCGGGCGCGGGCGGCGGCGACGACCGAAGGCAGCAACGTCAAGAGTACGGGCAGCAGCAGGCGCGGCTTGGAGTGGTAGAAACCCGCCTGCCCGTAGGCCAGCACCATCGCGACGAGCCCGTAGACGGCCAGCGGCAGCCACGGCCGGCCGGCCAGCGCGACCCCGGCCGCGGCCAGGGCGGCGAGCAGGATCAGGGCGACGCTCATCGGCACCCAGCCCTCGCCGACGGTCAGCGTGCTGCCCAGGAAGTCGATCGTGCTGGCCCCGAAGTCGAACGACGTGCCCCAGCCCGCGGTCTGGATCTTGAACCAGGCGTCGAGGTCACCGACCCGCCACGCGACCCAGCCGAGATAGGCGGGCACCCCGGCGAGGGCCACGGCGGCCGCGGCCAGCGGTGGCCACTTGCGGCCGGGATCACGGCGCACCGCGATGACAGCGGCGACGGCCAGGGCCACCGCGGCGGCCGCGCCGGTCGGCCGGGTCAGGGCGGCGGCGAGGCCTAGCAGGCCGGCGGCCCACCAGACCCGGCGGTGCGCGGCGACGAACATGCCGGCCACCAGGGCCAGGAACAAACTCTCCGAATACGCCATCGACAGCACCACCGACATGGGGGCGCTGCAGCAGATGGCGACCAGGGCCCAGCCGGCCCGGCGGCCGTAGAGCGAGGTGCCGAGCAGGTGCAGAGCGACCGCCGCGCCGACCGAGGCGAGCCAGCTCACCGTGAGCGCCGCGGTGCCGGAGTCGAGGCCGAGCCCGGACAGCAACCGGATCAGCATCGGGTAGAGCGGGAAGAACGCCAGCTCGTTGCCCTGCAGCGCGCCGTCGGCGCCGTACGTGTAGCCGCTCGGATAGCCCTCGGCGACCCGCTGGAACCAGCCGCCGTCCCAGATCAGCAGGTTGGTGCGCAGCCCGGCCGGCTCCGCGGTGGCGTGATCCAGCACGACCAGGAACAGCAGCTGCACCAGCCGGGTCAGGGCCAGGATGCCGACCGCGATCCCGGCGCCATGCCACCGGCCGGCCTTCTCCCAGAGCCGCTCCGCGACGCCGGCCACCTCCGGGCCGGGCTCCCGCACCGTCACGCTCACCGCTAGGAGGCCTCGGGCAGCTCGGTGGGCCCGCTGCTCCCCGCGCCGGCCTTCTCCGCTGTCTCGGACAGCCCGGTGTGGCCGCTGCCCGCCGCATCGGGCTTTTCCGCTGCCTCGGACAGCTCGGTGTGGCCGCCGCCGGCCACCGCGGGCTTTTCCGCTGCCTCGGACAGCTCGGTGTGGCCGCCGCCGGCCACCGCGGGTGGCGGGGTCTGCGCCTCGGTCCGCTCGGTCAGGGTGCGCCAGGCGGCCGCGGCGGCGCGCTGCTCGGCCTGCTTCTTGCTGCGCCCGTCCGAGCCGCCGTAACGCTCGCCGGCCACCACCACCCAGGCCGTGAACGTCTTCGCGTGGTCCGGGCCGGCGTCGTCGATCACGTAGTCCGGCACGCCCAGGCCCAGCGCCGCGGTCAGCTCCTGCAGGCTGGTCTTCCAGTCCAGCGCCGCGCCGCGCCCGGCCGACTCGGCCATCAGCGGGTCGAACAGCCGGTGGATCACGTCGCCGGCCACGCTCAGGCCGTGCTCCAGGTAGATCGCGCCGAGCAGCGCCTCCAGCGTGTCGGCCAGGATGCTGGCCTTGTCGCGGCCACCGGTGGTCTCCTCACCCTTGCCGAGCAGCAGGTGCGGGCCCAGACCCAGCGGGCCGAGGGTACGGGCCACGTCGGCCAGCGCGTGCATGTTGACCACGCTGGCGCGCAGCTTGGCCAGCTGACCCTCGGGCAGGTCCGGGTGGTTGTGGAAGAGCGCCGAGGTGATCACCACCCCCAGCACCGAGTCGCCGAGGAACTCCAGGCGCTCGTTGGTCGGCAGACCGCCGTTCTCGTACGCGTACGAGCGGTGGGTCAGCGCGCGTTCGAGCAGGCCCGGTTCGATGGGGATGCCGAACGCCTCCTCCAGTGGCTCGGTGGAGGGCCGCCGGCGCTTGTCGTTACTGCTCATGAACCACCTCTGGAGTCTTCGTGCGCCGCGGGGCTCGGATGCCCCGCCGGGAACTGGATCAGGTCGGCGATGACCGGCACCGCGGCCCGCCGGTGCAGGTCGGCGGCGAGGGCGATGCCCGCGGCGATGTCGTCGGCGCTCGCGGCGCCGTGACAGACGACGACTGTGCCGCCGACGCCGAGCAGGATGGCCGCCCGGGGCGGTACGTCGTCGGTGCCGGGGGGCCGGATCAGCGCGTACGCCGTCTCGAGACCCTTGAGCAGCACGTTGCCGGTGAAGCCGTCGGTCACCACCACGTCGGCGGCGGTCCCGGTCACCACGTCGTTGCCCTCGACCAGCCCGGTGTAGTGGCCGCCGGCGGGCAGATCGAGCCCGGCCAGCACGGCGGGGGCGGCCCGGCGCAGACGATCGCCCTTGCCACGCTCGGTGCCGATGGTGAGCAGGCCGACGCGGGGGGCGGCGACGCCGTGTACGACGGCGGCGTACGCGGCGCCGAGCCGGGCGTGCATGGCGAGAGTTTGTTCGTCCGGGTCGACGGAGGAACCCACGTCGAGCAGGACCAATCGGCCGGCGACCGTGGGCAGCACGGCGGCCAGGGCGGGACGGCGCACGCCGGGCCAGCGGCCGAGACCGAGGGCGGCGGAGGTGACGGTGGCGCCGGTGTTGCCGGCGGAGACGACCGCGTCGGCGTGACCTTGGGCGACGGCCAGTACGGCGGTGCGGACGCCGGATTCGACCCGGCTGAGTGCCTGGTCGGGGGCGGCGGCACGACTGATCGCCCGGTCCGGCCTGATGGTCGGGGCGGGGACGCGGTCGGAAGCGGCCGGCGGCGGGTCTTCGCGGTCATGGCCGGCGCTGCCGCCGGCAGCTTCCTGCCCGGCGGGATGACGGGTACTGCGGCCGGTGGTTTCGTGGTCGGCTGGGCCGGCCGGGGCGGTGATGCTGCTCACGCGGTCGCGGTCGGCCGGGTCCAGGGCACGCCGAAGAGCGTCGGCAGCCTCAGGGGGGCCGACGAGAAGCAGCTGGAGGGACGGATCGGCCTGGCAGGCGCGCAGAGCGCCGTCAACCACGACGGCGGGAGCATGGTCCCCGCCGAGGAGGTCGACGGCGATCCGCGCGGTGCCCGGCTCCGGTGCAGTCGTGGCCGGGATGACCCGGCCGGACTGTCCCGGAGCCTGAGCACCGGACGTTCGCCGCTCAGGTGCGACCCGCCCGGAAGTCGGGCTGGTCACTCCGTGGTGCTCAGACCTCGAGGACCTGACGGCCGTTGTAGGTGCCGCAGACCCCGCACGCAGTGTGCGGCAGGTGCGGCGACTTGCACTGGGGGCACGCCACGGTCTGGACCGCGGTCGCTTTCCAGTTCGCCCGGCGGGACCGGGTGTTGCTGCGCGACATCTTGCGCTTGGGGACGGCCACGGTACCTACTCCTCGATCAGATCTTCGGGGTCTTGCTCAGTTCAGAATCTTCAGTTCTTCGGGTCTTGCGGTGACGCCACCGTCGGCAGGTCGCGCAAGGCGGCCCAGCGGGGATCGACCTCGTCATGGCTGTGGTCAGCCGGGACGTCGTCGAGATGCACCCCGCACTCCGGGCACAACCCCGGGCAGTCCGGCCGGCAGACCGGATTGGTCGGCAGCGTGAGCACCACCGCGTCCCGTACCGCCGGCTCCAGGTCGAGCAGGTCGCCGTGCATCCGGCCCACCTCGCCCTCGTCCGTCGTCTCCTCCGTGGTGCTGTCCGCGTAGGCGTACAGCTCCGCGATGTGGACGTCGAACGGCTCCGAGATGTCGTTGAGGCAGCGACCGCACTCGCCGGAGAGCGAGCCGCGGACGTTGCCGCTGACGTAGACGCCCTCGGAGACCGACGTCATGCTCAGATCGAGCTCGAGGTCGGAACCCGTGGGCACCGAGATCAGTTCCACACCGAGGTCCGGCGGTGCCGGCACCACCCGTTTCAGGGCGCGCGTCGCCCCAGGCTGGCGCGGGAGCTTCGTCGTGTCGACGACCAGCGGCTGCCTGGGATCGAGGTGGTTCTGCGTGTGCTTGGGCATCATGATTCCTCAGCCTGTGGGTAGGCCGACAGGAAAGGTTACCTGAGCAGCGGGCCCAGCGTCGAATCGGGTCGGCGGGCCCGGGCCGGCTCAGAACGGCAGCGGCCGCTCGTTCTCCTCACCCTGGAAGGTGCCGATCTCGCGGAGCGCGTGCATCTTGTCGCGGCCCCGCTCTATCGACGACAACGCCCTGGTCAGGAACTGTTCGAAGTTGGCCAGCGCGGTGTCGACGTAGTCGTCGACCTCCTCGCGCAGCCGCTGCGCCTCGGACCGGGCCTCCGCGACGATCCGGGCACCCTCGTGCTCGGCCGACACGGTGATCTCGTTGACCGAGACCAGGCGGGCGTGCTCGGTCTCACCCTCGCCGATGATCCGGTCCGCTTCCCGCTTGCCCGCGTCGATGATCTTGTCGCGTTCCTCGAGCAGCGCCACCGCCCGGCGCAGGTCGCTCGGCAGCTCAGCGCGCAGCTCTTCCAGCAGCGCGATCATCTCGCCGCGGTCGAACATGAAGTTGGTCCGGGACATCGGCACCGAGCGTGCCGCCTCCACCATGGAGATGATCTCGTCGATGCGGTCGAGCGGATCCACCGGCGCCTCACTCCTGTCATCTCACACTCACGCTGAGTGGGTGCGATCACGTTACTGCCGTACCCGATGATGCATCCGCGAAGGGCACGCCGTCAGTTTTGCCGCAGTCTGGTCACGAGCCGCTCGCCGACGAAGTCCGGGACGTAGGACGAGGCGTCCCCACCCCACTTGACCACGTCCTTGACCAGACTGGAGGACAGGAACGAGTACAGCGGATTGGTCGGCATGAACAACGTCTCCACGCCGGAGAGACCTATGTTCATCTGCGCCATCTGCAACTCGTAGTCGAAGTCGCTGACCGCGCGCAGGCCCTTGATGACCACCGCCGCGCCCTGGGCCTTGCAGAAGTCGACCAGCAGACCGTGGAAGGACTCGACCCGCACGTTGTCGTACGCGGCCGTGGCCTGCCGCAGCATGCCGATGCGTTCCTCGACGGCGAACAGCCCGGTCTTCGAGTGGTTGATCAGGACGCCCACGATGACCTCGTCGAAGAGCCGACTGGCCCGTCCGATGATGTCGAGGTGGCCGTTGGTGACCGGATCGAAGGACCCGGGACAGACCGCGCGTCTCATGATCGGCGACCGTACCAAAGAGTGGTCTCGCCGTAGCGCCGGCTGCGCTCCTCGGTGATGCCGTCCACCCAGCTCAACGGCTCACCCCGGACCGCCGTACGGGTGGAGCGCTCGAAGGTCACCACGGCGTCGTCCGCGAGCCAGCCGTGCTCGACCAGCGCCTGCTGCACCTCGGCCACCTCGTCGTCGCTCACCGCGTACGGGGGATCGGCGAAGACGACATCGAACGGACCGCCCTCGGGCGGGCCGGCGAGCACCTGGCCGACCTTGCCGGTGATCAGCCGGGCGGCGCTGCCGACGCGGAGCGTGACGATGTTGTCGCGGATGGCCCGCGACGCCTTGGCGTCGGCTTCGACGAGCAGTGCGTAGGACGCACCCCGGGACAGAGCCTCCAGGCCGACCGCTCCCGAACCGGCGTAAAGGTCGGCGAACCGGGCGCCGGCCAGGTCCGTCATGGTGCCGAGGGCGCTGAAGTAGGCCTCCCGCACCCGATCGGCGGTGGGCCGGGTCTGCGCGCCGACCGGCGCGGCCAGCCGGCGGCCACCGTGTGCACCGGCGATGATCCTGGTCATTCGGCCTCGCGAGGGTCTGCAGATAGCACGATCCGACGCTACGCCACCACCGGTGACCGGCCACTCCGGAGTGAACTTTTACCCATCGGTACCGGTCCCGTGCTCACGTACCGCATCGATGCCACAGCTGACGGCTCAACGAAGATCTCGAATAGATATCAACCCGGTTAGCTGCGCTTTCGGTGTTACTCAGATTCGCCGACTTGGCTATGGTCGGTCGGCCGCCGACGAAACGCTGTCGGCTCGACGATGCGGGGAGGCGTCGTCGCTGGCTCTCGCCGCACCCATTGCCTGGCGATTGCCGCCCTTGCTTTCCCGCGCCGTACCCCTCGATCTCTGTACAGGAGTAGGCGTGAATCTGAAGTCCCCCCTGCGCCGCACCGCGGTTCTGGCCGCCGGCGCGCTCATCGGCCTGAGCGGCGCGTTCGCGCTCGCCGGCCCGGCCAGCGCCCACCACAACATCGTCAAGGGCGAGTCCAGCTGCGACAAGGTCGCCGGCGAGTGGGTCGTGGACTGGAAGGTCCAGGCCGTCGGTAACGCTCCGACCTACAAGTGGACCGAGGTCACGCTCACGCCCGCGGGCACCACGATCGACAACCCCGACCTCAAGGTCAACGGCAAGGACCTGGACAACAACAAGCCGCTGACCGGCAAGCAGCGCGTGCCCGGCAGCGAGAGCAGCTCCTCGCTGACCGTCAAGGCCGAGTGGACCACCGGCAAGGCGTCGGAGACCGGCACGGTCACCTTCGAGGGCAAGTGCGAGAAGACCCCGTCCGAGGAGCCGTCGACCCCCACCGAGGAGCCGTCGACCCCGACCGAGGAGCCCTCGACCCCGCCGGTCATCCCGTCGGACCTGCCGGGCGAGCCCGAGCCGATCTTCGAAGCCGACTGCGACACGATGACGATCGGCCTGGACAACCCGGCCGACGGCATCGAGTTCACCCTGAAGTTCAAGACCAGCAAGGGTGAGACCCGCACGCTGGTGATCAAGCCGGGTGAGAAGAAGACCGAGACCTTCAGCGCCACCAACGGCTTCAAGATCGACCTGACCATCTCGGCCAAGGTCGACGGCAAGGACTTCTCGGAGACCATCCCGGTCGAGTACGAGCAGCCCGAGGACTGTGACAACAGCGGTGGCGGTGGCGGCCTGCCGCTGACCGGTGCCGCCGCGGGCAGCATCGCGGGTGGCGCGGGTGCCCTCCTGGCCGTCGGTGCCGGCCTGTTCTTCATGGCCCGCCGTCGCAAGGTGAAGTTCACCGCCTGATCCACCAGCCAGTGGCTCCACACGAGGGGCGCGTCGACCGTCACGGTCGGCGCGCCCTTTCGCTGTCCACTTGCGACAGAAAGTCCCCATTGATCAACACTTACCGCATTGATGAAGTGCCGCTGAGTAGATCGTTTGTCTCGGCTGGGCCTCAACAGTCTTAAGCCGTCCTGAGCTGTTTCCCAGGAACCGTCCAGTGGCTATCGTCAGGCCGCATCACCGACGAAACGCTGTCGGTTCGACGGCGCGGGGAGGCGCTGTCGCAAGCCCCGCTGTCCCCGGCGGCGGCGCGCTGTCTCCCTGTGTCGTGCCCCTCGTTCCGCCGTCACATGGAGTACGCGTGAAGTTGAACTCCCCGCTCCGGCGCGCCGCGACCGTCCTCGCCGGTGCCGTCCTCGGCCTGACCGGACTCACGGTCGCCACGTCCCCCGCCAGCGCCCACGACACCGGCATCACAGGCGTCGCGAAGTGCGACACCGCTACCGGCACCCGGATCGTCACCTGGACCCTCACCAACGACTGGCCCGCCGACGCCACGGTCAGTGAGCTGGCCACGACGCCCACTGCTGTCGAGGGGCTCCAGAACGGCACGGTCATCCCGGCCAAGAGCCACGGCAAAGACGGCGAGCTGGTCGTGACCCAGCAGGTGACCGGCGACGCGGCCAAGGAGGCCACCGTCGCCTTCAAGTCGCGCTGGTCCAAGGACGGCTACGAGAACGAGGTCAAGAAGGGCTCGGTCAAGCTGAGCGAGCCGTGCGTGAAGGACGAGGCCCCCTGCGTCACCGCGGACAAGGCCAGCTTCCACCACACCTTCGGCGTCAAGGAGGACGGCTCGACCGCGACCGTCTCCCTCGACGACGGCATCACGCTCTGCGAGGGCGAGCCGGTCACGCTGGTCTCCTACTTCGCGCCGAAGCCGCAGTTCTCGGTGCCGCAGTACAAGTTCGACTCCGACACGGGCACGATCACCAACGAGAAGCGCTCGGTCGACCTGAACGTCGACGTGCCGAAGTGCAACACCCAGGTCGACCTGTTCTTCGGCGGCGAGGACGACATCATCGGTGAGATCACCGACGGTGGTAAGCGCTACGACAACCGCAAGCTGGGCAGCAGCAACGGCCTCGGCGGCCGCTCGAAGGGCCCGCAGGGCTGGTTCAACGGCGGCTCCAAGGGCTGCCAGACCCCCGCGGTCGAGCCGCTGTCGCAGTGTGACGGCACCGTGGCGATCAACCTGAGCAACGACGGCCTGACCGACAAGTACCCGATCGAGTTCACGGTCAAGGCGGGCGAGTTCACCAAGAAGGTCACCGTGACCAAGGGCAAGGGCGAGACCGTCGTGGTCCCGGCCGGCTCCGGCTCGATCACGGTCTCGGCCCCGGACATGAAGGACGTCGTCTACGACTGGACGCCGCCGGCCGACTGCGAGCTGCCGAGCGTCGTCGTCGAGAACGACTGCAAGACCGTCACGATCACCGTCGAGAACCCCGAGGGCGTCCAGCCGGCGACCGCGCGGGTCACGTACGGCGACGACGTCAAGGACGTCACCGTGGCGGCCGGCAAGACCGAGAAGATCACCTTCAAGCGCGGCGACGACACGTACGCCACGGTCGAGTTCCCCGACCTGGGCGTGGAGCCGATCAAGGCGACGCTCGGCGAGGTCGACTGTGACAACGGCGGCGGCGCCGGTGGCGGCGGCGGCGGCAACGGTGGCGGCGACGACACCGACGAGCCCGGCCTGCCCGTCACCGGCCCGGTGGCCGGCGGCATCGCGGGTGTCGCGGTCCTGCTGCTCGTCGCGGGCGGCGTGTTCTTCTTCATCGCCCGGCGGCGCAAGGTGACCTTCACCGCCTGATCCATCAGCAAGGCATCACCGGGGTGCGCCGGCCGGAAAGGGTCGGCGCACCCCGCTTCTCTCTCCCGAAGTGAGCGGACGTGCTGAAGAACCTGCTCCCCCGCGCCGGGGCGATCACCGCCGGCACCCTCCTCGGCCTCACCACCCTGATGGCCGCCACCCCGACCCAGGCCGCCCCGACCCGGACCGCGGACCGCGCTCAGGCCGTAGCCCGCACCCAGGCCGTGGCTCCCGCCCTGGCGGCTCCCGTGCAGGCCGTGGCGCCCGCCCGGGCTTCCGTCCCGCCTCGGACCGATGGGCCTACGACCCAGACCGACATCACGGGAACGGCCAAGTGCGACACCGCCGCCGGCGAGTGGACCGTCACCTGGACGATCACCAACAACTGGACCGAAATGGCCAAGGTGGACAAACTGACCACCGCGCCGGCCCCGGTCCCCGGCCTGGCCGACGGCGGTTTCCTCAACCGCCGCCAGGACAGCGGCACCATCGGCAAGACGATCTTCACCCAGGTGCTGCGGAACAGCCCGGCGGAGGCCTCGGTCTCGTTCGTGGCCGTCTGGGCCAAGACCAAGGACGCCGACAACAAGGCCACCGTCCAGCTCGGCGCGTGCGAGAAGCCCGAGCCGCCGTGCGTGGAGCAGGCCCAGGCGCGCTTCCACCACGAGTTCGCCATCAAGGACGGCCAGGCCACGGCGTCGGTGACGCTGGACGACGACGTCAAGCTCTGCAATGCCGAGCCGGTGACCCTGGTGACCTACTTCGCGCCGAAGCCGCAGTTCTCGGTGCCGCAGTACGTCTTCGCGCACCAGACGGCGACGATCAGCAACGAGCAGCGCACGGTCACCCTGGCCGCGCAGCTGCCGGCCTGCAACACCCAGGCCGACCTGTTCTTCGGTGGCGAGGACGACATCATCGGTGAGATCACCGACGGTGGTAAGCGCTACGACAACCTCAAGCTGGGCAGCAGCAACGGCCTCGGCGGCCGCTCGAAGGGGCCGCAGGGCTGGTACAACGGCGGCACGAAGGGCTGTCACCAGCCGGCCGTGCAGCCGGTGTCCCAGTGCGACGGCACGGTCGACGTGAACCTGAGCAACACCGGCGAGCAGACGAAGTACCCGGTCGACTTCACGGTCCGGGCCGGCGACTTCACCACGACGGTGACCGTGGCCCCCGGCAAGGGCGAGACGGTACGGGTGCCGGCCGGCAGCGGCCCGATCACGGTGACGGCGGACGGCATGCAGGACGTCGCCTACGAATGGCAGCGCCCGGATAACTGCCCGCCCCCGGGTGACGGTGGCGGCGACGGCGGCAACCCGGGCGGCGGCGGACCCGGTAACGGCGACGGCGGCGGATCCGGTAACGGCGACGGATCCGGCAGTGGAGGCGGCGACGGCGAGGACGACGGTGGCCTCCCGGTAACGGGTGCGGCGGCCGGCACGATCGCCGCCGGCGCGGCCGTCCTGCTGATCGGCGGCGGAGTGCTCTTCGTGGTGGCCCGGCGTCGCCGCGTCACCTTCACCCCGTGAGCTGAGCCGCGACGCGAAAGGGCGCGCCGACCACCCGGTCGGCGCGCCCTTGCCATGTTCGTCGTTGCCGGCCCCAGCCCGGCCCAAAGGCCACGCCCAGAGGCCGGGCCCGGAGGCCGGCGGACCCAAAGGCCGGGCACAGAGGCCGGGCCCAGAGGCCGGCGGGCCGCAGGAAAGGCAGGGCCGGCTAAAAGCCGGTGGGCCGCCGAAAGGTGCCGTCCGCCTCGGGCAGGTACTCATGCACCCCGACCACCGCCGCAACCGGGATCGGCTCGTACACGTGCGGAAACAGCATGCCCCCCGGATCCGGCGGATCACCCTGCTCCCAGACCACCGGCCGGCCCAGCCTGCTCTCGTCGATCTCCAGCAGCACGATGTCCTGCCGCCCCCGGGCCAGCGCCGTCGCCGGCACCGCCACCTGCTCCGGCGTGGAGCAGTGGATGAAGCCCTGGCTTTCCAGCGTGTCCGCCGCATACCTGCCGGCCGGCACCGCCGCTTCCCACTCTGCGCGGGGACAGAAGTGCAGGATCATCCCTTCTCCAAATACTCGGCGCGTTCCTCGTCCACCAGGGCTGCGACCGAGGCCAGCAGCGCCGGGTGCTTGGCCAGCGTGGGGTCTTCGGCCACGAGTTGCTGGGCCTCCGCGCGGGCGTCGGTGATCAGTTTGCTGTCCCGCAGCAGGGAGAGCAGCCGCAGGTGGCTGTGCTTGCCGGACTGCGACGCGCCCAGCACGTCGCCTTCGCGGCGTTGTTCCAGGTCCAGCTCGGCCAGCCGGAATCCGTCCGTCGTGGACGCGACCGCGTCCAGGCGTTCGCGGGCCGGGGTGCCCTCCGCTGCCTCGGTCACCAGCAGGCAGATGCCCGGGGCCGAACCCCGGCCGACCCGGCCGCGCAGCTGGTGCAGCTGGGAGACGCCGAAGCGGTCGGCGTCCATGATGATCATGACGGTGGAGTTGGGGACGTCGACGCCCACCTCGATCACCGTGGTGGCGACCAGCACGTCCAGGTCACCGGCCGCGAACCGGCGCATGACCGCGTCCTTCTCCTCCGCCGGCAGTTTGCCGTGCAGGATGCCGAGGCGCAGCCCGTGCAGCGGACCCTCCTCGAGGATCGGCGCGACCTCCATCACCGCCAGCGGCGGCCGCCGATCGGATTGGCCCTCAGCCGGTGGCTCCTCGTCCTCCTCGGCTTCCGACGAGCCGATCCGCGGGCACACCACGTACGCCTGGTGGCCGGCCTGGACCTCCTCGCGCACCCGTCGCCAGGCCCGGTCCAGGAAAGCCGGACGCTCCGGCGGCACGACGTGCGACGCGATCGGGGAACGGCCACGCGGCAACTGCGACAAAGTCGACGTTTCCAGGTCGCCGTACACGGTCATCGCGACCGTGCGCGGGATCGGTGTCGCCGTCATCACCAGTACGTGCGGCGGCTGCGCGGCCTTGGCGCGCAGCGCGTCGCGTTGCTCCACGCCGAAGCGGTGCTGCTCGTCCACGACCACCAGGCCCAGATCGTGGAAGTCGACCCCCTCGTACAGCAAGGCGTGCGTGCCCACCACGATGCCGGCCGTCCCGTCGGCGACCTTGGCCAGCGCGGCCCGCCGGGCCGCGGCGCCGAGCGAACCGGTGACCAGGGTGAGCTGCGTGCCGTTCGGATCACCGTCGAGCTCCCCGGCCCGGCCGAGTGCGCCCAGCTGCGCGCCGATGCTGCGGTGGTGCTGGGTGGCGAGCACCTCGGTCGGGGCGAGCAGCGCGGCCTGCCCGCCCGCGTCGACGACCTGCAGCATCGCCCGGACCGCCACCAGCGTCTTGCCGGAACCGACCTCACCCTGCAACAACCGGTGCATCGGATGGGCGCGGGCCAGATCCGCCGCGATCTCCTCGCCGACCCGGGCCTGCCCCTCGGTCAGCTCATAGGGCAACGCCGCGTCGAAAGCGGCGAGCAACCCGGCCCCGGTGCGCGGCCGCGACCTGCCGGGCGCGGCGGCCGCCCGCGCCTTGCGCTGCACAAGCGTCAGCTGTACGGCGAAAGCCTCGTCCCACTTCAACCTGTACCGGGCCAGTTGCAGATCCTTGTCGGAGCTCGGCCGGTGGATCTCCCGCAGGGCCTTACCGATCCCGATCAGGTTGCGGCTGGCGCGGACCGTACCCGGCAACGGATCATCCGGCGGCTGGAAGGTCTCCAGCACCTCCCGCACGTACCGGGCGATGGTCCACGTCGGCACGGCGGCCGCGGCGGGATAGACCGGGATCAGCGCCCCGGCGAACTCCTCGATCTCCTCGGCCGCCTCGTCCTGCGTCGCATCCGCCTTGAGCAGCTGGTACGCCGGCCCGTTGAGCTGGCGCTGGCCGCGGAAGTCGGTCACCTTGCCGGCGAACAGCCCCCACCGGCCGGTGCGCAGCTCCCGCTCCCGCCACGCCTGGTTGAAGAACGTGCAGGTCAGCGTGGCGCCGGAACCGTCCCCGATGGTGATCTCCAGCATGTTGCCGCGGCGCTGGCGCATCGGCCGTACCGTCGTGCTCTTGACCTGGGCCAGCAGGGTGACCTGCTCGCCGACCTCGAGCTTGCGCATGTCGGTGTGCTCGCCCCGCTCGTCGTAACGACGCGGGAAGTGGTAGATCAGGTCACCGGCGGTGTGCAGGTCGAGATGGGTGGCGAGCGCCTTGGCCTTGGCGGCCCCCAGCACCTTCTCCAACGGGGTGTCGGTGGTGGTGACGGTCTTGGTGTCGGTCATTCCACTCCTACCAGCAGGTGATAGCGGGGCTGGCCGCCCGCGTAGCTGTTCAGCTCGACGAAGCGCCACTGGCTGGTGACGTGGGCCCGCAACCGCTCCTCGAGCTCGGGCGGGGCGTCCGCGCCGAGCACCAGGGTGACGAGCTCGCCGCCGCCGCCGAGCAGCCGGTCGAGCAGGCGCAGGCAGACCTCTTCGAGGTCGGCCCCGATGACGTGCACCTCGCCGTCGACGAGCCCGAGCAGGTCGCCGGGATGACAGCGGCCGGCGACGGTGAGGGCTTCGCGGCTGGCGGTGCAGACCTCGCCGTACCGGCAGGCGCCGGCGGCCTCGGCCATCGCGATGACCTCGTCATCGAACGGCCGTCCCGGATCACGGACGGCGAGGGCGGCGAGGGCCTGCACCGGCGAGCGGGTGGGGACGACGCTCACCCGTACGCCGTCAGCGGCGGCTTCCTGCGCGGCGGAGCGGGCGACGGCGTGGGTGTTGGCGTCGTTGGGCAGGAGCACGATGTGGCCGGCACCGGTGGAAGCGATGGCGGCGAGCATCTCGGCGGTGGAGGGATTGCGGCCGACGACGGTGGCACCCTCAGCGGTGAAGATGGCGGTGAGCCCGTCCCCGGCTGCGACGACGACTGTGGCCCGGGCGTCGGAATCCGGCGCGTCGGGCCGCTGGGCCCATGCCACCTCGTCGTGTTCCGTCTCGGGCAGGCTGCCGGCCGGCCGGTTCGCTGCGAGTTGATCGCCGCCTTGGTTGTGGTGCTCGGGCTGGTCGCCCAGGGGCTGGGTGCGCTCGGGCCGGTGGTCTTCGAGGCGGGTGACGGTGATGCGGTGGGGCCGGCCCGCGACGACGCCGGCTTCGATCGCGGCGCCGACGTCGGCGACCGCTACGTGGACGTGGACGTTCCAGGTGGGCGGGTCGCCGTCGCCGGTCCCGACGAGCACCAACGAGTCGCCCATCTCCCCCAGCGTCCCGCGCAGTGACTCGACGCGCTCGGGCGTGGCGTCCAGCAGATACTGCACCTCGTATCCGAAGTCCTCCTGGCCGCCGCGCGGCCTTGCGGGGTCCCCGGGGCCGGCCGGGGCCACCAGGCCGGGGCCGGTTGTCGAGCCCGAAGCCAAGGCGGGGACCGAGCCCGGGTTCGGAGATCGGTCGGCCGGGGCCGCAGGCGCGGGTGGAGAGGGCGGCCCGGTTGTGGACGGTCTTGCGGAGATCGGCCGGGCCGGATCGGCCTGAGCCGGGCAGGCCGAGACATCCGGCGGGGCGCTGGCGTTGCTCAGGGCTTCGACGAGGGCTTCCAGGAGAAGGACCAGCCCGCGGCCGCCGGCGTCGACCACGCCGGCGCGGGCCAGGGCGGGGAGCTGCTGGGGCGTGCGGGCCAGGGCTTCTGCCGCCGCGCGGGCCGCCGCCCGGGCCACCGCCACCAGATCGTCCGACGCGGTCTTGCGTGCTCCCTCAGCCGCCGCTGCCACCACCGACAGCACAGTGCCCTCGACCGGCTTGGCCACCGCCGCGTAGGCCGCCTCGCTCGCCGTGCGCAGCGCCCGGGTCAGCTCGCCGCCCCGCACGGCCACCGCCGTGGCGAAGGTGTCGGCCATGCCCCGCAGGATCTGCGACACGATCACGCCGGAGTTGCCCCGGGCGCCCAGCAGCGCGCCCCGGGCCATCAGGCGCATGGTGCCGCCCAGCGCGGTCGAACCCGCGGTGGGCTGCTGGTCGGGGGCGTCGTCCAGGGCCTGCTGGGCCGAGGTGAGAGTGAGCACGAGGTTGGTGCCGGTGTCGCCGTCCGGCACCGGGTAGACGTTCAGCTCGTCGATCTCGTGCTGATGCGCCCGGAGCGCGGCCAGCCCACCACCGCACCAGCGGCGGACCGCGGCGGCGTCCAGGGAGTCCAGCACGCGAAAAGCGTACTAACCAGCACCGACAATTGCCGGGTGCCGGGCTTCACCGCGGGTACGGCCAGGGGCGATTGGCTGTCCCGGCCGACCATCGGGTAATCTGGCCAGGTTGCCCGGATGTCCGCTGTCCGGGGCACCCTCAGTTGCTTTCAATCCCAGGAGTACCCCGTGGCTAGCGTGTGCGACGTCTGTGGCAAGGGACCGGGCTTCGGCCACAACGTGTCCCACTCGCACCGGCGGACCAACCGCCGCTGGAACCCGAACATCCAGTCGGTGCGCACCCCTGCCGGTGGTGGCAACACCAAGAAGCTCAAGGTCTGCACCTCGTGCATCAAGGCCGGCAAGGTCGTCCGCGCCTGACCTCAGCAGTGCGACAGCCCGCCAGGTCCCGGTGACCCGGCGGGCTTTTCGCGTGACCACAGGTCAGAGGACCCGGGCGAAGGACAGCACCCCCTCCTCGCCGGCGTAGTAGCCGAAGTCCTCGATGCGCTCGTAGCCGCACTTCAGGTACAACGCGATCGCTTCGGGCTGCTTGTCGCCGGTCTCCAGGATCACTCGCTTGCAGCCTCGTTCGCGGGCTGATTCCTCGATCGCCGTCAGGACTCGGCGGGCCACCCCGCGCCCCCGGGCCGCCGGCACCGTGAACATCCGCTTGAGCTCCGCGTCCTCGCCGTGCGCCCGCCAGCCGGCACACCCGAGCAGCACTTCGGCGGCCGGCGAACCGGCGGCCGATCCGGCGCCCGGCGCGGCAGCGGAGCCGGGACCGTCGGTGCAGGCGACGAAGAACGCCCCGGCCGGCGGGGCGAAGTCCGTCGCTGCCACGGGCGTGTCGTCGCCGGAGCCGCCGTACCGCCGGCTCAGCTCGGCCATGGCCTCGGCTATCAGTCGCTGCACCGCGGGCTCGTCGAACCGGGCCGCGCGGACCTTGATCTCGTCCACGCCGACCAACATTAACCACCGTCAGCGGAAGTGGTCCCAGCCCGTGCCGCCCTGCCACGGCCGGCGGTCGACCGTGACGCCGGTGCCTTCGTGCACGCTGCCGACCGCGCGCCAGCCCGGCGGCAGCTGCGTCCCGGCCGGGAAGGTCGCCGCCAGGGCGTGGTCGTCGCCGCCGGCGAGCAGCCACACGTACGGGTCCACGCCGAGCGCCGAGGCCGCGTCGCGCATCTGGTCGGGCACTTCGAAGGCCGCCCGGTCGATGTCGATGCCGACCACGCTGGCCGCCGCCACATGACCGAGGTCCTGCAACAGCCCGTCGGAGATGTCGATCATCGAGGTGGCTCCCAGCCGGGCCGCGGCCGGACCGGCGGCGTACTCGACCTCGGGACGCCGGTACGCCTCGACCAGCAGTTTCGGTGTCCGGAAGCCACGGGAGAGCACCGTGTAGCCGGCCGCCGCGTGCCCGGTGCGACCGGCGAGCGCGACCACGTCCCCCGGCTGGGCTCCGCTTCGCAGGACCGGCTCGCGGCCTTCCAGGTCGCCCAGCGCGGTGACGGCGACGGTCAGGGTGGGGCTGGACGACATGTCCCCGCCGACCACCGCCGCGCCGACCCGGCCCGCCTCGGTGGAGAGGCCGCCGGCCAGTTCCTCGGCCCATTCCACCGGCAGGTCCGTCGGCACGCAGAGGGCCACCAGCAGGGCCGTCGGGGTCGCGCCCATGGCCGCGATGTCAGCCAGGTTGGCCGCGGCCGCGCGGTGCCCGACGTCGGCCGCGCTGGACCAGTCGCGGCGGAAGTGCCGGCCCTCGACCAGGACGTCCGTGCTGGCCACGACCCGCCTGTCCGGGGCCGCGACGACCGCGGCGTCATCGCCCGGACCGAGCAGACTCGCGGCGCCGGTCTCGAGCCGCGCGACGATCCGGGTGATGAGCCCGAACTCCCCCGTCTCCGCGATGCTCAACGTCCCACCGTTCCTCTCGAGTTCGGTCTGCCCCGCAAGTGCGCTGCCGACCGGTTTCGTACTGTAGTTTCACGTTCGGGTCGCCGGCGGCGGCGGATAGGAGTCTGATCGTGGTCCAGGCGTACATCCTCATCCAGACGGAGGTCGGAAAGGCCCGTGACGTGGCCGCCGCGATCGACAAAATCAATGGAGTGGTACGTGTCGACGCGGTCACGGGGCCCTACGACGTCGTGGTACTGGGCGAGGCGCACAGTGTCGACGAGCTCGGCCGGATGATTGTGAGCAAAATCCAGTACGTGCCGGGCATCACCCGGACCGTGACGTGCTCCGTGGTAAATCTCTGACCATGGTCGACGTGCGCACCCGCCCCGAATCCCAGCCTCCCGCACCGGACCGGACGATGCGGAGCGCCGCCCTGTGGGCGACCGTGATCGCCGTACCGGTCGCGGTGCTGGCCGGCCTGCTGATCTTCTCCAAGATCGTCCCGGATACCGGCAGCGCGGCGCCCAGTCCGTCGGCCACCCAGCCGGCGGTCATCCCGGCGACCCCGGTGCAGATGGCCGCGCCCGAGCTGGCCGCCCGCCCGGCCGAGGTCTGCCTCGCGGTGACGTCACAGTTGCCCGTCAAGGTGCGCGACCTGGCCGCCCGCAAAGTCAGCGCCGGCCCGGAGCAGAACGCGGCCTATGGCGAGCCGCCGCTGACGGTGGCCTGCGGGGTGGCCCAGCCGAAGATGTGCGCGTCGCTGGACGACACCGGCACGGGCTGTGTGCCGCTCGACACCGAACTGCTCAACATGAACAAGGTCTGCTGGTACGCCTCCCAGCAGGGCGACGCCGCTGTCTTCACGACCATGGACCGTGAGGTGCCGGTCCAGGTCACGGTCCCGAAGCCGTACGCGCAGCCGGCCCAGTGGGCCAACGAGTTCTCCGACATCGTGGTGAAGACCGACAAGTCGATCACCGCCGGCGTCCCCAGCGGCTGCGTCTAGAGCGGGCTCCAGCAGAGGCCCTGAGCGGTGTCGCCCAAGGGTCATAGCCTCTGCCGAAGGGCGGCGATCGTGACGGTTGGCTGGTAGGACGGGCCGGTCTTGTCGTAGCGAGTCGCCACGGATCGGCATTGCTGAAGCCGGTCGAAGCAGCCGCGTCCTAGTGCAGGCCGGTGCCACGGCGTAGCGCGGTGCGGATCAGGCGGTCGACGACCTTGGGGTATTCCAGGCCGGTGGCCGCCCACATCAGCGGGAACATCGACGTCGGGGTGAAGCCCGGCATCGTGTTGATCTCGTTGAGGAAGATCTCGTTGTCGGCGGTCACGAAGAAGTCGACCCGGCCCAGGCCGGCGCAGTCCAGCGCGGTGAAGGTGCGGCAGGCGTACTCCTGGACCCGGCGGGCGACCTCCGGCTCCAGGCCCGCGGGGATCTGGTACGGCGTGCCGTCGCCCAGATACTTGGCGTCGAAGTCGTAGAAGTCCCCGCCCTCGGTGGAGACGAGGATCTCGGCCAGCAGCGACGCCTCGGGCACCCCGCCGGCCTCACCCTCGAGCACGCCGCACTCGATCTCGCGGCCCACGATCCCGGCCTCGACGAGCACCTTGGGGTCGATCTGACGGGCCTTGGCGACGGCCGCGTCCAACTCTGCCCAGTCGGTGACCTTGCTGATGCCGTGCGACGAGCCGGCCCGTGACGGCTTGACGAAGACCGGCAGGCCCAGGCGCTCCTTGTCGGCCTCGGACAGGGAGCTGCCGGCGCGCAGGACCGCGTATGGCCCGACCGGGATGCCCTCGGCAGCGGCGAGCTTCTTGGTGAACTCCTTGTCCATGCCGGCCGCGGAGGCGAAGACGTTGGCGCCCACGTACGGGATGCCGGCCATCTCGAGCATGCCCTGGATGGTGCCGTCCTCGCCGTACGCGCCGTGCAGGGCCGGGAAGACGACGTCGACGTTGGCGAGCACGGCCACGCCGTCCGCCGGGTCGAGCACCATCAGGCCGGACGAGGTGGGGTCGGCCGGCAGCACCACGGCCCGGCCCGAGTCGGCGGTGATCTCCGGCAGGGTCTGGCCGCTGATGGCCAGCGCCGCCGGGTCGCCGCTGCTGAGCACCCAGGCGCCCGCACGGGTGATCCCGACCGGGACGACCTCGTACTCGTCGGGGTCCAGGGCGCCGAGGATGCTGCCCGCGCTGACGCAGGAGATGGCGTGCTCGGTGCTGCGCCCGCCGAACACGATCGCCACGCGGGTTTTGCGAGGGGTCGTCATGGAAATGGCCTCTCGTTGCCGGACATCGCTAGGCTGCCTGCGCGCGGGAGGGCGGCGGCGGGCACGCCGGGGGTGACCCTACTCTGCGTACACCACTTTCTGATGACGGCGGGCGCTGGCACGGCAGACGGGGACGGGGAGTCGATGAGACCAGCACTGCACGTGATCGCCTGGCACGGTCCGGGGCGGTTGGCGACGATGGCGCATCCGCGCGGCGGTGACTGGCTGGCCGACGAGATGGCCGGCCTGGCCCGGGCCGGTGTGGATGTCTTCGTCTCCGCACTGACCTGGGAGGAGGACCGCCGGCTGGGCCTGACCGAGGCAGCCGCGGCTGCCGCTGCGGTGGGCATCGACTTTCTCTCCTTTCCGATCGCGGACCGGGGCATCCCTCGCGCGCGGGACATGGCCGACAGTGACGTGGTCGCCCTCGGCGTCCGGCTGGCCGCGCACGTGCGGGCCGGCCGTTTCGTGGTGACGCAGTGTTTCGCCGGCATCGGCCGCTCGACGCTGCTGGCCTGCGCGACGCTGGTGATGCTGGGTGTCGGCCCGGAACGGGCGCTGGAGATGGTGGCGCAGGCCCGGGGTCTGCCGGTGCCCGACACCGAGGCCCAGCGCGACTGGCTCTACGAGTTCGCGCTGAACCACGGCGGTTGAGCGGACGGCCGCGCCCCCGTGACCGGCCGACCGCTCGTCGAGGGCCCGGTCAGCCGGCGGGCCGGATGGTGACGTCGCGCAGCACCCGCTGGTAGAGCAGGACGCCGAGAGCCGTCACCGCCAAGGTGATGAGCACCGCCGCCGCGTACGGCACGAACCGCACAGCGAAGCCGAGGTTCGCGTCGAGGCCGAACAAGGTCTCGGCCGCCGCCAGCGGGAGCACCGCTGCCGGCAGCAGGGCGAGACCGCCCCAGGCACCGAAGCGATAGAAGCCCGCGGTGACCGCGGCTCCGGCGACCAGGAAGGCCAGCGCGGACGGCAGGATCTGCCCGAACTCGCGCACCGCCGTCCCGGGCGTCATCGTCGGATAGCCCGCGGGCAGCGGCCCGTCGAGGCCCAGCAGCAGTTGCTCGACGCCGTGCCCGGCCACCACGGCGATGGCGAAGACCACCGCGGCCGACAACCCGAAGATCGCCGCACCGGCCAGGAACTCCCGCCGGGTGATGCCGTTGGCGACGAACTGCCGCAGGTTGAGGCTGACCAGGGTGGCGCCGACGACGCCGAGCCAGTATTTGGCGGCCGTGCCGGCGATCAGCAGCCAGAGGCTGAACGACGGCTCGCCGGACAGGGCGATCACCGTCATCCCGACCACCGCGCAGACGGCCATCGTGGTCCAGAACCAGAGCACGACGGGACGGTAGATGCGGAGCAGGGTCGCGGCCACGAGCCGGCTGGTGGTCATCGCAGGGCCTCCGATCGGTGGGTGCCGTCCGCGGCGCCCGAGGTGAGGTGGACGAAGAGGTCCTGGACCCCGACCGGGGCCAGGGACAGCCCCTCCGCGCCGGCCCGCTCGACGTCGCGGGGGTCCAGCCCGCCGTAGAGGGTGGCCTGCCGGACGCCGCCCAGGCTCCGCTCGCTGAGCACCGTGCGCCCGGAGACGAACGCGTCGACCACCGCGGCCGGCCCGGTGACGGCGACGCCGCGGGCCTTGAAGGTGTCGGTGTCCTCGTGCACGAGCAGCCGGCCCCGGTCGATGACGATCACCTGCTCGAACAGGTCGGCGACCTCCTCGATGAGGTGGGTGGAGAGGATGATCGTGCGGGGGTGGGCCAGGTAGTCGGCGAGCAGCTCGCGGTAGAAGGCCGTCCGGGCGGCGGCGTCCATGCCCAGGTAGACCTCGTCGAGGATGGTCAGCGGGGCGCGGGCGGCCAGGCCGAGCACGACGCCGAGGCTCGAACGCTGCCCCCGCGACAGCGCCGAGACGCGCTTGCGCCGGTCGAGCTCGAAGACGTCGGTCAGATGCTCGGCGTACCCGGCGTCCCAGGTCGGACGCAGCCGGCCGGCGAAGTCGAGGACCCGGTCGACCCGGTCCTGCGTGGTGACGTCCAGCTGGTCGCGGATGAACGCGGTGCCGCGCATGAGGGCCGGGTTCTCGAAGGGGTCGACCCCGTCCACGGTGACCGTGCCGGCCGAGGCCCGCCGGTACGACGCGAGCACGCTGAGCAGGCTGGTCTTGCCCGAACCGTTGCGCCCGAGCAGCCCGTAGATCTTGTCCGGGGTCAGGTCGAGGGTGATGCCGTCGACGGCGACGGTGGCGCCGTAGCGGACGGTGAGCTCGCGCAGGGAGATCATCGCGGACCCTCCTTGAGGTAGGCCACGATCTCGTCGACGTCGACGCCGAGCATCCTGGCCTCGGCCAGCATCGGGTCGACGACGTCGGTGAAGAACCGCTCGCGGCGCTGACCGCGGAGCCGGGCCCGGGCGTCCGGGCTGACGAACATGCCGATGCCGCGCTTCTTGTAGAGGACGCCCTCGTCGACCAGCTGGGCGAAGCCCTTGGCCGCCGTGGCCGGGTTGATCTGGTAGAACGCCGCGTACTGGTTGGTGGACATGACCTGTTCGTCCTCCTTGAGGGTCCCGCTCAGGACGTCGTCCTTGATGCCGTTGGCGATCTGCTGATAGATGGGGCTGCGGTCGTCGAACACGACAGCCTCCCTACTTCTGCGGTTCATTACTCATGTAACGAACCATAGAGCCCGAACGGCCGGAGCGCAACGTCGGATCGAGGTCAGGCGGTGGTGAAGGTCTGCGGCAACGCCCCGGCGTCCCACAGCTCGTCCAGGTGCGCGAGGAAACCGACCAGGCTGCGCTCCAGCTCACGCCGATCGGCGGGCGAGAGCGTGGCCAGCGGGTCGGAGAAGACCAGCCCCTCCGGATGCTTCGCCCGGGTGCCGACGAACTTGCGGCAGGCGGTGCACCAGACGTAGCTGACCAGGGTCGGGCGCCGGGCGTTCTCGGGCGCGTTCACGTATGCCCGGACGCTGCGCCGGCCACAGGCCGGACATTCCCGCTCACCCGGCTGGGCGAACAAGCTCTCGCCCTGCGCCAGCGCCGCCACCTGATCGCCGGTGAAGCTGCTCCACGACATGGGACTCAGGCGGCGTCGAGCGCGGCCGTCAGGTCCCTGACGAGATCCGGCGCGTCCTCGATGCCGCAGGAGAGCCGGACGAAGCCGGGCGCGGTGTCGTCGCCCCACTGCGCCCGCCGGTCGGCGGTCGTGTGCAGACCACCGAACGATGTCGCCGCGAAGACCAGCTCCGAGGCGGCCAGGAACCGCGCCACCCGCTCGGCGCTGCCCAGATCGAACGAGATGATGCCCGGGATGCGGCGCATCTGCGCCTGGGCGATCTCGTACGACGGGTCGCCGGCGAGCCCCGGGAAGCGCACCTGGAGCACGTCGTCGCGGCCGGCCAGGAACTCGGCCAGCGCCACGGCGTTCTCGCTCTGCCGGGCCAGCCGCAGGTCCAGGGTGGCCAGCGACCGGTGGGCCAGCCAGGCGTCGAACGCGCCCGGCACCGCGCCGGTCTGCGCCCGCCAGACGGTCACCTTGGCCAGCAGCTCCTCGTCGTTGGTGGCCAGGTAGCCCAGCAGCACGTCGGAGTGCCCGGTCAGGGCCTTCGTGCCGGACGCGACCACCAGGTCGGCGCCGAGCTCCAGGGGGCGCTGGCCGAGCGGCGTCGGCGTGGTGTTGTCGACCGCCACGAGCGCGCCCGCGGCGTGCGCGGCGGCGGCGACCGTACGGATGTCACAGACGTCCAGACCGGGATTGGCCGGCGTCTCCAGCAGCACCAGCCGGACACCCTCGAACGACGGGTACGGCCCCGCGGTCGGCACCTGCACCGTCTTGACGCCGAGATCGCGCAGGGTGCCCTCGGCGAACGCCCGCACGGTGAAGTAGCCGTCCGAGGGCAGCGCCACCGTGTCGCCGCTGCGCAGGGTCGAGAGCAGCAGCGCGGTGATTGCCGCCTGCCCGCTCGCGAAGGCCAGCACGGCGCCACCCTCGAGCTCACCGATCGCGCCCTCGAGCGCCCGGCGGGTCGGATTGTCCGGGCGCCCGTACCCGTTGACGCCGGGGCCCTCGACCGGGTCCAGGTGGTACGGCGCCGCGAACACCGGGCCCGGCAGGAAAGGCTGTCCCGGCACCGGCTCGGGCAGCCCGGCGTGCACGACCCGGGTGCCGTCTCCCTCGAAGCTCATTCCGGCTTCATCTCCCGTCCCATGAGCAGCTTGACGGCCACCCGCGGGTCCACGCCCTCGTGGCACACCCGCTCGACCTGCTCGGTGATCGGCATCTCGACGTGATGGGCCCGGGCCAGGTCCCGGATGGCCAGGCAGCTCTTGACCCCCTCGGCGGTCTGCCGGGCGGCCCGCTGGGCCTCCTCCAGCGACTCGCCCCGGCCCAGGTGCTCGCCGAAGGTGCGGTTGCGCGACAGCGGCGACGAGCAGGTGGCGACCAGGTCACCGAGCCCGGCCAGCCCGGCGAAGGTCATCGGGTCGGCGCCGAGCGCCACCCCGAGCCGGGCCGTCTCGGCCAGCCCGCGGGTGATCAGCGAGGCCTTGGTGTTGTCACCCATGCCCATGGCGGAGGCCATCCCGTACGCGAGCGCGATGACGTTCTTCACCGCCCCGCCCAGCTCGCACCCGATCACGTCGTCACTCGTGTACGGCCGCAGGTACGGCAGCGCGATGGCCTGCTGCACGAGCTGCGCGCGAGCGGGGTCGGTCCCGGCCACCACCGTCGCGGCCGGTTGCTCGGCGGCGATCTCGGGGGCCAGGTTGGGTCCGGAGACCACCACCACCCGGTCCATGTCGACCCGGGCGGTCTCGACGATGACCTGGCTCATCCGCTTGGTCGTGCCGAGCTCGATGCCCTTCATCAGCGAGACCAGCGTCGAGTCGGCCGGCAGGTGACCGGCCCAGTCGGCGAGGTTGCCGCGCAGCGTCTGGGACGGGACCGCCAGGAAGACCAGGCCGGCACCGGAGAGTGCGGCGGCGAGGTCGCTGGTGGCGGTGACCCGCTCGGGCAGCTTGACGCCGGGCAGGGAGGCCTCGTTGACCCGGTCCGCCCGGATGGCCGCGGCCACCGACTCGCGGCGGGCCCACATGGTCACCTCCGACCCCGCCTCGGCGAGGATCTTCGCGAACGCCGTACCCCAGGCGCCCGCGCCCAGCACCGCCGCTCGCCTCATGCTCCACCGCCCCGCATGTCGTCCTGCCCCTCGCTCTGCCTGCCCCGATCGCCGGCGTCGTCGGCGCCGGGCCGCCAGGCCCGCCGCGACACCTCGTACAGCGGGGGTGGTGCTTCATCGCGCAGCTCGGCCAGCAGGTTCCGGGTGGCCAGCTGGATCGCCTCGGTCATCTGCTCCAGCACCGCGCGGGTGGGCGCCTCGCCCTGCCAGCGGCTCAGGTCCACCGGCTTGCCGACGGTCACCTGCACCGGCACCCGCCGGCCCACCCGGATCCGGCCGGACCGCACGTCGTGCACCGCCTGGGCGCCCCACGTCGCCATCGGCACCACCGGGGCGCCGGTGACCAGCGCCAGCCGGGCCGCGCCGGTCTTGCCCCGCATCGGCCACAGGTCCGGCTCGCGGGTGGTCGTGCCCTCGGGATAGATCACCACGACACCGCCCTCGTGCAGGGCCTCGATGAGCGAGTCGAGGGATTTCACCGCCTCCACACTGCCGCGTTCGACCGGGATCTGCTGGGTCTTGCGGAGCATGAAGCCGACGAACGGGACCCGCCAGATGCTGGCCTTGGCCAGGAACCGGGGCCACCGTCCCGACTCGTAGATGTAGTGCGCGACCACCAGCGGGTCGAACTGCGACATGTGGTTGGGCGTGATGATGAAGCCGCCACCGGGCGGCAGGTTCTCCATGCCGGTCCAGGTGCGCTTCGTCCAGAGGCTCATCGCGGGCAGCACGAGCAGGACCGCCAACCGTCGCCAGAATCCGAGCTTGCGCCCCGCCACGGTGCCTCCCTGCTCCCCGCGGCGGGCCCCCGCGCCGCCGTCGCCCACACCTGGGACGAAATCATGCCTGCTCCTGCTCGTCGTAGCCAGGCCGGGGGCCAGCAGTGGGACGGTGGCAGGATTGGCGGCGTGTCAGGAGCGGACTGGACGGTGGTCATCCCCGTCAAGAGCCTCAGCGCGGCCAAGAGCCGGCTGCGCGGCGCTGTCGCCGATTCCCGGCACGAGGAGCTGGCCCTCGCGATGGTCCGGGACACGGTCGCCGCGGTCCGGGCGTGCGCGGCGGTGGGCGATGTGCTGGTCGTCACCGACGACCCGGCCGCGGTCGCCGCGGTGACGGCCCTGGGCGCCCGGGCGGTGCCGGACCCGCCCGCGACCGGCCTGAACGCGGCCATGCGCTTCGGCGCCGACGTGGTGGCCGGCCTCGGGCACCACCGGGCCGTGCTCACCGGCGACCTGCCCGCGCTGCGCCCCGCCGAGCTGGGCGAGGCCCTCGCCGCCGCCGGGCCCGGCCGCAGCTTCGTCGCCGACGCCGCCGGCACCGGCACGGTCCTGCTGGCCGCGGCGGCCGGCACCGCGCTCGGTCCGCACTTCGGGGTGGGTTCGGCCGCGGCGCACGCCGCCTCCCTGGCTCAGCCGCTGCTCGGGGCGTGGCCCGGACTACGGCAGGACGTGGACACCGCCGACGACCTGCGGACGGTCCTGGCCCTCGGCGCGGGTGAGCACACCTGCGCGCTGCTGCGTGATCTCGGACTCATCGCCGAGTGCGGCACCTCGGGTGTGGCCGGGCGCTCGCACCGGTAGCGTCTGGGGCATGCAGGGGACCGTTGCGACGTTCGACGCTCAGAGCCGCAGCGGCACGCTGCTGCTGGACGACGGCAGTGAGCTGTCCTTCCCGACCGCGGCGTTCGAGGCCTCGGGGTTGCGGCTGCTGCGCCTCGGGCAGCGCCTGACGATCTCCGCCGGGCCGGACGGCACCGTCACCAAGGTCGAACTTCCCGGAATCAGGTGAGCCTCGTTCATTTCCCGTTCACCCTGGACGGGCAATGATGGAGTCATGACCACCCCGCCCCGGACACCCGACACGACCGTGCCCCCCGCGGCTCGCCGCCGCGGCTCCGACGGGCGGTTCCTCTCCCGCGCCGAGCAGACCGACACCGAGCCGACGGAGCCCGCTGTGACCACCGCCGACACCGCGCCGGACCCCACCGAGACCGATCCCGGCCTCCCCGAGCTGCCCGAGGACCGCTTCCTCAACCGGGAGCTGTCCTGGCTCGACTTCAACGCCCGGGTGCTCGCCCTGGCCGAGGATCCCAGCACCCCGCTGCTCGAACGCGCGAAGTTCCTGGCCATCTTCGCCGGCAATCTGGACGAGTTCTACATGGTCCGGGTGGCCGGGCTCAAGCGCCGGCTCAAGGCCGGGCTGCCGATGCGCGGCGGCGACCGTTCATCGCTGCGCCACCAGCTCGAAATGATCACCGAGCGGGCCGCCGACCTGGTCACCCGGCACGCCGCCTGCTTCGGCGAGGAGGTCCGGCCCAAGCTGTCGGCCGAGGGCATCGAGCTGGTCAGCTGGAGCGAGCTGGACGCGCCGGAACGCGAGCGGCTGCGGACGTACTTCCGCGAGCAGGTCTTCCCGGTGCTGACCCCGCTCGCGGTCGACCCGGCGCACCCGTTCCCGTACATCTCCAGCCGATCGCTCAATCTCGCCGTGGCCCTGCGCGATCCGGCCGGCGGCGGCAACGAGTTGTTCGCCCGGATCAAGGTGCCCAACAACGTGCCGCGCTTCGTCACGGTGCAGAACGACAGCCGCGGGGCGCGCTTCCTGCCCGTCGAGGAGCTCATCGCCGCGCACCTGGACCAGCTCTTCTCCGGCATGCGGATCCTCGAGTGGCACCTGTTCCGGGTCACCCGCAACGCCGAGCTGGAGGTCGACGAGGACCGCGACGAGGACCTGCTGCAGGCCCTCGAGCGCGAGCTGGCCCAGCGCCGGTTCGGCCCGCCGGTGCGGCTGGAGGTGGCCGCCTCGATCAGCGACCACGTGCTCGACCTGCTCACCCGCGAGCTGGAGATGGACAGCCAGGACGTGCTGCGGGTGCCCGGCCTGCTCGACCTGTCGGGGCTGTGGCAGGTCTTCGGCGAGTGCGACCGCGACGACCTCAAGGACCGGCCGTTCGTCCCGTCGACCCACCCGCAGCTGGCCGACGGCGAGGTGCCGCGCAGCGTCTTCAACCGGCTGCGCGAGTGCGACATCCTGGTGCACCACCCGTACCACTCGTTCTCGACCAGCGTCCAGCGCTTCATCGAGCAGGCCGCCGCCGATCCCAACGTGCTGGCCATCAAGCAGACGCTGTACCGCACCAGCGGTGACTCGCCGATAGTGGACGCCCTGGTCGACGCCGCGGCCGCCGGCAAGCAGGTGGTGGTGCTGGTGGAGGTGAAGGCCCGCTTCGACGAGGTGGCCAACATCGCCTGGGCGCGCACCCTGGAGCGGGCCGGCTGCCACGTGGTCTACGGCCTGGTCGGTCTCAAGACGCACTGCAAGACCTCCCTGGTGGTACGCCAGGAGGGCAACCAGATCCGCCGCTACTGCCACATCGGCACCGGCAACTACCACCCGAAGACGGCCCGGCTCTACGAGGACTTCGGCATGCTCACCGCCGACCCGGAGATCGGCGCGGACGTCACGGACCTGTTCAACGTGCTCACCGGCTACAGCCGGCAGACCGCGTTCCGGCGGCTGCTGGTGGCCCCGCACGGGGTCCGGGCCGGCCTGATCGAGCGGATCGAGCAGCAGGCCGAGATCGCCCGCGCGGGCGGCGACGCGCTGGTCCAGTTCAAGGTGAACTCGCTGGTCGACGAGGAGACCTGCGACGCGCTCTACCGCGCCTCGCAGGCCGGCGTCCGCATCGACCTGGTCATCCGGGGCATGTGCGCGCTGCGCCCGGGCGTGCCGGGACTGTCGGACAACATCCGGGTCCGCTCGAT
This sequence comes from Actinoplanes sp. NPDC048967, assembly GCF_040649415.1. Lineage (NCBI taxonomy): Bacteria > Bacillati > Actinomycetota > Actinomycetes > Micromonosporales > Micromonosporaceae > Actinoplanes > Actinoplanes sp. NPDC048967. Next base: position 558,293 of record NZ_JBEZFL010000004.1, read on the forward strand.
CGTCGGCCGGTTCCTGGAGCACTCCCGGGTCTTCCGGTTCGGCGTGGGCGACGACGCGGAGTACTGGATCGGCTCGGCCGACCTCATGCACCGCAACCTGGACCGCCGGGTCGAGGCGCTGGTCCGGGTGACCCTGCCCTCCGCGCAGGAGGATCTGCGCAATGTGCTGGAGTTGTCCATGAGCGACGAGAGCGAGGGCTGGGACCTGGCCGGTGACGGCACCTGGCACCGCCGCACGTTCTCGCCGTCGGAGCACCACATCCATCTGCAGGAGGCGTTGTTGCGCCGGGTCATCGGCAAGGCGGGCTGAATTGACGACCGAACCGGTCCGGGCCGCCGGCGGCGTCCTCTGGCGACCGGCCGGGGACGGCATCGAGATCTGTGTCGTGCACCGGCCGTACCGCGCCGACTGGAGCCTGCCCAAGGGCAAGCTCGACGGCGACGAGCACCCGCTGGCGGCGGCGGTGCGCGAGGTGCGGGAAGAGACCGGCGTGCACGGGGAGCCGCAGCTGCGGTTGCCCGAGGTGAGCTACACGCTGCCCGACGGCGTGCCCAAGACGGTCGAGTTCTGGCTGATGCGCGCCGCGGAGGGCGCCGCCGACGACCCGATGGACCCCACCGAGGTGGACACCGTGGTGTGGCTGGCGCCGGCCGACGCGCTGGCGAAGCTGACCTATCCCGACGACCGCCGGCTGGTCGAGCACGTCGCCGCGCTGCCACCGGTCACCGCCGTGACGGCGCTGGTCCGGCACGCGCACGCCGGCAAGCGCAGCGAGTTCGACGGCAACGACGCGTTGCGGCCGATCGACGAGCAGGGCCGGGGCGAGGCGCAAACGCTGGGTCTGGTGGTGTCGCTTGTCGCCCCGCGCCGGCTCTTCGCGGCCACCCCGTTGCGCTGCAAGCAGACTCTCGAGCCGCTGGCCGAACGACTCGGCCTGCCGATCGTGGTGGACGCGGCGTTCGCCGAGCCCGCCGACGCGCAGGACGTGCCGGCCCGGGCCAAGGTGGCCGCGGCCCGGCTGACCGAGCTGCGCGACGGCCCCCGGGTGGCGGTGTGCAGCCAGGGCAAGGTGATCCCGTCGATCCTGGCGTTGCTGGACGGCACCGAGGACCGCGAGCCCTACAAGACGCCGAAGGGCACCGGCTGGATCCTCACCTGGTCCGGCGAGCGGCTCCTGGGACTGAGCCGGATCTAGGCCGCCCGGTGACGCGCGCGCGGCGCTCGATGTCCTCCGGCAGCGGGTCCGTACGCCAGTAGCCGACCTGGTCGCCGGTGAGCCAGCGGGCCCGCCACAGCTCGTCGGCGCGGGGCTCCCAGTCGCGCAGCGGCAGCAACGCGACCCGCCAGGACAGCACGCTGGCCACGTACCAGCCGTAGAGCGGCAGCATCCCGAGCAGCACGTCGCGGCGGCGGTAGGAGCCGTACGGGCCGAGCACGAGGACGGCCAGGCCGCACCAGCCACAGGTGATGAGCCAGTCCAGCAGCCCCCACCCGGTCCAGTGTTCGGCCAGGTCGCCGAGGGTCCAGCCGGGAACGACAGCGCCGGCGAAGACGGTCGCGGCGATCAGTGACCTGCTCACGAGACCACGGGGGCTGACGAGTCTGCGCTCCATGGAGCGGACCGTAGGCCGCGGGGCCGCTGTGGCGCCGGAACACGCGAAGGGCGTCCACCGTACGGGTGGACGCCCTTCGTACCTCAGCGTGCCGCTGAGCGGGCCGGAACGGCCCCTTGGATCAGCGGGTCTTACGAGCCGTGCTGGTACGCGCGGTCGTGGCCTTGCTGGCCGGGGTGGCCTGGACGGCTGCCGTCGTCTTCTTGGCGGCGGTCGTCTTCTTGGCCGCCGTCGACTTGGTGGCCGCGGCCTTGGTCGGCGCCGTCTTGGTCGCCGCCTTCTTGGCCGGTGCCGCCTTGGCGGTGCCGGCCGACTTCGTGGCCGTCGCCGACTTGGTGGCGGTCGCCTTGGTGGCCGACTTGGCCGGAGCCGACTTGGTGGCGGTCGCCGACTTGGTGGCGGCCGTCTTGCGCGCCGGCGTGGCCTTGGCCGCCGACTTGGTCGCCGCCGTCTTGGCCGGCGTGGTCTTGGCCGGGGTGCTCTTGGCGGCGGCCGACTTGGTCGCCGTTGCCTTGGTGGCCGTCGCCTTGCTGGCGGTCGACTTCGCAGCCGTCGCCTTGGTGGCGGTGGCCTTCGTGGCCGTGGCCGCCTTGGCGGCGGTCTTGGCCGGGGTGGCCTTGGCGGCGGTCGTCTTCTTGGCGGCCGCCGTCTTGGTTGCCGCCGCCGTCTTCGTGGCGGTCGACTTGGCCGGAGCGGCCTTGGTGGCGGTGGACTTCACTGCCGCCGTGGTCTTCTTCGCGGTGGTCGCCTTGGCCACCTTGCCGCTCGCGACCATCTCCCGGAATCCGGTTCCGGGCTTGAAAGCGGGGACGGACGTCTTCTTCACCTTCACCGGTTCACCGGTGCGCGGATTGCGCGCGGTACGGGCATTGCGCGCCCGCTTCTCGAAGACTCCGAAACCGGTAATGGCAACGCGATCGCCCTTGGTAACGGCGTTCTGCACCTCGCTGATGACCGCATCCAGCGCCGCTGTCGCCGTCTTCCGGTCCCCCAGTCGGGCGGCGAGCGCCTCGACGAGCTCTGCCTTGTTCACTGGTTTCCTCCCGAACGTGAGAACTGGCCCAATGCGAGCCATTCTGCGCGCACCGTATGCCCTCTGACCAGCAGACACAAACATCTGCATGAAAAAAAACCGTTGTGTCGCAACGATTTTGCCCCCGCCGGGAACCCGGCGGGGGCAAAAAAGCCTGCAAGAGCAAGGAAAACGACCTCAGACGACCACCGGCTTGAAGCCGGGGCGGTCCTTCTCGTACGAGGTAATCATCTGCTCGTGGCGCAGCGTCAGTCCGATGTCGTCCAGGCCCTCCATGAGCCGCCACCGGCTGAAATCGTCGATCGGGAAGGTCCAGACGGCGTCGTCCACGCGCACCTGGCGTTCGGCGAGGTCCACGGTGATCCGCTTGTCCGGTTCGCTGTCGGCCATGTCCCAGAGCGCCTCGACGGCTTTCTGGTCGAGCTGGACCGGCAGCAGACCTTCCTTGAGGGCGTTGCCGCGGAAGATGTCGCCGAAACGGGCCGCGATGACGACCTTGAAGCCGAAGTCGCGCAGTGCCCAGACGGCGTGCTGACGGGAGGAGCCGGTGCCGAAGTTGGGGCCGGCCACCAGGATCGTCGCGCCCGCGTGCGCGGGGTTGTTGAGCACGAAGGCCGGGTCGTCGCGCCAGGCGCTGAACAGCCCGTCCTCGAAGCCGGTCCGGGTGACCCGCTTGAGGTAGACGGCCGGGATGATCTGGTCGGTGTCCACATCGGAGCGGCGCAGCGGCATCACGGTGCCGGCGTGGGTGGTGAACTTGTCCATGGTTGCTGCTCCCCCTCAGAGGTCGGCCGGGGCGGCCAGCTTGCCGACCACGGCGGTGGCGGCGGCGACCTGCGGCGAGACCAGGTGGGTACGCCCACCGCGGCCCTGCCGGCCCTCGAAGTTGCGGTTGGACGTGGAGGCGGCACGCTCACCGGGGCTCAGGGTGTCCGGGTTCATGCCCAGGCACATCGAGCACCCGGCGAAACGCCACTCGGCGCCCGCGTCGGTGAAGACCTTGTCCAGCCCCTCGGCCTCGGCGGCGGCGCGCACCTGGAAGGAACCGGGCACGATCATCATCCGTACGCCGTCGGCCACCCGGTGCCCGCGCAGCACGTCGGCGGCGGCCCGCAGGTCCTCCAGGCGCCCGTTGGTACAGGAACCCACGAAGACCACGTCCACCGCGACGTCCTTGAGCGGGGTGCCGGCGGCCAGGTCCATGTATTCCAGGGCGCGACGGGCGGCGTTGCGGTCGGACTCCTCGACGAACTCCTCGGGATCCGGCACGACGCCGTCGAGCGCCGCGCCCTGACCCGGGTTGGTGCCCCAGGTGACGAACGGGCTGATCGTGGAGGCGTCGATGTGGATCTCGGTGTCGTACTCGGCGCCCTCGTCGCTGGGCAGGGTCTTCCAGTACTCGACCGCGGCGTCCCAGTCGGCGCCCCGCGGCGCGTGCTCGCGCCCCTTCAGGTACGCGAACGTGGTCTCGTCCGGCGCGATCATGCCGGCCTTGGCGCCCCACTCGATGCTCATGTTGCAGATGGTCATCCGGCCCTCCATGGAGAGCTTGCGGATGGCCTCGCCGCGGTACTCCACGATGTGGCCGTTGCCGCCGCCGGTGCCGGTCTGCGTGATCAGCGCGAGGATCAGGTCCTTGGCCGAGACGCCCGGGCGCAGCTCGCCGCTGACCACGACAGCCATCGTCTTCGGCTTGGCCTGCGGCAGCGTCTGGGTGGCCAGCACGTGCTCGACCTCGCTGGTGCCGATGCCGAAGGCCAGCGCGCCGAACGCGCCGTGGGTCGCGGTGTGCGAGTCACCGCAGACGATCGTGGTGCCCGGCTGGGTGAGCCCCAGCTGCGGGCCGATCACGTGCACGATGCCCTGGTCCTGGTCGCCGAGCGAGCGGATCTGTACGCCGAACTCGGCGCAGTTCTTGCGCAGCGTCTCGATCTGGGTGCGCGAGACGGTGTCGAGGATGGTCATCAGGTCGCCGCGACGGGTGTTGAAGGCCGGATCGGCATAGCCCGTCGGGGTGTTGTGGTCCTCGGTCGCCAGCGTGAGATCGGTGCGGCGGACCTTGCGCCCGGCCAGGCGCAGACCGTCGAAGGCCTGCGGGCTGGTCACCTCGTGCAGCAGGTGCAGGTCGATGTAGAGCAGATCAGGCTCACCGTCGGCGGACCGCACCACATGGTCGTCCCAGACCTTTTCGGCCAGGGTCCTGGGTTTCCCCTGTTCGGGAGTGACTCCCACCATCTGGACATCCTAAATTCTGGGAGGTATGTTTCGGCTTGTGGGACACAGTATGAGCGGTGTCGGCGTTCTCGACAAGGCGGTGGTCATCCTTGCCGCCTGTGTCGACGGCGCCAGCCTGGCTGAACTAGTCGACCGGACCAAGCTGCCCCGGGCGACCGCGCACCGGCTGGCCCAGGCCCTGGAGATCCACCGGATGCTGGTCCGGGACACCCAGGGCCGGTGGCGGCCCGGGCCGCGCCTGGGCGAGCTGGCCAACGCGGCCCCGGACGTGCTGCTGACAGCGGCCGAGCCGCTGCTGTCGGCGTTGCGCGACGCGACCGGGGAGAGCGCCCAACTCTACTTGCGCCGGGCGGACGAGCGGATCTGCGTCGCCGCCGCCGAACGCGCGAGCGGGTTGCGCGACACGGTGCCGGTCGGATCGGTGCTGCCGATGGTGGCCGGATCCGCGGCCCAGATCCTGCTCGCCTGGGAGCCGCCGGAGGCGGTCATGCCACTGCTGCCGCGATGCAAGTTCACCGGCCGCACGCTGGCCGAGGTGCGCCGGCGCGGCTGGGCGCAGAGCGTCGCGGAACGCGAGCCCGGTGTGGCCAGCGTCTCCGCGCCGATCCGGGACCGGACGGGCCGGGTCATCGCGTCCATCTCGATAAGCGGTCCGATCGAACGACTCGGCCGCCGCCCCGGCGAACGCCACGCGATGGCGGTCGTCCGCGCGGGACAACGCCTCAGCGGCCTCTGACCCCTACCAGATCCAGGCCTGATGGCCGGCGGCAAGACGGCCGGCGGCCCGGCCACGACGGCCCGGGCCACGACGGTTCGGCCGAGGCG
>NZ_JBEZFL010000004.1:564097-864930 GCF_040649415.1 Actinoplanes sp. NPDC048967
CGGCCCGGCCAAGGCGGCCCGGCCAAGGCGGCCCGGCCAAGGCGGCCCGGCCAAGGCGGCCCGGCCAAGGCGGCCCGGCCAAGGCGGCCCGGCCAAGGCGGCCCGGCCATGACAGCCCGGCCAAGGCAGCCCGGCCAACGCGCGATCCGGGGCGTGTCACGATCAGCCGGCGGAGAGCGCCGCGTGACAGACCGGCCCAGCGACCACCCCGCACCGGATCAGGGCGTCCACACGGCGTTGTCGTGGGCGAAGACCACGCGGGCCGGGTCGAAGCTCAGCAGCCGTTCGATCCAGGCCGGCGGGAACGGCAGCGGCGCCTCGGCACCGTCCAGTCCGGCCCGCCGGGCGAGCACGTCAGCGGTGAACCCGACCGCGTGGTCGTGGCTCTGCCCCGCGACGACAACCGTGCCGTCGCCACGGCGGACCACCAGGGACTGGTGGCCGGCGGTGTGCCCGGGCGTGGGCACGATCACCACCCCGGGCAGGATCTCGGCTTCGCCGTCGAGCTCGACGTAGACCGCGCCCGGGTGGTCGATGAGCCAGGGCAGCGTGTGGTCCTCGACGGTACGGGCGATGTCGAGCTCCAGCCGCTGGGTGTAGACGGGCCGCCCGGGCAGCGCCGGGTTGCCGCCGCTGTGGTCGAAGTGCAGGTGGCAGTTGACGATGTGCCGGATGTCCTCGGGCCGGGTATCAACGGCGGCGAGCGCCTCGGGCAGCGGCACGCGATGGGGCCGGTAGTGCGCGTCCACGTCCGGGTCACCGCCCATGCCGGTGTCGACCAGCAGCAGACCGTCGGGATGCTCGACGAGGTAGCCGAGGCACGGCTCGACCCGGGGTGAGCCCGTGCCGGTCTCCTCGGCGGGCCGGATGAAGTAGCCGAAGTCGACGCGTCGCACGTTGATGTCCGTCACAGGGGCAGTCTGCCGTCTCAGCCGTCCGGAAAACGCCCCGCCGGATACGCCCAGAGCAGACAAAAGCGGCCCGTGTCGAATGACACGAGCCGCTTGCTGCTTGTAGCCCCGAAGGGATTCGAACCCTCGCTACCGCCTTGAGAGGGCGGCGTCCTAGGCCGCTAGACGACGGGGCCAGAACACGCTGTACTGCAGAAACGCTGCACTTCTGTGGTGCCTTACCTGCTGCTTCCGGCTCTTTGGCGTGAGCAACGGTGCGGAACTCTATCAGAAGTCCAGCACCACCGCCCTTGCGGGGAGTCGGTCGCGCTGGGGTACCAGGACTCGAACCTAGACTAACTGAACCAGAATCAGTCGGGCTGCCAATTACCCCATACCCCATTGGTACGGCTTGCCGTACCGAGTGGAAACTCTACCCGAGCCCATGGTGGCGAACAAATCGGGTTACCACCCGGCGTTTCCGTGACCGCGTGACTACTGGAACATGTCCGTGTTGTCCCGCGCCCAGGCGGCGAAGGTGATGCCCGGACGGCCGGTCAGTTCGGCCACCGTCTGCACCGCCACCTGCGGATGTCCGACCAGCTGGCGCAGGCCGTCGGCGTACCAGCCGCCGTACTCGCCCATGGCCGGCGTCAACTGCTCGACCAGCTCGTCGTGCGGCAGGTCGACGTAGGTGAGCTCCCGGCCCAGCGCCGCGCCGATCTGCCGCACCCGTTCGCGGCGGGTCAGGGACTGCGGACCGGTCAGCTCGTACGAGTGGCCCTCGTGACCCTCCTCCAGCAGGCACCGGGCCGCGACGGCCGCGATGTCCTCCAGCGCGATGGGCGCGTTCGCGACGTCGCCGTAGCCGTCGCGGACCACGTCCCCCGCGGCGATCTGGGCCGACCAGATCCCCGAGTTGGTCATGAACTCTCCCGGCTCCAGGTGCACGAACGGCACCCCGCACGCCTCGACGCCGTCCTCGATGACCTGCCAGTGGTCCCCCTTGGCGCCGGCCATGTCGACGATCCGGCGTACCCCCGCGGCCGCGGCCAGCCGGCACACCTGCTCGTTGGTCTCCACCAGCGGGGCCAGGTACATCCGGTCGATGCCCGCCAGGGCGGCCGGCAGCGTCTCGGGCCGGCCCAGATAGCCCCGGACGGCCTCGACCTGCGGCGGCAGCCCGGCCCTGGCCGGGTTGACGGTCAGCGCCCGCACGTCGGTCGCGCCCAGCGCCAGCAGCTCGTCCACCACGAGCCGGCCCACACCGCCCGTCGCACCGGTAACGAGGATCTTCATGTGCCCTCCCCACTTCTCGTAGGCACTACGGAAACTCTTCTCGTAGGGTATACGAGATGACCGAGTACAGCGGGGCCACCGATCCCGACCGGATCCTGCCGCTGCTGTGGCGGCACAAGACCGTGCGCAAAGCGACCACCGGGCGCCCGCCCCGGCTCACCGTGGACCAGGTGGTGGCGGCCGGCATCGCCGTGGCCGACGAGGACGGACTGGCCGCGGCCTCGATGGCCCAGGTGGCCACCCGGCTGGGGGTGGCGACGATGACGCTCTACACCTATGTGCCGTCACGGGCCGAGCTGGTGGAGCTGATGGTCGACGAGGTCCTCGGCAGCCGCCGGCTGCCGGGACCGGGCGAGGAACGGCCGGCGCACTGGCGCGAGCAGATCCACCTGTACGCCGACCGCACGATCGCGATGTACCGGGAGCATCCGTGGCTGTGCCAGGTCTCCCGGATCCGCCCGCCGCTGGGCCCCGGAATGCTGCGCGAGAGCGAGTACGTGCTGTCCACGCTGGGCGGCCTGCCGGTGTCGAGCCGCAACACGGCCGCCGTGACGATCACCATGTTCGTGACCGCCGCGGCCCGGCAGGAGGGCGAGAACGCCCAGCTGCGCCGGACCAGCGGCGAGTCCAACGACAGCTGGTGGAGCCGGCGGGGCCGGCTGTGGGAGGACTGGTTCGACGTCGAGCAGCATCCCGCGATGACCGGGCTGTGGCACGCCGGCGGCTTCGACCGGGGCCCGGACCAGCAGGCCGCGGACGCCTTCGCCTACGGCCTGGGGCTGCTGCTCGACGGGATCGAGCGACAGGCTCAGTCCAGCGAGACGACCGGGTTGCGCAGCTCGCCGATGCCCTGAACGCTGACCATCACGGTCTCGCCGGAGACGATCCGGCTCACCCCGGCCGGGGTGCCGGTCAGGATGATGTCGCCCGGCAGCAGGGTCATCACGTGCGAGACGTAGGAGACCAGGGTCGGCACGTCGAAGACCATGTCCTTGGTCCGGCCGAGCTGGCGCACCTCCATCTCGTCCGGGTTGCGGCCCACCTCGCAGCGCACCTCGAGGTCGCTGACGTCGAGGTCGGTCTCGATCCACGGCCCGATCGGGCAGAACGAGTCGAAGCCCTTGGCCCGGGTCCACTGCGGGTCGCTGCGCTGCAGGTCGCGGGCGGTCACGTCGTTGCCGACCGTGTAGCCGAAGATGGCCCGCTGTGCCCCGGCCCGGTCCACCCGGCGGGCGCCGGTCGCGCCGATCACCACGGCCAGTTCGGCCTCGTGCTCGACCTGCTGGGACTGCGGCGGGATCCGGATCGCGTCGTTCGGGCCGATCACCGAGGTGGACGGCTTGATGAAGATCAGCGGCTCCTTGGGCACCTCGTTGCCGAGCTCGGCCGCGTGGTCGGCGTAGTTGCGGCCGACCCCGATCACCTTGCTGGAGAAGATCGGCGCGAGCAGCCGGACGTCGGCCAGGGCCCAGCGCTGCCCGGTGAAGCGCACCTGCTCGAACGGGAGGCTGCCGATCTCGGCGATGGTCAGGCCCTTGGCCCCGGCCCCGGACTCACCCTCGACAACCCCGAAGGACACGCCACCGGCATGAACAAAACGAGCGAAACGCACGGATAACCCCATCCATTGAGCGATGAAAACGCAGGATCGAGGCTACGCCGTACGCGGCACGGGCTCGGTGCCCAGCCGGGGGAACGGACTGAGCGAGAAGACCACCTCGACGGGCACCTCGAAGTAGTCGCAGATCCGCAGGGCCAGGTGCAGGGACGGGCTGAACTCACCCCGTTCGAGATAGCCCACGGTCTGGTAGTGCACGCCGAGAGCGTCGGCGAGCTGGCGCCGCGAGATGCCGCGTTCGGCGCGCAGCATCGCGATGCGGTTGTACGTGATCTCACTGCTCATGCGTCGTCCGTCACCCGATCCGCGTCATGGCCTTCTCGCGCCGGGCGGCGACCGCCGAGCCCGACTCCCGGCGGGCCATCCGGCGCAGCACGACCGGCGCGAGCACCAGGCCGAGAACCGCCCACAGGCCCAGCACGCCGATGGTCTCCGCGTGCCGCCAGGAATGACCGAGCTCGACCGAGGCCAGCGCATCGGGCAGGAACGCGGAGCGCATGCCCAACCCTAGCCAGTAGACCGGGAAGGCCTGCGCGACCCCGTGCAGCCAGCCCGGCATGGCGCTGATCGGGTAGAAAATGCCGGAGATGGCGACCAGCCCGCCCAGCGGCAGCAGGAGCAGGCCGATGTTGCGCGGGTTCTCCAGCAACGAACCGAAGACCGCGCCGAGCGGGATGGTGGCGGCGAAGCCGAGCGGCAGCAGCCAGCACAGGGTGAGCCACCCGTTCGCGTCGATCTCCAGCCCGTCGACGATGAACAGGCTCGGCACGATCTGCAGCAGGAGGCTGATCGCGGACATGCCGCCGACCAGGACCAGCTTGCCGACCAGGTAGCCGGCCATCCCGTTCGGCGTGGCCTTGGCCCGCAGCAGGGTGCCGTCCTCGCGGTCGGTCACCAGCAGCGTGGCCACCGTGAGCAGTCCCGCGAAGGCCAGGCCCATGCCCAGCGTGCTCGGCAGCGTGCGGGCACCCAGCGACAGGTCGGTGCCCGGCACGGTGGCGTCGCGCATGAAGTAGACCGTGCCGACGAGCAGGGCGGCCGGAAAGAAGTAGGTCCACAGGTCCAGCACGTTGGTCAGGGTCTGCCGCAGCTCGATGCCGCCGCGGGCCAGCCCGGTGCGGGCGGCGGTGGAGAAGGCACTCATCGGACCACCTCGAAGGCGGAGGCGGCGGCGGTGTCCCGGCCGGCCTCGGAGTCACGGACCAGCGTCATGTAGGTGTCCTCCAGACTGGCGCGGCGCACTTCCAGGTCGGCGATGTCGTCGCCGTACTGCCGGAAGAGCTCCCGGACGAAGCGGGTGGCGTCGGCGGCGCTGTGCACGTAGCGGGAGCCGGCCCGGGTCCAGCGGATCTCGGACTCCCCCGCGACCCGGCGGGAGAGCTGGTCGGCCGAGCCGTCCGCGATGATCCGGCCGCCGGCCAGGATGACGATCCGGTCGGCCAGCTTCTCCGCCTCGTCCAGGTCGTGGGTGGTGAGCAGCACCGTGGTGTCGTCCACATCGGTCAGCCGGTGCACCAGGTCGTGGAACTCGCGGCGGGCCGCGGGGTCGAAGCCGACCGTCGGCTCGTCGAGGAAGAGCACCTCCGGCCGGCCCACGATGCCGATCGCCACATCCAGCCGGCGGCGCTGGCCACCGGAGAGCCGGTTGATCCGGGTGCCGCCCTGCGCGCCCAGGCCGACGAGCTCGATCAGCTCGTCGGCCGGCCACGGGCGGCTGACGGCGGGCGTGGAGTAGTCGGCGTAGTAGCTGCCGAGGTGGTGCAGCAGCTCGCGGACGCGCCACTTGCCGTGGTCGCGCCAGGACTGCAGCACCACGCCGAGGCGGGCCCGCCACTGCTCACCGCCGGTGGCCGGGTCGGCGCCGAGCACCCGTACCGTGCCGGCCGAGCGCATCCGGAAGCCCTCGAGGATCTCGATGGTGGTGGTCTTGCCGGCGCCGTTCGGCCCGAGCAGGGCGAGCACCTCACCGCGACGGGCGGTGAACGACACCCCGTGCAGGACGTCCGTGCTGCCGTAGCGCATGCGCAGGTCGCGGACGTCGAGCACGGTCTCGTCCGGCACCGTGTCCGCTCCCGCCACCTCCGCCCCCGTCATGGTCTCCATGTCGAGCACACTATCAAGGATGTAGTAGATGTACTACATTAGTTCGCATGCCAACTATCACCAGCGCCGACGGCACCCGGCTCCACGTGACCAGCACCGGGTCCGGCCCCGGCCTGGTCGTCATCCCCGGCGGTCTGCGCCGCTCGCACCACTACCGGCGGCTGGCCGAGTCCCTCGCGGACTCCCGCACCGTGCACGTCATCGAGCGCCGTGGCCGCGGCGACAGCGGTCCACCCGGCCCGGCCTACTCGATCGAGCGGGAGGTCGAGGACGCGCTGGCGGTGCTGGCCGCGACCGGCTCCGGCGAGCTGTTCGGGCACAGCTACGGCGGTCTGGCCGCGCTGCACGTCGCACTCCGCCGCGACCTCACCAGGCTGGTCGTCTACGAGCCCGGCGTCAGCCTCGACGGCTCGTTCGACACGACTTTCCTGCCCGAGTTCGAGCGCCGGCTGGCGCGCGGGCGGGCCGCCGGGGCGATGGCCACCTTCCTCACCGGGCTGGGCTTCGCCCCGGTCGGCGTCGTGCCGATGCCCGTCTACACGGCCTTCGCCTGGTTCCTGCTACAGACATCCGAGGGCCGGGAGACCCGTGAGCTGCTGCCGACGCTGCCGGCCGAGTGCCGGGTCACCGCCGGCCTGGACTCCGACGGCAGCCGGTACGCCGCCATCGGTTCACCGACCCTGATCATCGCGGGCGGCCGCAGCCCGGAATGGCTGCGCCGGGTCCAGCCACGGCTCGCCGAGCTCGTCCCGCACGCCCGCTACGCCCTGCTGCCGGAACTCGATCACAACGCTCCCGACCAGAGCGCACCCGCGGCGGTGGCGGACCTCGTTCGGGCGTTCCTCACCACAGACGACGCCGAGGCTCGATAGGAGTGGACTTGCTGGATACGCTGGTGCGATGCGGATCAGCGAAACCCACGCGCTGACCACTGTGCTGCCCTCGGTCAGCTGGATCCCGCTGGCCCGCGCCCACGCCGAGCGGGCCGACGAGATGACGGCCGGGCACCGCGCGCGCAAGGCGGCGGGCGAGAAGCACGCCATAGAGGATTTCCTGTACGACTACTACGGCACCCGCCCGGCCCAGCTCCGCCGCTGGCACCCCGGGGTGGGCACCGGGCTGGCCGCGGCACCGACCGGGCTGGCCGAGCACGCCGCCTGGAAGTGGTACAAGGCGCATCCGGACGGCGTCGTGACCCTCGACACAGAGGCGTACATGCACGCCCGCGGCGAGAGCGTCCGCTACATCCACGGCCTGCTCACGGCCACGGCCTCCCGGCCCGCGTTCTCGGGCTGCTTCGGCCTGCACGAGTGGGCGATGGTCTACCGCCAGCCGGAGCACCGGCACTCCCTGCCGCTGCGGCTGGGCCAGGCCGAGACGGACAAGGTGGTCGAGGAGCACCCGATCCGCTGCACCCACTTCGACGCCTTCCGCTTCTTCACCCCCGAGGCGGTGGGGCTCAACCGCCTCCAGCCGACCCGGGCCACCCAGGTCGACCTGGACCAGCCGGGCTGCCTGCACGCGGCGATGGACTGCCACAAGTGGGCGAGCAAGCTCGGCCCCGCCGTGCCCGGCGCCCTGGCGCTGGACTGCTTCGCCCTGGCCGGCGACATCCGCCTGCTGGACATGCAGGCCAGCCCGTACGACCTGACGTCGTACGGGCAGGAGCCGGTGAAGATCGAGACGGCCGAGGGCAAGGCGGAGTACGTCGCCCGCCAGCGCGAGTTCGCCCGCCGCGCGTCGGCGTTGCGGGCCCGGCTGATCCGGGTCTGCGAGGAGCTGCTGGGCCCGGCGCTGGCGGCGGAGAACCGCGAAGCCGTGGCCCCGCACAACAGCTGAACCGTCAGTCGGTGTCGGCCCGCCGGTTGCGCTTGGTCTGACTGCGCCGCTTCTTCTCACCGATGCGGCGCTCGACCGAGCCTCGGGTCGGTTTGGTGGCCCGCCGGGCCCGCGGCGGTGGCGCGATGGCCCCGGCGACCAGCGCGGCCAGCCGGGCGGCGGCGGCCTCGCGGTTACGCAGCTGCGAACGGTGCTCCGAGGCGGTGATGGTCAGCACCCCGTTGACCAGCCGGCCACCGAGCTGCTCGAGCGCGCGTTCACGCAACGAGGGCGGCAGCAGCTCGGAGCCGGCCAGATCCCAGGACAGCTCCACCCGGGAGTCGGTGGTGTTGACGCCCTGGCCGCCGGGCCCGCTGGAGCGGGAGAACCGCCAGGAGAGCTCGGCGGCCGGGATCGTCAACCGGTCGCTGACCCGTACGTCGTCCGCCACGCGCCCAGCATGGCACCGCGCGCGCCCGGCCCGCCATCGCGGGTCTCACTTGCCGGCGACGGTGAATTCCCGGGTCACGTTGTAGACGTGCAGAGCATCACTGGCCTTGTACACCCGGTAGCGGTAGGTGCTCTTTCCGGGCGGCTGCACGGCCAGGGTGAACCGTCCCGAGCTGCGGATCTTCGCGCTGCTCACGATCTTCCAGGCGCCACCGCTGTACCGCTGGAGGTACGCGTTCTGCCCGGCGTGCGTGGCCGGCACGACGTTGCCCTCCACGTAGCCGACGGTTCCGGCGGGCAGGCTCGACGGCTTGGACCTGATGCCCAGGCCCACTTTGACGTCGACCCGCCCGGTCCAGGTGGTGTTCTCCATGTACCGGAAGCCGTCGGTGGTCGTGCCCGGGTCCATCATCAGGTACAGCCGGAAGGCCTTGCGGTCGGGCTTGACGGTGACAACGAGCGTCCCGTCCGCCGCGGTGGTCACGGTGGTCAGCAGCCGCTCGTCACCGTCGATGACCGGTTCCGTCTGGTCCTCCTGCATGATCCGGACCTGCCGGTGGCCGATCGGGTGCCGCTTGACGAGCTCGTCGATCCAGTACGCGCGGGCGCGCAAAGTCACCGTGCCGCCGTACGTGATGGTGGTGTTCTCGTTGGTCAACGGGGACTGACGGTCGAAGAACGCGCCGAAGCGGCCGATCGTGTAGAAGGTCCGGTTGAACGGCAACGGCCTCAGGTCGATCCGCTGGCGGGTGCCGTCGAGCCGCAGGACCTGCAGGGACCAGACCTCCCAGCCGCCGTGGGCCCGCTGCCCGCGGAACGGGTCGAACTCCCATTCGCCGTCCTGGGCGGTGCCGCTGATCAGGTGGCCCTGCATGACGCCACAGCTGTTGTATTTCGGAGGGTTCGCCTCCGTGGAGCAGAGGTACGTGGCGGCGTCGTAGTCCTCGCTGTCACCGCCGGGGATCACCCCGACCGAGTCGACGATGTGGGCCCGGATGATCACTCCGGGCGAGGCCTCCAGGTCGACCGGTTCGGACGGCACGGTCAGGGAGGTGATGGTCGTGGTTGCCGCAGCCAGGCCGGCGGTGGGACTCACGGTACCGGCGAGGAGCAGACCCGCTGAGCAGGCAGCGAGCACCTTCCAAGTACGCATGGTCGTGAGTATGCGCGTCGCTCGGCGTCCCGCACGAGGTTACGGCCAGGGACTGACCGTCGGCGGCGCTTCGGTGTCCGTTCGGTCGGCTGCCGGCAGCCACAGCACGAAGGTGCTGCCCCGGCCCGGCTCGGAGAACGCCGCGACCTGACCGCCGTGCGACTCCACGATCTGCCGGACGATGGCCAGGCCCAGCCCGGTGCGGCGCTGCCGGGAGCGTTCCGGCCCGGATTCCCCTCGCCCGCGCCAGAAACGGTCGAAGACCCGGGGCAGGTCCGCCGAGGCGATCCCCGGACCCTCGTCGGCCACGGCCAGCCACAACCATGATCCGGTACGGCCGGACGCGACCGTCACCGTGGAGGACGCCGGGGCCAGCCGTACCGCGTTGGACAGCAGGTTGCCGACCGCCCGGCGCAGCCCGTCGGCGTCCCCGATCAGGTGCAGCTCCTCGGGCAGGTGGTAGTGCAGGTGCAGGCCGCGGTCGGTGATGAAGGACTCCTCGCCGGCCTCCCGGGCGATGGTGGTGAGCTCCACGTCGGCGTCCGACAGCCCGTGCGCGTCCCGGCGGGCGGTGGCCAGCAGGTCCTCCACCAGTCGCGACATCCGTGTGGTGGCCCGGTCCACCACGGCCACCGCCCGTTCGCGTTCCTCCGGGGTCGCTTCCGCCGGGGTGAGGGAGGCGTCGAGGTTGGTCCGGATGATGGCCAGCGGGCTGCGCAGTTCGTGCGAGGCGTCGTCGATCAGCTGGCGTTGCGACTGGAAGGCCTCGTCCAGTCTGTCCAACATGGAATCGATGGTGTCGGCGAGGTCCCGCAGCTCGTCGCGGGGACCACTGAGCCGGATGCGCCGGGACAGGTCGGTGGCCTGGATCTCCCGGGCCGTCCGGGCGATCGCGCCGACCGGGCGCAGCACCCGGCCGGAGAGCACCCAGCCGATGCCGAGGCTGACGACGAAGAGACCGCCCAGTGCGAACAGCGAATACCGGCGGAGGTTCTCCAGCGTGTTGTAGTTCACCGCCGCCTCGATCTCGCTGACCTCGGCGACGGTGACCCTGACCTTCGTGAACTTGTTGACCGCGACCTGTTCGGTGATCGGCTGCGGGTCCGTGGTCTGCGCCACTGCGAAGTAGGTGACCGCCAGGGCCGCCCCGGCCAGCGCGAAGAGCAGTGTGGAGTAGATGACCGTGAGCCGGAACCGGATCGACCGGAACAGCTCCGGGCGCTTCACGCCGCCCCGTCCCGCAGCCGGTAGCCCCGGCCGACCACCGTCTCGATCGAGCCCTCGCCGAGCTTGCGCCGCAACGTGCCCACCGTGACCCGTACGGTCTGGGTGAACGGGTCCGCGTTGGCGTCCCACACGTGCTCGAGCAGCTCCTCGCTCGACACCACGTGCCCGGGCCGGGTCATCAGGTATTCCAGGACGCCGAACTCCTTGGGCGTCAACGTCAGCCGTTCGCCGCGCAGCGTCGCGACGTGCCGGGCCACGTCGAGCACCACGTCGCCGACGGTCAGCACCGACGACGTGCCGGCCGTGTCCCGGCGCAGCAGGGCGCGGACCCGGGCCAGCAGCTCGGCCAGCGCGAACGGCTTCACCAGGTAGTCGTCCGCGCCCTCGTCCAGCCCGCGCACCCGGTCCTCGAGGCCACCGCGGGCGGTGAGCATGAGCACCCGCAGGTCGGTTTCGCCCGGGGTGTCCACCTCGCCGTTGCGGAGCGAGCGGCACAGGGTGAACCCGTCACCGTCGGGCAGGTTCACGTCGAGCAGCATGAGGTCGTACTCGTTCACGGTCAGCCGGTCGTACGCCTCGGCGGCGTCGAGCGCGACGTCGACCGCGTACCCCGTCCGGACGAGACCCACCCGCAGGCCCTCCGCCAGGTCTTCCTCGTCCTCCACCACCAGCAGCCGCATCTGTCGACTATCCACGGCCGATGAGGGTCGTGGCCACCTGGGCCGCCCGGTCGATCGGCACGGCGAAGCCGATCCCGATGGAACCGCCGCCCTCCAGCGTCGCGATCGCGGTGTTCACGCCGACCACCTCGCCGCGCGCGTTCACCAGCGGCCCGCCCGAATTGCCGGGGTTGATGGACGCGTCGGTCTGCACCGCGGTCTGCCGCACGGTCCCGCCCAGCCGCACCTGCCGGTCGAGGGCGCTGATGATGCCGGCGGTGACCGTGCCGGAGAGACCGAGCGGTGAGCCGACCGCCAGCACCGGCTCGCCGACCCGGGTGGCCCTGAGGTCGGCGCGGTCCAGCGGGCGCAGCGCGGCCGACGGGGTGACCCGCAGCACCGCTATGTCGCTGCTCGGGTCGGTGCCGACGACCTCGGCGGTGAGCCGGCGCCCGTCCGAGCCGACCACGCTGACCGCTCCCCCGCCCCGGGCCGCGACCACGTGGTGGTTGGTGACGATGTGACCGCGGTCGTCGAAGACGAAGCCGGAGCCGGACGCGCCTCCGGAGCCGGTGCGCACCTGCACGGAGATCACGCCGGGCAGGGCCCGGGCGGCCGCGCCGACGAGATCGGACGGCACGCCGGGAGCGGCCGACGGCGGCGCGGCGGCCGGGTCGGCGGGAATGGCCTCCGGCGCGGCCAGGTAGCCGGCCGCTCCGCCGGTGCCGGCGGAGATCGCCACCACGGTCAGCCCGGCCGCGGCGACCAGCGGCCAACGCCGGGCGGCGCGCGCGGGTGCCCCACCAGCTGTGGCCGGCGGTACGCCCGCAGCCCGCTCGTCGATGCCGGGTGACAGGAACTCGGGTCCCCGGGGCGACCCGCCCAGCCCAGTGGTCATTGTCATGAGAGAACTCCTCTACGGGAGGCGGGCGAACCAGAACATGGAGGTCAGTGCGGCCAGCGCCGCGAACAGCAGGCCGATACCGATGAAGCGCGCCGACACGTCCTGCGTCTCCGTCTCGCAACCGACCGAGCTGCCGATGTCGGCGTACGCGGACCGCAGCTCCTCGGCGCTGCCGGCCTCGAAGTAGTTGCCGCCGGTGGCGTCCGCGACCGCCTGCAGCGTCTGCCCGTCGACCGGCACGGGCTGGTTGCCGCCCCCGCCGCCACCGCCGAGGGCGCTGCCGCCGATGGTCCCGTTCTCGGTGCCGAAGGAGATGGCGTCGACGGGTACGCCGAGCTCGGTGGCCTGGGCCGCCGCCTCGGCCGGGTCCTGCCCGGCGGTGTTGGCACCGTCGGAGAGCACCACGACCCGGGCCGGCGGCACGTCCTCGCCGGCGGTGGCGTCCAGCGTGCGGATCGCCTCCAGCGAGGTGGCGATGGCGTCACCGATGGCGGTACCGGCCCGGCCGGCCGTGCCCTCGGCGAGCCGGTCGATGCCGGCGTCGACGGCGGCCCGGTCGGTCACCGGCGGCACGAACACCGAGGCGGTGCCGGCGAAACCGACCAGGCCGACGTTGAACTGCTCGGGCAGGTCGGCCACGAACTCGCGGGCCGCGGCCTTGGCCGCGGTGAGCCGGTCCGGGTCCACGTCGGTGGCCAGCATCGACCGGGACACGTCCACGGCGACCAGCACGGTGGCCCGCTCGCGGGGCACCTGCACCTCGGACTGCGGCCGGGCGAAGCCGACCACGAGCAGGGCCAGCATCGCCAGGAACAGCCCGGCCGGGACGTGCCGGCGCCACTGCGGCCGGGCCGGGGCGATCCGGTCGAGCAGTTTGAGGTTGGTGAAGCGGACGGCGTACCGGCTGCGGCGGCGTTGCAGCACGACGTACGCGACGGCCAGCGCCGCGACGGCGGCCAGCAGCCACAGCCGTTCCGGGGAAAGCCACGTCATGGTCTTGCTCCTGTTCGCGAGGCTCGGCCCAGGCGGCGCTGGGCGTACACGTGCCGGACGATGTCCGCGACCCAGTCGCGGTCGGTACGCAGGCCGAGATGGGCCGCGCCGGCCCGTTTCAGGCCGGCCTCGATGGACGCCTGCTGCCGGCGGGCCGCCTCGGCGTACCGCTCGCGCAGCTTGCGGCTGGCGGTGGGCACCTCGCGCCGGCGACCGGTTTCCGGGTCCACCAGGGTCAGCAGCCCCACGTCCGGCAGTTCCTGCTCGCGCGGATCACGGATCTGCACGGCGAGCACCTGATGCCGGGCGGCCAGCCGGCGCAGCGGCAGTTCCCAGGCCGGGGCGCCGGGCCCGAGCCCGTCCTCGTCGAGACCGTCGAGGAAGTCCGAGACCACCACGGCCAGCCCGCGGCGGTTGACCGTGCGGTGCAGGCCGTCGACGGCCTCCGCCAGCGGCACGTGCTCGGTCGTCGGCGCGGAACGAGGAACGGCGAGCAGAGTGCGCAACATGCCGAGCAGGTGGGTGCGGCCACCCCGGGCCGGGAACCGCCGTACCCCGTCGGGGCCGAGCAGGTGCGCGCCCAGCCGGTTGCCGGCGCCGGTGGTCAGGAAGCCGACCGCGGCGACGGATGCGACGGCCAGTTCCCGCTTCTCGAACTCCGCGGTACCGAAGTCCATGCTCGCGGTGGCATCGACCAGCACCCAGGTGGCCAGCTCCCGGTCCGCGTCGACCTGGCGGACGTGCGCGACCGCGGTCCGCGCGGTGACCGCCCAGTCCATCCGGCGGACCTCGTCCTCGCCGGGCCGGTACTCCCGGCTGCCGGCCGGCTCGCTGCCGATGCCGGGCAGCAACCCGAGGTACGAGCCGTGCAGCATCCCGTCGAGCCGGCGCGTGACCATGAGCTCGAGCCGCCGCAGCCGCCGTTCCGGTGCCAGCTCGTTGATGGAGGCGCCCTCGTTCATGCGGCGACACCCAGCCCCGGGCCGTGTTGCTCCTGCGCGGGAGCGATCACCGGCAGCGGTACGGACGCCACGATGCGCTGGACGATCGACTCGGGGGCGATCCCGTCGGCGACCGCGTCGAAGGAGAGCACCAGCCGATGGGCGAGCACGTCGGGCGCGATGTCGAGCAGGTCGCCCGGCAGCACGTAGTCCCGGCCACGCAACAGCGCCAGCGCCCGCCCGGCGGCGACCAGGCCCAGAGTGGCTCGCGGGCTGGCCCCGTACGCGAGCTGCCCGGCCACCTCCGGCAGGCCGAACCGGGCCGGGTCGCGGGTGGCCAGCACCAGCCGGACCACGTACTCGGCCAACGCGTGGTGCACGAACACCTCGCGGGCCCGCGCCTGCAACGCCAGCAGCTTGCCGGTGTCCAGCACCGGCCGGGCGACCGGGCGCACGCCGCCCATCCGGTAGAGGATGCCGAGCTCGTCCTGGTCGCCCGGGTAGCCGACGACCACCCGCATCAGGAACCGGTCCCGCTGCGCCTCGGGCAGCTGGTAGACGCCCTCGCTCTCGATCGGGTTCTGGGTCGCCAGCACCAGGAACGGCCGTGGCACCGGATGGGTCCGCCCGCCGATCGACACGTGCCCCTCGGCCATCACCTCCAGCAACGCCGACTGCACCTTGGCGGGCGCCCGGTTGATCTCGTCGGCCAGCACCAGGTTCGCCATCACCGGGCCCAGCTCGACGTCGAAGTCCTCCCGCGACGCCCGGTAGATCCGGGTGCCGATGATGTCGGAGGGCACCAGGTCCGGTGTGAACTGGATGCGGTGGAAACTGCCACCGACCGCCACGGCGAGCGTCTCCGCGGCCAGCGTCTTGGCCACCCCCGGCACGCCTTCGAGCAGGCAGTGCCCGCCGGCGAGCAGCGCGGTCAGCAGCCGCTCGATGAGCCGGTCCTGCCCCACGATCACCTTCTTGACCTCGAACAGCGTCTGCTCCAGCAGCCGCGCGTCGGTGTCGGATGCGATGTCTGTCATGGGTCCCCTTCTCGGCAACGGTGCGGGGGGCGGGCGCCGCGGACCTGGGGGTTACGCCGGACGCCCGCCCTTGGTATCGATGACACCAAGCGGGGCCGAAAGCGCAGCGAAGGAGCGCGCCGGCCTGCTCAGCCGCGATACTGGTGGCGGCGCCGGCGGAAGCCGGCCGCCGCTACAGGGAGGTTGCGTGTCTGCTCAGCCCGCGCCGGTCGCCGAGACCGGCTATCCGTGGCCCATCGAAACCGCGCGCCTGGACAACGGGTTGCGCGTGGTCGTCAGCGAGGATCACACCGCGCCGGTGGTGTGCGTGAACCTCTGGTACGACGTCGGCTCGAGGCATGAGCCGGCCGGCCAGACCGGCTTCGCGCACCTCTTCGAGCACCTGATGTTCGAGGGATCGGTGCACGTCGCCAAGACCGAGCACATGCGCCTGATCCAGGGCTCCGGTGGCTCGCTCAACGCGACCACCAACCCGGACCGGACCAACTACTTCGAGACGCTGCCGGTCGAGCACCTGGAGCTGGGGCTCTGGCTGGAGGCGGACCGGATGGGCGGTCTGGTCCCGGCGCTGACCCAGGAGACGCTCGACAACCAGCGCGAGGTCGTCAAGAACGAACGGCGCCAGCGTTACGACAACGTCCCGTACGGCGACGCGTGGCTGCGCCTGTTGCCGCTGCTGTATCCGCCGGGGCATCCGTACCACCACGCGACGATCGGGTCGATGGAGGACCTGAACGCCGCCAGTCTCGAGACGTTCAAAGCCTTCCATCAGCAGTACTACGCGCCGAACAACGCGGTGCTGACCGTCGCCGGTGACGTCACCCCGGCCGAGGTCTTCGCCCTGGCGGAGAAGTACTTCGGGGCGCTGGAGTCGGTCTCCGACATCCCGCCGGCGCCGCGCGGGCACATCACCGGCGCGGCCACCGAGCCCATCCGCGAGACGGTGACCGGCAAGGTCCCGGCCCCACGGGTCTATCTGTCGCACCGGACCCACCCGTTCGGCACGGCCGGCTACGACGCCATCACCGTCCTGGCGACAGTGCTCGGCAGTGGCCGGGGCAGCCGGCTCTACCAGCGGCTCGCCGACGGCGCCCGGATCGCCCAGCCGGACTACATCGGCGCGTACGGCGTCGACCTGGCCCACGCCCCGGCCCCGCTGATCGTCACGGCCACGGCCAAGGACGGCGTCGACGCGGAGCGGCTGGCCGCCGGGGTCGCCGAGGTGCTGGACAGCATGGCCACCGAGCCGGTGACCGAGGCCGAGCTGGAACGGGCCAAGGCCCTGCTGACCACCTCGTGGTGGCGGCAGATGTCCACAGTCGGCGGTCGCGCCGACACCCTGAGCCGGTACGCGACCCAGTTCGGCGACGCCACCAGCGCGGCCTACCGGTTGCCGCAGTGGCAGTCGGTCACGGCCGGCGACATCCTCGACGCCGCCCGCACGCTCAACCCGGAGTCCCGCGTCACCCTCACCTACCTGCCCGACGAAGGGACCGACCAGTGAGTCTCGTTGCCACCCGGCCCGGCCCCGGCGAGTCCCGGCCGTACACATTCCCGGACATTCAGCGGGTCTCGGTGGCCGGGGGTGAGGTCGTCGCCGCGCACCTGCCGGGTCAGCACCTGGCCACCGCCGCGCTGCTGCTCGACGCCGGTGGCGCGCGGGAGTCCGCGGGTCGCGAGGGCACGGCCACCGTGCTCGCCAAGTGCCTGGAGGAGGGCACCACGACCCGGGACTCCGCGGCGTACGCGCTGGCGCTGGAGGGTCTCGGGGCCGAGTTGTCCACCTCGGTGGACTGGGACTCGTTCCGGGTCGGTGTGTCCGTACCGGTGGCGCTGCTGCCCCGGGCCGTGACCCTGCTCGCCGAGGCCGCCCGCACCCCGCGCCTGGATCCGGCCGATGTCGCGCGGGTGCGCGACGACGAGGTGACCGCGCTGCGGATGGACTGGGCGCAGCCCGGCCCGCGGGCGGACGCGGCCCTGCGGATGGATCTCTTCGGGGCAGCCGAACGGTACGGCCGGCCGCTGCACGGTGATCCCACGTCGGTGGCGGCCGTCACCGTCGAGGACGTGACCGCGTTCCACGAGTCCTGGCTGAAGCGACCGGGCGTGCTGCTGGTCGCCGGTGATCTGGACCAGCTGGATCTGGCCGAGCTCGGGGCGGCCGCGTTCGCGGGGGCGACCGGGGAGCCGACCGCACCGGCCGGACCGCTGGGGGTGCCGATCGCCACCGGCCGCCGGGTGCTGCTGGTCGACCGCCCGGGCTCGGTGCAGTCGACGCTGCGGCTCGGGCACCGCGCGCCGGAACGCGCCAACCCGGACTACGTGGCGATGACGCTGGTGGCGACGGTGCTGGGCGGGGCGTTCACGTCCCGGCTCAACCACCTGATCCGCGAGGTGAAGGGCTACACGTACGGCATCCGGTCCGATTTCGCGATGACCCGCCGGTTCGGCCGCTTCGGCATCAGTACCTCGGTGCAGACCGCGGTGACCGCGCCGGCGCTGACCGACACCATCGGCGAGGTGACCCGCACCCGGCTGGACGGCGTCACCGAGGAGGAGCTGGAGGTGGCCCGCACGTGGCGGGCCGGTCAGCTCACGGTCGACATGCAGACGTCCGGTTCGATCGCCGGTGCGCTGGCCACGCTGGTGGTGCACGGGCTGCCCGACGACTACTACGCGACCCTGCGGCGCAGCCTGCTCGACGCGACGGTGGCCGAGGTGTCCGCCGCCGCGGCGAGGCATCTGCACCCCGACGGCCTGACCGTCGTCGTCGAGGGTGACGCCGCGGTGATCCGCGACGAACTGGTGGCCGGTGGCCTGGGCGAGGTCGTCGACGCCGAGGTCTGAGGTGTTCCGCGGGCCGCCGGCGACACTGCCGGCGGCCCGCGGCTTGCCAGGCGGGGCGCGACAGGTTTCAATGGCGCCCTGCGCTCGTTGTGAGAGCGCTCTCACACCTGTTGGAGTTCCGCGACATGCCCACCAACCTCAGCTCCACCTCGGGAGCGTTCTCCCGCCGGCGCCTGCTCACCCTGCCCGCCGCGGCGGCCGCCGCCACCGTGGCCGCCCCGCTGCTCGCCCCGGACTCCGCCGCCGCCGGCACCTGCGCCCCGCGGCACCTGGTGGACCGGACGCTGGCCGAGCCGGTGAGCCGCGCCTACCACTACCTCGACGTGGTGCAGGACGCCTACGTCAAGGGCGGCGAGCCGCGGCTGCTGCAGAGCTACAACAACGAGAGCGAGCTGATGACGACCGCGTTCGTCTACGACAACGCGCTCGCGGCGCTGGCCTACCTGGCCAACCCGACGGTGGCCAACGTGCGCCGGGCCCGGCTCATCGGCGACGCCCTGCTGTGGATCCAGGCCAACGACGAGAAGTACACCGACGGGCGGGTCCGGCAGGCGTACGCGGCCGGGCCGATGCTCTTCTACGGTGGCGGCCCGTACTTCCCCGGCCTCAAGCGCGAGGACGGCAAGGCGGCGTTCCTGTGGCCGTACGGCTTCGGTGGCTCCTCGACCGGCGACATGGCCTGGGTGGCGCTCGCCCTGGCCCAGCTCTACGCCGACACCCGGATCACCAAGTACCTCGACGGCGCCGTGGCCCTGGGCGAGTGGATCGCGGACAAGGAGTCGCCGTACCGCTTCGGCGGCTACCACGGCGGTTTGCAGGGCGACGGTGAGACGCCGCAGCCGTGGGCCTCGACCGAGCACAACATCGACGCGTACGGGCTCTTCACCCTGCTGGCCCAGCTGACCCGGGATCGGCGCTGGACCGCCCGCGCCGACGTGGCCGAGGACTTCGTACGGGCCATGTGGAACCGCTCCGAGCGCTTCCTGTGGACCGGCACGCTCGGCGGCGTACCGGGTGAGGACCCGAACCAGATCAACATCGGCAACATCCCCGAGGACGTGCAGACCTGGGCGCTGCTGAGCCTCGACAACCGGCGCTACGACGACGCCGTGGACTGGGTCACCGAGAACCTGTCGAATACCGACGGCGCCGTCTCGGGCGTGACGTACAGCAGCCAGGCCAAGATCCGTACCGGGCCGGTCTCCGGCAGCACCGTGGAGAACAACCGTGACGCCGTCTGGCTGGAGGGCAACGGGCACACGGCCCTGGCGCTGCTGAAGCGCGACGACCGCGGTGACACGGCCCTGGCCAAGCGGCTGCTGCGGCAGACCGCAGTCGCCCAGCGGACCCTCGGCGCCGGGCAGACCGTGGGCCTGACCGCCGACGCGGACCACGGCAAGCTGTCCAATCCGGGCGAGGGCGGCACCTGGACCGGCACCCCGCTGCCCGCCGCGGCCGGCATCGTGGCCGCCACCAGCGCCTTCGACACCGGCTTCGCGTTCGGCTACTTCCCGCGCCAGCACGTCGGCGCGACCGCCTGGTTCCTGATGGCGGGGCAGAACTTCAACCCCTACCGATGATGTGACGTGCCCCGGCATCACTCGGTGATGGTGGCCCCGGCCGGATACCGTCGCCGCCATGACGATCACCAGCTCGGCGCCCGTGGCGAAACCGGTCCGGGTCCGGCGGGCGGTCTGGCACGTGCTGCTGTGGCTGCTCGTGCTGCCGGGCGCGGCCTGGGTGCTGCTCCGGCTCAGCGGCTGGGAGCGGGGCGCGCTGGTGCAGTTCCTCGCCTTCACGCCGTACGTCGCGGCGTGGTCGGTGGTGCCGATGATCGCCGCGCTGGCGACCCGGCGCTGGCTGGCGGCGACGGTCGCGACGGTCACCTTCGCGCTGTTCGCGGTGGCGGTGCTGCCGCGCGCCCTCGCCGACAGTGACCGGGGCCCGCAGGGTGGCGTGGCGCTGCACGTGATGACGTCGAACATGCTCTTCGGCAACGCCGACGCGGCCACGATCGTCAAGCTGGTCCGGGACAACGACGTGGCGGTGCTGGCTGTGCAGGAGTTCAGCCCGAACGGGCAGCGCAATCTCGCCGCGGCCGGGCTGGGCGAGCTGCTGCCGTACTCGTCGCTGGGCGGGGAGTTCGGGGCGAGCGGTTCGGGGCTCTACTCCCGCTTCCCGATCACCGACCCGGGCGTACGGCGCAACGGTGGCGGCTTCAACCAGGCGTACGGGACGGTTCAGCCGCCGGGAGCGGTCGCCGTCACGGTCGAGTCGGCGCATCCGCTCGCGCCGGCCGCGCTGGAGATGATCGACGGCTGGCGCGACGACCTGGCCGCCGAGCCGCGCCCGGACCCGAACGGCGCCCCCCGGATCCTGCTCGGCGACTTCAACGCGACGCTGGACCACAAGGCGCTGCGGGACCTGATCAGCGATGGCTACCGGGACGCCGCCGACGCCGCGGGACAGGGGCTGGTCGGCACGTGGGGCCCGTACGACGGCGATCCGCTGCCGCCGGTGACCATCGACCACGTGCTGGCCGACCGCCGCCTGGGGGTGGGCGCAGTCAGCGTGCACGGCATCCCGGACAGCGACCACCGCGCAGTCATCGCGACGCTGCGTCTCCCGGCGGCCTGAGCTCCCGGCCGAAGAGGGCTCGCAGCCCGGCCCGGTAGGTGTCCGCCGGCACCGCCTCCGGGTCCAGCCAGTGCTGCAGCCCGACGCCGATGTCCAGGGCCAGCACCAGGGCGGCCAGCTGCTCGGCGGGCACCGGCAGATCGTCGCCGGCGAGCTCGGTGAGCTCCTCCGCGCTCGACGCGCGCACCGTCCGCAGCCACTGGCCGACCGGTTCCCGGCTCGACTCCTCGCGCATGCCGTAGAGCCACAGCTCGACGAAGGCCATCGCGAAACGCTGGATCTCCGGGCGGCCGACGTTCCGCTCGTAACTGGCGCCCAGCACGTCCGCCCAGGCCGGCAGCGCCTCCCCCGGCGGCCGGTCGCCGGCGCCGTCGTCGGCGGCCAGCTTGCGCTCCAGGATCGCGGTGATCAGGTCCTTCTTGCTGCCGAAGTTGGCGTAGATGGCGCCCTTGGTCAGACCGGCGGCCCGGGCGATCTCGTCCAGCGAGGTCTGGTGGATGCCGCGGTCACCGAAGAGCGTCTCGGCCGCGTCGAGCAACCGCGCGCGGGTCACCTCCTGCTGCTGGGCCCGGGTCAGTCGCTGCGTCATGGTGGCCAAGCTACCCGATTGACATTCCGAGCGGTATCCAGATACTGAGTGGTATCCGAATACCGATTGGTATGTGAGGCGATCGTGCTGCACATCGACACCCTGACCAAGGTCTACCGCCGCGGCGTACGGGCCAACGACGGCATCAGCCTCGACGTGGCCCCGGGCGAGGTGCTCGGCCTGCTCGGGCACAACGGCGCCGGCAAGACCACCCTGCTCGGCCAGATCGTCGGGCTGGTCCGGCCGACCTCCGGCCGGATCACCCTGCTCGGCCGCGACCCGGTCGCCGAGCCGGCCTGGGCCCGCACAGCCTGCTCGTTCCAGCCGCAGGCACAGGCGCCGCTCACCGGCGTCACCGCCCGGCAGGCGATCGAGATCGTCGGCCGGCTCCGCGGCGGCGGCCGCCGGGCGGTCCGCCGGCGCACCGACGAGCTGCTGGCCGCGCTGGACCTCGGCGAATGGGCCGACCAGGCCGGCGAACGGTTGTCGGGCGGCGTGCG
The DNA here is from genome assembly GCF_040649415.1 of Actinoplanes sp. NPDC048967. NCBI lineage: Bacteria > Bacillati > Actinomycetota > Actinomycetes > Micromonosporales > Micromonosporaceae > Actinoplanes > Actinoplanes sp. NPDC048967. The sequence goes on from NZ_JBEZFL010000004.1 coordinate 585,763, forward strand.
CCGGCTCACCGCGTTCTGCATGGCGATCGTCGAGCCCGGCCGGCTGGTGATGCTCGACGAGCCGACCAACGACGTCGACCCGGTGCGCCGCCGGCTGCTCTGGGAGCAGGTGCGCGCGCTGGCCGCCGACGGGCACGGCGTCGTGCTGGTCACCCACAACATCACCGAGGCGGAACGCGCGATCGACCGCGTCGTGGTGCTGGACCACGGCCGGGTCGCCGCCGCGGGCAGCCCGGCCACCCTCGCCGCCGGCCGCGAGATGCGGTTGGAGCTCACCGGCGCGGACGATCACCCCGCACCGAGCTGGTCGCTGGCCGAGCACCGGGAGGGTGGCCGGCGCACGTTCACGGTCGCCGCGGCGGACGCGCACCTCGCCGTCGCCTGGGCGCAGACCCGCGCGACACGCTTCTCCCTCAACCCCGTCAGCCTCGAGGACGTCTACGTCCGCCTGACCGAGGAGGTCACCGGCGATGCGGCACTGGCTGCGTAGTTACCTGCTCCTGCTGTGCTGGTCGGCGATCCGGCTGCGCTACCTGCTGCCGATGATCCTGGTCATCCAGACCATGATGTCGATCGGCATCGTCATCGGCTTCGCGTTCCTGCTGCCGAACGTCGACCCCGCGACCGCACTGCACCTCACCACCGGCGCGCCCACCCTGGCCCTCATCACGATCGGCCTGGTGCTGGCACCGCAACTGGTGGCCGAGGCCAAAACCGCGGGCACGTTCGCCTACAACCGCACGCTGCCGGTGCCGCGGACCGCGGTGCTCGGCGCGGACATCACCACCTGGCTGGTGGCCGGCACCCCGGGACTGCTGCTGGGACTGCTGGTCGCGGTGCTGCGCTTCGACCTCACCCTGCGGGTGAGCTGGCTGGTCGGGCCGGCGGTGCTGCTGGTCGCGCTCACCGCGACCACCGTGGGCTTCGCGATCGCGTACGCGGCCGCGCCGCCGGTGACGAACATGGTCAGTCAGCTGATCGTCTTCATCGCGCTCATGTTCTCGCCGATCAACTTCCCGGCCGACCGGCTCCCCCAGTGGCTGCAGGACATCCACCGGGTGCTGCCGTTCGAGTCCATGGCGCGGGCGATTCGGGAGTCGCTGGCCACTCCGCCGGAAGGCGTGTCCATGCTGCCGTTCCTGGTGCTGGCGGCGTGGGGCGCGGCCGGCCTGGCCATCACGTTGCGGGTGATGGCCAGGCGCGACTGAGCCGGATCAGGCCGCGGTGCTGGTGCTCGTGCTGGCCGCGGCGGCGCGGGCCAGGCCGTAGGTCAGCGCGTCGGTCAGCGCCTTCCAGCTCGCCTCGACCACGTTCTCGTGCACGCCCACCGTGGTCCAGTCGCGGGCGCCGTCGCTGGTCTCCACCAGGACCCGGGTGATCGCGTTCGAGCCGTGCGAGCCCTCCAGGATGCGGACCTTGAAGTCGGCCAGCTCGAAGGACTTCAGCTCCGGGTAGTGCTTGGACAGGGCCACGCGCAGCGCCTCGTCGAGGGCGTTGACCGGGCCGTTGCCCTCGGCGGTGGCGATGACGCGCTCACCGCGTACGCGGACCTTGACGGTGGCCTCGGAGACCACCGAGCCGTCCTCGCGGTGCTCGACCTGCACCCGGTACGACTCCAGCGCGAACGGCCGCACGAAGTCCGCACCGGGCAGCTCACCGCGTACGAGAAGCTCGAAGGACGCGTCCGCGGCCTCGAAGGACCAACCACCCGCTTCCAGGTCCTTGACCTTGCGGGTCACCGCCGTGAGGGTGTCGGGGTGGCCGGCCAGGTCCAGCCCGAGCTCGCGGCTCTTGAGCTCGATGCTGGCCCGGCCGGCCATCTCGGTCACCAGGATCCGCATGTCGTTGCCCACCACCGACGGGTCGACGTGGTTGTAGAGCAGCGGATCCACCTTGATCGCGCTCGCGTGCAGCCCCGCCTTGTGAGCGAATGCCGCGGCCCCGACGTAGGCCTGGTGGGTGTCGGGGGCGATGTTGGCGATCTCGGCGAGCGCGGTGGACACCCGCGTCGCCTTCTCGAGGCATCCGTCCGGTAGGACCTTCAGCCCGAGCTTGAGTTGCAGGTTGCTGACGACGGCGAACAGGTCGGCGTTGCCGGGCCGCTCGCCGTAGCCGTTGGCCGTGCACTGGAAGTGTTCGACGCCCGCCTCGACGGCGGCGACGGTGTTGGCGACCGCGCACGACGTGTCGTTCTGGCAGTGGATGCCGAGCTGGTCCGGGGTGACCCCGGTGCGCGCCACCACGTCGTTGATCGCGGCGGTGATCATCGAGGGGAGCATGCCGCCGTTGGTGTCACACATGACGACGCGCTCGGCGCCGGCGGAGAACGCGGCCTTGACCACGGAGGCGGTGTAGTCGGGGTCGTAGCGGAAACCGTCGAAGAAGTGCTCACAGTCGACGAACGCGCGGCGGCCGTTGGCGACCAGGTGCGCGACGGTGTCGCGGACCATCGCCAGGTTCTCCTCGCCGGTGGTGCGCAGGGCCCGCTCGACGTGCCGGATGTCGGACTTGGCGACCACGCAGACGACCGGCGTCTCGGCGTCCAGCAGCGCCTGCACCTGCGGGTCCTGCGCCACGTCGACGTTGGCCTTACGGGTCGCCCCGAACGCGACCAGCACCGCGTTCTTCAGCTGCAGCTCGGTGCGCGCCCGGGCGAAGAACTCGGTGTCCTTGGGCATGGCACCGGGCCAGCCGCCCTCGATGAAGCCGACGCCGAACTCATCCAGCAACCGCGCGACTGCGAGTTTGTCGACGACCGAGTAGCTGATGCCCTCGCGCTGCCCGCCGTCGCGCAGCGTCGTGTCGAACACCTGGTAGGTCATGGGGGTTCCTTTCCGAGACTGACGACCCAACAAAAAGACCCCCCGCGGATGCGGGAGGTCTGCACGTCGGCGGAGATTCAGCCGGCGCGCTAGGTGCGAATAATCAGCACGGAGTGGGTCACGCCCCGAAGCATGCCACGCGCCGCCACGGTGGGAGCCCAGAATCCACAAGCTGAGACAGCCGATCCCGTACGGGTGAGTAATTCGACACGGCTGCATCGTGACCGCGGCGGTTAGGTTGGACGGGTGGCCGTCGACAATCACCCCCGCAGCCTGACCTTCTCCACCAGCTACAACTTCCGCGACGTCGGCGGCTATCCCGGCCTCGACGGGCGCACGGTGAGCTGGCGGCGGTTGTTCCGCGCCGACTCCCTGCACCGGCTCAAGGGCACCGACCTCGAGACCTTCCAGGCGCTGGGCGTGCGCACCGTCATCGACCTGCGGCGGCCGTTCGAGGTCGAGCAGCACGGGCGGGTGCCGCACTCCGCGGGGCTGGACTACCGCAACCTGGTGCTGGAGCACGTCGACTGGGAGTCGGTCGAGCACTCCGGGGACATCCCGCACGAGCGCTGGCTCGCCGACCGCTACCTCAACTTCGCCGAGGACGGGCAGGCCGGGCTGGCCGCCGCGCTGGGCGTGATCGCGGATCCGGCGGCGGCCCCGGTGGTCGTGCACTGCATGGCCGGCAAGGACCGCACCGGTGTGGTGTGTGCGCTGACGCTGTCGCTGCTCGGAGTCTCCGATTCGGACATCGCGCAGGACTATGCGCTGACCGAGGCCGCGATGGAGTCGCTGACGGCGTACCTGTTGCGGACCAAGCCGGAGCTGGTGCACGACAAGTACCACATGTTCGACTGCCCGCAGGACGCCATGCTGCTGTTCCTGCGGGACCTGCGCGAACGCCACGGTTCGGTGGAGAAGTACGTCCGCGAGATCGGTCTCAGCACCGGGCAGCTGGCGAGCATGCGCGAGCACCTGCTGACGCCCGCCTGACAGACACGGTGGCGCGGCGGGTGTCTACTTGCCGTCCATGCGAGTCCTCGTCAGCACCTGGCCGGCCCATGGGCATCTGCTCCCCCTGCTCCCGCTGATCCGGGCGGCCCAGCAGGCGGGCCACGAGGTTGTCGTCGCCTCCGGCGCCGAGGGCGTCACCGAGGCTCGCCGGCGCGGGCTGACGACCTGGGACATCGGCCCGAGCCGGGCGGAGTCCGACGCGGCTTTCCGCTCCCGGGTGCCGGACCTGGGCGCGGTCCCGCCGGAACGGCGGATGGCCACAGTGATCGGCGGCATGTTCGGCGCGGCGGCGTTCGAACGGGCCGCCGGCCTGGTGCCCCGCGCCGAGGAGTGGAAGCCCGACCTGGTCATCCACCCGATCACCGAACTCGCCGGCGCGGTGGCCGCGGCCCGCACCGGCGCCCGGCACGCGGTGCACGGCCTCGGTCCCCTGCCGACCGAGGCCTGGGACTGGTTCGGGGCGCGGCTCGGCGACCTGAGCAGCCAGTGGGAGGTGCCGGACCTGCCGGCCACCATCCTCGACACTCCGTACCTGGACAACTGCCCGCCGGCTCTGCAGGCGGACGCCGTCCGAGCCTTCCGCAACCGCCGGCCGCTGCGCCCGACCTCGGGCGAAGTCCTGCCCGGCGAACGCCTGCCGTGGAACGCGGACGAGCTGCCCTACCAACGGAGCCTGCACCTGACCCTCGGCACCCTGTTCTTCGGCGCCACCGACGTCTTCCGGACCGCACTGGCCGGCCTCCGTGACCTGCCGGTCAACGTGCTGGTCACGGCCGGCCCCGGCAGCGACCCGGACCGCTTCGGCCCGCAGCCGGCGAACGTCCGCATCGCCGACTTCGCACCGCACGCCCTGCTCCTGCCGCAATGCGCGGGCCTGGTCACCCAGGGCGGCGCGAGCACGATCGTGGCCGCGCTCTGCCACGGCCTACCGCACCTGATCCTGCCGCAGGGCGCGGACCAGTTCGCCAACAGCGCGATTGCCGTGGAGGCCGGCGTGGCCCTGGTGGTGCCGCCGGCGGACTTCTCTGTGGAAACGGTGGCGCACACCGCGACCGAGCTGCTGGAGGACACGGCCCTGACCCGCCGGGCCCGGGTCGTGCAGGCCGAGATCAACGCCATGCCGGCGGCTGAGGAAGTCCTGCAGGATCTGCTGGACAACCCGCGCTAAGCCGCCGGGCGAGAGCGGCCCAGATCGCTGCTCGGTGTGTCGGTGCCAGCGAAGACGACAGCCCTGCCGCCCCGCCGATAAGCAGGGCTTTCGTGTACTAGTAGCAGATCTGCCTGATAGCACACCAAGCATTTCGACTCGTCGGGAACAACACAATGGATATAAACGCAGGTCAGCGGCGTTGATCGAGCTATTCGCCGAATAGACCAGATGTCATCGGTGCCCGGTAAGGGCGCGCCGGTCTAGGCTCCACCCATCAGCAAATGCTGGGACCGTCTCGACGGGGAAGGAGCCGCATGGAAGCGGTAATACAAGAAGTAGGCAAGACAGTCCGGTACTCGGTGGGGACCTGGGCCCGGACTATCCGCCTCGCAATACTGCTCACTCCGGTCGAGCTTGGAGTGTTCCTGTGGCTGGTGGTGCGATAGCCGCCTAGGAGGAACCTAGCAGGTCTGCCGGCCCAGCAGTAAAGATGCGAACTGGGTCGGCACGGCTGCTCTTCACGCTGACGGCTGATGGCCGAGACAGGGCGGAACTCCAGCGGGCACAGCAACTCGGCGTTCAGCTTCTGCGGTTCCCCCTGCGGCTGCCTGTCATTAATCGCCAAGATCGAGTTGTCGACGATCGCCGCCCTGGAGTCATGGCGGCGTCGATGTTCGGGTCGTTCCCGTCGCGGATCGCTTCTTGAGTGACGTCGGAGCCGAAGCGCGCCTGGCCGAACCGTGCCCTGCCGAACACGATGGCCCGACGGGGTTCAGGGGGTGCACGGAAGGATCGACTCGAGCACGGCCCGACGTTCCGGGTCGCGAGTGCCGGCGATTTCTTGCCGTCCGGCCGGGGGGAGGAGTTCGAGACGCCCGGCGGCGACTTCGACTCTGACGTGGTCGCACGCGCCGGATAAGTCGCGCATGGCCACCCTGACGCCTGCCGAAAGATAAGGGACTCGGCGCCGACTGAGGATTCACGCGCCGGGATATCAGACCGCGGCGCGGCATCCGAAATTGTCTTACCGGTGTCCTACGCTCCGCTGCCATGACCACTGCACTAGCCGCCATCGCCGTTTTGATCAGCCTCGCCGCGCTTACCGTCGCGCTATGGCAGGGAAACTCCAACCGGCGTAGCGCCGTCGCCGCCGAGGACTCCGCAGTCACGTCACGCGAGTCGTCAGATCATGCGCGTGAGTCGGCAGCGCACGCGAAGGCCTCCGCCGAGGCCGCTGCGCGGGTTGCGCAGGCAGAGACCGACCGTGACCACGAGGCGTACACGCCCCCGCTGAACGGCCGGTTTCTCACTGACAGCCGTGGTACTGGAAATAGGGATCTGATCTATGTGTTCTCTCTGGACCGGGACTATGAGATAAGGGCGGTGCTCACCTCGGCGAACGGCATCGGCACCACGGACCGGACGGTTGTGCCGCGTCGGAGACCGAAGAACGGGTACGAGGTCGCAATCCAGGCATGGCCGCAGGGCAGCAAGCAATCTGACTGGGCCTGGTTGTTGGTCAGGTTTTGGCCGCCGGTCCCGCAGGAGGGCAGGGCGCGGCCATGGGTGTGCCGGTGCGGGCAGACCGTCGACGCGGGTGACCATGAGGGGCATTGGGATTGGCGTATCCCGGTCCGGCCGCCGCAGCCAGCGGTGAGGGTGGGCTGACCGGCGCATTTGATCTGCGCTCTGGGCCAGGCGCTGCACGGCCGTCGCTGAGCCGCGCGCTACGCCGCGATGTGCGCCGCCACCGCCCGGAGGACCGGGGCAAGATCAGCGCCGTCGATCGCCGCATCGGGCCGGAACGGAAGCCGCGCGAGCCGTTCGACCCCGCCGGCCCAGATGGTGCGCTCGTCAGGTGCCGGCGCGTGCAGCTCCGTCTTCTCACCGCAGCAGGGGCACCGGAAATAGGCCATGTTCTCCACCCCGCCCAGCACCGGCGTCCGCACCTCGCGCAGTGTGGTGAGGGCCCGGCCGGTGTCCAGATGGGAGACCTCGGCCGGCGTGACCACCAGGATCGTCGCCACCCGGCCGGCTCCGGAAAGCACGCCCTGCTGGGTGAAGCTGACACCGGGCGGCAGATCCACGACGAGGACCTCGACGTCACCCCAGGCCGTTTCCCCGATGAGCCGGCCGAGCATGAGGTCGGCCAGGTCGGACCCGAGCGCCAGACCCTGGCCGCCGGCCATCAGGAACCCCGCGGACGCGACCTTGAGGCCGTCCACCTCCATCGCTTCCAGCCCCGAACCGCCGCGGGTCCACCGCGCGAGGGTGACCGACCGGGCCGGCACGTCACGGCGCAGGCCGAGCATCCGCGGCACGTCGGGACCGGCGATGTCGGCGTCGACCAGCCCGGTCCGATATCCGGCCCGGACCAGCTCGCGCCCGAGCGCGACGGCGATGCTCGACTTGCCCACTCCGCCTTTGCCACTGGCGACGGCGACGATCGGCAGCTGCGTCCGGCCCGGTATGTCCATGCGGCAACGGTACCGACGGCCAGGGCGGGGACCGCCTCGCGATCCCCGCCACCAGCAAACTCAGAGAACCCGGTGCACCCAGCCGAACGGGTCCTCGGCCCGGCCCCGCTGGATGTCCACGAGCTGCTGGCGCAGCCCCATGGTCACCTCGCCGGAGCCGCCATCGGCCACGGTGAACTCGCCCTCCGGCGACCGCACTGTGCCGATCGGGGTGATGACAGCCGCGGTGCCACAAGCGAAAGCCTCACGGATCCGGCCCGAGGCCGCCCCGGAGCGCCACTCCTCGAAGCTGACCGGCCGTTCCTCGACCCGGCGCCCGTCCCGCTCCGCCAGCTTGATGACCGAGTCGCGGGTGATGCCGGGCAGGATCGTGCCGGTCAGCGGCGGCGTCGCCAGCGAGCCGTCGTCCAGCACGAAGAACACGTTCATGCCGCCGAGCTCGTCGACGTACCTGCGCTCGACGGCGTCCAGGTAGACCACCTGGTCGCAGCCGTGCTCGATCGCCTCGGCCTGGGCGGAGAGGCCGGCCGCGTAGTTGCCGCCGCACTTCGCCGCGCCCGTGCCGCCGGGCGCCGCCCGGGTGTAGTCGGGCGTGATCCAGACCGTCACCGGCTTGACCCCGCCGCTGAAGTAGGCGCCCACCGGCGAGGCGATCACCAGGTAGAGGTATTCCATCGACGGGCGCACACCGAGGAAGACCTCGCTCGCGTACGCGAACGGGCGCAGGTAGAGGCTGCCCTCGTCGCTCTCCGGGATCCAGCCCCGGTCGATCTTGATCAGCTGGCGCAGGGACTCCAGGAACATCGACTGCGGCAGCACCGGCATGGCCATCCGCTGGGCGGACTGCCCGAAGCGGGCGGCGTTGGCGTCCGGGCGGAACATCGTCACGCCGCCGTCCGCAGTCGTGTAGGCCTTCAGGCCCTCGAAGATCTCCTGCGCGTAGTGCAGCACCGCGGACGCGGGGTCCATCGGGATGGGGGCGCGGGCTTCGACCCGGGGCTCGTACCAGCCCTTGCCCTCCGCATAACGGACGGTGACCATGTGATCGGTGAAGATCCGGCCGAAGCCCGGGTTGGCCAGCAGTGTGGTCCTGTCCGCGTCGCTTACGGGCGCCGGGTTCGGACGGATCTCGAAGTCGAGGTTGTCACCACCACTCATGGCAGTTGACCTGCTTTCTGTCACAAAGAATGAAGAGGTAGCACCCGCAGTGCTCCATGAACTTACCCCGAACGGTCGTTCAAAGCCGGCAGCCGGGCAGCCGTCATCGACCGCCGGCAAGGCCGGCGGGATGACGCGGGTGTGAAGGTGAGTCAGGCGGCCGCGGTGGCGGCAACCCGGTCTCCGACCTCGGCGGTACGCAGCGGCGCGCCCGGCGTGCGGGACGCGACCTCGGCCGCGACCGCCTCGGATACTCGACGGGCCTCGTCGGGGTGCCCGAGATGCTCGAGCAGCAGCGACGCGGAGAGGATGGCGGCCGCCGGGTCGGCGATGCCCTGGCCGGCGATGTCCGGCGCCGAGCCGTGCACCGGCTCGAAGGTCGAGGGGTACTTGCGCTCCGGGTTGACGGAGCCGCTGGCTGCCATGCCGATGCCGCCGGTCACGGCAGCGGCGATGTCGGTGAGGATGTCACCGAAGAGGTTGTCGGTCACCACCACGTCGTAGCGCTGCGGGTTGCTCACCATGAACATGCTCGCGGCGTCGATGTGCTGGTATTCCGTGGTGACGTCGGGGAACTCGGCGGCGACCGCGGCGAAGGTGCGCGCCCAGAGCCCGCCCGCGTGGGTGAGCACGTTCGTCTTGTGCACGAGGGTCAGGTGGCGCCGCTCGCGGCGCTGGGCCCGGCCGAACGCGTCGCGCACGACCCGCTCGACGCCGTGCCGGGTGTTCAGGCTCTCCTCGGTGGCGATCTCGGCGGGGGTGTCCTTGTGCAGGACGCCGCCGGCGCCGACATAGAGGCCCTCGGTGCCCTCGCGGACCACGACCATGTCGATCTCGCCGGGCTTGAGGCCGGCCAGCGGGCTGGTCGTGCCGGGCCAGAGCCGGGACGGGCGCAGGTTGACGTACTGGTCGAAGTCGAAGCGGAGCTTGAGCAGCAGACCACGCTCGAGGACGCCGGGCGGGACGCTGGGGTCACCGATGGCGCCGAGCAGGATGGCGTCGTGCGCGGCCAGCTCGTCCTCGATGGCCTGCGGCAGAACCTCTTTGGTGCGGTTGTAGAAGCGCGCGCCCAGGTCGTAGTCGTCGAACTCCGCATCCGGGAGGACGGCCTCGATCACCTTGCGCGCCTGCGCGGTCACCTCGGTCCCGATGCCGTCGCCGGCCACCACCGCGATCCGCGCCACCGTCACGTCCACTCCCTCAGTCGGTCCGACCGCTCGACCTTAGTCCGCTGTCCCGATCACTGACACGGCGGTCCCAGAGTATGGATGAAGATTCGTTAAGGACCCCGGACGCGAACAACCCCCGTCGATCGCGGCAACGATCGCGGGGGCTGTCACGACAGGTACGCGTGGCTCGCGCCCGCCGGGGGTGCATCCTCCACGCGGAGCGACCACGACAGCATCACCCGAAGACACGGCCATGGAGCCCGCGCGGCAGGACCAACGCTAGCGATGCGGACTAATGTCGCGCAAGACGCATCCCCCGCGTGTCGGGGCGACAACCGACTTCACCGCCCGGCGGTATGGCACCATGCGCCGGTGAGTTTCGACCTCGTGGTGTGGGCCATGGACAACACGGCCATGCCGGATGACGTGCGTGCCGCAAATGAACGGTGCGCCCGCGGCGAGCACCCACAGCGCCCCGCCGATCCGCGCGTCGTCGCCTTCTATGACGCCCTGACCAGCAACTACCCCGACCGCGGGCCGCGCGCGACGCTGCCCGGCACGCCCTGGGCGAGCGCCCCGCTGCACGCCGCGGCGGACCACATCCAGATGCGCCTGGACGAGCAGTGTCCGGACGCGGTGCTCGAGACGATCGAGAAACTGGCCGGCGAGCTCAATCTCGACCTGCTCGACCTCCAGGACGGCACTGTGTATCCGCCCCCGGTGAAAACTCGTTGATCCGCTTGGCCCGGCCGGCCCGCTTGGCCCGGCCGACCCGCGTAGCCCGGCCGACCCGCGCCGGGACCGCGCCGGGCCGTCAGTCCTCGTCGCGGAGGTCGACGATGCTGCCCTTGGCGGAGCCGATCGAGGCCGCGACCGCGGAGAGCAGCTCGGCGTCCACGGAGGAGTCGACGGTCAGCGCCATCAGCGCCTCGCCGCCCAGCTGACGGCGGGCCACCTGCATCGCCGCGATGTTGACGCCGGCCTCGCCGAGGATGGAACCGATCGCCCCGACCACGCCGGGGCGGTCCGAGTAGCGGAAGAACAGCAGCACGCCGCCCGCGCCGAGCTCCAGATCGAACTCGTCGACCTGGGTGAGCTTGCGAGCCTCGCGGGTGCCCGTACCGGTGACTGTGCCGGCCACGCTGACCGTGCGCCCGTCCGGCAGCGCGCCGCGTACCGTGACCAGGTTTTGATGGTCGGAGACCTCGCGGTCGACGACCAGCTCGACCTCGACGCCGCGGTCCGCCGCGAGTTGCGGGGCGTTGACGTAGGTGACCTGCTCCTCGACCACGGAGGCGAAGAGGCCCTTGGTCGCGGCCAACTTGAGCACCGCCACGTCGTGCGACACGATCTCGCCGCGCACCTCCACGGTCACGCTGGCCGCGATGCCGCCCGCGACCGCGGTGAAGACCTTGCCGAGCCGCTCGGCCAGCCCGAGCAGCGGGCGGACGTCCTCGTCGACCACGCCGCCGGCCTGCACGTTCACCGCGTCCGGCACGAACTCGCCCTGCAACGCCAGCTTGACGCTGCGGGCCACCGACAGCCCGGCCTTGTCCTGCGCCTCGGCGGTGGACGCGCCCAGGTGCGGGGTGACCACGACGTTGTCGAAGGCGAACAGCGGGGAATCCGTGGTCGGCTCGGTGACGAAGACGTCGATGCCGGCGCCGCCGACGCGGCCTTCGGCGAGCGCGTCGGCCAGCGCCCGCTCGTCGACCAGGCCGCCGCGGGCGGCATTGATGATGCGCACCCCCGGCTTGACCGTGGCCAGCTCCTTCTCCCCGATCAGGCCCAACGTCTCCGGGGTACGGGGCAAGTGGATCGAGATGAAGTCGCTCTCCCGCAGCAGCTCGTCCAACCCGACCAGCCGCACGCCCAGCTGCGCCGCCCGGGCCGGCTGGATGTACGGGTCGTACGCGATCAGCCGGGTCCCGAACGCGGCCATCCGCTGCGCGAACAGCACCCCGATGCGCCCGAGCCCGACCACCCCGACGGTCTTGCCCTGCACCTCGACCCCGGTGTACTTCGCGCGCTTCCACTCGCCCCGTTTGAGCGCGGCGCTGGCGGCGGCGGTGTTCCGGGCCACGGACAGCAGCAGGGCGATCGCCTGCTCGGCGGCCGAGACGATGTTGGAAGTCGGGGCGTTGACCACCATGACGCCCCGCGCGGTGGCGGCGGGCACGTCGACGTTGTCGAGACCCACACCGGCCCGGGCCACGACCTTGAGCCGCGGCGCGGCCGCGACCGCCTCCGCGTCGACCTTGGTGGCACTGCGCACGATGACCGCGTCGGCGTCGGCCAGGGCGGCGAGCAGGGCGGCCCGGTCGGTGCCGTCCACGTGGCGGACGTCGAAGTCGTAGGCCAGCACGTCGATGGCGGCGGGGGCCAGTTCCTCAGCGATCAGTACCACGGGAGTCATACGTCTCCACCTGTTTGTCTCGCAGGCGGCCGGCCGCCGACCTTTCCGCGATCGTAGGGTGTGCCGGGACCATTACGGCATGTCATCTCATGGTGACCGGCCTCACACGTACGAAACGTTTTCTGTCGCACCGGACCGCTAGCCTCCTCGGCATGTCCCCAGCACCGGCCGACGCCGAGGAAATCGACGAGGATCACGGCTCTGCGATCCCCGAGCCGCCCCGGCGGGTGCCGTTCGGAGTGGCCGTCACCGCGGCCCTGCTCGGTTTGTTGTCGGTGCTCCTGCTGGTCACGACCGTGGTGGCGGCGTCAGCCGGATCGTTCCGGCAGAGTGTTGGCGAGGCCACCGTGCAGGGGCTGGCCGTCGCGCTAATCGCCGTCTGCGCAGCGCTGGTGGCCGCGGTCGCGTGGTCCTTCGTCCGCGACGGCACCACTGTCGGCCCGATGATCGTCGGCGGTCTGACACTGGTGGCCGGACTGATCATGCTGGTCGCCGGAGTGGCCGGGAGCGACCCCGAGACCGAGGTGCTGCGGCTGGGCGTGCTGGCCCTGGTGCTCGGCCTGGGCGTGCTGCTGGTGCCACTGCTCGGGCAGGCCCCGGCCTACCTGGCGGCCCGCCGGGTGTGGTCGCGCGCCGAGCGGGACTGGCTGCACGAGCTGACGACGCCGGAAGCACCGCCGCAGCCGCAGTGGGGGCCCGGGCACTACCCGCCGCCTCAGCAGCCGCAGTGGGGCGGGGTGCCGCAGCCGCACTATGTTCCGCCGCCCGGCTATCCGGGGCAGGCCGGGTTCGCGGCACAGCCGGGTTACCCGGCGCAGTACCAATATCCGCCGCAGCAGGCGCAGGGCTGGGGCGGGCAGCAGCATCAGGCTTGGCCGGAGGCAGTGGTGCCGCCTTGGTCCGGTCAGCAGCCACCCGCGCAGCCCGCCTCGGGCCCACCGGCGCCGGGCCCGCTGGCGCCGGGCCCGCTGGCGCCGGGCCCGCTGGCGCCGGGCCCGCTGGCGCCAGGCCCGCTGGCGCCAGGCCCGCTGGCGCCAGGCCCGCTGGCGCCAGGCGTGCCGGTGCCGGGCGTGCCGGTGCCGGGCGTGCCGGTGCCGGGCGTGCCGGTGCCGGGCGTGCCGGTGCAGCTTGAGACCGGCGGGGTTTCCGAGCAGGCGGCTTCAGCGGACGGGGGCCAGCCGCAGCCGATACCTCTGGCTGCGGCTCAGCAGGCGCCCACCGAGCAGATCAGGCCGGCCGATCCGACCGCACCCCAGCACCCTGCTGCGCCGCAGCAGTAAGCGCACGGCAGCAGTCCGAGCGGCCCGCAGTGGGACCGCGTCCGCAGTGGGACCACGCCCCGCAGCGGGCCCGCGTCCGCAATGGGACCACGCCCAACAGCGGGCCCGCGCCCGCAATGGGACCACGCCCAACAGCGGGCCCGCGCCCGCAATGGGACCACGCCCCGCAGCGGGCCCGCGCCCGCAATGGGACCACGCCCCGCCATGGGGCGGCATAGGGTCCGCACCCCGCCGCAGGCCCGCACCCCGCCGTAGCCCGATTGCGGCGGACGGTCCGTTGAGCAAGTAGGCCGCACCACAGCGGCAGGCCCGGCATGCGCAGCCACCGGGGCCCACAGCCGCCCCGGCCCCGGCCCAAAGCCGACCCCGGCCCAAAGCCGACCCCGGCCCACAGCCGACCCCGGCCCACAGCCGACCCCGGCCGGGCCGGCAGGTCAAGCGCAGCTCAACCCGCAGGCCCCGGAATTCAGACCGTAGGCCGCGGAATGCAGTGCCGCTCGATCGGCGGCGCCGCCGCATACCCCGCCGACGCCCGCCCATCAAACTGCCGGAAGGTCAACGCCTCCGCATCCAGCCCGTCGTACAACAGCTCCAGATCCAAACTCCCCACCGGCGGATAGACCCGCTCCCGCGGCGGCTCCTGACCCACCTCGAGCGCCCCCTGCGCCACCATGAAGTCGATGATCGCCTGGCGGACCGACGGCAGCGTCACCGGTGAGTGGTAGACCACGTTCAGGGCCTGCATCCGCATCCCCTGTACGTGCTCCTCGCCCTTGTTGTCGTGGAAGTGCGGGTTGCGGGTCTCGATCTGCAGCACCGGCACCGAGCTGGCCATCACGTCCGGGCTGGCGCTCTCCAGGATTCCGCCGAACTGCTCGAACAGGTCCATGTACTCGTACGGCTCGACGGCGAAGCCACCCGCCAGCCGCAGCTTCAGGCCCAGATCGAGAGTCATCGCGTGCTCGCCCGCGTTGCCCGTGGCGATCACCTCGGTGCCGAAGCCCGAATACTCGGCCAGGAAGCGGTTGAGCCACTCGTTGGTGATCTCGGAGCTGCGGCCGCGCCGGCTGAAGAACAGTCTGCCCTCGCGGAGTTTCGGCTTGGAGTGCCAGGAGATGCGGACCATCGAGTACGGGCTGTCGGCCAGATGCAGGCCGGCCGCGTAGGCCTTGCAGTATTCGTGGACCGCGCCGGGGACGTAGTTGTCGGCGTCGACGTAGCCGAGGTAGCGGCGGCCCGTCATCGCGGCCAGCGCCATCCCGATCAGCATGGCCTCGCCCTTGCCGGCCCGGACCAGACCGTCCTCGCCGATCAGTTCCTCCATCCCGGCGGCCTTGAACGCGGCGGCCAGTCCGGGGTCTTTCTGGTGCACGCTGATCGCCGAGCGGCCGGCCAGCCGGCAGAACTGCTCGAGCGTCTGTGCCTCGATCTCGTATCGGTCCACCGGCAGCTTGTCGCTGTTGGAGACCAGCACAATGAGACAGTCATGCGGAATTCCGGAGAGCACGCCCTCGATGACGCTTCGTGATTCGTTCATGCAGGGCACCACGATTACCATTTGCGACTCGACTGCGCGTAAAGCTTCGAAGGACACCACTCGGCTGCCCGCCGAAAAGGTGTCACCCAGGGCACCCGAGTCCAGCTCGATGACCCTCTGAAGCTCGTGGATCCGGACCGCGCCGAAGCGCTCGCTCCGAAAAGAATCAGCCAGTCGCATGCGGCGAATCTACCCGCTGCTGTCTAGTCCGCCGCGCCCGAACAGTACACAATTCGATGACGGCGCCGCTTTGGTAAGCGGGACGTAACGCCCATGTTTCAGGTAGTCGAATGGTTACGCAAAAACGCCGGATCGCGGCCCCGGGTGGCGCTGCGATCCGGCGTTCGCCGGTCGGAGAAAGGTCAGGCTGTTTCGGTGATCGGCCGGTCGACCCAGCTCATCATGTCGCGCAGCTTCTTGCCGGTGACCTCGATCGGGTGCTCGGCGCCTTCCTTGCGGTACTGCTGCAGGCGGGTACCGCCGGCCTCGTCGTCGGCGATGAGCGCCTTGGTGAACTCGCCGGACTGGATCTCGGCGAGGATCTTCTTCATCTCCTGCTTCACCCCGGCGTTGATGACGCGGGGGCCGCTGACGTAGTCACCGAACTCGGCGGTGTCCGAGACGCTGTAGCGCATCCGGGAGATGCCGCCCTCGTACATGAGGTCGACGATCAGCTTGAGCTCGTGCAGGCACTCGAAGTAGGCGATCTCCGGGGCGTAGCCGGCCTCGGTGAGCACCTCGAAGCCCGTCTGCACGAGCGCGGCCGTACCGCCGCAGAGGACCGCCTGCTCGCCGAAGAGGTCGGTCTCCGTCTCCTCCTTGAAGGTGGTCTTGATGACGCCGGCCCGGGTGCCGCCGATCGCCTTGGCGTACGACAGTGCGAGCGCCTGGGCGCCACCGCTGGCGTCCTGCTCCACCGCGATGAGCGCGGGCACGCCCTTGCCGTCCACGTACTGGCGGCGGACCAGGTGGCCGGGGCCCTTGGGGGCCACCATCGCCACGTCCACGTCGGCCGGCGGCTTGATCAGCTCGAACCGGATGTTGAGGCCGTGACCGAAGAAGAGCGCCTTGCCGGCGGTCAGGTTCGGCTCGATCGACTCGGCGTAGATCTTCCGCTGGGCGGTGTCCGGGGCCAGCACCATGATCACGTCGGCCCAGGCGGATGCCTCGGCCGGCGTGAGCACCTTGAGGCCCTGCTCCTCGGCCTTGGCGCGGCTCTTCGAGCCTTCCTTCAGGCCGACCACCACGTCGACGCCCGAGTCGCGCAGCGACAGCGAGTGCGCGTGGCCCTGGCTGCCGTACCCGATAACGGCGACCTTGCGTCCCTGGATGATGGACAGGTCGGCGTCGTCGTCGTAGAACACTTCGGCGGTCATTGATGAATCCTCTGTAGGTCAGGCGGCGCGGAGCGCCGGGCCGGTGGTGATGGAACGGGATCCGCGGCCGATCGCGACCAGGCCGGACTGGACCATTTCCTTGATGCCGTACGGCTCGAGGTCGCGCAGCAACGCATCGAGTTTGTCGGGGTTGCCGGTCGCCTCGATCGTGAGGGTGTCCGGTGCGACGTCGATCACCTTTGCCCTGAACAGCTCGACCGTCTCGAGCACCTGGCCGCGCACGGTGCGGTCGGCCCGCACCTTGACCAGCAGGAGCTCGCGCTGGACCGACTGCTGCGGGTCCAGCTCGACGATCTTCAGGACGTTCACCAGCTTGTTGAGCTGCTTGGTCACCTGCTCCAGGGGTGAGGAGTCGGCGTTGACCACGATCGTGATGCGGGAGACGTCCGGGTTCTCCGTCTCGCCCACCGCCAGCGAATCGATGTTGAAGCTGCGCCGCGAGAACAATCCCGAGACCCGGGCCAGCACACCGGGCTTGTTCTCCACGAGCACGGACAGGGTGTGCTTGTTCATACTGGTCACAGGTCGTCCTCGTCGAAGGCCGGGCGCACGTCCCGGGCGAACATGATCTCGTCGTTGCTGGTGCCGGCCGCGACCATCGGCCAGACCATGGCGTCCTTGCCGACGGTGAAGTCGATGACCACCGGGCGGTCGTTGATCTCCATGGCCGCCTTGATGGTGGCGTCCACGTCGGCCTTCGACTCGCAGCGCAGGCCCACGCAGCCCAGCGCCTCGGCCAGCTTCACGAAGTCGGGGATGCGGTGCTTGTGGGTGCCCAGCTCGGTGTTGGAGTAGCGGCCCTCGTAGAACAGGGTCTGCCACTGCCGGACCATGCCCAGGTTGCCGTTGTTGATGACGGCGATCTTGACCGGGATGCCCTCCAGCGCGCAGGTGGCCAGCTCCTGGTTGGTCATCTGGAAGCAGCCGTCGCCGTCGATCGCCCACACCGCGGTGTCGGGGCGGCCGACCTTGGCCCCCATCGCGGCCGGCACCGCGTAACCCATCGTGCCGGCGCCGCCCGAGTTGAGCCAGGTGCCCGGCTTCTCGTAGCGGATGAACTGCGAGGCCCACATCTGGTGCTGGCCGACCCCGGCCACATAGATCGCCTCCGGGCCGACCAGCTCGCCGATCCGCTCGATCACGTACTGCGGGGCCAGGGTGCCGTCGGTGGGCTCGTCGTAGCCCAGCGGGTAACGCTCGCGCAGGTCGTTGAGCTGCGCCCACCACGGCTCGTACGCCGCGGTGCCGCCCGCCGTGGCGGAGACCGCCGCGATCAGCTCGTCGATGACGTGCCGGGCGTCGCCCACGATCGGGACGTCGGCGTGCCGGTTCTTGCCGATCTCGGCCGGGTCGATGTCGGCGTGCACGACCTTGGCGTCCGGGGCGAACGAGTCCAGCTTGCCGGTGACCCGGTCGTCGAAGCGGGCGCCCAGGGTGACCAGCAGGTCGGCCTTCTGCAGCGCGTACACCGCCGGGACCGTGCCGTGCATGCCGGGCATGCCCAGGTGCTGCGGGTGCGAGTCGGGGAACGCGCCCAGGGCCATCAGCGTGGTGACCACCGGGATGCCGGTCAGCTCGGCCAGCTTGCGCAGCCCGTCGGTGGCGCCGGCCTTGAGCACGCCGCCGCCGACGTACAGGACCGGGCGCTTGGCCTGGGCGATCAGCCGGGCCGCCTCGCGGATCTGCTTGCCGTGCGGGTGCAGCGTGGGCCGGTAGCCGGGCAGGTCCAGGGTGGGCGGCCAGGCGAAGGTGGTCGCCGCCTGCAGCACGTCCTTGGGGACGTCGACCAGCACCGGGCCCGGGCGGCCGGTCAGGGCGAGGTGGAACGCCTCGGCCATGATCCGCGGGATCTCCTCGGGCGTCTGGATCAGGAAGTTGTGCTTGGTGATCGGCAGCGTGATGCCCTGGATGTCCGCCTCCTGGAAGGCGTCCGTGCCGATCGCGGGCCGGGCCACCTGGCCGGTGATCGCGACGATCGGCACCGAGTCCATGTAGGCGTCGGCGATCGGGGTGACCAGGTTGGTCGCGCCCGGGCCGGAGGTGGCGATGCAGACGCCGACCTTGCCGGTGGCCTGCGCGTAGCCGGTCGCGGCGTGACCCGCGCCCTGCTCGTGGCGGACCAGGATGTGCCGCACCTTGGAGTCGTACAGCGGGTCGTAGGCCGGCAGGATCGCCCCGCCGGGGATCCCGAACGCCACCTCGACGCCGAGCGCCTCGAGCGACCGCACGAGCGAGCCGGCCCCGCTGACGGGGGTCGGGGACACCGTGGCTACGGCCGGGGTGCCGGCTGCCGCGGCGACGGTGGCCGGGTTGGCACGGTGGGCGAGGGTCTCGGGTGTGGGTCTTGTCATGGCGATTCAGACCTTCGTTCGGGATGGGTGAGCCTGGACAGTCCCGGAGCAACAAAAAAGGTCCTCGTGCCGAAGCACGGGACCTAGCGCACTGTCATCTCTCGTGATCGAGGGACAGTGCGCTCACATAAGTACTCGGGACGACAAGCACATGCGGCTAAGACTGCCCCATCTCACGGGGTGCGTCAACTGATCTCACATCTTGGTCACTCGTTCGCGAGCCGTCCTCCGTCACGAAGGCCGGGTCGGTGGGCAGGAGCGCCCTGACCTGCCGCATTCCCGGGCCCAGCATGATCACCTGACTGCGCGCGGGTGCGCTGGGCGGCACCGGCGGACGCGCCCGCTGGACCGGGACCGGGCGGGCGCCGGAGGATCGTACGGTCTCCAGCTGGGCCTGCAGGTGCTCGGCGGGCACGCCCCAGCCGAACAGCGACCCCTGGCCCAGCCGGCAGCCGGCCTCCTCGACGATCGCCCGCTGCGCCGGGGTGCCGATGCCCTCGGCCAGCACTTCCAGGCCGAGCCGGTGGCCCAGCCGGACGACCACGTCGACCAGCGGCGCCGCCGTGCCGGTGCGCGACTCCGGCTCGGCGACCAGCGCGTGGTCGATCTTCAGGATGTCCACCGGGAGGTTGCGCAGCTGCCCGAGCGAGGAGTAGCCCGCGCCGAAGTCGTCGAGCGCGATCCGTACGCCGGTGGACCGCAGCTCGCACAGCCGCCGGATCAGCTCGTCCATGTCGGTGGCCACCGCGTGCTCGGTCACTTCGAGGACCAGGCGCTGCGGTGGCACGTGGTAGCGCTCCAGCACCTCGGCGACCTGTGCGGCGTAGTCGGCGGCGTGCAGCTCCTTGGGCGACATGTTGACCGACACCCAGACGTCGTGGCCGCCGGCCAGCCACTGGGCGAGCTGCCGGCAGGCCTGGTCCAGCACCCAGGAGCCGATCATGCTGATCAGCCCGGATTCCTCGGCCACCGGGATGAACTCGTCGGGCCGGACCGCCCCCAGCTCCGGGTGGTGCCAGCGGAGCAGGGCCTCGGCGCCGACCGGCCGCATCGACGGCAGCGCGACGACCGGCTGGAAGACCAGGCGCAACTGCTCGCGTTCGATGGCGTGGCGTAGTTCGTTCTCCAGGACGCTGTGCCGGCGCAGCAACTCGTCGTAGCGCTTCTGGTAGCGCTCGACGCGGTTCTTGCCGCGCTGTTTCGCGTACCGCAGGGCCAGGTCGGCGTCGCGCATCAGCTCGCCGGTGTCGCCCGGCGCGGGCGAGTCGGCGACGCCGACGCTCGCGGAGAGGAAGACCGAGCCGTCCTCGGTCTCGTAGGGCTCGCTGAGCACCGCCAGCAGCCGCTTGCCGGCGACCATCGCCTCCTCGGGCGTGGCCCACATCAGCACCGCGAACTCGTCGCCGCCGAGGCGGGCGGCGACGTCGCCGTCGCGCAGGTTGGCCCCGAGCCGCCGGCCCACCTCGGTGAGCACGGCGTCACCGACGTCGTGCCCGCGCATGTCGTTGACGTTCTTGAAACCGTCCAGATCGAGGCCGACCAGGACCCGGGCCCGCTCGCGGGCCGGCGGTTCGCGCAGCGCCCGGACCAGGCCGCGCCGGTTGGCCAGCCCGGTCAGCGGGTCGGTGTGGGCGAGCTCGCGGAAGTGCGTCTCGCGCTGGCGCAGCCGCAGGGTGTGCCGCTTGACGTCGGCCAGGGCCAGATACTGGCGGGCGACCAGCGCGAAGCCCTCGATGCTCACGCCGAGGAAGCCGAAGACGTCGAGGCGGCCCCCGACGGCCAGGTGGTAGCCGAACGCGGCGACCAGGGCGGACATCGGCACGAAGGCGTACCCGGTGTTGCGCTGGGTGACGTCACCGACCACCTCGACCGGCCGATCGGCGATCTTGACGGCGCGGGCCACCACGACCAGGCCGCCGGGCAGCAGCACGGCGCCGAGCAGCACGACCCCGGCCCAGCCGCGGCAGATGCCCGCGGACAGCGCGGTGGCGGCCAGGGCCACCAGGCTGACTCCGGCGGCCACCCGGACGGTGACGTGCCGCGGCCGGTGGGCGTGCATGGCGAGCACCGCGGTCAGACCGAGAGCGATCACCGCGACCCCCGCGGGCAGCAGCATCGACAGGCACCGCGCGGGGGTCTGATCGCCGAGCAGCCGGGTGGGCCGCGAGACCAGCACCCAGCCCACGAACCACAGCGCGGCCGCGACGACGAAGCCGTCGAGCAGGTGCCGGACCGCCGCGCCCGGGCTCTCCGCCGCGCCCGGCAACATCAGCGTGCCGACCAGCAGCGTCAGGGTGCCCAGGGCCATCGCCACGGCGACGGCCGAGGCGAGCCGGATCGGGGCATGCACCAGGAAGAGGCTGCTGAGCAGACCGGCGAGCGCGGCGGCGGTGGCTATCGCGGCGCCCGCGGCGAGCAGCAGATGGGCCCGGCGGGCAGCACCGGTGTGCTTACGGCCGGAGTTGGCCAGGAGGGCGACAGCCGGGACCGCGACCACGAGGCTCGCCAGCCCGGCCAGCTCCACGCCGGACGGTGAGTGCACGGGAACACTCTGCCGTACCGGAGCGCATTTCGGGACCCGACCGATCGACCGGTTTCGAACCGCAACACATGATCGCGTCCCGCGCAGTGGACTGGGTGTCGCCCGGCACAGGCGCGGTCCTTACCCGCGGTGGCAGTATGTAGTAATGCCTGAGCTGCGCTCCCGGACCTCGACCCACGGTCGGACGATGGCCGGCGCGCGCGCCCTGTGGCGCGCCACCGGCATGACCGACGACGATTTCGGCAAGCCGATCGTCGCCATTGCCAACAGCTTCACCCAGTTCGTGCCCGGTCACGTCCATCTCAAGGACATGGGCGGTCTGGTCGCCGACGCGGTGTTCGAGGCCGGGGGCATCGGGCGCGAGTTCAACACCATCGCGGTGGACGACGGCATCGCCATGGGCCACGGCGGCATGCTCTACTCGCTGCCCAGCCGCGAGCTGATCGCCGACGCGGTGGAGTACATGGTGAACGCGCACTGCGCCGACGCCCTGGTCTGCATCTCGAACTGCGACAAGATCACCCCGGGCATGCTGATCGCCGCCCTGCGGCTCAACATCCCGACGGTCTTCGTCTCCGGCGGCCCGATGGAGGCCGGTAAGACCGTCGCCATCGAGGGCGTGGTGCACGAGAAGCTCGACCTGGTCGACGCGATGAGCGCCAGCGCCAACGAGAACGTCACCGACGCCCAGCTCGACACCATCGAGCGCTCGGCCTGCCCGACCTGCGGCTCCTGTTCCGGCATGTTCACCGCCAACTCGATGAACTGCCTGACCGAGGCGATCGGCCTGGCCCTGCCGGGCAACGGCTCGACGCTGGCCACCCACGCCGCCCGCAAGGCCCTGTTCGAGCGGGCCGGTTCGCTGATCGTCGACATCGCGAAGCAGTACTACGCGAACGACGACGAGAGCGTGCTGCCGCGGGCCATCGCCAGCCGCGACGCCTTCGAGAACGCGGTCGCCCTGGACGTGGCGATGGGCGGCTCGACCAACACGGTGCTGCACCTGCTGGCCGCGGCCCGCGAGGCCGAGCTGGACTTCAGCGTGGCCGACATCGACGCGGTGTCGCGCCGGGTGCCGTGCCTGTCCAAGGTCGCGCCGAACAGCCCGAAGTACCACATGGAGGACGTGCACCGCGCCGGTGGCATCCCGGCCCTGCTCGGCGAGCTGAACCGCGGCGGTGCCCTGCGGCAGAACGTGCGCTCGGTGCACTCCCCCGACCTGACCAGCTGGCTGGAGACCTGGGACATCCGCAGCGGCAAGGCGAGCGAGGAGGCGCTGGAGCTCTTCCACGCCGCGCCGGGCGGGGTCCGCACCACCCAGCCGTTCTCGACGACGAACCGCTGGGCGACGCTCGACACGGACGCGGCCGGGGGCTGCATCCGCTCGGTCGAGCACGCGTACACGGTCGACGGCGGCCTGGCCATCCTCTTCGGCAACCTCGCGCCCGACGGCTGCGTCGTCAAGACCGCCGGCGTGGCCGAGGAGCTGTGGAAGTTCAGCGGCCCGGCGCGCGTCTTCGAGAGCCAGGACGCGGCGGTCGACGGCATCCTGGGCAAGCAGGTGCTGGCCGGCGACGTCGTGGTGATCCGCTACGAAGGGCCCCGCGGCGGGCCGGGCATGCAGGAGATGCTCTACCCGACCTCGTTCCTGAAGGGCCGCGGCCTGGGCAAGGCGTGCGCGCTCATCACGGACGGCCGGTTCTCCGGCGGCACCTCGGGCCTGTCCATCGGGCACGTCTCCCCGGAGGCGGCGTCCGGCGGCCTGATCGCCCTGGTCGAGACCGGCGACGAGATCACCATCGACATCCCCGGCCGCACGATCACTTTGAACGTCTCGGACGAGGAGCTGGCCCAGCGCCGGCACACCCAGGAACGCCGGCCGAAGCCGTACACCCCGGCCGACCGGCAGCGCCCGGTCTCGGCGGCGCTGCGCGCCTACGCCTCGATGGCGACCAGCGCGAGCGACGGCGCCTACCGCAAGGTCCCCGAATAATCCGGTACGGGGTCAGCGAACAGCAGAAGCAGCACCGGCCGACCGGCCGCCACCCACGGAGCTTCGTGCGTGGCCGGCCGGTCGGCCGGCTTCCGGGCTAAGCCGGTCTGATACCGAGCGCCGCGAGCAGTTCGTCAAAGGTTTCCTCGGCGAAGACGTTCGCGGCGTCCAGAGCCGCCCGCACCGCCTCGCCGTCCGCCGGGAGACCGGCCTCGGCGGCCCAGGCCAGCGCCAGTTCCGTCACCTCGGTCGGCGTCTGCCCGAGCTCGGGCGCGCCGTAATCGGCGGCCTTCTTCGGATGCAGGTAGACGTGCCAGTAGCCGCCGGCCGGCGTCGCGGCTTCGACATCGGCGACGTCGCTGTCGAGGATGAAAGCCGTCAGCGCCGGTGCTCCGGTCTCCGCCACGAGCATCCGCAGGGCGTTGCGCAGGTCGCCGTCCAGCTGCGCGGCGCGCCACCCGCCCGCGTAGGACGACTCGTCGAGCACGTCGGCGTCAGCCAGCGCGGTGAGCGGCTCCGCCGATCGCGCGACCACGATCCGGCCGGTGTAGCCCATCAGTAGGACCCGGTGCTCTCGGAGCGGGACCAGGCGCCGCACGGCGTCTTGTACCGGCCCTTGATGTAGCCGAGGCCCCACTTGATCTGCGTCGCCGGGTTGTTCTGCCAGTCCGAGCCGGCCGAGCTCATCTTGTTGCCCGGGTAGGCCTGCGGGATGCCGTACGCACCGGAGCTGGGATTCTTGGCCCGGTGGTTCCAGCCGCTCTCCTTGTTCCACAGTTTGTTGAGGCAGCCGAACTGGCTGATCGGGAAGCCGGCGTCGATCATCAACGCGCACCCGATGGCCCGGTTGCCCTTGAACTCGTTGCAGGACGAGGGAATCGGTCCGTCGAAGCCCACGGTCCCGTTCTTCTTGGCCTCGGCCTTGCGCTTCTCGTCGGCCTTCTTCTCGATGGCCCGGCGGTTCAGCATCCGCGCCTTGCCGGCCGCGGCCTTGGCTGCCGTACCGGCCTTGGCCGCGGCCTCCTCCTCGGCCTGGCGCCGCTGGGCCCGAGCCGCCGCGTGCTCACCGTGCCGCTCCTTGAGCAGCCGCAGATCCGCGGCGTCGGCCTGCATGACGAGCCCGGCCTGAGCGCCGGCGAGCTGGTCGGTCTGATGCTCACCGAGATACACACCGCCGACGAGACCGCCCACGAGCAGGCCTACCGAGCCCACCCGGACACCGATCCGGCTCCAGAGCCGATCCACGAAAACCTCCGTCGCTTCGAAGACGCGACGACCACCTTGGCCCAACCAACGACGGAAGGGAATAGCGATCACCGACGATGACCGGAATCACATGAGTTGTCGGCCGATCGCCCGCTCGTCACAACGCCCACCGTGAGGGATCGGTGGCGGGGCGTACGCCATCGGTAAACCGTTGGCCGCGGGTACGGCGCGCTGCCAGCATGGGTTTCATGCAGCTGCCTGGTCCGTCGATGATGCGCCCCCTCGCGGGGCCGTTCGGCGTGCCGTAGTCAGCACCGGACAAGTCCTCGCCTCGGGCGGGGACTGCGTGCTCGGGGCGGGGCGGAAGAGGAGCCATGGCCTTCTACGTCACCACTGCCATCCCATACGTGAATGCGCCGCCGCACCTCGGGCACGCGCTCGAGCTCGTGCAGGCCGATGTGCTGGCCCGGCATCGCCGGCAGCGCGGTGAGCGCGTCCGGTTCCTCACCGGGACCGATGACAACGCGCTCAAGAATGTCGCCGCCGCCCGGGCTGCCGGGGTTGAGGTCGGCGCGTTCGTCCGCGCCAACGCCGGCCGGTTCGCCGCCTTGCGGGAGCCGCTGGAGTTGTCGTTCGACGACTTCATCCGGACCGGGTCCGACCCACGGCATGCGCCCGGCGTGGCCGCGCTGTGGCGGCGCTCCGCGGCCGACTTCTACCGCCACAGTTACACCGGTCTCTACTGTGGCGGCTGCGAGCAGTTCTTGGACGACACCGGCTGTGCCGAACATCCGGCCGTCCCGGAACGGGTCGAGGAGACGAACTGGTTCTTCCGGTTGTCCCGCTATCAGGGGCAGATCCTGGAGTTGCTGGAGTCCGGGCAGGTGCGCGTCGAGCCCGCGGCCCGGCGCAACGAGGCGCTGGCGTTCGTCCGGGCCGGGCTGCGCGACCTCAGCGTCTCTCGGCCTGCCGCGCGCGCCGGCGGCTGGGGCATCCCGGTGCCGGACGATCCCGGCCAGACCGTCTACGTCTGGTGGGACGCGCTGGCGAACTACGTCACCGCTCTCGGCGAGGGGGATGAGCTGCGCACGTGGTGGCTGGGCTCGGATGAACGCGTCCACGTCATCGGCAAGGGCATCGTGCGCTTCCATGCCGTGTACTGGCTGGCGTTGCTGCTGTCCGCCGGATTGCCGCTACCCACCACGATCCTGGTGCACGACTACCTGACCGTGGACGGCGCGAAGCTGGCCAAGAGCACCGGCAACGCCGTGGATCCGGTCGCGCTGGCCGGTCGCTTCGGTGTGGATGCGGTGCGCTGGTGGCTGCTCAGCGAGGTTGCGCCGGTCGGAGACACGGACTTCACCGTCGAGCGGTTGGTCGCGCGGGCCGATCGGGATCTCGCCAACGGCCTCGGCAATCTGGTCAACCGGACGCTGACCCTGGCTCGCCGCCAGGAGCGGATCCGGCCGGCCGCCGTGGAATCAGGACTGCCCGGGCGCGTTGATGCCGCACTGCGCGTCGGTGACTTCCGGGCGGCCACCAGTGCGCTGTGGGCCGAGGTCGACCGCGGCAACCGGCTCATCGAGGCCACGCAGCCCTGGAAGCTGGCCGATCCCGGGCCGGTGCTGGCCGAGGTGCTCGGCCTCTGCCACCTGCTGGCCCGCGAGCTCCGGCCGTTCCTGCCCTCCGGCGCCGATCGGCTGGCCGGACAACTGCGCTGCGACGGGCCGCCGCGCCCGGTGTTTCCGAGGCTGGGCGCGGCGGCGCCGGCGATCAGACCAGGTCGTTGACGCAGCGCAGCACCGGGCGGGTGGACAGGGCCGTCGGTTCCAGCCCCGCCCCGCCGCGGATGAGGAACGTCGCCGACTCGCCCGGCAGCAACGTCACGCCCGCCTCGTCCACCTCGGCCGCCGGGTCGAGGCGATCCGGCGACAGGGTCAGGTCCCGCAGGATGTGGTGCGCGGTGATCTTGACGCGCGCGTCCGGGCCCACCGCCTCGAAAACGGCGTCGAACTTCGCCGGCGGCCAGGCGATGTCCTTGTCCTCGGCGAAGAACCACCAGGCCCGGTGCTCCTCGGCCACGGCGACCAGCACCTCCCCGGCCGGGTCGCCGGCTGCGCCGACCTCGGCGGGCAACGGCAGCGTCGTGGCCGCGCCGGGTGCGACCGTCGCGTCGAGCGTCACCTCGGCCAGCACGAGCCCATCGAGGGTACGGCGGGAGACGACCGCCGACACCGTCCACGGCTCGACCGAGTCGTTGACCGCCACCAGGGCCGGACCGCCGTCGCGGGGCTGCATGGTCAGCAGTCGCGGGGCGAAGGAGCGGCGCAGGGCGTACCAGAGGGGCTTCTTGCGGCCGTCGCCGTCCACGGCCGCCCAGGAGGTGACCGGCCAGCAGTCGTTGAGCTGCCACATGATCGTGCCCATGCAGTGCGGGCGCAGCGACCGGAAGTGCTCGATCCCCATCGACAGTGCCCGGGCCTGGTTCAGCTGGGTCAGGTAGTGCCAGTCGTCGAAGTCGCGGGGCGCGGGCAGGTGGGCGTCGAGGCCGCGCTGCAGTTTGGCGTCGCCGTCCGCTGCCTTCTGGTGCGCCCGCATGCCCGGTGAGTCGTGGGTCAGCGGCTCGTCGGCGATGGCCCGGCGCAGGGTCGCGTACGCCGGGGGTGCCTGGTAGCCGAACTCGGCGACGAACCGCGGCCGGTACTCGCGGTACTTGGTGTAGTCGTCGGTGTTCCACACGTCCCAGATGTGCATGGTGCCGTACGCGGGATCGTTGGGGTGTTTGTCGTCGCGGCCCGAGTACGGGCTGCCCGGCCAGTACGGCCGGCTCGGGTCCTCGGCGGCGACGATGCCCGGGAGCACGTCGAAGTAGTAGCCCGCGCCCCACGTCTTGTCGCCCAGCGCCGGCTTCCAGTCCCAGTCCTCGTGGCCCCAGATGTTCTCGTTGTTGCCGGTCCACATCATCAGGCTGGGATGCGACGCCAGCCGCACCACCTGTTCGCGGGCCTCCGCGGCCAGCTCCGAGGCGAAGGGCTCCTCCTCCGGGTACGCCGCGCAGGCGAACAGGAAGTCCTGCCCCACCATCAGCCCGAGCTCGTCGGCGAGGTCGTAGAAGTCCTCGGACTCGTACCGGCCGCCGCCCCAGATCCGCAGGTAGTTGACGTTCGCGTCGATCGCCTGGGTGAAGCGGGCGGCGAGGCGCTCGCGGGTGACCCGGTTGGCGAAGACGTCGTCGGGGATCCAGTTGACGCCGCGCACGAAAACGGGGACGTCGTTGACGATCAGGGTGAACGCGCTGCCGTCGGCGTCCGCTGCGGTGTCGACGCGCACGTCACGGAAGCCGACCTTGCGGGACCAGTTGTCCAGGTCGCCGTCCGGCCCCGACGCGGTCACCTCGAGGTCGTAACGCGGCTGGTCCCCGTACCCGATGGGCCACCAGAGCTCGGGATCGCGCACGGTGAGCGACAGGACGGCCTCGTCGCCCTCGGTCGTGGTCTCCACGCGCTCGCCGGCGACGGTCGCGGTGAGCGTGACCGGTCCGGGGGTCTCCCGTTCGAGGCGCACGCGCACCTCGACCGTGCCCACCCCGCCGGCCACGGTGACCTGCGGGCGGACCTCGGCCAGCCGGGCCGACGACCAGCTCTGCAGGCCGATCTCCTGCCAGATGCCGGCGGTGACCAGTGTCGGACCCCAGTCCCAGCCGAAGTTGCAGGCCGTCTTGCGGATGAAGTTGAACGGCTCGGGATAGGCGTTGGGCCGGTCGCCGAGCCGGTCCCGCTGCGCCTCGGCATAGCTGTACGCCGAGGTGAAGTGGATCCGCAGCTGGTTCTCACCGTCGCGCAGCGCGTCCCGGACGTCGAAGCGGTAGCCGCGGTGCTGGTTGGCGGTGCGGCCCAGTTCGACACCGTTGAGCACGACGGTGGCGACGGTGTCGAGCCCGGCACAGACCAGGTCCGTGCGGCCGGGGCCGGGCTCGTGCTGGAACACGGTGTCGTAGACCCAGTCGGTGCGCCCGATCCAGGCGAGCTTCTTCTCGTTCTCGTCCAGGTACGGGTCGTCGATCAGGCCCGCGGCGAGCAGGTCGGTGTGCACACAGCCGGGCACGGTGGCGGCGACGCTGTCCACGTCGCCGCCGCTGAGCGCCCAACCCTCGTGCAGAGGTCGGTACGAGGTCACGCTTCTCCTTATACGTCCTGTGTCAGGACTTGACGGCGCCTTCCATGATCCCTCGCACGATCTGCCGTCCACCCAGTACCAGCAGCACGAGCAGTGGAACCGTGGCCGCGAACGCGCCCGCGAGCACCCGGCGGTAGATGACGTAGTTACCGCTGGCGAGGTCGGACAGGGCCACCATCGAGGTGGGGAACTCGGTGCCGTTGAGCTGGATCAGCGGCCACTGGAACTCGTTCCAGGTGGCCACGAAGGTCAGCAGGCCGAGCACCGCCAGCGCGGGCCGGATGGCCGGCAGCACGATGCTCCAGTACACCCGCATGGTCAGCGCGCCGTCCATGCGCGCCGACTCGATCAGCTCGTCCGGCACCGCGTGCATGATGAACTGCCGCATGTAGAACACGCCGAACGCGCTGACCAGGAACGGCGCGATGACCGACAGCAGGGTCCCGTTCCAGCCCAGCTTGCCCATCAGGATGTACAGCGCCACGATGCCGAGCTGGTTGGGCACGGTCAGGGTCAGGATCACCACGATCATGAGCTTGTCCCGGCCCGGGAACCGCAGCTTGGCGAACGCGAAGCCGGCCAGCGAGCAGAAGAACAGCGTGGACGCCGTCACCACGAAGGCGACGATGAAGCTGTTGATCAGCGAGGCGGCGAAGTACACCTGCTGCAGGGTGAAGACCTCGCGCAGGTTGTTGACGAACTCGCCGCCGGGGACCACCGACGGCGGGATCTGCGCGACCGCCTCGTCGGTGCTGGTGGCGATGACGAACATCCAGTACAGCGGGAACGCCGACAGCGCCAGCACCGCCACCAGGGCGATGTAGGTGCGCCAGTTCCCGCCGGTGTCCTGCGGTGCGCGGCCGATCTCGGCCCGGCGGCGTGGCTTCAACCGCGGTGCGGTGGCGGTCATCGGCGTCCTCCTCCGAGGCGGTTCGTCGCCAGGGCGTTCAGGGCGGCGACGATGAGGATGATCACGAACAGCGCCCACGACATGGCGGCCGCGTATCCGAGGTTGAGGTCCTTCCAGCCGACCTTGTAGATCAGCTGGGCGATGGTCTGCCACTGCCCGTTCGAGCCGCCGGAAGCGGCCGCGGGGTTCTCCTCGAAGAGCATGGGCTCGTTGAAGAGCTGCAGGCCGCCGATGGTCGACAGGACCACCGTGAAGATCAGCACCGGCTGGATCATCGGCACGGTGATGCGCCACAACTGCCGCCACGGCCCGGCGCCGTCGACAGCCGCCGCCTCGTAGACGTCCTTCGGGATCGACTGCATCGCCGACAGGTACAGCAGGGCGTTGTAACCGATCCACTTCCAGTTGACCATCGTGGCGATGGCGATCCAGGAGCTCCACTTGTACGCCCGCCAGTCCAGCGGCGCGTCCTGACCGAAGCCGACGAGCGACAGCAGCCAGTTGGCCATGCCGTTGTCACGGGAGAAGAACACGGCGAAGACCAGCGTGGATGCGGCCACCGGGGTCACGTACGGCAGCAGCACGCCGACCCGCCACCAGGTGTTGCCGCGCAGCTTGCGGTTGAGCAGGTTGGCGACCATCAGCGCGATCAGCAGCTGCGGCACGGTGGCCAGGATGAAGATGCCGAACGTGTTGCCCAGCGCGTTCCAGAAGGCCTCGTCGTGGATGAGCTTCTCGAAGTTGGCCAGGCCGGCCCAGCCGGTCAGGGTCGGGTCGTCGAGCCGCCAGTTGCGCAGCGCGACGATGCCGTTGAAGACGATCGGGAACAACCCGAAAATCGCGAAGAGCAGGAAGAACGGCGAGATCAACAGGTACGGGACGCGCTTGTTGTCGAAGCGGTGGAGCCAGTTGCGTTGCTTGGGCGCGGATTCGGCGGCGCGGCGGTGCGCCGGTTCGGGATTCGCGGTCGGCGGCGCGCTACGGGTGAGGGACACGGCCACTCCTTCCAGGGAGCAGCGGGGCGGCCACCCGGGCCGCCCCGCCGTCGTTTCGCTTTAAGAAGTGGCTGCCTTCTGGGCCGCCTTGACCGCCTCGGGCCAGGCCGCGTTCGACTTGAGCGAACCCTGCTGGACGCGGGTGATCACGTTCTCCACCGCGACCCGGGTCGGGCCGTTCTTCTTGCCCAGGTACTGCGGCTTCAGGCCCTCCGCGGTGGACGCGAAGATCTGCCCGGTGGGCGCGTTGCTCATGAACTCCTTCTTGTAGTCCAGCACCGCGGGGTCCTTGTAGAGCGCGGGCTGCGAGGGCAGGTTGCCGACGGTCTTGAAGACCTCGATCTGCTGCGCCGGCTGGACCATCCACTCGACGAACTTGTAGGCCTCGTCGGCGTTCTTGCCCTGCTTCGGGATGGTCCACCAGGAACCGCCCCAGTTACCGCCGCCACCGGGGATGGTGGCGATGTCCCACTTGCCCTTCTGGTCGGGCGCGGTGTCCTGGATGTGGCCGAGCATCCACGCCGGGCAGGCCAGCACGGCGAACTGGTCCTTCTTGAAACCCTGGTCCCAGTTGGGCTGGAAGCTGGCGAGGTTGGCCGAGAGCCCGGCGTCGATCGTCTTCATGGCGACGTCGAACGCGACCTTGGGGCCGCCCTCCATCTGCAGCTGCTCGGACTCGTCGTAGAAGCCCTGGGGCTGCTGCGCGAGCACCGGGTTGAACATGTTGGTGCCGGAGTCCACGAACTTCTTGCCGGTGGCCTTGGTGTACTTCTGGCCGGTGGCGATGAAGTCGTCCCAGGTCGCCCAGAGCTTCGAGACCGACTCGCGGTCGGTCGGCAGGCCGGCCTTCTTGAACAGGTCGGAGCGGTAGCACATGGCCAGGCCGCCGACGTCGGTGCCGAGACCGATCTGGGTCTTCTTGTCGGTGGACATCGACTGCTGCCACTTCCACGGCAGGTACTTCGACTCGTAGCTCGCCGCGCCCTTGTCGAGCAGGTTGACGAACTTGTCGCTCTGTCCGCGGAACTGGACGATGAAGCCCTCGTCGACCGCGGAGATGTCCGGCGCGCCGGAGCCGGCGACCAGCTTCTTCTGCAGGTCCTCGTGCTGGGCGTTGTACTCGCCCGAGTTCAGCACGATCTTGACGTTCGGGTGGTCCTTCTCGTACGCGGCCTTGAGCTTGTCAAGACCCATGTCACCCCAGAAGTTGACCTTCAGGGTGACCTGCCCTTCGGCGGCCTTGTCGCTGCCGCCCTCCAGGTCCTGGCCACTGCAGCCCGCAAGAACCAGGCTTCCGGCAAGGCCGGCGGCGATCAGCGCCACGCCCCGCTTGGCGAACCGTTCCATTACTCCTCCACCCAGGGAAAGTGCTGTGAGAATTTACTGAACCGGATAAGTGACGCGACCGTATGACGCGGCTCACGTGGTGTCAAGAGCGTGTTTCATATTGATATCCCCGCCCGTTACCAACCGCTGTAAGCGCCCGTAAAGCGGGGCAAAGCCCCCACTATGCTTCGGTGGGGTTACGCGATCGGTTGTGGTCTGCAACACTTAACCGATCAAGTTCCCAGCCCCCGCCAGGGGCATGGTGGAGCGAGGTAGCGTGAGAGCGCTCCACTGGCGATGTTCCTGGAAGAGAGAGGCGACCCGAGTGAAGCGGCCGACGATCGCCGACATCGCGCGCAGAGCCGGCGTGTCCAAAGGGGCGGTGTCGTACGCGCTGAACGGGCAACCGGGCGTCTCCGACGCGACCCGGCAGCGGATCGTGGCCATCGCCCAGGAGATCGGCTTCAACCCCAACAGCGCGGCCCGCGCTCTGTCCGGGGCCAGCGCCCGCGCGGTCGGCCTCACCCTGTGCCGGCCCGCCCGCATACTGAGCATCGAGCCGTTCTTCATGGGCCTGATCAGCGGTTTCGAGCAGGAGCTGGCCGCCCGGTCGTACGCGCTGACGCTGCAGGTGGTGGCCACCCCGCAGACCGAGACCGAGGTCTACCGCCGGTGGTGGGGCGAACGCCGGGTCGACGGCGTGTTCGTGACCGACCTGCGGGAGAACGACGTCCGCATCCCGGTGCTGAACGAACTCCAGCTACCGGCGGTGGTGATCGGCGGCCCCGGCGACACGGGGAAGCTGGCCCAGCTCTGGTCCGACGACGCCGGTGCGATCACGGAGGCGGTCGGTTACCTGATGGCGCTCGGCCACCGGCGCATCGCCCGGGTCGGCGGCCTGCCGGACCTGCTGCACACGCAGACCCGTACGCGCGCGTTCTCCCAGGTCTGCGCCTCACTGGGCCTGAGCGAGGCGATCACGGTCCCGTCGGACTACACCGGCGAGGAGGGTGGCCGGGCGACCCGCCGCCTGCTGATCAACGCGGAACGCCCGACGGCGATCATCTACGACAACGACGTGATGGCCGTGGCGGGCCTGTCGGTGGCGCAGGAGATGGGCCTGTCGGTGCCGGGCGACCTGTCGATCGTGGCCTGGGACGACTCCCCGCTGTGCTCCCTGGTCCACCCGCCGCTGACCGCCCTGAGCCGGGACATCGCGGCGTACGGGGCGCACGCGGCCCGCCAGCTCCTGGCCGCGATAGCCGGCGAGCCGGTGGGCGACGTGGAAGAGGGAACGGCCCACCTGACTCCCCGGGGCAGCACCGCCCCGCCCCGGGAGAATTGATCTCACGAGGTTCGGTGGGTGTCCAGATACGCTTCCATGCGCTCCGCCGGCGCGGGCCTGGCCAGCGCGAATCCCTGCCCGTAGAGGCACCCCGCGCGCTGGGCGCGCTCGATCTGCTCCGGTGTCTCCAGGCCCTTGGCGACCGTCTCCAGGCCCAGCCGGCGACCCAGGCTCACCACCACGTCGATCACCGCCGGACCGACCGCCGGCTCCGGCGGGGTGTTCACCAGGACCTGGTCCAGCTTGAGCATGTCGACCGGCAGCCTGCGCAGGTGCGACAGCGCCGCCTGGCCCGCGCCGAAGTCGTCCAGCGCCGCCCGGACGCCCAGCTTGCGCAGGCTGGTCAGCGACGCCACCACCGCCGGCAGGTCCTCCGCGACCCAGGTCTCCTGAACCTCCATGACCAGGCGTTCCGGTTCCAGGTCGTAGCGGTCGAGGATCTCCGCCACCCGTTCCGGGAAGCGGGCCGTCAGCAGCTCACGGGGCGACACGTTCACCGACAGCCAGAAGTCACTGCCGCCGGCGCTCCAGCCGGCCAGGTGGCGGCAGGCCGCGTCGAGGACCCACTCGTCCAGTTCGGCGGCGCAGCCGACCGCGCGGGCGATCGGCAGCAGCTCGGCCGGCATGATCGTGCCCAGCTTCGGGTGCCGCCAGCGCAGCAGCGCCTCGACGCCGACCGGCTGCTCGTCGCGCAGCGAGACGACCGGCTGGAAGACCAGGTCGAGCTCGCCGCGCTCGACCGCGCCGAGCAGCTCGCGCTCCAGGTCCATCCGGCGGTGCAGCTGCATCTCGATGTCGGTGTCGTACCACTCGACGCGGTCGTGGCCGAGCTGCCGGGCCCGGCTGCGGGCCAGGTCGGCGTGGCGCAGCACCTCCTCGGAGTCGCTGCCGCCGGTCAGCTCGGCCAGGCCGACGCTGGTGTGCAGCTCGACGATCGTGCCGGGCAGCTGGTACGGCTCCATCAGCAGTGTCACGATGCGGGTGGCCAGCGCATAGGCGAGCACCGCGCCGTCGGTGGTCAGCACCGCGAACTCGTCCCCGCCCAAGCGGGCAGCCACGTCGTCCTCGGCGAGCAGACTGCGGATCCGCCGGCCCACCTGGATCAGGACGGCGTCGCCGATCTCACGCCCCTTGCTGTCGTTGATCTCCGCGAGCCCGTGCAGGTCGATCACCAGCAGGGTGCCGTGCTGCCCGGCGCGGCGCCGGTGCTCGAGCACGTCCCGCATCAGCGCCCGCCGGTTGGCCAGGCCGGTGAGCTGGTCGGTGTACGACAGCTTGTGCAGGGTGCGTTCCAGATGCCGGCGCTCGCCGACGTCACGGACGTGCACCACCAGGGCGGCCACCTCGGGCACCGACCGCTGGTCGGCCACCGTGGACTCGGTGTCGCGCCACATCCCGTGCCCGTCACGGATCCGGGCGTTCAGCAGCGCGGGCGGGCCGTCGTCGTGCTCGCCGGAGAGCAGCGTCTCCAGGCCGGCCTGCGCGCCGGGAACGTCCTCCGGGTGGATGAGCTGCAGGAACGTGCGGCCGACGACCTCGGAATCGGAGAGACCGAAGAGCCGGGCCGCGGCCGGTGACTGCCAGCGGACGGTCAGCTTGTCGTCGAGCACCAGCGTCAGATCGGTGGCGCCGGCGACCAGCGAACGGAAGTGCGCCTCCTTGGTGCGCAGCTGGCTGGTGTAGCGGCGGATGTCGCTGACGACCAGCAGCTCGCGCATGGTCAACACGGCCACCATCGAGATGCCGAGCAGCACGGCGGTCTTGTCGAACGGCCCGAGGAAAGCGAGGTGGTACAGCGCGGCGACGACCCCGATGCCGGCGGGCACCGCGAGCAGCGGATAACCGGAGAGATACCGGTCCTGCTCACGCGGCGCGGTGGCATCGGGCAGGTTGCGCCGGGATCCGCCCTCGGCGGTGAAACCGAGACCGGCCACGATCGGCAGACCGAAGATCGTCACGACCCACCCGGCGCGGTCCGAAAGGATCAGGTTGGCCGCGGCACAGAGTGAGAGCAGCACGACGATGGCGCCACCCCCGCACCGCAGGGCAGCCGGTCGATGCAGCCGGGCCCGCAGCACGATCACGGTGACGATCGAGATGCCGGCCGCGGCCAGCAGGACGCAGATCAACGCCGCGGCCGGGGTGTCCTTCATCGGCGTGACCAGGTACGCCGCGAAACCCAGAGCGACGCCGAGCCCCAGCCCGTCGAACGCGCGCCGCAGCCGGACCGCGACGGTCGAGGCCGCGCCGGGCAGCAGCATGGTGCCGAGAATGTAGAGGACCGCGGCCGCGCCCACCCCGGCAGCGGCGTAGATGCCCCGGCCGGGCGGATCAGCGACGAGCACGGCGGTGGTCGCACCGGTGGCCAGAGCGCCCATCCCGATGTAGCCGGCGCCGCGACAGGCCGCGAACGTGCCGTCCCGGTGGTGGATCGCCAGGGCGGTGTGCACGAGGACCACAGTGGCCCAGATGGCGACGCCACCGACGCCGACAGCCAGCGCGGCCGGATCGGAGATCAGGTTGATCAGGCCCGCGACCAGCACAAGGGCGCCCGTCACGGGGACGGCCAGAAACGCCACCCGGTGGCGCCAGGTGCCTATACGCGCGATGGGCTGCACTGCCACGTGGGGGGTGATCCTCTGCGGACGGTGAGGGCTGAGCGGAACAGGCGGCGGCGACGAGGGGAAGTCACTGCACCCACACCGGGTAACGAGTGTCCCCCGGACAGGTTACGTGCGCGCGGTATCGCTTCGCACGTCGAGATCGTCGGGTATGGACAGCCGCAGGGCAATCCGGCCGAAAGATTCCGCGAGCGTTTCCCGACGGCCCAGCGGAGGGGCGGCCCAGCAGCCCGGGCAGCGCGGCGGCGCGGCGAGCCCAGCAGCCCAGGCAGCCAGGCAGCGCGGCGAGCCCAGCGGCCCTGGCGGCGCGGCGAGCCCAGCAGCCCAGGCAGCCAGGCAGCGCGGCGAGCCCAGCGGCCCTGACGGCGCGGCGGCGCGGCGGCCCAGCAGCCCGGGCAGCGCGGCGCGCCCAGCAGCCCAGGCAGCCAGGCAGCGCGGCGAGCCCAGCGGCCCTGGCGGCGCGGCGGCCCAGCAGCCCGGGCAGCGCGGCGGCGCGGCGGCGCGACGAGCCCAGCGGCCCAGCAGCGCGGGCAGCGAGGGCAGCGCAGCGAGCCCAGCATCCCTGGCGGCACGGCGACCGAGCAGCCATCGCTGCCCAGCAGCCCAGCGGCCCTGGCGGCGCGGCGGCCCAGCAACCCTGGCGGCCCGGCGGACCCAGCGGCCGCGCGGCGGTGCAGCGGCCCAGCAACCCGGCAACCCAGCAGGTCAGCGACGCAGCGGCTCAGCGACCTGCCGGGCCCAGCAGCCCAGCGACCAGCACGGCAGCAGCGGCCATTCCGTCAGCCGCCTGGCCGCGCGGATCACCCACTCGGACGACCGGAAGCACCCGCGATCCTTCCACCCGCCCGGCGGATATACCCGAGCTCGTCAGCGCACGCCCCCGAACGGCCGTACCCCGGGCCGTCAGCCGCCGGCGACCGACGGAAGCACCTGGATCTCCGCCCCGACCGGCACCGGGGTATCCAGGCCGCCGGAGCGGCGGCAGTCCTCCCCGTCCACGTAGACGTTCACATACCGCCGCAGCGCACCGCTCTCGTCGCGGATCCTCCGTTCCAGCCGGGGCCACCGCTCCCGGATCTCGTCCAAGACCGCGCCCAATGTCCCGCCGTCTCCCACCTCGAGATGCGCCGCGCCGCCGGCCTCGGCACGCAGCACTCCTGGGACCAGCACTGTCGGCATCAGAGGCTCGCCGCCCGCACGCACAGCACGTCAGGCAGGTGCGCCGCCACGGTCGTCCAGCTCTCGCCCTCGTCGCGGCTGGCGAACACCTCGCCCGAGCGGGTGCCGAAGTAGACACCGGCCGGCTCGGCGTCGTCCGCGCACATCGCGTCGCGCAGCACCACCTGATAGAACGGCTCCTCAGGCAGGCCCGCCTGCTGCGGCTCCCAGTTTTCGCCCGCGTCGGTGGAGCGGAACACCCGGCAGCGCAGGTCGACCGGCTCCCGCTGCCCGTCGCTGACCAGGGGAAAGCTCCAGATCGTGCCGCCGCGCCGGGGATGCGCGACGATCGGGAAGCCGAAGTCGGCCGGCAGCGTCCCGGCGATGGACTGCCAGGTGTCGCCCCCGTCCACCGTGCGGTAGACGCCGTGGTGATTCTGCGCGTAGTAGTGCTCCGGGTCGGCGCCGTCGCGGGCCACCTTGTGCACGCACTGACCGAACTCGGGCCACGGATCGGGCAGGAAGTAGGCCTTGATGCCGGTGTTGGCCGGCGCCCAGGACGCGCCGCCGTCGGTGGTGCGATAGACGCCGCCGGTGGACATGGCCACCAGCACGCGGTCGGGATCCTCGGGATGCGGCAGCACCGTGTGCACCGCCTGCCCACCGAATCCGGCGCCCCACTCGGGCCGGTGCGGGTGGTCCCACAGGGCGCGGACCAGCTCGTACGTCCGGCCGCCGTCCTCGGAGCGGAACAGCGCGGACGGCTGCACCCCGGCGTAGACGACGCCGGAGGCGGCCGGGGTGATCTGCCAGACCCGCTCGACCGCCACGCCGGCGTCGGCCGGGAAGGCCAGCGGGGCGACGTCGGGCTCCTCCCAGGTGGCACCCAGGTCGTCGCTGATGGCGACGCTGGGGCCGAAGTGGGAGCTGTCCACGCCGGCCAGCAGGCGGGGCCGCGGTCCGCGGTTGTCGATGGCGACGGCATAGATGGACATGCCGGGGAAGTGCGCGGAGCTCAGCTGCCAGCTCCGCCGGTCGTCCTCACTCGTGGCCAGGAAGAGGCCTTTCTTGGTGCCGATGGCTATCAGCTCGGTCATGGCCAGCAGTATCCCCGCCCGGTCCGACAAAAACGCCGCATCCGGCGGGTGCGAGGATGAGAACGTGAGTCGACCCGCCCTGCGCGTCCGCAAGTCCGGCGCCCTCGTCGTCGCCGCGCTGATCGCGTTCGTGGGCACCGCCCCGTTCGCCGGAGCGGCCTGGCCGCTGGCCCCCTTGCTGCTGATCCCGCTGGCCGTGCTCATCTGGGCGGTGCGGGCCGGCACCGACGTGGGTCCCGCCGGCCTGCGGGTGCGCGCGCTCTTCGGCAGCGTCGACATCCCGTGGTCCCGGGTCGACCAGCTCGGGCCGGACGACCGGGGCCGGGTGTCCGCCCTGCTCACCGACGGCTCGGTGATCCGGCTGACCGGGGTCACCACCGCCAATCTGCCCGCGGTCATCGCGGCCGGTGGGCAGGAGCTGCGGGACGACTCAGTAGCCGTCGACGACCCGGTTGACGAGCGGCTCCCCGGCGGCGAACCGACGTAGCTGCTCTCCCGCCAGGCGGTAGGCCCGGGGCAGCAGACCCACGACGGCCCCGCCGACGTGCGGGGTGATGAAGACGTTGGGCAGCTCCCACAGCGGGTGCCCCACGGGCAGGGGCTCCGGATCGGTCACGTCGAGGGCCGCGCCGATCCGCCCGGAGGCCACCTCGGTGAGCAGCGCCGCCGTGTCCACGACCGGCCCGCGGGCCGCGTTGACCAGCAGTGCCCCGTCGGGCAGCGCCGCCAGGAAGGAACCGTCGACCAGCCCGCGGGTCTGCTCGGTCAGCGGCACGAGCAGCACCACGATCTCGGCCTGCGGCAGCAGGCCGGGCAACTCGCCGACCCCGTGCACGTCCTGGTCGGGACGCGCGGTGCGGGCCACCCGGGTCACGGTGACCTCGAACGGGGCCAGCCGCTGCTCGACGGCCCGGCCGATCGAACCGGCCCCCACGATGAGCACCCGCTTGCCGGTCAGCTCCTCGGTGGGCGTGAACGCCCCCGGGGCCCACTCCCGCCGCTGCTGGGCGCGGGCGAAGGCGGGGAACTGCCGCAGCGAGCCGATCGTGGCGCCCAGGACCCATTCCGCGACCGCCGCGTCGTGCACCCCGGCCGCGTCACACAGCTGCACGCCGGCGGGCACGTGGCCGACCCAGTTGTCCGCGCCGGCCGAGAGCAGCTGCACGACCCGCAGGCCGGTGAGCTTCGGCAGCAGGTCGGAGGCGCGCACGGTGGAGCTGAACGGCGGCACCCAGAACTGGACGTCCATGGGGTCCGACGGCAGCGTGGCCGCATCGGCGCAGACCTCGACCTCGACGCCGGCCGGCACGTCGCCGAGCAGCTCGCGGCCCTTCTCATGGGCGATCCAGACCTTCACGGTGCCAACCTAGCCGCGCCGGGCGCCGGCTGCCCGGCCGGAGATCCAGGTGTGCCGGACGTCCCAGCCGGCCCCGCTACCCTGGACCGGGGAAACGAGGAGGTCGTGTGATCGAGCGCAGTCGCCGGTTCCGAGCGGGCGCCGTGACACTTGGTGCCGTACTGGCTCTGACCACCGCGTGCAGCTTCGGCCCGCCGGAGCCCGACGTGGCCGGGGAGCCGCCGAACCTGCCGGCTCCGTCCGCCTCCGCCGACCCGGACAGCGGCAGCGCCGGCGAGGCCACCGCGGCGGCCACGGTCCTGGCCAAGGACCTCGAGGTGCCGTGGGGCCTGGCCTTCCTGCCCGACGGCGCCGCGCTGGTGACCGAGCGTGACACCGCCCGCATCCTGCAGGTCGGCCCGGAGTCGGATGCCGAGGGGCTCAAGGTCACCGAGGTGCAGCGGCTCACCGAGCCGGAGCCGGGCGGCGACGGCGGCCTGCTGGGCATCGCCGTCTCCCCGAAGTACAAGACCGACGCGACCGTCTTCATCTACTACTCGACGGCCAAGGACAACCGCGTCGCCAAGCTCAAGCTCAAGGGCAAGCCGGAGCCGATCCTCACCGGCATCCCGCACTCGGCGAACGACAACGGCGGTCAGCTCGCGTTCGGCCCGGACGGCATGCTCTACGTCACCACCGGTGACGGTTCGTCGACCGGCAACCAGGCGCCGAACCCGAAGAGCCTCGGCGGCAAGATCCTGCGGATCACCACCGCCGGCAAGCCCGCACCGGGGAATCCGGTCAAGAACTCGCCGGTCTGGTCGTCCGGTCACCGTAACGTGCAGGGCATAGCCTGGGACTCGGCCAAGAAGATGTACGCCAGTGAGTCGGATCAGAAGAAGTCCGGCGAGCTGAACGTGATCCAGAAGGGCAAGAACTACGGGTGGCCGAAGGCGGACGGCGCCAGCTCGGACGCCAAGCTCACCGCTCCGGTGGTGAGCTGGCCGCTCGGCGACTCGTCCTGCGCGGGTGTGGCGGTGCTGGAGCGCATGGTCGCGACGGCCTGTCTGCTGGGCCAGCGGGTGTGGATGGTCGACATGACCGAGAACGGCACCCTGCTGGGTCAGCCCAAGTCGGTGCTGGCCGGTGAGTACGGCCGGCTGCGCGGGCTGGTCGCCGCCCCGGACGGCTCGTTCTGGGTCACCACGTCCAACCGGGAGAAAGGCGCCGAGCCGGGACCGGACGACGATCAGATCATCCGGCTGGTGTTCTCCGACGGCGGAGCCGGCCGGAGCTGACCGTCGTCATTGTTTGACGACCAGCGCACGGGGCAGGTGAGCCGGCGACCATGAACGAGAAGATCTTGCAGGCCCGCGACGCGGTGAAACGTACCTGGCAGCGGCCGTGGGCCCGGCGCCTGAGCGTCTGGGCGGCGGTCGTGGCCGTCAGCCTGACCGGCGTCGTCGTCGGCACGATGCTGTTTGCCCAGGCGGAGATCGCGGTGGGCCCGTTCCGGGCCGACATGTCGATCAGCCCGTCGGTCGAGGGCGGCACCGAGGTGCAGATCCCGCCCCTGGGCTCGCTGCACCTGGACAGCCACGACGGCCCGATCCATCTGAAGGTCAACCTGGGCTCGCTGGACCAGGGACGCACCGAGGCGCTGATCGACGACCCGACGGCGATCAGCGCGGCCGGGCAGTCGGCGGTGGACGACGTGACCAAGGGCGTGCTGCAGCTGGGCCTGCGGGCGCTGGGCGCGGCGATCGTGTGCGCGCTGATCCTGTCGGCGCTGATCTTCCGCAACGTCCGGCGGGTGGCGGCGGCCGGGGTGCTGGCGCTGGTGGTGACCGGCGGCAGCCTGGGACTGGCCGCGGGCACGATCCGGCCGGACTCGATCAGCGAGCCGAGGTACGAGGGCCTGCTGGTCAACGCGCCGGCGGTGGTCGGTGACGCGCGGCGTATCGCGGACAACTACGGCCGGTACGCCGACCAGCTCCAGCAGCTGGTCAGCAACGTCAGCCGGATCTACACGACGGTGTCGGCGCTGCCGGTTTTCGAGCCGTCCGGTAACAGCACCCGCATCCTGCACGTGTCCGACCTGCACCTGAACCCGACGTCGTGGGGCGTGATCCGTACGGTCGTCAAGCAGTGGGACATCGACGCGGTGGTCGACACCGGTGACATCGTGGACTGGGGCAGCAACGCCGAGACCTCGTACGTGAGCAACATCGGCCAGCTCGGGGTGCCGTACGTGTACGTGCGCGGCAACCACGACTCACTGGCGATCCAGGAGGCCGTGGCCCGGCAGAAGAACGCGATCGTGCTCGACGACACCACGGTGACGATCGATGGTCTGACGTTGGCGGGTATCGGCGACCCGGAGTTCACCCCGGACAAGAGCGAGAACCCGCCGGCCGACGCGGACGAGCCGGTGACGTCCCCCCTGCTGACCAGCGGTGAACGCCTGGCGACAACGATCCGCGCGGCGCAGACGAAGGTGGACGTGGCGGTGGTGCACGACCCGGCGATGGCGCCACCGCTGTCCGGACTGGTACCGGTGGTGCTGGCCGGCCACACCCACAAGCGCGAGGTGAGCGTGCTGGCGGCACCGTCCCCGGCGCCCTCGTCGTCGGTGGCCCCGAGTGCGCCGGCGCCGAGCGCGTCGGCCGGGGTGACGGCACCGCCGCAGGAGACGCGGCTGCTGGTGGAGGGTTCGAGCGGTGGCGCGGGCCTGCGCGGGCTGGAGAAGGAGGAGCCGACGCCGCTGATGATGTCGGTGCTGTACTTCGACGAGACGCACGCGCTGAAGGCCTACGACGACATCCAGCTGGGCGGCACGGGCGAGCAGAACGTGACGATGCAGCGCAAGGTCGTCGGCAAGGACGAGCCGGAACCGACCACAGACCCGTCGGCGATCAGCGGCGTGACCCCGGAAATCCGCCCCAACGGCAGCGTGCCACCCGGCCGCTGACGCGCCGGGCGACCCGGCGCAGACCACCCGGCGCGGGCCACCCGAAGCGGACCACCCAGAGCAGACCACCCGGCGCGGGCCACCCAAAGCGGGCCACCCAAAGCGGGCGGCGCCGCGCCGCGCGCCCGGCGCCGAGCTCAGCCACCGCTCTCAGCCCGGACGGCGGCGTCACCAGGCCGGGACGGCAACACCCGGCCCTGTGTGCCACAGGACCGGGCGCCGGCCGTACCGTACAAATTGATCAGGAGAGCCGGGAGAGGATCAGCTCCCGGACGGTCTTGGCGTCCGCCTGGCCGCGGGTCGTCTTCATGACCGCGCCGACCAGCGCGCCCGCCGCTGCCACCTTGCCGTCGCGGATCTTCGCCGCGATGTCCGGGTTGGCGGCGATGGCCTCGTCGACCGCCGCCGTGAGCGCGCCCGTGTCGGAGACCACGCCCAGGCCGCGGACCTCGATCACCGCTGCCGGGTCGCCCTCGCCGGCCACGACGCCCTCGAGGACCTGGCGGGCCAGCTTGTCGTTGAGCTTGCCCGCGTCGACCAGGCCCTGCAGCTGCGCGACCTGGGCCGGCGTCACGCCGACCGCGGCGAGCTCGACGCCCGTCTCGTTGGCCCGCCGGGCCAGCTCGCCCATCCACCACTTGCGGGCGCCGGCCGCGGTGGTGCCCGCGGCGATGGTCTCCTCGATCAGTTCGATCGCGCCGGCGTTGGCCACCGACTGCATGTCGAGCGTGGAGATGCCCCACTCCTCGGCGAGCCGGGCGCGCTTGACGCTGGGCAGCTCGGGCAGGGCTGCCTTGAGGTCGGCCACCCACGCCTTGTCGGGCGCGATCGGCACGAGGTCGGGCTCGGGGAAGTAGCGGTAGTCGGTCGCGGTCTCCTTGGAGCGGCCCGGCCGGGTGTCACCGGTGGTCTCCTGGAAGTGCCGGGTCTCCTGGAAGATCCGGGTGCCCTGGCTGAGCAGGCCCGCCTGGCGGATGATCTCGGAACGGACCGCCCGCTCGACCGAACGCAGCGAGTTGACGTTCTTCGTCTCCGTCCGGGTGCCCCACTCCTCGCCCGGCAGGTTCAGCGAGGTGTTCACGTCGCAGCGCATCGAGCCCTGCTCCATGCGCACATCGGAGACGTTGAGCGAGCGGATGATGTCGCGCAGCTCGGTCACGTAAGCCTTGGCGACCTCGGGGGCCCGGGCGCCGATGCCGGGGACGGGCTTGGTGACGATCTCGACCAGCGGGATGCCGGCCCGGTTGTAGTCCACCAGCGACTCGGTCGCGCCGTGGATGCGCCCGGTGGCCCCGCCGACGTGCAGCGACTTGCCGGTGTCCTCCTCGAGGTGGACCCGCTCGATCTCGATGCGCACGGTCTCGCCGTCGACCAGCACGTCGACGTAGCCGTCCA
The DNA here is from genome assembly GCF_040649415.1 of Actinoplanes sp. NPDC048967. Taxonomy (NCBI): domain Bacteria; kingdom Bacillati; phylum Actinomycetota; class Actinomycetes; order Micromonosporales; family Micromonosporaceae; genus Actinoplanes; species Actinoplanes sp. NPDC048967. The sequence continues at coordinate 629,605 of NZ_JBEZFL010000004.1, forward strand.
CGCAGAGCGGCTCGTCGTACTGGCTGGTCTGGAAGTTCTTCGGCATGTCCGGGTAGAAGTAGTTCTTCCGGGCCATCCGGCACCACGACGCGATGTCGCAGTTGAGGGCGAGCCCGATCCGGATGGTGGCCTCGATCGCGGCGCGGTTGGCCACCGGCAGCGCGCCGGGCAGGCCGAGGCAGACCGGGCAGACCTGGGTGTTGGGCTCCGCGCCGAACTCGGTGGGGCAGCCGCAGAACATCTTGGTGTTCGTGCCCAGCTCGACGTGCGTCTCCAGGCCGATGACCGGCTCGTAGCGGGCGATCGCGTCCTCGTAGGAGGGCAACGCGGTGGTGGTCATGCTCACGCCTCCAGCGTCGGTGGGGTCAGGGTGCCGACCGCGGACTCGAGAGCGGCGGCGACCCGGTACATCCGGTCGTCGGCCATCGTCGGCGCCATCACCTGGAATCCGACCGGCAGTCCCTCGGAGAGCCCGCACGGCACCGAGATCGCCGGGCCGCCGTAGAGGTTGGTCGGGATGGTGAAGAGGTCGGCCAGATACATCTGGTAGGGGTCGCTGGTGCGCGAGCCGAACGGGAACGCCACGAACGGCGTGGTCGGCGAGATCAGCACGTCGACCTGCTCGAAGGCGGTGGTGAAGTCGCGCGTGATGAGCGTGCGGACCTTCTGCGCCTGGCCGTAGTACGCGTCGTAGTAGCCGCTGGACAGCGCGTACGTGCCCAGGATGATCCGGCGCTTGACCTCGGGGCCGAAGCCGGCGTCCCGGGTCAGCGACATGACCTCTTCGAGCGAGCGGTTGCCGTCGTCGCCGACCCGCAGGCCGTAGCGCACGCCGTCGAAGCGGGCCAGGTTGGACGACGCCTCGCTGGGCGCGATGAGGTAGTAGGCCGGCAGGGCGTACTCGAAGTGCGGGCAGGACACCTCGACGACCTCGGCACCCAGCTTGACCAGCGCTTCGACCGACTCACGGAAGGCCGCCAGCACGCCGGGCTCGGCGCCCTCGCCCGCGAACTCCTTGACCAGCCCGAGCTTGACCCCGGTGAGGTCGCCGGTGGCTCCGAGCCGGGCCGCGGCCACGACGTCGGGCACGGGCTGCGGGATGGAGGTCGAGTCGCGCACGTCGTGGCCGGCGATGACCGAGTGCAGCAGGGCCGCGTCCTCGACGTTGCGAGCGCAGGGCCCGGGGGTGTCGAGGGAGGACGAGAAGGCGATCAGACCGTAGCGGGAGGTGCCGCCGTACGTCGGCTTGGCGCCGACCGTGCCGGTGACCGCGCCGGGCTGCCGGATGGAGCCACCGGTGTCCGTGCCGATCGCCAGCGGCGCCTCGTAGGCGGCCAGCGACGCGGCACTGCCGCCGCCGGAGCCGCCGGGGATGCGCCCGAGGTCCCACGGGTTGTTGGTGGGGCCGTAGGCCGAATATTCGGTGGAGGAGCCCATCGCGAACTCGTCCATGTTGGTCTTGCCGAGCATGACCGTGCCGGCGGCGCGCAGCCGCTCGACGACCGTCGCGTCGTACGGCGGCTTCCAGCCTTCGAGGATCTTGGAGGCGGCGGTGGTCGGGATGCCACGCGTGGCGATCACGTCCTTGACCGCCACCGGCACCCCGGCCAGCGGTCCGAGCTCCTCGCCCCGGGCCCGTTTCTCGTCGACGGCGCGGGCCGCGGCCAGCGCACCGTCGCGGTCCACGTGCAGGAACGCGTGCACCTGCCCGTCGACGGCGGCGATCCGGTCGAGGTGCGCGGTCGCGACCTCGACGGCGGAGGCGTCGCCGCCGCTGATCAGGCCTGCGACCTGCGCAGCGGTCATCCTGGTGACGTCAGTCACGGCGCTCAGTCCTCCTCGTCCAGGATGCGCGGCACGCGGAACCGGCCCTCGGCGGAATCGGGCGCGCCGGAGAGCGCCTCCTCCTGCGTGAGGCACGGTGTCACGACGTCGTCGCGGTAGATGTTGGTCAGCGGCACGGAGTGCGAGGTCGGCGGGATGTCCTCGGCGGCCACATCACCGATCCGGGCGACCGACTGCAGGATGACGTCGAGCTGACCGGCGAACTGGTCGAGCTCCTGCTCGGTCACGGCGAGCCGCGACAGGCGCGCCAGATGCGCGACCTCTTCGCGGGAGATGGCGGCCATCGTGCCCCCTTGGTGTGGATGTCGCTGACCGGGGAAGTCTATTTCTTTCGGCCCGGGCGGCGGGCGGCGGCTCCCCGGTCTGTGGACAACCCAGCAATCCGAAGATCAATTGACGACGTCGTGCCTGGTTGCATGGCCCTGACCGTCGCTCCCGCCGAGACCGGGCGAGGGCGGCCAATCGCCTGGCGGCTCATGAACGGCCACCCTCACCCTGCCGGGTCCGTGCTCCCCCAGGGCCACGCCCGGGTCAGAGCCGGAGTTCGAGCTCCAGCTCGTGGCGCAGCGGGATGCCGTCGATGACCTGCGGGATGGCCGGCTTGCGGGCGCGCGCCCGCGTCACCGCGTCCCGGTGCACGGCGACCAGGTCGTAGCCGTTGCGCTGATAGAACCGCAGCGCCGTGACGTTGTCGTTCGTCGTGACGAGCCAGAGCCTGGAGGCGCCGGCCGCGACGGCCGCCTCGCGGACCCAGCCGAGCAGCGCACTGCCGGCCCCGCTCCCCGGCCGGTCGGCGGCGATCGAGATGACCTCCCACTCCGAGCCGGTGACCCGGTAGGTGAGCAGTCCCACCGGCTCGCCGTCGTCCCAGGCAATCCCGCCGGGAAGATCCCCGGCGTCGATCAACTCGTCATGGACGGCGACCACCGTGCCATGGAACGCGGCAGTCAACGACTGCTGCACGTACGCGATGTCGGCGGGCGTGACGGGACGCACCTCGATCGCCATGGCACTCCTCAGGACGTCGGCACCGCCAGGGCGCCGGGCTCGCGGCCGGGTCGCAGAGGACGATAACGCGACAGCCACACCGCCAGATCCGGTGCGGGCATCGGCCGCGCGTGGAACCAGCCCTGCGCCGCGTGACAGCCGGCCGCGGCGAGCAGACGCCAGGTCCGCTCGTCCTCGACGCCCTCCGCGACGACTCGCAGCCCCAGCGAGTCGGCCAGCGCGATGACCGACCGCACGATCGCGGCGTCACCCCGGTCGGCGGCCATCCCCAGCACGAACGAGCGGTCGATCTTGACCTCGGCGAACGGCAACCGGCGCAGATGCTGCAACGACGAGTAGCCGGTGCCGAAGTCGTCCAGGGAGATCGCCACCCCCATCCGGTCCAGCCGGGTGATCGTGTCGAGGACCCGGTGCGGGTCGGCCATCAGCGCACTCTCGGTGATCTCGAGCTGCAGCAGGTCGGGCGGTACGTCGTACCGGTGCAACAGGGTGTCGATCTCCACCGCGATGTCCGCCGCGTGCAGGTCCCGGACGCTGACGTTGACGGACGCGCGCAGCGGCCGGCCGGCCGCGCGCCACGCGCCGAGCTGGGCGATCACCTCGCGCAGCACCCGGCTGGTGAGCAGCCGCATGACGGGCGTCTGCTCGGCGACCCGCAGCAGCTCGCTCGGCCCGACCATGCCGCGCACGGGATGCCGCCAGCGCAGCAGCGCCTCGACGCCGACCAGCTCACCGGTCGTGATGGCGATCTGCGGCTGGTAGTAGAGGGTGATCCCGTCGGTGGCCGGGTCGCTGCCCGGCTCGGCCTGCACGGCGCGGCGCAGATCGGCGAGCAGGGCCAGGTCGGGCGTGTGGTCGGTGTCGCGCGCGTAGACGGCGACGTGATCGCCGCGCTCCTTGGCGTCGTACATGGCGGCCTCGGCCTGGCGCAGCAGGGAGGCGCCGTCACCGCCGCACTCGCCCTGCAGCGCGATGCCGATGGAGGCGCTGACGTCGATCGGCAGGCCGTCGAGGGCGAACGGCCGGCCGAGCTCCTCGGCCAGATGCGCCGCGAGCCGCCGGGCCGCGGCCGGCCCGTCGACCCGGGTGGCCAGCACGGCGAACTCGTCACCGCCGAGCCGGACCACAAGATCATGCGACGGTACGACCGCAGCCAGCCGGCGGGCGACCTCGACGAGCAGCCGGTCCCCGGTGGTGTGCCCGAGGGCGTCGTTGACGGTACGGAACCGGTCGAGGTCGAGCAGGAGGAGGGCGAGCCCGCGCTCGGACCGGTGCAGACCGCGCGCGGCTCCCCGCTCGGCGACGGAGGTCTGCAGGGCACGCCGGTTGGGCAGCCCGGTCAGGGAGTCGACCCGCGCGGCCCGCTCGTACTCGCCGGCGGAACGCACCATCCGGTGCACGGCATGCAGGGCAAGAAGGACCAGTGGGACCAGGGCGATGCCGACCTGGGCCGCGGCCAGCACCACGGGCCCGAGCAACAGGAGCGCGGCGGTGGCGAACAGCTCCACTCCCCACCGCTGCACCCGACGCCGGCGGCGACCGGCAGTCGCGCACCGGGCGAAGAGCACGTCGACGCCGGTGCGGGCGCCGATCCACGCGACCGCGGCGGCAACGGTGAGCAGGGCGTCGTCCCAGTGCGGCTGGGCGCCGACATGGAGACCGGCGAGGGCCGCGACGGCGGCGGCTCCGGCCAGGGCCACAGCATGCTGCACGGCCAGGTGCAGGGCGCGGCGCGGGGACTGGCGCATCCGTACGCCGGCGACGGCCATGGCCGCCAGTTGTACTGCGAGCGCGGGCACGAAACCCCAGGCGAGGACGATGCCGAAGGTGAAGCAGATGGACGGCAGGATCACGGAACTGGCCCGCCGGTTGGCGACGACGTAGGGCCGTGCGTCGACGGCCAGGGCGAGGGCGGCCATGACCCAGAAGGCGGTGGGCAGTTCCGCAAAGGTGCGCGGCGAGGTGAGCCAGAGGACGAGGTCGACCAGGAGGGCGCCGCCGACTGCTGTGACCGCGCCTCGCCGGGCGGTGACCGGGCTGGTCCCGGCCGGTGAAGACTCGAACGGCGCTCCGAGCAGCGCCGATGCCGACGTTCCTGGCGTGGCCGCGGATTTACCGGCGCCGGCCCGCCCGCCACCGGGCCTCCAGCCGCGCGACCTCCAGCCCCGCAGCGATCCACCCCATGCCCCTCGGCCGCCTGACTCGCGGTCACGCGACTCGCGGTCACGCGACTCCCGGCTGCGGGCCTCGCGGCCGTCAGACCGCCGACCGGCAGTTCCCCCACCGGGCAATGCATGATCCAGCGAACCGCCATCCGCGCGCACGTCGGTGATCGGCTCGCCGGCCGGCTGCTCTTCACCCGGCATGGAGCTGCGCTGTTCTGCGGCACCCATGCGACCTCCACGGTGGCGTCGACCGAACGATCTTCCTCACCATAGATCCGCATGGACAAAACTACGCGAAACAGACTCGCCGTTACCAAATTGCCGTATCGACCTGAACGTGGAACCTCCCGAGATTCACCCGTTGGTGGATCTTCACCGGCGGCACGCCAAGCATCAGGACCGCCCGCTCGGCGTGTCCTATTCGGCCGGCTCAGCCGCCTTCTTCCTCGGCTTCCGGGCCGCCGCCGCCTTCTTCGGCTCGCCGTCCGCCGTTTCCTTGGGCGCGTCCTCGGCGATCTCGGCCACCGCCCGAGCCGCCTCCGGCCCGTCGGCCAGCAGCACCGCGAACCCGTCCTCGTTGAGCACCGGCACCTTCAGCGACAACGCCTTGTCGTACTTGCTGCCCGGGTTGTCCCCCACCACCACGAACGCCGTCTTCTTGGACACCGAGCCGCTGACCTTGCCGCCCCGGGCCAGCACCGCCTCGGAGGCCTCGTCGCGGGTATGGGTCGACAGGGTGCCGGTCACCACCAGGGTCATGCCGGCCAGGGGCCGCGGCCCGGTGTCGGTGCGTTCCTCGGCCATCTTGACGCCGGCCTCGCGCCACTTGCGGACGATGTCGCGGTGCCAGTCGACGGCGAACCACTCCCGCAGGCTTTCCGCGATCGTGGGCCCGACGCCGTCGACCGCTGACAGCTCCTCGATCCGGCCTTCCTCGACCGCGGCCTCGATGGCCGCCATCGAACCGAACTCCAGCGCCAGCGCCCGGGAGGCGGTCGGGCCGACGTGCCGGATCGACAACGCCACCAGGACCCGCCACAGTGGCCGGCTCTTGGCCTCCTCGAGCTTTTCCAGCAGCTTGACCGCGTTGGTGCCCAGGGTGCCGTCCATGTTGACGAAGAACGGGGACCGCAGCAGGTCGTCGGCGGTCAGGCCGAACAGGTCACTCTCGTCGGTCAGCACCGACGACTCGTAGAGCGCGCGGGCGGCCTTGTAGCCGAGGACCTCGATGTCCAGGGCGTTGCGGCTGGCCAGGTAGAAGAGTCGTTCGCGGAGCTGCCCCGGGCAGTAGTGCTGGTTGGGGCAGCGGATGTCGACGTCGCTCTCCTTGGCCGGCGCGAGCGGGGTGTCGCACTCGGGGCACCGGGTCGGCATCACGAACTGGTGCGCGTCGTCGGGCCGCAGGTCGACGACCGGACCGAGGATCTCCGGAATAACGTCGCCGGCCTTGCGCAGCACCACGGTGTCGCCGATCCAGACGCCCTTGCGCTCGACCTCGCGGGCGTTGTGCAGCGTCGCCTGGGCCACGGTGGAACCGGCCACCAGCACGGGCTCCAGCACCGCGTACGGCGTGACCCGCCCGGTGCGCCCCACGTTGACGGCGATGTCGAGGAGCTTGGTGGTGACCTCCTCGGGCGGGTATTTGAAGGCGATCGCCCAGCGGGGCGCCCGGCTGGTCGAGCCGAGCCGGCCCTGGATGGCGACCGGGTCGACCTTGACCACCACGCCGTCGATCTCGTGCTCGACGTCGTGCCGGTGCTGGCCGTAGTAGGCGATGTAGTCGCGGACCTCGGCCATCCCGTCGACGAGCCGCCAGCGGTCACTGGTGGGCAGTCCCCAGGAGCGCAGGGCCTCGTACGCGTGGGACTGCGAATCCGGCCGGAACCCTTTCCGGGCGCCGATGCCGTGCACGACCATCCGCAGGCCGCGGGACGCGGTGATCCGCGGGTCCTTCTGCCGCAGGCTGCCGGCGGCAGCGTTGCGCGGGTTGGCGAACGGGGCCTTGCCCTGCTCAACCAGCGAGGCGTTGAGATCGGCGAACGCGGACGCCGGGAAGTAGATCTCGCCGCGCACCTCGAGCAGCTCGGGCGGATCGTCGTCGGCCAGCCGGTCGGGGATCTCGCGGATGGTGCGGACGTTGGAGGTCACGTCCTCGCCGGTGCGCCCGTCGCCGCGAGTGGCGCCGCGCACCAGGCGGCCCTTTTCGTAGGTGAGGTTGATGGCGAGGCCGTCGACCTTGAGCTCGCAGATGAACGGCACCGGGCCGCCCGCGTCCCGCTCGGTGCGCTCGGCCCAGGCGCCCAGCTCGGCGTCGTCGAAGACGTTGTCGAGCGACAACATGCGCTCGGCGTGCTCGACCGGGGTGAACAGGGTGGAGAAGGTGCCGCCCACATTCTGCGTCGGGGAGTCGGGGGTGCGCAGGGCCGGGAACTGCTCCTCCAATGCCTCCAGCTCGTGCAGGAGCTTGTCGAACTCGGCGTCGGAGACCGTCGGGGAGTCGAGGACGTAGTAGCGGTACTGATGGCCGCGGACCTCGTCGCTCAGCTCGGCGTGCCGGGCGCTGGCCTCCGGGGTGGGCTCGGCACCGGCGGCGGCGACCTGCTCGGCGGTCGGCCGGCCCTCCGCGAGCTGCTCGGCGACCGCGGCCGCCTCGGCACCGTCGGCGGGCGTATCGACAGGCTGCTTTTCCGGCACCGGGAGACCTCCGTGGTTCGTTCTTCTCTACCGGCACGTTAGTCGCCCGGTCCGACAAAACCATCGACATGCGCGGCCGGCGGCGCCCGGGTACGTTCTGCCGGTGGCGGACTGGTGGCTGTGGGTGGGTGGAGCTGCGGTGCTGGTCGCGGCCGGCTGGTGGCTGCGCCGGCGGTGGCGGGCCGGGCGGCCGAGCAGCGGCGACATCTGGTGGGCCGACGTGCCCTATGCCCGCGGGCAGGGCTCGAAGCTGCGCCCGTGCCTGGTGCTGCGCCGCCGCGGCGACGGCATCGTGGTCCTGAAGATCACCAGTCAGGACAAGAGCCATCGCCGCGACCACGTGCTGATCCCGACCCGCCGATGGGACGCGCGAGCGAGCCATGACTCGTACCTGAATCTGGGTGAACCGATCGTCGTCCGCCCGGCCGCCTTCCAGCGCCGCGCGGGCGCGGCGGACCTGCGCACCCGCCGCCAGGTCGCCCGCTTCGGCAGCCGGTCCCGGTGAAGCCGGGCGTCAGACCTCGCTGAGCCGCCGGCCGGCGTCACGGCAGGCCTTGAGCACCTCGCGCACGTAGGACTGCGAAGCGCCGGCGAGCCCGCAAGCAGGCGTGATGACGACCTGCTGCGGCAGCCGGGCCGCCGGGAAGCCGAGCCGGCTCCACAGCTTCTGCGCCCGATCGGCGACCTGCGCCGACGTCAACGCCCGGCCGTCGGCCGGCGGCCGGGTGGGCGCCGCACCGGCGAAAAGACCGAGCCCGCCCTCCAGCGCCTCCCCCAGCGGATCAAGATCCTTGATCAGCGACAGGTCGAGCGCGACGGCGGCGGCCCGCGCATCCCGGATTACCGGCAACGGTACGGCCGGAGCGCAGCAGTGCACGATGACCGGCACCCCGGCAGCCTCAACCACCGTCCGCAGCCCCGTCGCGGCATCGGGCCCGTCGACAACCTTGTACGCCCCCAGCCCACTCTCCGTGGGAATACGTCCGGCGAGCACAGCCGGCAGCGAAGGCTCGTCGAGCTGGAGCAGCACCGAGGCCTGCGGAAGCCGCTTCTGCACCTCGATCACGTGCCGGCGCAGCCCCTCGGCCAGCGACTCGGTCAGGTGACGCACGGCACCGGAGTCGCGCAGCAGGCGGCCACCGATCGGCAGATCCAGGCTGGCCGCCAGCGTCCACGGGCCGGCGGCCTGCAGCTTGACCGGCCCGGTGAACCGGTCGGCCTGCTCGGAGAGCTGATCGAGGTCCCGTTCCATCAGGTCGGCGATGCGACGCTGGTCCCGGCCGGGGCGGGGGGCCATCTGCCAGCGGCCGACGTAGATCTGCACCGGCAGCTCGACCAGCAGCCCGGCGGTGCGCCCGATCATGTCGGCGCCGGGACCGCGGTCGGGCAGCTCGGCGAGGTGTGGCAGATCGGGCAGCTCGCCCATGATCAGGCGCTGGGCCTCGGCGATGTCGGTGCCGGGAAGCGAGCCGACCCCGGTGGCCGCACCGGCCGGCCAGGGAAAATCAGGCACGACGCGCCGGCCCGACCCCGTCGGAGCCCGCCGACACCCGGTCAGCCGAACCGTCGCCGGACCCGCCGCCACTGCCCGCGCCTGGACCGCCGGCGCCCGAAAGGCCCGCGCTTGAACCGCCCGCACCCGCGCCGCCCGAGCCCGAACCGCCCGAGCCCAAGGTGCCGGAAGCGATCGTCGCCGAGCCGAGAACGATGTCACCAGCCGGATCCGGCCGATAAGCCACGATGGCCTGACCAGCCGCAACACCCCGAGCCGGCGCGCGCAGGTGGGCCACCAGCCCGTCCGGACCGACGCTCACCACAGCGGGAACGACCTCGCCATGAGCACGCAGCTGCACGTCGCACTCGACCGGAGTCTGCTCGCCGTGCCAGATCGGCCGGGTCGCCGTCACGGTGTCGACGGCCAGATCCTCCCGCGGCCCGACCGTCACGGTGTTGGTCTTCGGCGTGATCGAGAGCACATATCGAGGACGCCCGTCCGGCGCCGGAACCCGCAGGTCGAGACCCTTGCGCTGACCGATCGTGTACGAGAATGTGCCGTCGTGCTGCCCCAGCACGGCCCCGGTGCGACCGTCCACGATGTCGCCCGGCGTCGCCCCCAGCCGCTCGGCCAGGAAGCCCTTGGTGTCACCGTCGGCGATGAAGCAGATGTCGTGCGAGTCGGGCTTGTCGGCGACGGCCAGCCCACGCTCGGCCGCCTCCTGCCGGACCCGCTCCTTGGTCGAATCCCCGAGCGGGAAAACAGCCCGGTCGAGCTGCTCGCGGGTCAGCACAGCCAGCACGTACGACTGGTCCTTGGCGATGTCGACACTGCGCCGCAGCAGACCGTCCGCCCCCAGCCGGGCGTGGTGCCCGGTGACCACGGCGTCGAAGCCCAGCGCGACCGCCCGGTCCAGCACCGCGGCGAACTTGATCTTCTCGTTGCACCGCAGGCACGGGTTCGGCGTGCGCCCGGCCGCGTATTCCGCGACGAAGTCGTCGACCACGTTGTCGTGGAACTGCTCAGCCATGTCCCACACATAGAACGGGATCCCGATGACGTCGGCGGCCCGCCGCGCATCCCGCGAATCCTCGAGCGTGCAGCACCCCCGCGCACCGGTCCGGTAGGTCTGAGGATTCCGCGCCAGCGCCAGGTGCACCCCGGTCACATCGTGGCCGGCGTCCCGAGCGCGCGCGGCAGCGACAGCGGAGTCGACCCCGCCGGACATAGCTGCAAGAACTCGCACCCGTTCAGCCTATCCGCCCCCACCGACATCCCCCCGTGCCGCCTCAACCCCCTGTCTCAACCGCCGAACCTTTTCCGGTACGCGCACCGCAAAGTCCAGTGACACACGGCCCAGCACCTGCCGTCCCGACCCCGCCGCGCCACCATCCGGGCTGAGAGCGGTGGAGAGCTGCTCCGCAGCCGCCGGACAGCGGGCAGCAGGCGGGCCAGCGGGTAGCAAGCGGGCCAGCGGGTAGCAGGCGGCAGGCAGCGGGCGGGCCGGCGGTCGGCGGGCCAGCTGGCAGCGGGCGATTAGCAGCGAGCGGGCCATCGGGCCAGCTGGCAGCGGGCAGCGGTCGGCAGGCAGCGGTTGGTCGGCGGGCGGCGGGCGGCCGGCAGCGGACGGTCAGCAGCGGGCAAGCCAGCGGGCGGCAGGCCAGCGGGCGGCCGGCAGCGGGAAGCGGGCCAGCGGGCGGCCGGCAGCGGGCAGGCCAGCAGGCGGCCGGCAGCGGGAAGCGGGCCAGCGGGCGGCCGGCAGCGGGCAGGCCAGCAGGCGGCCGGCAGCGGGAAGCGGGCCAGCGGGCAGCGGGCGGGGGGCGGGCGGCGGGCCGGCGAGCCAGCGGGCAGCGGGCAGCGGGCGGGGCCAACCGGCGGCGGACGTCAAGCAGCGGCAGCGGGGGCAGCGGTCGGTTGTGCGCTGGGTCAGCGGGGTGTTTTCCAGGCCGTAGCCCGGCGGGCGCGCTCGACCGCCCCCGGCAACGCCGCCAGCAGCGTGTCCACGTCCTCGGTCGTCGACGTGTGGCCCAGAGTGAAGCGCAGCGACGAGCGGGCCCGGTCGTTGTCCGCGCCCATGGCCAGCAGGACATGCGACGGCTGCGCCACCCCGGCCGAGCAGGCCGATCCCGTCGAGCATGCGATTCCCTGAGCGTCCAGGAGCAGCAGCAACGCGTCTCCCTCGCATCCCGGGAAGGAGAAGTGAGCATTGCCCGGCAGACGGTCTGCGGCGTGGCCGTTGAAGACCGCGTCCGGGATCGCCTGGTGGACCCGTTCCACCAGTTCGTCGCGGAGGGCGGCCACCCTTTGGGCGTACTCCTCGCGGGTTTTGACCGCGGCCTCGACCGCCACCGCGAACGCCACCACTCCCGGGGTGTCCAGGGTGCCCGAGCGTACGTCGCGCTCCTGGCCGCCGCCGTGCAGCAGCGGGGTCGCGGCGATGTCGCGGCCCAGCAGCAGCGCGCCGACCCCGATCGGGCCGCCCAGCTTGTGTCCCGTCACCGTGAGGGCGGCCACGCCGCTGGCGGCGAAGTCGACCGGGACCTGGCCCACCGCCTGCACCGCGTCGGTGTGGAAGGGGATGCCGGCCCCGATCGCCAGGCGGGACAGCTCGTCGATCGGCTGGATCGTGCCGACCTCGTTGTTCGCCCACTGGGTGCTGATCACCGCGATCTCGTCGCCGTGCTCGGCCAGCAGGGCCGCCAGGGACTCCGGGTCGACCCGGCCGGTCGCGTCGACCGGCAGCCAGCTGACCTCGGCGCCCTCGTGGGTGGCCAGCCATTCGACCGCGTCCAGGACCGCGTGGTGCTCGACGGCCGAGGCCACCACCCGGTTGCGGCGGCGGTCGGCGCCTCGGCGGGCCCAGTAGATGCCCTTGGTCGCGAGGTTGTCGCTCTCCGTCCCGCCGCTGGTGAAGATCACCTCGGACGGGCGGGCACCGAGCACCGCGGCGATGCGTTCGCGGGACTCCTCGACCTGGCGGCGGGCCCAGCGACCGGCCGCGTGCAGGGACGACGGATTGCCGACCTCGCGGGCGGCCGCGACGTAGGCGTCGAGCGCTTCGGCGAGCATCGGCGTGGTCGCCGCGTGATCCAGGTAGGCCATCAAGTGAAGCTTATGCCTTGAGCCGTCAACCGAAACGATCCGGCTGGATGGAGCGCGGAACGGCCCGGCGGAGAACCCGCCGGGCCGGTTCCGCACGCTGCTTACTTACGCTTGCGGATCTCGTCGTTGGCCTGCGGTACGACCTTGAACAGGTCGCCCACGACACCGAAGTCGGCCAGCTCGAAGATCGGCGCCTCGGGGTCCTTGTTGACCGCGACGATGGTCTTCGAGGTCTGCATGCCCGCCCGGTGCTGGATCGCGCCGGAGATGCCCAGGGCCACGTACAGCTGCGGGGAGACCGTCTTGCCGGTCTGGCCCACCTGGAACTGGTGCGGGTAGTAGCCGGAGTCGACCGCCGCGCGGGAGGCGCCCACGGCCGCGCCGAGCAGGTCGGCCGTTTCCTCGACCAGCTTGAAGTTGTCGGCGTTGCCGACGCCGCGGCCGCCGGACACGACGATCGAGGCCTCGCTGAGCTCGGGGCGTGAGCCCTTCTGCTCGGCGACCCGCTCGACGACCTTGGTCAGCTTGTCGGTCTCGGTGACGGCCACCGTGAGCTGCTCGACGGCCGGGGTGGCCGGCTGCGGGGCCGGGGTGACCGAGTTCGGGCGGATCGTGATGATCGGCAGTCCCTTGGTGACCTTGGACTTGACGATCGTGGAGCCGGCGAAGACGACCTGGGTGGCGGTGCCGTCGGCGGTCACCTCGACCGCGTCGACCAGCAGACCGTTGTCGAGCTTGACCGCCAGCCGGCCGGCGATCTCCTTGCCCTCCTGGGTCGAGCCCAGCAGCACGGCACCCGGCTGGACCGACTTGATGAGCTCGGCGACCACGGTGGCCTTCGGCGCGACCAGGTAGTTCTCGATGTCGTCGCCGGACGCGGCGTAGATCTTCTCGGCGCCGTACTCGCCGAGCTTGGCCGCGAACGCCGCGGCGTCGCCGAAGACGACCGCGCTGGGTGAACCCAGCGTGCGGGCGAGCGTCAGCATTTCGAGGGTGACCTTCTTGACGCCGGAAGCCTGCGAGGCCTCGACGACGACCAGTACTTCAGCCATGGTGGGAGCCCTTCTCAGACGAACTTCTCGGCGGCCAGGTACGCGACGAGCTGCTCGCCACCCGTACCCTCGTCAGTGATCTTGGTGCCGGCCGACCGCGGCGGCCGCTTCGCGAACTCGACCACCGCGGAGGTCGCGCCGGCGGCGCCGACCTCGTCGGCGGAGACGCCCAGGTCGGCCAGCGACAGCGTCTGCACCGGCTTCTTCTTCGCGGCCATGATGCCCTTGAAGGAGGGGTAGCGCGGCTCGTTGATGGTGTCCCAGACGCTGACCACGGCCGGCGTGGCCGCGGTGACGACCTCGTAGCCCTCGTCGGTCTGCCGCTCGGCGGTCAGCTGGCTGCCGTCGACGGTGAGCTTGCGGGCGCCGGTGAGCGCTGCGACGCCCAGCCGCTCGGCCAGCATGTGCGGCATGACCTGGACCCGGCCGTCGGTCGACTCCGCGCCGCAGAGCACGAGGTCGGCGTTGAGGGTGCCCAGGGCGGCGGCCAGGACCTTGGAGGTCGCGACGGCGCACGAGCCGTGCAGGGCGTCGTCGGTGATGTGTACGGCCTTGTCGGGGCCCATGGAGAGTGCCTTGCGGATGGACTCGGTGGCGCGCTCGGGTCCCATCGTCAGCACGGTCACCTCGCCACCGTGCGCTTCCTTGATCTTCAGCGCCTCCTCGATGGCGTACTCGTCCATCTCGTTGATGACGTTGTTCGCCGAGGACCGCTCGACGGTGTTGTCGCCCGGGCTCAGGGTGCGCTCAGCACCGGAGTCGGGTACCTGCTTGACCAGTACGACGATGTTCATCGCGCTTCGACGACCCTCCTGTTTGTGGACGCACGCCTGCAGCCGTGGCCGCTGTCCCCCCGGCCGATGTTACCCGTCGGTAGCATAGGGGTCTCCACCACCGAGAGTGACTCACCTCACCGATGGATCTGATCCATCTTCTCCCACGGCAGCGACGGAGGGGCCGCAGGAGCCGGGTGCGAATGTTCACTTCGCTGGTCGATAATCAGCCAGTGCTCGACCAGTGGTTCAACCCGCAGAAGACCCCGGTGGTCGGCGAGAAGCCGGACTACCGGTTCTCGCTGGCCAACGAGCGCACCTTCCTGGCCTGGATCCGGACCGCGCTGGCCCTGCTGGCCGGCGGACTGGCCTGCGCCCAGTTCCTGCCGCCGCTGCCGATCGCCCACCTGCGTGAGGGCATCGCCATCGCGCTGCTGCTGCTCGGCGGGGTGGTCGCGCTGCGGGCGGTGGACCACTGGGCGCGTACGGAACGGGCCATGCGGCTCGGCGCCGACCTGCCCAAGTCCCGCTTCCCGGCGATCCTGGCGCTGGTGGTCGCGTTCGGCGCGCTGCTGCTGGTCGCCGCCGTGGTGATCAAGGCCGTCGGGTGACCGCCGATCCCGGCGCGTCGGCCGAGCGCACGAGGCTGGCCTGGCGGCGTACCGGCCTGTCGGCGGCCGCGGTCGCACTGCTGGCGGCGCGGCCCGCGTTCAGCCCGGCGGCGGGGCCCGGCACGTATCTGGTGGCGGCGGGCGCCCTGGCCGGCTGGGCCGCGCTGGTCGCTCTCGCGTACCGGCGCGCCCGTGGTCTCAGGCTGCAGCCGCCGCGGCCCGGTCAGCGCACTATCACCGCCTATGCGGGGATCACGGTGGCCTTCGCGATCCTCGCAACGGTGCTTGTCACGCTCTGATCGTCGCCGTTACTCCGCCGGCGCGTCATCATTGCCTCATGGTCCGGTTGTTCGTCTTCCTGGCTGCGGTGCAGCTCGTCCTTCTGGTGCTCGCGCTCATCAGCGCGTTGTCGGTCCCCCGGGTCCGCAACATGCCCCGAGCGCTCTGGGTGCTCGTCATCCTGCTGATCCCCCTGCTCGGTCCGCTCGCCTACTTCCTCACGGGACGCCCCAAGGCGCCACCGCGTGAGCGCGGCCCCGTGCTGCGCAAACCGCGTCCGGCCGCGCCGGACGACGATCCCGACTTCCTGCGCTCGGTGGACACCGAGCAGTCCAAGCGCGACCGGGAGCTGCTCGCCCAATGGGAGCGTGACCTGGAGAAGGACGAGTGAACCGGGCCGGTCAGGCCAGGTTCGACGACCGGGGGTAGGCGTCGGCCGGGTCGGTCAGCACGTTGACCAGGTACGGCACGCCCGCGTCGAACGCGCGCTCCAGGGCCGGGCCCAGGTCCGACGACTTCTCCACGGTCTCGCCGGCCCCGCCCAGCGCCTGGACCACCCGGTCGTAGTGCAGGCCGGGCTGCAGGTCGGCGGCCACGTCGTAGCCGTACATGGCCTGCATGGGGTGCTTCTCCAGGCCCCAGATGCCGTTGTTGCCGACGACGATCACCACAGGGAGCCCCTGCCGGGCCAGCGACTCGGCGTCCATCAGCGAGAAGCCGGCCGCACCGTCGCCCATCAGCACACAGATCTGCCGGTCGGGGTAGGTGACCCTGGCCCCCATCGCGTAACCCAGCCCGGTGCCGAGGCAGCCGTACGGGCCCGGATCGAGCCAGGTGCCGGGCTGGGCGGGCTCCAGGAAGCGGCCCGCGTACGAGACGAAGTCCCCGCCGTCGCCGATGGTGACCGCGTCCGGGGCCAGCACCTTGCGCAGCTCGCCGTAGATCCGGGCGGGCTTGATCGGGTCGCTCTCCGCGGCCATCGCCTCGGCGTCGCGGGCCTTACCGGCGTCCTCGGCGGCGCGCAGGCCCTCGATCCACTCGCTGTGATCCGCCCGCCGGCCGCTGTGCTCGGCCAGCGCGGTGAGGATGAGCCGCAGGTCACCGGCGGGTGAGACGGCTGTCTCCACGTGCCCGGCGCGCTGGCTCGGCGCGTCGACGATGTGCACGACCCGGGCGGCGCCGAACTCGCCGAAGCCGAGCCGGAAGTCGAGCGGAGTGCCGATGACGGCCACCACGTCGGCCTCGTTCAGCGCCGGGCGGCGGGCCTTGGCGAAGGCCAGCGGATGACCGGGCGGCAGCGCGCCGCGGCCCATGCCGTTGGTGAAGACCGGGATCTGCAGCGCCTCGGCCGCCGCCCGCAACTCGGCGATCGCGTCACCGCTCCACACGTCGGAACCGGCGATGATCACCGGGCGTTCGGCGCCGGCCAGCAGCGTCGCGGCCTGGGCGACCTGCTCCGGGTCGGGCTGCACGACCGGGATCTCGGGCGCGCCCGGCGCGGCGACGTCCTCGCTGGAGAACAACACCTCCAGCGGCAGGTCGAGGAACGCCGGGCCGCGGTGGGCGGTCAGCGCGGCGGTCAGCGCCTTCGCCACCTCGCCGGGGATCTCCTCGGTGCCGGTGACAGTGGCGGCGTACTTGGTGACCGGGGTGACCAGCGGGACGTGGTCGATCTCCTGGAGGCTGCCGGAGCCCCAGCGGAAGGCGGGCGCCCGGCCCCCGAGCACCAGCACCGGCGAGGCGTTGAAGAACGCGCTGGTCAGGCCGGAGATGCCGTTGGTGACACCGGGCCCGGCGGTCAGCACGGCCAGGCCGGGACGGCGCTGGAGCTTGGCGACGGCCTCGGCGGCGAAGACGGCTGACTGCTCGTGCCGTACGTCGTAGATCGGGAAACCGGCCTTGTGCGCGGCGTCGTACAGCGGGAAGACGTGCCCGCCGGAGAGGGTGAACATCTCCGTCACCCCGTACGCCCGCAGTGCCGCCAGCGCCAGGTCCCCGCCGTGGCCCTCGATCATCTCCGCCATGCCAGCTCCCGCCGCTCGGTCCTCGCCAGCACGCTACCGGTCGATCGGGAAAAGATGAATCAGACTCGCTCCAGCAGCCGCCGCAGGTCGTCCGCGATGAACCGGACGGCCTCCTCCATCGACACGCTCGCGATCACGCTGTACGCCGCGACCATCGCCACCACCGGCACAGTGACCAGAACCAGCATGCTGAGCAGCACCTGCAGGAAGCGCAGCGGTCCGCCGGTGCGCTTGCGCTGACGGGGCGCCGGTTGCGACGGCGCACCTCGTCTGGTCGTGCGGGCAGGCCGTTTGACCGCCGCGGGACGTGCCTGCGGTGGCACCGGCCGGGAGGACACCGTGCCCGAG
Organism: Actinoplanes sp. NPDC048967; assembly: GCF_040649415.1. Lineage (NCBI taxonomy): Bacteria > Bacillati > Actinomycetota > Actinomycetes > Micromonosporales > Micromonosporaceae > Actinoplanes > Actinoplanes sp. NPDC048967. The sequence goes on from NZ_JBEZFL010000004.1 coordinate 647,001, forward strand.
GCGGAGCGCGCGCCGGGCGGGGACACGGGCCGGCCGGCCACGGAACCGGTCGCGAGCCGGGCGCCGGACGGGGAGATCGGACGCGTCACGGCCGTGGGCCGCCGCGCCGTCTTGTCGGCTGCCCCGGCCGAGGCCGCGTCGCTGGTCGGCGGCGGGGTCCGTGGCAGGGCGTGCACGTCCCAGGAGGGTTCGGACGCGACGGTCTGGTCCGGGTCCGGCACCCAGTGCTGTTGGGCGTCGGGCCATGGGTCGACGGCCGGCGGCGGCAGCAGCTGATCCCGCGCTGACGGCACGGTCTCCGCGTCGTCCAGCCGCGAGCGCGGCGACGAAGTCGCCGAGGGCCCTGAGCGCGGCGCAGAGGTCGCCGGAGGCCCCGAGTGCGGTGCGGATCCCGCTGCGGCGCCCGAATGCGGCGCGGAAGCCGCCGCAGCGCCCGAATGGAGCGCAGAAGACGCTGGGGCTCCCGGGTGCGGGGCCGCCGCTGGGGCGCCCGGGTGCGGCGCGGATCCGGCGGAAGCACCTAAATGCGACACGGATGCTGTCGCAGCGCTCGAATGCGGCGCAGAAGACGCTGAGGATCCCGGATGCGGGGCCGCCGCCGGGCCGCCCGGATGCGGCGCGGATCCAGCGGAAGCACCTGAATGCGGCGCGGAATCCGCGGGAGCGCCCGAATGCGAGGCGGACGCCGCCGCGTGCGGCATCCCAGCGGCGGCATGCGACACCGTGGGCGGTGCCGGGAAAGCGGGCGGTGCCGGGAAATCGGGCGGCGCGGGGAAGGAACTCTGCGGCTGCCGGGAGAGCAGCCGCATCTCGGCGGTGGGCCCAGGCGCGGCCGGCTCCTCGGCCAGCAGCGCGGCGTCCGCGAGGATGCTGCCCTCGGCGACCACCAGCTCGGGCTGCTCGATCGCCACCGGCGCCTCGCCCAGCGCCCGGTGCAGCAGCGTCGCCACCAGCGGGATCCGGCTCGCTCCGCCGACCAGGAACACCCCGGCCAGCCGCCCGTCGGCCAGGTCGGCCCAGCGCAGCAGGTCCCGGGTCACCTGCACGGTCTGGTCGAGCACCGGCCGGGCCAGCTCCTCCAGCTCCTCGCGGGTGACGTGCAGCTCCAGGTCGAGCAGCGGCACCACCACGTCGGCCGACTGGAGCCGGGACAGGCGTTCCTTGGCGATCCGGACGTCGTCCCAGAGCTGCCGCTGGGCGCGCCGGTCCTCCAGGGTCGCCGGTTCGGTCAGCCGCTGCCAGATCGCCGGGTCGCGCTCGGCGCAGAGCCGGCCGATGTGCTCGACCAGGGCGGCGTCGATGTCCAGCCCGCCGAGGTCGTCCCGGCCGTCCACGGCCAGCACCTCGAAGCCCTCCGCGGTGCGGGCGACGACGCTGACGTCGAAGGTGCCGGCACCGAAGTCGTGCACCACCACGACCGAGCCGATCGGCACCTCCCGGCCCAGCACCTCGGCGAAGTAGGTGGCCGCGGCGACCGGCTCGGCCACCAACCGGGCCCGGGTCAGCCCGGCCCGGGCGGCGGCCTCGGCCAGCAGGCCTCGGCGGGTGGCGCCCCAGGTCGCCGGGCAGGTGAGGGTGAGCTCGGGGCGGACCGGGCCGACCGCGCGGTGCCACTCGTCGGCCACCCGGACCAGCACCGCGGCGATCATGTCGACGACCTCGAACTCCTCGTCGCCGAGCAGCACCAGCCCGTCGTCGACGCGGCGTTTCGGGTTGGGTTCGAAGCGGCCCGGGTCGCGCCGGGCGCTGTGCACCGCGTCGCGGCCCACCACCAGGTGCCCGCCCGCCTCGGCATAGACGGCCGAGGGCAGCAGCGGGGAGCCGTCGACGAGGATCGGCCGGGCCCGCCCGTCGGGCCAGCGGGCCACCGCGACGGTGTTCGAGGTGCCGAAGTCGACGCCGAGCGAGTGCCGACCCTGGTCGATGGACATGCGCGCCAGTGTAGGCGCAGCCGGGAAGTTGATGATCTCGCTAGACGAGGCGCCAGCGCAGGTCGCCGTTGCGGTTCCGCTCACAGCGGACGGCCTTGCCCTCGGCGGTCCGGCCGGTCGCGCCCGCGTCGTCGCAGGGCTCGTCGACCACGGGGATGGGCGCGTCGTCCGCGGGCGCCGGGGCCGACGGCGGCAGCAGCGCGCGATCCGTCGGTGACGTGGTCGGTGTCGGCGGTGGGACGGGCGCCACGGGCGTCGCGGAGGTCCGGGTCGGGCTGATCGACCGGGTGGGGGAGCTCCGCACGGCGGCCGGAGCCGGCGAGGTCGGCCGTTCCGTGCGGGTCTGCTCGGTGCTGGCGGACACCGGCCGCTCGGCCTGCTCGCTGGGCGGTGGCGAGTTGGTGCTCGGCACGACGATCGGCGGCCCGGCGAGCTGCGGCTCCGCGGCCCGCCCGCCGGACTTCGCATCGTCACCGCCGAATGTGACAAATCCGATGACCCCGCAGAGCAGGGCCTGGCCGGTGACCAGGGCCACGGCCATGCGCACGGTGCGCCGGACCGAGGTCACGCGCACACCGGGCATCGTCACAGAGGGGAACTTTATGGCAACAGATCGATATCCGCGAGATCTGTCGCGGCGTTTCTCGGTCGAGCCGGGCGGCTCAGCGGCCGGTGAACTTGGGCTTGCGCTTCTCGACGAACGCGGTGGTGCCCTCGATCCGGTCGTCGGTGGCGAACAGCCCGGCGAAGAGCTGGCTCTCCCAGGCCAGACCCGAGGCCAGGTCGGTGCTCAGGCCGCCGTCGATGGCCAGCTTCGCGGCCCGCAGGGCCAGGGCCGGGCCGTTCAGGTACGGCTTGAGCAGCTCGACCGCGCTCGCGTACACGTCGGCGGCGGGCACCACCCGGTCGGCCAGCCCGATCCGCAGCGCCTCCTCGGCGTCCACCATCCGGCCGGAGAACACCAGGTCCTTGGCCTTGGCCGGGCCGATGAGCCGGGCCAGCCGCTGAGTGCCACCGGCGCCCGGGATCAGGCCCAGTTTGATCTCCGGCTGACCGAGCTTGGCGTCCTGCGCGACGACCCGCCAGTCACAGGCCAGCGCCAGCTCACAACCGCCGCCGAGCGCGTAGCCGGTCACCGCGGCGACGACCGGCTTCGGGATCCGGGCGATCGCGTCGAACGCGCTGGACAGGGCGGCCGCCCGGACGGTCATCTCCTGGTACGTCGTGGTGGTGAACTCGGTGATGTCGGCGCCGGCGGCGAACACCTTCTCCCCGCCGTACACGATCACCGCCCTGATCTGCGGCTCCTCGGCCGCCGCCCGGGCCGCCTCGCGCAGTTCCTCCTGCACCTGGGTGTTCAACGGGTTCATCGGGGGACGGTCGAGCCGGATCGTGCCGATGCCGTCGCTCGTCTCGAGTCGTACGAACTCACCCACGCGCATGCCTCCCTAGCGATCGTTCAGTCACCGACAGCGTAAGGCCAGGCTCGCCAGGGTAAGTAGCATGGAACACCGAGGAGGGGCGATGATCACCTACTACCGCGATCCGGACGTGCTGGTCACGTCCGCCGGGGTCCGCATGAGCGGCCGGGAGTACCGCCTCGGCGATTTCGCCCAGGTGTGGCACCGGCAGGGCCGCCGTTCGTGGGGTGCGGTGGCCGGGCGCGGCGCCCTCGGCATCGCGATGATCGTCCCGCTCGTGATCGGCGCGGTCGGCGTCCTGGTGGCCCTGGTCATCAACGCCTCGACGGCCACCACAGTCGCCCTGATCGGCGGCGGCATCCTGATCGGCCTGGCCGCCGCGCCCCTGTCCGACGTCCTGCTGGAGTTCGTCGACCGCTCGTACGACAAGGGCAGCCGCCGCCGCGAGATCTGGGCCCGCATCCGCGGTTCCGAGGTCCTGCTGCTGGACACGGACAACGCCCAGCGCTTCGGCCAGATCTACCGGGCCCTGCAACGCGCCCTGGACCACGACACCGTCGCCCACTGAGGTGCCACGGGCGAGGAGTGCCATGACGAACGCCCGGGGCGCGCTGCCGCTCGCCGGCCTGCTCGCGACCTCCGGAGTGCTGCACTTCCTCACCCCGAGGCCGTTCGACTCCATCGTGCCGCGCTCGCTGCCGGGCAGCCCGCGCACGTGGACCCTGCTCAGCGGCGCGGCCGAGCTGGCTGTCGCCGCCGCTGTCGCCAATCCCGGCACCCGCCGGCTCGGCGGGCTGGCCGCCGCCGGCCTGTTCGCGGCGGTGTTCCCCGCGAACGTCAAGATGGCGATGGACTGGCGGGACGCTCCGCCGGCGCGCCGCGCGATCGCCTATGGACGGCTGCCGCTGCAGATTCCGCTGGTGCTCTGGGGGCTGCGCGTGGCCCGCCGCTGATTTCCCGGAAATCGCCCCGCGATGGGCTGCGGGGCGGCGACGATACGTACATCATGAGGGCCACCCAGGTACGACCGACCGGCGTGGAGCGCACGCTCGGCGAAGACGAACTGATCGTCACGAAGACCGATCCCCGCGGCGTGCTGACGTACGCCAACGACGTCTTCCTGCGCCTGTCCGCGCTGCACGAGGACGAGACGATCGGCAAGCCGCACAACATCATCCGGCACCCCGACATGCCCCGGGCGATCTTCAAACTGCTCTGGGACGCCCTCGGCGAGCGCCAGGAGGTCTTCGCCTACGTGGTCAACCTGGCCACCGACGGCGCGCACTACTGGGTGCTCGCGCACGTCACGCCGTCGTCGGACGCGCAGGGCCGGCTGGTCGGCTACCACTCCAGCCGGCGGCGCCCGGAACCCGGCCCGGTGGCGGCGATCAGCAAGATCTATGCCGAGCTGCGCGCCGAGGAACGCCGGCACGAGAACTCGCCCGCCGGGCTGGACGCGTCCTGGGCCCGGCTGCAGGGCATCCTGGCCGAACGCAACCAGACATATGACGAATTCGTCTGGTCCCTCACGAACGGTGCGTACTAGTGCAGACCGATACCCTGCGGCTCATCACCGATGTCTGCGCCCGCGCCGCCGCCGGCGACTTCGAGGCCAGGCTGCCGTCCATCGGCGAGTCACCGGAGGCGCAGGCGGCCCGGCACGCGCTCAACGGGCTGCTCGACAAGACCGACTCGTTCGTCCGCGAAGCCGGCGCGGCGCTCGGCGCGGCCGCCGAGGGCCGCTTTCACCGGCGCTTCCTGCCCCGCGGTATGCAGGGCGCGTTCCGCGACGCGGCCGCTCGGATCGCCCAGTCGACCGACGAGATGAGCCGGTCCACCGCGCAGCTCGCCGAGGCGGCCCGGTCGAGGTCCGCCCTCGCCGACGAGCTGGAGAACGCGGTGCTCACCGTCTCGGAGCAGGTGGCGACGGCGGCGACCGAGATGGGAGCCTCGGCGAACGGGCTCGCGGACTTCGCGCGTGAGGCGGTCACCGGGGCCGAGCGTGGGGTGGAGACGGTGGGCTCGCTGCGTACCGCGTCGGAGCAGATCCGTACCGCCGTCGATCTGATCAATTCGGTGGCCTCGCAGACCCGCCTGCTGGCCCTCAACGCCACCATCGAGGCGGCCCGGGCCGGCGACGCCGGCCGCGGCTTCGCCGTCGTGGCGGGCGAGGTCAAGAACCTCGCCAACGAGACCAGCGAGTCCAGCTCGGAGATCCTGGGCCAGGTCAACACGGTGCAGCAGGCGGCGGCGGACGCGGTCGGCGTGCTCGAGGTCGTGACCGGCAGCATCCGGGAGATGAGCGGCCTGGTGAACGGCATCGCGGCCGCCGTCGACGGCGGTCAGGACTCCGGTACGGCGGGACTGAGCCAGCTGGCCGAGGTGCTGCGCAGCGAGGTGCACCGCTTCGTGACGATGGCCCGCCAGTCCTAGTAGTTCTGGGCGTAGATCGCGTCGATCTCGGCCCGGCTGGGCAGGGCGTTGCTGGCACCCACCTTGCGCACGCACGCCGCGCCGGCCGCGTTCGCCCAGCGCACGGCCTGCACCAGATCCCGGCCCTCGCCCCAGGCGACCGCCAGCGCCCCGGTGAAGGCGTCACCGGCCGCGGTGGTGTCCGCCACCTCGACCCGGCAGGCCGGGATGCGCTCGTCGTGCCCGTCGCGGTCGGCGTACCAGGAGCCGGCGCCGCCCAGGGTCAGCACGACCCGCGGCACCCGGGCCAGCAGGCCGGGCATGTCCGGCTCGGCCGACCCGGTGATCGCGTTCGCCTCGCCCTCGTTGACGACCAGCAGATCCACCGCGTCCAGCAGTTCCTGCGGCAGCTCGCGGGCCGGGGCCGCGTTCAGGATCATCCGCGTGTTGCCGGCCCGGGCCGCCTGCGCCGCCGCGATCACCGTGTCCGCCGGGATCTCCTGCTGACACAACAGCACGTCGCTGTCGGCGATCACCGCTGTCTCGGCCGCGCTCAGCCCGGCGAACGAGTTGTTCGCGCCGGGGCTCACGATGATGGAATTCTCCCCCGCGCGGTCGACCATGATGACGGCGACACCGGAGGCGCCGTAGCTGGTCCGCACGTTCTCGGTGTCCACCCCGGACGCGTTGAGCCGGGCTTTGATGGTCACGCCGAACGCGTCCGAGCCGATCGCCCCGAGCAGCACGCACCGGCCGCCGGCCCGGGCGGCGGCGATGGCCTGGTTGGCGCCCTTGCCACCCGGTGTCATGACGAAGTCGTCGCCGAGCACGGTCTCACCGGGCAGCGGCAGCCGCGGCGCGAGCCCGACGAGGTCCATGTTGGCGCTGCCGGCGACGACGATGCGCGGGGAGATCTCGGCCATCGTCTGCCTCAGGCCGCCCGGGCCATGTACCGGTCACCGGAACGCTGCACCTGCAACGGCAGCCCGAACGTCTTGGACAGATTGGCCGCCGTCAGCGTCTCGCCGAGCAGGCCCGCCGCCACGACCGTGCCCTCGCGCAGCAGCATCGCGTGGGTGAAACCGGGCGGGATCTCCTCGACGTGATGGGTGACCAGCACCATCGCCGGGGCGTCCGGGTCCTCGGCCAGCTCGGTCAGCCGGCCGACCAGGTCCTCGCGGCCGCCCAGGTCCAGGCCCGCGGTGGGCTCGTCGAGCAGCATGAGCTCGGGGTCGGTCATCAGCGCGCGGGCGATCTGGGTGCGCTTGCGCTCACCCTCGGACAGGGTGCCGAACTCCCGCTCGACCAGCGCGCCCATGCCGAGCTGGACCAGCAGCGCCCGGGCCCGCGCCTCGTCCTGCGGGTCGTAGCTCTCCCGCCAGCGGCCGACGACCGACCAGGCCGCGGTGACCACGACGTCGAGCACGCGTTCCGAGGGCGGCACCTGGTCGGCGAGCTGACCGGTAGTGATGCCGATCCGGGTGCGCAGCTCGGTGACGTCGGTGCGGCCCAGCCGCTCGCCGAGGATCCAGGCGGTGCCGCGGGACGGGTGCAGCCGACCGGACGCCAGGTTGAGCAGCGTGGTCTTGCCGGCGCCGTTGGGGCCGAGCACGACCCATCTCTCGTCCAGCTCGACCTGCCAGGAGAGCCCGCGCAGCAGATGGCTGCCGCCGCGGATGACGCTCACCCGGTCGAAGGAGATGACGGTGTCTTCGTCAGGTGGGGTGGGGGTCGCAGTCGCTGCCTCGAGCACGCATCCATCCAACCATGCAGGGCCCGGGGCCCCGGACGCCGTGCCCGGTCAACCGGTGGTGGATCCGAAGACCTCGTCGCGGACCGACTCCAGGGCCGTCAGCAGCGCGCCGTTGAGGATCGGCTCGACGGCGACCTCGCTGATCACAACCTTGGGCGCGACGAGGGTGATCGCGGCGACCTCGCTCTCGACCCGTTCGGCCAGCGCGGTGCCACCGGCCTGGCTGACCTCGCCGGCCAGGACCACCAGCGGCGGGTCCAGCACCACGCAGGTGGCCGCCACGCCGAGGGCGAGCCGGGCGGCGAGCTCGTCGAGCAGGGGCTCACCCGCCGCGCCGGCCGCGACGGCCGCGCGCACCACGTCGGCGGACTCGGCGCCGCGGAAGCCGTACTTCTTGCCGATCGCCTTGGCCGCGTCCGAGGCCACGAGGGTCTGGAAGGCACCCTTGGCGCCCCGCTTGGTCACGTCGCGGGGGATCTCGGCGCCGGCCACCGGCAGGTAGCCGATCTCGCCGGCGGCACCGGTGCTGCCGTGGTGCAGGCGGCCACCGATCACCGTGGCGAGGCCGACGCCCCGGCCGACCCAGATCAGCACGAAGTCGTCGACGCCCTTGGCCGCGCCGACGTGCTGCTCGGCGATGGCGACCAGGTTGACGTCGTTGCCGAACACCACCGGCGTGCTCAGGTCCTTGCGCAGCTCGGCGAGCAGGCCGCGGTGCCAGCGCGGCAGGTCGAAGGCGAAGGAGACCTCACTGGTCTTCGGGTCGACGAGACCGGGGGTGCCGAGGACCACCCGGCGCACCGAGGCCATGTCGGTGCCACCCCGGCCGGCCGCCTGGACCACGGCGCTGTGCACTGCGCGTACCGGATCGTCGCTGTCCTGGGTCGACTGCTCGCTGCGGCCGACCACCTCGCCGGTGATGTCCGCACAGGCCGCGATCACCCGGTCCGGCAGGACCTCGACGCCGATGACGTGCGCGCTGCCGGGCGTGACCGCGTACAGCTGGGCATTGGGGCCGCGGCCGCCGGCCTGCTCACCCACCCGGCGCACCAGGCCCCGCTCCTCGAGCCGCTCGACCAGCTGGGAGGCGGTCACCTTGCTCAACCCGGTCATCTCGCCGAGCTGCGCGCGGGTCAGCGGACCCTTGGCGAGCAACAGCTCGAGCGCGGCACGGTCGTTGAGCGCCCGCAGCAGTCGCGGGGTACCCGGTAGGCGGGTGGCGGCCATAACTCGTCCCTTGGTGTTTAGGAGTGCTTCCTATTGCGGTGACCGGCGCAGATCATGTAGCCGCAGCGTAACGGTCAGCGCGCACACTGGTTGCGCCGCGTACCCGATAGACATCTGACGATCATGCAGGCCGGCCGGCCGGAAAACCAGAGCCGGACCCGAGGAAGGACACCATGGCGATCGACCCAGGACTGCGCCGCTTGGCTCTGCGCACGTTGCTCGCGGCGTTCCCGGGGACCGAGGCCCCGGAGTGGGCGGCCGCGCTGCTGGCCGAGGGCCTGGCCGGGCACACCCTGTTCGGGACCAACATCGCGGACCCGGCCCAGGTGGGCCGGCTGACGGCCGAGCTGCGCACGGTACGGCGGGACGCCCTGATCGCGATCGACGAGGAGGGCGGTGACGTGACCCGGATGGCCCACCGGGTCGGGAGCCCGTACCCGGGCAACGCGGCCCTCGGCACCGTCGACGACCCGCAGCTGACCCGCTCGGTCTACGCGGCCATCGGCACCGACCTGGCCGAGGCCGGGATCACCCTCGACCTGGCCCCGACGGTCGACGTGAACACGGCCGACGACAACCCGGTCATCGGCACCCGCTCGTTCGGCGCGGACCCCGCACTGGTGGCCCGCCACACGAGCGCAGCGATCGAAGGCCTGCAGTCAACGGGCGTCGCCGCCTGCGCCAAACACTTCCCGGGCCACGGCGCGACGACGGCCGACTCCCACCTCGAACTCCCTACGGTGGACGCCGAGCTGGACGTGCTGCGCGACCGCGACCTGCCACCGTTCGCGGCTGCGGTGGCGGCGGGCACGCAAGCGATCATGACGGCGCACATTCGCGTACCGGCACTGACCGGCGCCGGTCCGGCCACCTTCAGCCACGCGGCCCTGACCGACCTGCTCCGCGGCGAATACGGCTTCCGCGGAGCGGTCATCACGGACGCGCTGGAGATGAAGGGGGCCGCCCAGGCGGCGGGCGGCATCGGCGAAGCCGCGGTGCTGGCCCTGGTGGCGGGCGCTGATCTGCTGTGCATCGGCGCCCGGGTGAGCCTGGAGCTGGTCGAACTGGTGGCGGCCGAGATCGTCACGGGCCTCGGCGACGGCAGGCTTCCGCTGAGCAGGCTGGAGAACGCCGCGGAACGAACAGCGGCGCTGACCGCGTGGACCCAACGCTCGGTGGCGCCACTGCGGCACGACGCCGGGCTGGGCTACACGGCGGCCCGCCGGGCGGTACGGGTCGAAGGCTCCCTCGCGGACTTCACCGACCCGCTGGTGGTGCACCTCCAGTCGGGTCACTCGATAGCGGAAGGTCGCGTGCCGTGGGGCCTGCGGCCGCACCTGAACGGAACCGAGCAAGTGTCCGTGGTGGCCGCTGAAACGAATGCGGAGACCCTGGTCGAGCGGGCGGGGTCCCGGCCGATCGTGATCGTCGGGCGACACACCCATCGAGCACAGGCGAGCCGAGCACTCATCGAAACCCTCGCGGCGCGGCATACTGTGGCGGTGGTGGAGATGGGCTGGCCGGCAAGCTGGCGGCCGGTCGGGGCGCGAGCTTTTGTCACCACGTACGGCGCGAGCCATGCCAGTGGTCGCGCCGCGGCGGAAGCCCTCGGGCTGACCGCAACCACCTGAGACACCCGGAACCGGGGCAGCGGCGGGCCGCCACCCGCCGCTGCCTCTTTTTGTGCCTCAAATCTCCTTGAACGCGTTCAACTAACGCCCTACGCTGATCACGACACCAGTTGAACGCGTTCAAGAAAGGCGGAGGTCGTGGATCACAAGGTCTGGATGTACCTCGCCTACCTGATCGTCAGCATCGCGCTGACCGTCTGGGTGGCGACCACGCTGTCCCGCAACGGATTGGTCTTCCTGGAAGACGTCTTCGCCGACAACCGTCTGGCCCGGGCGGTGAACCAGCTGCTGGTGATGGGCTTCTACCTGCTGAACCTGGGTTTCGTCGCGGTGGCCATGCGCTCGGATGCCCGGGTGCCGGACGCGGCCCGGGCGTTGGAGACGTTGTCTTACAAGATCGGGTTCGTGTTGCTCGTGCTCGGGGTGCTGCACGTTTGCAACGTCTTCTTTCTGGGGCGGTATCGGCGGGGGCGGTTGCGGCAGCAGCAGGGGATGCCGCCGTTGCCGCCGGCTGGGCGGTTGCCTATGCCTCCGCGGCCTGGGGGGCCGGGTGGCGGGCCCGGTGGGGCTGGACAGCCCGGTGGGCCTGGCGGCATGGCCGGTCCCGGCGCGATGGCTGGTCCCGGCGCAATGGCTGGTCCCGGCGGGTGGGCCGGGCCGGGCGTCGGTGGGCCCAGCGCGGCTGGTCCTGGCGGGACGGCGGGACCGGGTGGGCCAGGTCTTGGTACGGCCGGGCACGGCGTAGCTGTGTCGGGCGCTGCAGGTCCGGGCGGGGCCGCTGCCGGGCCGGGCGCCGCCGGGTCGGGCGCCGCCGGGTCGGGCGCCGCCGCGCATCCCGGTGGCCAGAGCGGGGCCGGCTATTCCGGTGCGGGCCACGCCGGAGCGGACCAAGGCGGCGCCCGGTCGAGTGAGTGGCCTGGGCAGGGGATGGCGGGGCCCGTTCCGCCGCCCGCGCCGGCGTGACGGGGACCATCGATCCGGCCGGTCACGGGGCCGGCCGGGTCGGGTACTTCACCGTTCTCTACGACGAGGGCTGCCCGATCTGCCGCGCCGCGCATCGGTGGCTTGCGGGCCGCGCTCAGCTCGTACCGTTGCTCTTCGTGCCCGCCGGGTCGGCCGAGGCCCGCCGGCGTTTTCCCGGCCTGGACCATGCCGCCACGCTGCGGGATCTGACCGTGATCACCGATGGTGGCCTGGTCTATGTCTCGGACGGGGCCTGGCTGGCCTGTCTCTGGGCGCTGGCGGACTACCGCGGGATGGCCGAGCGGCTCAGCTCCCCGCGGCTGCTGCCGACGGCGCGGCGCTTCATCGCCGCGGCCGCTGCCGTCCGCCAGTCGACGCGGGCGGACGACTACGGTGACGTGTGTGACGACCAGTGCCGCTGAACCCGCCGCCGATGAGCCCGGCGTCGGCTCTCCGGCGCTCCCCCACAGTCCGCCCCCTGAGCCGGCGACGGCCACGGGAACGGCTCCGACGGGTGGGCCTGGCGCTGCTCCGAAGGCTGAAAGCGTGAACCCGGTCGAAGCCGCCTCCGGTTCCGGCACGGACGACGGTGGCGCCATCGCCGGCGGGAAGTCGGAGGGTGGCGAGGAGAAGCCGCGGCGGCCGCGAGGTGAGCAGACCCGGCAGCTGATCCTGGAAACCGCACTGCGGCTGTTCCGGGAGCGGGGTTACACCGAAACCACCATGCGGGCCGTCGCCAAGGAAGCCGGGGTCGCGGTCGGCAACGCCTACTACTACTTCGATTCCAAGGAACACCTCATCCAGGGGTTCTACGACCGCACCCAGGCCGCGCACCGAGCGGCGGCCGAGGTCGTGTTCGCCAACGAGAAGGACTTCGCCGCCCGGCTGCGGGGCGCGCTGCACGCCGGGATCGACGTCAACCAGCCCTACCACTCGTTCGCCGCCACCTTCTTCAAGACCGCTGCCGAGCCGACTTCGCCGTTGAGCCCGTTCTCCCAGGAGTCGTCGCCGGCCCGGGAGGCAGCCATCGCGATCTTCCGGGATGCGGTCGACGGTTCCTCCGCGAAGCTCGACCCGGAGCTGCGCAAGGAACTGCCCGAGCTGCTGTGGCTCGGCTGGATGGGGGTAGTCCTCTTCTGGGTCTACGACCGCTCCCCCGACCAGCGCCGAACCCGGCGCCTCATCGACGGCGTCGTGCCGCTGATCGACCGCTTGGTCGGGCTGTCCCGGCTGCGCGTGCTGCGGCCCGCCCTGCGCCAGGTCCTGGCCCTGCTCGACACCATCCGCCGCGAAGACTGATCACGTTCCGCACCGGGAACCTCCTTTACTCTGCGTTACCGCCAGGTGAGCTGGGCGCGCTGCTGGGTGGTGGTTTCCGACCGGGCGGGCAGCTATAGCCGGATCTGTCGCCTGGAATCGGCCAGCCGAACGGTCATATCGCACACCCAGTGCTTCCCCGGTGCACCGATCACCACGTAGCGTCACTTTCGCAGGTGGATCTGGGGATGTCGCAGGGCTTCGAACCTCGGGACCGGTTCGAGACCACCCTGCGGCACGGATGGTGGGCCGGGCGCTCCGATGATTTCGGGAGCAATCATCGGGTGAAGCGCCCGGCTCACACTGCCGCAGCGAATCAGCTGCCGACCCGGACACCGAACGAGCGCCGGCGATCATCGGACCGCGCAGCGAACCGGGCCGCCCTCGACACGAACACCCCACAAGCGCCAGCGACCGCCGGGCCGCCCTCGACACGAACACCCCACAAGCGCCAGCGACCGTCGGACCGCGTAGCGAACCGGGCCGCCGCCGCGACGGTGGCATTGCTCGTCGGGATCACCGCGTCGGTCAAGGCCAGGCGCCCCGCCGTCGGCACGACCTTGAGTGCCGCGCGACCGCTTGCCCGGCGACACCGGCTGACCAGCGCCGCGAGCAGTCCGAACGCGGCCGGCCAGGCCTTTTGTCGCCGTCGTGGAAGTCATGCGAAGAGCTTGCCGCAAACCACGGTTCCCGCGGGCACCCCTGTGGACAACGTTGGGGCTGTGGATAACCGGCTATGGCCGCAGGACGGATTCCGTACCTTTGATGAGCGTCGCGAGGCCGTACTCGAAGACCTCGTCGCCGATCGGGCTGCCGGACCGGAGGGCCGCGGCCAGGGTCGGCAGTTCGCTCAGGTCCGGGCGCTCGCCGCGCTCGGCCATGGTCGAGGCCACTGCCTGTTCCTGCAGGACGTGGCCGTTGATGTAGTGGCTCAGCGCGGTGATCGTGCGCAGGGCCTGGACGGGGGTGAAGCCGCGCTCAACCATCGCCGCGAGTTCCTGCTCGAAGTGGCGGACCGAGTCACCGCCACGCACGGCTCCGGAGACCACGCGGGCACCGTCGCGACTGGCGAGCAGTGACGCTCGGTAGGACCTGGCACGCCGGGCGAGCCACTCCTGCCAGGGCTCGCCGGGCAAGGGTGGTCCCATCCCGGCGCGCACGATGATCGCGTTCGCCATGCCGTCGAGCAGTTCCTGCTTCGTGCGGATGTGCCAGTAGAGCGCCGGCGACTGGACGCCCAGTTCGGCGGCGAGACGGCGCACGGTCAGACCCTCCAGGCCCACCTCGTCCAGCAACTTCAGCCCGGCCTCGATGAGCACGTCGCGCGTCAAGCCCTTCACGGCTTCACCTTAGCAGTGCTAAGTTTCCCTTAGCGGCGCTAAGGAGGAGTCATGCTGGCACTCGCGGGAGACGGCACGGAAGCACAAGCAGTGGAGGAGGGCATCGGCACGCCGATCCTGGTCATCCACGGCGGCATGGGAGACCGCACGGCCTGGCAGCCGGTCACTGACCTGCTGCGGGACCGCTTCCGGACGGTACGGCTGGAACGCCGCCGCTACCGCATGGACCTGCCCGGCCCGTCGACGATGGCGCAGGAGGTCGGCCACGTGGCGGCGATCGCGGCGCAACTGGACCGACCGGTGCTGGTCGGGCATTCGTCGGGAGCGGTGGTGGCACTGGAGGCACTGGTCGCGAACCCGGGGGCATACGCGGGCGCGGTGCTCTACGAGCCGCCGGTGGTGATCGGCGCGCCGCTGAGTGACGACAAGCTCGCACGGGCCCGCGTGGCGATCGCCCAGGACAGGCCGGGGAAGGCGCTGGCCATCTTCCTGTGGGACGTGGTCCGGATGCCGGCGCCGTTGGCCTGGCTGGCGGGCTTCATCGTCGGGCGGCACCCGGAGTACCGGCAGCGGGTGGTGCGGCAGCTGGACGACAACGACGCGTTGGATGCGCTGGGGGTGCGGCTGGCGGCGTACGCGGAGCTGAAGATGCCGATCCTGTTGCTCGGCGGGGACAAGTCACCGCGACATCTGGCGGAACGGCTGGACGCGCTCGAGCAGGCGCTGCCCAACACCCGACGGCTGCTGCTGCACGGCCAGGGCCACAACGCCGAACGCCGCGCACCGCAGAGAGTGGCAAAGGCCATCGCCAAGTTCATCGACGAAAACGTCGCCCCTCGCTGACCCCCACGGTCGCGCGGGAAGCAAGACAGCGAGTCGCCCGAGTTGCTCGGGAAGCAAGGCCGCGCCACCCGCGCTGTTCGGGAGCAAGGCCGCGCCACCCGCGCTGCTCGGGAGCAAGGCCGCGCCGCCCGCGCTACTCGGGAGCAAGGCCGCGCCGCCCGCGCTACTCGGGAGCAAGGCCGCGCCCGGCAGTGCCGGACGCGGCCTCAGCCCTTACACAGCCGACGAAGTCTTCACCAACGTACGGATCTGCCGCAGCAGCACCGACAACGCCGCCAGGTCCGCGGGGGCCTCTTCCACGTTGCCCATCGCGTTTCCCGTGCGGGCCATCGATGCCGCGTTCACCTGTTCCCATTCGGCCAGGCGGTCCTCCGGCGCCGCCGAGGTGGGAGTCGACTGCAGCACTTCCGCCGTCAGGCCGGCCAGGGCCGCGTACAGGTCGTAGCGCAGCGCCATGCGGGCCAGGGTCTGCCAGCGGTCGCCGCGCGGGAGGCGGGAGATGTGTGACAGCAGCACGTCGATCTGGAAGCGTTCCGAGATCACGAAGTAGACCTTCGCCACCTCGGTCGCGTCGTGGCCGGTGGCCCGGGCCGTTTCCAGGATGTCCAGCATGCCGAAGCCGTAGACCACCCGGGAGATCGCGTCGGCCAGCGGCTCCGGGATGCCACGTTCCGCCAGCGTGGTGACGTGGCTCTCCAGGGAGCGGCGTTCGACGCCCACGACCACCGTCGGGAGCTGGGCCAGCAGTGCCTCGACGCCGGGGCGGAGCCGGGCGATCTCGCCGGCCACGTCGATCGGCGAGCGGCGGTTGCTGACCAGCCAGCGGACCGCCCGGTCGAGCAGCCGCCGGGTCTCCAGGTAGACCAGGGTCTGCGCCGGCGTCGCCACCTCGTTGTCCAGCTGCTCCGCCGCCGCCCACAGGTCGGGGAGGCCGTAGACGTCGCGGACCACGACGTACGCGCGGATCACGTCGGCCGCCGAGGCGCCGCTCTCCTCCATCGCGCGGAAGACGAACGACGTGCCGCCCCGGTTGACCACCTCGTTGACCAGGGCCGTCGAGATGATCTCGCGGCGCAGCCGGTGGCCGGCCATCCGGGCCGCGTAACGCTCGCGCAGCGGGGTGGGGAAATACCGGGCCAGCACGTCGTTGGTCCAGGCCTCGTCCACCAGGACGTCGGCGAGGACCTGGCGTTCGAGCGAGATCTTCACGTACGCGAGCAGCACCGCGAACTCCGGAGCGGTCAGCCCCTCACCGGCCTCGTGCCGCGCGGCCAGTTCCTTGTCGCTCGGCAGCGCCTCCAGCTCGCGGTTGAGCTGGCCCGACTGCTCGAGTGTGGTGAGCATCCGGCGGTGCACCGGCAGCAGCGAGTGGGCCTGCGACCGGGCGTTGCCGAGCGCGGTGGCCTGCTCGTAGTTGTCCCGCAGGACCAGCGCGGCGACCTCGTCGGTCATCGCGGCCAGCAGCTCGTCGCGGTCGGGCAGGCTCAGCTCGCCATCGGTGACCGCGGCACCGAGCAGGATCTTGATGTTGACCTCGTGGTCGGAGCAGTCCACGCCGGCCGTGTTGTCGATGAAGTCGGTGAAGATCCGGCCGCCGTGGCCACTGCCGCTCTCGTCCGGCGACCCGCCGACCCGGGCGTACTCGATCCGGCCGCGCTGGGTCAGGCCCAGGTTGCCGCCCTCGCCGACGACCCTGGCCCGTACCTCATGGCCGTTGACCCGGATCGGGTCGTTGGCCTTGTCCCCCACCTCGGCGTGGGTTTCCGTGCTCGCCTTCACGTAAGTGCCGATGCCGCCGTTGAACAGCAGGTCGACGGGAGCGGCCAGGATGGCCCGCATCAGCTCGGTGGGGCTCACGGCTTTCGCGTCGCCCAGTCCCAGCACCGCGCGGACCTGCGGCGTGACCGGGATGGACTTGGCCGTTCGCGGATAGATGCCGCCGCCCTCGCTGATCAGCGAGGCGTCGTAGTCGGCCCACGAGGAGCGCGGCAGGTCGAACAGCCGGCGGCGCTCGGTGTAGGACGTGGCGGCGTCCGGGTCCGGGTCCAGGAAGATGTGCCGGTGGTCGAAGGCGGCCACCAGCCGGATGTGCTCGCTGAGCAGCATCCCGTTGCCGAAGACGTCGCCGGACATGTCGCCGACGCCGACCACCGTGAAGTCCTGCGACTGGGTGTCGACGCCCAGGTCGCGGAAGTGTTTCTTGACCGACTCCCAGGCGCCGCGGGCGGTGATGCCCATCTTCTTGTGGTCGTAGCCGGCCGAGCCGCCCGAGGCGAACGCGTCGCCGAGCCAGAAGTCCTTGCTCACCGAGATCTCGTTGGCGATGTCGGAGAACGTGGCTGTGCCCTTGTCCGCCGCGACCACCAGGTAGGGGTCGTCGCCGTCGTGGCGGACCACGTCGACCGGCGGCACGATCTTGCCGCTGTGGATGTTGTCCGTGACGTCGAGCAGCGCGCCGATGAACAGGCGGTAGCACGCGACGGCCTCGTCCCGGTCGCCCGGAGCCTGCTTGAGCACGAAGCCGCCCTTGGCGCCGACCGGCACGATCACCGCGTTCTTCACCATCTGCGCCTTGACCAGGCCCAGCACCTCGGTGCGGAAGTCCTCCCGGCGGTCCGACCAGCGCAGGCCACCGCGGGCGACCGCGCCGAAGCGCAGGTGCACACCCTCGAAGCGGGGCGAGTAGACGAAGATCTCGTACTTCGGCCGCGGCGCCGGCAGGTCCGGGATGGCCTGCGGGTCCAGCTTGAACGCCACGTACGACTTCGGGCGGGAGTCGGCGCCGCGCTGGAAGAAGCTCGTGCGCAGCGTGGCCTGGATGAGCGTCAGATAGGAACGCAGGATGCGGTCCTGGTCCAGGCTGTCGACGCCGTCCAGCAGCGTGGTGATCTGCTCGACCAACTCGTCGCCGCGCCGCGTGCGCTCCTCCTCGCCCAGCTCCAGCCGCGGCGAGAACCGCGCCTCGAAGAGCTGCACCAGCAGGCGGGCGATCTCCGGGTAGGCGATGAAGGTCGACTCCACGTAGCGCTGGGAGAAGACGTTGCCGGTCTGCCGCTGATATTTCGCGTACGCCCGCAGCACCACGACCTGCCGCCAGGTCAGCCCGGCCCGCAGCACCAGCTCGTTGAAGCCGTCCACCTCGGCCTCACCCCGCCACGCCGCCGCGAACGCGTTCTCCACCTGCGGGCGCACCTCGGAGAGCTCACGGTGGGCGGCCGGCGGGAGCAGACCGAAGTCGTACAGGTAGACGGTGCCGTCGGGGCGGCGCACCTCGTACGGCCGCTCGTCGACGACCTGGGCGCCCAGCGAGTGCAGCACCGGCAGGACGGCGGAGAGCATCATCGGCTCGCCGTACCGGAAGACCTTGAACCGCACGTCGGCGTCGTCGGGCTCGGCATTGCCGTCGCGGTTGACGTGCCGCTTGCGGTAGAGGTGCATCTCCAGCTGGCCGGCCTCCTCCAACAGCTCCAGCTTGGCGATGTCCTGGACCGCCTCGTACGGCGTGTGGCCGTCCTTGTAGCTGTCCGGGAACGCGGGCGCGTACCGGTGGAAGAGGTCCTTGGCCGGCTCCTCGCCCAGCTTGCGCTCGAGCACCAGGGAGAAGTCGTCGTCCCACATCCGGGTCGCGTCGGCCAGCAGCTCGGCCAGCACGTTCGGGTCCACCGCGCCCGGCGGGTCGGCCGGGTCGGTGCGCACGATGAAGTGCACCCGGGCCAGCATCCGCTCGGTCACCCGGGTCGTGTAGTCGACGCCGATGCCGTTCAGCTCCCGCAGCAGGATCTCCTGCATCGCCTGGCGGTTGCTGGTGGTGAACCGGTCCCGGGGCAGGTAGATCAGGCAGGAGATGAAACGGCCGTACCCGTCGCGGCGCAGGAACAGCCGCAGCTGCCGGCGGCCGGCCATCCGCAGCACGCCGACGACCGCCTCGTACAGGTCATCGGTCTTGATCTGGAAGAGCTCGTCACGCGGATAGGTCTCGAGGATCTGCAGCAGGTCCTTGCCGGAGTGCCCGCGCGGCGAGAGCCCGGAGCGGTCCAGCACCTCCATCACCTTGCGGCGGACCACCGGCAGCTCGCGGACGCTGGTGCGGTAGGCCGAGCTGGAGAACAGGCCCAGGAAGCGGCGCTCGCCGACCACCTCGCCGGACTCGTTGAAGACCTTGACGCCGATGTAGTCCAGGTAGGCCGAGCGGTGCACGGTGGCCCGGGAGTTGGCCTTGGTGATCACCAGCAGCCGCTTCTCCAGGGCGCGGCGGTGCGCCTCGGGCGCCATCGAGGACAGCTTGCGGGGAGTGCTGTTGTCGCCGCGCAGGATGCCCAGGCCGGTGCCCGGCACGGCGGTCAGCACGTCGTCGCCCTGGAGCTGATATTCCCGGTAGCCGAGGAAGGTGAAGTGGTCGTGGGCGAGCCACTTGAGCAGCTCGATCGTGTCGGTGACGTCCTTGTCCGGCACCGGCAGCTTGCGCTCGGAGCCGCGCGCCGCCGCCAGCTCGTCGGCGATGACCACCGCGCGCTGGCGCATCCGGGGCCAGTCGTCGACCGCGTCGCGCACGTCCGTCAGCACCCGGCACAGCTCCTGGTGCAGCTGGGCGCGCGCCTCGGCGCTGCGGACCGGGTCGACCTCGACCCGGATCCAGCTCTCCACCAGGTCGCCGTCGATCGCGTCGTCGGGCTCCACGTCGGCCTCGACCTGAGTCAGCTCGCCGTCGGGCCCGCGCCGGACCACGATCAGCGGGTGCACCAGCAGGTGCACGTCGAGCTGGTGGGCGACGAGCAGGGCGGTGACCGAGTCGACCAGGAACGGCATGTCGTCGGTGACGATCGACAGCACGGTGTGCGACTGCCGCTCGGTCGGGGCGCTGATGTCCAGCCGGAGCTCACCCGGGCGCCGGGTCTGGGCCAGCTCACGGTGCGCGAGCGCTGCCGCATGCATCTCGGCAGGCGTGTAACCGACCAGCTCCTCGTCGGGTGCGAACCGCCAGAAGCGGCCGACCAGCGACGCGGTGGTGTGGTCCGCCCCCGCGAGCTCCACCGCCTGCGCCACCAGGCGCTCGGCGTTGGGCAGCGGCTCGTCCAGCTCATCGTCGGACGTCCCCAGCCGGCCCGTCAGGGCCAGCCCGGGGCCGGGCCCGAAATCCAGCTCGGGATCGGATTCGATCGCTGCCTCATCGGCGACGGCCATGACCTAGGGCTCCCCTCACCCACGACACTGTGGGTTCGACGTTTCGGGCATCAGCCTAGAACGTCCCCCCGACAGTCCGGGCCACACCCGGGGTGCGCGGAAGAGATCCGACACCCGAATTTGATACATCTCACCCACCACGGGTCAACGCGGCGGCCCGACTCCGGTTACCGTTCCGTAGGTTTCTCGAATCGAGCCGAGGGAAGGGTGGCATCATGCGCGGCAACGGACGTGCTGGCCGGGTCCTGGCCGCCATGGCCGGCCTGCTGTTGATCACGGGCGGCGCGGCCGCCTGCTCCGGCTCGGACGGCCCCGGTGACACCCTGGACACGTTCCTCAAGGGCTGGCGCAACGGCGACCTCAGCAAGACCGGCTTCGTCACCGCCGACGGCGCCAAGATCTCGGCGAACGACGTCTTCACCCAGCTGCAGGGCCTCGCCGGCGACCTGAAGAAGTCGTCGCTGCTGCTCTCGGCCGAGGGCAAGCCCAAGGAGACCGGCGAGATCGCCTCGGGCCCGGTGAAGCTCGACTGGACGCTGCCGGGCGGGACCTCCTGGTCGTACCAGAGCACCGTGCGGCTCACCAAGCGCAACACCGACGGCTGGCGGGTGATCTGGGAGCCGGCCATCGTGCACAGCGAGCTGACCGCCGGTGACCGGCTCGAGCTGCGCCGCAAGGCCGCCGACCGGGCCGACGTGCTCGGCGCCGACGGCAAGCCGATCGTCACCCAGCGGCCGGTCGTCACCGTCGGGGTGACCCCCAACCGGATCACCGACCAGGCCAAGCTCTTCACCGAGCTCGGCAAGCTCTTCAAGTCCATCGGCGTCACCGTGGACTTCAAACTCATCGGGGAACGCGTCAAGGACGCGACCGACGACGGTGCCTTCATCGACATCGTCACCCTGCGGCGCCCCGATTACGACAAGATCCGAGATCGGGTACGCGCCCTCGACGGCACCGTCTTCCAGGAGGGGCAGCGCGAGCTCGCCCCCACCCGGCCGTTCGCCCGCGCCCTGCTCGGCACGGTCGACCCCGCGACCCGCGACGACCTGGACGCCAACCCCGAAGCGCTGCGCGAGAACGACCAGGTCGGCCACGGCGGCCTGCAGCAGCGGTACGACGCCCAGCTGCGCGGCACCGCCGGCCAGTCCGTGGTGATCGCCCGCCGTACCCCCGACGACCAGGTCGAGGACTCCCAGCTGTTCAGCAACGAGCCGGTCGCCGGCAAACCCATCAAGACGACCCTGGACGTCGCGACGCAGAATGCGGCCGACGCCGCGGTGGCCAAGGAGAAGCAGCCCAGCGCCCTGGTGGCGATCCGGATCAGCGACTCCAGCATCGTCGCGGTGGCCAACGGCCCGGAGGGCGCCGGCGTCAACACCGCGATGACCGGCCAGGTCCCGCCCGGCTCCACGTTCAAGATGGTGTCGACGCTGGGCCTGCTGGACAAGAAGGCGGTGACCCTCGACGGCGAGGTGGACTGCCCGAAGACCAAGAAGGTCAGCGGCCGCTCGTTCAAGAACTCGCACGACATGGAGCTCGGCTCGGTCCCGTTCCGGGTGGACTTCGCGAAGTCGTGCAACACCGCGTTCGTCAACCTGGCCCCGAAGCTGGGCGCCGACGGCCTCCAGGACGCCGCGACGAAGCTCGGCCTCGGCGCCAAGTGGGACCTCGGCGCGGACTCCTTCAGCGGCAAGATCTCCCCGGCCAACAGCCCCACCGAGCTGGCCGCGGCAACCTTCGGCCAGGGCGCGACGGCGGTCAGCCCACTGGCGATGGCCGGCGCGACGGCGGCGGTCGCCCGCGGCCAGTTCATCCAGCCAAAACTCGTGACGGAACCGGCCCCGGCCGCACCGATCGCCGACGGCCCGAAACTGGCGGCGACATCGATCCAGCCGCTGCACACGATGATGCGCGAGGTAGTGACCAAGGGCACGGCGACGGACCTGGCCGACGTGCCGGGCAAGCCGGTGCTGGGCAAGACGGGCACGGCCGAGTTCAAGGACGGCGAAGAGGAAACTCACGCCTGGTTCGTGGGCTGGCAGGGTGACATCGCGTTCGCGGTGATGGTGGAGAAGGGCGGGGCCGGGGCTGAGGCGGCGGTGCCGATCGCCTCCCGATTCCTGACCGCGCTCAACAAGTAGCGGCCGCGAGCGGCTGCTGTCGGGAACGACTCGTTGCCCGGGCCGTCTCGCCGGGCCGGGGCAGGCCGGGCCGGGGCAGGCCGGGCCGGGGCAGGCCGGGCCGGGGCAGGCCGGGCCGGGGCAGGCCGGGCCGGGGCAGGCCGGGTTCAGAGGCCGGGGTCAGAGGCCAGGGCCGGGGTCAGAGGCCGGGGCCGGGGTAAGAGGCGGGCCGTGGCCCGGGGCCAAGGCCGGAGGCCCGAGGCCAAGGCCGAAGTTTGGTCAGCCGCGGTCGGCCGGTTGTTCGGGACCGACCTCGAAGGCCGGGCGCTGCGCCGGGAGGGTGAAGTCCTCGATCTGGCGCGGGCGGAGCATGCCGGGCATGGTCGCGGGTAACGGCTTGGAGTCCAGCAGCGGCGCGGAGCCGAGCGGCCGGATCGGCGCGGGCTCCGCCGGCGGCTCGTCAGCCTCGGGCTTGGGCTCGGCGGACCGTTGGTCGGCCTCAGGCTCAGCAGGCCGGTCGTCGGCCTCCGGCCCGGCGGACCCCTCAGCAGTCTCAAGGGCCTCTACCGCCTCGGAAGCCTCTACGGCTTCGACGGCCTTTATCGCTTCGACGGCCTCGGCGGCCTCTACCGCTTCAGCGGCCTCGGCGGCCTCGGAAGCCTTTACCGCTTCGGCGGCCTCTACCGCTTCGGCGGCTTCGGCGGCTTCGGCGGCTTCGGCGGCTTCGGCGGCTTCGGCGAAGCCTGCTTCTTCGGCATCCTCGTAGGCCTGCTCGGCGGCCGGCAGACCGAAATCATCGTGCTCGGGTTCGGGCGCCGGCTCGTGGTCCCCCTCCTCGAAGGAGTTCACATCGCCGCGGTCGGCGACCGAGTCGGGGTCGTCTCGGTCCGGGTCCGCCGCCTCGCCGGGCTCGTTCTCCGCGGCACCCACGATCGCCGCCGGGCGATCACCACCGGCATCCACGATCGCCGCCGGGCGATCACCACCGGCATCCACGGCCGCCGCCGGAAGATCACCACCGACATCCACGGCCGCCGCCGGAAGATCACCACCGGCATCCACGGCCGCCGCCGGAAGATCACCACCGGCATCCACGGCCGCCGCCGTGCGATCGTCCCCGGCCTCGTCAGTCGCCGTGTGATCGTCCCCGGCCTCGTCGGTGGCCAGCACTCCGTCGCCGGTGTCGGATGAGCTGTCGTCCGCATCGGCGAAGGTGCTGACGTCGGCCTGAGCGCCATAGTCCAGATCAACCGACCCCGCGTCACGCCAGGCTGCGTTCGGACCATCGGGCAGTCCGGCGTCATCCGTGGCCCTGTCGTGAGAGGCGCCAGGACCCGAGAACGGCGAGGCGATCTCAGGACCCTCATCGCCGTCCGCGAAGGGCGAGGGAACATCTCGACCCGCCCCAGCGGATGGCGACGCAACGCCCAAGCCCGAGGACACGACCTCGGCCTCCTGGGAAGAGACACCGTCCGGATCAGCCCGCCGTGCGAAAGCCTCGAACTCCGCCTGGTCCGAAGCCTCCTCCGCAGCCGGGAACGCCGGCACCTCACCGCCCTGCGAGACACCAGCCAGAGTCGTCGCCAGGGATTCCCCGTTCGACATCGCCGCCGCAGCCGCGCGTACGTCGTCGCCGGCTGCCGCGGCCCGGCGCGCTTCGACCGGGTCCTGCTCGGCCGGACCGCGCTGCCCCGGCGCAAGCCGACCCGGACCGAGACGACCGGGACCGAGACGACCCGGACCGGCGAGGTCGCGACGGGCCGCCACCAGGTCCGGGCGGGCGTCGACCAGCTGAGCCGGTTTCAACCCAGCCACGATCGCCGAGGTGATCTCCTCCGCGTACTTGCCGTCCGGGTCGTAGTCCGGGTCGAAGACCGTGATCTCCACACCCAGGCAGTGCGGCGACTCCACCAGCCCGGCCAGCAGGATCTCCAGCTCCGGGAACGCGATGCCGCCCGGCTCCGGCGCGTCCACCGCCGGCATCACCGCCGGGTCCAGCACGTCCACGTCGATGTGTACCCAGTACCCGGCGCAGTCCACCAGCTGGTCGCGCGCCCACTGGGCGCTGCGGGCCGCGCCCTCCACGCGCAGGGTCGGCACCGGGCGGGTGACGATGCCGGCCGCCTGCAGGTCGAGGCGGTATTCGTCCTGGGCCCGGATGCCCATCACCACCACGTCGATGTCGCGGTAGTACGGCCGCCGGCCCTCCATCGCCGCCAGGTCGGTCTGGCCTCGGCCGGTGACCAGCGCCAGGTCCTCGCCGGCCGCCGCGCCCACGTAGGACGCGTTGCCGGGGTGGCGGAAGTCCGAGTGGCCGTCCACGAAGACCAGGCCGATCCGGCCGCCGACCGCCTCGCCCAGGCGGTGCATGGCCAGCGCCGAGCCGAGCACGATCGAGCAGTCGCCGCCCAGGACCACCGGGAACTCGCCCTGGTCGAGGATGGCGCCGATCCGGTCGGCCAGCTTCCGCGAGTACGCCGAGATCTCCGGCGCGTGGCACACCCCGTCACCGGGCCTCCAGTCGCCCGGGTCGTACCGGGGTGGGGTCAGGCAGCCGGCGTCGCGGGCGTTGAGACGGCGCAGCAGGCCGTGGTCACGGAGAGCTCCGGGCGCCTTGACGCAGCCCGGCACCGACGTCGCCGTCGGCGGGCGCAGGCCGAGGTTGGACGGTGCGTCGAGCACGGCGATGCGGCGCATGGAGCCCCCCGTACCTTTGCCTAGAAGAGCGCGCGGGCCAGCGCGCGCCGCGCGCTCGCCACAGCCGGATCGTCGGGTCCGGCCACGTTGAAGAGTGACAGCAGATGCTTGCGTACGCTGTCCCGCTCCTCGCCGCTGGACCGCCGCACCGCCGCGACCAGCCGCTCGTAGGCCTCGGGGGCCTGCCCGCTGAGGACCTCGATGTCGGCGGCGAGCTGCTGGGCGGCCACGTCGTCGGGGTCGGCCGCGGCCTTGGCCAGGGCCTTCTCCGCGTCCACGCCGGTGACCCGGCGGTAGAGCTCGACCTGCGCCAGGCCGGACTCGGCCGCGTGGTCCTGCGGTGACTCGGCCAGGATCTTGCGGTACGCCGCCTCGGCCGCGTCCAGGTCCCCGGTCATCAGCGCGTCGTCGGCCGCGTCGAGCCGCGGGTCCTCGGGGGCGGCGACCTCGACGCCGCCGGCCTTGAGCACCGCGTCGATGTACTGCCGGACCTGCGCCTCGGGCAGCACGCCGGTGAAGCCCTCGACGAGCTGGCCGCCGACCACCGCGATAACCATCGGGATGCCCTGGACCCGCAGCGCCTGAGCCAGCCGGGGGTTGGCGTCCACGTCGACCTTGCCGAGCACCCAGCTGCCGCCGCCCTCGGCCGCGAGCTTCTCCAGGACCGGGGAGAGCTGCTTGCACGGCTCGCACCACTCGGCCCAGAAGTCCAGGATCACCGGGGTGGTCATGGACAGTTCGAGGACAGTCGTCTGGAAGTTCGCTTCGGTGACGTCGATGACCGCGGGCGGCGACCCGCCCGGCTGCGGGGTGGCCGCGGGGCTCGCGGCCGGGCCGGCGGGGCCCGCGGGTGCGGGCTTGCTCGCGGGGCGCAGTGCACCGAGATCGACCGCGCCGCGGGTGAAGATCGACGGAGTGGTCCGTGGGTCGCTCATGGTTATCTAGTCTCGCACGCGCGCCGGACTGTTCGCCGCGCCGCCGGGCTGGTGATATCGGACGTCACAGGGGGTGCGGCCGGTCAGAAGCGGGCGGGCTCGCGGTAGCTGCCCCACTCCCCCTTCAGCGCCGCGCAGATCTCGCCCAGGGTGGCCTCGGCCCGGGCCGCGTCGAGCATGGCGGGGATCATGTTCCCCGTCGTACGCGCGACCGCCACGAGCCGGGCCAGCGCCTGCTCGGTGCGTACCGGATCGCGGCCGGCCTTGCGCTCGGCGAGCGCGCGCTTCTGCTCGATCTCGACCTCGTGGGAGACCCGGAGGATCTCCAGGTCCTTGGCGACCGTGCCGGTGTGCACGTTGACGCCGACGATCCGCTTCTCGCCCTTCTCCAGGGCCTGCTGGTAGACGAAGGCCGCCTCGGCGATGTTGCCGGTGAACCAGCCGTCCTCGATGCCGCGCAGGATGCCGGCCGTCATGCTGCCGTCGTGGCCCAGCTCGCGGATGCGGGCGAAGATCTCCTCGGCCTCCGCCTCGATGCGGTCGGTGAGCGCCTCGAGGTACCACGAGCCACCGAGCGGGTCGGCGACGTTGGTCACCCCGGTCTCCTCCATCAGCACCTGCTGGGTGCGCAGGGCGATCTCGGCGGACTCGTCGGTGGGCAGGGCGAGGGTCTCGTCGAGGGCGTTGGTGTGCAGTGAGTTGGTGCCGCCGAGGATGGCGGCGAGCGCCTCGACCGCCGTACGCACGACGTTGTTGACCGGCTGCTGCGCGGTCAGCGAGACCCCGGCCGTCTGGGTGTGGAACTTCAGCCAGAGCGCCTTGTCGCTGGTGGCGCCGTAGTCGTCGCGCAGGTGCCGGGCCCAGATCCGGCGGGCGGCGCGGAACTTGGCGATCTCCTCGAAGAAGTCGACGTGCGCGTCGAAGAAGAAGCTCAGGCCGGGGGCGAAGGTGTTGACGTCCAGGCCGCGGGAGAGGCCCAGCTCGACGTAGCCGAAGCCGTCGGCCAGCGTGTACGCCAGCTCCTGCGCGGCGGTCGAGCCGGCCTCGCGGATGTGGTAGCCGGACACGCTGAGCGGCTTGTACTTCGGGATCTCGGCCGCGCAGTACTCCATCAGGTCGCCGATCAGGCGCAGGTGCGGCTCGGGGGCGAAGAGCCACTCCTTCTGCGCGATGTACTCCTTGAAGATGTCGGTCTGCAGGGTGCCGTCGAGCTTGCTGATGTCGGCGCCCTGCCGCTCGGCGGCGACCAGGTACATCACGAAGATCGGCACGGCGGGGCCGGAGATGGTCATGCTCGTGGTGGTCTGCTGCAGGTCGATGCCGTCGAACAGCACCTCCATGTCGGCGGCCGAGTCGATCGCCACCCCGCAGTGGCCGACCTCGCCGAGCGACTCGGGCTCGTCGGAGTCGCGGCCCATCAGCGTCGGCATGTCGAAGGCCACGCTCAGTCCGCCGCCACCGGCGGCGAGGATCATCTTGTACCGCTCGTTGGTCTGCCGGGCGTTGCCGAAACCCGCGAACTGGCGGATGGTCCAGGTGCGGCCGCGGTAGCCGGTGGGGTACAGGCCGCGGGTGTACGGGAACTCCCCCGGCCAGCCGATCCGGTCGAAGTCCGCGTAGGTGTCCCCGTCGGCGGGCCCGTACACCGGCTCGACGGGCATCCCGGACAACGTGGTGAAGTCTGCGTCGCGCTTGCGGGCGGCGTCGTAGCGCTGCTGCCAGCGCTCCCGGCCGGCGGCGATGTCGGCTGCGTCCATGGCGCACATCGTAGGCCCAAAGCTGAACGATCGCTAAGGCCTCGGGCGTCTTGCTCTCACGAAAGCTATGACGTTTTCAGCATGTTCACAGCATGTGCATGAATCGATATATCTACAGGTGTGGCTACCGCCACGGTCCCCCACCGTTCAGGAGTCCCCGTGAAACGATCTCTCGCTGCTGTCGGCTCCGCCCTGCTCATGGGCGGCCTGCTGGCGGGCGTGGGCGCGACGTCGGCTGCCGCCGCGCCCGATCCCCTCTCGCCGTCCGCGCACCGCGCCGCCGTCAAGGCCGGCGCCGCGGACGCCTTCGCGCTCAAGGCGAGCGTGAAGGACGCCGACGGTACGAGCCACGTGCGCTACACCCGCACGTACGAGGGCCTGCGGGTGCTCGGTGGCGACTTCGTCCTGCACGGCACCAAGGACGGGGCTCTCCGCCAGGCCTCGGTCGGCCTGGCCGCGCCGCTGAGCCTGAGCACCACCCCGAAGCGGGCTGCCGCCACCGCGAGCGCGACCGCCAAGGCGCACTTCACCGGTACGGTCAGCGCGGTCGGCGCCCCGGAACTGGTCGTCGACGCGACCAGCGGCACCGGCACGCTGGCCTACGAGACGGTCGTCGAGGGCTTCGGTGCGGACGGCCAGACGCCGTCGAAGCTGCACGTCGTCACCGACGCCAACACCGGAGCGGTGCTGAGCTCGTGGGACACCGTGGAGACGGCCACCGGCAACAGCGTCTACTCCGGGGCCGTGTCGATCAACACGACCCAGGTGTCGACGTCGAGCTTCAGCCTCAAGGACGCCGCGCACGGCAACGGCACCACCTGCGACATGAACAACAAGACCTCGGGCACGTGCACGCTGTTCACCGACGCGGACAACGTGTGGGGCACCGGCGCCACCTCCAACCGGCAGTCGGCCGCGGTGGACGCGCACTACGGCGCGGCCAAGACCTACGACTACTACAACAGCACCTTCGGCCGGAAGGGCATCTTCAACAACGGCACCGGCGTCCCGTCGCGGGTGCACTACGGCAACGCGTACGTCAACGCGTTCTGGGACGGCTCGTCGATGACCTACGGCGACGGCAGCGGCAACACCCGCCCGCTGGTCTCGCTGGACGTGGCCGGCCACGAGATGTCGCACGGCGTCACCGAGCGCACCGCCAACCTGACCTACTCCGGTGAGTCCGGCGGCCTGAACGAGGCCACCTCCGACATCTTCGGCACGATGGTCGAGTTCTACGCGGCCAACAGCACCGACGCCGGCGACTACCTGGTCGGCGAGAAGATCAACATCAACGGCAACGGCAAGCCGCTGCGCTACATGTACAACCCGACGCTGGACGGCAAGGGCATCGGCTGCTGGTCGAGCACCACCAAGAACGTCGACGTGCACTACTCCTCCGGCGTCGGCAACCACTTCTTCTTCAACCTGGCCGAGGGCAGCGGCGCCACCGCGTACGGCACCTCGCCGCTGTGCGGCTCGGCGACCGCGGTGACCGGCATCGGCCGCACCAAGGCCGCCGCCATCTGGTACCGGGCGCTGAGCACCTACTTCACTTCCAGCACCAACTACAAGGCCGCCCGCGGCTACACCCTCTCCGCCGCGACCGACCTCTACGGCCGGTGCGGCACCGAGTACAAGGCCGTGCAGAAGGCCTGGACCGCGGTCAACGTGACCGGCACCGACGCGGCCTGCTGACGCACCGGACGGATCGACAGTGCTGAGGATGCCCGGCGGTGCCACGAGCACCGCCGGGCATTACCGTGTCGCCATGAAGATCATGAGGCTGATCGCCGTGGCCGCGGTGATCGCCGGCGTGGTGCTCACCGCGGCCGGGCCCGCGACCGTGACCGGCCTGCTGCCGTTCTTCACCATCCAGAGCAATGTCGCGTACGGCGTCTTCGCGGCCTGGGCGGCGTTCCGGGGTCGCGACACTCCGGCGGCCCTCAAGGGCGCGGTCACCCTCTACGTGGCCATCACCGGGCTGGTCTACCACCTCGTACTGACCAATCCCGCCAGCGGCTTCGCCGTCGACCCGGTGCACCGCGACCTGCCGGAGGCGATCGGCAACCAGCTGCTGCACACCGTGGTGCCCCTGCTCGCGGTGCTCGACTGGCTGGTCTTCGACGAGCGGGGCCGCTTCCGGTGGCGCCACGCGTTGTACTGGCTGGCCTTCCCGCTGGGCTACCTGGCCTTCGCGCTGATCCGGGGCCTGGTCGTGGACAAGTACCCGTACCCGTTCATCGACGTGAACGAGCTGGGCTACGACGGTGTCTCGATCAGCTCGGCCGGTTTCGCCGTCGCCTTCTGGATCCTCGGCCTGCTCTTCGTGGCGATCGACCGCTGGAGCGGCCGGCTGCTGCGCCGGCACCGCGCGGCGGCCCCGACCACCACTACTTGATGCCGTTCTCCTTGCAGAGGGCGGCGAAGCGACCCGCGCAGACGGCCTTCTTCTCGACGAAGCCGTCCTTGATCACCTTGTTGATGTTGGTGATGTCGATGGCCGTCGGCGGAAGCAGCACCGCCGGCACGTAGGCGCCCGACTCGGGGTCCTTGACGGCCACGCCCTTCGTGTCGGGCTTCTCGCCCTTGTACAGCTTGATGGCGAGGTCGGCGGCCGCCTCGGCTTCCTTCTTGATCTCCTTGTAGACCGTCATGCACTGGTCACCGGCGAGGATGTTCTGCAGGCCCTGGATGGTGGCGTCCTGGCCGGTCACCGGGACGATGCCGTTCTTCTTGTCCTTCTTCAGGACCTCGATCGCCGCGTTGCCCAGGCCGTCGTTGGCGGCCAGCACCGCGTCGATCTGCTTGCCGGTCTGCTGCCACATCTCCGCGAAGACCACGCCGGCCTCCTTGTTGTTCCAGTCGGCGACCGACTGGTCCGGGCCCTTCAGGAAGGAGCCGTCGTCGTACCGCTGCTGCAGGACCGCGTCGTAACCGACCTTGAACAGGGTCGCGTTGTTGTCGGTCGGGGAGCCGTTCAGGTCGGCCACCAGCGGCAGCTTGGCCTTCTTGTCGGCCAGGCACTTGACCAGGCCCTCGCCCTGCAGCTTGCCGACCGCGACGTTGTCGAAGCTGACGTAGTAGTTCGCGCCGCCGTTGAGCGTCAGGCGGTCGTAGTCGATGGTCTTGACGCCCGCGGCCTTGGCCTTGTCGAGCACGGCCTTGCCGCTGGCCGGGTCGAGGTTGACCGTCATCAGCACCTTGACGCCGCTGGCGATCATGCTGTCGGCGATCTGCACGAACTTCGCCTTGTCGCCCTGCGCGTTCTGGATGTCCAGCGGCACGTCGGCGGCGTCGAAGGCGGCCTTCAGCAGCTTCGGGTCGTCGGTGCCCCAGCGCTGCGACGTGGTGGTGTCGGGCAGGATGACGCCGACCTTGCCGCTCCCGGTGCCCCCACGAGGCCCGCCGTCGTTGGAGCCGGCGCCGTCACCGTCATCGTCGGTGCAGGCGGCGGTGCCACCGAGCGTGAGCAGACCCACCGCTACCAGAGCGACCATTTTCGTACGCATCGCGACTTCCTCCCGGGCACAGGGCGGCAAGGTTACCAGGCATCCGCGCTGGGTAACCCGATGATCGCGACTGCGACTCAATGGATACGCATCGCTACCGAAGGTCACTGGCAGTCAGGTGCCGGCGGGCTTCCTTCACCGCGTACATGGCCATGTCGGCCGCGTGCAGCAGGCTGTCCGGGTCGTGCTCCCCGGGCCGCCCGGTGGCCAGGCCGACACTGGCCCGCAGCGGCACGTCGGCGGAGCGGATCCGGACGGCGCCCGTCAGGCTGCCGGTCAGCTCCCGCACCACCTCGGCTCCCCGCGCGGCCGCCAGCCCGGGCATCAGGACGGCGAACTCGTCACCGCCCAGCCGGGCCACGGTGTCGCCCGCGCGCACCCCGGCGCGCAACCGGCGGGCCACCTCGATCAGCAACTGGTCGCCGGTGGCGTGCCCGAACGCGTCGTTGACCGGCTTGAAATCGTCGAGGTCGATGAGCAGCACGGTCACCGGCCCGGCCGCCAGCCCCTCGTCCAGCAGCCGCATGAACAGCCCGCGGTTGGCCAGGCCGGTGAGCGCGTCGTGGTAGGCCAGCTCGGTCAGGCGGGCGGTGAGCTCGTCGCGTTCGCGCAGCAGTTCGGTGATGTGCCGCAACGCGTTGAGCTGCCGGCTGATCACCAGCACCGTGGTCACCGACGCCCCGATGCCGACCACCCAGGAGCGCGCGTCCAGGCCCCGGGTGACCAGCACGGTCAGGGTCAGGGCCCACACGGCGGCCATCCCCGCGTACGGCAGCACGCTGTACGGCCGGCGCTGTTCCCGCGTACCGGGCCGCGGCGTGCTG
The DNA here is from genome assembly GCF_040649415.1 of Actinoplanes sp. NPDC048967. Lineage (NCBI taxonomy): Bacteria > Bacillati > Actinomycetota > Actinomycetes > Micromonosporales > Micromonosporaceae > Actinoplanes > Actinoplanes sp. NPDC048967. Next base: position 678,868 of record NZ_JBEZFL010000004.1, read on the forward strand.
CCCGCACCGAGCTGCTGGGTGCGGGCGACCAGGGCGAGCAAGGTGCTCGCGACCACGTTGCCGGCGAACAGCCAGGGTGTGTACCGCGGCGTCAGGTAGACCGAGCCCGGCACCGTCTGCAGCACGGCCTGCAGGACCGCCGCGACGCCTCCGACGATCCCGCACATCCGGGTGAACGGGGTCCGCCCGCTGAGCACCAGCCGGAGCACCGCGAAGATCGCCACCAGGAAGATCCCGGGCATCACCAGCAGCGCCACGAGCAGGCCGAGTACCCAGCCGGCGTCCCGTGGCCCGGCCGGCACCTCGAAGAGCCAGAGACCGAACGTCGTGGCGGCGGCGAGCACCGTGGCCGCGTCGAGGTGCAGCCGGGCCCGGGCACTGCCCGTCAGCTCGCCGAGCGGGTAGCGCAGCAGGCCGGTGACCAGCAGCACCATCCCGACCGCGACCGAGCCGAACTGGAACTCGGTGCCGACCAGGGACGACGGGGCCAGCGGGGCGCGGACCGCCGCCACCAGCTGAGCCGCGTCACCGACCAGGAACGCGGCGCCGGCCAGCGAGAACGACAGCCAGAGCCGCCGGGCGACCGCCGGTCCGGCCCGGGCGACCTGCGCCGAGAGGACCGCGAAACAGCCGTGCACCGCGGCCATGAGCAGCCAGAACATCGCCACCTGAGGTCCGGTCCCGGTGCGCCGGGCGCCGAACCCGACGACGGCGGTCACCGCCAGCACGATCAGCACCACGACCAGCGGGTCGGCGCGCCGCCACGGACGCGGGATCCGCCGGTGCATGGTCACCTCGTTCGTCGGTCGTCACCGCTGAGTCAGGGGAGGCCTGAACCGTCCATTCGGCATCACCGGGGCGGGGCTGAGGAGTTCAGCCGATCCGGTGCTCGAAGATCCAGGCCTGCGGGTCGCCCTTGCGATGCAGCATCCGCATGACCAGCGGCGTCAGAGCGTCGCGTACGGCCGCGCCGACGGGACCGGCGGTCTTGGTGCTGCCGCTGCGCCGCCCGTACGCGACGACCTTCTCGACCCGCTTGCGGCGCAGCTGCTCGTAGTCGGCCAGGGCCCCGGCGATGTCCGTACGGGCCCGCAGGCAGCGTCCGAGGGTGACGGCGTCCTCGATCGCCATCGACGCACCCTGGCCCGACGACGGCGAGACGGCGTGCGCGGCATCGCCGATCAGTATCGTGCGGTCGTCGCGCCACACCGGCACCCGCGGCAGGTCCCAGGTGTTCCACGGCCCGACGATCTCCGCACTGGCCCGGATCAGCGCCGCCGCGGGCACCTCGTCCCCGGCGAACAGCTCCAGCAGCTCGGCCCGCCAGCCGCCCGGGGTGAACTCGCGCGGCTCGACCGGGCGCCGGCGCGGTGGATTGGCGAACCACCACACCGAGTCGTCGGGGGCGGTGACCCAGCCGAAGAACGCCCGCCGCCCGAAGGCCATCTGCATGACCCCGGGTTCGGTGCGCAGCTCCGCCGGGACCGGGCCGGTCGTGCGGCCGCCCGCGTTCAACAGTCCCAGGTAGCGCGGTGCGGGCGCCGCCGGGTCCAGCGCCGAGCGGGTCCGCGAATGCAGACCGTCCGCGCCGACCAGCAGGTCACCCCCGGCGGTGGTGCCGTCGGCGAACTGGGCGGTCACCCCGCTCGGCGTACGGGTGCGCCCGGTGAGCCGTTTGCCGTACCGGATCGGGATGTCGCGCCGCTCGGCCTCGCCGCGCAGGGCCAGGTAGAGGTCGGCGCGCCGGATCGTCGTGGTCGTCGTGCCGTCCGCGTCCGGCCCGCCGAGGGGAAGCCGGGCGAGCTGACGGCCCGCGGAGTTGCGCAGCACCATGGCCGGCGTCGCGAAGCCCCCGGCGAAGAGCCCGGCCGGGTTCAGACCCAGCGTGCGCAGGGCGGCCAGGCCGTTCACGGCGACGGTGAGGAAGGCGCCGCGCTCGTCGGCCGCACGGTCGTGGGCCTCGTGGATGACCGGGGCGAACCCGGCGTCGTGCAGGGCGATGGCGGCGACGGTGCCGGCGATGCCGCCACCCGCCACGAGAACAGTCTTAGTCATGGAATGACTATCCATCTCATGACTATCGGAGGCAACCCTGGGAAAACCCCTAGGCTGAGGCCATGACGTCTGCGGAGCCGCGCCGGTCCACGCTGGCGATGGTGCTGCTGGCCCTGCTGCTCGAGGCGCCCATGCACCCGTACCGGATGCAGCAGATGATCAAAGAACGCGGCCAGGACCAGCTGGTCAACGTCGCCCAGCGCAACAGCGTCTACCAGGCCCTGGACCGGCTCGTCCGGGACGGGCTGGCCCGGCCCGGCGGCACCGCACGCGAGGCGGGACGCCCGGAACGCACGGTCTACGAGATCACCGAGGCCGGCGCGGCGACGCTGCGCCGCTGGCTGACCGCCATGCTGCCGGCCCCGGCCCGGGAGTTCCCCGAGTTCCCGGTCGCGCTGGCGTTCCTGCCGATCCTGCACCCGGCCGAGGTGCGCACGCTGCTGGAGAGCCGGGTGGCCGTGCAGGCGGAGAAGCTCGCCCAGCTCGAACGGCAGGCGCCGCCCGGCCTGCCCCGGCTGTTCCTGATCGAGGACGAATACCGCGCCACGATGCTGCGCGCCGAGCTGGAGTGGCTGCGCGCACTGATCGACGACCTGGGCAGCGGGCGTCTCGACTGGAACGAGAGCCTGATCGCGGAGACGCTCGCCCGTTTCGGCTAGAGATCCTTGATGAGATCGTCCGCGGCGGCGTACGGGTCCAGCCGGCCCGCGGCCACCCGGGCGGCGAGGTCGCTCAGCGCCGTACCCTCGCGCAGCGAGCCCAGCCGGGCCCGCAGCGTGCCGAGCGCGATCGCCTCGACCTCCGCCGCGGCCCGTGCCTCCCGCCGGGCCTGGAGCCGGCCGCCGGACTCCAGCCAGGCGCGGTGCTTCTCGATCGCCGCGACCACGTCGTCCATGCCCTCGCCCTTGACCGCCACCGCCCGCACCACCTGCGGCCGCCAGTCCCCGGCAGCGCGTTCACCCAGCGAGAGCATGCCCTGGATGTCGCGGTAGGTGGCGTCCGCGCCCGGCCGGTCCGCCTTGTTGACCACGAAGACGTCGGCGATCTCCAGGATGCCGGCCTTGACCGCCTGGATCGCGTCGCCCATCCCGGGCGCCAGCAGCACCAGCGTGGTGTCGGCCAGCGAGGCGATCTCCACCTCGGCCTGCCCGACGCCGACGGTCTCCACCAGCACGACGTCGCAGCCCGCGCCCTCGAGCACGCGCACCGCCTGCGGGGTGGCCGCGGCCAGCCCGCCGAGCTGCCCGCGGCTCGACATCGAGCGGATGTAGACCCCCGGGTCGCCGGCGTGGTCCTGCATCCGGATCCGGTCGCCGAGGATGGCGCCGCCGGTGAACGGGCTGGACGGGTCCACGGCGAGCACGCCGACCCGGTGCCCGGCGGCCCGCAGGGCGCGGACCAGCTCGTTGGTGGTGGTCGACTTGCCCACGCCGGGCGAGCCGGTCAGGCCGACGACCTGGGCCCGGCCCGCGTACGGGGCCAGCGCGGCGGCCACCTCGGGCAGCTTCGGGTCGCCGTTCTCCACGAGGCTGATCAGGCGGGCCACCGAACGGGGATCACCCTCCCGGGCCCGGGCCACCAGCGTCGGCACGTCGCGGCCCGGCCGCGCGGAGATGGTCACTCCGCCATCCTCCCCCACGATCAGGCGGCGGGCACCGTGAGGAGCAGCGCGTCGCCCTGGCCGCCGCCACCGCAGAGCGCGGCCGCGCCGAGCCCGCCGCCGCGCCGCTTGAGCTCCATCGCGAGGGTCAGCACCAGCCGGGCGCCGGACATGCCGATCGGGTGGCCCAGGGCGATCGCGCCGCCGTTGACGTTGACGATGTCCTCGTTGACCTTGAGCTCGCGCATCGAGTGCAGTACGACCTGGGCGAACGCCTCGTTCATCTCGATCAGGTCGAGGTCGGCGACGGTCAGCCCGGCCTTGCCGAGCGCGTGCCGGATCGCGTTGGCCGGCTGGGCCTGCAGCGAGCTGTCCGGGCCGGCCACGTTGCCGTGCGCGCCGATCTCGGCCAGCCAGGTGAGCCCCAGCTCCTCGGCCCTGGCCCGGCTCATCACCACGACCGCGGCGGCGCCGTCGGAGATCGGCGAGGCACTGCCGGCCGTGATCGTGCCGTCCTTGGCGAACGCGGGGCGCAGGCCGCCCAGTGACTCGGCGGTCGCGTCCGGGCGGACCCCCTCGTCGGTGTCGATGAGCTTGTCGACCCCCCGCAGGCCGGCCTTGACCGGCACGATCTCCTCGGCGAAGCGTCCGGAGCGCTGGGCGGCGGCCGCGCGCTGGTGGCTCAGCGCGGCGAAGGCGTCCTGCTCGGCCCGGCTGATGCCCAGCTCGGCGCCGCTGCGCTCGGTGGACTCGCCCATCGAGATGCCGTCCCACGGATCCATCAGGCCGTCGAAGGCGGTGTGGTCGCGGACCAGGATGTCGCCGTACTTCTTGCCCTGGCGCTGACCCATCAGCAGGTGCGGCGCGTTGGTCATCGACTCCATGCCGCCGGCCACCACGATGTCGAACTCGCCGGCCCGGATGAGCTGGTCGGCCAGCGCGATGGCGTCGAGGCCGGAGAGACAGACCTTGTTGACCGTCAGTGCCGGCGTGGTCATCGGGATGCCCGCGGCCACGGCGGCCTGCCGGGCGGTGATCTGCCCGGTGCCGGCCTGCAGGACCTGGCCCATGATCACGTACTGCACCTGCTCCGGGGCCACGCCGGCGCGCTCGAGGGCGGCGGCGATGGCGTACCCGCCGAGGGTGGTGGCGGGCACGTTCTTGAGGTTGCCGAGGAGGCGGCCCATCGGGGTACGGGCACCGCTGACGATCACCGAGCTGGTCACAGGGAGCTTCACTTTCTACCGGCCTGAACGATGGTTAAGTACAGCCTAGTACACTCTCCAGCATGGATTCTCTGCCGCCTGTCGGCCTGCTGCGAGTGGATCACGTCGGGATCGCCGTGGCCGACCTTGACGAGGCCATCGACTTCTATGATCGCGCGTTCGGGATGCGGTGCGTGCACCAGGAGACGAACGAGCAGCAGGGGGTCCGCGAGGCGATGCTGGCCGCCGGCGACGACGGCACGGGCGCCCGGATCCAGCTCCTCGCGCCGTTGCGCCCCGACTCCGCAATCGCGAAGTTCCTCGATCGCAGCGGTCCCGGCCTGCAACAGCTCGCCTACACGGTGGCCGACGTCGAGGCGGCGAGTGCCGCCCTGCGCGCCCGCGGCCTGCGACTGCTCTACGACGAGCCGCGACGGGGGACGGCCGGCTCGCGGATCAACTTCGTGCACCCCAAGGACGCCGGGGGCGTTCTGGTGGAGTTGGTGCAGCCTGCCTGATTCGTACGCCTTGCGGGTGAAACATCCTGACGGCAGGGCTGCGGACTGGCAGGATCGGGGCCATCATCCCGCGGTGGCCGGTGGCCCTGTGAGACGATCTTCTGCTTCGGGACGGCACAGCAGGTAGCGGCGCGGCAACGCTGTGCGGGCAAGCGCACCTCGGCGCCACCCGAACGGCCGACCTCGGCCTTCGGCGGGCGGGCCGAAGGTGATCACAGGGCGGAATACCCGGCCCGTACGGTCTTGCGTGGCCCCCTGGGGGGTCTGCCAGTATGTCCCAATGCCCCAGCAGCAGGATGCCAATCTCGCGTTCTTCGAGACCGCAAATTCGCAGACCGACTTCACCGTTGTCCTGCGTGGATACGACCGCGGACAGGTGGATGCCCACCTCGGCCGGCTCATCGCCGCCCTGAACCAGTCCGAGCAGGCCCGTGGCGAGGCCGAGCAGCGGATGAACGACGCGCAGCGCCGGCTGCGGCAGGCGGAGCAGCGCCTCAACGCCCTCGAGCAGAAGCTGGCCGACAGCAACAAGCTCCTCGAGGAGAACAACCGGCCGACCCTCTCCGGGCTGGGCACCCGGGTCGAGCAGATCCTGCGGCTGGCCGAGGAACAGGCCAACGACCACCGCAGCGAGGCCAAGCGGGAGTCCGAGGGCATCCTCTCCGCCGCGCGCCTCGAGGCCCGCGAGATCACCGACAAGGCGCGGGCCGAGGCAGCCGCGATGAAGGCGACGGCCGAGCGTGAGGCGGGGCAGCTCCGCACGCAGGCCGAGCGCGAGGCCGCGGAAAACCGGGTGCAGGCCCGGCGCGAGGCCGACACGCTGCGGTCCGACGCCGACCGCGAGACCAAGCAGCTGCGTACGGTCACCGCGCACGAGGTCGCCGAGCTCAAGTCGACCGTCGAGCGTGAGGTCGCCTCGCTGCGGGCCACCGCCGAGCGCGAGATCACCCAGCTGCGCGCCAAGGCGGCCCGGGAAGCCGAGGAGAAGCGCGCCGAGGCCACCAAGATGCTGACCGACGCCCGCGACAAGCGCGACAAGGACCTCCAGGCCCTCGCGCTGGAGACCGCCGAGCGCCGGGAGAAGAGCGAACGCGAGGAGTCGCAGCGGCACGCCGCCCAGGTCAGCGCCACCCAGAAGATGGTGGCCGAGGCCGAGGGCCGGGCCCGCGCCGCCGAGGACCGCGCCAAGGAGATCGAGCAGCGCGCCGAGAGCCGCCGGGTCGAGTCCGAGCGCACCGCCATCGAGACGGTCGAGAAGGCCCGCGCCCTCGCGGAGAAGACGGTGACCGAGGCCCGGTCCGAGTCGCAGCGGCTGCTCAGCGAGGCGCGCACCGAGGCCGAGCTCTCCACGCAGGCCGCCAAGCGCGAGGTCGAGGACCTCACCCGGCAGAAGGACGCCGTCACCAACCAGCTCGGCCAGATGCTGTCCGGCCTGTCCGGCCTGGTGCCGACCGTCGGTGCGGCGGCCAAGGCGGCCGAGACCGTCAAGCAGGCCGAGGCCAAGGCCGACACCCCGGCCCAGCGGCCGGCCGAGGCCGGCGACGCCGGCAAGCCCGAGGCGGTTGCCAAGACGAGCTGAGTCGTTCACCACTCGGTCCCCGGTTGCGCCACCCTCCGGTGTGCGCCACGGTTGAGACGACCGGGTGGGCTGTGCGAAGCATCTGCGGGCCGTGCCGGAGTCCTCCGGTACGGCCCGTTTGTGTCCGCCAGTAGCCTGAGCCCTGACAAATCGCAACCAGACGCATAGTCCCGCCAGGCCGGTGTGTATCGACACGTCACGGGACGATGGGTATGTGAGGATGGAAAGTATGTCGCACGGCGGGGAAATCTTCGGTCTCGGTGGAGACGCTGCCTCCGAGCCCAGCTTCGAGACCGCCCTGCGGGGTTACGAGAAGAAGCAGGTCGAGCGCTACGTGGCGCGGGCCGAGAACGAGATCTCCGCCCTGGTCAGTGAGCGCGAGCAGGCCTACTCGCAGATCCAGGCGATGGCCGGCCAGATCGACCGCCTGCAGCAGGAGGCCGCCCAGTCGCGGCGCCAGCCGGGCCTGGCCGACGTCTCCTTCCGGCACCTCGGGCCGAAGGTCGAGGAGATCCTGGCCAAGGCCGAGGAGGTCGCCGCCGACATCAAGAGCTCCGCGACCGACGACATCGCCGCCCGGCTGGCCGAGGCCGAGCGGATCCGCGCCGAGGCCGAGGCGCACGCGCACGACGGCATCCGCGACTTCGAGATCGCCCTGGCCGCCCGCCGGGCCGAGGAGGAGAAGGTCGACGTCGCCCGCCGCGCCGCCGCCGAGAAGGCCGTCGCGGGCAGCCGCCAGGCCGCCGAGCAGCTGCGCGCCGAGGCCGAGTCCACCCTCGCCCGGGCCCGCGCCGAGGCCCAGCAGCTCACCGAGCGCGCCGCGCAGGAGGTGCAGCGCCAGCGGGCCGAGGTCGAGGGCTACGTCAAGTCCACCCGGGTCCAGGCCGACCAGGAGATCAAGGCCCTGCGCGACAAGACCCAGCAGGAAGTGACAAAGCAGCGGGCGGACGCCGACCGGGAGCGCACCGAGCTCAAGGCCGCCGCCGACCGCGAGATCGCGCAGCGCCGCCAGGAGCTGACCCAGGAGCTCACCCAGATGCGCGCCGCGGTCGAGAAGCAGTGCGCCGACCTGCGCAGCGAGGCCGACAAGTACGCCGAGGAGATCCTGCGCCGCTCCGACGAGCAGGCCACCGCGATCCGCCAGGAGATCGCCGGCCAGCAGCACAAGATCGCCGCGGCCGGCCGCGACCTGACGGCCGCGCAGGCCAAGGTGGCCGAGGCGGAGAAGAAGGCGGCCGACGCCGCCGAGCGCGCCCAGCAGGCCGAGCAGGAGACGCAGCGGGTGCAGCAGCGCCTGACCGAGGTCAAGGCGGAGCTGGAACGCGAGCTCGTGCACGTCGAGGAGGCCAAGCGGGCCGGCGAGGCCGCCGAGCGCCGCGCCACCGAGGTCCGCCGCCAGGTGCAGCGGGAGGCCAAGCGCGTCGCCGAGCTGGCCTCGGCCGCCGTGCTCGCCGCCGCGGCATCGCCGGACCCGGACGACGAGGACGACGCGCCGGCGCAGGCAGCGCCCGCCCACAGCCCGGCCGCTCAAAGCCCGGCCGCTCAGAGCCCGGCCGCTCAGAGCCCGACCGGAACCGCCCGGCCCGCGACCGTCCAGCCCACCACCGCCCAGTCGGCGACCGTCCAGCCCTCCACCGGCCAGCCCGCGACCGGCCAGGCGACGGCCGCCCAGCCCGCGACCACCCAGCCGGTGACGGCGACGGGGCAGGCCGCGGTGACGCCGCAACCCGCGTCCCCGGTGAAGTCGGCCGGTCAGCACGCCGCCCCGGAGAAGCCGGCATCGGCCGAGAAGGCCGCGCCGACCGACAAGGCCGCCGCCGCCCCGACCGACAAGGCCGCGGCCCCGGGCTCGCCGGCACCGGCCAAGGTGAGCGCCTCGGCCAAGGTCACCACCCGCCCGGCCGGCAGCCGGGTCGGCGTCGACGCCGACTGACCGGCACGGTCTTCACCCGCCGCCACCGACCGGCACGGTCTTCACCCGCCGCCACCGACCGGCACGGTCTTCACCCGCCACCGCCGACCGGGCGCGGTCTTTGCCCATCCCGCCCGATCGGCCCGGTCTTCACCCGTCACCGCCGATCGGCGCGCTCCTAACCCGTCACCGCCGACCGGCACGGTCTTCACCCGTTCCGCCTGACCGGCGCGGTCTTTACCCGGCGCGATAGATTGCGCGCCGGGGAGTCCGGTCGCCGCACCGGTGGTCCACCGCTGCCCGGGCCTCCCACGTTCCCGTGTGGAGGTCCCGGTGACAGCCGACGCGCCCCGTCCGGTCGAGGACGACGCCGACGCGTCGCCGGCTCGCCCACCTGAGGCCGGGCCGGAGCCACCCGCGGACGACCCGCACCCCGACCCCGACCACGACCCCGACGGGCAGTTCGGCCCGCCCGGTCCCCCGCTGAACAGGCGCAACCCTTTCCTGGTCGGGCTGCTGGGCGGGCTGGGCCTGCTCACGGCGTACGGGATCTTCCTCGGCCTGCGCAACGCGGCATCGATCCTGGTGCTCATCTTCATCGCGCTGTTCCTGGCCATCGGCCTGAACCCGGCCGTCACCCGGCTGCGCGGCTGGGGTCTCCCCCGCGGCCTGGCCGTGACCGTCATCGCCCTGGCGGTGGTGCTGCTGCTCTGCGGCGGCGTCTTCGCGCTGGTGCCGCCGCTGGTCACGCAGACCGGGCAGCTCATCGAGAACGTGCCGGGTTTCATCGAGAGCCTGCAACGCAACGAGACCGTCCGGGACCTGGTCCAGCGTTACGACATCCTGTCCCGGGTGCAGAGCGCCCTGGACGCCGGCACGGTCACCAACGCGCTGGGCGGCGTGGTGGGCGGCGCGCGGCTGCTGTTCGGCACGATCTTCAACGTGCTGACCGTGCTGGTGCTGGTCATCTACTTCCTGGCGGCGTTCGACCGGATCAAGGAAGGCGGGTACGCCCTCGTCCCGCGCTCCCGGCGGCAGCGGGTGCGGCTGCTCACCGACGAGATCCTCGGCAAGGTCGGCGCGTACATGGTCGGGGCGATCGCCATCGCCGTGCTGGCCGGGCTGAGCACCTGGGTGTTCGCGATGATCGTGGGGCTGGCCTACCCGTTCGCGCTGGCGGTCGTGGTGGCCGTCTGCGACCTGATCCCGCAGATCGGGGCGACGCTCGGCGCGGTCGTCGTCAGCCTGGTCGGGCTGGCCGCCTCGCTGCCGACCGGTATCGCGTGCATCGTCTTCTTCGTGATCTATCAGCAGGTGGAGAACTATCTGATCTATCCGAACGTGATGCGCCGGTCGGTGAAGGTCAGCGACGTGGCCGCGGTGACGGCCGCGCTGCTGGGCGTGGGGCTCTTCGGGGTGATCGGCGCGCTGATCGCCATCCCGATGGTCGCGGCGATCCAGCTGATCGTCCGGGAGGTCGTGAACCCCAGCATGGAGAACAAGTAGGAGCTCAGTCGGCCAGGGGCTTGGGGACGGGCACGTCGGCGAAGGCGGCCACCGTGCGGTCGGCGTACGCGTTCATGTCGCCCGACTCGATGGGCCCGTCCCAGGTCCGCGGCAGCGGCACCGGCACGTCCGGGGCGACCCGTCGCACGATCTCGTCCAGCACCTTCTCCGCGTCGCCGACCCACAGGTGCTTGGCGCCGGGCACCCCGACGACCTCGGCCTGCGGGATCGCCGCGAAGCGGGACTGCGCCTCGGCCGGCCGCAGGTAGTCGTCGAACTCGGGCACGAGCGCGGTCAGGGGCTTGCCACCGGCGGCCCAGGCGGCGAGGTGCTCCGGCTGGGAGAAGCGTAGCGGCGGGGAGAGCAGGATCGCGCCCGTGACGGCCGGGTCCAGACCGTGCATCAGCGTCAGGTCGGTGCCGAAGGACCAGCCGATCAGCCAGATGTTCGGCAGGTCGTGGAACTCCGCGTACTCGATCGCGGCGGCGACGTCGAAGCGCTCGTCGACGCCCGAGGAGAACTCGCCCTGGCTGGTGCCGCGCACGCTGGACGTGCCCCGGGTGTTGAACCGCAGCACCGCCACCCCGGCCAGCGCGGGCAGCCGCCAGGCCGCCTTGCGGAAGACGTGGCTGTCCATCATCCCGCCGTGGGTGGGCAGCGGGTGCAGGCAGATCAGCGTGGCCACGGGCTCGCCGGACTCCGGCCGGGCCAGCTCACCGACCAGGGTGAGGCCGTCGACGGTGTGCAGGGTGATGTCCTCGCGCCGGGCGGGCAGGACGGCGTTGGCACGGATCTGGTTGGTCACGCCTTCATCCTTACCCATAGCGAGGGGCGTTGCGTGAGCGCTCCACCCCGGGGCCGCGCCGGTCCCGGGCGCGCCAGCAGCCGGTGTGCCAGTGCCGCCGGTCGCTCTCGTCGCCCCGCTCGTCGGCCGGCCAGGCCACGATGTGCGCGACGCCCGGGCGGATCTCCTGCATGCAGCCAGGGCAGCGGTACGTCTTGGTGGCCGCGCCGCCGAAGATCGACCGGACCAGCCACTCGCCGTCCTGGTACTGCTGGACGCCCTCGATGCCCTTGCGGGTGCGCTCGTCGCCCAGCGGGGTGGGCGCGGCGTCGCGTCGGGGGCGGTTACGGCGAGGACTCACGATAATCAAGCGTACGTGTGAGGTGCGGCACGCCGAATGCGACTTAGACTCACGTTCATGACGGCTACCCGTACTCCCGGCATGCCCGTGGTCGAGGACGGTTTCCTCGTCTCGACCAGCCCTGCGACCGGCGCCGAGGCGGGCCGCGTCCCGATCTCGGACGACAAGGCGGTCGTGGCCGTCGTGGAGCGGGCCCGCACCGCCGGCTCCTGGTGGGCCGGCCTCAACTTCGACGGCCGCCGGACCCGGCTGCTGCGCTGGCGGGCCCTGCTCGCCGAGCGCATCGAGGAGCTGGCCGCGCTCACCCACGCGGAGACCGGCAAGCCGCTCGCCGACGCCATCGTCGAGGCCACCGCGGCGATCGAGCACATCGACTGGGCCGCCCGCAACGCCAAGCGCGTGCTGGGCCCCCGCCGGATGCGGACCCGGCTGCTGGTCGCCGAGCACTCCGGCCACCTGGAGTACCAGCCGTACGGGGTGGTCGGCGTCATCGGGCCGTGGAACTATCCGATCCTCACGCCGCTGGGCCCGATCAGCGGCGCGCTGGCCGCCGGGAACGCGGTCGTGCTCAAGCCCAGCGAGTACACCCCCGCGGTGGGCCAGTGGCTGGCCGACACGTTCGCCGAGATCGTGCCCGAGGAGCCGGTGTTCCAGGTCGTGCACGGCCTGGGTGACGTCGGCGCCGCGCTGTGCCGGTCCGGGGTCGGCAAAATCGCCTTCACCGGTTCCACGGCCACCGCCAAGAAGGTCATGGCCGCCTGCGCCGAGACCCTCACCCCGGTGGTGCTGGAGGCCGGCGGCAAGGACGCACTCATCGTCGACGCCGACGCCGACGTGAACGCGGCGGCCGAGGCCGCCGTCTGGGGTTCCATGACCAACGCCGGGCAGACCTGCATCGGCATCGAGCGGGTCTACGCGGTCGCCCCGGTCTACGACGCCTTCGTCGCGGCCGTCGTCGAGAAGGCCGGCAAGCTGCGCCTCGGCGAGGAGATCGGGCCGATCACCATGCCGGGCCAGGTGGACGTCATCCGCCGGCACATCGACGACGCGCTGGCCGGCGGCGGCCGGGCGCTGCTCGGTGGCGCCGACGGCGTGCAGCCGCCCAACGTCGCCCCGACCGTGCTGGTCGACGTGCCGGAGGACTCGGCCGCGATCCGCGAGGAGACCTTCGGACCCACGGTGACCATCACCAAGGTGGCCGACACCGAGGAGGCGATCAGCCGGGCCAACGCGCTGCCGTACGGGCTGGGCGGGGCGGTCTTCGGCAAGGCGCACGGGATCCGGATCGCCCGGCGCCTGCACACCGGCATGGTCGCGGTGAACTCGACGCTGAGCTTCGTCGGGATGGCCACGCTGCCGTTCGGCGGGGTCGGCGACTCCGGCTTCGGGCGCATCCACGGCGAGGACGGGCTGCGCGAGTTCGGCCGGGCCAAGTCGATCACCGTACGGCGGGGACCGTCGCTGCTGCCCGCGATGACCTTCGAGCGCACCCCGGCCCAGGTGGCGCGAATCGTCAAGGCCGTCAAGCTGCTGTACGGCCGCCGCCCCTGACCCGGCCTGCTAGCGTCACCCGGTGGATCATTCCGCGATCGAGGTCCGCGACCTGTCGGTGAGCTACGGCTCCACGCCCGTGCTGACCGGCGTCCAGCTCACCGTGCCGGTCGGCGCCGGCGTCTGCGTGATCGGTGAGAACGGCATCGGCAAGTCGACGCTGCTGCGCTGTGTGTCCAGCCTGCAGCGGGCCGACGCGGGCGAGATCGAGATCTTCGGCGCCCCACCCGGGTCCACACCGGAGTTCTGGCGGGCCGTGGTCACCACCGTGGAGCCGCCGACCTGGTATCCGGGCCTGACCGCCCGGGAGCACGCCGAGCTGGTCTGCCGGGCGCACGGCCTGGACCCGGCGGCGGCCGGGATGGACGAGGCGCTGGACCGCTTCGGCATCGCCTCACACGCGGACGCCATCCCGCCGTCGCTGTCGTCGGGGCAGAAGCAGCGCCTCACGCTGGCGCTGGCGTTGCTGCGGCCCAGCCGGCTGTTGATCCTGGACGAGCCGGAGCAACGCCTCGACCCCGAGGGCCGGGCGCTGGTGGCCGGCCTGCTGCACGACTATCTCGCCGACGGCGGCACGGTGCTGATGGCCAGCCACGACGACGCGTTCGCGGCCGCGGCCGGCACCAGCACCGTGAGCATGTCGGACCTGCACTCCGCCGACGCCCGGTGACCGCCTCGGTGACCGCCCCGGTCAGCGTCCGGGGCCTGCGCCGCTGGGTGCGCCGCTCCCAGTCCGCGCACCGGGAGCGCGGCGAGGCCCTCGGCAACTACTACTTCGCCGTGCTGTTCGTGCTCATCGTCGGCGGCATCGTGCACAAGCAGATCGCCGCCGTGCTGTGGCCGGCCGAGCCGAACGCCTCCGAGCTGGCCGGCGACTCGCTGATGCTGGTCCTCGCGGGCGGGCTGTACCTGGCCCTGCGTCGCCTCGGCCCGCTGGCCCTGAGCCGCCCGGCCGCGTCCTGGCTGCTCACGGCCCCGGTCAGCCGGCGCCGTCTGCTGCTGCCGTCGTTGTGGACAGCGCTGGCCGGAGCCGCCCTCGCCGGCACCGTGGGCGGCCTGGCCGTGCTGGGCCACGTCGCCGCACGGCCGGTGCCCGGGACCGACGGACTGCTGCCGCTGGTCGGGGCCCTGCTCGGCGGCGCGCTGCTGCTGGTGGCGCTGGGGGCGCAGGCCGGTCGCCGGTGGTCGGCCTGGTCGGACCACGTGGCGTACCTGGTGACGGCGGTGGGCCTGGCCGGGCTGGTCGTCGACTCGGCCGTGGGCGCGCCCCGCCCGGATGCCGGGTGGCCGGCGGCGCCCCTCGTCACCGCGCTGGGCGGTGCGCTCGCGCTGGTCGTGACCGTGCTCCTGGTGCTGGCCGTACGCCGGCTCGCCACCACCCCGAACGAACGGATTCTGGAAGCGTCCAAGACGGCCGGCACGCTCTTCGACTCCGCGTACGGCATGGAACCGTCCTTCGTGACCGAGATGGTCGAGCGGCGTTACTGGGCCCACCGCAAACTCAGCTCCCGGCGCCTGTGGTCCCGGGTGCCCGTCCTGGTCGCCCAGGACCTCCTGCTGCTGCGCCGCCGACCGCGCCGGGTGCTGTGGGTGGCCGGGGCCGCCACGCTGCCCGCGCTGCTGACCCACCTGCCGGCCTGGATTCTCGGCGTCGCCGTGCTGTTCGGCGGCCTGATCGCCGGTGGCGTGACGGCCGGGACGATCCGCACCGACGCCGGCAACCCGGTCCTGCTGCGCCTGCTGGGCCTGAGCTCGCGCCGGGCGATCGGCCAGCGGCTCTGGGTGCCCGGGGTGCTCTCCGGGCTCTGGTACGCCACGGCGCTGACTCTGCTGTGGGCGCTCGGCGACCTGCCGGCCGGGCCCTGGTGGGCGCTCGGCCTGGCGCTGGGACCGGTCGGTGCGGCGGCGACGATGCGCAAGGCCCGGGCGGGCTTCGTCGACAACGGACTGTTGCCGCTGGACACCCCGATGGGCTCGGTGTCGACCGGGCCCGTGCTCGCCGCCGTCGCCGGGCTCGACGTGCTGCTGCTGGGCCTGCCCACGGTCGTGCAGATCGCCCAGGGCGGCCCGTTGAGCTGGACCGGCGTGGTCGTGCAGGCCGCGGTCGCGGGGATCGGCATGCGCGCCTATCTCAACGCGACCACCGAGACCGACCGGGTGGAGCTCAGCGGCCGCTAGAAGAGGGTCAGCTCGTTGCGTTCCATGCCGCGCAGCTTGTCGTAGTCGACCACCACACAGCGGATGCCGCGGTCGGTGGCGAGCACCCGGGCCTGCGGCTTGATCTCCTGCGCGGCGAAGACACCCTGGACCGGCGCGAGCAGCGGGTCGCGGTTCATCAGCTCGAGATAGCGGGTGAGCTGCTCCACGCCGTCGATCTCGCCGCGGCGCTTGATCTCCACGGCCACCGCGCCCCCGGCGGCGTCGCGGCAGAGCAGGTCGACCGGGCCGATCGCCGTCATGTACTCGCGGCGGACCAGGGTCCAGCCCTCACCGAAGGTCGCCGGATGGGCCGCGAGCAGCTCCTGCAGGTGCGCCTCGACGCCGTCCTTGACCAGGCCGGGATCGACGCCCAGCTCGTACGAGGTGTCCTGGAAGATCTCCTCGAGGGTGATCCGCAGCTCCTCGCCGGCTTTGTTGACGACCTTCCACACGCCCGGGGCCTCCTGCAGCTTGCAGGGCGGGCTCATCCAGTTGAGCGGCTTGTAGGCACGGTCGTCGGCGTGGATGGACACCGAGCCGTCGGCCTTGACCATCAGGAGCCGGGTCGCCAACGGCAGGTGGGCGGAGAGACGGCCGACATAGTCCACGGAGCATTTCGCAATGACCAGGCGCACCCGACGAGGGTAGCCTCCGTGCCCTGCCGGGCGAGCGCGGCGGTGCCATGCTGATGGGGTGCTCGAAGCGCTCACCGGCTCCGGCCTGGCGGCATCCGCCGGGCTGAATGCCTACATCCCCCTGCTCACCATGGGTCTGCTGGCCCGCTACACCGACGCCATCAACCTGCCCAGCGGCTGGCAGTGGCTCTCCAACGGCTGGGTCGTCGCCATCCTCGCCCTGCTGCTGGCGGTCGAGGTGGTCGCCGACAAGATCCCCGTGGTGGACCACGTCAACGACATCGTGCAGACCGTGGTCCGGCCGACCGCGGGCGGGTTGGCGTTCGGGGCCGGGTCGTCGTCCGAGACGGTCACCGTGTCGGACCCGGGCGCGTTCTTCGGCTCCCACCAGTGGGTGCCGGTGGCTGCCGGCGTCGTGATCGCGCTCTGCGTGCACGGCGTGAAGGCCGCCTCCCGGCCGGTGGTGAACGCCACCACGGCCGGGGTCGGCGCGCCCGTGGCCAGCACCGCCGAGGATTTCGGCAGCGTCGTGCTGTCCCTGCTGGCGATCCTGTTGCCGGTGCTGGTCCTGCTCGGACTCGCGCTGCTGGTGCTCGGCGGCTGGTGGGTGATCAGGCGGCGCCGGCGGCGCAAGCGGGAACGGCGGCCGGTTGAGGGTGTCGGGACCGGGCGTCTGTTTGGTTGACTGCTGCGGTGGCCGCGATCGCCGTACCAGCCTTCGCCCTGACCTGGTGGCTCGGTTGCTATCTGGTGGGGCGTGATCCCACCCGGGCCTTGCTGTGGCGCGCGGCGGGGGCGCTGGTCGCGTACGCGGTCGCGGTGGCCGCCTGGACGGTGCAGCCGGGCTCCGGGCTCGCCCAGGTGCTGCTCTGCGTGCCGGCCCTGTGCTGGGCCGGGGTCGCGGTGGGGCTGCTGCCGCCGAGCGCACCCGAGCACCGGCAGGTCAACCGCGGCTGGCCGGTCGCCGCGCTGGTGTTCCTGGTCCTGGCGGCCGCGCTGCCGGATGTGGGCAAGCTGGTCGCCCTGGCCCCGCTGGCCGGTGCCATCGTGCTGCTGCTGCGCTACCGCGAGCGGGTACGCCCGGCCTCGCTGCCCACCGCGCTGACCGCCGCCGCGATCCTCTACAGCCTCGGGCTCATCGTGGTGCTGGGCCCGATCGAGATCGGCCCGCCCGCGCTGGTGATCGCCGCGATCGGGCTCGACCTGCTGGTGATGGGCTACCTGGTGGCGGTGGCCGACGCCGTGGAGGCGGGCGAGCGTCTGCTGCCCGACCTGCGCCGGTCCCTGCTGGCCGCGACGCTCGCCGTGTTGCTGTGCGGTGGTCCGGCGGCGCTGACCATGCTGGCCGCGCCCGGCCTCGACACGGTCGCCGTGCTGCAGTTCGTCCTGGTGGCGATGGTGCTGAGCGCGGTCGGACTGGCGGGCGAGCTGCGCGCGGGGCTGGACCGGCTCGCGTTCCTCACCGACGACCGGCTGCGGCTCACCCGCGGCCCGCTGTACCGGGCCGCCGAAGCGCTGCCCCGGCGCCGGGAGCGGCACCAGATGCTCGCCCTGGACGCCGACGAGTTCCGCCGGCTGACCCGCCGCGCGCTGGAGGACTTCGGCGACGTGGGCCGGCTGCTGCGCAATCCGCTGGTCGAGCTGCCCACGGTGGACCGCCGGCTGGCCGCGCGCGGGCCCGGGGTGGCCGATCAGCCGCTGGTCCGGGCGGCCGAGCTGCAGGCGGTGCTGAGTGAGCACGTGGCCCGGCTCAAGCCGGCCGGGGCGTTCGGCACGACCGAGGAGTGGCGGTTCTTCAACGCGCTGCACTACTGCACCGTCATGGGGCTGCGGCCGTACCAGCGGGGTCCGCAGCCGGAGGGACTGGACCGGGACGCCCGGCGGGCCGTGGACTGGTTCCGCCGGTACGTGCCCCGGCGCTCGCTGCGCCGGTGGCAGGCCGAGGGGGCCGCCATGGTCTCCGCGCAGCTCTGGCGGGACCTGGTGAGCACCGATCCGCGCTGGCTGACCGGGGCGGGAGCGGGTGCGCGGCGGCAACCCGTGCGGTGACGGTTGAATGGCGACACGCGCCGCCTCAACCAGACACAGACCCCAAAATGGTTAAAATCCCCCATATTGACATCCGGGGGGTGCAGTGGGTAGCCACCGCAATGCACTGGTCGCCGTCGTCCGGCAGGAGCTGGCCGAAGCGCGCGGCACCGCCCGGGCCGTGCTGGCCGCCGCCGAGTCGGCCCGCAGTGAGGCGCTGCGCCGCAAACAGCTGATCCGGGACGCGTACTCGACCTGCCTGGCCCAGCTGGCCGAGGCGCGGGAGGCGGCCCGGGAGGACATCCTGCGCCGGACCCGCAGCGAGGCCGGCTCGCTGACCCGCAACGTCGAATCGCTCGCCGCCCTGTACGCCTCCGGCGCGGCCGGCACCGCGTGGCGCTACTGGACGCCCACCGAGCCGGACCGGGTCACCCGTCCCGGGCTGCTCCGGATCGGCACCATCGGCTACGACCCGGGCGACGGTGAACGACGCCTGCCCGCCCTGGTGCCGCTGCTCGACCACGCCCACCTCAACCTGGCCGGTGACCGGGAGGCCGTGGACGGCGTCATCTCGGGCCTGCTGCTGCGCGCGCTCGGCACCACCCGGCCCGGCGACGTCCGGCTCACCGTCTACGACCCCGAGCAGCTCGGAGGGACGCTGGCCGCGTTCGCACCGCTGGGCAACGCCGGGCTGCTGTCCTTCATCGGCCCCGGCGGACTCGGCGCGGTGCTCGACGACCTGGTGGAGCAGATCTGCCGGGTCAACGAGACCGTCCTGGCCGGCGAGTACGCCTCGCTGGCCGAGCTCATTGCCGCCACGACCGGCCCCCGCCCGGAACCGTGGCGGATCATCGTGCTGCTCGCGGACGCCGAGCTGAGCCCCGACCAGCGGGCCCAGCTGGACCGGATCGCCCGTACCGGGGTGGCCTGTGGCGTGCACCTGGTCGTCCGGGGCCTGGAGCTGGCCCCGCATCCCACGGTGGAACGCATCGAGGTGCACGGCGAGACCGCCACCTGCGACACCATCGGCGACCTCACCGTACGGCTCGACGCGGCCCCGCCCCCGGACCGGATCGCCGGCTTCTGCCGGGCCACGGCCGAGAAGCTGCGCCAGGGCCCGCCGCCCGCCCGGTTCGCCGACCTGGAACCGGAGAAGCTCTGGCTGGAGTCGTCCGCGCACGGCCTGAGCGCGCCGATCGGGGACAGCACGGACGGCTCGCTGATCCCGGTGCCGCTCGGCGACGATCCGCCGCACGCGCTGATCGGCGGCCCGTCCGGCTCCGGCAAGACCAACCTGATCTACGCCTGGATCGGCTCGCTGGCCGCCCGGTACGGTCCCGAGGAACTCGCCTTCTACCTGCTCGATTTCAAGGAGGGGGTGTCGTTCGCCCGGTTCGCCCCGGGCCCGCGCGACCCCAGCTGGCTGCCCCAGGTGCGCCTGGCCGGCATCAACGTCAACGGCGACCGGGAGTTCGGTCTGGCCCTGCTGCGCCACCTCGGCGAGGAGCTGCGGGCCCGGGCCCAGGCGGCCAAGCGCCACGAGGCCTCGAAGCTGGCCGAGCTGCGCGCCGAGGACCCGGCCGGGCACTGGCCGCGGATCGTCGCCGTCATCGACGAGTTCCAGGTGCTGCTGGCCGGACGGGACGCGGTCGCCGAGGAGGCCGTGACTCTGCTGGAGGACCTGGCCCGGCGTGGCCGCTCCCAGGGCATCCACCTCGTGCTGGCCAGCCAGGACGTCTCCGGCATCGAGGCGCTGTGGGGCCGCTCCGGCCTGATCGGACAGTTCACGCTCCGCATCGCGCTGCCCAAGGCCCGGCGGATCCTGGCGGACACCAACCTGGCCGCGGCCGTCGTCCCCCGCTTCCACGCGGTCGTCAACGCCGACTCCGGCGCGGCC
Organism: Actinoplanes sp. NPDC048967; assembly: GCF_040649415.1. NCBI lineage: Bacteria > Bacillati > Actinomycetota > Actinomycetes > Micromonosporales > Micromonosporaceae > Actinoplanes > Actinoplanes sp. NPDC048967. The sequence goes on from NZ_JBEZFL010000004.1 coordinate 698,698, forward strand.
GGGGCCAACCACATCGTCCGGCTGCCCGACGCCGGCGACCGGCAGACGTGGCGCACGCTGCAACGCAAGCTCTGGCACCGGCGGCCGGACAGCTGCGTGCCGCCCCGGCTCTTCGACGGGGACGCGGTGCCACGGTTGCCGCAGGCGTACCGGCCCGCCGGGCGGGTGGTGCAGTCCGGCGGCGACATCGGCTCGTCCCCGGGGGCGGTGCTGGGCGAGCGGATCGACGTGGCTGCCCGCCCCGCGCGGCTGCGGCTCGGCCGGATGCCCGGGCGCAACCTGGCTGTGCTCGGCACCCGTACCGATGAGGCCTGTGACGTGCTCGCCGCGGCCGCGCTCTCGCTGGCCGCGCAGGGGCCGGCCCGCTTCAGCGTCGTCTGCCTGGAACCCGGCGCGGAACGCCCGGCGGCCCGGCTCGTCGCCGAGCTGCCCCAGGCCGACTGGTACGGCAGCGGCGACCTCGACCAGTTCTTCGACGTCCTGGCGCCGGACGGCATCCCGCACTACGTCCTCGGCTACGCCCTGGACGCGGCCGGCGCGTCCTACCGCGACCGCTGGCGGGCCCTGCTGACCGACGGGCCCGAGCAGCGCATCCACGTGCTGGGCTGGTGGCGGTCCGTGCCCCGGCTGCGCGACGACCTCGGCGGTCCCGGCGCCCGGCTGGACACCATCGGCGCGTGGGTGGCGCTCGACGTGCAGGGCCCCGAGCTCAGTCCGCTCTCACCCCAGCCCGGGGGGCCGGTCTGGTATCCGCGCGCCCGCCGGGCGCTGTTCTTCGACCGCTCGGTGCACCGCCATCCGGAAGTGATCATCCCGTACGAGGTGAACAGTGACCACACGTGACCGCGACTACCAGTTGATGATGAGCGCGCTCGCCGACGTCGCCCGGCGGCGGGACGCGGCTCTGGCGGACGCCGAGCAGGCGTACCAGACGAGTGCCGCGCAGGCCGCCGGGGAACTCGCCCGGGCCGAGGGCGACGCGATCTCGGCCGATCGCTGGGCCGGTGCCGCGGCGGCTCAGGTGCTCGACGTGGACCGGGAGGCGGCGCGGCTGTGGGAGCAGCTGCGGCGGGCTCCGGGCCTGCGGGTATGGGCGCTGGGTGAGGTGCCCGAACCGGTGTCCGTCGAGGCGTTGCCGCGTACCGCGCTGGAGAGCGGGCCGGACTCCGGTTCGACCCTGCCGGCGCCCCGGCAGTCGGCCCGGACGCTGCTGGCCCGGGCGGCCGAGCGGATCGACGTGACCGTGCGCCCACCGCTGCGCCGGTCGCTGCCGCGCTGGTCGCTGCCGCTGCTGCCGCTGCTGGGCGCGCTGGTGGCCGGGATGTGCGGGCTGGTCGCGGCCGGGCTGGTGACCTTCGGGGGTACGGGGATCCCCGGGGGTGCCGTGCTGCGCGGAGTGGGCTGGCTGGCGTTCGTGGTCGCGCCGTCCGCGGGCGTACCGGTGGCCGCCGCGCTCGCCCACCGCAAGCTGCGGGCCCGGCTCGACATCGGCGGGATCGGGCTGACCCTGATCGGCGGGATGCTCGCCGCGACCGTGCTCTCGGTGACCTTCGCGTCCTCCCGCTGACCTGCCCCCGTATGGTCTCTGCCTATGGAAGAGACCGCGATCGAGGTCAATGGTCTGCGCAAGCTCTACGGTGCCACCGCCGCCGTGGACAGCCTCGATCTCACGGTCCGGCGCGGCGAGATCTTCGCGCTGCTCGGACCGAACGGGGCCGGCAAGACGACCACGGTGGAGATCCTCGAGGGCTACCGCCGGCGCGACGGCGGGCAGGTGAGCGTGCTCGGTGTCGACCCGGCCGTGGTGCACGGCCGGGGCACCCGTACGGATCCGGCCGTGCGGCGCTGGCGGGAGCGGGTCGGCATCGTGCTGCAGGGCACCGGCGAGTTCGACGAGCTGACCGTGAGCGAGGTCGTCGCCCACTTCGCCCGCTTCTACCCCGCCCCCGACGACCCGGCCGCGGTGATCGACCGGGTCGGCCTGTCCACCAAGGCCCGGGCCCGCACGCACACCCTCTCCGGCGGTCAGAAGCGCCGCCTCGACGTGGCCCTGGGCATCATCGGGCGGCCCGAGCTGCTCTTCCTGGACGAGCCCACCACCGGCTTCGACCCGCAGGCCCGGCGCGAGTTCTGGGCGCTGATCCGGGACCTGGCCCGGGGCGGGACCACGATCGTGCTGACCACGCACTACCTGGAGGAGGCGGAGACCCTGGCCGACCGGGTCGGGGTCATCACGGCCGGCCGGCTCATCGCGGTGGACACGCCCCGCGAACTCGGCAACCGGGACTCCGCCCTCGCGACCGTCTCCTGGCGTACCCCCGAAGGGGTCTGGGAACGCGCGGAGAGCGCGACGCCGACGGCGCTGGTGGCCGACCTGGCCGCGCGCTTCGGCGGCGAGGTGCCGGGCCTGACCGTCACCCGGCCCACGCTGGAGGACATCTACCTCACGATGATCGGAGCGACGGCATGAACCTCGGCCTGCGGCAGGGTGTGCTGGAGATCCGGCAGTTCCTGCGCAGCCGCGAGCAGGTGATGTTCACGCTGGCCTTCCCGGCGATCCTCATCCTGGTCTTCGGCTCGATCTTCTCCGGCGACATCGGCAACGGCGTCAAGTTCACCCAGTACTTCGTCACCGGCATGATCGCCACCGGGCTGATGACGGCCGGTTTCCAGGCGCTGGCCATCCAGATCCCGCAGGAACGCGACCGGGGTGTGCTCAAGCGGCTGCTCGGCACGCCGATGCCGCGCTGGGTCTACTTCGCCGGCAAGGTGCTGATGGTGGCGTTCATCGCGGTGCTGGAGACCGTCATCCTGCTGACCGTGGCGACACTGCTGTTCGACCTGGACCTGCCGGACACCGGGGCCAAGTGGCTGACGTTCCTGTGGGTGTCGGCGCTGGGCATCACCGCGTGCACGCTCTGCGGGGTGGCGTTCTCGTCGCTCGCGCGTACCGGTCGCAGCGCGCCCGCCGTGGTCACCCCGGTCGCGCTGATCCTGCAGTTCATCTCCGGGGTGTTCTTCGTCTTCACCAGCCTGCCGGGCTGGATGCAGAACGTCGCGTCGATCTTCCCGCTGAAGTGGATGTGCCAGGGCCTGCGCTCGGTCTTCCTGCCGGAGTCCTTCGGCCCGCGCGAGCCCGGCGGCTCCTACGACCTGCCGATGGTCGCCCTGGTGCTGGGGGTGTGGTGCCTGGTGGCCCTCGTCCTGTGTCTGACCACGTTCCGATGGACCACCAAGCGCGACGGCTAATAGGTGTAGAAGCCCTTACCGGTCTTGCGACCGAGATCGCCGGCAGTGACCATCCGCTGCAGCAGCTCGGGCGGGAAGAACTTCTCGTCCGCGGTGTCGTGGTAGATGTTCGACGTCGCGTTGAGCATGACGTCCAGGCCGGTCAGGTCGACGGTGGCGAGCGGGCCCATGGCGTGCCCGAAGCCGAGCTTCATCACCGTGTCCAGGTCGGCCGCCGACACCACACCGGTCTCGACCAGCTTGATCGCCTCGACCAGCAGCGCGGAGAAGAGCCGGTTGGAGACGAAGCCGGCCACGTCCCGCTTGACCTCGACGCAGGTCTTACCGACCTCCTCGGCGAAGTTGCGCGCACTGGCCATCGTCTCGTCCGAGGTCTGGTAGCCGCGGACCAGCTCGACCAGCTTCATCATCGGCACCGGCGAGAAGAAGTGGATGCCCACGACCGACTCCGGCCGCGAGGTGACCGCCGCGATCTGGGTGATCGGGATGGCCGAGGTGTTGGTGCCGAGCACCGCGCCGGGCTTGCAGATCTTGTCCAGCGCGCGGAAGACCTCGTGCTTGGCCTCCAGCTTCTCGAAGATCGCCTCGACCACCACGTCGGCGTCGGCCATCGCGTCGAGTTCGGTCGTGGTGGTGATCCGGGCGACGGCCGCCTCGGCGTCCTCCGCCGAGATCTTGCCCTTGGTCGCGAAGCGGCCCAGGGACTCCCGGATCGCCGCCACGCCCCGGGCCAGCGAGGCCTCGTCCAGGTCCCGCAGGGTGACCTGCCAGCCGGCCTGGGCCGCCACCTGGGCGATGCCCGAACCCATCAGACCGGAGCCGATGACCGCGAGTCGACCCGCCATGTGTGCTCTCCTTCTCCACGTTGAGGTAACGCCGACAGCCTAGCCGCCGCGCTTAACGAACGCTCAGGGCCTCGATCGGGGCAAATCCCGGGAAATCCCCCGCCGCCGGTGCCAGACTGTGCCCATGCCACCAAGCGACGGCTGGTACCTCCTCGGGCCGTTCATCGCCGTCGCCCTCGTCGGTTTCCTCGGCGCGATCTTCTGGCGGATGGGACTGCAGTGGACGCAGGCCCGCGAGGACCCGCTCCGCGAGCTGTACGCGGGCCTGGCCATCTTCGGCGAGGCCGAGGACTACGGCCTGCTCTGCCCGGCCGCGGCGACCGACGACCCGGACATCGCCGAGGAGATCCGCACCCTGCTGGCGGCCGCGGGCATCCGCTCGACCTCGGCGGTACGCCCGGACGGCCGGCTGCTGGTGCTGGTCTTCCCGGAAGAAGTGGACGAGGCCCGCCGGCTCGTCGGCGGCTCCCCGGCATTGTGAGCGGGCATCGCGGCTCAGCCGTACGAGCGACACCACCTGATCAGTTTGCCCGATCCCGGTAAAATCGTCGCCTCAGCGCTTTCCTTGCTCGGGAAGGTGGCGACGTGCCGGTTGATCAGATTGTGCGCATCCTGGGTCCCGCGCTGCGCACTGTCCTCACCCAGGCTCTGCAGAAGCCGCCCCGCGCGGACGTCGCCAAGTCCCCGGTCGTCCTGCGGCCGTGGCACCGGCTCTCCCCGGCGGAACGGAACAGGGTCGACAAAGCGGAGATCCGCAGGCTGCTGGAAAAACTGAGCTCCCTGTTCGGGCCCATGCGGCAGACCGAGTTCGCCAACATCGACTCTGCGGAGTGGACCGCGATGATCGACGCGGTTGCCCACACCATCGCGGACGGGCGCTCCGGTGGTAGGAGCCGATACAGCGACCTGACCCCCAAAGAACTGATCATGGCTACTGGGCTCCAGCCGGACTTCCTCTGCCACGTCCTGCTCACGCTGGACGCCGAACGGCCCGCCATCGCCGGACTGAGCGAGCTGGGCACTCAGGCATATCGCCGCCTTCTGCACGAATGCTGCGTGCAACTTGTGGAGTACACCGCCTCCCGACCGGAGTTCGTCCGCTCAGCCGGCATCGAGACGATCCGGCGGCTGGAGGAGATACGCCAGGAGGCACGCGACCGTCAGCTGGCGGCGGAGCAGGATACGGCCGAGGCGCGCTTCGAGCGGAGTTATCTGCGACGCGTGGCGGTCAAGCTCAACCAGCTCCGCTTGTTCGGAGTCACCGTCAACCGCGCCAAGCCGTACCCGCTGAGCACCGCCTATCTCAATCTGACGGTGACCCGCGCGGCGGCCTACCGGGTGCCGAAGGGCGGCAGCAGCGCTTTCGATGCCGCCCTGCAAGCTCCGTCCCTGCGGGTCGATGAGGCGTTCGGCCGCACCCGGCGGGTGCTGGTACGCGGCGAGGCCGGCTCGGGCAAGACCACCCTGCTGCAATGGCTGGCCGTCGTACTGGCCGCGAGGTCCCCGGAGACGCCGCCGGGCTGGGAGGGCAAAGTTCCGTTCCTGCTGCCGCTACGCCGGTACGCCGCCACGGCCCTTCCCCACGTCGACGACTTCGCCCGGGAGGCCGGTGTCGCCCTGGCCGGCGGCGCCCCCGACGGCTGGATACGGAAGGTTCTGCAGCACGGTGACGGTGTCGTACTGATCGACGGTGTCGACGAACTGCCGGAGGTCCGGCGCGAGGAGATCCGGTCCTGGCTCGCTGATCTGGTCGACACTTTCCCCACCGCCCACTTCGTCGTGACCAGCCGGCCCCCGGCGGCACCGAACGCGTGGCTGGAGTCCGACAACTTCGAATCACTGACGCTGCTGCCGATGACCCAGCCCGACGTCCGTCTGTTCATCAGCTACTGGCACCTCGCCATGGGCGAGGCCGCCGGCGACAAGGAGATGCAGCAGCGCCTCGCCGACGACGAGGGGGATCTGATCGAAAAGATGGCACAACGCAGGTCCTTGCGTCAGCTGGCGACAAATCCGCTGCTCTGCGCGCTCATCTGCGCTCTACACCATGATCGGCTGAGGGATCTGCCGCGCGACCGGAACACGCTGTACCGCGCTGCCCTGGAAATGCTGCTGGTCCGGCGGGACAGAGAGCGCGCCGTCGTCGCCCTGGACATCACCCAGGACCAGCAGGAGGAGATCCTGCAACGACTGGGCTACTGGATGCTGAGAAACCGGCTCAACGAGGTCGACCGGAACGCGGCGGAGGAGCGGATCCGCTCGTACCTCAAAGGCATGGGCACGTCCACCGCTCCCGGCGACGTCCTCACCCACCTGGTGACCCGCTCAGGGGTGCTGGGCGAGCCGGTCGAGGGCCGGGTCGACTTCATCCACCGGACGTTCCAGGACTACCTTGCCGCCCATGCCCTGATCGACGACGGCGACCTGCACGTGTTGGTGCACAACGCCCACGATCCGGCCTGGCGAGACACCGCGGTGATGGCCATGGGAATCGCCAGACGCCGCGAGCGCGACGAGATCCTGCGGCGGCTCTGCGCCCGTGCGGACGCCGAGCCACCGTACCGGCGCACCTTGGAGCTGTTGGCCGGGGCCTGCCTCGAGCAGGCCACCTCGGTCGACCCGAAACTCGAACACGCCGTTCGCGAGCGGCTGAAACGCATCATGAGGCCGACCTCGGCCGACGACGCCACCGAGCTGGCCCAGGTCGGCGACATCATCTTCGACCTCATCCCGGACCCGGCCGGCCTGTCGGAGCTGGAGATCGGCTGGTTCCTGCATGCCGTCCGCGGGCTGGGCGGCGACGATTCCATCCCGGTCCTGGCCGCACTGGCTCGCAACGGCGTTCCGGCACACCAGGCGGACCTGGCGGCGACCTGGCCGGAGGACGTCGTCCCGGAGCACTATGTGGATCTCGTGCTGAAGGAGGTCGACGCCGACGCCGCCGTCTTCCATGCCGTCGGCGAGCGTCGTCTGCAGGCTCTGACCGCGCTGCCGGCAGTACGCCGTCTGAAGGTCAGCGACGTGAGCGGCAAGCTCGTCGCGCTGGCCGACTTTCCCCTGCTCGAACGTCTCGAGCTGGAACGGTGCAACGAGCCGGTGGTCGATGCGCTGTCCCACCTGCGCGAGCTCCGACTGTACGTCTGCCAGGGCAGCAGCCAACTGCTGCGCGGTTCGCTCAGCGAACTACAGGAACTTCACATCCTCGGTGGCGACGGATGCGCGCCGGAAAACCTGGCGCGGCTGCGCGGTCTCCGGCGTCTGGTTTTTGACGTCACGCTGACCCACGGCATGTGGAAGATCCCGAAGCTTCCCGAGCTGCGCTCTGTCGCGCTCCTGTCCGGCCCTTCCTTCGCCTCCTGCCTGGATCTCGACTACCAGTGGGCTGCGGGCAGCCAGGCGTCCGGCACTGTCCAGCGCCATGATCTCTGGGCCTGGCGGCGCCCGACCTTCGACGAGGACATCAGCGGGCGTGGCCTGACGGAGGTGAGCCTCGCCGGCTGGCCCAGCGAGCTGGAGCTCAGTCACCTGGGATCGTGCGCCACGCTGCGCACTCTTCGGGTCATCGTCCCCACGGACGACACGATGCACTCGTTCAAGGCGACCAATTTCAAGGACTACCCCTACCCCGCGTTCGAGGCCGGCGTCACGCGCACGCTCAAGGCACTGCCCGCCCTGCCGGCGCTACGCATCTGCCTGGTGGAGCGGTTCTCCGCCCGGCGGGCGGGAATCGCCACGATCCTCCAGTACGCCGGGGTCAGCAGCAGCGTGATGGCCCAGATGGGGGACGTCCCGAGCGATTCCCCGGCAGTGCAGGTCTCGGTGAACGGCGTCCGGCTCGATCGCGATCCTTGACGACCACCGAGCCGCCTACCGAGCTCAGAAGTCGAAGGTCGGCTCGGTGACCACCGCGCGCTCGACGTCGACGCCCAGGTTGGCCAGGTCCGACACGAAGTCCGGGTAGCCGCGGTCGATGTGGTGCACCTCGCCGACCTCGGTGATGCCGTCCGCGCACAACCCGGCGATGACCAGCCCCGCGCCCGCCCGGATGTCGGTGGCCCGGACCGGCGCGCCGGAGAGGCGCTCGCGGCCGTTGACCACCGCGTGGTGACCGTCGGTACGGATGTCGGAGCCCAGCCGGACCATCTCGTTCACGAACATGAACCGGCCGTCGAAGATGTTCTCGGTGATCAGCGAGGAGCCCGCGCTCACCGCGGCCAGCCCGATCGCCATCGGCAGCAGGTCGGTGGCGAAGCCCGGGTACGGCAGGGTCACGATGTCGACGGCCTTGGGGCGGTCGTCCATGCGTACCCGGAACTGGTTGTCACCCGGCTCGACCACCGCGCCCGCCGAGACCAGCTTGTCCAGGGCGATCGCCAGGTATTCCGGCCGGACGCCGTGCACGGTGACGTCGCCGCGGGTCATCGCCGCGCCGAACGCCCAGGTGCCGCCGACGATCCGGTCGCCCACCGTGGTGTGCCGCACCGGCTTGAGCGCCTCCACCCCCTCGACGGTGAGCGTCGAGGTGCCGGCGCCGTCGATCTGCGCGCCCATCGCGGTCAGCATGTCGCAGATGTCGACGATCTCCGGCTCGCGGGCCGCGTTGTCGATTTCCGTGACGCCCTTGGCCAGGACCGCGGCCATCAGCAGGTTCTCGGTCGCGCCGACGCTGGGGAAATCCAGCCAGATCTTGCCGCCGTGCAGGCCGCCCGGGGCCGAGGCGATCACGAAGCCGTGCTCGCCGGAGATCTCCGCGCCCATCCGGGCCAGGCCGGCGACGTGCATGTCGAGCCCGCGGGAGCCGATCGCGTCGCCGCCCGGGTGCGCGACCCGCACGTAGCCGCGGCGGGCCAGCAGCGGGCCCAGCACGCAGATGGACGCGCGCAGCCGGCGCACCAGGTCGTAGTCGGTCTCACTGCCGGGCTCGGCGGGCACATCGATGGTCGCCTCGCCGTTCGCCAGCGACACCTCACAGCCCAACCGGCGCAGCACCTCGGCCATGATCGCCACGTCGGTGATGCGCGGGACGTTGGCCACCACACTGCGGCCCTCGGCGAGCAGGGCGACCGCCATGAGCTTGAGCGCGGAGTTCTTCGCGCCGTCGACTGTGACGTCGCCGGACAGACGGGCGCCACCCTTGACTCTGATCACATCCACGCGGGCCATCGTATGGGTCGCGCCCACCCGCGTCCGTAGGGTGGGGGGCATGGCCGTGCATCTCACCCGCATTTACACCCGCACCGGCGACGCCGGTTCGACCCGCCTGGGCAACAACGAGGTGGCCGCGAAGACCGATCCCCGGGTCGTGGCGTACGCGGACGCCGACGAGTGCAACGCCGCGATCGGGGTGGCGCTCGCGATGGGCGCACTCGCCCCGGACGTGAAGAGCGTGCTCACCGCGGTGCAGAACGATCTGTTCGATGTGGGCGCCGACCTGTGCAACCCGCTGGCCGAGGACCCGCCGTACCCGCCGCTGCGGATCACCGAGGCGTACGTGACCCGGCTCGAGGGCTGGTGCGACGAATACAACGAACAGCTGCCGGAGCTCGACTCGTTCGTGCTGCCGGGCGGGACGCCGGGGGCGGCGCTGCTGCACGTGGCGCGCACGGTCGCCCGCCGCGCGGAACGCTCGGCGTGGGCGCTCTACGAGGTCGAGAAGGAGCGCACGTCGCTGCTGCCGGCGAAATACCTGAACCGCCTCTCCGACCTGCTGTTCATCCTGGGCCGCACGGCCAACCCGGGCGGCGACGTGAAATGGGTGCCGGGCGGGGTCTCTTGACCCTGCCCTTGGGATCCACTGCTACGCGTCTCGGGGTGCTCAACCGCATCATCGGGGCTGACGTTCCCGCAGCTCTTGGGCCCGTGCCGGGTCAAGGCCGTGGGATCTGCTGCCGGGCGGTCCAGTCGTTGCCCGCCGAAGGGTCGGTGGGCCGGTGTGCAACGGGCTGGCGGGCCGGCGTGCATTGGGCCGGTGGGCCGGTGTGGGCCAGCGTGCGTTAGGCCGGCAAGCCTGTGGGCCAGCGTTGCGTTAAACCGGCAAGCCTGTGGGCCAGCGTGCGGTCGGCCAGCGTGCGGTCGGCCAGCGGTCGGCCAGCGTGCGGTCGGCCAGCGGTCGGCCAGCGGTCGGCCAGCGTGCGGTCGGCCAGCGGTCGGCCAGCGTGCGGTCGGCCAGCGGTCGGCCAGCGTGCGGTCGGCCGGTAAGCCAATGGCCTCGGCGGCTGGCAACATGGGTGCGGCTCCGGCCCGGCAATGTCAGATAGCCGGCCGGGCAGATGACAGCGGCGCGCACACCGCCGCCCAGCCGAAGCTGCTGGGCGGTAGGAGCGACTCACAAGGCGCCGACGTCCACAGCCACCCGCAACGTGGGTGCCGGCTCCGACCCGAGCAGCACCGTGCAGCCAACCTGGCGAACGACACCAGCGCGCACGCCGCCGCCCGGCCGAAGCCCGGGGCGTGGCTGGAGCAACCGCCGAGGCGCCGACGTCCACAGCCACCGGCAACATGGGCGCCGGCTCCGACCCGAGCAACACCGCACAGCCAACCTGGCGAAGGACAGCAGCGGTCACAACGCCGCCCGGCCGAAGGTGCCGCGCGTGTATTTCGTTCTGTTTGTAGCACTGCACAGACGCGGGGGCTTTCGGGGAGTGGCGAACCGCCCGGCGGCGGATCCCTCGGCCTGGACCGGCCGTGGCCTCAAACGCTGCGACACTCGAGTCGGTGTTTGCGGTTGGTCACGGCGAGACGCGTACCGGAAAAACGTCCCGCGATGCGTGCCGGGAGAGGGATTTCAGCGTTCGGCGGGGCGTGGGGTGATTGTCGGGCGGGGGGCCACCGATCCGGGTTGGCCCGGGGGGCCTGCTTCCAGCCAGGAGAGGAAGCCGGTCACCGTGGACTCGGCCATGGCGATCTCGAGCTCGTTGTTGCCTGTTGTGCAGAGCAGGATGATCCAGTGGCCCGGCATGGTCAGGCGTTCCGGGCCGGCCGGCAGGCGGCGGCAGCCGACCGAGAGGGTGCGGCGGTTCAGCACGCGTTTCGGCCGGATGCCGAAGCTGAACATGCGGTGGAAGCGGAGTTCGTCATCGACGAACTGACCGATGCCCGAGGACCAGCCGCGGCCCGGCACCATGGTGCTGACCCGGACCTGGAGCCGGATGGTGCCGCCGCCGGCCATGAGCAGTCGGCGGCGGAGGAAGATCGCGAGCAGGACGACGAGCAGCGCGACGACGCAGATTCCGATGACTTCCAGAACCCGCATCGTCGGCGTCAGTGCGCGTCGGGAGTGGCGGGGGTGGCGCTCTCGGCGAGGACGGTCACGCCGTTCGCGTCGACGGAGAGGAAGCCGCCTGCTACGTCGTAGGTCAGCTGTTCGCCGCCGGCGAGCTTGACCCGCACCTGGGAGGGCTCCTTGAGCAGGCCCAGCAGCGGGGAGTGACCGGGCAGGACGCCGAGCTCGCCCTCGGTGGTGCGGGCGACGACCATTTCGGCGTCGCCGGACCAGACCTTCTCCTCGACGGCGACGACCTGAACGTGCAGCTGGTTGGCCACGCTGTCTCCCTTAAAGCCGGCGGAACCGATTGAGGTGAAGTCTAAACGGCTGGGTGACCTGCCGGTGCCTGGGGTGGCGACCGCCACTGCGGCCGGGCCCCGGGCCGGCGGGTCAGAGCTTCTGGAGGAAGTCCGGGTGGTCGATCAGGAACGTGGAGATCGTGTCGCTCTGCACGGCGGCGAAGAAGTCCTCGGCGCTGGAGTCGAGCGCCTCGCCCTGATATCTGCCGTTCGTGATCAGGCTGCGGCCCGGCAGCTTCACCAGCGTCATGTCGTCGGCGCGCAGGCTCTTGAGGGCCAGACCCCAGTCGACGACCGAGTGGCCGTTGCCGTCGAAGATCAGCGCGTCGCCGGCTGCCTTGAGCACCTTGTCGAGCTTGACCGGGTTGGTCACCACGTTCTTGCTCAGCGCCTGCGAGGCCATCGCCTTGATGAACTGCTGCTGGTGCCGCTGGCGGTCGTAGTCGCTGCGGGGCAGGCCGTAGCGCTGCCGGACGTAGTCCAGCGCCTCCCAGCCCTCCAGGTGGTACGTGCCCTTCTTGTACTGCTTCTGCGGGCCGATGTACGGGTGCTCGCAGTTGTTGCTGGCGCACTCCGGCCGGCGCGGGCGCGGCTTGCCGTTCGGCTGCAGGTGCTCCGACTTCACGTTCTGGTCGATGGTCATCGTGACGCCGTCCATCGCGTCGACGATGTCCTTGAAGCCGTTGAAGTTGATGATCGCGCCGGCGTCGAACTTCTTGATGCCGGTCAGCTTGCTCACCGTCTTGGCCAGCAGGTCGAAGCCCTGGGCGACGTCGTGCTTGCCGCCGCCGATCGAGCTGCCGTACGACATCGCGGCGTTGATCTTCGCCGTGCCGCCGCCGAACTTGGTCTTGGCGAAGGGCGGGATCTCGACGCGCAGGTCCCGCGGGATCGAGTAGAGGTACGCCGTCTTCAGCCCCTTGGGCACGTGCACGACGATGATCGAGTCGGACAGCGGCGCGGTGGTGTCGTTGCGCGGGTCGATGCCCACGAGCAGGATGTTGAGCGGGCCCTTGATGTCGCTGACCTGCTGCTTGGTGGCACCGGAGGCGGCGTTGCCGAAGAGGTCCTTGGTCTGCACCGCGTTCGCGTAGCGGGCGACGAGCACCTGGCTCGTGACCAGCGCGCCGCCGCTGAGGACCATCAGGACACAGCCGAAGATGGCGCACAGCCGCGCCCACAGGGGGGCACGCCGGCCGCTCTTCGGTTTCGCGCTCTTCGCCACTCGATCCCCAACCATGCCGGTCGATACCAGCCGCGATCAATGGGCTGATCGCGGGGCCGCGCCACAAGCAGTGCCAAGAGTATCCGAACAACGGAAGAAAACTTCGCGTCCGCGTACCGTCGCACCCGAGGTCAAACGGACAAAACGGGCACTTGGAAACGGATGAGCCGCGCCGGCAAGTGCCGGCGCGGCCCGAGATGATCCGTCAGGATCAGCCCTTCATCAGCTCGTGTGCGTTCTTCTCGAGGTCCTCGAGGCCACCGCACATGAAGAAGGCCTGCTCAGGGTAGTTGTCGTACTCACCCTCGCTGATCTTCTTGAACGCCTCGATGGTCTCCTTGAGCGGGACCGTCGAGCCGGGAACGCCGGTGAACTGCTCCGCGGCGTACGTGTTCTGGGACAGGAAGCGCTCGATGCGGCGGGCCCGCTGCACCGTGACCTTGTCCTCCTCGGAGAGCTCGTCCATACCGAGGATGGCGATGATGTCCTGCAGGTCCTTGTACTTCTGCAGGATCCGCTGCACCTCACGGGCGACCGCGTAGTGCTCGGCCCCGACGAACTCGGGCGCCAGGATCCGCGAGCTGGAGGCCAGCGGGTCCACGGCGGGGTAGATGCCCTTGTCGGAGATCGACCGCTCGAGGTTGGTCGTCGCGTCCAGGTGGGCGAAGGTGGTGGCCGGCGCCGGGTCGGTGTAGTCGTCGGCGGGCACGTAGATCGCCTGCAGCGAGGTGATCGCCTTGCCCCGGACCGAGGTGATCCGCTCCTGCAGCTCGCCCATCTCGTCGGCCAGCGTGGGCTGGTAACCCACGGCGGACGGCATGCGGCCGAGCAGCGTCGACACCTCGGAACCGGCCTGGGTGAACCGGAAGATGTTGTCGATGAAGAGCAGCACCTCCTGGTTCTGGACGTCCCGGAAGTACTCCGCCATGGTCAGCGCGGTCAGGGCGACCCGCAGGCGGGTGCCCGGCGGCTCGTCCATCTGGCCGAAGACGAGCGCGGTCTTGTCGAGCACGCCGCCCTCTTCCATCTCCAGGATGAGGTCGTTGCCCTCGCGGGTGCGCTCGCCCACGCCGGCGAACACCGACGTACCACCGAAGTTACGGGCCACCCGGATGATCATCTCCTGGATGAGCACCGTCTTACCCACGCCCGCGCCGCCGAACAGGCCGATCTTGCCACCGCGCACGTACGGCGCGAGCAGGTCGAGCACCTTGATGCCGGTCTCCAGCATCTCGGTCTTCGGCTCGAGGTCGGCGAACGCCGGCGGCTTGCGGTGGATGCTCCACCGCTCCTGGATGTCCAGGGTGGCCGGGTCGGCGTTGAGGACCTCGCCGAGGGCGTTGAACACGTGGCCCTTGGTCACGTCACCGACCGGCACCGAGATGCCGGAGCCGGTGTCCTTGACCTCGGAACCGCGGACCAGGCCGTCGGTGGGCTGCATCGAGATGGCGCGGACGATGTTGTCGCCCAGGTGCTGCGCCACCTCGAGGGTCAGCGTCTTGGTGCCCTCGGACAGGGTCACCTCGACGTGCAGCGCGTTGTAGATGTCGGGCATGGCGTCGCGGGGGAACTCGGCGTCGACGACCGGGCCGATGACCCGGACTACGCGACCGACACCGGCCTGCGTCTTGGTGGGCTCAGCTACAGCAGTCATCATCCATCACTTCCCGCCGCGGCCAGCGCGTTGGCGCCGCCGACGATCTCACTGATTTCCTGGGTGATCGCAGCCTGCCGCGCGGAGTTCATCTCGCGCGTGTACCGCTTGAGCAGGTCGTCCGCGTTGTCCGACGCGCTCTTCATCGCCCGCCGCCGGGACGCCGACTCGCTGGCCGCCGAGTCCAGCAACGCCGCGTAGATCCGCGTGTTGAGGTACTTCGGCAGCAGCGCGTTCAGCAGCTCCTCGGCCTCGGGCTCGAACTCGTAGGCCGGGCGCAGCCCGGGCTCGCGCTCGCGCTCCTCGACCTGCATCGGCGCCAGGAAGCGCGCCTCCGCGGCCTGGGTCATCAGCGACTTGAACCGGGTGCTGACGATGTGCAGCTCGTCGACGCCCTGGATGCCGTCCGGACCGTAGTGGCCGTCCTCGTCGTCCGCACCGGCGACGAACGCCTCGAGCAGCGCGTCGCCGATGGCGCGGGCGTCGGCGAACGACGGCCGCTCGGAGAAGCCCGTCCAGCTCGTCTCGATCGCCCGGTTGCGGAACCGGTAGTACCCGACGCCCTTGCGGCCGACGATGTACAGCGCCACTTCCTTGCCGTCCGCCCGCAGGCGCGCCATCAGCTGCTCCGCGGTGCGGATCGCGTTGGCGTTGTAGGCGCCGGCCAGGCCTCGGTCGCTGGTGATCAGCAGGACACCCGCCCGCCGCACCCGCTCACGCGGCTGCAGCAGCGGGTTGTCGACCGACGCGTTGGACGCCAGCGCCGTGAGCACCTGGGTGATCGCCTCCGCGTACGGCTTGGAGGCGGTCACCCGCTCCTGCGCCTTGGCGATGCGGCTGGTGGCGACCAGCTCCTGCGCCTTGGCGATCTTCTTGGTGGACTTGACGGTGCGGATGCGCCGCCGAAGTGCCTGTACCTGACCGGCCATGGCTTAGCTCTCGTCCGTGCTGGACCGGACCTCGCGGGTCACCGTCTCGCGGCTCTCGCTGCCGTCCGCCAGGGGCTCGGCCTGCGCCTCGTTACCGACATTGCTGCCGGTCTCGCCCTGCTTGAACAGCACCTTGAACTCGTCGACACCGCTCTGCAGGGTCTCGACCTGCTCGTCGGTCAGCTGACCGGTCGACTCGATCGCCGTGAAGGTCTCGCTGCGGTTGCGCTTGATCCAGTCGAGCAGCTCGGCCTCGAAACGCTTGACGTCGCCGACCGGGATGTCGTCGAGCTGACCCGTGGTGCCGGCCCAGATGACGACGGTCTGCTCGGCCACCGACAGCGGCGAGTACTGCGGCTGCTTGAGCAGCTCGACCAGGCGGACGCCCTTCTCGAGCTGAGCCCGCGAGGCCTTGTCCAGGTCGGAGGCGAAGGCCGAGAAGGCCTCCAGCTCGCGGTACTGGGCCAGGTCCAGGCGGAGCCGGCCGGAGACCCGGCGCATGCCCTTGACCTGCGCCGAACCGCCGACGCGGGACACCGAGGTGCCGACGTTGATGGCCGGGCGCACACCCGAGGCGAACAGGTCCGACTCGAGGAAGATCTGACCGTCGGTGATCGAGATGACGTTGGTCGGGATGTAGGCCGAGATGTCGTTGGCCTTGGTCTCGATCAGCGGCAGGCCGGTCATCGAGCCGCCACCGAGCTCGTCGGAGAGCTTGGCGCAGCGCTCGAGCAGGCGGCTGTGCAGGTAGAACACGTCGCCCGGGTACGCCTCGCGGCCCGGCGGGCGGCGCAGCAGCAGCGACACGGCGCGGTACGCCTCGGCCTGCTTGGTCAGGTCGTCGAAGACGATCAGGACGTGCTTGCCGTTGTACATCCAGTGCTGCCCGATGGACGAGCCGGTGTACGGGGCGATGTACTTGAAGCCGGCCGGGTCGGAGGCGGGCGAGGCCACGATCGTGGTGTATTCCAGCGCGCCCTGGGCCTCGAGCGTGCCCCGGATGCTGGCGATCGTGGTGGCCTTCTGGCCGATCGCGACGTAGATGCAGCGGACCTGCTTCTGCGGGTCGCCGGACTCCCAGTTGGCCCGCTGGTTGATGATCGTGTCGAGCGCGACCGTGGTCTTACCGGTCTTGCGGTCGCCGATGATCAGCTGGCGCTGGCCGCGGCCGATCGGCGTCATGGCGTCGATCGCCTTGATGCCGGTCTGCAGCGGCTGCTTCACCGGCTGGCGGGACATGACGTTCGGGGCCTGCAGCTCGAGCTCGCGGAAGCCCTCGTTCTCGATCGGACCACGGTCGTCGATCGGGTTGCCGAGTGCGTCCACGACGCGGCCCAGGTAGGCGTCGCCGACCGGGACCGACAGGACGCGGCCGGTCCGCTTGACCTGCTGGCCCTCCTCGATGTTGGTGTAGTCACCCAGGACCACGGCGCCGATCTCGCGGACGTCGAGGTTCAGGGCGACACCCAGCGTGCCGTCCTCGAATTCGAGGAGTTCGTTCGCCATCGTCGAGGGCAGACCCTCGACGTGCGCGATGCCGTCGCCCGCATCGGAGACGATGCCGACCTCCTCACGGGAGACCTCGGGCGAATAGGACGAGACGTAGCGCTCTAGCGCCCCCCGGATCTCGTCCGAGGAGATGGTCAGCTCGGCCATCCTCTGCCTTCTCTAGTCGGCTCGGGGCGTCGCCGCCGCCGAGGGCGTGCTCGGGACGTCGCCGCCACCGAGGGGAAAAACTATTTAGCGAACGCCTGCCGGGCTTCGTTGAGTCGCCGCAGGATCGTGCCGTCGTAGAGGTCGGAGCCGACACGGACGCTGACACCGCCGATGATGCTCGGATCCACATCGACCTTCAGCGACACCTGCCGACCGTAGATGTCGGACAACTTGGCGGCGAGCCGCTGCTCCTCGGCGTCGTCGAGGAGCTTGGCGACCGTCACGTACGCGACCTGACGGTCCCGCCTCGCGGCGGTCAGCTCGACCAGCCGGCTCAGCGAGGTCTCGAAGCCGCGGCCGCCGAATCCCTCGAGGGCCACCTCGATGAGCCGTCCCGTGCCCGCCCGGACCTTGCCTTTCAGCAGGTCCTGAACCAGCTTAACGCGACGGTCGATCGATGCGCCCGGATCGGCCAGCGTCACGGCCAGCTCGGAGTCACCCGACACGACCTGTCCGAAGCGGAACAGCTCGTCCTCGACCTCGGCGAGTTCGTCCGCCTTCTCGGTGGCCGCCAGCACGGTGTCGACGCCCAGGCGCTCCACCGCGTCGAGCAGCTCGGCCGGCCGGCTGAACCGGCCGCCGGCCAGGGTCGCCACCGCTTCCACGGCGGTCTCCCCCAGCTTGCCGGCGAGCAGCGAGCGAACCAGCTCGGCCCGGTCGGCGCCGCTGCGCGACGGATCGGTCAGCGCCCGGCGCAGCCGCGGCTGGCCGCGCAGCAGCCGCGCCACCGACAGGATCTCGTCGGCGGCCGTGGCCAGCTGCGCGGCGGTGGCCGTCCGGGTGTCCGCGGTCAACTTCTCCGCCGCCGCGGCGTACGACTCCCGGTTGACGGTCGCCATCAGCGCCGCCCGGTGCCCGTGCCGGCACCCAGCTCGGAGATGAACCGGTCCACCGTGCCCCGGCTGCGCGCCTCGTCGGCGAGCGACTCGCCGACGATCCGGCCGGCCAGGTCCACGGCGAGCGTGCCCACCTCGGAGCGCAGGTCGCGCACGATGCTCTCGCGCTGGGCGGCGAGCTGGTCGCGCCCGGACGCGATGATGCGGTCGGATTCCTCCCGGGCCTTGGCCAGGACGTCCTGACGGATGCCCTCGGCGTCGGCGCGGGCCTCGTCACGGATGCGCGCGGCCTCCGTACGAGCTTCCGACAGCTGCGCGCGGTACTGCTCGAGCAGCTCGTTCGCCTCGGCCTGGGCGGCTTCGGCGCGCTTGAGGCCACCCTCGATCGCGTCGACCCGCGCCGCGAACGTCTTCTCCATCATCGGGAAGACGAACTTCATCAGCACGAAGCAGAGCAGGGCGAACGCGACCGTACCGACCACGATCTCTTCCCACGCGGGAATGATCGGGTTGTGTTCAGTTGTCTCGCCGCCCTCGGCGGCCAGGTACGCAAGCATGGGAGCTCCGTTCCGCAAGGGGAGAACTAGCCGACGTTCGGAGCCAGGTTCTGCCAGATGAAGCCGAACGCGATGCCCAGCAGCGCCAGCGCCTCGATGACGGCGAAGCCGATCCAGACGTACGGCAGGGTCAGGCGCGAGGACTCCGGCTGGCGAGCCGTCGACTGGATGTAGGCGGAGAAGACCAGACCGACACCGATGCCGGGACCGATCGCGGCGAGGCCGTAACCGATGGCGGCGGTGCTACCCACAACTTCGGCGAGAATCATTGCTCAGTTCCTCCTGGTATCTCGCGTGACTGTCACGCGGGACGACAACGGGGTGGTACTCGAACAGCTCAGTGCTCGTCGGCGAGCGCGCCCTGGACGTAGCTCGCGGTCAGCACCGTGAACACGTAGGCCTGGAGCACGATCACCAGGAACTCGAGGAAGGTCAGGGCGATCGTCATGATCCACGACACGATCGAGAACGGCGTGAACCACACGTTCGCGCTGACCATCGCGAAGCCACCGAGCGTGAACACCAGCAGCAGCATGTGGCCGGCGAACATGTTGGCGAAGAGTCGGACCGCCAGCGAGAACGGACGGACCATGAAGTTCGAGAAGAACTCGATCGGGATCAGCAGCGGCAGGATGAACCACGGCGCCGGCGGGATGAGCGCTGCCTTCATGTACTTGAAGAAGCCGCCGTGGTGCCGGATGCCGACATAGATGAACATCACGTAGCTGATGACCGCGAGGATCGCCGGGAACGCGATGTGCGAGTTCGGCGAGATCTGGATCAGCGGCACGATGCTGAAGAGGTTGTTCAGCAGGATGAAGCAGAACAGCGTCGTGAGGTACGGCGCGAACGCGACACCTCGCGCCCCGATCATCTCGACGGCGATGTTGTTGCGCACGAATCCGTAGAGGCTCTCGGCGAGCCACTGCTTCTTCGTGGGCACCAGCTGCGGCTTCCGGTAGGACACCAGGAAGAAGATGATGATCAGAGCAACGGCCACCCAGACCAACAACGTGATCTTGGTGAACCAGTACGAGTCGTGAGCGCCCCACGGCAGGATGCTGGGCAGGTAGAAGTCCTCGACGCTGGGCGGGAACTCCGCTGCGAGGACCGTCGACTGACCGATCACCGTAGCCCTTTCCTGTCAGGCGCCGAGACGGCGCACGATGAGGTAGACACCGCCGGCGATACCAACGACGGCGCCGATTCCGGCGAAGATGCCCTTGGTGCCGACGTAGTGGTCGACCAACCAGCCGATCCCGCCCCAGACCAACATGCCCCCGAGGAGATAGCTGACCGCCGTCATCCCCTGGCCCGTGTCGGGCGGGTTCTGACCGTCGTCGCCGTGGGGGTTGCTGGGAGGTTCTTGACCGGTCATGACGGCCCGAACGATATCAGCAGGTAACACGAAGCTAAGCGGGACCCCCCGCACAACCGCAGTTGTCCAGGCGTCAGGGGTCTCGCAACTCGGCAACACGGTACTCCCCCTCCGCCAGAACCGGACAACTTTGTCGGACGTCAGTCACCGGTTCGTGGACAGAGCCCTTCCAAAGGGGCACTGACCAGTCGAAACGCCGGTGCTGAAGATCACTTGGACAGGCTGGTCCGGGCCACCCACCAGATCTGCACAGCCGTCCAGCCGAGCACCCCGGCGACGATCCCCCAGCCCATCGCGAGCCGGCCGGGCCACTCCGAGGAGATCACAAACACCATGATCACGCCGAGCAACGCGTACTTCACCACGTACGTCAGCAGCCCCAGCGGCATCACCAGGGCCGGGCGCACAGTGTCGGCCCACGCGAACACCAGGGTCGTCATGGTGAAGCTGACCGTCACGACGCCCACGCCGGCCGCGGCGCCCACCGCGGCGGCGCCGCCACCGGCGAAGAAGCCGACCGACGCCGCGCAGATCATCAGCGCGACCGAGAAGGCGGTCAGGAAGGGCAGGTGCTCCACCCGCCAGCGCGGGTCCTCCGGCAGCGGCGGCAGATCCGGCAGCGGACGGTTGTCGTCGTCGTGGTCGTTCCGGGCGGGCGTCGGCTGGGCGGGGACCACACGGTCGGCGGAGTCGTTCACGCCGGCACCCCCGCCCGGTCGTACGCCGGGAAGGCCCGGACCAGCTCGGCCACCTCGTCGGCGACCTCGCGCAGCTGCGTGGCCCCGCCGACCGAGGCCGGGTCCGCGCGCACCGCCACGGCGATCAGCCCGGCGATCTGGCGCATCTCGGCCTCGCGCATGCCCTGCGTGGTGACGCTGGGAGTGCCGACCCGGATGCCCGACGCCGTCATGGGCTGCTCCGGGTCGTACGGGATGGCGTTCTTGTTCAGGGTGATCCGGGCGCGGTCGCAGCGCGCCTCGGCGTCGCGGCCGCTGACCCCGGTGTCGCGCAGGTCGACCAGGGCCAGGTGGGTGTCGGTGCCCCCGGAGACCGGGCGCATCCCCTCGGCGGCCAGCCCGGCGGCCAGCGCCTGGCTGTTCTTGACCACCTGCTGGGCGTACGACTGGAAGTCGGGCAGCGCCGCCTCCCGCAGGGCGACGGCCTTCGCGGCGACGGCGTGCATCAGCGGCCCGCCCTGGGTGAACGGGAAGACGGCCTTGTCGATGCGTGCGGCAAGCTCCTCACGACACAGGATCATGCCTCCCCGCGGTCCCCGCAGCACCTTGTGGGTGGTGCAGGTGACGACATCGGCATGCGCTACGGGCGACGGGACGGCCCGCCCGGCGACCAGCCCGATGAAGTGCGCGGCGTCGACCATCAGGTACGCCCCCACCTCGTCGGCGATGTCCCGGAAGGCCTTGAAGTCGATCAGCCGGGGATAGGCCGTCGCGCCGCAGACGATGAGCTTGGGCCGGTGCGCCTGGGCCAGGTCGCGGACCTCGTCGTAGTCGATCAGCTCGGTGTCGCGGCGCACGGTGTAGCCGACCGGGTGGAACCACTTGCCGGAGAAGTTGACCCGGCTGCCGTGGGTGAGATGGCCACCGTGCGGCAGCCCCATGGCCAGCACGGTGTCGCCCGGCTGGATCAGCGCCGCGTACGCCGCCATGTTCGCCGACGAGCCGGAGTGCGGCTGGACGTTGGCGTGCTCGGCCCCGAACAGCTCCCTGGCCCGGTCGACCGCCAGCTCCTCGGCCCGGTCGACCTCGGCGCAGCCGCCGTAGTAGCGCCGTCCCGGATACCCCTCGGCGTACTTGTTGGTCAGCGTCGAGCCGAGCGCGGCGAGGACGGCCGGGGAGGTGAAGTTCTCACTGGCGATGAGTTGCAACCCGCCGCGCTGGCGGGTCAGCTCGCCCAGGATCACCTCCGCGATCTCCGGGTCCTGGTGCTCGAGCGCGCCGAAGTCGGGACCCCAGAAAGTCTCCATGACACGCTCCCTCACCGTCGGCGACGCTGCCGAGATCGAGCATATGGCTTATGGGGGCCTGCCTGCGGGCACAGTGGTGGTATGCGTTGCCTCGTCACGGGCGCCACCGGGTACATCGGTGGCCGCCTGACGCCCCGTCTGCTCGATGCCGGCCACTCCGTCGTCTGCCTGTCCCGCAGTGCCGCCCGGCTCCGCGACGTGCCCTGGGCCGGCCGGGCCGAGGTGGTGGAGGGCGACCTGTCCGACCCCGGCACGCTGCCGGCCGCCTTCGCCGGCGTCGACGTCGCCTACTTCCTCATGCACTCGCTCGGACAGCCGGACTTCGAGCGCATCGACCGCGAGGCGGCGCACAACTTCGCCACCGCGGCCAAGGCGGCCGGGGTCAGCCGGATCGTCTACCTCGGCGGTCCCGAGCCGCCGCCCGACGAGCACCCCTCGGCCCACCTGCGCTCCCGGGCCGAGGTGGCCAGGATCCTGCTGGACAGCGGGGTGCCGACGGCGGTGCTGCGGGCGCCGGTGATCATCGGCTCGGGCTCGGCGTCGTTCGAGATGCTGCGCTACCTGACCGAGCGGCTGCCGATCATGATCACTCCACGCTGGGTGCGCAACCGGATCCAGCCGATCGCCGTCCGGGACGTGCTGCGCTACCTGATCGGCGTGGCCACGCTGCCGGCCGAGGTCAACCGGGGCTTCGACATCGGCGGGCGGGACGTGCTGACGTACCTGGAGATGATGCGCCGCTACGCCCGGGTCGCGGGTCTGCGCCGGCGGATCATCCTGCCGCTGCGGCCGCTGAGCCCGTGGCTGTCGGCGCACTGGGTGGGTGCCGTCACGCCCGTGCCCAATGCCATCGCCCGGCCGCTGGTCGGCAGCCTCATCCACGAGGCCTTCGCCCAGGAGCACGACATCGCCGAGTACGTCCCCGACGACGGCTTGCTGGGCTTCGACGAGGCCGTGCGGCTGGCGCTCGGCAAGGTCCGCGACGCCAACGTGGAGACCCGGTGGTCGAACGCGGTGGGCCGGGACGCGGCGGCCGAGCCGCTGCCCAGCGATCCGGACTGGTCCGGCGGCAGCGTCTACGTCGACGAACGCACCCGTACGGTGGCCGCGCCGACCCGGGCGCTGTGGCGGGTGATCGAGGGTGTCGGCGGCGAGAACGGCTGGTACTCGTTCCCGCTGGCCTGGTCGGTGCGCGGCTGGATGGACCGGCTCGTCGGCGGCGTCGGCCTGCGCCGCGGCCGGCGCGACCGCAACCACCTGCTGGTCGGCGAGGCGCTGGACTGGTGGCGGGTCGAGGAGATCAAGCCGGGCGAGCTGTTGCGGCTGCGCGCCGAGATGAAGGTGCCGGGGCGGGCGTGGCTGGAGATGTCGGCCGAGCCCGGACCGGACGGGACGAGCGTCTACCGGCAGCGGGCCATCTTCGTGCCGCGGGGGCTGGCCGGGCACGCGTACTGGGCGAGCGTGGTGCCGTTCCACGGGGTCATCTTCAGCGGCATGGCCCGCAACATCGCCAACCAGGCCACCCGCTGACCGGCGGCCGCACGCTCACCGGGCGGCGCGGCTCAGCCGGTCACGGACGGCCAGCCAGTCCTCGGTGTCCGGCGGCCGCTGCACGATGATCGTGCCGACCCCGGCGTCGTCCAGGCGGTGCAGGGCCGCGTAGAGATCCGCCGCGTACTCGCGGGGGTCGGCGCTGAGCACCTCCGCCGCGTCGTAGTCGCCGGCTGTCTCATAGCTCAGCACCGCGACCGGGGCAGCCAGGCCGCTGCGGTTCACCGTTTTCACGTCGTCGACGAGCAATACCGTCGCCTTCGGGGCGTAGTGCCGCCGGCTCATGCCCGGTGAGGGCCGGGCCGTGCCGTCGGTGACCACCGCTGCGGGCAGTGCGATCGCGCCGGTCACCTCGCGCAACGGGCGCAGCGCCAGCGCACCCGGGCGCAGCAGCGTGGGCGTCGGCGTGGTCAGGTCGAGCACCGTCGACTCGATGCCCCACGAGGCCGGGCCGCCGTCCAGCACCAGCGGCACGTCCGGCAGGCTGCGCAGCACGTGCTCGGCGGTGGTCGGTGAGATGCCCTCCGACCTGTTCGCGCTGGGCGCCGCCAGCGGCAGGTTCGCGGCCTCCAGCAGCTTCAGGGCCACCTCGTGCGCCGGCACCCGGATGGCGATCGTCGGCGTCGGGGCGCCCACCTGCGGCAGGTGCTTCGCCCGCTCGACGACCAGGGTCAGCGGCCCCGGCCAGAACTGCGCGGCCAGCTCGTTCGCGGCGTCGGGCCACTCGTGGGCCAGCGCGCGGGCCGCCGCGACATTGGCCACGTGCACGATCAGCGGATTCCAGGACGGGCGGTTCTTCAGGCGGTAGACCTCGGCCACGGCTTTCGCCGAGAAGGCGTGGGCGCCCAGGCCGTACACGGTCTCGGTGGGGAACGCGACGACGGACTCGTCCCGCAGCAGCTCCACCGCGCGGCGCAGGCCGCCGGCGTCCGGTCCGACGATCGTCACGCGGGCCTCGGTGCTCCCGGCAGCAGGGCGTCCACGAGCGGGTACAGCGCCTCTTCGATGGTGTCGCCGATGCGCTGGAACGTCTGGTCGCCGCGGCCCCAGGGGTCGTCGAGGTCGTCGCCGGGCTGCGGCTCGGTCTCGGCGCGCAGCCGGGCAGCCGCCGCCACCACGGCGGCGGCGCGGGCGGCGAAGGTCTCCGGGTCGGTGCCGGCCGGCGGGAGCGACCCGGACTCCAGGTCGCGCAGCAGCCGGGCCAGATGCCCGAGGACGAACGTGCGATTGTCCGCACCCGGCAGCAGGGCGTGCACGTAGTCGCTCTGGTCGGCCGTCGCGGTCAGGATCAGGTCGGCCTCGTCCAGCTGGGCGCTGGTCAGCTTGCGGGCCAGGAAACCGTCGGTGCTGCCCCCGCGCAGGGTGATCTGCCGGGCCGCGGGCGGGTTCATCTCCTCGCCCTCGTGCCAGCCGCCGGTGCCCGCGCTGACACTGCGCAGCAGGTCGTCGAGCTCGGCGTCGGGATCGAGCTTGCCGAGGCGCTGGGCGGCGGCCAGGACCAGCAGCCGCTCGGCCATCGGCGACCGGCAGATGTTGCCCATGCACACGTGCAGCACTGTGAACGGCATCGTCAGGACTCCACGGCCAGGATGTCCGGCACGACGTCCCGCAGCTTCTCGAACGGCACCGCGCCGTTGCGCAGCACCCGGGGCACGTCACCGGTGACATCGACGATCGTGCTCGGCGCCGGGTCGGCGGCCGCCCCGGCCTCCAAGTAGACGCGGACCGCGTACTCCAGCTGGTCGCGGGCCTCCTCGGCGGTGGTCGGGGCCGGCTGACCGATCTTGTTGGCCGTGGTGACGGCCATCGGGCCCACCTCGCGCAGCACCTCCAGCGCGACCGGGTGCAGCGGCATCCGGACCGCGACCACGCCGCCGGTGTCGCCCAGGTCCCACTGCAGGCTGGGCGAATGCTCGACCATGATGGTCAGCGCACCCGGCCAGAACGCGTCGGCCAGCTCACGCGCCGCCCGGGGCAGCGAATAGACCAGGCCGTCCAGGGTGTGCCTGGAGCCGACCAGCACCGGCGGGGGCACGCGCCGGTCCGCACCGCGGGCGTTCTGCAGGGCGTTGACGGCATGCGCGGTGAACGCGTCCGCACCCACGCCGTACACGGTGTCGGTGGGCAGCACGACGAGCTCACCGCTCTTGACCGCCTCGACAGCCGCGGCGATGCCGCGATCGCGCTCGGCCACGGCCCGACAGTCGTAGAGCATCACAAGTTGCAGTGTGCCATGGCGCGCACGAAGTGCCCTACACGCGGCGGGCCGTCGCATATCGTGGGCGGCCGGTCAGATCCTGATGGGCGGCGACCCCGGTGAAGCGCCCGTCGGCCCGCAGCAGCTCCGGAACGGCCGCCGCGTGCACATCGTCGTGCTCGACACCGAGCACACCGCCGGGCCGCAGCAGCACCGCGGCCAGGGCGATCACCGGCCGGATCACGACCAGGCCGTCCGCGCCGCCGAAGACGGCCTCCGCCGGGTCGTGGTCGGCCACTTCCGGGGGTACGGCGGTCCCGTCCGGCACGTACGGCGGGTTGCACAGCAGCACGTCCACCATGCCCCGGCAGTCGGCCAGCAACCCCGGATCCGTCACGTCGCCCGGCACCACCCGCACCACGGGGAACGCCGCGGCATTGCGGCTCAGATAGGCCAGCGCCGCCGGGGACCGTTCCACCGCGATGACCCGGCCCGGCGCGGCCTCGTCGGCGACCGAGCACGCGATGGCGCCCGTACCGCTGCACAGGTCGACCACCGTGGCACCCGGCGCCGTGTGCTCGATCCCCCAGCCGGCCAGCAGCTCGGTCTCCGGCCGCGGCACGAACACCCCCTCGCCCACCGCCAGCTCCAGATGCCGGAAGGCGGCCGTGCCGAGCAGGTGCTGCAACGGGATCCGCCGCGCCCGCTGCTCGACCAGCCCGGCGAACCGGCTCGCCTCGTCGCCGCGCACGGTGTCGATCAGCAGCAACCGGCCGCGCCCCACCCCGAGAACGTGCGCGGCGAGCAGTTCGGCATCGACGCGCGGCGACGAAACGCCCGCCCCGGCAAGCAGTGCGGTGGCCTTGGCCAGCACCGGGGCCAGGCGCGTCCGTTCCGTTCCGGTCGAGGGGTGTTCGTGCGTCGGCGTCACGGCATAATCATGGAACGTCGTCTCTCGACGGTGACCGGCCGGGTCACTCGGCGATGAACGGCGTCGGCGGGAGGGGCCTGGATGGCCGTGGCGGCACCATGACGTGGCTCGATCAGCTCGGCGACAACGTTGACGACCTGCGTACGGCGGGCAAGCTCCAGCAGGGCGGCCGGTCCGCGGAGGCGTTGACGATCCTCGACAAGGTGCTCGCCCGTACGACCGACCCGCTGACCCGGGCGTACGCGCTCGTCCAGCGGTTCGGCGCCCTGATCAACCTGGGCCGGGTCGCCGAGTTCGCCACCGCGATGACGCTCGCCTCGAACGCGGTCCGGGAGACCTCCGACCCGTACCTGCGCGGTCAGATGCACGCGTTCGCGGCTCTGGGTGCCCACCTGCAGAGCGCCCTGGACCGCGGGGTCACCCACCTCGTGCAGGCGTCGCGCGCGCTGGCGGCGGTGCCGGACGGCGACAGCGAGACGGCGTGGGGCTGGCACGACCTCGCCATGGCGTACAGCTATCTCGGTTTTCACGGCCACGCGCTGACCGCGATCGAGCAGGCCCGCCAGGTCGGTGCCGCGGCCGGCATGGCCAGCGAGGTCTTCGCCGCGCCGGGCATCCGGCTGCGCAACGCGGTCTCGCTCGACCACCAGGGCGACACCGACGGCTGCCTGCGGGTGCTGCGCGACATCGACGCCGAGCTGACCCGCTACGTCGCCACCGGCGCCGACGTGCGGCTGCGGCCGAGCAGCCGGCCGGTCTACGGCTACGCGCTGGCCCGCCGGGCCGCCCTGGGCGAGTCCACGCAGACCGACGTGGCCGCCCTGCTGACCGGCGGCGGCGACAGCGTCCGCTCCCGCGACCTGCGGCATCTCGGCACCGTGTGCCTCGACATCGCCGCCGACAAAGCCGGGGACGCGCTGCGCAAGCTCGACGCCGTACCGGTCTCCCAGGAGATCCTCGGCCCGGCCGAACCGGCCCGGCTGCGCAGCATCTGCCACTCCTCGGCCGGCGACCACGAGGCCGCGCACGCCGCCGACCGGTACGCCTTCCGGCTGGCCGCCCAGCGCATCGACCGGCTCCGCGACGGCTACCTGGACGGGGTCGCGGCCCGCCTCGACGCCGAGGAGACCCACCGCGACATGGGCCGCTACGGCGACGAGAACCTCACCGATCCGCTCACCGGCCTGCCCAACCGCCGCCAGCTCGAACGCTACGTGGCGGCGATGCTGACCCGCGGCGAACGCGCGGCGATCGGCGTCTGCGACCTGATCGGCTTCACCGCGGTCAACGCCCGGCACGGGCGGCACTGCGGCGATCTGGTGTTGCAGCGCATCGCCGGTGTGCTCAACCGGGTCATGCGCCGCGGCGACTTCGTGGCCCGCTTCGCCGGCGACGAGTTCGTGGTGGTGCTGCCGGGCGCCGGGCCGACCCAGGCGGCGGAGGTGTCCCGGCGGATCAGCGCGGCCGCCGCCGCGGAGAACTGGCAGGTCCTGGTCCCGGGCACGCCGATCGGCCTGGCCGCGGGCTGGTCCGAGGTCGGCACCAACGGCCGTACGCTCAGCGCCGCCCTGGCCGCCGCGGCCTCGCACCGTACCCCCGCGTAGGGCGTCCGGGTCCTAGGCTCGACGCATGGCCGTCATCGAGCTCGGGCTCGTCAGCGAGGGCGGCGACGAGCCGGACGTCCGGCCCGCCCGGCGCCCGCTCGGCCGGCGCGACCTGCGGGCGTTGCTGGTGGCGATCGTCACGGCCGTCAGCGTTCTCACGGTGACCGGGTCGGCGCGGCCCGACCCGAGCGGGCTGACCGAGCTCTGGAGCATCCCGTTCGAGCTGGGCGGCGGCGCCTACACGCTCACCCCGGACAGCGTCTACGTGCTGACCCAGGCGGGACAGGACCGGCTCAGTGCCTACGACCTGCGCACCGGCGGGCTGCGCTGGTCACACCCGGCGCCGGACGACAGCAGCTGGCTGAGCGGCATCCGGGCGGGCGCGCTGCTGCTGCCGACCGGACTGTCGACCGCGACGTACGAGGACGCCGACGGCTCCACCGTCACCCGCGAGCTCAACCGGGACACGGCCGCCGTGGACACCGTCACCGGCCGCCTGCTCTGGCGGCAGGCCGGCGAGCTGATCAACGCCGCGGACGATCGGGCCCTGCTCACCGAATGGAACCAGGCGGGCGACCAGATCACGACCATCCGGGCCGTACGGCTCAGCGACGGCAGCACGATCTGGTCCCGCCCGGCCGGGGACATCGGCTCCTGGTCCACCGACAACGCACCCGGCGCGAGAGCCGACCGCCTGGTGACCGTCACCGCCAAGGGCCGGGCCGAGGTGCTCGACCTGCACGACGGCTCGCTGGTGGCCACCGGCACATTCCCCTGGCGACCGGAGTCGGCGTCCGAGAACGACTACACGACGGTCACCGTGGACGGCAGACAGCTCTATCTGGAACGCAGCGAGGGCGACACGTCGACAGTCACCGCCTACGACACCGACACCCTGCGACAGCTCTGGCGCATCGACGGGACAGCGCCGGGCGGCGCCTACGGCTGCGGCCCGGTGGTCTGTCTCAACGGGACGGACGACACCACCGGCCACGACCGGGCGACCGGCGAGGTCCGCTGGCGGATCCCCGGCGCCGCCAACGGCTTCCCGCTGCTCAACGGTCTGCTGCTGGTCGGCGACGACGAGACCGGCGCGCGGCACCGCCTGGTCGACACCGCCACCGGCCGGCCGCTCGTCGACCTGGGCACGGCGATGCCGGTCTGGGACTACGGGCTGCAAGGCACCCGCTACGTGGTCGCCCGCGCCCAGACCTCCAACGACCTGACGCTGATCAGCCGGGTGGACGCGGCATCCGGCGAAGTGCTGCTCCGCGGCACCGTCGCGACGGTGCTCGACTTCGGCTGCCAGAGCAGCGGCGACCTGATCGTCTGCGAGACCTCGGACAACCGGCTGACCGTCACGGACGTCGGCTGATCTCCGTCTCGCCGGCCAGCCGGGCGGCCCGGTCGGCCTCGGCCAGCGCGTCGAGCACCGGATCGAGCTCCCCGCCGAGCACCAGATCCAGGTTGTACGCGGTGTAGCCGATCCGGTGGTCACTGATCCGGTTCTGCGGGAAGTTGTACGTCCGGATCCGCTCCGACCGGTCCACCGTACGGACCTGCAGCTTGCGGGCGTCGGAGGCGGCCGCGTCGGCCTGCTCCTGGGCCATGGCGAGCAGCCGGGACCGCAGGATGCGCATCGCCGACTCCCGGTTCTGCAGCTGGCTCTTCTCGTTCTGGCAGCTCACCACGGTGCCGGTGGGCAGGTGGGTGATGCGTACGGCCGAGTCGGTGGTGTTGACGGACTGGCCACCGGGACCCGAGGACCGGAACACGTCGACCCGGATGTCGCCCGGCTCGATGTGCACGTCGACGTCCTCGGCCTCAGGCAGCACCAGCACCCCGGCGGCGCTGGTGTGGATCCGGCCCTGCGACTCGGTGACCGGCACCCGCTGCACGCGGTGCACGCCACCCTCCCACTTGAGCCGCGACCAGACACCGTGGCCGCCGTCGGGCACACCCTTGGTCTTGACCGCGACCGAGACGTCCTTGACCCCGCCCAGATCGGAATCCTGCGCGTCGATGACCTCGACCACCCAGCCGTGCTTCTCCGCGTACCGGGTGTACATCCGCAGCAGGTCGCCGGCGAACAACGCCGACTCCTGACCACCCTCGCCGGCCTTGATCTCGACGATCACGTCCTTGGCGTCGTGCGGGTCACGCGGAATGAGCATCTCGCCGAGCTTCTCCTCCAGCGGCGCCAGCACGGCGGCGACCGCCTCGACCTCGGAGGCGAACGAGGGATCCTCGGCGGCCAGCTCCTTGGCGGCGGCCAGGTCGGCGCGGGCGGCCTCCAGCTCGGCGTTGGCGGCATAGAGCGGCGCGAGCTCGGCGAAGCGCCGCCCGACCCGCCGCACCAGGGCCTGGTCGGAGTGGATGGAGGGGTCCTCCATCTGCTTCTCGAGCTGCGCGTACTCCTCGAGCAGGGTCGACAACCGGTCTGTGCTCACGCCGCGCCTCCTTCACTGGGGATCGAACACACGAACGGCGCCCGACCCCGGATTCCGGGGTGGGCGCCGTCGAGGTAGCTACTTCTTCTTGGTCGCGTTGACCTTCGCGTACTTGGCCTGGAACTTGGCGACCCGGCCCGCGGTGTCCAGCACGCGCTGCTTGCCCGTGTAGAACGGGTGGCAGGCGCTGCAGGTCTCGACGCGGATCTCGCCGCCCTTGGCGGTGCTGCGGGTCGTGAAGGTGCTGCCGCAGGAGCAGATGACCTCGGTCGAGGTGTACTCCGGGTGGATACCGCTCTTCATGGTTACTCGGTCCCTCTCGATGAAGTGGTCGCCGGGTCGCCGTCAGCACCGAACCGCCCCGCTAGGGCGGACGACTCGAGCGTGAACCGGAACCTTTGCTGGCCGATGGACCAGTCTGCCATGTCACGTGCCCTGATCAGAAATCAGGAGGCATTCCTGCGTCCGTGATCGATAACGTGAGCCGCCCTCACCGCATTCCCGCGGCGGGGATCGCACGGGAGGAATTGTCATGACGCTGCTCGCGGACGTCCTGGACCCGGCCGAACTGGCTTCGGCGGTCGAAAACGGGCACGTGCGGGTCCAGCGTCACCCGTCGCGGCCGTACGAGATCTACAACTACACCGAGGCCTGCCAGTACGCCGGCGCCTGGACCCCGGTCACGCTGGCCTGCCGCGGTCTGATCGTGACGGGCGACACAGTGCTGGCCCGGCCCTGGCGGAAGTTCTTCAACCACTCCGAGGGACACGCGCCCCCGCTGCGGCCGGACGCGCCCGTCTCGGTGACCGACAAGGCCGACGGCAGCCTGGGCATCATCTTCCCCGACGAGGACGGGTGGGCGGTCGCGACCCGGGGCTCGTTCGCCTCGGACCAGGCGCGGCACGCGACCGCGGTGCTGCGTACCCGCTATGCGGACTTCACGCCGCCCGCGGGGCTCACCGTGCTGGTCGAGATCGTCTACCCGGGCAACCGGATCGTGCTCGACTACGGCAGCCTGGACGACCTGATCCTGCTCGGCGCCGTCGACATCGCGACCGGCCGCACCTTCGGCCCGGCCGCCGTGCCGGAGTGGCCGGGCCCGGTCGTGGAGTCGTTCGCGTACGCGACGCTGGCCGAGGCGCTCGCCGCGCCGCCGCGGAACGGCCGGGAGGGGCTGGTCGTGCACCTCACCGATTCGGACGAGCGGGTGAAAATCAAGTACGCGGAGTACGTACGCCTGCACCGGCTCGTCACCGGGCTGTCCGCCCGTACCGTATGGGAGGTCCTGGTCTCCGGCGGTGACCTGGACGCGCTGACCGAACCGCTGCCCGACGAGTTCCACGCGTGGGTCAGCGCGGTGGCCGCCGAGCTGACCGGCGCCGTCGCGGCGCTGGCCCAGGCCGTCGAGGCCGAGTTCGCGGCGATCGTGGCCGAGCTGCCGGCGGGCTGGGGCCGGCGCGAGTTCGCGGCCCGGGCCGTGCGCAGCGAGCACCGTGGGGCACTCTTCCTGCGGCTCGACGACAAGGACTACCGTCCCGGCCTGTGGCAGCTCGTCCGGCCGGCCGGCGATGTCACGCCCGGCGGTAACCAGGTGAGTGAGGAATGACCAGACTGCTGATCACCCGGGGGCTGCCCGCCTCGGGC
Source organism: Actinoplanes sp. NPDC048967 (assembly GCF_040649415.1). Lineage (NCBI taxonomy): Bacteria > Bacillati > Actinomycetota > Actinomycetes > Micromonosporales > Micromonosporaceae > Actinoplanes > Actinoplanes sp. NPDC048967. The sequence continues at coordinate 731,011 of NZ_JBEZFL010000004.1, forward strand.
AAGACCACCTTCGCGCGCAAGCTGCAGCCGCAGGTCGTCCGGGTCAACCGCGACGATCTGCGGCGGATGCTGCACGGGCAGCGCCTGTTCACCCAGTGGGCCGAGGGCCAGGTGACGCACGCCCAGCGGGCCGCCGTCGAGGCGCTGCTGCGCGCCCACGCCGACGTGATCGTCGATGACACCAATCTGCGGGCCAAGACGGTACGCGAGTGGGCCGAGCTGGCCGCGCGTTTCCACGCGAGTTTCGAGGTGCACGACTTCACCGATGTGCCGCTGGAGGAGTGCCTGCGCCGGGACGCCGGGCGGCCGGACGACGAGCGGGTCGGTGAGGCCGGGATCCGCCGGATGCACCAGCGGTATCTGGCCGGCAAGAACCTGCCGCTGCCGGTGCCGTACGTCGATCCGGGCGGGCCGGGTGTCGTCTACGACCCGGATCCGGAGCTGCCGCCGGTGGTGCTGGTGGACATCGACGGCACGGTGGCGCTGATGAACGGCCGCAGCCCGTACGACTGGGGCCGGGTCGGTGCGGACGCGCCGAATCCGGCGGTCATCGCGGCCGTGCGGGCCATGCACGCGGCCGGGCACGCCATCGTCTTCTGTTCGGGGCGGGACGAGGTGTGCCGCGCCGAGACCGAGGCGTGGCTGGACCTCTATGTCGATGTGCCGTACGAAGGACTCTTCATGCGGCCCGAGGGGGACTCGCGCAAGGACGCCGTCGTCAAGCGGGAGATCTTCGATCGGGAGATCCGCGACCGCTGGCGGGTCATCGGGGTTTTCGACGACCGTCAGCAGGTGGTACGTATGTGGCGCGCCCTGGGCCTGACGGTGTTCCAGGTGGCGGAGGGGGACTTCTGATGGACGGGCGGGACGGGAAGTATCCGCGGACTTTCCACCTGCCCGACTCCCCCGGGGCCACCGCCGACGACCGGGTCCAGCCCGACCTGTCCTGGTTGGACGGTGAGCTGGTGGTGACGGAGAAGCTCGACGGCGGCAACCTCACCTTCACCCGCGACGCCATGTACGCCCGTTCCGTCGACTCCGGCACCAACCCGTGGGACCGGCCGGCCAAGGCTTTGTGGGCGATGACGGCGTACCGGATCCCGGACGACTGGCGGGTCTGCGGCGAGTCCATGTGGGCCCGCCGCAGCATCGCCTACACGGACCTGCCGGGCGTCTTCATCGTCTTCGGCATCTGGGACGAGACGGACACCTTGCTCGGCTGGGACGACACCGTCGACTGGGCACAGCGCCTGGAGCTGCCGGTGGTCCCGGTCCTGTACCGCGGCGGCAGCCTGACCGAGGCCCGCGCGGCCTGGGCCAGGGTCCGCGACCAGGAGACGTCGGAGGGTTTTGTGGTCCGCAGCGCGGGCCGCATCCCGGCGGCGGAGTTCTCCCATCGGCTCCTGAAATGGGTCCGCGAGGATCATGTCCGCACGGATGCGGCCTGGCGCCACCGTGACGACTTCCCGCTGAACGAGTTCGCCTGAGCCCGGGTTTCCCCACGCACGGACATGTCATCGGCGGGAGCGACGGTCAGCACCATGCAACCAGGCACGACCGCTGGCCCTTGATCATGATCTTGATCTATCCGCCGAACGGGCAGCGCGTCCCCTCCCGCGACAGAGCCGCCGCCTCCGGATCCAGGTAGAAGTTGGGCCGCAGGTCGAGCTCCTCGTAGTAGCGGTGGAAGACCGGCGTGATGCCACCGGACATCGGCGGCACGATCCAGGTCCAGTCCGCCGGCACCCGGCGGCCGGCCTTCTCCTCGTTGCGCAGGTGGGTCAGGAAGCGGGCCGATTCGGTGTGGTGGTCGGTGATCTTCATACCGGCCTTCTCGTACGAATGCAGCACCGCACGGTTCAGCTCGACCAGCGCCCGGTCCCGCCACAGCGTCGACTCGCGGCTGGTGTCGAGTCCCATCCGGGCGGCGACGATCGGCAGCATGTTGTAGCGGTCGGCGTCGGCCAGGTTGCGAGCGCCGATCTCGGTGCCCATGTACCAGCCGTTGAACGGCGCCAGCGGGTACTGCACACCGCCGATGGTGAGCCGCATGTTGGCGATCGCGGGGACGGCGTGCCAGCGCAGGCCGAGCTCCGCGAACCAGCCGAACTCGGGATGGGTCAGCGGCACCTCGAGGATGGCGCGTTCCGGGAGTTCGTAGAGGCGTACGCCTTCGGCCGGGGTCTCGATCGCCACCGGCAGCACGTCGAAGGCCTCGCCCTTGCCGCGCCAGCCGAAGCCCTGCATGGCGGCGGTGAACTGTTCGTTGCGCGGGTCCCCGACCGAACTGCCGTCCTCGGTGCGGTAGCCGGCGTAGCGGATCAGCTGCTCGTTCCAGACCCGCGCGTACGGCTGACCGGGCAGCGCCGGGGCGAAGATGCTGATGACCGGCCGGATCGCGCCCGGGCGTTCGCTGCCACCACCAGCGGTCTGCAGGTGGTGCACGAGCAGCGAGAAGATCTCGTCGGCGCTCCGGGCCCGGCGGCGGTCCAGCACGACCAGGCTGCGCCAGTAGAGGCGGCCGATGCAGCGGCTCGCGTTGCGCCAGGCCATCTTGGCGCCGTACGCCAGCTCCTCGGTGGTGTGCACGTAGCCGCCGGTCGCCGCGATCTGCGCGCGCACGATGGCCAGTCGCGGCTCGACCGGGCCCAGCCGGGGGTTCTCGACGTAGCACTGCCGCAGGAAGTCCTCGGCCTCGCCGGGATCAACCGGTGCGATCGGGTCCCATCTCTCGGTCGGTTGGTCCCGGTAGCCAGGGATCATCGAGCGTCCTCCCCACATTGAGCTGAGGTGTGAGGGGGAGGTTCGCATGATCCCGTAAGGGTCGAAACGCACACGTTGTGCGACAAAGGGGCAGCCACCTCGCGGTGACTGCCCCTTTATGCCGTTTTCGGGCGTTTACTCGCCAGGCGTGGACTTGGCGATCTGCATCAGGAACTCGATGTTCGTCCGGGACTGCTTGAGCCGATCGAGCAGAAGATCCAGCGCCGCCGAGGACTCCAGCGAGCTCAGCACCTTGCGCAGCTTGTGGACGATCGCCAGCTCTTCCTTGCCGAGCAGGATCTCCTCCTTGCGCGTGCCGGACGGGTGGATGTCGATGGCCGGGAACGTACGCCGGTCAGCGATCTTCCGGTCGAGCTTGAGCTCGGCGTTACCCGTGCCCTTGAACTCCTCGAAGATGACGGTGTCCATCATCGAGCCGGTCTCCACCAGCGCCGTCGCGAGAATGGTGAGCGAGCCACCGTTCTCGATGTTGCGCGCCGCACCGAGGAACCGCTTCGGCGGGTACAGCGCGGTCGAGTCGATACCACCGGACATGATGCGGCCGGAGGCCGGCGCGGCCAGGTTGTACGACCGGCCGAGCCGGGTCACCGAGTCGAGCAGCACGACCACGTCGTGGCCCAGCTCGACCAGGCGCTTGGCCCGCTCGATGGCCAGCTCGGCGACCGTGGTGTGGTCCTGCGGCGGCCGGTCGAACGTGGCCGCGATGACCTCGCCCTTGACCGAGCGCTGCATGTCGGTGACCTCTTCGGGCCGCTCGTCGACCAGCACGACCATCAAGTGGCACTCGGGGTTGTTGTGGGTGATCGCGTTGGCGATCGCCTGCAGCACCATCGTCTTACCGGCCTTCGGCGGCGAGACGATCAGGGCCCGCTGGCCCTTGCCGAGCGGCATGACCAGGTCGATGACCCGGGTGGTGAGGATGTGCGCCTCGGTCTCGAGACGCAGCCTCTCCTGCGGGTACAGCGGGGTCAGCTTGTAGAACTCGGGACGCCGGCGGGCCTCCTCGGGCTCCATGCCGTTGATGGTGTCCAGCCGGACCAGCGGGTTGTACTTGTCCCGGCGCTGGTCACCACTGCCGCCGTCGCGCGGCGCGGCCCGCACGGCACCGGTGACGGCGTCCCCGCGACGCAGCCCGTGCTTCTTGACCTGCGACATGGAGACGTAGACGTCGTTGGGACCGGACAGGTAACCCGTGGTGCGGACGAACGCGTAGTTGTCCAGCACGTCGAGGATGCCGGCCACCGGCACCAGCACGTCGTCCTCGTTGACGTGCGGCTCGCGGCCACCGTCCCGACCGCTGTCCCGGCCACCATCGCGGCCACCGTCCCGGCCGCCGTCGCGGCCACCACCGGTGCCGCCGCCCTCGCCGTCACGGTCCCGGCCACGCCGGCGGTCCCGGAACCGGCTGCGCCGGCTGCGCCGACCGCCTTCGCCGTTGTCGCCGTCCTCGTCGTCCGGACCGTCGTTGCGCGGGCCGCGGTCGTTGCGGTCGGAGCGCTCGTTACGGTCGTTGCTGCCGCGGTCGGGGCGGTCGTTACGGTCGCCGCCCTCGGCCCGCTGCGGGTTGCGCTGGCGGTCTCGGTTGCGCGTCTCGCCACGCTCCGGCCGGTCCCCCCGGTCGGCGCGTTCGGTGTCGCCCTGGCCGTCGGCCGGTGCGCTGTCGCGCCGGCTCTCGCCCTGGTCGCGGCCGTTCTGGTCGCGGCCGCTCTGGTCGCGGCCGTTCTGGTCACGACCGTTCTGGTCACGACCACCCTGCTCGCGGGAACCCTGGTCGCGGCCGCTCTGGTCGCGGCTGGACTGGTCGCGGCGGCTGCGGCGGGCCGGCTCGGCCTCGGTCGCGGGCTGCTCGGTCGCCGGAGCCGCGGACTGGGCGGCGGCGGACTGGGTGGCGGCGGGCTGGGCCTGCGTCTCGGGGGCCGGAGCCGCCGTCGCCCGGGCCTCGACCACTGCGGCCTGGGCCACCGGGGCCTCGGCTACAGGAGGCTGAGCCGCCGGAACCTGGGTCGCCGGAACCTGGGCGGCGGGCTCGGCCGTCTTGGCGGCGGAACCGTTCGCTGTGCGCGCGCGGGGGGTGCTGGTGGCCTTGGTCGAGGCAGCCGAGGCAGCCGGGGCCCCGCCGCTCTGGCGCTCCGAGATGGCCGTGATGAGCTCGCCCTTGCGCATCCGGGCGGTGCCGGAGATGCCGAGGGAGGCGGCGAGACTCTGCAGCTCGGGCAGCAGCATCGCCGACAGCCCGGTGCCGCCGCGGCGACGCTTGGTGACAGCAGCGGTGGTGGCGCCGTCGTCAGCGACGTCAGAAACACCCGACGTCACGTCGGTGGTGTCGCTCAATGGATTCCTTCCGTCGAAAAAGCCAAGTCCACCCGGGTCTGCAGCCTGGTGGCCGGGTGCCCTCGGAACCCGCTTCGCAACTGCGGCGCGGGAGTTTGCAGCACGGCAGCTCGACGGTTTCCCGACCCGTCGGACAGTGACGGATAGGTCTCGGCGAGTGCAGCGATCTGGAGATCCGCTGCTCGGCGACGTGCCTTGATGAGAATTGAGACCGGCAGAATGCCATGAGTCTCGGGTGCGCGCCGAACCGCAGAGATCGCTTGCTTCGCGGCTGTGCTAGGTCTTGAGCGTAGTCAACTCTGACGACCTGCGGCAACAGGGCCCCGCTCGGCGTGTTCCACCATACTCCCTTTGACAAGGGCGCCGCCGCTATCCACGCCCAACGACTCGGCGCGCCATTCGGTTCCGGGCCGGAAATCGGCAGGTACCGAGCTCAGCGCCAGCACCGTCGGCCCCGCGCCGCTGACAACTGCCGCAACCCCGACAGAACGCAGCGCCGCCACCAGGGAAGCCGTGCCGGGCATCGCCTCGGCCCGATACCCCTGGTGCAGCCGGTCCTCGGTGGCGGTGAAGAGAAGCTCGGGCTCCCGGGTGAGGGCATGGACCAGCAGCGCGGCCCGGCCGGTGTTGAACGCGGCGTCCGCATGGGGCACGGCACTGGGCAGCGCGGCCCGCGCGGTGGCGGTCAGGCCCCGTTCCTGCGGAACGAAGAGCGTCGGTTGTACGCCGGGAGCGACGTCCAGCCGTACGGCCCGGGAACCGCTCGCCTCGGTCCAGGCGATGGTGAAGCCCCCGAGCAGACAAGGAGCGACGTTGTCCGGGTGCCCCTCCAGCCGCGCCGCGATCCGCAGGGCGGCCTCGTCATCCAGCTGCTCCCGCACCAGCGCACGGGCAAGCTGCACCCCGCCGACGATGGCCGCGGACGACGACCCGAGCCCCCGCGCCTGCGGGATGCGGTTGACACACTCCACAGCCACCCCGGCCGGACGGCCACCGAGCTCGTCGAACGTGGCCAGCATGGCCCGCACAACCAGATGACTCTCATCGGTGGGCAGCTCACCGGCACCCTCACCGGTCACGGCGACGGTCCAGGAATCGCCGGTGACCCGGGCGCCCAGGTCGTCGTAGAGCGTGAGCGCCAGACCCAGCGTGTCGAAGCCCGGACCGAGATTGGCGCTGGTCGCCGGGGTACGCACCCGCACCGGCTCGGAGACGAAGGTCAGGCCCATCGCCTCATGCTAGGCGTTGATCATCATCCGCGGGATGTCGCACCCGGCCGTTAAGGTCGCGGACATGACGGTGGGATACCTGTTCTCGGGCCTGCTGGGCCACCTGCCCCTGCTGGCGGTGCTGATCGCGGGCTTCGTCCTGGTCGCCGCCCGGCGAGACCGGCTGGGCCCACGCAGCATGCTCTTCGCCCGGCTGGGCCTGGGCGCGCTGCTGCTCGGCAGCCTGCTCCAGTTCGCCTCGACGATGCTGATCCCGGTGCTGTACTCGTCACTGGACTACTCAGCGACCCGGTACGGCCTCGTGTTCGGCCTGTTCGGCCTGATCACGGCCTTGATCTCGGCGACGGGGGTGGGCCTGCTCATCGCGGCCGTGGTGACGCGCGGGTCGGCACCGGGCTTCCCGGGGCCGGCGCCGGGCGGCCAGCCGTTCGCCGGACCACCTCCGCCGGGCGGCCAGGGCTTCGGCGGCCCGCCCTTCGGACATACCCCTGCCGGCGATCCGCCCTACGGCGCCGGGGACCGGCCCGCCGGCTCGCCCTTCACAGGCTGACCCCTTCGCCGGCGGGACCGCACAGCCGAGCGGCCCCGTGAGTGGCCGGCCATCAGCCGGACCACAGCGGGAGATCGAGGACCTGACCGCGACGTTCTCAGCGCCGGACGAAGCGGCGCCCTCGTGCGAACCCGCTCCGCGGAGCGACTCCGACCGCGCTTGGCAGGATGCGGCCATCCGCGACGGCACCGTTCAGACATGCGTGACGATCGATGTCCTGATTCCCGGACATGGAGGTTCGCATGAACGATCCCGTAGGACGACTTCGCGCGATCAACGGCGAAGCTTGGTTACGGGCCGGCCGGCGCCTGGCGGCCCTGCTGGTCGCCACCACAGTCACCGCCGTCGGCGCGCTCGCCGGGGCCGGTCCCGCACAAGCCGCCACCTACTTCTTCCAACCGGGTCACCCCACCTTCGTCGGCGGCAGGTCCGGCGTGCCCTGCACCGGTGGTTACGCGATCCGGGGCACGAGCGGGCTGTTCTTCCTGACCGCCGGCCACTGCGGCGGCGTCGGTTCGGTCATCTACGGCACCGACGCCCGGTTCGGCCGCATCGCGTACAGCCGGTGGACGACCAACGACACTGCCCTGATCCAGCCGGACAGCGGAGTCGACGCGTACCAGATCGTCGTCGATCCCAGGACCGGCCGGAGCCCGGGCAAAGTCTCGGGGGTCTTCCCGACCAGCTCGCTGGGCAACGGCGTCCTCGTCGGCAAGATGGGCGTGACCACCGGTTGGACCGAAGGCAGAATCTACGGAACCATCCCCTGGTACGGCATGACCGCCTACTGCAGCGTCGCGCGCACCTCGGCCGGAGACAGCGGTGGACCGGTCTGGCGCACCGACGGTGCCGGCGGGGTCGTGGCCGTCGGCATCACCGTCGCCTACTACGAGGACACCCACAACGGCTGCTTCATCCCGATCCAGACGCTGTTGAGCAACTGGGGCGCCACACTGCCGGCATTCCCCCGCGGTGCCGCCGCCGCTCCGGAGCCGCCGGGCAAGCCCGTGCCGACGCTCAGCACCGAAGGACTCGTGCCGGCCGTCCTGTCCTGAGTGACCCACCCGATCTCGCGAGGGCCGGGCGGTAAGACCGGCCCTCGCCGAGCGGCTGGAACCAGCGTCCCGTCTGCCGGGTCACTTCGTCCCCGGCTCGCCGGCAGCTACGGACCCGGCCGTCTCCGGACGCTTCGGCTAGTGCTTCGGGGCCGGCGCGGAATCGCCGGGCAGACCTTCGGCGGTGGGACCTTGGCAGCCGGGCCACCCACCGCCGGGGGGCGACCCGGCGACCTGCGCCGAGCCGGCGACCTGCGGCGAGCCGGCAACCTGCGGCGAGCCGGCGACCTGCCCCGTCGCGGCGGAATGTGCCGGCCCAGCTCCCGGCACCGCGGAATCGGCCCGACCGAAGCCGTCAGCCTGCCCCACCCCGCCGGAATCCGCCGGCCCTGCGGCCCGCGCCGAGCCGTCGACCCGCACCGGGCCGGCGGGATGAGCCGAGCCGTCGACCCGCACCGGGCCGGCGGGATGAGCCGGGCCATCGGGGAGAGCCGAGCCGGCGGGGTGGTGCGCCGACGCACCGGGCGGCGGCTCGCTGCCGTCGGCGGCCACCGGGTCGGCCAGCGACAGCCGACGGGTCGCGAAGCGCCAGCCGATCGCGTACAGCAGGGTGATCAGGCCGCAGGCGATCAGGATGACGCGTTCGTCCACGCGGTCCACGAAGGCCGCCGCGCCGAGCTGGCTCACCGAGATCGCCAGTGTCGCCAGCATCATGTCCGTGGCGAAGACCCGGCCGCGGAGCCGGTCCGGCACCTCGCCCTGCAGGGCGTAGTTGGACAGCACCCAGTTCGTTCCGCCCGCGAAGTGGGCCACGAAGACCAGCGCCAGCACGAGGGGGAACCACGGCGCGAAGGCCACGCCGATGTAGCCGAGGCCGTACAGGCCCATCGACAGGGCCAGGCCGGGCAGCAGCCAGGTGCGGTGGTTCAGGACCGGCCGCATCACCAGCGGTCCGACCAGGGCGCCGGCGCCGCGTACCGCGAAGAGCAGGCCCGCGCCCAGGGCGCCGACGCCGTAGATGCCGGCCAGTAGCGGGAAGACTGTCAGTACGCCGTTGCCGAGACCGACCGCCGACTTCACGGTGACCAGAGCGCGCAGCCTCGGCCGGGCCCCGATGTAGCGCAGCGCTTCGATCAGGGCGTGCCAGGCTCGCGGCGGCACATAGTTCGGGTCTCGGGGCGCCTGGAGCGGCCGGCGGATCATCGCGGTCAGTACGGCCGCCACGAACAGACTGACCGAGGCGACCGCGAAGCTCACGTACGGGCCGAAGGCGCTGCTGACGATGCCGCCCAGGGAGGCGCCGACGATGGTCATCGTGCCCCAGGCCGAGCCGGCCACCGAGTTGGCCGCGGCGAGGTCCGCCGGGTCGACCACGTTCGGCAGGGCCGCGGACGCGGCCGGCGAGTAGAAAGCCTTGGCGATCGCCACGGCGCCGATGGCCACCAGGGCCAGCGGTGCGGTGGCCGCCGACCGGACGAAGAACAACAGCAGGATGGCCACGAGCGCGGCCACGTTGGCCGCGATGAGGATGGTGCGGCGGTCCAGGCGGTCGGCGACGGTTCCCGTGTACGGCAGCAGCAGCGCATTGATCCCGGTGTCCGCGGCCAGCACCAGCGCGCCCCACACGCCGCTGCCGGTCAGTTCGGGCAGCAGCACCAGCAGCGGCACCATGACGAACCAGTCGGAGCCGAACACGACCAGCTCGGCCCCGAACAGCCGCCGGAAGTCACGGTTACGGGTAAGGACCGAGAAGGGAGTCGCCACGTACCGGAATCTACCGGTCGGGTCCTGATGCGGCGCGGCGGCCGACCCCGCAGGGCCGGCCGCCGCGGCATTGTCAGGCCGGCGGTGGTGTCGCCGGGCGGCGTGGCATCTTCAGGACCTCGAACTGGTCCGTGTAGCCGCGCAGGGCTCCGCTCTGCGGCTCCGCCTCGGCCCGCGCCGGCTGTCCGGCCGGTGCGCCCTCCGGCGCCTCGTGCGCGCCGCCGCTCGAGTCCGGGACCGCGTCGTCGGCCGGAACCGCGCCCCCGGGCTCGTCGGCCGCGTGCTTCGGCGTCTCCGCCGCCTCGGTCGCACCGCTGCGCTTCATCGCCTTGCGGGCCCGGCGCCGTTCGCGCCGGGTGCGGCCCTTCAGCTTGGTGTTCTCCACCATGGTGTAGAGCGCGGGCACCAGGACCAGGGTCAGCAGGGTCGAGCTCACCAGGCCGCCGATGACCACGATGGCCAGTGGCTGCGAGATGAAGCCGCCCTCGCCGGTGAGCCCGAGGGCCATCGGCAGCAACGCGAAGATCGTCGCGATGGCCGTCATCAGGATCGGGCGCAACCGGTGCCGGCCGCCCTCGACGACGGCTTCCTGCACGCCCAGACCCGCCTGGCGGTAGTGGTTGATCAGGTCGAGCAGCACGATCGCGTTGGTGACCACGATGCCGACCAGCATCAGCACACCGATCAGGGCCGGGACGCCGAGCGGGGTGCCCGTCGCCAGCAGCAGCGCGATCGCGCCGGTCGCCGCGAACGGGATGGAGATGAGCAGGATCAGCGGCTGGAGCAGGCTGCGGAACGTGGCCACCATGATCACGAAGACGATCGCGATCGCGGCCAGCACGGCCAGGCCGAGGTCGGCGAACGCGTCCGCCTGGTCCTGGCTGACGCCGCCGATCTCGTAGCTCGCACCGGCCGGCAGCTGCAGCGCGTCGAGCCGCTTGGTCAGCTCCGTCGTGGTCTTGCCGACGTTCGAGCCGGTCGCCGTGCCCTCGACCGTGACGCTGCGGTTGCCGTCGATCCGGGTGACCTCCTCCGGACCGTCGACCTCGGTGATGTCGGCCACCGAGTCGAGGGTGACGAGCTGGCCGCCGGGCGTGGCCAGCGGCAGCTTGCGCAGCGCGTCGGCGCCGGCCGGTGGCGCGCCCAGCGCGACGACGACGTCCTGGCCGACCCCGTTGACGGTGATCTGCCCGGCCGGAGCCGAGCGGAACGCCCCGGCCACCGACTGGCCGATCGCGGCCTCGGTGAGCCCGCGGGCCGCGGCGGCGGCCCGGTCGACCTTGACGTCGAGACGCGGAACGCTCGCCGCGAGCGTGCTGCTCACGTCGGTGACCTCCGGCGTGCCGGCCATCGCGTCCTGCACCTGCTTGGTGGCGGCCGTCAGCGCCTGCTGATCGCCCGCCTGCACCACGACGGCCAGCGCGCTGCCGTCGAAGCCGGTGCCGCTGTCGTTGCCGACGGTGACCTCGCCGACGTCCGTCATCCCCTTGAACTGCTCGCGCAGCTCGTCGGAGACCTTGGCCGCGTCGACGTCCTCCTTGAGCGCCACGTTGAAGCTGGCGCCGCTGGCCCCGCCGGAGCCGACGAACGGGTTGAACTCCCCGTTGCCCACGGTGACCTGGTAGTTCTTGATGTCGTTGCGGGCGGCCAGCACGGTCTCGACCTTCTTGGCCGCCGCGTCGGTGGTCGCCAGGTCGGTGCCCACCGGCAGGTCCTGGGTGAGCGCGATGGTGTCCTGGCCGGACTCGTCGAGGAAGTTCGTCTCGAGCCGGCTGGCCAGGCCGAGCGTGCCGATCAGGATGACCAGGCCGATCGCGATGGTGCTCCAGCGGGTGATCCGGCTGCGGGTCACCCAGCGGATGATCGGCAGGTACGCGCGCTGCAGCGGGCTGCGCAGCTCCTTCTCCTCGGCGGCCCGGCGGACCTCCTCGGACTCGGAACCGCCGGCGGCGGGCCGCAGGAACCAGTACGCGAGCACCGGCACGACGGTCAGCGACACGAACAGCGAGGCGATCAGCGCGACCGTGACCGTGATGGCGAACGGCGCGAAGAGCTGACCGACGAAGCCGCCGACCAGGGCGATCGGGGCGAACACGGCGACCGTGGTGAGCGTGGAGGCGGTGACCGCGCCGGCCACCTCCTTGACGCCGGACGTGATCGCGTGGACCTTCGTCTCGCCGTACCCCAGATGCCGTTTGATGTTTTCCAGCACGACGATCGAGTCGTCGACCACCCGGCCGACCGCGATGGTCAGCGCCCCCAGGGTGAGCAGGTTGAGCGAATAGTCGCCGAGTTTGAGAGCGATGAGCGCGATCACCACGGACAGCGGGATGGACACCGCGGTGACCAGCGTCGAACGCACCGACAGCAGGAACACCAGGATGACGATCACGGCCATGATCAGGCCGAGCAGGCCCTCGGTGGTCAGGCTCTCGATCGACTTCTCGACGAACGGCGCCTGGTCGGTGATGACCGTCAGCTTGGCGTTCGAGGACTTCTCCAGCTCGGCGATCTTGTCGCGGACCTCGTGGGAGATGTTGACCGGGTTGCCGTCCGGCGACGCGGTGACCGCGATGCCGAGGCTCTCGACCCCGTCCGTACGCGTGAACGACGTGGCCGTGGCCAGCTGCTGGTTGACCGAGGCGACGGAGCCCAGGGTGACCGGGCCCTTGCTGCCGCTCAGGTAGAGGCCCTTGAGCTCGTCGATCGTCTGGATCGGCTGGCCCACCTGCACGCTCAGCGAGCGGCTGCCGTCGGTGACCGCACCGGCCGGGATCGAGACGCCGTTGCTCTGCAGCAGGGTGGCGATCGCGCGCGGGTCGACGCCCGCGGCCCCGAGCTTCGCGCGGTCGGGCGTGATCACGATCTGCTGGGCCCGGGTGCCGGTGACGGCCACCTCGCGGACGCCCTCGATGGCGTTGAGCTCGGGCACGACGTTCTGCTGGAGCCGGTTGGCCAGCGCCGCCTGGTCCTTGCCGCCGTCGGACGCGGCCAGAATGATCGCCGGGATGTCGTCGGTGCTGCCGGCGAAGATGGTCGGCTCGACGTCGTCGGGCAGCGTCGGCTGGATCCGGTTGACCGAGGTGGTCAGCTGGTTGACCGCGTTGTCGAGGTCGGTGCCGAACTCGAAGAGGACCTGGATGGTGGCCGAGCCCTCACGGGTGGTGGACGTGATGGTGTCCAGGCCGTCGGCGCCCTTGACGGCGTCCTCGATCGGCTTGGTCACCTGCGCTTCCATGATCTCCGGGCTGGCACCGGGCAGGACCACCCCGATGAACGCGCCCGGGAACTCGAGCGAAGGCAGCAGCTGCTGCTTGAGCGATGGCACCGTGTAGATGCCGAAACCGGTGATCACCACCGCGATGAGGGCGACGAGCCCCCGGTTGGCGAGACTGAGCCTGGTCAGAAACGACATGTGCTCCCCCGTGAAAGTTCGGCCAAGGCATATAGTTTGCCCGACGCGAACAAATGGTTTTCGCCGGGGTCCGCTGATAGCGTCCCGTCACAAGAAGGACGCGCTCCGGCCACCGGCGCGCAACACAGGAGGTGCGGTGGCCGAGAAAGAACGACTCATCGCCGACATTATGGGCGCGCAGCAGCGGCTCCAGCACCTGTTCGCCTATGACCGCTCGGACCCGCTCTTCGCCTCCCAGCTCACCATGCCGCAGCTCAAGATCCTGCTGCTGCTGCACCGCCTGGGTGACACGTCGGGCCGGGAACTGGCCGGACTGCTGGGCGTGAGCCTGGCGACGATGAGCGGCATGGTCGACCGGCTGGTGGCGCACGACCTGGTGACCCGGACGGAGGACCCGCACGACCGCCGGGTCCGCCGGATCACGCTGAGCAGCACCGGCGCCGGGATGATCGCCACCATCATCACGGCCGGGACGGAGAAGCAGACCCGGGTGCTCAAGCGGCTCACGGACGCCGAGCTGCGCACGGTCGCGGAAGCGATGACGGCGATGGTCCGGGCGGCCTCGGAGGAGGCCGAGTCGGCCGCGTGCGGAGTTCCGCCGGCCGCCGACACGCCATCATCCGTCGACGCGGCCCAAACCTGACGCGGCCCCAGCCGGGCGCGGCCCAAACCGGGCGCGGCCCAAACCGGGCGCGGCCCAAACCGGGCGCGGCCCAAACCGGGCGCGGCCCAAACCGGGCGCGGCCCAAACCGGGCGCGGCCCGGACCCGACGCACGGGAGACGGGCGGCAGGTCCGGCGGTGCGCGGCGGGCCGTCAGGCCAGGTCGAGGGCCTGCGCGGCCGCCATCACGTCGTTCCGGATCGTGGTCGGTGAGGGCGCGGTGCTGATCGCCCACTCCGGGTCCTTGAGGCCGTGCCCGGTGACCGTGCAGACCACCGTGCTGCCGGCCGGGATCATCCCCGCCTCGGCCTGCTGCAACAGCCCGGCCACGCTCGCCGCGCTGCCCAGCTCGACGAAGACGCCCACCTCACGGGCCAGCAGCCGGTAGGCCGACAGGATCTCGCGGTCGGTCACGGCCGAGATGAGCCCGCCGGAGCTGTCCCGGGCGTCGAGGGCCTTCGTCCAGCTCGCCGGGTTGCCGATCCGGATGGCCGTGGCGATCGTCGACGGCTCCGGCACCACCTGGCCGTTGACGATCGGGGCCGCGCCCGAGGCCTGGAAGCCGTACATCTTGGGCACGACCTTGCTGTTGCCCGCCTCGTGGTCCTCCTGGTAGCCCATCCAGTACGCGGAGATGTTGCCCGCGTTGCCGACCGGCAGGCAGTGGATGTCGGGCGCGGTGCCGAGCGCCTCGACGATCTCGAAGGCGGCCGTCTTCTGCCCGTGCAGGCGGAAGATGTTGACCGAGTTGACCAGCGAGACCGGGAAGTCCTGGGACAGCTTCGAGGCGAGCGCGAGGCAGTCGTCGAAGTTGCCGTTGACCTGGAGCAGCTTGGCCCCGTGGACCAGCGCCTGGGCCAGCTTGCCGAGCGCGATCTTGCCCTGCGGCACCAGCACCGCGCAGGTCAGCCCGGCCCGGGCGGCGTACGCGGCCGCGGAGGCACTGGTGTTGCCGGTCGAGGCGCAGATGATCGCCTTCGACCCCTCCTCGACGGCCTTGGACACGGCCATCGTCATGCCGCGGTCCTTGAAGGAGCCGGTCGGGTTGGCCCCCTCGACCTTGAGGTAGACGTCCGCGCCCGTGCGCCGGGACAGCACCGGCGCGGGCACGAGCGGCGTGTTGCCCTCATGCAGCGTGACCACCGGGGTGGTCTCCGACACCGGCAGCCGGTCCCGGTACGCCTCGATCAAGCCCCGCCACATGGCACTGCCCCTTCGTCGTCAACCCTGCAAGCATGCCGTACTCACCCGAATACCGAGACTGACCGTCCAGTACGCGGGATCAGGCGCCGCCCTCGACGCGCAGCACGCTGGCGATCGAGCGGACGATGTCGAGCGACCGGAGATCCTCGACGGTGGCCGCCAGGTTCGCGTCCGGCGCACCGTGGGTCACGATCACCAGCGTGGCGTCCTCGTCCCGGCCGGACTGCCGCACCGTCGCGATGGACACCTCGTGCTTGGCGAAGACGCCCGCCACGGTGGCCAGCACACCCTGGCGGTCGGCCACGTCGAGGCTGATGTGGTAGCGCGTGACGGACTCGCCGATCGGACGGATCGGCAGGTGGGCGTACGAGCTCTCGCTCGGCGCGCGGGTGCCCGAGAGCCGGTTGCGGGCCGCCGCCACGATGTCGCCGAGCACGGCGCTGGCGGTCGGCGTACCCCCGGCTCCCCGGCCGTAGAACATCAGCTGCCCCGCGGCCTCGGCCTCGACGAACACCGCGTTGAAGGCGTCGCCGACGCCGGCCAGCGGGTGACTGCGCGGGATCATCGCCGGGTGCACCCGGACGCTGACCGAGTCGGTGCCCGCGGAGTCCGGGCCGCGCTGGGCGATGCACAGCAGCTTGATCGTGCAGCCCATCTCCTTGGCGCTGGCCATGTCGGCCGCCGTCACACCGGTCATCCCCTCGCGGAACACGTCCGCGGCGGTGACCCGGGTGTGGAAGGCGAGCGAGGCGAGGATGGCGGCCTTGGCGGCGGCGTCGAAACCCTCGACGTCGGCGGTCGGGTCGGCCTCCGCGTACCCCAGCTCGGTGGCCTCGTCCAGGGCCTCGCCGAAGCCGGCGCCGGTGGCGTCCATCGACGACAGGATGAAGTTGGTCGTGCCGTTCACGATGCCGGTCACCCGGGTGACACGGTCGCCGTGCAGCGACTCGCGCAGCGGGCGCAGCAGCGGGATCGCACCGGCGACGGCGGCCTCGTAGTAGAGGTCGGCGCCGCCCTCGGCGGCGGCGTCGTGCAGGGTCGCGCCGTCCTCGGCCAGCAGCGCCTTGTTGGCCGTGACCACACTCTTGCCGGCCTTCAGCGACTCGGTGAGCCACGAGCGCGCCGGCTCGATCCCGCCGACCACCTCGATGACCACGTCCACGTCGTCGCGTTTGACCAGGCCGAGCGCGTCGGTGGTGAACAGCGCCGGGTCGATGTCACTGCCGCGCTGCCGGCCCGGCCGGCGCACCGCGATGCCGACGAGCTCCAGCGGGGCGCCGATCCGGGCGGTCAGATCCTCGGACTGCTCGTGCAGCAGGCGCACGACCTCGCTGCCGACAGTGCCGCATCCGAGCAGGGCCAGGCGAACCGCGGGCTTCTCAGAACTCATCCCACATCCAATGCGAGCAGATCATCTTCGGTCTCCCGGCGGACGATCACGCGAGACGCGCCGTCGCGCACGGCGACCACCGGCGGCCGGGGCACGTGGTTGTAATTGCTGGCCATGCTCCGGCAGTACGCACCCGTACCGGGCACGGCGAGAAGATCTCCGGGCTGCACGTCGGCGGGCAGGAATTCATCCTTCACGACAATGTCCCCGGATTCACAATGCTTTCCCACGACGCGGGCGAGCAGTGGGGGCGCGTCGGACTCGCGACCGGCCAGCGTGGCCGAGTACGAGGCGTCGTAGAGGGCGGTGCGGATGTTGTCGCTCATCCCGCCGTCCACACTCACGTACGTCCGGATGCCGTCGACGTCCTTGACCGTGCCCACCTCGTACAGGGTGAACACGGCCGGTCCGACGATGGCCCGGCCGGGCTCGATCGAGAGCTTGGGCCGCCGCAGATTTTCCGCCGCGCACTCGGCGTCGACGATCTTGTTGATCCGCTTGGCCAGGTCGCCGGCCGGCGACGGGTCGTCCTGGGTCGTGTAGGCGATGCCGAAGCCGCCGCCGAGATCGAGCTCCTCGAGCTCGACGCCGCGCGCGTCACGGATCTGCGCCTGCAGCTCGAGCACCCGCCGGGTGGCGACCTCGAAGCCGGACGTGTCGAAGATCTGCGAGCCGATGTGCGAGTGCAGCCCGTGCAGGTCCAGCACGCCCTCGTCGAGGACCCGGATCGCCGCCTCGAACGCGGCCCCGCCGGCCAGCGAGAAGCCGAACTTCTGGTCCTCGTGCGCGGTGGCGATGAACTCGTGGGTGTGCGCCTCGACGCCGACGGTGACCCGGATCAGCACCTTGGGCCGCTTGCCGCTCTCCCGGGCCAGCGCGGTCAGCCGGTCGATCTCCTGGAACGAGTCCAGGATGATCCGTCCGACGCCCGCGTCCAGCGCCCGGGTCAGCTCGGAGATCGACTTGTTGTTGCCGTGGAAGCCCATCCGCTCGGCCGGGAAACCGGCGGCCAGCGCGACGGCCAGCTCGCCGCCGGAGCAGACGTCGAGGAAGAGGCCCTCCTCGTCGATGACCTTGACCACGGCCTTGCAGAGAAACGACTTGCCCGCGTAGTAGACATCCGCGCCGGCGAAGGCGGCCGCGAAGTCGCGGCAGCGCGAGCGCAGGTCGTCCTCGTCCAGGAAGTACGCCGGAGTGCCGTGCTCGGCGGCCAGATCGAGCACGCTCACGCCGCCGATCTCCAGGGCCCCGGCCTCGGCGCGGCGCACGGTCCGCGGCCAGAGCTGCGGCACGAGCGCGTTCACGTTCTGCGGGGTACGCAGCCACGCCGGTCCCCGGTTGCCGATGTCGCCGTGCAGCGCCCCGGCCTCATGTGCCCGCATGACTACATCCTCTCGGGGGCGGAGACGCCCAGCAGTGCCAAACCGTTCGCGATCACCGTTCGGGTGGCGTCATTCAGCCACAGGCGGGAGCGTTGCAGGTCGGTGATCGGTTCGTCGCCCACGGGAAGCACCCGGCACTGGTCGTAGAACCGGTGGTAATCGCCGGAGAGCTTCTCCAGGTAGTGGGCGATCCGGTGGGGCTGGCGCAGCTCGGCGGCGGTGGCCACCTCGTCGGGGTAGGACGCCAGCCGCTTGAGCAGGCTGTGCTCCTTCTCGTGGCTCAGCAGCTCGGGGTGGAAGTCGTCCGGTTCGCCCCGGGTCAGGCCGACGTCGGCGGCGTTGCGCGCGACCCCGGCCGTCCGTGCCGCGACATAACGGACGTAGTGCACCGGGTTGTCGTTGCTGGCCCGCGTCCACTGGGCGATGTCGATGTCGATCGGCGAGTCGGAGGAGAACCGGGCCAGGGCATACCGGGCCGCGTCGACACCGAGCGCGTCGACGAAGTCCTCCAGCGTGATGACCGTGCCGGCCCGCTTGCTCATCCGCAGCGGCTCGCCGTCGCGGACCAGGTTGACCAGCTGGCCGATGAGGATCTCGAGGTTGGCGTCCGGATCGTCGCCGAAACACGCCGCCATGGCCTTCATCCGGCCGATGTAACCGTGGTGGTCGGCGCCCAGCATGATCACGACCCGGTCGAAGCCACGCTTGCGCTTGTCCAGGTAGTAGGCACAGTCCGCGGCGAAGTACGTCCAGTCGCCGTCGGACTTGCGCAGCACCCGGTCCTTGTCGTCACCGAAGTCGGTGGTCCGCAGCCAGGTGGCGCCGTCGGCCTCGTAGATGTGCCCCTGCTCGCGCAGCCGGTCCAGGGCCTCCTGCAGCTCACCCCGGTCGTGCAGGTCCTTCTCGTTGAAGTACGTGTCGAAGTGCACGCCGAACTCGTCCAGCGACTGCCGGATCTCGGCGAACATCAGCTTGACGCCCTCGACCCGGAACACCTCCAGCGCCTCGTCCTCACCGAGCTTCAGCGTGTCCGGGGCCTCGGCCAGCACCGCGGTGGCGATCTCCGCGATGTAGGCGCCGCCGTAGCCGTCCTCGGGGGCCGGCTCACCCTTGGCCGCCGCGTACAGCGAACGGGCGAACCGGTCGATCTGCGAACCGGCGTCGTTGAAGTAGTACTCCGTGCCGACGTCGGCGCCGGCGGCCCGCAGCAGCCGGGACAGGGCGTCACCGACAGCCGCCCAGCGCACCCCGCCGATGTGCACGGGACCGGTGGGGTTGGCCGAGACGAACTCCAGGTTGATCCGCTGGCCGGCCAGGCGGTCGGTGCGGCCGTACTCCTGTCCCGCCAGCACCACGTCGCGCGCCAGCACCCCGGCCGCGGCCGCGTCCAGGCGGATGTTGAGGAAGCCGGGCCCCGCGATCTCCACCGACTTGATGCCGGGACGGCTGCTGAGCTCGTCGGCGAGGGCCGCGGCCAGCTCACGCGGCGCGACACCGGCCTTCTTGGCGAGCTGCATCGCCATGGTCGACGCGTAGTCGCCGTGCTCGGGGTTTCGGGGTCGCTCCACCGTCGTGGTCTCCGGCAGCAGGGAGACATCCAGGCCGCGGGTGACGAATACGGCACGCGCAGCTGTGAGAACGGTGGAAGCGAGGTCAGCGGGAGTCACTGAGCCATGCTATCCGGGTAGACTTTGCCGCCCGGCGGCGTACCGGGGCCTGCTCGCGGGCCCGGCCCGACCTTTCCATCGGATTGACGAGGAACGATGAGCATGAGCACCCCGGGACCCGAGCGGGTCCCGTCCACCGTGAAGGTCGACAAGACGTCGGGCCAGGGCAAGCCGCCCGCGAAGTCCGCCGGGGCCAAGTCCGCCGGGGCCAGGTCCGGAACCCGCCCGGGCGCCCGCCCGCAGGGCAAGGGCGGCAAGGGCCGCAAGCCCACCGCGCCGGTGACGGTCAAGGGCAGCCGCAACTGGGGCCCGATCGCGGTGGCCGGTGTGGTCGTGCTGATCGCGGTCGGCATCATCGGGTACGGCGTGTTCGCCTCGATCAAGGGCACCGAGTCCTGGCAGGACAAGGCGGCCGGGATCGAGGGCGTGGTCAACTACCGCGCTCAGAACAACCCGGCGATCAACGCGCAGGACCACAAGGAGGGCCCGCTCACGTACGTGACGAACCCGCCGGTGGGTGGCGCGCACAACGCCCGGTGGCAGAACTGCATGGGCGACGTGTACGCCCAGCCGATCGCCAACGAGCACGCCGTGCACAGCCTCGAGCACGGCGCCGTCTGGGTGACGTACAAGCAGGGTCTCGCCGCCGACCAGGTCGCCAAGCTCCAGGAGAAGGTCCAGGGCCGGGACTACATGCTCATGAGCCCGATCGCGAACCTGGACAAGAACATCTCCCTGCAGGCGTGGGGCTACCAGCTCAAGGTCGACAACGCCGACGACAAGCGCATCGACCAGTTCATCCAGGCGCTGCGCCTGAACGCGTCACTGGAGCCGAACGCCGCCTGCTCGAGCGGCAACACCTCGACCGGCCCGCTGCAGGCCGCAGCTCCTCCCGCGGGCAACTGATGACAGTCTCGACCGAGTCGACCGCCCCGGCCGAAGCCGACGCGAACGACACCACTCCGGCCGGCCGCCACCGGTTCGGGGCGGCGTGGCTCGCCGCCGTACTGGTCTTCGGCCTGCTCGTCGGGCTGGCCATCGGCCTGCTCGGCCCGCGCCTGACCACCCCCGGCGACGACTCGGTCGAGGCCGGCTTCCTGCGCGACATGAGCACCCACCACGCCCAGGCGGTGGAGATGTCGATGATCGCCCACGCCGGCTCGACCGACCCGGAAGTCATCTCCCTGAGCGCGGACATCGCCCTGACCCAGCACGGCCAGATCGGCTACATGCAGGCCTGGCTGCGCGACTGGCACCTGAGCCCGACGGCGTCGACACCCCCGATGACCTGGATGAAGGACTCGGCGGGCTCGGTGCAGAACGGCCTGATGCCGGGCATGGCCACCCCGGCCCAGCTGGCCGACCTGCGCAAGGCGACCGGCAAAGCCCTGGACGTGCAGTACCTGACCCTCATGCGCCAGCACCACCTGGGCGGCATCCACATGGCCCAGGAGATCCTCGAGGAGTCGGACAACGCCGACGTCACCTGGCTGGCGGAGTCCCAGGTCCGCAACCAGCAGGGCGAGATCAACCTGATCGACTCGATGCTGAAGAAGATCCAGGCGACCTGACCGGCGGCGCGCCGCGGAACCGATTGGCGAGGGATCCGCGGCGCCTGCTAGGCTCAGTTCCGCTGAGCCCCCGTAGCTCAGGGGATAGAGCGTCGCCCTCCGGAGGCGAAAGCGCAGGTTCGAATCCTGCCGGGGGCACCCCAGGCTTAGCATTGACAACAAGGCCACTGACCAGGCGAGAGCCGGTCGGTGGCCCTTCTTGTATCTCCGGTTGTTGCCGGGTCGCGCGGCGACGATGCCGGCCTGGCGGAGAGGCTCCGGTGTTGCCGAGCACCCAGCACGGTTGACGCCCTCACGCATGGGTCATCCGAACGTCCGCACCCGCCGACACCACCAGCGATCCTGGCGGTAGCGCCGCCCTGTCGCTCCAGTCGCCCGCACCATCGTCGAGTGCCAACATCGCCTGCAGCGTCGCCGAGCCCGGTTGGTCGACACTGGCGACGAAGACCCGGACGACGGACCCCACCGCGGCTCGGTCGACGTGTACGACAGTCCGCAGGACTGGTCCGGGTCGCGACGACACCGACTGCTGTGGGAAGTAGTAGGTGATCGACGACGACGGGGGTGTGAGGCTCACACAGAGCCACAGCGTACGGCCGCGCGGAGCGGTCCCCGTCGTTTGGAACTCGACCGCGAGGTCCGGCCCGCAACACTGCTCGCCGTCCGGCGGACGAACGTCGACCTCCGCCACGACACTCCCGCTGGGCAGGGTCTGGGTCGAGTCCACTCCGGAGGACTTCTTGTCTCCAGCGTCCCGGCTGTTCCACACCACCCAACCGATCGCCCCGCAAGCCACGAGCGCCACAAGCCCGGCCATCGCTGCCAACGCCCATCCAGGCCGCCATCCGCGACGGACCGACCCTTTGGCCGCCGGTTGCTCGACCGGTCCGACCTGTGGTCCTGACGGCCGAGGGGTGACAGCCAAAGCCTCGAGTTCTGCGACCAGATCCCCTCGGCCGATGACCCGAAGCGCCTCGGGCAGGCCGGCCAGCCGTTTGCGGTCCGCCAACCAATCCCAGACGACGCGGGGCCCGTCCCCGTCCGTGGCCCCGGCGTACTCGTGGCGCGGCATGCCGACCTCGTCGGCCAGGTCGCGCCAGCTCCCGCCCAGCCGTTTCAGGTACTCGCGTTTCGCTGCTGGCGGGTAAGGGCTCATCGGTCTCCCCATGGCTGTCAGACGAGGGAGCATACCGTTGTCGCTGCGTCACCCTGATCTCGTCGAGCGCGACCGTTCACGAGGTGATGGCCACGGCTCGGCGCGGGTAGGCGTTGTCGTGAAGCTCGGTGAGCATGAACTCCGCGAGGTCGGCGCGGGACACCTTGGCGGTGAAGGAAAGCCGGAGGTTGGTGCCGACGTGGTAGGTGCCCGTGCGAGGCCCGTTCGTGAGGACCGGTGCGCGGATCACGGTCCACTGGGTGTCGCTGTCCCGGACGAGAGCTTCCATCTGTTCCTTGTCCCGGAGCACCGCCCGTTCGAGCAGCCATGACGCGGTGACGTAGGCGCTGCGGTCGCGGCTTTCGGCGACGCCGTAGTTGCTCAAGATGATCAGCCGACGGAGGCCGTTGCCGGCTGCGGCGGCCAGCACCGTACGGATGCCTTCGGTGCACACGTCGGGGCCTCGCCGTCGCCGGCCCAGGGTGCTGATGATCGCGTCGGCACCCTTGAGTGTCAGGGTCACCGCCGCGAGATCACGCACGTCGCCGCCGACCACGCGGAGCTGCGCGTGCGGGCCGATCCGGGACGGATCGCGGGTGAGCGCGCTGACCTCGTGGCCGTCCCGCAGGGCTTGCCCGACGACGACGCGGCCCGCGCGGCCGGTCCCGCCGAAGATGGCCAACCGCAATTGATGCTCCTCACATGGGGATGACGAACTTATCCGGGACGCCTGTCCCGCTTAGTTGTTACAGTGCCGATGGCCGCATCGGACGTCAACCCTTGGGAGCCAGTCATGCTGATCGTCGCCGGAGCCGGCTACGTCGACCCCGACCACCGCGATGCACTCCTGGAGAGCCTCACCCCGGCTCTCCGTCGGAACCGGGCCGCCGCCGGATGCCTGGACTACGTGGTCGCGGCCGACCCGGTCGAGCCCGATCGGGTCACCATCTACGAGCGATGGGAATCGGAGGCCCACCTCAACGCCCACCTGGCCGGCGTCGCGCGGACCGCGCCGCCGATGCCGGACGTGCGCAGCGTGGAGCTCGTCCGGTACGAGATCAGCGCCTCCGACCCGCTCCGAGGCTGAGCAAGCGGCTTACCATCGCAACGATGAGCACCGACGCGGGCGCGAAGGCGGCCCGGCCCCAGCGTGCCGACGGCCGGCGCAATCAGGCGCGGGTCCTGGAAGAGGCCTTCGCCGCCTTCGCAGCGCACGGCGCCGCGGTGCCGATCCGCGAGATCGCCCGCCGAGCCGGCGTGAGCACTGGCACCGTCACCCGGCACTTCCCCACCAAGGAGGCGCTCTTCCGGGCGGTTGCGCTGCACCGGATCGAACACCTCGTCCGCAGCGCGGAGGACATCGCCGCCCGGGAGGCTCCGGCGACCGCGTTCTTCACCTTCTTCGCGTTCCTGGTACGGCAGAGCGCAGCCGATCACGCCGTCGGTGACGCCCTCACCGGTGCTGGCTTCGATCTCCAGGCCGCGGCGTCGACAGCCATCAGCGACTTCGGCGCGGCCATGACCGGCCTGCTCAGCCGGGCACAGCAGGCCGGAACGGTCCGCGCCGACGTCGACACCGCGGACATCAAGGCCCTCATCGCCGGCTGCATCGCCCGTGACGACGACGGCGCCGCCCAGCAGCGCATGATCGAGATCGCCTGCGACGGGCTCCGGCCCCGCCGGGGCTGACGGGGTAGCGGGTAGGCCACAGACTGTCCTCATGGCCGAAGACACGCCGCTGACGCCGGCGGTCCCCCGGTGGCAGCGGACGCTGGTGCGGTGGCTGGGTCCCGCCGTGTGCGGGGTGGCGCTCAACCAGCTCGCCGACGTCGTGCCCTATGTGGTCGTGGCCGGGGCGCTCTTGCTGGTCGCGATCCTGTACGGGCTCAGCCGGCTGGACGCCACGGCGCCGCTGGTGCGGGGTCTGCCGAGGATGCTGCTGCGGGTCATCACGGCCGGGATCGTGGCGGCCCTGCTGCTGCCGGCGTCCTGGTCCCGGCCGGTCGTCGGGACGCTGATCCTGCTGATCGTTCTGCTCGTCCTGCTCACCCCGCAGCGAGGTACCGTGCTCGCGTCACTGATCGGGATCAGCGTCTTCACGTACGGCGTCAGCCTGGTTTTCCTAGCCCCGGCACCGACCGCTCCCGGTCTGCTCGTGGCCGTCTTCGTCTCCTTCGGCGTCATGATCTCGCTGGCCGGGCTGGCCGTGCTGAGCCGTCCCGAACGGGTGGTCCGCCCGGCCGGGCTGACCATGGCCGGCCTGCGACGCCTTCGCCGGTTCGTCGCCGAGGGGCCGGGATCCGGCCTGCTCATCAGCCTCAACGGCGTCATCGTGGTGCTCTGCGTCCTCGCGCTGACGACCGGGGAGCATGTGGCAGCCACCGTTCTGGCCCTGTTCTCCGCGCTCTGCCTGGCCGGCGTGGAGGTCGTCCTGTGGTTGCCGGAACGCCACAGCCCGTTCGTCGGGGTACTGCTTGCCCTGGCCGGGGTGTCGCTCACCGCGGTCGGCACCTTGATCGGCCTCACCGGTGACGGGCGGGAACTCATCACGGTGCCGCTGCTGGCCACGATGGGGCTGGCGCTGGCCGTCGGTGGGCTCACGCTGCTCGACGCGACCGGCGCACTCCCCCGGCTTCGCCAACGGTTGACCTACCTGATCACACCGCGCCGGGAGCCTTAGGGGGCGGCATGGACGCGTTGACCGATGCCCGGGATCTGGTGGCCGAGCGGTTCCCGAACGCCACCTGGGCGATGCTCACCGGCAGCGTGCTCGGTCCCGACCGGACGGCCGGCTCCGACCTGGACATCGTGGTGCTGCGGGAGGAGCCCGGCTTTCGCGAGAGTCTCTACTTCCGCGGGTGGCCGGTGGAGTTGTTCGTGCACACGCCGGACCGGCTGGCCGGCACCCTCGAGAGGGAGCTGGCCCAGCGGAAGCCGAGCACACATCGGATGATCGCGCTGGGCGTACCGCTGCGCGGTGATCCAGGAGATCTGGCGGGGCGGTGCGCGCGGGTCCTGGCCGACGGGCCGCCTCCGCTGACCGCGGCCGAGGGCGACCGCCTGCGGTACGGCCTGACCGACCTGCTCGATGACCACAAGCACGCCGTGGACGTCGGCGAACGTGCGGTGATCGCCGCCGCGGTCTGGACCGAGTCGGCCCGCGTGGCCCTGGCGTTCGCCGGGCGGTGGCTCAGCAGTGGCAAGTGGTTGCTGCGCGAGCTGCGGGCCCTCGACCCGGACTTCGCCGACCGGTGGCTGGCCGCCCGGGATGAACCGGCTGCATTCGCTGCGGAGGTGCTCGCGAAGGCCGGCGGTCCTCTGTTCGAGGGCTATCGGGCTTGAGAAGGGCCCCCGGCCGGAACGGCCGGGGGCCACCTGTGGCAGAACGGGCTAGCTGCCGGCGATAGTGAACTGCGAGCCCGGCTGAATCACGACGTTGCCGTCGGCCGAGTTCGTGATGGTCACGTTGGACAGGGTCGCGTTGCCGCGGGCGCCGCTCATCGCCAGGATGCCCGCGCCGTTATTGGACTTGTCGATGCGGACGTTGGTGATGGCGACGTTCGGCATGTTGCCGCCGCCGTTCTTGAACTGGATGCCGTCGTAGGTCGAGTCGACGATGTCCGTGTCGCGGATCGTCACCCCGGTGATGTCCTTCGTGGACGGGAAGAGGGTGATCGCCCCGAACTCCTGGTCCTCGTTCCAGAAAGCGCCGCCGGTGCGGTACAGGCCGTTGTTGGCGATCAGGGTCGTCCCGCCGAACGGCAGCGGGCTGTGGTCGGTGGCCAGCATGATGCCCGGGTAGTTCATCGTGTCGGACACCAGGTTGTTCTCGATCGAGTTGTTCGAGCCGCCGTAGATGGCGATGCCGTTGGCCCGCCACGGCAGCTGCACTGTGTTGTTGAGGAAGTGGTTGTTCGAAGCGATGTCGACCGCCTGGTCCTTCACGTACGGGTTGGCCCACACCGCCAGCGAGTCGTCGCCGGTGTAACGGAAGGACGAGTTGAAGACCTTCGAGTTACGCGTACCGTTGGAGAAGTTGATCCCGTCCGCGAAGGTGTTGCGAATCCGCATGCCGGAGAATTCCAGGCCGTCGCCCGGGTTCCAGTAGGCCGGGGTGTCGGAGTAATCGCGGCCGACCCAGGCGCCGACGTTGACGTGCTCGATCCACACGTTGGTGATCTTCGTGTTCTTGCCGAACCGGCCGTTGAGGCCGTGGCCGCGGTTGGCCCGGTTCGTGGTCATGCCGAAGATGGCCAGGTCGGAGATCTGGGTGTTGTCGTCGATGTCGAAGCCGACATTGCCCTCGTGCGGATGGTTGATGTTGCCGGTGACGTTCTGCGGCTCGGTGGTCGTGTAGAGCTGCGAGTGCCACATGCCGGCGCCGCGGATCACGGCGTTGCGGATACCGCGCTGGTTGTACTGGCCGCGGGCCGGGTCCGGCGAGAGGATCTTCTGCTCCTGGCGCCATTGCCCGGCCGGGATCCACACGCAGCTGATCACCCCGTTCTGGTCGTCGGTCACCGCCCGCTGGATCGCGGCGGAGTCGTCGACGCCGTCGTCGGGCACCGCGCCGTAGGTGGTGATCGAGGTGCAGTCGGCCGGCTTGCTCGCGGCCGGAGCGACCTGCTCCAGGTCGATCAGGTCGACGACGTAGAAGGCGGCGTTGTCACCGGAGTCCCGCTGCAACTTGAACTTCGTGCCGGCCGGGTAGGACTGGGCCAGCAGCGCGTGCGACTCGTCGAACAGCCGGCGCGCGTCGGCCGACGGTGAGTTCGACAGCGACTCGGTGTCGTCGGTGGTGCCGTAGAGCCAGCTGTTGCGGGACGAGAGCGTCAGCTTCTGCACGAAGGTGTCGTTCGCGTACAGGCTCAGGGTTGCGGTCTGGCCGCCACCGCCCGGCGCGTCCGGGATGCTGTTGCGCACCACGATGGAGTTGGCCTGGTTGGTCGACGTGAACTCGACGAACTGACCGGTGCCGCTGAGCCGCACCGACTTGCGGCCCGAGGACTCGGTGGCGAAGTTGGTGTGCCCGAACGTGCGCAGCGGATCCGTCTCCAGCAACGTGCCCTGGTAGCGGGCCGCCTCCGCCTCGTACTCGGTGTACGGCACCGCGGCCCCGCGGCCGACGACGATCGAGCGGGCCAGCGTGTTGTTGTTCTCGTTCGTCTCCGCGACGGCGTTGCTCACGTCGGCCGTGGCGGTGAGGGTGGCCCCGCCGTTGGTGGCGGTCCAGGTGCCGCTGATCGCCACGTTCGCCGTTGCCCCGGCCGCGATCGCCGGGGTCGCGCCGGTCAGCGTGGTGCCGCCGATGACCAGGCGGGTGCTGGACGCGCCGGCCGCGGAGGTGCCTCGGTTGTTGACCGCGACGGTGAACGAGACCGCGGCACCGGCGGCCGGGCTCGCCGGGTTGGAGGTGATGCCGGTGACCTGCAGGTCCGGGCCCGGGGCCTGGCCGACCACCAGCTGCGTCGCCGCCGTGAAGGTGTTGTTGTCGTTGTTCTGCTCGGCGACCGTGTTGGCCGGGTCGGCCACCGCCGCGACGCTGTAGCTGCCCATCGGCTGTGCCCCGACGTTCGCCGAGACCGTGGCCGAGGCGCCGGCCGCGAGCGCGCCCACCGGCGCACTGCCCACGACCGTGCCGCCCAGCTTGAAGTCCACCTTGGTCGCCGCGGCGGCCGCGGTGCCCTGGTTCTTCACGGTGGCGGAAAGGGTGATCGGCGCAGCCTCGCTCGGCGCCGCCGGGGTCCAGGTCGCCGCGGTGACGACCAGGTCCGGGTTCGGCGCCGCGGTGCCGAGCACCTGCAGGTCGGCGACCTGCCCGCCGGGTGCGCCGGTGTTGCTGAAGATCTGCAGCTGCACATCCGCGACCCGGCCGGTGACCGGGATGGTGACCGCGTTCTGGTTCGTCGCCGGGTTGAACGTGTAGTCGGCCCGGGCCTTCAGGGAGGTGAACCCGGTGGCGGTCTGCGCGCGGCCGAGGACCTGGATGCTCTGGGTACGCGTACCCCAGACCGGGTCGGGGTTGAGCTTGACCACCACGCCCGTGACGTCGGCGTCGGCACCGAGCTTGACGGTCAGCGTGGCCGGGAAACCGTTGGACTCCCAGTAACTGGTCGGGCTGGTGTCGTTGGCGTTACCGGCGACGAAGGTGAAGATCGACGACGACGCCTCGATCGGCTTGCCGCCGGCCAGGTTCGTCCCGGTCGGCGGGTCCGGATCGGGGTCGGGATCCGGGTCGGTGCCGGCGACGCCGTAGACCTCCAGTTCGGACAGTTGCGCGGCGGGCCAGCCGGTGTTGCCGGTGATGACCACCCGCACGTACCGGACGGTCGCCGCGGTAAAGTTGATCGTCACGGTGTTGCCCGAGGCCGGGTCGAAGACCCGTCCGGCCGAGCCGGACAGCACGCTGAAGCTGCTGCCGGTGGTGCTGCCCTGCAGGCTGAGCGTCTGGGTACGGGCGCCCCACGCGGTCGCGGGCGGCAGCTTCAGGACGGCCTGATCGAGGGCGACGGCGCTGCCGAGGTCGATCTGCACCCACTGCGGGAACGCGTTGGACGGGCTCTCCCAGTAGGTCTGCGCGTTGCCGTCGTTGACGTTGGCCGCGCCGTACGGGCCGTTGGCGCCGCTGGCGGAGGCTGACTTGCCGGCGGCGAGGTTCGGGCCGCCGGCGGCGAGGGCCGGGGTGGGGACGAGCGCGGCGGCGGCGACGAGACCGGCCGCGAACAGGCTGCTGACCAGCCGTCTCCTGAGCTGCATGGGTTTCATGGCGTCCTTGTCCGTGAGGGCAACAGGGGGAATGACGCGACTTTTTCGACAGGAACCACGAAAATTGCGGGCTTACTGTCGAGTTCTTGCGGGGCGGGCATTCAATGTTGCAGATGCTTCACTGGTTCGTCAACGCCCGGAAACACATACGACATCGGCCCGCCCGGCAGAGCCGGACGGGCCGATCGGCACAGCGCGGGGATCAGGCGGTCTCCGCCACCGCCCGCCAGGCCTCCCAGGTGGCGAGCCGATCGCGGTACGCACGCTCGGCCACCGCGTACGGGAACGAGCCCAGGAACAGGCGCAGCGGCGGCTCCGGCGCGTCGACCAGGGTCAGAATCGCCGCGGCGGTCGAGGCGGGATCGTTCGGCGCCCGGTTGGCCGCCCCCGCCCGCCGTGCCTCCCGGATCGGCTCGTACGCGGCGATCGGCTCGGTGTGCACGGCCGACGCGCCCGACCAGTCGGTGCCGTATGGGCCCGGCTCGACGATCGTGACCTTGACGCCCAGCGGTGCGACCTCCTGGGCCAGCGACTCGCTCAGTCCCTCCAGCGCCCACTTCGACGCGTGGTAGAGACCCAGCGTCGGGAACGCCGCGACGCCGCCGATGCTCGACACCTGCAGGATGTGGCCGGCCGCCTGGGCCCGCATGATCGGCAACACTGCCTGGGTCACCCACAACGCCCCGAACAGGTTGGTCTCCAGCTGCGCGCGGGCCTGCTCCTCGGTGGTCTCCTCCACCATGCCGAACAGTCCGTAGCCGGCGTTGTTGACCGCGACGTCGAGGCGACCGAAGTGCCGGGCCGCCTGCTCGACCGCCGCGAACGCCGCTGGGCGGTCGGTGACGTCGAGGGCCAGCGGGAGGACGCTGTCGCCGTACGCGTCGATCAGGGGTTTGAGGTCTTGAGGGTGCCGGGCCGTGGCGGCGACGCGGTCGCCGCGGCTGAGGGCCGCGGCCGCCCAGACGTTGCCGAGGCCGCGGGCCGCGCCGGTGATGAACCATGTCTTCATGAGCTCCACGCTCGCTCCGGCGGGTGGCGGTAGCCAGTACCGTGGCCGGGCTACCCTGCAGCGATGGTGGACGGCAACCCGCTCGGGGAGTTCCTCAAAGCCCGCCGGGCACTGCTGCTGCCACAGGACGTCGGGCTCATCCCGTACGGCCGCAGACGCGTCGCCGGGCTGCGGCGTGACGAGCTCGCGCGGCTCGCCGGAGTGAGCACCCACTACCTGATGCGGCTCGAACAGGGCCGCGACCGGCACCCGTCGCCGCAGGTCCTGGACGCGCTGGCCCGGGCCCTGCGCCTGGACGCGGACACGACTGCGCACCTGCACGCGCTGGCGCAGCCGCCCGTTCGTGGGCAGCGGCGTCCGCTTGATCCGGCGGTGCAGCGGTTGCTCGACGACTGGGCCGGCACTCCGGCATATGTCCGTGGTCCGCACCTGGACGTGCTGGCCGGTAACCGGCTGGCTGCGGCGCTGTCGCCGATGTATTCAGCGGGACGCAACCTCGCCCGGGACATGTTCCTGGAGCCGAGTGTGCGCAAGCTTTTCCCGGAGTGGGAGGTCATCGCGGCGCAGACTGTTGCGGCGTTGCGGGCCGGCGCCGATCCCCGGGATCCGGAGCTGATGGCCCTGGTCGCGGAGCTGGATCGGGATGCCGATTTCCGGCGATGGTGGGCGCGGCACGACGTACGGCCGGCGCGGGACGAGACCAAGCATTTCCACCATCCGGTGGTCGGCCCGCTCACGTTGCGGCGGCAGGCCTTGGTGGTGGCCGGCGCCGAAGACCAGGTGATCATCGCCTACCAGGCCGAGCCGGGCAGTTTGTCGGCGGCGGCCCTCGCCCGACTGGCATAGCAGCGGCGACACGCGCCTGGCCCGACCCGGCATTCCGGCGGCGGCACCGGCTCGGCCCGCATTCCGGTCACGGCACCGACTCGGCCCGCATTCCGGTCGCGGCGCCGCCTCGGCCCGCATTCCGGTCGCGGCGCCGGCTCCGCCCGCATTCCGGTCGCGGCACCGGCTCGGCCGCATTCCGGTGGCTGCGCCTACAAAGGGAGGCTGACGACGGTGGGTGTGCCCGCCACGCAGGTCACCGTCATGCGGATCCGGCTCTTGCCGTCCCGGAAGACGATCACCGCCGTGAGCGCCGGCCCCTCGTTGACCCGCTGCACCTCGTAGGGATCCGCCGGCGTCCAGGAGGTCAGCTCCGCCCGGCCCCGGGAGTCACAACGCGCCTCGATCGTCCCGCCGCGGGACTCGAAGGTCCGGACATTCGCGATCGGCTGCGCCGTGGACGGTTCGGCCGCCGGAGTCGACGACGTCACGGGCGCGGACGGCTCGTCGGTCTCGGCCGGTGGCACGACGACGGCAGCCGACACCGTCACGGACGGCGTGGGGCGGGGCTGCCCGCCGGGCGTTGCCACCGTTCCCGGCCTGGGCACGGTCGTAGCGGGTCCGCCGGGGGCAGCGCCGCTGCCGTACCGGCCGGAGACCGACGGCAACGGGGACGCCGCCACCTCGGTGTCACCCTCGGAGCCACCGGGCAGGACCAGCCACAACAGGCCGGCCACCACCGCGGCTGCGGCGACAGCGCCGAGGATCAGCCGCTTGCGGGGCCGCCCGACGACAGGCGTTCCGGGGGCAGCAGGAGGCGGCGAAGGCGACGGCAGCGGCGTCAGGAGAGCGGCCCGGTCCAGGACCGTGGCCACCTTCGCCGCGCTCGGCCGGCGCGCTGGTTCCTTACCCAGGCACTGATTCACCAGCTCGGTGACCTGCGACGGAACCGCCGGCAGCGGCGGCAGCGGCGTCGGCTCGACGTAGACGTGCGCGG
Organism: Actinoplanes sp. NPDC048967; assembly: GCF_040649415.1. Taxonomy (NCBI): domain Bacteria; kingdom Bacillati; phylum Actinomycetota; class Actinomycetes; order Micromonosporales; family Micromonosporaceae; genus Actinoplanes; species Actinoplanes sp. NPDC048967. The sequence continues at coordinate 762,766 of NZ_JBEZFL010000004.1, forward strand.
TCAGCATCTGCGTCGTGCTCTCGACGGTCCACGGCGACTCGCCGGCCAGCAACCTGTACATGAGCACGCCCAGGGCGTACACGTCCGAGGCCGGCTCCACCGGGCCGCCGGTCAGCCGTTCCGGCGCCAGGTAGGCGGGTGTGCCGAACACCTCGTCGTCCGGATCGGCCGGTCCGGCCGCCGCGGCCAGGCCGAAGTCGACGACCTTGGCGCCCTCCTCGGTCACCATGACGTTGCCCGGCTTGATGTCGCGGTGCACCAGACCGTCGGCGTGGGCCGCGGCGAGCGCCGCCGCCACCTGGCCGCAGATGCGGAAGATCTGCCCGGGCGGCATCGGCCCGGCCTTCATCCGCTGGTGCAGCGTGCTGCCGTGGATCAGCTCCATCACCACGTACGGGACCGGCACGTCTTGTCCGTCGCACTCGCCGAAGTCGTAAACCTGGGCGATGTTGGGGTGCGACAGCGTGGCGGCGGCCCGGGCCTCATCGCGGATCCGCGCCCGGAGCTGCGGGTTCCCGGCGTACCGGCCGGCGAGCACCTTGACCGCCACCGAGCGGCCGAGCACCTCGTCGCGGCCACGCCAGACGACCGCCATGCCGCCCCGGCCGAGCTCATGCAGCAGCGTGTAGCGGCCACCGAGAATCTTCTGCTGCACCTCCACCCGAGGCAGTCTGCCTGCAATGACGCGGATACGCACCGTACGGCGCCGGTGAAGGGGGCTCACCTTCACCCGGGACGGCGACCAGAGCACTCAAATCGGAAAGTGAGCGGCTCATCACGGGGAGATCTTGCAGATGAGGAGAAAACCCACCGGCGGTTGAGCCTCACTCCGCCGCTGGGTGCTTCATCCACCACTCGGTGAACTGCCGGGCCTGACCCTGATTGTCCAGACGCAGCACCCACATGTTGCTGTAGGTCCGGGCGGGCTCCCGGTAGACCGTGGTGGCCTCGATGATCGCCAGGTCCTCGGTGACGATGAGCGGATGCCACTCGAAGGTGGTGGTGCCGGGCTCGTCGCGGGCCTGCAGCCACTGCGTCACGATCTCGTCGCGGCCGAGCCACGGCTTGGCGTACGGCTCCGTGAAATACACCGCGTCGTCGGTGAACAGCCCGCCGATGTCCCCGGGATCGTTGGACTCCCAGGCCCGCCGGTAGTTACGCACCCAGGCAGTGACCGCGTCGAGGCTGGTCATCGTCTCCCCTTCCGTGGGAACACCGCAGGTCAGCCTACCGAGCCGGTCGGCCGGTGGCGCTCACGAATATGCCGCCTGCCGGAACTCGTCGAGGGCGCCACTCCACAGGAAGTCACTGACCTGGGTCATCGCGATGGCGGTCAGGTCCTCGTGCGGGTCGTTGAACCAGGTCGTGCCGTAGCCGCCGGACCAGCCGTACTGCCCCGGGCTGGTGGCCGGCGCCTGCGGCGTCACGATCACGGCCAGGCCGAGGCCCCAGCCGCTGCCGGACAGGAGCATGCCGCCGGTGGCGATCTGCTCCGGCGTCAACCTGTTGGTGGTCATGAGCTCGACGGACTGCTCGGACAGCAGCCGGGTGCCGCCGTGCACGCCGCGGTGCCGCAGCATGCGGGCGAACGAGAGAAACTCGTCCACGGTGGACACCAGACCGCCGGAGCCGGACGGGAAGACCGGCGGGCTGCTCCACAACTCGGGTGGGCTGGTCAGCTGCTCGGTGAGCTGGTCGGTCGCGGAATCGGTCAGGTAGTGGGCCGGGAGCTCGGCGGCCCGCTCGGCCGGCAGCCAGAAGCCGGTGCCGGTCATGCCCAGCGGCTCGAACAGGCGCTCGCGCAGCAGGTCGCCGAGGGGCTGCCGGGCCGCCCGGGCGAGCAGCACACCGAGAATCAGGGTGCCGACGTTGTACTGCCAGCGCTCGCCGGGTTGATACATCAGGGGGAGCGTGGCGAAACGCCGGATCCACTCGTCGGGGTCGTGCGGCGTCCGCGGAGTCGGTGGGCCGAGCTCGAGCTCCAGCTCGGCCGCGGCCCGGACGATCGGGAACGGCGGGTCGAAGGTGGGCTCGATGAGGGTGCCGAAGCCGTTGCGGAAAGACAGCAGGTCCTCCACCGTGACCGGGCGGTGCGCCGGGACGGTCTCCTCCAGGGGCCCGTCGATCCGGGCCAGCACCCGCTGGCCGGCCAGCTCGGGCAGCAGCTTGTGGATCGGCTCCTCGAGGTCGATGACGTCGTCCTCGACCAGGATCATCGTGGCCGCGGCGAGCACCGGCTTGGTCATCGAGGCGATCCGGAACACGGTGTCGCGGCGCATCGGCACGCCACCGTCGAACGCCGTCGAGCCGATCGTCTCGACCCGGACGTCGTCGCCGCGCGCGACGAGCGTGACGATCCCGGGGAACTCGCCACGCTCGACGCGTGCCGTCATCGCCTGCCGCATCTTCGAGGTCTGCATGACGACCACCCTGCCATCCGGCACCGACAAAAATCAGAACCCGGCGAGGACCGTCTTGCCGATCGCCGAGCCGCGTTCCACGATCCCGTGGGCCCGCCGCAGGTGCTCGGCGGTGATGCCGTCGATCCGCTCGGTCAGGGTGGTGTGCAGCACACCCTTGTCGACCAGTTCGGCGGCCTGCCGGAGGATGTCGTGCTGCGCGGTGCTCTCCGGGTCGAACAGGGCCCGGGTGAACATCAGCTCCCAGTGCCAGGCGATGCTCTTCGACTTCAGCGGCCGCAGATCCAGCCCGGCCGGCTCGTCGATGGCCACCACCGCGCCGAAGGGCCGCACGATCTCGGCGAACGTGTCGATCATGCCCGCGGAGTGCGGGGAGAAGACGTAGTCGACGCCGTCGGGCAGGGCGCCCGCGAGGTCGTCGTGGTGGTTGACCACCCGGTGCGCGCCACGGTCGAGGACGTACTGCTGCGACTCGGGGCGCGACGCCGTACCGATGACCTCCAGGTCGGTCAGCCGGCGGGCGAGCTGGACCAGGATCGAGCCGACGCCGCCGGCCGCGCCCAGGACCAGCAGGGTGCCCGTGCTGCCGGCGGTGAGGCGGAGCCGGTCGAAGAGGGCCTCCCAGGCGGTCAGGGTGGTCAGCGGCAGGGCGGCGGCCTCGGCGAAGTCCAGCGACGCGGGCTTGGGGCCGGTGATCCGCTCGTCGACCAGGTGGAACTGGGCGTCCGTGCCGGGGCGGGCGATCGAACCGGCGTACCAGACCTCATCGCCCGGCCGGAAGAGCGTGACCGCGCTGCCCACCGCGACCACGACGCCGCTCGCGTCGTACCCCAGGATCTTGGGCTCTCCGCCCGGGTCGCTGCCCGCCCGGACCTTGACGTCGACGGGGTTGACCGAGACAGCCTCGACCCTGACCAGCAGGTCGTGCTCGCCGGGGACCGGCACCGGCAGCTCCAGGTCGAGCAGGCTCGCCGGGTCGGAGATCGGGAGATTCTTGCGGTAGCCCACCGCGCGCATGAGTTCAGCCATGCCCGCGAAGCTATGCCGGTGGTCCTGGTTACCGTCAACGGTCACTGGTACCCAAAGGGAACTACGATGGCCCGATGGCGACCACCTCCTGCGGCAAGCCGCACGACGTCTACGCGGCGGCGTGCCCGTGCCGGGACATGCTGGATCTGCTGGCCAACAAGTGGAGTGCCCTGGCCCTGGGCGCCCTGGAGGACGGTCCGCGCCGCTTCGGCGCCATCCGCGCGAAGCTGGAGGGCGTGAGCCCTAAAGTGCTCACCGCCACACTGCGCCGGCTCGAGGAGCACGGCCTGGTCGACCGTACGGTGTATCCCGCGGTTCCGCTGCACGTCGAATACTCGCTGACCCCGCTGGGCCAGGACGCCTGCGAGCCGCTGGCGCTGCTGCGCCGCTGGGTGGTCGACAACATCGACCGCTTCCCCGGCCCGGTTCTGTCGGACCCGACCGCTAACGTCGGAGTGTGACCAACCAGTGGCGGCACCTGCCCGCACCCGCACGGCCGATCGCCGCGGCCACCGACGCCGCCGTCGTGGCCGCTCGGGATCACGACGCCGAGGCGCTGACCTCGGCAGTCAATGAGCTGGCCGCGCTGGATCAGGCCCAGACGGGCCTGATCCTGGGCACGACGGTGCGCCTGCTGCTGGAGCTGACCCACCCGGACGGCCTGGACGGCGACGACATCCGCGCCGTCCTGGAGCAGAGCGTCCGGGCGGCCGCGATCTGGCAGCCGGAGGTGGACCCGCACGTGATGCTGGTCCTGCTGGCGGGCGCGCTGGGCGTGCACGACGACGAGGATCCCGCGCCGAAGGCCGACGCGCTGGCCCGGCACTCCGCGCTGCTGATCGCCCACTTGCTGGGGCCGCGGCCGCTGGCGGAGGTGATCACGCTGGCGCTCGGCGAGATCGAAAGAGCCCAGCTCAACGACTAGGAGAGAGCTTTCAGACGGCCGAACGGAAGGCGTGGCGGTAGGCGTGCGGGCTGGTGCCGACGATGCGCTTGAAGCGTTCCCGGAAGGCGGTGGGTGAGCCGAAACCGACCCGGGCGCCGATCCGGTCCACGCCCTCGGCGGTCGTCTCCAGCAGGTGCTGCGCCTGACGGATCCGGGCCCGGTGCAGCCACTGCAACGGCGTCGTCCCGGTCTGCTCGCGGAACCGGCGGTTGAGCGTGCGCGTGCTCATGCCGGCGTGCGCGGCGATCTCGGCCATGGTCAGCTCCCGGCCGGCGTTCTCGTCGAGCCAGCGCAGCAGCGGTTCCATGATGGAGCCCCGCGGCGCCGGTGGCCGCTCCGGCACGATGAACTGCGCCTGGCCACCGTCGCGTTCCAGCGGCATGACGGAGAGCCGGGCCGCATCGGCAGCGACCGCGGAGCCGTGGTCCCGCCGGATCAGGTGCAGGCAGAGGTCGAGCCCGGCGGCGGCCCCGGCCGAGGTCAGGAGCTGACCCTCGTCGACGTAGAGCACGTCCGGGTCGACGTCAACCGCCGGAAAGCGTTCGGCGAGCTGGGCGGCGGCCAGCCAGTGGGTGGTCGCGCGCCGCCCGTCGAGCAGCCCGGTCGCGGCAAGGACAAAAGCGCCGGCACAGATGGAGGCGAGCCGGGCGCCGCGCGCCGAGGCCGCACGCAGCCGAGCCAGAACCTCTTCCGGTACGGCGGCAGCCAGCTCAACGAGCCCCGGCAGGATGATCGTGTCAGCCGTGTCCAGCGCCTCCAGCCCCCACGGCGCCCGCAACACGAAGGCCCCGGCGTCGATCTCGGGCTTGGGGGCGCAGACCCGTACGTCGTAGGCGGGCTCTCCCCCGGCGAGGCGGGTGCGGGCGAAAACCTCCAGAGGCGTGGACAGGTCAAAGGCGACGACGCCGTCGAGCGCGAGCACGGCCACGATGTGCATGGCGCGGAGCCTAACCCAGTCGTGGCGAGAATCCGTTGGCATGTGGCGTTCCAGCCACTGTCGGCCGTACGGTGGCCTGCATAGCGTGATCGACCGTGACAAAACTGCTTCTCTCGATCCACGTCCTGGTCGCGATCATCGCCATCGGGCCGGTGACCGTGGCGGCCAGCATGTTCCCCGCGGCGACCCGGCGCGCCTGGGCCTCGCCGACGGACCCGCGCGGGGTGGCGGTCCTGCACAACCTGCACCGGATCTGCCGGGTGTACGCGACGCTGGGCGTGCTGGTCCCGGTGTTCGGGCTGGCCACGGCGAGCAGTCTGGGAGTGCTGGGGGACGCCTGGCTGATCATCTCGATCATCCTGACCGCGGCGGCGGCAGCGATGTTGATCTTCTTCGTCCTGCCCGGCCAGGCTGCCGTGCTGCGGTCGCTCCCGGCCTCCCCGCCGGTCACCGCACCTGCCTCGCCATCTGGCACCGCACCTACCTCCGCACCCGCCTCGCAGTCGGCCACCGCTCCTACCTCCGCATCCGCCGCGCAGTCGGCCACCGCACCTGCCTCCGCCCCCGCCGCGCAACCGGCCACCGCACCCGACTCGCAATCGGCCACCGCACCCGCCTCTCCGGTGGCCATCGCGCCTTTTTCCCCGGCTCTTTCCGCGCTGGCCTCGCCGCCGGGAGATGCGGTGGGGCTGGCCCCGCCGGCCGGCGAAACGACCGGACGGCGCCTCGCTGCCCGGCTCGGCATGGTCACCGGCATCTTCAACCTGCTGTGGGCGGTGGTCGTCGTGCTGATGATCGTCCGGCCCGGCTCGACGACGGGGGTCTGACCATGGCCAACCGACTGTTGCGGATCGCGGCCCTGGTCGAGCTGGCCAGCCTGGTCCTGCTGCTGACCAACCTCGCGACCGTGCACTGGGCGCCCGTGGCGTCGCTGCTCGGGCCGGTGCACGGCTGCGCCTATCTGTTCGTGATCGGAGCGACCGTTCAGGTGACCGGGGACCTGCGTACCCGTCTCCTGGCAGCCGTGCCGGGCATCGGCGGCCTGCTCGTGATCCGCCGGCTGCGGCGCGGTCCGGCGCCGGCCGCGGGGGTGGAGATGTATCGATGAGCGCGACGGGTCGTTGAACCTTTCGGCGGCCGGTACCTCGCCGGCGCCGAGAGCCCGCGCGACAGGAGCCCGCCATGGCCAAGCAACGACCGGTCCCGCCCGGCGGCAGGAAGCCGGCGAATCCCCGGGACCACCAGGCCACCCCGGCCCGCCCACCGACCGTCCCCACGCCACCCGGCCCCCGGCGGCCACCCGCGGGCGACCCGTCCGACCCGCGGCCGATCGCTGCCCCGTTCATGCAGCATCCGGCGCCTGACGCCCTGGGTGAACAGCACGTTCCCGCAGCCGGCTACGCGGAGCACGGCCGGCCTTCTGCCGAGGCCATGCACCCGGCCACCGACCAGCGCGGGAGCATGCTCGAACAACGAGCGCCCGGAGCCGCCGGAGCGGCGGGAGCCACCGGCCCAGCCGGAATGACGGGAGCGGAGGCAGCCACCGGCCCAGCCGGAATGACGGGAGCGAAGGGAGCCACCGGCCCAGCCGGAATGACGGGAGCGGAGGCAGCCACCGGCCCAGCCGGAATGACGGGAGCGGAGGCAGCCACCGGCCCGACCGGAATGGCAGGCGCGGAGACAGCCGCCCGCGAGGCAGGAGCGGCCGCGGCGGCGAGAACGGCCGGAGCAGCCGGCCCGACCAGCGCGCTCAGGCCGACCGGAACGGAGCCCGCGGCCGGACCGGTCGAAGGTGACCCGACGGCAAACAGCGGCCCCCGATTTGTCCGGACGTCCGGTCGCCCGATGCCGAGCCCCAGGCGCACCCCGCCGCCGGAGAACTCAGCCGGGCCGGCGGCCCATCCCTACCCCCCAGCAGGCACGCCCACCGATCCACCCCGGCCCGTGACCAGCAGCACGCCCACCCACCCGCACGAACCCGAAATGGGCGACACCCCCACCGATACCCCCGAACCTGATCCGCGCCGGTCGGAGCCGCAGAACTCGTCGCCCGCGGCCGCCCGGCCCAACCCGCTTCCCGCCGCCGGCAACCAGCGGTCCTTCGCCCCGCCCACCGGCCGCCGGCCCGACACCGTAGGCGTCGCCAAGGTCCGCCCCGTGCTCCCCGGACTGCAACTCCAGCCGATGGTCCACGTCGACGACATGCCCGCGGCCGTCGCCTTCTACGAGAAGCTCGGCGGCGAGATCAACCACGGCGACCGGGACGGCGAGTGGGTCCTCATGCAGGTCGGTACCTCCCAGATCGGCCTGGTCACCCGCCCGCCGGACCCTTCGCGCGGCGAGTCCACCGTTGAGCTCAACTTCACCGCCACGATGCCGCTCGACCGGCTCGAGCAGCTGCTTCGGGCGCAGGGTGTCAATGTTGTCGAGGTTGCCGTCGATCGGGATCTCGGGGTGCGGTTGCATGTCGAGACGCCCGACGGGATGCCGATCAAGATTCATCAGGTGGAGCCGGAGCTCATGGTCTGACGGTGCCGGCATGGCGTGCGACACGTCCGGGATGACGGGGGCGTCATCGGGCATTGTCATGCTCGGAGAGACGGAGGATCGGTATGAAGATCGGGATCATCGGCGCCGGGCACATCGGCGGGAATCTGGCGCAGCTTCTTGTCCGGCACGGCCATCAGGTGGCCATCGCCAATTCGCGGGGGCCCCAGACCCTCGATGACGTTGCCGCCCGGACCGGCGCCACGCCGGTCGATGTCCTCGACGCCCCGCGGGACGCCGAGGTCGTGATCGTCGCGGTGCCGCTCAGGGCCGTCGCCGAGCTGCCCACGGGGCTGCTCGACAGCGCCGCGCCGGGTGTCGTCGTGATCGACACGAACAACTACTACCCGCAGCGGGACGGGCAGATCCGTCCGATCGACGACGGGATGGTCTCCTCGCGGTGGGTCGGTGAGCAGCTCGGTCACCCGGTCGTGAAGGTCTTCAACAACATCGTCGCCCAGCAGTTGCTGGACCGGCCCACTCCGCCGGGCACCGAGGGCCGGCGGGCGCTGCCGGTGGCCGGCGACGACCAGCGGGCCAAGGTTGTCGTGCTCAACCTGGTCGACGAGCTCGGCTTCGACGCCGTTGACATCGGCGGGCTCGACGAGTCGCGGCGGCAGCAGCCCGGCACTCCGGCCTACGGTCCCGACGTGGACGCCGCCAAGCTGGCCGGACTGCTCAACGAGGCCTGAGACGCGGCCCAGCCGCAGATCGCGGCCAGCGGCTCCTCCAGCGTGCGGCCCAGCGGCGTGAGGGCGTACTCGACGTGCTGCGGCGGTTCCTCCTTCAGGACCCGTCGCTCCACCAGGCCGTCCGCGGCCATCGCCCGCAGCGTCTCGGTGAGCACTTTCTGGGTGATCCCCGGCAGCCGGCGGCGCAGTGCGGCCGGGCGTTGCGGGCCGGCCAGCAGCGCGTAGATCAGCAGCACCCGCCATTTCGCCGCGAGGCGTTCGAGCGCCTGCCGCGTCGCGCAGCTCTCCTCGAGCACGTCCGGGATCACCAGCGTCATCGTCCGTACCCCCGAGCCGGATGGGCACTGTGAAGTGCCTTCTGGGCAGCCGCCTGCGCTGAGCCTAGCGTCGGTTCGTGGACGACATCCGTACCGAAGAAATCACTTTTGCCAGCGACGGCCTTGCCCTGCGCGGCACTCTGCGCGTGCCCGCCGGCGCCGACGGCAGCGCGGTCGCGCTCACCGGGCCGTTCACCGGCGTGCGGGAGCAGGTCACCGGCCGCTACGCCGAGCGGCTGGCGCGGGCCGGCCTGGTCACGCTGGCTTTCGACCACCGCGGGTTCGGGGCCAGCGAAGGGCGTCGCGGTCATGAGGACACTCAGGGCAAGCTCGCCGACCTGCGGTCGGCGGTGAGCTTGCTGCAGGCGCGCTCCGAGGTGGACGCGGAACGGATCGGCCTGGTGGGCGTCTGTCTGGGCGGCGGGTACGCGGTCAGCGCCGCCGCCACCGACCCCCGGGTACGCGCCGTGGCCGGGATCGCCGGCGCCTACAACAGCCCGGCGTGGTTCGCCCGTGACCCGGTCGCCTACCGCGCCGGCCTGCGGAGCTTCATCGACTCCTACGACGACTACCTGCCGGCCGTGGCACCGGGCGACGGCGCGGCCGCGATGGCCGGCGCGGAACCGTGGTCGTACTACGGCACTGCCCGTTCCGCGGCCGCCACCTGGGAGAACAGGGTGACACGGGGGTCGCTGCACGCGTTGCTGACCTTCGACGCGCTGGGCCGGGCGGCGCTGCTGGCCGAGACGCCACTGCTGATCGTGCACGGCCGCAGGGACGACTACTGCAGCCCGGAACTCGCCGCCCGGATGTACGAGGAGACGCCCGGCGACAAGGAGATCGTCTGGCTGGACGCCGGGCAGCACGTCGACCTCTACGACCGGGAACCGCACGTCAGCCGGGCGGTGACGGCGACGGCGGACTTCCTGCGCCGAACGCTGCGCGGTGCCGCCGCGACGGCACGGCCAGCCGCAGGATGAGCAGGCCGAGCAGCGCGCCGGCGGTGTTGGCGATCAGGTCGTTGACGTCGACCGTACGGCGGCTGCCCAGCGTCATCCCGAGCACGAACTGGATCAGCTCGATGGCCGAGCTGGCCGCGGCCGCGCACCCGGCGAGCCGGCGTACGGCGTCCAGCGACGGCCGGAGCAGCGGCAGCAGCACGCCCAGCGGGATGAACATGATGACGTTGAGCACGAAGCTGGGCGCGTCCACGTCGCCGGGGATCCAGTGGAGCATCGTCCACCATGGTTCGCCGGTCCAGTAGGCCGCGGACCGGACCCGGATCGGGAAGACGGTGATGGCGATGACGCTCAGGGCGTACAGGAAGAAGACCGTGACTGTCAGCCGCCGCACCATGATCTGTCAACGGTAGGCGACCCCGGACAGCGCGGTCGAACGGCTCAGCTCCGCCCACTTGTCGAGATCCGCCCGGACCGCGTCGAGGTGCGCGCCGATGTGGTCGACCGCGTCGGCACCGAGGGCGAGCCGCAGTGGCGGGTCGTCGCTGCGCAGCACGGTGACGATGGCCCGGGCCGCCTTGGCCGGGTCGCCGGGCTGGGTGCCGTCCATCCGGTCGACGGCCGCACGGGTCGGCCCGGTCGACTCCCGGTACGCGTCGATCGGCGCCGACCGGTGCATCCGGCCCCCGCCGAACTCGGTACGGAAGGCGCCGGGCTCGACGATCAGGGTCGTGATGCCCAGCGGCCGGACCTCGGCGGCGAGCGCCTCCGACAGCCCTTCCAGCGCGAACTTCGCCGCGCAGTACGCGCCGAAGCCCGGCATGCTCACCTGCCCGCCCATCGAGCTCATCTGCACGATCGCGCCGCTGCCCCGGGCCCGCAGGTGGGGCAGGACGGCCTTGGTCACCTCGACCGCCCCGAAGAACATGACCTCCATCAGCGCGCGCAGGTCGGCCATCTCGAGTTCTTCCACCGCGCCGACCGAGCCGTGCCCGGCGTTGTTGACCACCACATCGATGCGCCCGAACGTGTCCAGGGCGGTGCGGACGGCTGCCGCGACCGATGCCGGATCAGTCACGTCCAGGGCGGTGGCGGCGATCCGGCCCCCGCCGGCGGCGACCAGATCCGTAAGTTGTTCCGGGCGGCGGGCGGTCGCGAGCACCCGGTCGCCGGCCGCGTGGGCCGCCCGCACCAGTTCCCGGCCGAAGCCCGCGGAGCAGCCGGTGATCAGCCATACCTTGTCTGTTTCGACCATGGTTGCCAGCCTGCCGGTGCCGGGTCCGGCGCGGCCAACATCGACTTCCTGACGTCACTACAGTCGGAGACTGTGACCACTCCCGAGCTGCGGCAGCTGGGCTACTTCGTCGCGGTGGCCGAGCGGTTGAGCTTCACCCGCGCGGCGGCCGACCTGCACATCGCCCAGCAGTCGCTGTCGGCCCAGATCACCGTGCTCGAACGCATTCTCGGGGCGCGACTGTTCGATCGGGACAGCCGCGGCACCCGGCTCACCGAGGTCGGCCGGCTGTTCCTGCCCGAGGCCTGTGCCGTGCTGGCGCGGGCGGAGGAGGCGGTGGCGACGGTCGGCCGGGCGGCCCGGGGTGAGATCGGCCGGCTGAGTGTGGCGTTCCTGTCCTCGGTGGCGAACTACATGCTGCCGCCGGTCGTACGGGCGTTCCGGGCGCAGTATCCGGACGTCGAGCTGGTCACCGCCGACACCGGCATCGCCGAGCTGGTCGCCGGCCTGCGCGACGGCCGGTTCGACGCCGCCTTCACCCGGCCGCCGCTGGTGGACGACCTGGTCACCCGCACTCTGATCGTCGAGCCGGTCTGCGCCGTACTGCCGGCCGGGCACCACCTCGCCGGCCGTGACGAGGTGGAGCTGGGTGAGCTGGCCGGCGATCCGTGGGTGCTGACACCGCGCGAGTCGTGGCCGCCGTGGCACGCCAAGTACGACCGGGACTTCGCAGTCGCCGGCTTCACGCCCCGGGTGGTGCAGCGGTCGGCCACCGTGCCGAGCCTGCTGGGACTGGTCGCGGCCGGCGTCGGAGTGACCCGGCTGGCCCGCTCGGCCCGCACGTTGCGGGACAGTGGAGTGGTCTTCGTGCCGCTGGCCGGGGACCGGGCCGAAACCGTCGTCGCCTGGCATCCGCGGGCCGACCGGCCGGTGCTGACCCACCTGCTCGAGGTGGCCACCGACCTGGCGGCCTCGACGGATCTCACCCGTGGCGGATGAGACCGGCAGCGAGGATACCGGCAACGATGAGGCGGACAGACCGGCGCGCGAATTCCCTCGATCGGGTGACGCGGGTCAGCTGGGCCGAAGGCCCACCGAGGTGCGCGGAGAGGGCGGCTCGGCGCAGCCCAGCAGGCCGACCAGGCCGGAGATCCAGAGCTGGCGGTAGACCGTCGGACTCGGGTGGCTCACCACGAGCTTGACGCCGCTGGCGGCGGCCGCGTGGAAGCAGGCCACGAGAATGCCGATGCCGATACTGTCGATCAACATCACCCGTTGAAGGTCGAGATCGATCTTCGCGGGTGTGGAGGTGGTGAGCACATCGTTGACCGCGTCACGCATCACGTGCGCGTTGTCGAGATCGATCTCGCCGCTCGGCGCGATCTCGACGGTGCCATCGGCCAACTGACGAGTGGTGATCGGCAGATACACAGCTGCCCTCTTCCTGGGCGTCGTGCGGACGACGCCACCTCCGCGCGGGGGTCTCTGCGCTGACCAGCTGCGCAGCTCGGCGCCTCACCCAGGCGCCGACCGGATACCGCGTCCAACAACAGTCCGCTGGTCTGCAAGTTACGCCAGGTAGGCGCGGAACGCCAGAGTAGTTCATATGGCCAGAATGTGCGGGATCGGTCAGCGGACGGCCCGCGCGTCGAGGGCCGGCGGGCCCGGGCCGGGCCGGCGGCTGAGCGCGATTCAAGCCTGCTGAGGCCGGGCGGCCGGCCGCGTACGACATGATCCGACTCGGACCTGGGACGGTCGGCCGCCCGGCTTTCCGCCTCGAAGTGACGCCGGTCGCGGGTCGCCGCTATTCGCCGGGGTCGTGGCGGCGACGATGGCGGGGCAGCTCCTCTATCCGAGGTGCGCCGGCCTTCTCGCCGAGCAGATTTCCCCTCGGCGGCACCCAGTCCCGCCAGGGGCCGAGCCGCGGTGGCACCGCGGCGGCCACCCCGTCACCGGAGCCCTGCAGAGCGTGGAGATACTCCAGCACGCGCCCCGCGGAGAGCCTGCCCTCCAGCGCCATGTTCAGCATCACGCGGGTGTCCTCGTCGAGCGCGCGATCCCGGCCGCGCAGCAGAGCGGCCAGCCCCGCCAGCAACTGGACGACCTCGCTCGCGTCCCGCTCCGCATCCGGCAGGCTGCTCACCTCTGAACATCCCAGCGATCGATCATCTGTCACGTTCCCCTCGCGCCACGTGCCGCGAGTCGCCGCCGGCGGCCCACGCACTGAGCGGTCCCCGCCGGAACACTCATACACGTGCCAACGCAGAAATGTATTCGGCTCACTACACACCGTCCATCCGATGCGCGCGACCGTTGTCCGAATCACGCTCGCTTGGAGGTCGAAGGGCTCGATCGTCCGATTTATGCGCCCGTGGACTGCGTGCTGGGCAAGGCGGGTAAGGCGGGGTAAGAAGAAGATCGAGGTATCGAGGCATCCACCTTGGAGGGGCCATGACCGACGAGAACCGCCCGCCGCTGGAGGAGACGCAGGAGGTCGCGGACGCCGTGGAGGACGACGTCGCCGTGAGCGCCTTCGTCACCGGTGGCGGCCCCGACTCCGACAACCCGGAGTTTCTGCAGCCCGGCGAGGAGCCGGCGGTGCGGACCGGAGCGGAGCAGGAATGGGAGCCGGTCGACCTGGCGCAGGCCGAGGGCCGGGACCCGACGCCGGAGAACATCGAGCGCGCCCGCCAGGAGCTGGAGCGCGACGGTGCGGCGGCCATCGAGCGTACGGTTCCCTGACGGTCACTCCACCGTTGCGGTGACCGTGTGCCAGCCGGTCGCGCCGTCCGGGAACGGTGTCGCCCGCTGCTCGGTCTGCACAGCGCCGGTGCCGTCCACGGCCCGGACGGAAAGAGTGTGCAGACCGGCGGTGGCGGGCCACTCGTAGCGCCACTGGACCCAGGTGTCCGTGGACGGGACCGGCAGCAGCTCGGCCTTGGCCCACGGGCGGTCGTCGACGCGTACCTCGACCGTTCTGATGCCGCGGCCCTGCGCCCAGGCGACGCCGGCCACGGTCAGCTTGCCCGCCGCCAGCTTGGCGAACGGCGCCGGCTTGTCGATCCGCGACGCCGTCTTGACCGGGCCGCGGGCACCCCACTTCCGGCGCACCCAGTAGGCGTCGAAGTCGGCGAAGGTGGTCAGTTCGAGCTCAGTCATCCACTTGCAGGCCCCGGCGTAGCCGTACAGGCCGGGGGTCAGCATGCGGACCGGGAAGCCGTGCGCCAGGGGCAGGGGCTCGCCGTTCATCCCGACGCAGAGCATCGTGTCGCGGCCGTCGAAGACCGTCTCGACCGGCGTGCCGATGGTCATGCCCTCGACCGAGCGGGCCACCACCTGGTCGGCGCCCGGCTTGACCCCGAGCTCCCGCAGCAGCGGGGCGAGCGGGACACCGAGCCAGCGGGCAGTGCCGATGTACGGCCCACCCACCTCGTTGGACACGCAGTTCAGGGTGACGTCCCGCTCGATCAGCGGCCGCTTCAGCAGGTCGTCGAAGGACAGCTCGACCTCCCGCCCGACCATCCCGTGGATGCGCAGGCGCCACGTCTCGACGTCGATGGAGGGCACGGTCAGGGCGGTGTCGACCCGGTAGAAGTCCGCGTTGGCGGTCACGAAGCCCGGGGCGGTGCCGGCGGGCAGCGGCTTCGCGGGGCTCGCGGCCACCGGCAGCTCGATGGCCTCGCGGGATCGGGTGACGGCTCCGCCGCGGACCCGCTTGACGACTTCGGAAGTGGCCCCCGCGACAACGGCGCCACCGGCGATCACCGCGGCGGTCCGCAGAAACGCGCGGCGATCGAAACCGGCCGGGCCGGGCTCCGCCGGAGCGGTCCGGTAGGAGCGGTGGAGCAGGAACAGCAGCGTGGCCCCGGCGATCGCGGCGCCCACAATGGACGGCACCACGTCGTAGGCGATCGCAGCGGGTCGTAGTGCCGCGGCGACCGCGCCGGCCAGGCCGAACAGTGCGGCACCGGCCACGGCAACCCAGCGGCGGCGGACACTGAGCACTCCGACCAGGGCTGTGAACAGGATCAGGGCCAGGGCGATCGTGGCGAGCAGGACGGGCTTGTCGTTCGTGCCCAGCGTGCGTACCGCGAACTCCTTGAGCGGCGTCGGCGCCGCGTCGATCACCGCGCCCCCGACGGCGACCAGCGGTCCGGCCTGAGGCCGGGTCGCGGCCGCGAGCACTTCCGCGAGAGCGACTCCGAATGCGGCCGAGAGCACACCGATGAGGGCGGGCCAGGCGATACGGCGCACGACGATCTCCTTCCCTGCCGGGCGCCGGCCGTGGTCACCACCACGGCCGGCGCACTCCCGAAGAAAGATCAGCCCTTCGGCATGAGGACGGAGTCGATGATGTAGACGGTGGCGTTGGCGGTCTGCACGTTGCCGCAGACGACCGACGCCTCGTTGACCTTGAAGTCGCTGCCGCTGCCCTCGACCGTGACCTCGTCACCCTGGATGGTCTTGTGGGTGCCGGCCAGCTGCTCCGGGGTGAGCTTCCCCTCGACCACGTGGTAGGTGAGGATGCTGGTCAGCGTCTTCTTGTCGGCCAGCACGGCCTTGAGGTCGGCCGCCGGGATCTTGGCGAACGCGTCGTTGGTCGGCGCGAAGACGGTCAGCGCGGGCGCGGTGTTCAGCGTGTCGACCAGCCCGGCCTGCTTGACCGCGGTGACCAGTGTGGACAGCAGCGGGTTACCGGAGGCGGCGGTCGCGACCGGCACCTTGGCCATGGCGTCGAAGCTGCCCGGGTCGGACGCCTCGGTCGGCACGGCGGCACAGCCGGCCCCGAAGGTCGCCATGGAGTCCGTGCCGGCCATGGAGGGAGCGGCCGACGCCGTGGTGGCGGCCGGCGCCGCCGCGGTGTTCTCGCCGCTCGCGTCGTCCCCGCCGCAGGCGGCCAGGGAGGCGGAGAAGACGAGGGCGGCGGCGATGGCAGTGATCTTGGTGGCGCGCATGATGGGATCCCCTTCGGAATTGGATGTCACGGAATATTCGTGACGAACTGCTCGAACAGATGCGCACAGGGGCGCCTTTTTACGGGGCGGTGCTTGATGATCAGCGGCGGCCGACAGCCGTCAGCGCTATACCGAGAACGAGACAGAGGGCGATATCGGCACCGTTCGGCGCGACCCGGGTGACACCGGCCAGGCCGGCGAGACCCAGGGCGAGCAACGTGAGACCGGCCCAGGTGGCGGTGACCCGCGCCGGACGCGAGCCGAGAATCGCGGCGGACACCAGGGCGGTGCCCAGCCCGAGGTGCAGGACACCGAACGGCATCGTGACCTCGAACAGCCCGAGCAGTTCACCCCGGCCGACGGCGAGAAAACCGGCGATACCGATGGCCACCAGCACCAACCCGAAGGCGAAGGTCACGGGGCCGCTGTTGTCGCGTACCCCCTGGACCGCCGCGCGCCGGATGTCGGTGACCATCAGTATCTCCGTTTCGTCGTTTTCTTTCCTCTACAGACGATTCGGAGCGGTATGGGGACCGGATGGGTCTACGTCAGGAGAACTTGGGCCACCACTTGGGTGGGCTGCGGCGAGCCGCCGGCCGGCTCCTCCGAGACAGCGAAGGCCTCGTTCCCGGGCACGCCTTCGACGATCTGGGCCGCCGAGGCTTCCCCGGGCGACAGCAGCCCGGCCTTGACCGGCGCCGGAGCGGACACGTCGCGGATCGTCCAGAGCTGGAAAGCCCGGTCCGCCGACGGTGCCCGATCAGCCCGCATCGAGACGACGCTGGCCGCCTGTTGAGCGGACGAGGCCACGGTGACCCGGCCCCCGCCGATCATCGGCGCGGTGCGGACCACCAGGTCGGGGGCGGCCAGGATGGCCTGGGTACGGGCCTCCCGCAGCTCCGCGGCGGCGACTGCGGTGTTCTTGGCGCGTACCCGCTGCTCCTGCACCGCCCACGTGGCCGCACCCGCCCCGGTGGCCAGGATGCACGCCGCGGCCGCGCCCGCTGTGTACCGGCGCCAGCGCGACACCGCCGCCCGCGCATCCGGCTCGGGCCGGGCCGACTCGCCCGGCGACAGCTGCCGGGTCCGGCCGATCGCGGCGAGCACGTCCGTGCGCAGCTTCGGCGGCGGGACCGACCAGGTGCTGTCGGCCAGCCGCGACGCGGTCTCGCGCAGCTCGTCGACTTCACTGCGGCAGCCTTCGCAGGCCACGATGTGCCGCTCGAAGGCGGCCCGCTCCAGGTCGTCCACCGCGTCCAGCGCATAGGCGCCGACCAGGGCGTGAATGTCCGTCGTGGTCACGCGGTCACCTCCACACCCAGGCAGTCGCGCAGGCGGATCAGGCCGTCACGCATCCGGGTCTTGATCGTGGGCAACGGGGTCTGCAGAAGTTCGGCCACCTCTCGGTAGGAGTGGCCCTGGTAGTACGCGAGCGTCACCGCCTGCCGCTGGAGCTCGGTGAGATCGTCCAGGCAGTGCCGTACCTGCTGGCGTTCCAGTCGCCCGGCCACCTCGTCGACGACCTCGTCGTACGGGGTCTCCACCGCGGCGATACCGACCTTCATGGTGCGGTCGGACGAGGCCTGCTCGGAGCGCACCCGGTCCACCGCGCGGCGATGCGCGATGGTGAAGATCCAGGACGTCGCCGTACCGCGGGCGGCGTCGAAGCGGGCCGCCGTACGCCACACCTCGACCAGCACCTCCTGCGCGACCTCCTCGGCCTGGGCCGGATCGCGCAACACGCGCCTGATCAGGCCGTAGACCCGGGGCGAGACCAGATCGTAGAGGCGGGCGAACGCCGGCTCGTCGCCGCGGGCCACCGCGCGTACCAGGTCGCCGACGTCGGAGGTGGGGCCGGCCGGAGCATCGGGCACGGCCGACAGATGGTCAGGCCGGCGGGCGGCGCCGCGCTCAGTCATGAAGTCAGCCTCTCCATCGCTCATGCCGTATCAACTGCCATTCGGCACGGACGGCTACGCGGATGGGTCATCGCACCACAGAGCGGCCGCATCGGCATACAACCGATCGTCCGACGTCACCGTTTACTACAGGGACGACGGCGGGAGCAGGGATGACCAACGGATCGGACGCGGAGTACCTGGCGTACGTGCACGGGCGGACGACAGGTCTGCGGCGTACCGCGTACCTGCTCTGCGGGGACGAGCACCATGCCGACGATCTGGTGCAGGAGACCATCACCAAGCTGTATGTGCGGTGGTCGCGGATCAGCGGTGTGGACAACATCGACGCGTACGTGCACACGATGCTGGTCCGCATTTTCCTCGACGAGAAACGCCGGGGCTGGTGGAAGGTACGCCTCGGCGTCCCACCCGACCGGCCCGCGCCGGCGCACCACGGCCACGGCGTCGAGGAACGCGCCGTGCTGCGGGCCGCGCTGTCCCAGGTGCCGCCGCGGCAACAGGCCGTGCTGGTGCTGCGCTTTCTCTGCGATCAGTCAATTGCCGATGTCGCCCGGGTGCTGAGCTGCAGCGAGGGCACCGTGAAAAGTCAGACAGCCCATGGACTCACGGCCCTGCGCCGGATCCTCGGCGACCGCATCCATTCCCTCGGGGGCACACGATGAACCAGCATCCGGACAGCGCCGACCGCGACGCGGTGGCCCTGCTGAGCCCGCTCGCCGGCGATCCGGCCGGCCCGTCCCGCATCGACGTGGCCGGCGCGATGGCCGAGGGCCGGCGCCGCCGCCGCACCCGGTGGTGGACCAGCGGAATGGCGGTCGTGGCCGTCACCGCGACCACCGCGGCCGGGGGCACACTGGCCTTCTCCGCCCTGGGCCGGCCCACGCCACCACCGCCGCGCCCGGCTGTCACCCCGTCCCCGTCGATCGCGGTGGCCGCCCCGCCGGCCGGACCCAAGGACTGCACGGTCAGCCGGCTGCCCACCGCCGGCATCGAGAAAGCACTGGTCACCGGGGGTGACGCGAGCGGGCGCTGGCACGTCGGCCGGCTGTACCCACCGGGCGGCGGGCAGGGTCGCCCCCTCGTGGTGTGGCGGGACGGCAAGATCGTCAGCCAGATCCGGGTCGGCGGTTCCGACGACAGCTTCGTCGACATCAACTCGCGCGGCCAGGCGGTCGGTTCCGGGTTCGACCCGGAGATCCGGCCGTACGCGTACCGCGACGGCAAGGTCAAGCCGCTGGCCGGTGGCGAGGGCGCGGCGTCGGCGATCAACGACGCCGGGGTCGTGGTCGGCTCGCTCGGTCCGCTGTACGAGGGCGTCCCGGCGCGCTGGGCGTCCGTGACCGCGAAGCCGCAGCGGCTGCCGTTGCCGGCCGGCGCGGAGTCCGGCGAGGCCGGCGACATCGACGAGGCCGGCAACGTGCTCGGCACCATCACGCCGAAGGGCAAGGAAGGCACGGGTTACCTGTGGCTGGCCGACGGCACCGCCCGCCGTATGCCGTTGCCCGAGGTCGACGGCCGCAAGGCGACCATGTTCTGGCCGGCCGCGATCCGCGACGGCTGGGTGGTGGGCCGGGCCGTGATCGACACCGCCGACACGCGATCGTTCGCCTTCTTCCGCTACCGCATCGCGAGCAATACCTACGAGCGGCTGGTGTCCGGCGCGGGGATGCCGGCGCGGGTGGCGGCCAACGGCTGGGTGGTGGGCGAGGCCGACCGGCCGGTGATCACCGTCGGCAAACGCAACACGAAGCTCCCGGCGGACCCGAAGCTCAAGGGCGAGCAGCAGTACATCGTCGAGAGCATCAGCGACGACGGCCTGGTCGTGGCCGGCTACTCGGCCGGGCCGAACACCGAGAACCACCCGCTGCTCTGGCGCTGCCGCTAGCCCGGCTCGCCCGGCTCCAGGCTGATGGTGCGGCCGGTGGAGATCGATTCACCGGCCGCGGCCAGCACGGCCACCACCTCCGCACCGAAGGTCAGATCCAGCGCCGACGCGGGGCCACCCTTCGCCGCGCCGATCAGGGCGTCCACCGCCCGGCCGAAGGCCTCCACCGGCAGCCACGGCACCGTCGGCACGTCGGCGACCCCCGACTCGCCGAAGAATGCCGCGTCCTCGCGTTCCAGGGCGGCCGGGGCGTCGACGGACAGCGTCAGCGTGCTGATCGCGCCGCCGGTGTGCCGCAGCAGCACGTGCGTCATGTCGCGGTCGCCGGCCAGCGCGGTGACCTGCGCGACCGGGCCCAGCACGGGCAGGATCAGGGCGACCGCGTGCGGTCCGACGTCCCACAGGCCGCCGCTCTGCTTGCGCCAGACCGACGCCCCGAACGGGTTGCCGGGCTGGAAGATCGAGCCGAGGTGGTCGATCCGCGCCTCCAGCCAGCCGCCGGCCTCCCGGACCTGGTCGATGAACTGCTGGATCTGCGGCATGAAGCGCCGGGTGAAGAAGACGACCCCGGCCACCTGCTGCTCGGCGGCGGCCGTGACGATCTCGGCGGCGGCCTCGGTGGTGAAGGCGATCGGCTTGTCCAGCAGCAGGTGCTTGCCCGCCCTGGCCGCGCGCAGGGCGATGTCGGCCTGCACGTCCGGGGGCAGCGCGACGGCGATCGCGTCCACGTCGGCGATCAGCGCGTCGATCTCCGCGTACGGCTGCGCGCCGTGCTCCCCGGCCAGCGCGGCCGCCTTGGCCGGGTCCCGGCCCCAGACCCCCACGAACTCGACGTCCGGGTGCGCCGCCAGCGCCGGGGCGTGCGCCTGGTGGGCCCACGGTCCCGTACCGAAAAGTCCGAACCGCATCCTCGTGCCGCCTTCCCGCTGGAGATCACACCCGGCCGAAAGCTAACACGCTGCCGCTGATCAGTACGCTGTGCCGGTGATGAACGGCCCGCTGTCGACCGCGACCATCGTCGTGGCCCTCCTGCTGGGGATCTGGTATCTGATCCGCTCGGCGCTCAACCGCGCCCCCGGCAACACCGACCTGTGGGCCATGCTCGGTCTCAGCGCTCTGGTCGCGGTGCTCGTCGTGGTGGCCGTCGTCGGGCTCATCACCGGCGACCGGCCGAGCGAGACCACCACCTTCATCGGCTACCTGATCACCACCGTCGCGTTCGCCCCGGTCGGCTTCTATCTGGCCCGGCTCGAGCCGACCCGCTGGGGCACCCTCATCCTCGGCGTCGCCTGCCTGGTGCTGCCGGTTCTCGTGCTGCGGTTGCAGCAGATCGCGGAGGCCACCGGTGGCTGAGCCGACCCCGACCCACACCAGGCCGCGGGACGCGGCCCTGGGCACCGGCGCCGGCCGGGTGCTGCTGCTGGTGTACGGCATCTTCGCGGTCTCCGCGGGCGCCCGGGCCGGCGTGCAGATCGCCACCAAGTTCTCCGAGGCGCCGCTGGCGTTCCTGCTGTCGGCGTTCGCCGCGCTGGTCTACCTCGCGGCCACCATCGGCCTCGCCGTCGGTGGCACCCGGGGCCGCCTGATCGCCCTGACCAGCTGCTCGATCGAGCTGGTGGGCGTCCTGGTGGTGGGCACCCTCAGCGTGCTCGACCAGGAGGCGTTCCCGGACGCCACCGTCTGGTCGCGCTTCGGCAGCGGGTACGGCTACGTGCCGCTGGTGCTGCCGCTGATCGGCCTCTGGTGGCTGTGGCGCAACCGGCCCGGAGATCGCTGACCGGGCCGGTCCTCAGGAATCGGCGCCGACGGTGTGCGGCAGGAAGTTGCAGTTGTCCCGGGTGACCAGGCCGTCGGTGCCCAGGCCCTCACGGATGCCCATGCCGGCCGGCTCGCCGTCGATCAGCCAGGCGCCGATCACCGGGTGCACGGTGCCTTCGAGGCCGTCGAACGACGGCAGTTCCAGCAGCTCCTGCACCACAAAACGGCCGTCGCTGCCGTACTCGGTGGGGTTGTCGACCAGGGTGACGCCTTCGCGGACCAGTTTGACCGAGCCGCCCTCGCGACCCCAGACCGGCTTTTTCGCGTACGAGGTCAGGGTGGCCGCCTTCGACGACTCCGCGAAGTAGGCCGGGAGCAGGTACTTACCGCGTTCCGGGTCGTCGCCGAAGAGCTTCCACAGCACCGGCAGCAGCGCCTTGTTGCCCAGCAGCGCCGCCTTGTACGGGGGCTCGATCCACACCGTGCCGCGCTTGGCGGGGTCGGCCATGTTGCGGAAGAAGGCCTTGCCGCCCTCCTCGTTCCAGAACCACTCCCACGGGTACAGCATGAAGATCACGTCGATCGGCTGCGCCTTGTGCTCCTGGCCCGGGGCGGGCACGAAGAGCACCCGGTCGCCGGCCACGTCCCAGCCGATCTGGCTCATCGCGATCAGCTCGACCGGATAGCCGGCCTCCTCGGCGGTCGCCATCAGGTAGGCCACGTTCATCCGGTCCTCACCGGACGTCTCGCTGGTCTCGTACGCGAAGTAGATCTTGGGCTTTTCCGGCAGCCACGGGCGCGCCTCGCGCAGCTTGCCGATGTTGCGCCGCCAGGCGCCGGGATTGGCGGGCTCACCGTCGGCCGCCTCCCAGCCGACCAGCCGGTCGTGGATGGAGTTCCACTGCCGCCAGGGGTGCTGGGTCACACCGGTCTGGTCGACCCAGTGCCATTGGATGACCGCGGCCTCGACCAGCGACGTCGGCGTCTGCGCGTTGTATTCGAGCAGGCGCGGGACGCTGCCGGCGCCGTTGTACCAGAGGTCGAAGCGGCCGTAGACGGACGGCGAGTAGTCCGGGGTCTGCATCGGGATCCGGCCGTCCGGGTCCTTGTCCTGGTGCGTCCAGGTCTCGGCGTCGCCGTCGAACCACGTGCGGATGATCTGCTCGTGGGTGTACTCCGGGATGCCGATCCTGGCCAGGAAGCAGGTCTCCGGGCCGCAGACCGAGGCGAAGTAGCCGTCGCGGCGGCCCTGCGCGGTGTGCCGGGGGCACTGCTGGACCATCCAGTCGCCGGCCTCGAGGCACATGCTGTTGAGCGCGGTCGTCGCCGCTTCCAGCTCCTCGATCTCGGCTTGACTGAAGTCGTAGTACGGCCCCTCCTGCCAGTACGACATCATCGTGCCGTCCGGCAGCTCGGTGTCGTTGTAGGTCAGGCCGAGGCTGTAGTTGGTGAGTCGCCAGCCGTCGCGGACCGGGCCGTAGGGAACCCGCTTCAACGCTCAGCCGCCCGACTTGCCGGACTTGCCGGACGTGCCGCTGCCACCCTTGCCGACAACGCTGGTCTTGACCGTGCCGTTGCTGATCCGGCCGGACGACGGCAGCCCGAACCGGGAGCGTGCGGTCTTGTCGTTGTAGGCGAACTTGCTGCCGCCCGAGGGCAGCCGCGAACCGACCGGGTAGCCCGAGCGGTAGCCCGACGAGTGCCAGATGAAGAAGCCGCCTCCGCCGCCGCCGTTGTTGTCGTCATCGTCGCAGTAGTCCTCGTCGACGATGACGCCGTTCTCGTCGGCGCAGTAGAAACCCTCGTCCTGGTAGTCGTTGCCGTTGTCGCAGGCAGCCACCCCGCCTGCCGCCAGCAACAGGAACGTGCTGGTCAGCGACACACTACGAGAGCTCATCCGTCGGTTCACTGTCGGCTTCTCCACCCTTCGACCCGTCCGGCCCGCTCCATCATGTGTAGCTCGCCGGATCAAGCCATGACGGCTAGTCGCGAGGACCGCCGGCCACGTAGATCACCTGGCCGGAGACGAATCCCGCTCCTTCACTGACCAGGAAGGATACGGTGTTCGCCACGTCTTCGGGACGGCCCGCCCGGCCGACCGGGATCTGACCGATCGCCGCCTTCTGAAAGTCCGCGAAGTCGACGCCGACCCGGGCCGCGGTGGCCGCGGTCATGTCGGTCACGATGAAGCCGGGCGCGACCGCGTTGGCCGTGACACCGAAGCGACCCAGCTCGATGGCCAGCGTCTTGGTGAAGCCCTGGAGGCCGGCCTTGGCCGCGGCGTAGTTGGCCTGACCCCGGTTGCCCAGCGCCGACGTGCTGGACAGGCAGACGATGCGACCCCACTGGGCGTCGACCATGTGCTTCTGCACGGCCCGGCTGAAGAGGAACGCGCCGCGCAGGTGGACCGCCATCACGGTCTCCCAGTCGTCGTCGCTCATCTTGAACAACAGGTTGTCGCGCAGCACGCCGGCGTTGTTGACCAGCACGGTGGGCGCGCCGAGCTCGGCGGTGACCCGCTCGACGGCGGCGGCGACCTGAACGGCGTCCGAGACGTCGGCGCCGACGGCGAGGGCGGTGCCGCCGGCGTCGTGGATCGCGGTCACCGTGTTCGCGCAGGCACCCTCGTCGAGGTCGACGACCGCCACGGACAGGCCGTCGGCGGCGAGCTTGCGCGCGGTCGCCTCACCGATGCCACGTGCGGCCCCGGTCACGATCGCTACCCGACTCGGCTGGGTCATTGCTGGCCTCCCGCTTGATCTGTTACGCAGTCGGCCGACTCTAACCCAGCTGTTACCCGCGGGTTACCTGGTGGGGTCATCTTTCTGCATCAAGGCTGCAAATTTACGGTCACGGCTTCCGGCACAGCCGGATCCAGCGGTAGCCGTAGCCCGCGACCTTGAGCTGGTCGAACTTGCCCGGCTCCGGATACTCCTGGTCGGCGAGCACGTCGTTGGGGAAGTCGGCCTCCGGGTACAGGCTGCTGAGGTCCACCACGCCGTCCTCCTCGGCCAGGTTGTGCAGGAAGAGCATGGTGCCGGTGGAGTCGTCCGCGCGGTGCACGAGCAGTCCCGCCGGGGCGGGCACGTCCACGTGGGTGCAGCTCCCGCTGCCGACCTCCGGTGCCTCCTTGAGGGTCCGGATCATCCGCTCGAACCACGACAGCAGCGACTTCGGGTCGTGCCGCTGCAGGGTGGCGTTGACCTTCTCGTAGCCGTACTCGCCGCCGGTGATCACCGGGCGCACGAGCCGGCCGGTCCGGGCGGTGGAGAAGCCGCCGTTGGCGGCCATGTTCCACTGCATCGGGGTACGGATCGCGTTCCGCCCGTCCTGGGTGAGGTCGTCGCCCATGCCCAGTTCCTCGCCGTACCGCAGCACCGGCGTGCCCCGCAGGCTGAACTGCAGCGCGTAGGCCAGCTCGATGCGCCGGCGGTCGCCGCCCAGCATCGGGGCCAGCCGGCGGCGGATGCCCCGGCCGTAGAGCTGCATGTCCTCGTCCGGGCCGAACTGGGCGAACACCTCGTTGCGCTGCTCGGCGGTGAGCCGGGACAGGTCGACCTCGTCGTGGTTGCGCAGGAAGGTGGCCCACTGACCGCCGACCGGCAGCTGCGGCGTGTCGCGCAGCGCGTCGATGATCGCTTCCGGGTTGCGCCGGGCCAGCGAGAGCATCAGCCGGCCGTTGAGCATGAAGTCGAACAGCATGTGGATCCGGTTGGCCGAACCGCCGCCGTCGCCGAAGAAGTCTTTGAGCTGCTCCGGCTCGACGTTGGCCTCGGCCAGCAGCACGGCGTCGCCCTGGCGCCACTGCACGTGCTGGCGCAGCTCGCTGAGGAACGCCATGTCCTTGGGCGAGTTCGGGTTGCCCGGCTCGGTCTCCTCGATGATGAACGGCACCGCGTCCATCCGGAACCCGGAGACGCCCAGTTGCAGCCAGAACGCGCAGATCTTCTTGATCTCCTCGCGGACCTCGGGGTTCTTGATGTTGAGGTCGGGCTGGAACTTGTAGAACCGGTGGTAGTACCAGAGCTTCGCGGTGCGGTCGTAGGTCCACGTCTCGGCCTGCTCACCGGGGAACACCATGCCCTGGTGCCGGTCCTCGGGCTGGGTCTCGGACCAGACGTACCAGTCCCGGTACGGCGAGTCCGGCGACGAACGCGCCGACTGGAACCACGGGTGCTGGTCGGAGGTGTGGTTCACGACCAGGTCGATGATGACCCGGATGCCCCGGTCCCGGGCCTGGTGCACCAGCTCGGTGAAATCGCCGAGGGTACCCAGGCGCGGGTCGACGTTGTAGAAGTCGGCCACGTCGTAGCCGTCGTCGCGGTTCGGCGTCGGGTGGACCGGGTTCAGCCACAGACAGGTGATGCCGAGGCGGGCCAGATAGTCCAGCCGCCCGATCATGCCCTTGATGTCGCCGACCCCGTCGCCGTCGGAGTCGGCGAACGTGTCGATGTCGGCGCAGTAAATGACGGCCTTCTCATACCACCGGTCGCTCATGTCCCCTTACTTGTCCCCGGCTCCGCTTCAGGAAACGTCGGGCCCACGTCAGGGGCCGGACCTTCTCCAGCGCGAGGAAGCTGGTGATCGCGGCGAGGTGCGGGGCGAACGAGATGGTGATGGTGGCGAACGTGACCAGATGGAACGAGTAGAAGAACGCCACCGCGTAGTTGCGCCAGCGCGGCCGCAGGAAGAAGATCGCCGGGCTGGCCAGCTCGAACGCCACGATCCCGAACTGCGCGAGGATCAGCAGGTACGGCACACCGGCGATCAGGTCGGCCAGGTCCGTGCCGCGGCGGATGATCGCCCGGGCCAGCACCGAGCTCGTCACCCAGTCGATGCCACCGAAGCGCAGCTTGGCCCAGGCCGCCAGGAAGTACGTGCACACCACGGCGATCTGGGTGACCCGCAACGCCCAGCCGCCGGCCTCCGTGCTCCGGGGATCGCCGTGCCGGGCCCGCCCCACCGTCGGCAGCACGGCCAGCGCGACCAGCAGACCGACCCGGTCGTGGTCGACCTTGCCGTAGCTCATCGCGATGACCATCCACTCGAAGTAGAGCGCGAAGACGGTCCAGCCGAGCAGCCGGGGAGCTCGCCCGGTGGCCGCGGCCAGCGCTACCACCAGCAGCACCCAGAAGATGCCGTGCACCAGCAGCGGGGTCGGGGTGGGCAGGTGCAGCAACCGGCCGACCAGCAACGGTTTGTACAGATCGCCGGGCGTGCTGGCGTGGTGGCGGACCCAGGGCGTGAAGATCACCAGGTCGGCCGCGACGAAGAGATAGATCAGCGTACGGAACGCGGCGACCCGGCCCAGCGGAACCGGCTCGGTCAGCCAGCGGGTGAGCCGGTTCACGGTGCGCTCCAGGAGGCGATGATCTCGTCCCGGCTGGTGCCGGTGGGCCGCGAGTCCTCGATGCCCTCCCAGCGGATGACGATCCGTACGGTGCGCAGCGGCGCGGCCCCGGGACTTTTCTCCGCGTATGCCGTGGCGACCTGTCGCAGCCGGGCCGGGTCCTCGATGTAGGCCTGCTGCTGGCCCTCGATCTCGGCCCGGCGCAACCCGCTGTTGGCCTCGGTCAGCACCACCGTGCGCCCGCTGATGTCGACCCCCTCGACCCGGGTGTCCGGCGCGTCGGCGTTCGGATCGGGTGCCGTGGAATACATCCGGAACGGCCCGAACGGGAAGTCGTCGTCCTGCCCCCAGAAGGTGCCCAGGAGCAGCAGCACCAGCCCGGCCACCGTCACCGCGACCCGGGTCGTCCGCCCGCGCGTACTCAACGTTTCCATCGCGCCGGGACACTACCGCCGCCGCGCCACCCGGGACCATCCCGGCACGACGCGGCGGCCCCGTTCACACGGACGGCGACCCCGGCGGACTCTGCTCGAACCGGCGATCCGGGCGGACGACCACCCAGGCGGCGGCAAGCGGCACCACCGGGGTCCCGCCCCGGAAGAGCCGCGGCAACTGCCGGTGACGGCGCTCCAGGATCGCCTCGGACGTCATGCGGCCTGCTCCGGGGTCCGGGTGATCGTCACCGTGATGTTCTCCCGCAGGTGCAACGCGGCAGCCGCGAGGGCGAAGGCCAGCAGCGGGACGCCGGTCATCAGCAGGACGTCGACCACGACGATGCCGGGCGTCACGGACCGCGCCAGGCTGATGTCGATCGCCTGCTCCAGCTGCCGCTGCGCCACCGGCACCGCGAGCAGGGGCGCGAGCAGCACCAGGATGCGGCGCCGGATCCCAGCGGGGATCCGGTGCAGACCCGCCAGCAGCATCGCGCCGGCCGCGAGGAGCAGGGCGTCGGGCACGGTGACCAGCCCCAGGATCTGCGGCGGGATCGACCACCACGGGAGCGAGAACGCACCTGCCGCGGCCAGGACCAGACCGGCGGCGAGGAGGGCGCCACCACGCCGGCCCAGGATCACGGTGGCCGGGCGACCCTGGCGGGACAGCACCAGCAAAGCGACCGTCAGCAGGGCCGCGACCAGGGCCCAGGACATCCGGACCGCGCGGAACTCCTGGCTCGGCAGCCACACCGCGATGGCGGCGATCTCGACCAGCACCGCCACGATCGTGAGCGCCGTCGCCGTACGCCGGGCGGCGAGCAGCAGGGCGACCACGACCGCGAGCCACGCCAGCGAACGGGCGGCCACGTCGATCAGCAGGCCACCGTCCAGGCCGAAGGCGCGCATCGGGTCGCCGGACTCCCGGGCGTACAGCAGGCCGACGATCAGCCGGCGCCCCGCGATCGCCGTGAGCAGCACCGCGCCGAGCAGGGCCGCCACCGCGGCGGCATCGCGCCAGGCGGAGGTGCGCAGGCCCTGCGCGCCGCGGCCGAGGCGCGCGAGGAGGCCGGCCCGGAGCAGGTCGACGGCCTCGCCCAGGGCGGGTCTGCGCTGCCCGGGTGCGGCGCCCTCCATCAGCACTGTCACCATCTCCTCCTCGTAGGCGTGGCGGTGCGCCGGCGGATAGATCGCCAGCAGGCGGCGGTACCGGATCTCGAGCGGTGCGGTCACGCGGGTGCCCCTCCCAGGTCGTGCCGGGCGCGCAGCCGGCCCTCGGCCAGAGTGGCCTGCTGGCGCAGGCGGCTGCTCTCGGCGGCCAGCCGCTTCTCCCCGGCCCCCGTGAGCCGGTAGTAGCGGCGCAGCCGGGACTGCACGACCTCCTCCCGGTCGACCTCGATGAGGCCGTCGGTGCGCAGCCGGTCGAGCGCGGCGTAGAGAGTGCCCGCCCGCAGCCGGACCCGGCCATCGGTCATCCGGGCCACGTCCTCGATCACGGCGTAACCGTGCTGGGGGCCCGAGGCCAGCGCGGTGAGCACCAGGAAGGTCGGCTCGCGCATGGGTGTATCGGTCATGGTCGGCAGCATATACCGATGACAGGTATATACGGCAAGCGGTTTGTACCTTGGAAGCCGGGTAAGCATGGGGATCGAGACGAAGGAGCGCCGGATGAGCGTGCCGTACTACCTGGCCGCGGAGACCGAGCCCAGTCAGCTGGGTGGCCTGACCGGCTGGGTGGCATCGGTCATCGAGTCGCTCGGCGAGCTGGGCGTGGGCCTGCTCGTGGCTCTGGAGAACCTGATCCCGCCCATCCCCAGCGAGATCGTGCTGTCCATGGCCGGCTATCTGGCCGGCTCGGGCCGGGTCAACCTGGTGCTGGTGGCCATCGCCGCCACCGCGGGCTCGGTGCTGGGGGCCCTGGCGCTCTACTGGCTCGGCTACGCGCTCGGCGAGGAGCGGCTGCGCCGCTGGCTGGACCGCATCCCGCTGGTCGACGCCGACGACCTCAACCTGGCCGACCGCTGGTTCGAGCGGCACGAGAAGGGTGCGGTCTTCTTCGGCCGGATGGCTCCGGTGGTCCGCAGCCTGGTGTCCATCCCGGCCGGCGCCAACCACATGAAGCTGGGCATGTTCACCCTGCTCACCACCATCGGCAGCGGACTGTGGAACTGTCTGTTCATCGGCGGTGGCTACGCCCTGGGTTCCCGGTGGCAACAGGTGGAGAAGTACAGCAGTTGGTTCGACTACGCGATCATGGCTTTCTTCGCGGTGGCCATCGGCAGCTGGGTGATCAAAAAGGTGCGCAAACGGCGACGCGCGACCGCGGATCGGTGAGATCCACGGCCGCGCGCCAGGGGAGAAACGGTGCCTAGAAGCCTGCGCTGATCTTGGTGAAGGCCCAGTCGGACTGCGCGATGCCACTGCAGTTGGAGACCACGCCGCCACCGGCGCAGCCGCGGTCCCGGTTGACCGCCCAGAAGGTGAACCGGGCGAGGTTGTTGTTCCTCGCGTAGTCGCGGATCCGGGTCCAGGTGTCGGTGCTGGTCAGCTCCTGCTGGTCGGACAGGCCGTTCATGCCGGAGATGCCCATGTGCGAGTACGCCTGCGCGTCGCTCCAGCCGAAGGTGGTCTTGAGCAGGTTCTTCAGGCCCTCGGAGGCGCCGACCGTGGCGCCGTACATGTCAGCGCCGCCGCCGAAGTCGAACGGCATCTGGGTGAAGATGTCGATGTTCGCGCCCAGCGCCTTGGCCTGCTGCACCAGCCGGGTGCCGAAGTAGTTCGGACCGGTCGGCGAGGTGCCGAAGGTGAGGATCGTCTTCACCGAGGGGTTCTTCTGCTTGACGATCTTCAGCGCGCCGAGGATGCGGTCCTGGACCACGGTGTTCTCGAACTCGTCGCTGTTCTCGATGTCGATGTCGATCGCCTTGAGGCCGAAGGTGTCGATCACCTTCTGGTACGCACCGGCGAGCGCTTCCGGAGTGCCGCAGTTCGGGCCGAGCTTGTTGCCGCTCCAGCCACCGATCGACGGGACGACGCTGCCGCCGGCCGCCTTGATCGCGTTGATGGTGCTCTCGTGCGAGCCGCCGGTCAGGCCACCCTCGCCGTCCCAGACCGGGTTGCAGCCGTTGGCCAGCACGAAGGCGATGGTGAAGGCCTTGATACCGGTGGCGTTCATGACCGTCGACGGCGCCGGCGGGTTGCCCCAGCCGGGGTAGATGTAGGGCGCGGACGCCATCTTGGTGCCGGTCGCCGGCGGGGTGGTGGGCCCGGTCGGGGGCGTGGTCGGCGGGGTCGTGGGGTCGACCACGCCACCGCAGGCGCCCTTGTCGGCCCAGACGCCCCACTGCCCGCTGGCCGTCGGGACCTCGTTCTGGGTCCACCACTTGGCGGTGTAGTTCTTCGACTGGTACGAGACGGTGTTGTCCTTGACGTAGACCGCCGAGGAGCTCCACGCCGGGGCACAGGCGACGGCCGCCGACGCGCCGGGCGCGAGCACGACCGTGGTGCCGGCTCCGGCCGCGGCCAGCACCATCGCGAGCGCGACGGCGTACTTCTTCTTCAGCTTCATGGGGGATCTCTCCAGTGGGGGAATCTGGTGATCAGGGCAGGGTGGAAAGGTGCGGCTTGATGGTGTTGGCCCAGCCGTTGCCGGCGGTGACGTCCCAGTTGATCGACCAGGTCATCGCGCCGCGGATGCCGGGATAGGTGCGCGGCGGGCGGAACGAGCCGCAGTTGGTGCCGCGGGCCAGGCAGTCGAGGGCCTGGTTGACCACGGACGGCGAGACGTAGCCGCCGCCGGCCGCGCTGGTGGTCGCCGGCAGGCCGAGCGCCACCTGGTCGGGACGCAGCCCGGCCTCGAGCTGGATGCAGGCCAGCGCGACCAGGAAGTTGACTGTGCCCTGGCCGTACGCGGCGTTCTGGTCGCAGCCGAGCATGGCGCCGGAGTTGTAGTACTGGGTGTGGACGACCGTGAGGATGTCCTTGATGTCGAGCGCGAGCTTGAAGTAGGACCCGGCCGGGTTCTGCATGTCGATGGTCTGCGGCGCCATCGTGATGATCAGTTTGGCGCCGGCCTTGGCCCGCAGGCTGCGCAGCGCCTGGCCCATGTAGGTCGGGTTGAGGCCGTTCTCCAGGTCGATGTCGACGCCGTCGAAGCCGTACGTCTGCATCAGCGAGAAGACCGAGTTGGCGAAGTTGGTCGCCGCGCCCGCGTCGTTGACGCTGACCGAGCCCTTCTCACCGCCGACCGAGATGATGACCTTCTTGCCGCGTGAGTGCAGCGTCGCGATGTCGGCCTTGAACTGCTCGTTGGTGTAGCCGCCGACCGAGGCGGAGAGCCCGGCGTCGATGGTGAAGGAGACCGCGCCCGGGGTGCTCGTGGCGTCCGCGAAGGCCACCGCGACCAGGTCGTAGGTGCTCGGCACGGCGGCGAGCTTGAGCTCGTTGGCCGGGTTGTCGAAGTTCTGCCAGTAACCGGTGATGAAGTGCGCCGGCAGCGTGCCGTTGCTCGGCGGCACCGTGGTGGGCGGCGTCGTCGGCGGCGTGGTGGGCGGGGTCGTGGGTGGGGTGGTCGGCGGGGTCGTGGCCGGCGGGGTGGTCGGCGTCGTCCCGCCACCGCAGGCTCCCTTGTCGGCCCAGACGCCCCACTGCCCGCTGGCCGTGGGGACCTCGTTGGTGGTCCACCACTTCGCGGTGTAGTTCTTCGACTGGTACGAGACGGAGTTGTCCTTGACGTAGATCGCCGAGGAGCTCCACGCCGGGGCACAGGCGGTGGCCGCGCTCGCGGAAGATCCTATGTAGACAGCGGAGCCGGCGGCCGCGAGGGCGGCGGACACGGCGAGGACCAGGGATCGGCGCATGGGGGTGGGCCTTCCACGTCGAACAGTTAGGTTCATTGATTATTAGGACTGTTAACAGAACTAGTCCAGACCCCCGGCACCTTAAAGTTCTTTAAGGTGCGCGGGCCGGCGGCGCTGGTCACGCCCCCGGCCCTTACGCGTACGTATTGAACGAAGTCGCTACCTGCGGAACTGGATCCAGTTCACGTTGACGAAGTCGGCCGGCTGCCCACTGGTGAAGGTCAGGAAAACCGTGTGCCGCCCGGACACGTTGGCCACGTTGGCCGGCACCGACCGCCAGGACTGCCACCCGCCGGTGTTGGCGAGCGCGAAACTGCCGATCGGCGCGTTGCTGCGGCTGTCGACCCGGACCTCGACGAGGCCACTGACGCCACCCGCCGCCCCGGAGGAGACCCGGCCCACGAAGTCGCGTACCCCACCGGTGCCGAAGTCGACGTTGTCGAACTGCAGCCAGTCACCGTTGCTGATGGCGCCGACGTTCTGACCACCCTCGGACGACGTCTCCTTGATCACCGACGACGCGGCGTTGTACGACTCGGCCTCGATCTGCCCGTACGCGTTGCGTACGCCACCGGCCGGCGGCGTCGTGGGCGGCGTGGTCGGCGGCGTGGTGCCACCCGAACCCGAGCGGTACACGGCCACGTAGTCCACCAGCATCGGCACGCCTGACCGGGTCGCCCCGGTGGGTCCGCCACCGAACGCGGCCGGGAAGCCGCCGCCCATGGCCACGTTCAGGATGATGAACACGCCGCGGTGAGTGGCGTTGTTCCACGTCGTGGCGTCCATCTGGTTCGCGCTGACCTGGTGGTACTGCGCACCGTCGAGGTAGAAGCGCAGCTGCTCCGGGGAGACGCTGCGGTCGTACTCGACGGCGTACGTGTGGAAGGCGGTGCCGCAGGTCGGGCAGGACTTCTCGCCGCTGCCCAGGCCGGTGGTCTCGTTGCAGGGACCGCCCGGGTTGACCCCGCAGTGCAGGGCCGAGAAGACCGAGGGCCGGCCGTTGATCGACTCCATGATGTCCCACTCGCCGATGCTCGGCCAGTTGGTCGCGCCGACCGGCCGGGCCGCGTCACCCAGGGTCCAGAACGCCGGCCAGTAGCCGGCGGCCGCCGCACCCGTGACGTTCGGCTGCTGCAGCCGGCCCTCGATGCGCAGCTTGCCGCCGGCCGGCGCGGCGAAGTCGGTGCGCTGGGTCTCCACCCGGCCGGAGGTCCAGTTGCCGGCCGAATCCCGGATCGGCTTGATCGCCAGGTTGCCGTTGCCGTCGTGGTAGACGTTCTGCGTCGAGTCGGTCATCCGCTCGACCTCGCCGGTGCCCCAGTTCGCCGCGCCGCCGGGGTAGCCGGTGCCGATGTCGTAGATCCAGTTGCTGCGGTTCAGCCCGGTGCCCGCGGCGCCGGTGAAGTCGTCACTGAAGATCAGGCTCATGCCCGAGGGGGCGGGCGGTACGGCCGCGTCGGCCTGCGCCACGAAGACGGCCGAGGCGCCGCCGGCGATCACGACAGCGGCGGCAGCGAGCAACCGCCGGCGCCACTTGTTCGGGGTGCTTCTCATGACAACGGCCTTTCGGGGGGATGGGGATGCCCTGCTGAGAGCGCTCTCTGGAAGTTTCCATGCTGTTACGGAAGCTTGTCAATATGCATGGCTACCGATTGACTGCCGGTGCGGGACGGCGCCATAGTGCCTGCTCAAGCGCGGTCCAGGCGGCCGAGGTGACCAGGTAGAGGCCACCGGCGAGCGGCAGCCAGGCCACCATCACCACCGTCAGGTACGGCAACCAGGACAGGATCCGCGGCAGCAGCAGCGCACCGGGCTGAGCCGGATCGGCCGGGGCCGGCTGCAAGCGCCGGGTACGCCGCGAGGACCACCACGCCAACGCGGTCGCCAGCGCCAGCAGCACGGCGAAGACCGGCAGGCCGGCCGCGAGGTGCGCAGTCAGCGGCACGCCGAGCAAATGGCCGCCGAGCACTCCGGTGGGCGTACCGGCACCGGGCTGCACCAGGTGGAACATCAGCATGAAGAACGGCGCCTGGGCCAGCGCGGGCAGCATCGCGGCGAACGGGCCGGCGCCGTTCGCGCGTTGAAGAGCGAGCGTCTCGGTGGCCAGCCGCACCGGATCGTCGCGGTGCCGTTCCCGCAGCGCTGCCAGCTCAGGCGCCAGCGTGGCGCCGCGCCGGGCGGATCGGGCCTGCAACCAGGTGAGCGGGCTGATCAGCAGCCGGACGGCGACGGTGAACAGGACGATGGCCAGCGCGGCGGAGAGCCCGCCGACGGCCGGGGTCAGGAGGGTGGCGAGACCCTCGAGGGCGGAATGCGCGACACCGACGACGGCGTCGAGCGCAGCGGAAAAGGACATGGGCGTACCCCTGCGGTCCGAAAGGAAATAAGGACGCGGAGGCGGCCGGCCCGGGCGCGGGTCAGTGCGCGGGGAGCACGACCGCCGGGCACGCCGACGGGGCTCGCGGACGCGGCCGCCCGGCCGCGTCGGGATCCAACAGGCGGGGCAACCGCCGGCGCAGGGCCCGCACGGCCAGGCCGACGCCGGCCGAAGCGGGACGCAGGGACGGCACCGAGATGACGGCGGCGGCCGCCAGCACCACGAACAGCGCGGCCGCGACAGCCGCGAGACCCAGCACCAGCTGGGTGGACGACCCGGGCGCGGGGCTCTGCAGGGCGGCGAAGACCCAGAACCCCAGCAGCAGCATGCCTGAAACGCTACGCGCGCGGCGCAACCTTCGTTTTCCGGAGACCGCGGCCGGGTAATTTGCGGTCATGGCAACTTCGGAGAGCGCGGCGACGGCAACAACGATCTCCGAGGAGATGGCCGACGAGGCGGACGCACAAGGACTCCTCACGCTCGGCGTGGAGGAGGAGTATCTGCTTGTCGACGCCACCGAGCCCCGCGCGGTCGACCGCGTCGAGGAGGTGTTCGACCACCTCGGCGACGACATCCGCGACTCGGTGCAGCACGAGTTCGTGCGCAGCCAGATCGAGACGGCCAGTCCGCCCCAGCTGGAACTGCGCGATCTCTTCGAGTCGATGACCCGGCTGCGGGCCGGGCTGGCCGCCGCGACCGAGCGCGCCGGCGCCCGGCTGGTGGCGGTCGGCGCGAGCCCTGCGGCCGGGGAGCACTCCCGGATCGTCGACAAGCCCCGCTACCACCGGATGCGCGAGCGCTTCGGTGACCTCTCCCCCGGCGGCGGCCTCAACGGCATGCACGTGCACGTCAGCGTCCCCGACCCGGAGACCGGCGTGCAGGTGCTCAACCACCTGCGGCCCTGGCTGCCGATCTTCCAGGCCGCGACGGCGAACTCGCCGTTCTTCGACGGCCGCGACACCGGGTACGCCAGCTGGCGCTCGATGCTCTGGGAGCGCTGGCCCACGGTCGGCCCGACGCCGTACCTGGAGTCCCACGAGCAGTACGAGACGATGATCTCGGACCTGGTCGCGAGCGGCGCGATGCTCGACGAGGGGATGCTCTACTGGTACGCCCGGCTGTCGGCGAACTACCCGACCGTGGAGATCCGGATGGGCGACGTCTGCCCCACCCCGGACGACGCGATGCTGCTGGCGGCGCTCGCCCGCGCACTGGTCGCGACTCTGTTGCGGGAGGTCGAGTACGGCCGGCCGGCGCCGAACGTGCCGCACCCGCTGCTGATGGCCGCGCACTGGCGCGCCGCGCACGACGGGCTGGAAGGCCTCAACATCGACATGGCCACCCGGGAGCCGCGGCCGGCCTGGAAACTGATGCGCCAGCTCTTCGACTACGTACGCCCGGAGCTCGAACGCCACGGCGATCTGGAGATGACCACCGTCCTGATGGGACGGCTGCGCGCGCACGGCACCGGCGCGGCCCGGCAGCGGGCGTTGCTGGCCCAGCGGGGCTCGATCGAGGACGTCGTGGACTGGCTCGCGGCCACCACCCGGGGCGAGCGGTGAAGCTCGTCGTCGTCGGCGGGGACGCGGCCGGGATGTCCGCGGCGTCGCAGGCCCGCAAGCGGCTGGGGCCCGGCGAGCTGGAGATCGTGGCGTTCGAGCGGGGGCACTTCACGTCGTACTCGGCCTGCGGGATCCCGTACTGGATCGGCGGTGCGGTCAAGGACCGGGACGCGCTGATCGCGCGTACGCCGCAGGAGTTCCGCGACGCCGGCATCCGCGTGCACACCCGCCACGAGGTCGTCGGCATCGACCTGACCGCCCGCGAGGTCGTGGCCCGCGACCTGGACAGCGGCGGCGAACGGCGGGAGAGCTACGACCACCTGGTGTACGCGACCGGCGCGGTGCCGGTGACGCCGGACTGGGCCCGGATCGACGGCGAGGGTGTCTTCGGCGTGCAGACGCTGGACGACGGCACGGCCATCCATGCCTGGCTCGACCGCGAGCCGCAGCCGCGCACCGCCGTCGTGATCGGCGGCGGTTACGTGGGCGTCGAGATGGCCGAGGCGATGGTCCGGCGCGGCCTGGCCGTCACCCTGCTGGAGAAGTCGCCGCAGCCGATGGCCACGGTCGACCCGGACATGGGCGAGCGGGTCGGCGCGGCCATCCGCGGGCTGGGCATCGACGTGCGCACCCGGACCCACGTACAGGGCCTGGAGACCGCCGACGGCCGGATCTCCGCGGTGGTCACCCCGGAGGGGACGCTGCCGGCCGACATCGTGGTGCTGGGCCTGGGGGTACGCCCGAACACGGCGCTCGCCGTGCGTTCGGGCATCCCGGTCGGGGTGACCGGCGGGCTGCGCACCGACCTGCGGATGCGGGTCATCGGGCCCGAGGGGCACCTCGACGGGATCTGGGCGGCCGGTGACTGCGTGCAGACCGTGCACCGGGTCAGCGGCCAGCCGGTGCACGTGCCGCTGGGCACCCACGCCAACAAGCAAGGCCGGGTCGCGGGCATCAACATCGGCGGCGGCTACGCGACGTTCCCGGGCGTGATCGGCACCGGGGTGACCAAGGTGTGCGAGCTGGAAGTGGCCCGGACCGGGCTGACCGAGAAGGAGGCCGACGCGGCCGGCTTCGCGTTCGTCACGGCGACGGTCGAGTCGACCAGCCGGGCCGGGTACTACCCCGGAGCCAGCACGATGACGGTGAAGCTGATCGCCGAGAAGCGGACCGGCATGCTGCTCGGCGCTCAGATCGTGGGCCGCGAGGAGGCGGCCAAGCGGATCGACTCGCTGGCGATCGCGGTCTGGAACAGCATGACCGTGGAGGAGATGACGGCCCTCGATCTCAGTTACGCGCCGCCGTTCTCCCCGGTGTGGGATCCGGTGCTGATCGCCGCGCGCAAGGCGACGGACGCCGTGCACGCGGCGGGGTGATGCTTATCGTCCGATGTGTCGTCATCAATCCGCTCTGCGGGCAAAGCTGTGAGCAGGAGCGATCACTTCCGGTCACGCATTGATCACGAAAGCGGTATCGTCTTTGATCTTGTAAACCGGTAGGCATGACGAATGCCGTCGCTCCCCTCACCTCGTACGGCGCCGGAGAACGGGCCCCGGCACGCGGCCCAGCCGGCGGCGCGCGCCCGCAGTAACGGCGCGCTGACCGCGACGACCGGCGGCTTCCCGCACGTCCAGGTCCTCGAGGGCGAGACCGCCAACGGACGGCACCGGCGGCCCGAGTCACTGGCCGACGCCACGGTGCTGCGTCCCCCGACGACGACCCGGGTGGCCGGCGGTCGCCGTACCTCTCTCGACCTGGCCCCCCGCCGCAACCGGGACGACCGGCGCAAGGCCACGCGGGCCCGGCGGGTGACCGCTGCCGGCGGCTCGTCCCGCGGCAAGCACGCGAAGGCGGCCGATCCGCTGGCCATCACCGTCCGGCCGCTGCCCGTCGTCCGCGACGCGGCCGAGGCGGTCCGCGGCTGGGCGCTCGCCGACAGCGGCCGCCCGCCTGTCACCGGCAGCCACCGCGCGCCCGGCACCCTGCCGATCGAGTCCTGGCTGCTCATCGGCCGACGCCGGCAGCAGGCCCTGCTCGCCGCCCTGGTGGCGGTCGGCCTGCTGCTGATCGTGCCGATCCAGCAGAGCGGCGACCCCGAGGTCAACCCGGTGAACGCCGCCGACCACGCCGTCGCCACCTCGACCAGGGCGCCGGCGAAGAAGAAGGACAAGGCCCCGCAGCAGAAGCCGGGCGAACCCACCGCGGCCGCCGAGCCCACCGCGACCACACCGGGCAAGCCCGCGGCCAAGCCCTCCGCCCCCGCGACGCCATCGGCGGCCGCCACCAGCCCGGCACCGGCGATCCTCGTGCCCGAGGGCGCCGGCCCGGCCAAGTCGCTGCGCACGACCGGCTCGGCCACCGTCGCCCTCACCTTCGACGACGGCCCCGACCCGGCGCAGACCCCGAAGATTCTCGAGCTGCTGGCGAAATACCAGGTCAAGGCCACCTTCTGCCTGGTCGGCAGCCAGGTGCAGCGGCACCCGGAGATCGTCCGGCAGATCGCCGCGGCCGGTCACACGCTGTGCAACCACACCTGGGACCACAGCCTGACCATCGGCAAGAAGCGGCCGGGCAAGATCCAGGAGGACCTGCGCCGCACCAACGAGGCCATCCGGGCCGCGGTGCCGGGTGCGGAGATCCCGTTCTTCCGCGCCCCGGGCGGCAACTTCACCGACGCCCTGGTGCAGACGGCGTACACGGACGGCATGACCTCGCTCTACTGGGAGGTCGACCCCCGCGACTGGGAGCACACCGAGAAAGAGGACGACGCCGCCCACGTCGACAAGATCGTCAAGGGCGTGCAGAAGGACACCCGGCCGGGCGCGATCGTGCTGTCGCACGACTTCAACCAGCCGGACACCATCCTGGCGTACGAGCAGCTGCTGCCCTGGCTGACCGAGAACTTCCAGCTCGGCATCCCGGACCAGCCGCCGGCCCCCACCGCGGCGGCTCCCGGCCCGGCGTCCTCACTCTGACGGCTGGCAGACCGGGCACCAGTAGAGGTTCCGGCCGGCCATCGGGCCCCGGGTGACCGCGGTGCCGCAGACCAGGCACGGCTGACCCGTACGGCGGTAGACATAAACCTCACCGCCGTGCCGGTCCACCCGCGGCGCCCGCCGCATCGCCTCCGGTGTGTGAGCGGTGTGGACGGTGTCGATCCGCCCCCGCACGACGCCTTCCTTCATCAGGGCCCGCAGGTCGTCCCAGAGCTCGGCCCAGCACTGCACGCTGACGTCCCGCCCCGGCGTGGTCGGCGCCAGCCCGGCCCGGAACAACACCTCGTTGGCGTAGATGAGCCCGCACCCGGCCACCACCGTCTGGTCGAGCAGCAGCGCGAACACCGGCTTGCCGCTGGCCACGACCCGGGCGTACGCCAGTCGCGGCTCGGCATCGTCGCGCAACGGATCCTGCCCGAGCCGGGCCCGCAGCGCCGCGACCTGCACCGGATCGAGGACCTCGCAGGCGGTCGGACCCCGCAGCTCCAACCAGTGGCGGGCACCGGACATGGCCAGCCGAACCTGCCCGACGGGCGCGGGCGCGGGCAGGTCACCATCGGCGAACTTGCCGTAGAGCCCGAGATGAATGTGCATCGTCGACTCGTCGTCGAAATGGTGCAGCAGATGCTTGCCGTACGCCTCGGCGTCGACCAGCGCGCGCCCGTCCAGCAGCGCCGCCCCGGCGGCGAACCGTCCCTGCGGGCTGGAGACCCGGACGACCTGCCCGGCGAAGAGCGCCCGATGCCGCGCCGCAAGCCGATGAATGGTGTGTCCCTCTGGCACCTGAGAACCCTAGCCGGGGAATATCCGCTCACGGCTTTCGCCCTGAGGAGAATCGCTGGGATCGGCGCCCTTTACCGGGGAAGGTGGTAGAGGTCGAATGCCGGGTGGGTGCGACAGACTCCCGGCTCGTGCGAGAGGGTGGGTCCATGAGAGTTGACGAGATCGCGATGCGGGCGGGTGGCGCATCCTTTGACGACCAGGTCTTCGAGCGGCTGCTCCGGGAGCGCATCATCTTCCTCGGCAGCGAGGTCAACGACGAGGTGACCAACCGGATCTGCGCGCAGATGCTGCTGCTCGCCTCGGCCGACAGCGAGAAGGACATCGCGCTGTACATCAACTCGCCGGGTGGTTCCATCAGCGCGGGTATGGCCGTCTACGACACGATGCAGTACATCAAGAACGACGTGGCCACGATCGCCATGGGCATGGCGGCCTCGATGGGTCAGTTCCTGCTCTGCGCCGGCACCGCCGGCAAGCGGTACGCCCTGCCGCACGCCCGGGTGATGATGCACCAGCTGTCCGGCGGCATCGGCGGCACCGCGGCCGACATCGCCATCCAGGCCGAGAGCATGCTGCACATCAAGTCGGTCATGAACGAGCGGATCGCCTTCCACACCGGGCACACCCCGGAGGAGATCGGCCGCGACTCCGACCGGGACCGTTGGTTCACCGCCCAGGAGGCCAAGGACTACGGGATCGTCGACCACGTGATCTCCAAGGCGACCGACGTCAACGCGACGTCTGCCCTGGTCTGACGCGTTTCCGGCGGCGGGTGCCCGGCTCTGCCGGCGCCCGCCGCCGCCGTGTTTGTGTCGCGGTCCGGCCATCGGGGTATAGCGAGGGCATCCCCGAAGGTTGAAGGAGGTGCTGACGATGAGACTCCCGACGTTCTCGCGCCAGTCCGACACCACCGCCGAGACCGAAGCGCGTCCGGCCGGCGCGACCAGCGCCACGACTCCGGTGCGTCCGCGCACCGACGCCAGTGTCACCCCGCCGCCCGCCGCGCCGCCCGTGGTCGAACGCCGCCGGCCCGCCGACGAGGACACGCTGGTCAACCAGCAGGCCGTCGGCCACGAGCCGAAGACCCGCGACGACCTGAAGAGCCGCGACCTGCAGGCTCCTCGCCCGGTCGCCGCCCGCACCGACCGCTTCGACCGGGCCGACGAGAAGACCGTCGAGCAGCCGCCGGTCGTCGCCGGGCCGAAGCCGCGGGCCAGCCTGCTCGCCACCATGGGCCTGATCATCAGCGTCGTGGCCGCCCTGCTCGTGCTCTCCGGCCCGCTGCTCGGCTACGGCATCGGCCTGGCCGTGCTGGGCCTGATCCTGTCGCTGAGCGGCATCCACGCCACCGGCAAGCGGCACATCGCCGGCAAGACCGACGCCCTGATCGGGATGATCCTGTCGCTGGGCGCGATCGTGGTCGGCGTGCTGGCCCTCACCGGTTCGCTCTCCTGGCTCGGCACCGACATGCAGCCGGTCACCAGCGTCCGAGAGTGGCTTGACGCACAGTTTATCGACCGCTTCTGACGGGTATCAGACATTCACCGGCGGCGATGCGCCGCCGGTGCACCTCGGAACCGGGACGGTCACCAGCCGTCCCGCCCCGAAATCATCCGGCGGTGCGCCGGACAGCGCGGAAACACTCGCGAACGGTTGATCACCTCGGCCGCTTCGGGACGGGACCGCATCGTTGTGCGGGGGCGGCGGTTCGCCGCCCCCGACGCACGTGCAACGAATCTTCGCGCCGGCCCCCGATCACGCAACGATCCGCCGCCGCGCGCATGGTTGTTCCGGGGCGTACGCAGGCACTTCGCGCATAGCGTTGCCGTCATGA
Organism: Actinoplanes sp. NPDC048967; assembly: GCF_040649415.1. Lineage (NCBI taxonomy): Bacteria > Bacillati > Actinomycetota > Actinomycetes > Micromonosporales > Micromonosporaceae > Actinoplanes > Actinoplanes sp. NPDC048967. Next base: position 804,559 of record NZ_JBEZFL010000004.1, read on the forward strand.
CGCCCACCGCCACCCCGCGCCGCTATCTCATGTGCCGGCCGACCCACTTCGCGGTCACATACCGGATCAATCCATGGATGGACCCGACGGCGCCGTACGACAACGCTCTGGCCGTCAGCCAGTGGGAGCACCTGCGGCAGACGTTCCTCGACCTCGGCCACACCGTCGAGCTGATCGAGCCGCTGCCCGGCCTGCCCGACATGGTCTTCGCCGCGAACGGCGCCACCGTGGTCGACGGCAAGGTGCTCGCCGTGCAGTTCCGTGACGCCGAGCGGGCCGACGAGGCCCCGGCGTACGCCGCCTGGTTCGCCGGCAACGGCTTCGAGGTCTTCGACTCCAAGCACACCAACGAGGGCGAGGGCGACATCCTGCTCGCCGGTGAGGTGCTGCTGGCCGGCACCGGCTTCCGGACCTCGCACGCCGCGCACGCGCAGACCCAGGAGGTCTTCGGCCGCCCGGTGATCACGCTGCAGCTGGTCGACCCGGCCTACTACCACCTCGACACCGCGCTCTGCGTGCTGGACGAGCGCAACATCGCCTACCTGCCGTCGGCGTTCTCCCCCGGATCGCAGGCCGTGCTGCGCCGGCTGTTCCCGGACGCGGTCATCGCCACCCCGGCCGACGCCGAGGTGCTCGGTCTCAACGCGGTCAGCGACGGCCGTACCGTGGTGTTGCCGGTGCAGGCCACCGCGCTCGCCACCGCGCTGCGGGAGCGGGGCTACGCCACCGTCGGGGTCGACGTCTCCGAGCTGCGCAAGGCCGGCGGCGGCCCGAAGTGCTGCACCCTGGAGGTTCGTACCCGTGACTGATCTGGACCTGCGGACACCCGCCGCCCTGGCCGACGCCGAGCGCTGGACCGCCCACAACTACCACCCGCTGCCCGTGGTGATCGCCGACGCCGAGGGCGCCTGGGTCACCGACGTCGACGGCCGCCGCTACCTGGACTTCCTGGCCGGCTACTCGGCGCTGAACTTCGGCCACCGGCACCCCGGCCTGATCGCCGCCGCGCACGCCCAGCTCGACCGTCTCACGCTGACCAGCCGGGCGTTCGTGCACGACCAGTTCGCCGACTTCTGCCACGGGCTGGCCGAGCTCTGCGGCAAGGACCTGGTGCTGCCGATGAACACCGGCGCCGAGGCCGTGGAGACCGGCATCAAGGTCGCCCGCAAGTGGGGCTACCAGGTCAAGGGCGTGCCGGACGGGCAGGCCGAGATCATCGTCGCGGACGGCAACTTCCACGGGCGCACCACGACGATCATCAGCTTCTCCACCGATCCGGACGCGCGGGACGACTTCGGGCCGTACACCCCCGGTTTCAAGATCGTGCCGTACGGCGACCTGGCGGCGCTGGCCGACGCGATCACCCCGAACACCGTCGCCGTGCTGCTCGAGCCGATCCAGGGCGAGGCCGGCGTGCTGATCCCGGGCGAGGGCTACTTCGCCGGCGTCCGGTCGCTGTGCGACGACCACAACGTGCTCTTCATCGCCGACGAGATCCAGTCCGGCCTGGGCCGCACCGGTAAGACCTTCGCGATCGAGCACGAAGAGGTCGTGCCCGACATGTACCTGCTCGGCAAGGCGCTCGGCGGCGGCATCGTGCCGGTGTCGGCCGTGGCGGCGAACCGGGACGTGCTCGGCGTGCTCAAGCCGGGCGAGCACGGCTCGACGTTCGGCGGCAACCCGCTGGCCTGCGCGGTCGGCGCCGAGGTGGTCCGGCTGCTGGCCACCGGCGAGTTCCAGGAACGCTCCGAGCGGCTGGGCGCCCTGCTGCACGAACGACTCGCGGCCCTGGTCGGCCACGGCGTGCTGGCGGTCCGCGGCCGCGGGCTGTGGGCCGGGGTGGACATCGACCCGGCGCTGATGACCGGCCGGCAGGCCGTGGAGCGGCTCGCCGCGCGCGGCATCCTGGCCAAGGACACCCACGGTTCGACGATCCGGCTGGCCCCGCCCCTGGTGGTCACCGAGGAGGACCTGGAGCACGCGGTGGCCCAGCTGGCCGCGATCCTGGCCTGAGCGTGACGGGGAGGCGGGAGTCCGCCTCCCCTCAGCGCTCGAACTTGCGGATCGCCATCGTCGGGGCCTCCGCCATGACCGACGAAGGCTGCGTCACGCCACCGGTCGCCCACAGCTTGGCCCGGCCCACGTTCACGCCCGCGTACAGCTCCACCACGTCGTTGGCCGCCAGGGTGCGGGTCTCGTCGCGAGCCAGAGTGATCCGGTCGTCGTCGTCCAGTGAGCCGCCCGGGCGGATGCCCGTGCCGTTCGTGCTGACGTCCTGGGCGGTCAGCTCGCCGCCGTTCAGCGCCAGCCGGACGTGACCGCGGCTGATCCACTTCCGGGCGTCGTCGGTGAGCCACTGGCCCAGCATCACGCCACCGCCCTCGGGCGCGCGCCCGACCACGACGGGCTTCTCGGTCGAGACCACAAAACGCTGGCGCACCACGCCGTCGATGCGCACCGACAGCACCTCGACCGCCGGGCGCGGGCCCGCGTCCCGCAACCGGGTGCCGTGCCGCGGGCAGGTCGGAGCGCCGGACCGCAGCGACGGCGGCGGCTGGGCGACCGGGGCGGTCGTCTTGCGCATGTCGGCGAACGGGCTGTCCGGGTCGCCACCGGAGCCGTACGCGTTGCAGTTGGCCTCCGGGCAGCTCCACACCCGGGCCAGCAGCTTCGCGCCCATCGGGGAAGGCTCGGCGACCGCCGGAACCTCCCCGCGGCCGATCCTCGCCACCAGCACCGGCCCACCGGCACCCGGCACCGCGGCGAGCAGCCGGCCCGGCTCCTCGACCCACGGCCGGCGGTCGCGGAACTGCTCGGCGCGGGTGCGGGTCAGCACGGGCAGGCCCAGCAGCTCGGCCACCTCGAGCACCCGGTCGTCGAGCTGCGGGACGACCTCGACCACACCGTCGTCCGCCCAGCGGCGGACCACCATGCGCTCGTTGGAGGTCAGGTCCGCGTCGGAGAGCAGGCCCCGGGGCACCACCGCGTAGACCGGGACGTTCTCCTCCGAGACGTGCCGGCCGAGTGCGTCGATGACCAGGCCGAGGCGCAGCATGCTGGCCGGGCGACCGCCGTCGAGATCGGCGTAGCGCACGATCTCCGACAGGTCGACCACGGCGCGGGCCAGGGCCGGGTCGGTGGTGAGCCGGGCCTCGATCGCGTCGAGGACCTTGCTGACCTCGAATCTCACGGGGCCTCCCTGTACGTGCGCGTGCGGCTACCTCCGGCCATCATGCCGTCTGGGGTCCGCAGGCGGCGAATCAGGGCGCTCAGGAGGCGTCGGCGAGGATCCGGTCGATGCGGTTGGCCAGGGCGATGTCACGCGTGGTGACCCCACCGGCCGCATGCGTGACACAGCGGAAGGTCAGCGTGCGCCATCGGATGTCGATGTCCGGGTGGTGGTCCATCTCCTCGGCGACCTTCGCGACCCGGTCGACGACGGCGATCGCGGCCGGGAAGCTGCGCAGGCCCACGGTGCGTACGATCGCGTCCGTCCCGCCTTCCCAGCCGTCGAGGACGGCCACGGCACTGCGTACGGAATCGGCGTCGAGCAGGTCAGCCATGAGACAACCTTAATGCCCGCGCGCCCCCCGGCCATGACGCCTCGGACGAGGATGTCGCACCCGTTCGCTACCGTGAGCGCCGACTTGACGCCCGCAGCCCGGGAGACCGGGGCGGGCACAACGGGGAGGAAACCCATGAGGAATCGACGACCGGCGATCGCTGGTCTCGCCCTGGTCGCCGCTCTCGGGCTCACCGGCTGCGGTCCCGCGGACAGCGTGGCCCAGCCCGGCAGCAGCGGAGCCGCGGTCGCCGAGCAGGCGAAGCCGGCCGCCGAGCTGGCCGCCGCGGCGCAGAAGCTCGGCGAGCAGAGCCTGCGCTTCGAGATGGAGATGGTCGGCGCGATCACCGCCTCCGGCGAGGCGGACCCGAAGGCCGGCAACGCCCGGATGACCATGGACATGGGCGCGCTGGGCGACGGCAACAAGATCGAGCTGCGCAAGGTCGGCACCGACGTCTTCATGAAGTTCGGCGGCGCGGTCGGCCAGATGCTCGGCGGCAAGAGCGGCAGCGGCAAGGAGTGGATGCACGTCGACGCGGCCAAGCTGCCCGCGGGCAGCAGTTTCAACGTGATGTCCCCGGACGACCCGGCCGGCACCAAGGCCATGGTCGCCGCGATGACCAAGGTCGAGCGGGTCGGGGCGAACGGCTACCAGGGTTCGCTCGACCTGGCCAAGTCGCCGACGTACAACAAGAAGGACGCCCTGAAGGCGCTCGGCGGCAACACGCTGGTGCCGTTCACGGCCAAGACCGACGACCAGGGCCGCCTGGTCGAGCTGACGCTGGACATGAGCGGCCTGGGTGCCTCGTCCGGCGCCGGGGCCATGCCGGGCGGCGGCAAGGTCAAGACGACGTACTCGGACTTCGGGACCAAGGTCTCGGTCGCGGCGCCGCCGGCCGCCCAGGTCCAGGAGCTCCCGTCGCAGCTCGCCGGCATGCTCAACAACTGACGCGTCCCCGGGCCGGGCCGGTCACCCCGGCCCGGCCCGGGGTCCGTTTGCGCTTCGGTCCCATCGGGCAATCCACCCCCCGACCGTTCGTCACCCCCGGACGCGCGGCAGGGCAAGGAAGGACCGACATGCGGACGCCACGACTCGCCGGACTCGGCCTCGCATCGATGGCCGCGGTCGCTTTCGCGATGACCGGCTGCACGGCTGACAGCGACGGCACCCCGGGCGCCAGCGCCCCGGTGACGGACACCCCCAGCGCGTCCGCCGTCGCGGCCAGCCCCGACGCGACCGCAGCGGCTGCGCTGGCCACGGCCACCGCCACGCTGGGCACCTCCAGTTTCAAGGTCACCATGACCTCCGGGCCCGGCCTCAAGCTGACCGGCCTGATGGACGCCCCGAACGGCACCGGCACCGCCGACCTCACCGTCACCGGGCCCAACACCGAGGTCAAGGTGCAGACCCTGCTGGTCGGCCAGGACCTCTACGTGAAGGTCCCGGGTGTCACCAAGGGCACCACCTGGACCCACGTGGACGTCTCCCGGCTGCCCGAGGGCGCCAACGTGGGCCTGCGCCCGGGCCAGATCGACCCGGCCAACACCGCGCAGCTGCTCACCTCGACCACGGACGTGCAGCAGGTCGACGCCCGCAGCTACCGGGGCACGCTTGATCTGACCAAGGCGGCCGGCGTGGCGGGCGTGGACCAGACGCTGGTCAAGACCTGGGGTGCCCAGGCGCAGAAGGTGCCGTTCACCGCGGGCCTGGACGAGCAGGGCCGGCTGTCGGCGCTGACGATCCAGCTCCCGGCGGTCAACGGCCAGCAGGCCCAGCCGCTCGAGGTGCTCTACACCGACTACGGCATCAAGGTCGAGGCGCAGAAGCCGGCCGCCGGGGAGACCACCGAGGCGCCGGACAGCCTGTACACCAGCCTGGGTAGCTGAACCGGCACGGGTCGACGAGGAGGCCCGGACGCTGCCGCGCGTCCGGGTCTTCCGCTTCTCCGGCCGCGAGACGCCCCGGCCCTCAAGCCGGCCCGGGCCGCAGGCCGAGCTCAGGCGGCGGGAGTACGCCGGGCGGCCCAGTCGGTGCCCAGCGGGCGCGACTGCGGGCGGTTCTCCTCGATCCAGGCGTCGATGCGCGCCCACCACTCGTAGAGCCAGGCCACCCGTTCCTCCTCGCCGGCCGGCACCTCCTCCGGCGGCACGCTCCAGAACCGCATCACCAGCTGCTTGTCCATCGGCAGCTCACGCCACACGTCCCGGACGGTGATCATCCGGTCCAGCCCGGTGTGCGCCACGAAGATCACCCCCGCGTCCGGTGCCGCGTCGATCGCGGTGAACAGCCCGCCCGGCTTGGGCGGCAGCACGTGGCGCAGCCCCTCGGCCTTGACCGCCATGTCCTCCATGCCCTTGGCCCGCAGGAACGCGATCGCCCTGGTGCGCCGGCGCGGGGTGAAGTTGCCGCCCTCCGGGAAGATCACGAACGCGTCGTTGTCGTCCAGCCCGGTCGCCAGGTCGCTGATCTCCTGCTCCAGCGACACCGTACGGGTGTGGCCGGGCGAGATGAACCTGTTCGGCAGACGGTTGAGCAGGATGTCGACCGCCGGATCCCACTGCAGGGTCGCCTTGAGCACGATCCGCGGCTCGCGGTCGAACCAGTTGACCAGACCGTGGATGAGCACGAACGAGTCGCCCGGCCCGGCGTGCCGGCTCACCACGACCTCCGGGCGCCCCGGCATCCCGGTGTCCGGATCGGTGCCCACCACGTCGATGCTCAGGTGCAGCGACCAGCGGGCCAGCCAGAACAGCGCGTCAAGGAACCAGCCGGTCAGCACGTAGTGGGCACGCTGGAAGGTGGGATTGCGGATCTTCCACCCGAAACCCGACGCCAGCCACAGCGCGGCCAGGCACACCAGCGCGGCCGCGTCCCAGATCAGGTAGGCGATGGCCAGGAACACCAGCCGCGGCACCCGCAGATGCCCGGGCACCAGCGGCGAGGCGGCCAGGGCCAGGATCAGCCACACCGGCAGCGTGGCCAGCAGCGCGACGGACAGCACGACCACGGCCGGAGCGATGACCAGCCGGCGGACCCAGACAGGTGGCAGCATCACGAACCGTCGGCCGGGGCGGGAGTCACGTTGGCGGCGAGGTAGCGGCGCGAGGCGGTGTAGGCGCGGCTGATCCGGCGACCCGCGGCCGCCATGTCGCGGTACGCCCACGGCGAGTCGTCGCGGCTGTCGCCACCGCCGGTCGGCAGGACATGCACCCGTACATCGTCGGGCAGCGATGCAACATCGCGGGCGAAGCGGTGCCGCCGGGCGATCTCGAACGCCACCTGGGCCACCTCCCACGGCCGTTTCGGCACCACCAGCGGCCGCTCGATTCTTCCGACCTGCAGCACGAAGATCCGCTTGGCGCCGACCCGCACGGCTTCCCCGATCGGGATCGAGTTGACGATGCCACCGTCGACGAAGTGCTCCCCGTCGATCTCCATCGGCGGCAGCAGCCCGGGCACCGACGACGAGGCCAGCACGGCGTCGACCAGCGGGCCGCTGTCGAACCAGTGCTCGGCCGCGCGTTCGATGCTGGCCGCGCAGCACCGGAACGGCACCTTGAGGTCGGCGAAGCTCGACTGCTCGCCCAGCTCACCGGTGAGCAGGCGGCGCAACGGCAGCGGCGAGTGCAGGTGGGTGCGGGCGGCGAAGCGGCGGAGCTGACGGGCGAGGGAGTCGCCGTAAACCTCGGCGGCCTCGGGCGACGACCAGAGCCGGACCAGGCGCTCGGTGACCGCCTCGGTGGGGTCGGCGGCGACCAGCGCCCCGTTGACCGCGCCGATGGAGGTGCCGACCACGACGTCGGGCCGGTAGCCCGCCCGGAAGAGGGCGCGCAGCATGCCCACCTGCACGGCGCCGAGCACGCCACCGCCCCCGAGGACAAAAGCGACCGGGGTGTTCATCGGCCCAGGGTAGCGGGGAGGTGAGCAAACCGAAGGACAAGATCAAGGGCAAGATCAAGGCGATGTCGTGCCTGGTTGCATGGTGCTGACCGTCGCTCCCGCCGATGACGTCTGCGTGCGGGCAAGACCGAGCGGGTGCATGCGGGCGGCCGGGGCGTGCCATCATCGGCGGCGTGGATATTCGTCGTCGGTCCCTGCTCGGGGGTGGGTTCGCCGCTGCCGCGGCCACGCTCGCCGGCTGCGGGAAGCCCGGGGGGCCGAGCTGGAACGAGCCGGGACCGGGCGCGGTGCCGGTGGCCGATCAGGTTTCCGTCGCCCCGTCGAAGACCTCGGCCGCGATCAGGCCGGCGCCGGCGCAGACCCGCGCTGCCGCGCCCCCGCCGTACGCGGCCCGCGTGCAGAACGCGCTGACGAAGTATCTGAAGCCGACCTCGGACAATCCGAAACACCCCGGCTACGCGGGCGCCGTCGCGCTGGTCATGGTCGACGGCAGGACCACCTTGCACACCGCCGTCGGGCACGCGCTGCGCTACAAGGCCGGCCCGGTCGAGCTGCCCGCGAGCAAGCGCGTCGCCATGAAGCCCGACGCGATCTTCGACCTGGCCTCGCTGACCAAGGTCTACACCGCGCTGCTCGTGCTGCGGCTGGCCGACCAGGGCAAGATCGACCTCAACGCGCCGCTGCGGAAGTATCTGCCCGAGTTCACCGGCACCGGCAAGGGCACGATCACCATCGCGATGCTGCTGGCCCACACCAGCGCCCTACCGGTCGGCGCGAAGGTCACCGGCCTGCCCGACAACGCCGCCCGCTGGAAGGCCGTCTTCACCACGCCGCTGGTCAAGGGCGGCGTGCCCGGCACCACGTTCCGCTACTCCAGCGTCGGGCTGATGCTGCTCGGCCGGCTGGTCGAGAAGCTCACCGGCAAGAGCCTCGACAAGGCCCTGCGTGACAACCTGCTCACCCCGCTCGGCCTCAAGGACACCGGCTTCCAGCCCCTGAAGTGGGTCTCCGACAAGAACCGGCTCGTCGCCACCGACGCCCGCTCCTCCCGGGGCCTGCTGCGCGGCACCGTCCACGATGACGTCTGCAACCACCTCGGCGGCGTCGCCGGGCACGCCGGCATCTTCGGCACCGCGAAAGACGTCGCCGTCATCGGCCAGCTGCTGCTGAACGGCGGCACCCACAACGGCGAACGCCTGCTCTCCGCCGCCATCCTCAAGACCGCCCTGACCAACGTCAACAAGGGCAAGAAAGCCGTCGACGCCGACCGACCCAACCGCACGGCGGACCACGGCCTGGGCTTCGAGATGAACCAGCCGTGGTTCATGGGCAAACTCGCCGCACCGACCACGTACGGCCACACCGGCTTCACCGGCACATCCCTGCTGGTCAGCCCGGCCCGCAAGATGGTCGTCGTGCTGCTGACCAACCGCGCCCACCCGAACTGGTCCTGGTCCAACCCGGACACCCACCGCGTCGCCGTCCACAACGCCATCGCGTGAAGCGGGGCGGCGATCAGTTTCTGACCACCGCCCCGGCAAGCAGCGGGATCAGCCCAGTCCGTTGAGGAAGCCCTCGTGGTTGGTCCGGAACTCCCAGTTGTAGAACTTGTCCCAGTTGATCGACCAGGTCATCAGGCCCCGGAAGTTGGGGTTGGTGCCGCTGCGGACCGCGTACCCTCCGCAGTTGCTGCCCTTGACCAGGCAGGTCACCGCCTGCTGGACCCCCGCCGGGGCGACGTAGCCGTTGCCCGCGCTCACCGATGACGGTGCGCCGAAGGCGACCTGGTCCTCGCGCAGGGCCGGGAACATGTTGGCCGTGTTGCCGGCCACCGGGAAGCCGGCCAGCATCATGTCGGTCATCGCGATGTGGAAGTCGGCCCCGCCCATGCTGTGGTACTGGTTGTCCAGGCCCATGATCGAGCCGCTGTTGTAGTCCTGCACGTGCAGCACCGTCAGGTCGTTGCGCATCGCGTAGATCACCGGCAGGTACGAGCCCGCGCGCGGGTCCTGCCCGCCCCACGGCCCGGAGCCGTAGTACTGGTAGCCGAGCTGCACGAAGAACGTCTCCGGGGCCATGGTCAGCACGAAGTTCGCGCCGTAGCGGGCCTTCAGGGACTTCAGCGCGGCGATCAGGTTGACGATGACCGGCGTCGTGGGGTTCTTGAAGTCGGTGTCACCGGTGTTCAGCGACAGCGAGTGGCCCTCGAAGTCGATGTCCACGCCGTCCAGGCCGTACTTGTCGATGATCGCGCTGACCGAGCTGACGAACTTGTCCCGGGCCGCGGTCGTGGTGAGCTGGACCTGGCCGTTCGCGCCGCCGATGGACAGCAGCACCTTCTTGCCGGCCGTGCGCTTGGCCCGGATCGCGTTGATGAAGTCCGCCTCGCTCTCCACGCCGGGGCACTCGGCCGCCGGGCAGAGGGTGAAGCGGATGTCGCCGGAGGTCGCGCTGGTCGGCTCGCCGAAGGCCAGGTTGATGATGTCCCAGTCGGCCGGGACGTCGGCCATCCGCAGGTAGCCGGAGCCGTTGGCGAAGCTCGAGTGCAGGTAGCCGATCAGCGCGTGCTTGGGCAGCCCGGAGACCGGCGGCGGCGTTGTGGGCGGCGGCGTGGTCGGCGGCGGGGTGGTCGGGGGTGGCGTCGTCGGGGGTGGCGTGGTGGGCGGTGGGGTCGTCGGCGGGGGCGTGGTACCGCCGCAGGCGCCCTTGTCGGCCCAGACACCCCACTGGCCGCTGGCCGTGGGCACCTCGCCCTGCGTCCACCATTTGGCGGTGTAGTTCTTGGCCTGGTACGAGACGGAGTTGTCCTTGACGTACACCGCCGAGGAATTCCAGGCCGGGGCACAGGCGGCGGCAGCGCTCGCGGACGAGGCTATGTAGACGGCGGAGCCGGTGGCCGCCAGGGCGGCGGTGACGGCGAGGATGAGTGAACGGCGCATGGGGGGTGGCCTCCACGTCGGTGTATCGACAGTTGGCCAATTATTAGGACTGTTAACTGTTCCTGTCCAGTGAACGTTTTTTTCACGCCGGGTCGAACCGGATCCGCAACCCGGTCCGATCGAAGAGCAACAGGTCCGTCAGACCGATGCCGACCTCCAGCTCCGCACCCACCCGCACCTGCCGGGGAACCGGGACCCGGACCATCACCTCACCCGTCGGCGGCGCGTCCACCAGGTCGTACGCGGGGTAGAAGCCGTACGGCGTGCTCGCGGCGACCGACCGCGACGGGGCCGCCGGCGCGTCCAGCCGGACGCTCGGCACCCCGCCGACGTCAACGTGGGCCAGCAGCTCGTGGCCCAGGTTCTCCACCGCGCACACCGTGCCTCGCACCGACATGTCGTGCTCGCGCAACGGCAGCGCCCGCAACGCCAGGGTGACCCGCTCGGTGTGGTGCTCGGCCAGCCGCGCCGTACGCGGATCCCCCGGCGGCAGCTCCAGCACCTGCGAGCCCAGATCGAGCACGACCTTGCCGCCCTCGGCGTACACGGCTGCCTCCAGCAGACTGGTGCGGGGCATGCCGAGGAACGCCGCCACGAACAAGGTGTCCGGGTCCGCGTACACGTCGACGGGCGGGCCGACCTGCTGGAGCACGCCCAGGCGCAGCACCGCGATCCGGTCGGCCATGCTCATCGCCTCGGTCTGGTCGTGCGTCACGTAGATCGTGGTCACCGCCAGCCGCCGGGCCAGGGCCACGATCTCGCCACGCAGCGCCGCCCGGGCCCCGGCATCCACGTTGGACAACGGTTCGTCGAGCAGGAAGACCGCGGGCTTGCGGACCAGCGCGCGAGCCATCGCGACGCGCTGGCGCTGACCGCCGGACAGGTGCTCGGGATAGCGGCTGAGCAGGTCCGCGACCCCCACGCTGCGGGCCACGTCGGCGACCCGGGCCCCGATCTCCTCGGCCGGGTGGGCCGTCGCGCGCAGCGGAAAGCCGATGTTCTGGGCGACGGTCAGGTGCGGGTAGAGGGCGTAGTTCTGGAACACCACCGCGATGTCCCGCTCGCGGGGGCCGATCTCGGCCACCGGTACGCCGTCGAACGTGACCGTGCCGCGGGTCGGCTCCTCGAACCCGGCCAGCAGCCGCAGCAGCGTCGACTTACCGCAGCCGGTCGGCCCGAGCACCACCAGGAACTCGCCGGGGTTTATCTCCAGGTCGACGCTGTCCACCGCGACGACATCGTCGAAGTTCTTCGTGAGGCCGCGTGCGGCGATCGCCACCATGCACCCATGGTGCGGCTTCGGTGACCATCAATGCCAGACCTTTGCCGGCCCGGCTGTCGCATGCGGACTAGTGCAGGACCGTGCGATCGAGGAAACCGTCACCGTCGTCGTCGAACATCCGCTTCTCGAAGACGCCGTCGTGGTCCTTGTCGTAGTCGGCGAAGTCGACCCGGTTGTCCAGGTCCTTGTCGACGCCGACGAAGTCGGCCTGCCCGTCGCGGTCGAGATCCACCCGGATCTCCGCGCCGCCGTCCTCGCGGCCCCGGTAGGTCGCCTTGTCGAGGTGGCCGTCGCCGTCCGCGTCGACCCGGTTGTGGTAGCCCTTCGGCGGCGCCAGCTGCTCCGGCTCCCCCAGGCCGCTGTGCGCCGAGCCGGACTCACCGAGACCGCTGCGCGGGGCGTCACCGAGGGCCGAGACCGCCGGGAGGCCGTCCAGGTCGGGACCCGGCGCCGAGCCGAAGCCGGCCCGCGCGGGAAACTCGGGCGCCGTGCCCAGCCCGGACTGGGCGGACATGCCGCCGGTCCCCCAGGCCTCCGGCGCCGAGCCGAACCCCTCGGTGGCGGTCCCGGTGGCGCTGCCGAACTCCGACCACTCGCCGAGGCCGGCCGAGCTGTCCGTGGCGGCCGCACCGAGCCCCTGGCTGACCGTTCCCGGGGCGGCGGTCCCCTGGTCGACCAGGCCGTGCCCGACCGAGCCGGCCACGTCACCGAGGCCGAACGACGAGAACAGCCCGAACGTGCTCGACTTGGTGACCCGGTCCTCCACGACCGCCGTGTGCGCGCCCGCATCGGTGCTGACCTGCTGGCGCAGCAGGTCGGCCTCCTCGGCGTCCAGGACGTAGCCGACCAGGGCGCCCGCCGGGTCAGCGGCGAGCTGGGCCTGGAACGACGGGTCGGTCAGCAGCCGCTCCAGCACCTCGTCGAAGTCACTCATGGCGCCCACGGTAGGAGCCCACGTCCAGCGACCGCCATCGGCGAGGTGGCCAATCCCGGCCGGCCGGCCGCACCGCTCAGTCGAGTTCCGGCATCGGCACCGGCTGTGGCCTGGGCCGGCAGGTGCCGCACTGGACGGCGTCCTCGACCACCAGGGCCTCGGCCCGATCCCGCTGCGCCGACCGGCTCACCTGAAGGAGGTACGGCCCGAAGCGGGCGTGGTCCTCACAGACGCCCCGGCCGCAGAACCGGCAGGTCCCCCGGGCCGCCTTGGCACAGAACCAGCAGAGCACGTGTGTTCCCCTCGTCAGCCGATGATGATCGGTGGTGTGGTGGTCGTCGGGACCGACGAGGGCGGCGTCGTGGGCGGCGTCGTCGTTGTCTGACTCGGCCGCGGCGTGGTGGTCGTCGGCACCGGGGTGGTCGGCCGGGGCGTGCGCGGCGGCGTGGTCGTCGGTCGCGTCGTGGGCCGGGTCGTCGGCCGGGTGGTGGTCGGGTCCGGGTCGTCGGGCGTGGTCGGGTCCACCGGGTCGGCGGTCGGCTCCGGCTCGGTCGTCGCCTCGGTCGGCGGCACCGAGGTCGGCGCGGGCACGGAGGGGACCTCGCTGGGCAGGTCCGAGGGCAGCGGCTGGTCACTGGGCGACGGGCTGGGCGAACCGGCCGGCGGCTCCACCTTGACGCCGTCACCGCAGCTCAGGTCCGTACCGGTGGCCGGGGCCGGGGTGCCGCCCACGAAGACCCGGCCGGTGGCGGCGATCAGGCCGTCGGGCTCGACCGCGTACCAGGAGGCGCCGTTGTTGGTGACCAGCCCGCCGGGCCGGGAGACGTTCAGGGAGAGGGCCTGGTAGGCACCGCTGGTGCTGGCCGTGTCGGCGAGCAGGCGGCCGGCCTCCAGAGCGAGCGCCCCGTGCGGCACCCGCTGACGTCCGGCATCGGTGTAGAGCTTGCCGACCTGGGCCTGCGAACCGGCGCAGAACAGGGTGGCCGAGCCGCCCTGGAAGGTCAGCCGGCCGGTGGTCCCGGCCGGGACGATGATCCGGTCGCCCTCGTCCAGGTAGCGCCGGTCGCCCTCCTCGAGCCGCTCATTGCGGCCGTCCACGGTCGCGACGATCGTGCCCCGGTCCGAGGTGAGCAGCGCGCGGTCGGTGGGCATCTCGGCCCAGGCCGGCCCGGGCGCGAAGTTGATCACGGTGAGCAGCAGCGACAGCAGGAGCAGCAGCAGGACGAGCCACCACATCCGGCGCTCGAAACGACGGTCCACCTCGGGGTCCTCGGTGCCGTCCGGCGGACCGGGCGGCACGGCCAGCGGCGGGTAGACGCCGGCGGAGTGCACGCCCTCGGCGGCCGGACCGCTGCCGGCCGGACCGCCCGCGGTGGAGCCGGGCGTGCCGACCAGCGGCGGCAGGTCGGAGGCGTCCGGGATGACCCAGAGGCGTACGGGGGTGCGGGCCTGCGCGACCATCCCCGGGATGCCGTCGCCGACCGGGCCGACCAGCGTGCCGCGGCGCAGCTCGACACCGTCGGGCATGGCGATGACGCCGGACTCCACGACGACCGCATGGGTCGGCCCCGGCAGGGCCACCGGCGCGCCAGGCTCGAGATCCACCGGGTGCGCGGAGGCGATCAGCGCGAGCCGCTCGTCCCCGGCCAGCCCGGCCAGCGCCGGAGTGTCGGCGAACAGCGCCTCGGCCTCGGCCCGGTCGGCCGGCGGCGGCCCGGGCAGCGGCCCGACGACCGTGGCGACGGTGGCGGTGGGCACGGCGAGCAGCGTGGTGCCGGCCGTGTGCCAGTCCAGCGACGTCGCCCGGCCGGTGAGCGCGTTGGCCAGCCCGACCACACCACCGGCGCCGACGTGGTGCCGGATCGTGCCGCCGGGGTCGCCGGGCTTGCGGGCCTGCACCGCGCCGTCGACCACGACGTACACGGCCTGCTGGGTGGTGCCCGCGACGACGAGCTGGGTGCCGGAGTGCGGACGGATCCAGCGGGCCCGCGCGGCCAGGCCGGCCAGCGCGTGCTCGGGCAGGCCGCCCAGGTCAGAGGCGCGCAGGGCGGCCAGGCGGCGGGGAGCGTCGGCCTCGCGGCGCTTCTCGGCGGACCGCTCCCGCAGCAACCGCCAGGAGCGGGCCAGCCGGCCCACGGCGAGGTAGATCAGCGGGGCGCAGAGCCCGGCCACGACCAGGATCAGCAACAACTTCGCGGCCAGGCCGCTGTGCCACAGACCGGTGACCAGACCGGAGACCCGGTCGGCCCAGATCCGGTACGCCAGGTTCGCCGCGATCGCCACCCACAGCAGCGCCAGCACCCCGTACAGGGCGACGATGCGGCCCTCGCGGTCCAGCCCCGCCCACGCCGGCGGACGCCCGCGCAGCCGGCCGGACACCCAGGAGAGGCCACGACCGCGCAGGTTGGGGATCTCCAGCCAGTCCATCAGCAGGTAGTAGCCGTCGAGGGCGAGCAGCGGGTTCAGGTTGAACAACACGTTCAGATACCAGGCGAAGGCCAGCTTGAAGGCCAGCGGCCCGAGCGCGGGCACGGCCAGCCCGACGAGCTGCATGGACCCGGCGAGCACCAGGCCGGTGGCCGGACCGGCCGCGGTGACCAGCATCCGGGCCCGGCGCCCGGCCATCCACACATCGGTGGTGTCGACGAAGACCGAGGGGATGCCGAAGTACACGAGCACGCCGGCCGCGGGCACTTCCCGCCCGGCGTGTTTGGTGGCCAGCGCGTGCCCCAGCTCGTGGCTGGCCAGCGCCACCAGGTTGAGCAGCAGCAGGACGACCGCGCCGAGCAGGTAGGAGCCGCCGGACAGGAAGACCGCCTGGCTGCCCCGCCACCAGGTGGTGACGAACAGGCCGAGCCCGGCCACCGCGAAGACGGCCATGACGATCGCCGCGACCTTGGTGAACAGGAACCGGCCGCCGGCGCGGTAGAGCGCGGTGATCACCCGGTCGATGTCGAAGACCAGCATCCGGCGGCCCCGCGCCGCCGCCAGCACCCCGCTGCCGACGCGCCGGGGCAGCGGCTGGCGCTCGAGCTCCTGCAACGGGCGGAACGCGTCCACCGGCAGCTCGTCGAGCATCCGGTTGCCGGCGAGGTCGGCCACCACCCGGCGGACCTGGTCGGGGGCGAGCCGGCCGGCCAGGCGGGCGAACTCGGCGACGAGGCGGGCCACCGTGTGGGTGCCGTCCATCATCTGCGCGAGCTGCCACTCGTCCGGGGTCAGCCGCAGA
The DNA here is from genome assembly GCF_040649415.1 of Actinoplanes sp. NPDC048967. Lineage (NCBI taxonomy): Bacteria > Bacillati > Actinomycetota > Actinomycetes > Micromonosporales > Micromonosporaceae > Actinoplanes > Actinoplanes sp. NPDC048967. The sequence continues at coordinate 820,406 of NZ_JBEZFL010000004.1, forward strand.
TAGCAGGCCCGGCCACCGTCGTCGGGCGAGCGGAGCATCACGTACGCCGAGCCGCGCACGCTGGTCAGCTCGACGGCCTCGATCCCGGCGCGCAGCACCGGCCGGGCCCGCGCGGGGTTGAGCCGGTCGACCACCGCACCCCAGAGACCGGGGTCGGCGGGTCCGAGCGGCTCACCCGGCGCACGTCCGGCCAGGGCTTCCCAGACACTCATCCGGGTCTCGACGTAAGTCACGCCTTCAGTCCGTTCAGGGGTGGTGGTGGGGTGGTCGGACGGATGGAGAGTAGGCGGTCAGCGCGGCGAAAGGCGAGCCCCCGATAAGCCGATCGCCCGCCGAAACTCCACACAGCGGACATAAAGGTGCGGTGGGTGGTCGCGATCAACCCCCTTGATCGCGACCACCCACCGCCGTGGGGAGGTGACGCCGCCCGATGGCCCGAGCGGCGCCAGGTTGGTTTAAGAGGCCTCGGTCAGCGCCGCGCTGACCGTCTGCTGCTGGCCGTTGCGGGTGAAGACGACGGTCACCTTGTCGCCGACCTTGGCGGACTGGATGATCCCGATCAGGTCGTCGGAGTCGTTGACGGCCTTGCCGTTCACCGAGTTGATGACGTCGCCGCGCTCCAGGCCGGCCTTGGCCGCCGCGCTGCCCTCGGTGACCGTGCTGACCAGGGCGCCGCCGCCCTCGGCCTCGGTGACGCTGACGCCCAGCGCCGGGTGGCTGACCTTCTTGCCCGCCATCAGGGCGTCGGCGACGTCCTTGACCTTGTTGCTCGGGATCGCGAAGCCCAGGCCGATGTTGCCCGAGCCCTGCCCGGAGGTGGCGATGGCGGAGTTGATGCCGATCACCTCACCGTTGGTGTTGACCAGCGCGCCGCCCGAGTTGCCGGGGTTGATCGGGGCGTCGGTCTGCAGCAGGCCGGACATCGAGGTCGCCCCGGCGCTCTGCTGCTGTTGCTGCTGCTGGCCGCCGAACGGGTTCTGCGGGGTCTGGTCGTCCTCACCGCCGGACCGGATGGTGCGGTCCTTGGCGCTGATGATGCCCTCGGTCACCGAACCCTCCAGGCCCAGCGGGCTGCCGAGCGCCAGCACGGTGTCGCCGACCTGCATCTTCGAGCTGTCCCCGAACTTCGCCGCGGCCAGGTCGGAGACGCCGTCCGCCTTGATCACCGCGAGGTCGGTCCGCGGGTCGGTGCCGACGATCTTGGCCTGGGCCTTCTTGCCGTTGGCGAAGATGACGGTGACCGCGTCGCCGGTGGCGGTGGCGACCACGTGGTTGTTGGTCACGATGTAGCCGTCGGCGCTGATCACCACGCCCGAGCCCTCACCGGTCTGGGTGGTGATCGAGACGACGCTGTCCTTGACCGCCGCGACGATCTGGGCGAGCGACGAACGGTCGACCACCCTGTTCACCGAGGCGTCGGCGGTCTGCACGGTCCTGGGGTTGCTGTCGTCGTCGAAGGCGAGCGCGGTGGCCGCGCCGACCCCGCCGGCACCCAGGGCGATCAGCACCGCGGCCGCGCCGGCCACGAAGATCTTGCGGCCCCGGCCGGCCCGCGCGGGGTCGCGCTGCTCGGTCCCGACGGCCTGGGCCCACGCCGGGGCATCCGACTGCGGGGGTACGCCGCCCCCGGGCGTCCACTGACCGGGCTGGCCGGGCGCTCCCTGGGCCGCGTACTGCGGGTGGGGCTGGCCGGCGTAGGCGCCCGCGTAGGGCGGCTGCGGCTGGCCGGGGTACTGCTGCTGGCCCGCGCCGTAAGGCTGCTGGCCGTAAGGCAGCTGCTGAGTGTGGTGCTGCTGGGCCGGGTGCTGGCCACCGCGCTGCCACGGCGACGCGACCCAGGCGCCCTGCTGCTGAGGCGCACCCGACTGCGGAGCGCCGGACTGCGGGATGCCGGAGTGCGGAGCGCCGGACTGCGGAGCTCCGGACAGGGGCGCTCCGGACAGGGGCGCACCCGACTGGGAAACGCCGGACTGCGGAACGCCGGACTGGGGGGCGGCCGGCTGGCTCAGCGTGGGCTGCTGGGCCGTGGTGTCGGACTGTCCCCGCTCCGGGCCGGTCGCGGGAGAGGCGTCCGCGGGCCGGTGCGACAGCTCCTCGGACGGTGAGCTTTCGTGCCGCTGCGGGTTGGTCTCGTACTCGTTCATGCGGACTACATTGCCCCTGTCCGCTCCGACTCACCTGTGTTGGCCCTGGACGTTTTCTGTGAATGGAAGTGCCGGGAAAATCAGGAGTCGTCCGGTTCCAGAGCGGGCAAAGTGACCCGGAAGGTCGCACCCTTGCCCGGCTCGCTCAGCACCTCCACAGTGCCGTGATGGGCCCGTACGATCGCGGCCACGATGGCCAGTCCCAGCCCGGTGCCGGTGGCCGCGCGGTCCGTGTGCCGGGTCCGGGCCTCGTCGGCGCGGTAGAAGCGTTCGAAGACGTGCTCGCGCTGCTCGGGCGACAGACCGGGCCCGGTGTCGGCGATCTCGATGACCGCACGGTTGCCGGACTCCGGATAGAGGGAGAGCGTCACCGCGGCGTCGGCCGGCGTGTGCACCAGGGCGTTGGTCATCAGGTTTCCGATGACCTGCCGCAGCCGGGCGTCGTCGCCGTACGCGACCAGCTGCTCCGGCGACTCCCGCACGTCCAGCTCGATCTTGCGGTCCGGGGCGGTGGCCCGGGCGGCCTGCACCGCGTCCATGGCCAGCACCGGCAGCTCCACCGGGGCCAGCTCGACCGGGCGCTCGCGGTCCAGCCGGGCCAGCAGCAGCAGGTCCTCGACCAGCAGCCCCATCCGGGCGGCCTCGTCCTCGATGCGGCGTACCAGCTTGGCGGTGTCCTCCGGGTTGGCGACCGCGCCCTGGCGGTACAGCTCGGCGAAACCGCGAATGGAGGTCAGCGGGGTGCGCAGCTCGTGCGAGGCGTCCGCGACGAACTGGCGCATCTTCTGCTCCGAGCGCACCGCGCGGGCCTCGGAGATCTGCGCGGCCTCGGCGGCGTCGCGGGCCTGCGACTCCGCGGCCCGGGCGGCGGTCTCGGACAGCGCCCGGGCGGTGAAGGCCGCCTCGATCTGGGCCAGCATCGCGTTCAGGGCCCGGGACAGCCGGCCCAGCTCGGTCCTGGGTTCGCCCTCGTCGGGCTCCGGATCGGGCACCCGCTGGGTGAGGTCGCCGGCCGCGATGGCGGCGGCGGTCCGCTCGATCTGCCCCAGCGGGATCAGGCTCTGCCGCACTATGGCCGCACCCACCGCGGCCAGGGCGAACAGCACCCCGGCGCCGACCAGGACGTCAACCCAGATGAGCCGGGCGATGGCCTCGTCGATGCCGCGCAGCCGCTGCCCGGCGTGCAGCACGGTGCCGCCGTTGACGTAGGTGACCAGCATCCGCCAGATCACCGTGCCGTCGGCGGACTTGACCGTGTACTGCTTGCCGATGTGCTTGTTGACCTCGTTGACGCCCTTGAGCACCGGCGGCAGCTGGCTCGGCTTCAGCGCGGGGTCGTACTTCGGGTAGTCCGGGTCGCCGATGCCGTCCACCGTGGTGACGTTGACGTAGTAGTCGGCCGGCAGGATCAGCGTCTCGTTGCCCTTGAGGTTCTCCAGGGTGTCGGTGAACCGGACCAGGCCCACGTCCAGCCGATTGATCATGTAGCTGTGCAGCGCGTAGGTGCTCGCGGCGCTGATCAGGGACAGCGCCGCGAAGACCAGCGCCAGCACGGCGGCTACGAGCTTGGTGCGCAGCGGCACCCGCCGCAGATTGGTCTCGGGGACGTGGCTGCGGACCCGGTCGGTGATGGTCAGGGACACGGTCGGCTCATGCCGCGGGTTTGCGCAGCACGTAGCCGACGCCGCGGAGCGTGTGGATCAGTCGCGGCTGGACGTTGTCCACCTTGCGGCGCAGGTACGAGATGTACGACTCCACGATGTTGTCGTCACCCCGGAAGTCGTACTTCCACACGTGGTCGAGGATCTGCGCCTTGGAGAGCACCCGGTTGGCGTTGAGCATCAGGTAACGCAGCAGCTTGAACTCGGTGGGCGAGAGCTGCACGCGCTGACCGGCCCGGTAGACCTCGTGCGTCTCCTCGTCGAGCTCGAGGTCGGCGAAGACCAGGCGCGAGGGCTCCTCGTCACCGGCGGTGGTGCGGCGCAGCACGGCGCGGATCCGGGCGGTGAGCTCCTCGAGGCTGAACGGCTTGGTCACGTAGTCGTCGCCGCCCAGGGTGAGGCCCCGGATCTTGTCGTCGGTGCCGTCGCGGGCGGTCAGGAAGACCACCGGCGTACGGGCGCCGCCCTCGCGCATGAGCCGGATGACCTCGAAACCGTCGAGGTCGGGCAGCATCACGTCGAGGACGACGAGGTCAGGGGTGGCGTTCTTGGCCGCGCTGACGGCGGCGCTGCCGCTGGTGGCGGTGCTGACGTCGAACCCCGCGAAACGCAGGCTGGCGGAGAGCAGCTCGAGGATGTTCGCGTCGTCCTCGACGACGAGGAGCTTCGCCTCGCTCTGCTTTCCCTGGGTCTGGGTAGCGGCCATGCCCACCATCTTCGTCCAGGTCGCTGCGCCTGCGCTGCACAGTGCCTGAAAGTTTTCTGTGAGCCCGCTAAGCGGCAAGATCGAACGTCGTGGCCCGCAGTCCGGCCGAAGCCTGCGCCGCTCGCGCGAGCGCCCTGCGGTCGGCGCCGGGCTCCGGGCGCAGCGCGGGCGAGCCGACCAGTGTCACGGTCAGGCCGCGCAGACCGGCCACCCGGCGGACCGAGGACCAGAGGGTGTCGTCGCCGACGAAGGACGCCTGCGGGGAGCCGTACCGGATCGCGATCGGCACGACCGGGGCGCCCGCGTCCACCGCCGCCTGGAAGACCGCCGGCCGGAAGCGCCCGCGTTCGGCGCCGCAGAACGTCGTACCCTCCGGGAAGACCGCGACCGACCGGCCGGCCCGCAGCGCCGCCGTGACCTCGGCCACCGTCGCCGGCAGCCGCTTCGGCCGGGTCCGGTCGACGAAGATCGTCCCGGTCCGGGCGGCCAGCGCGCCCACCGCGGGCCAGGCCCGCACGTCGTGCTTGGCGACCAGCCGGACCGGCGTCACCGCGAGCAGCGCGACGACGTCCAGCCAGGAGACGTGGTTGGCCACCAGCAGGCTGCCGGGCCGCGGCGCCGGTCCACGCCACACCAGCTCGACCCCGAGGGCCGCAAGGATGCCGCGGGAGATCATCCGCGCGGCGGCGTGCCGCAGCAGCGGCACCAGGACCAGAGCACTGAGCAGTACGCCGAGAAGCGCCATCAACCGCACGACCGCGGTCCCGGCTCGCACAGCCTGCGCACCGGCCGGACGACATTGCGCCCCGCACGCCGACGCCGGCTGCCACACCGCTGAACTCATCTCGTCGCGCCCAGGAAGTGGCGCCGGTAGCGCGGGTCCATCCGGTCCATCGAGAACAGCACGTAGAAGTCGGCGCAGTGGAAATCCGGGTCGTAGGCCGGCTCGCCGCACACCCAGCTACCCAGCCGCAGATAGCCCTTGAGCAGCGGAGGAGCCTGCGTCCTGGGGTCACCGACCTGATCGGTGCGGGCCAGCCACGGGTGGCGCGGCCGCACCCGCAGGGCCGGCGGCGAGAGGTGCCTGGCCGAGACCCGGGCCCACACGCCGGCGGCCGTAGCGCCGCCGTCCTCGAGGCCGACCGAGGCGCAGCCGCCCAGCCAGCGCAGGTTGTTCAGGTGCAGGTAGCGGGCGAGGCCAGCCCACATCAGGTTGACCACGGCGCCGGAGCGATGGTCCGGGTGCACGCAGGAGCGGCCGGTCTCGACGAGCTGGTCCCGCAGCGGGCTCAGCCCGCTGAGGTCGAACTCGCCGTCGCCGTAGCGGCGCCCGGCGCGCTGGGCGGCCTTCGGGGTCATCATCCGGTACGTGCCGACGACCAGGCCGGTCGCGTCGTCCCGGACAATCAGGTGGTCGCAGAAGTCGTCGAACTCGTCGACGTCGCGGCCGTCGGGGGTGGCGCCGCGCAGCGTGGCACCGAGCTCGGCGGCGAAGACGTCGTGGCGCAGGCGCTGCGCGGCCGCGACCTGACTGGCGTCGTCGGCGATGAGCAGTGAGTAGCCGCTGGTCCCCGTGGGTGCGGCAGCGGTCATGAGTACCGTCATGAGATCTGTGTAGGGCTCGCGTCTGCCGACGGCGTGTCGCGCCAGGTGGCCCCGGATGACGCTCACATGAACGACTCTGTCCGAGGTCGCCGTAGGGACCACCGGGATTGCCGTGAACCGGTAGGTTGAGCGCTCAGTCGATCAGTGAGGAGCAAACGTGACGGCCGGGTCCGAGGAGATCGTCGTCTCCCACCTCACCAAGCACTACAAGACGCTGCGAGCCGTGGACGACCTGTCGTTCACCGTGCACTCCGGGCGGGTCACCGGGTTCCTGGGTCCCAACGGCGCGGGCAAGACCACCACCCTGCGCATGCTGCTGGGCCTGGTCACGCCGAGCGCCGGCACGGCGACCTTCGGCGGTGTGCGCTACAACGACCTCGATCAGCCGATCCGGCACGTCGGCGCCGTGCTCGAGGCCTCCAGCGCGCACAAGGGCCGCACCGGGCTCAACCACCTGCGGATGATCTGCACCGCGGCGGGGCTGCCCTGGCAGGCCGCCGACGAGGCGCTGGCCAAGGTCGGGCTGACCCCGGCGGCCAAGCGCAAGTTCAAGGGCTACTCGCTGGGCATGAAACAGCGGCTCGGCATCGCCGCGGCGCTGCTGGGCAACCCGCGGGTGCTGATCCTCGACGAGCCGGCCAACGGGCTCGACCCCGAGGGCATCCGCTGGATGCGCGACCTGCTCAAGGCGCTGGCCGCCGAGGGCCGTACGGTGCTGGTCTCCAGCCACCTGCTCGGTGAGATGCAGCAGCTCGCCGACGACGTGGTGATCATCGCCGCCGGCAAGCTGGTCCGGCAGGGCCCGGTCGGCGAGGTGCTCGGCTCGATGGCCGGGATGACCCAGGTGCGCGTGCGCACCCCGCAGGTCGAGGCGCTGACCGCCGCACTCTCCGAGCGCAACGCCACCGTGACCCCGCTGCCCGACGGCGCCCTGCTGGTCTCCGGCCTGGACGCGGCCGCCGTGGGGCACACCGCCTTCACCAGCTCGGTGGAGTTGCACGAGCTGGCCGGCGAGCGCGCCGATCTGGAACAGGTCTTCCTGCAGCTGACGGCCGGAAAGGCGGGCATCCGATGAACCTGGTGAAAGCCGAACTCTTCAAGATCCGGTCCACCTCGACGTGGTGGATCCTCGGCCTGGTCACCTTCGTGCTGTGGGCGCTGACCCTGCTGATCAACTGGGCCGGCAGCACCGTCAACGCGAGCGCGGAGTCCACCGAGGGCCTGACCGCGGACCAGGCCGAGCAGGTCCGGGTGGCCAACGAGGCCGTCAACGTGGCGTCGAACCTCTACACCAGCGGCCAGTTCTTCGGCGTGCTGATGGTGATGCTGCTGGCCGCGATCGTGGTGACCAACGAGTTCTTCCACCAGACGGCCACCACCACCTTCCTGGTGACCCCGCGCCGCGAGTCCGTGGTGCTCGCCAAGCTGATCGCCTCGACCCTGCTCGGGCTGGTCTTCTGGCTCGTCACCACCCTGCTCAACCTGGTGTTCGTGCCGTTCATCCTGGACGCGCTCAACGTCGGCTCCCAGCTCGGCGAGCCGGCCATCTGGCGGGCGGTCGGGCTCAACGCGCTGGCGTACGCCCTGTGGGCGATCCTCGGCGTGGGCGCGGGGGTGCTGATCCGTAGCCAGATCGGCGCCACCATCGCGCTGAGCACCACGTACGTGATCGGCTACTTCGGCGCCACCACGATCTTCTTCCTGCTCACCCCGCGCATCGGCGACTGGTTCGGCAAGCTCCAGGTGCTGGTCCCACCGCTGGCCTCGCAGCTGATGGTCTCCGGCACCGAGCTGCCCGGCAACCCGCCCCGCTGGGTCGGCGCCGTGGTGCTGATCGGCTACGCGGTGCTCGCCGGCGGACTCGGCACCTGGCTCATGAAGCGGCGGGACATCGCCTGAGTGTCCTTCTCGCCCTCAGGAAGTTGGTCACAGACCGGACGTCCGGATGGTCACGGAAATCTCACGGCGTAGCCTTGACGGCGATTTCCTTTCCGTCCCGTGTGACGAACGTCGCGTGCTGACAACTTGGTGAAAGAGGCGAACACGGAAGTGTCGACCCAGCAGACTTCGCATGAAAATCCACTCGCGGACTTCGGTCCCAACGAGTGGATCGTCGACGAGATGTACCAGCGCTATCTGGCCGACCCGTCCAGCGTCGACCCCGCCTGGCACGACTTCTTCGCCGACTACAAGCCGGCGATGGCCTCGGGCTCGATCGCGACGCCCGACGAGGCCACCGCCGCCAACGCGAAGGCCACCGCCGCCAAGGCCGGCACCGACGCTCCCGCCGCGTCGACCATCGCGCCCGAGAAGCCCACCGTGCCCGCCAAGCCGGCCCCGGCCAAGCCGGCCCCGGCGGCCGAGGCGGCCCCGGCGAAGCCCGCGGCGGCCAAGCCCGCCCCCGCCAAGCAGGCACCGGCGCCGGCCCCCGCGGCCGGCGCCAAGGTCACCACGCTGCGCGGGGTCGCCGCCCGGATCGTGCAGAACATGGACGCCTCGCTGGAGGTGCCCACCGCGACCTCGGTGCGCGCCGTCCCGGCCAAGCTCCTGGTCGACAACCGCATCGTGATCAACAACCACCTGGCCCGGGGCCGCGGTGGCAAGGTCAGCTTCACCCACCTCATCGGCTGGGCGCTGGTCCGCTCGGTCATGGCGCACCCGGAGATGAACAACTCCTTCGCCGAGGTGGACGGCAAGCCGGCCATGGTCCAGCCCGAGCACATCAACCTGGGCATCGCCATCGACCTCGCCAAGAAGGACGGCACCCGCACGCTGGTCGTGCCGTCCATCAAGAACTGCGAGACGATGGACTTCCGCAAGTTCTGGCAGGCGTACGAGGACGTGGTCCGCCGGGCCCGCCGCAACGAGCTGACCATGGACGACTACTCCGGCACCACGATCTCGCTGACCAACCCCGGCGGCATCGGCACCGTGCACTCCATCCCCCGGCTGATGGCCGGGCAGAGCGCCATCATCGGCGTCGGCGCGATGGAGTATCCGGCGCCGTACTCCGGCATGTCCGACGAGACGCTCACCGAGCACGGCGTCAGCAAGGTCACCACGCTGACCAGCACCTACGACCACCGGGTCATCCAGGGTGCGCAGTCCGGCGAGTTCCTCAAGGCGATCCACGAGTTCCTGCTCGGCGAGCACGCCTTCTACGACGACATCTTCACCTCGCTGCGGATCCCGTACGAGCCGGTGCGCTGGGTGCGCGACGTGGCCCGGACCTCCGAGGGGCAGATCGACAAGGCCGCGCGGGTGGTCGAGCTGATCCACGCGTACCGGGTGCGCGGTCACCTGATGGCCGACACCGACCCGCTCGAGTTCGAGATCCGCCGGCACCCCGACCTGGACGTGCTCCAGCACGGGCTGACCCTGTGGGACCTGGACCGGACGTTCCCGGTCGGCGGCTTCGCCGGCAAGCAGAAGATGAAGCTGCGCGACGTGCTCGGCGTCCTGCGCGACACCTACTGCCGCCGGGTCGGCATCGAGTACATGCACATCCAGGGCCCGGAGGAACGGCGCTGGATCCAGGACCGGATCGAGATCAAGTACACCAAGCCGTCGCCGGAGGAGCAGAAGCACGTCCTCAACCGGCTGAACGCGGCCGAGGCGTTCGAGACGTTCCTGCAGACCAAGTACGTCGGGCAGAAGCGCTTCTCGCTCGAGGGCGGCGAGTCGCTGATCCCGCTGCTGGACGAGGTGCTGCAGGCGTCCGCCGAGGGTGGCCTGGACGAGATGGTCATCGGCATGGCGCACCGCGGCCGGCTCAACGTGCTCGCGAACATCGTCGGCAAGCCGTACGGGAAGATCTTCAACGAGTTCGAGGGTCAGATGGACCCGAAGTCGGCCCACGGCTCCGGTGACGTCAAGTACCACCTGGGCCAGACGGGCAAGTACACGACGCCGGACGGCGAGAGCGCGACGACCGTCAGCGTGGTGGCCAACCCGTCCCACCTGGAGGCCGTGGACCCGGTGCTGGAGGGCATCGTCCGGGCCAAGCAGGACCGCCTCGACCTGGGCCTGCACGGCTACACGGTGCTGCCGGTGCTGATCCACGGCGACGCCGCGTTCGCCGGCCAGGGTGTGGTCGCCGAGACGCTCAACCTCTCCCAGCTGCGCGGGTACCGCACCGGCGGCACGGTGCACGTGGTCGTCAACAACCAGGTCGGCTTCACCACCGCCCCGGAGTACAGCCGCTCGTCGCTCTACTCGACCGACGTGGCTCGCATGATCCAGGCACCGATCTTCCACGTGAACGGCGACGACCCCGAGGCCGTCGTCCGGGTGGCCCGGCTGGCGTTCGAGTACCGCCAGGCGTTCAACAAGGACGTCGTCATCGACCTGGTCTGCTACCGCCGCCGCGGGCACAACGAGGGCGACGACCCGTCGATGACCAACCCGCGGATGTACCAGATCATCGACACCAAGCGTTCGGTCCGCAAGCTCTACACCGAGGAGCTCATCGGCCGCGGTGACCTGACCGTGGACGACGCCCAGGAGCAGCTGCGCGACTACCAGGCGCAGCTGGAGAAGGTCTTCAAGGACACCCGGGACACCGCCGGCTCTCCGCCGCGGGCGCAGCGCTCGGCCACCGACGAGCCGGAGCCTCAGGTCGACACCGCGATCGACGCGGCCGGCGTGCAGGCGGTGGGCCAGGCCCACCTCGACCTGCCCGAGGGCTTCACCCCGCACAAGCGGGTCCAGCAGCTGCTGGACCGGCGGGCCACGATGGCCACCGACGGCGGCATCGACTGGGGCATGGGTGAGCTGATCGCCTTCGGCTCGCTGCTGAACCAGGGCGTCACCGTGCGCCTGGCCGGCCAGGACTCGCGCCGCGGCACGTTCACGTCCCGGCACGCCGCGATCGTCGACTCGAAGACGGGCAACGACTTCCTGCCGCTGTCCACGCTGGCGACCGGCAACGCCCGTTTCTTCGCCCACGACTCGCTGCTCAGCGAGTACGCGGCGATGGGCTTCGAGTACGGCTACTCGGTCGAGAACCCCGAGGCGCTGGTGCTGTGGGAGGCCCAGTTCGGCGACTTCGTCAACGGCGCCCAGTCGATCGTCGACGAGTTCATCTCGTCCGGCGAGGTCAAGTGGGGTCAGCAGTCGTCGCTGGTGCTGCTGCTCCCGCACGGCCAGGAGGGCCAGGGCCCGGACCACTCGTCCGGCCGCCCGGAGCGTTTCCTGCAGCTGTGCGCGCAGGACAACATGCGTGTGGCCAATCCGACCACCCCGGCGAACTACTTCCACCTGCTGCGCCGCCAGGCCCTGTCGCCCAAGCGCAAGCCGCTGATCGTCTTCTCGCCGAAGTCGCTGCTGCGGCACAAGCTGGCGGTGTCGCCGGTCGCCGACTTCACCAACGGCCGGTTCCAGCCGATCATCGCCGACGCCGGGATCAACGGCACGCCGCTGGACGCCGGTGCGGTCAAGCGGGTCCTGCTCTGCTCGGGCAAGGTCTACTACGACCTGTTCCAGGCCCGGGCCGAGCGCGGCAGCACCGACACGGCGATCATCCGGATGGAGCAGATCTACCCGCTGCCCGTCGAGGAGCTCAAGGCGGTCCTCAACCAGTACCCCAACGCGGAGGACTTCGCGTGGGTGCAGGAGGAGCCGGCCAACCAGGGCGCCTGGTCGTTCGTGGCGCTCAACCTGCTGGAGCACCTGGAAGGCGTACGCCTGCGCCGCATCTCGCGGCCCGCCGCGGCCGCCCCGGCGGTCGGCTCGGCGAAGCTGCACGACGCCGAGCAGTCGGCCCTGGTCGAGGCGGCCCTGCCCCGGCCCTGACGCATGGAGCAGTCGGGGGCGTTTCGCTGCGGCGGAACGCCCCCGCTTACTATCCGGACATGTACTTCACCGATCGTGGCATCGAGGAACTCGTCGAGCGGCGCGGCGAGGAGTCCGTGACCCTGGAGTGGGTCGGCGACCAGCTGAAGAACTTCGTCGACGCCCACCCGGAGTTCGAGACGGCCATCGAGCGCTTCGCCACCTGGCTGGCCCGAGACGACGAGGACGACGACGAGTAGCGCTCAGCGGGTCTGGCGTGAACGGCGGACCGGGCGGTCCCGTCGCCTTCCTAGGCTGGAAGCGGCTTGGCCACCATGGGCTCCTGTCGTCGCATGGAGCAGGCTAGGTTGAGGTGTGGTCGCGGTGGGCAGGGAAGCGGGCCGGCCGATCCGGCGGGTCGAGGCCGATCCCGGCGCCGAGGTCGACCGTGACGCCTGGTGGGCGCGGATCCCGGCGATCAGAGCCATCCTCGATCATGGCCTCAACATCCCGGCCGGCGTGACCTTCGTGGTCGGCGAGAACGGCTCGGGCAAGTCGACCCTCATCGAGGCGCTGGCCGCCGTGCACGGGCTCAACCCGGAGGGTGGTTCGCGGTCCGCGCGGCACAGCACCCGGGCCACCGAGTCGGCGCTGGGGTCGGCGCTTCGGGTCATCCGTACGCCGGGTCGGATGGTGAACTCGTACTTTCTGCGCGCCGAGACGATGCACGGGCTGTACACGTACCTGGAGGGGCTGTCCGGTGGGCCGGACGCCGACCTGCACGAGCGCAGCCATGGTGAAGGCTTCCTGGAGCTGCTCGACCGCAAGTTCCACGGCTACGGCTTCTATCTGATGGACGAGCCCGAGGCACCGCTGTCGTTCACGTCCACGCTGGGCCTGCTGTCCCGGCTGGACACGCTGCGCGCCGACGGCGCCCAGGTTGTCGTGGCGACCCATTCGCCGCTGCTGACCGCCCTGCCCGGGGCGACGATCCTCGAGCTGAGCGGGCAGGGGATCCGCAAGGTGACCTGGGACGAGCTGGAGATCGTGGCGCACTGGAAGCGTTTCCTGGACCGGCCGGAGGGTTATCTGCGCGCCCTGTTCACCGGTACGCCGCCGCTTGAAGGGTGAACAGCTCGGCGTAGAGGCCGTCGCGGGCCATCAGCTCCTGGTGGCTGCCGGCCTCGGCGATCCGGCCGTCCGCCACGACCAGGATCAGGTCGGCCATTCGTACGGTGGAGAAACGGTGCGAGACCAGGACCGTGATGCCCCCGGTGCGGCCGCCGACCTCACGGGCCGAGCGCGCGTAGCGCTCGAAGAGGGCGTGCTCGGTCAGCGGGTCCAGCGCCGCGGTCGGCTCGTCCAGCAGCAGCAGAAGCGGCTCGTCGCGCATCATCGCCCGGCTCAGGGCCACCCGCTGCCACTGGCCGCCGGACAGCTCGGCACCGTCCTCGTAGGACTTGCCGAGGTGTGAGTCCAGCCCGTTCGGGAGACGGTCGACGACCACCTGCGCGTCCGCCCGGTGCACGGCCGCGGGCACCGCCTCAGGGTCGGCGATGCGGGGCAGATCGCCCACCCCGATGCTCTCCCGGGCCGGCGCGTCGAGCTTCACGAAATCCTGGAAGCCGGCCGCTATTCGCTCCCGCCAGCCGGCCGGGTCGATCCGGCGCAGGTCCACGCCGTCGACGGTGATCATGCCCGCGGTCGGGCGGTAGAACCGGCACAGCAGCTTGACCAGCGTGGACTTGCCGGCGCCGTTGTCGCCGACAACGGCCACGGTGGCGCCGGCCGGGATGCGGACCGTCACGTCCCGCAGCACGTCCGTGTCGGTGCCGGGATAGCGGAACGCGACCCCGTCGAGCGCGATGCCGTCGCGCAGGGTCGCCGGCACCGGGCGGTCCGGCACAATCGGATCCGCCGAGCCGGCCGACTCCCGGCGCAGCCAGCGCACCCGGGCCAGCGCGCGGGCGTTGCGTTGCAGCGACCCCGCGACAGCGACCGCACCGGCCGCCTGGGCGTTGGTCTGCACGGCCAGCGTGATGACGAGGACGACGTCGCCGACGGACCGCTCCCCCGCGATCGCGGACCGGACCACGAGCACGACCGCGGCCACGTACCCGAAGGCGAAGATCAGCTGGCCGGCCAGCCGCAGGCCGAGTCCGGCCAGCTCGGCGCGGCGCAGCGGGATCTCCTCCCGGCGGCGGGCCGCGGCCTGGCGCTGCCGCAGCGTGCGCTGCAGCCCGAACAACCGGATCTCCTTGGCGGCGGCCGGGCTCACGGCCAGCTCCAGCAGGTGCCACCCGAGCCGGCGGGATTCGGCGGTGGCGAGCTCGGCCCGCTCCAGGCGGGCCTCACCGATCCGGCCGGCGACAAGCGGCGGTACGGCGAAAAGCGGCAACAACAACAACCACGGCTCCAGCCGCGCGAGCAGCACCCCGGTCAGCACGATCTGCACGCTCAAGGTGAGCGCGGTGAGCACGGTCTGCACGCCCGCGGCCACCTCCCAGCTCTCCTTGCGCAGCAGCTCCATCCGGTCGGCGTAGTCCTGCCGTTCGTGCTGGTCCAGCCCGGCCGTGCCGTGCGCGAGGTCACCGATCTCCCGCTCGATGCGCAGGTGATGCAGGTCGGCGAGCTCGAAGAAGAAGATGTGCGCGAAATGCTCCATGGTGAGGCTGAGCAGCGCGACCACCGCCACGGCCGCCGCCGCCCAGACCGCCGCGGAGGTGTCCCGGCCCAGCGCCGCGTCCGTGGTGAGCGCGAGGAAGACGGCGATCAGGGGCGCGCTCACGTTGCCCAGCAGCATCAGGAAGGCGGAGATGAGCAGCCGGCCGCGGCTCGCCCGCCAGGAGGAGCCGAGCACGCCGGTGATGCCCAGCCACAGGTCACGCATCAGCGGGCTCCTCGATCAGCTCGTCACCGTCGGCCGTTGCCCCCGGCTCTCGGTCCTCGGCGAAGCGGGCCGCCTGCAGGGTGAACAACTCCGCATAGCGACCGCCGCTCGCGAGCAGCTCGTCGTGGGTGCCCGACTCCAGCACCCGGCCGTGCTCCAGCACCGCGATCCGGTCGGCCCGGCGCACCGTGGAGAAGCGGTGCGAGATCACCAGGCTGGTCGCGCCCCGGGTCAGATCCAGGAAGTGGGAGAAGAACGCCACCTCGGCCCGGGCGTCCAGGCTCGCCGTCGGCTCGTCCAGCACCAGCACGCGGGCGCCGCCCTGCACCGCGATCAACGCGCGGGCGATCGCGATGCGCTGCCACTGCCCACCGGAGAGGTCGGCACCGTCCGTGTACTGCCGGGACAGCGGAGTGTCGAGCCCGATCGGCAGCCGCCGGACGAAGTCCAGGGCACCGGCCCGGCGTAACGCGTCCTCGATCGCCGCGTCGTCGTTCAGCTCGCCGGCGCCGAAGCCGACGTTGTCGCGGACCGGCAGCTCGAAGTGCACGAAGTCCTGGAAGATCGCCGCGACCCGGCGCTGCCAGGCGGCGCCCTCGAAGGTGCGGATGTCCACGCCGTCGGCGGTGATCCGGCCGGACTCCGGCTCGTAGAGGCGGGCGAGCAGCTTGACCAGCGTGGTCTTGCCGGCGCCGTTGAGTCCCACGATGGCCAGCGAAGCACCGGCCGGGATGACCAGGTCGAGCCGGTCGAGCACGGCCGGCGACCCGGGCGAGTAGCGGAAGGTGACCTGCTCGAAGCGGATCTCACGGATCGGCAGGTCGGGCGGGGGAAGGTCGCCGCCGCCCGGGCCGGCGGCCGCGGTGGTCAGCTCGCCGAGGCGGCGCAACGCCTGCTGGGCGTTGAGGCCGTACTCGGTCTGCACGTCGGACTCCGCGATGAAGGCGCCGATCCGGACCGAGGACAGTGCCGCCTGCATCACGATCAGGAACGCGCCGATGCCCAGCACGCCGGCCGCCGCGTCCCGGGCCGCCAGCGCCAGCGTCCCGCCGAGCAGGACGAACGCCACGAGCGTGTAGAGCACGTACGGTCCGTAGAAGATCCGGCGGCGTTGCTGCCAGACCGGGACCGAGCTGGCCATGAAGGCGTCCGCGTAGCGGTCGCCGACCCAGTCGAGCAGGCCGAAGACCCGGATCTCCTTGGCCGCGACGGCGGTGAACAGCAGGTCCCGGAAGTAGAAGCGCCGCCGCCGGGTGCGCTGGTGCGACATGTAGATGCGCCCGAAGACGGACAGGCCCACGCGGTAGCCGAACCGGATGATCAAGCCGGCGGCCAGCACCGCGACCGCCGCCCACCACTGCCACACGACGCCGACGACGATCACGGCGGCGACGGTCTGCAGATAGCGCGACAGCAGGGCGATGAAGCCGGCGCAGGCGGCACCCGGCGTCCAGTCGGCGAACCGCAGCAGGGAGATGCCGTCGGCGGCCTGGTCCAGCACCTCGGGGTCCTCCAGCACGGCGATGCCGGACCCGGTGAAGGAGTCGGCCATCAGCTGGTCGCGGACCCGGTCGTCGATGCGCCGGCGCATCAGCTCGCCGAGGAACGCCTGCACCGGCAGCGACAGCTGGATGGCGAAGAAGAGCGCGGCGGCCGTGATCAGGTGATCGCGCAGGTCGAGCCACGCCGTCGAGTCGACGCCACCGTCGACCGCGGCCGGGACCCCGGCGATGACCCCGGCGGTGGCCAGCACGAAGCCGACCGGCAGCAGGCCGGCGACGACCTGGAGCAGGATCGCGCTCGTGACGACGGCCGGGCCGCCGCCGGGCAGGATCCGCAGCATGGCTCGGCGCTGGGCCCAGCGGCCGCTCATGCCCGCGGTGAACTCGCTCCACACCGACCGGTCGACCTCGGCGCCCATGTCCTGGCCGGCCATCAACTCCACCCCCGCAGCGATTGATCACGGTGAACCTACCGAGATGTCCCCGCGGGCGTCGCCCCGTTTTCCCGCCGTTCGCTCTCGGCGGACCGGCCGCCCGCGGGCCGGACGGCCTTGTCCACAGGGTCGGTCGACCCCGGGCGCGATCGCGGCCCGGCCGGTAGGTTGAAAGGCGTGGCGAGCAGCGTGTACGTGGCCGGGGTGGGCCCCGGTGTCGGTAAGGGCACAGTCGCCCTGGGGCTGGTCGAGGTGCTGTCCCGGCGGGTCGCCCGGATCGGCGTCTTCCGGCCGGTCGTCCCGGGCCACGGTGAGGATCCGCTGCTGACCCTGCTCACCACCCGCTACCCGGCCGTCGCTCCGTACGCGGACTCCTTCGGGGTCACGGTGGCCGAGGCCGCCGCCCTGGTCGCCGGCGGCCGGCGCGAGGAGCTCATCTCCCGGATCGTCGAGCGCTACCGCGAGGTCGAGCGGCAGTGCGCCTCCGTGGTGGTGATCGGCAGCGACTTCTCCGACGGCCAGGAGGAGGGGCACGACGAGCTGCCCCGCGAGCTGGCCTTCAACGCGCGGCTGGCCAACGAGTTCGGCAGCGTGGTCCTGCCGGTCGTGGGTGGGCAGGGCCGGCGTTCCGATCTGCAGGCCGCGGTCGGCTCGGCGTACCACTCGCTTGTGGATCTGAGCGCGACCGTGCTGGCCGTGATCGCCAACCGGGTGCCCGAGGGGGTGACGCCGCCCACCGGGCTGCCCGTGCCGGTCTGGGCCATCCCGGAGATCCCGATGATCGCCGCGCCCACCGTCGCGGAGGTCGCCGCTGCCCTCGACGCCACCGTGGTGACCGGGGGCGAGGCCGCCCTCGACCGGGACGTGCTCGACTACGTGGTCGGCGCGGCCCACGTGCCGGCCGTGCTCGATCACCTCACCGACGGGGCGCTGATCATCACGCCGGGCGACCGGGCCGACCTGCTCGTCGCCGCGAGCGCCGCGCACGCCGCCGGCAACGTGACGCTCGCCGGCCTGGTACTGACCATCGGTGAGTTCCCCGATCCGCGCGCCGTGCGGGTCATCGAGCGGCTCAACACCGGGCTGGCCATGCTCGTGGTGCAGTCCGACAGCTACCACACGATCAGCGCGGCCGGCCGGATCGAGGCCAAGCTCAGCCCGGCGACCCCGCGCAAGGTCGAGGCGGCCCTGGGCGCCTTCGAGAAGCACGTGGACACCGCCGAGCTGACCCGGCTGCTCGACGTGACCCGGTCCAGCCGGGTGACCCCGCTGATGTTCGAGAACGACCTGATCGAGCAGGCCCGCGCCGACCGCCGGCACCTGGTGCTGCCGGAGGGCACCGACGAACGGATCCTGCGGGCCACTGAGACGCTGCTGCGCCGCGGCGTCGCCGACCTGACCCTGCTCGGCGACCCGGCCGAGATCGGCCGCCGGGCCCGCGAGCTGGGCGTCGAGATCGGCGCGGCCCGGCTGATCGACCCGGCCACCAGCGAGTGGCGCGACGACTTCGCCAAGCAGTACGCGGAGCTGCGAAAACACCGGGCCGTGACCCTCGACCTGGCGTACGACGTGGTCCGCGACGTCAACTACTTCGGCACGATGATGGTGGCCACCGGGCGGGCCGACGGCATGGTGTCCGGGGCCAACCACACCACCGCCGCCACCATCCGGCCCGCCTTCGAGATCATCAAGACGGTGCCCGAGGTGTCCGTCGCCTCCAGCGTCTTCTTCATGCTGCTCGCCGACCGCGTGCTCGTCTACGGCGACTGTGCGGTCAACCCGGACCCCGACGCGGCCCAGCTCGCCGACATCGCCCTGTCGTCGGCGCAGACAGCGGCGGCGTTCGGCATCGAGCCGCGGGTCGCCATGCTGTCGTACTCGACCGGCAGTTCGGGCGCGGGCGCCGACGTGGAAAAGGTGGCCGCCGCGACCAAGCTGGTCCGTGAGCGCCGCCCCGACCTGCCCGTGGAGGGACCCATCCAGTACGACGCGGCGATCGATCCTCAGGTGGCGGCGACCAAGCTGCCGGAGAGCGTGGTGGCCGGCAAGGCGACCGTCTTCGTCTTCCCCGACCTCAGCTCGGGCAACAACACCTACAAGGCCGTGCAGCGCTCGGCCAACGCGGTGGCGGTCGGCCCGGTCATGCAGGGCCTGCGCCGCCCGGTCAACGACCTGTCCCGCGGTGCGACGGTCAAGGACATCGTCAACACCGTGGCCATCACCGCGATCCAGGCCCGCTCATGAAGATCCTCGTACTCAACTCGGGCTCGTCCTCGGTCAAGTACCGCCTCTTCGACGGCACCGAGACCCTGGCCAAGGGCCTGATCGAACGCATCGGCGAGGCCGACGGCGACGCCGACGACCACGAGGCCGCCCTCCAGCAGGTGATGGCCGCGGTCGACGTCGAGGGCCTCGGCGCGGTCGGGCACCGGGTCGTGCACGGCGGCAGCGAGTTCGGCCGGGCCACGGTCATCGACGACGAGCTCTTCGCCGTCATCGAGCGGCTGGTCCCGCTCGCGCCCCTGCACAACCCGGCGGCGCTCAGCGGCATCGCGGTGGCCCGGAAGCTGTTGCCCGACGTCCCGCAGGTCGCCGTCTTCGACACCGCGTTCCACCAGACGATCTCCCCGGACGGCGTGGCCTACGCGATCGACGCGTCCCTGGCGGAGCGCTGGCAGATCCGCCGCTACGGCTTCCACGGCACCTCGCACGCGTACGTGGCCCGCAAGACCGCTGAGCTGCTCGACCTGCCCGCGGACCGGGCCCGGGTGATCACCCTGCACCTGGGCAACGGCGCGAGCGCCTGCGCGGTCTCCGGCGGCCGCAGCGTGGCGACGTCGATGGGCATGTCCCCGCAGTCCGGGCTGGTCATGGGCACCCGCAGCGGCGACGTCGACCCGACGGTGATCTTCCATCTGCACCGGGTCGCCGGGCTCCCGATCGAGGAGATCGAACGCTCCCTGACCCGCTTCGCCGGCCTCCAGGGCCTCGCGGGCGAGAACGACATGCGAGCGGTGCAGCAGCGCCGGGCAGCGGGCGACCCGGCGGCGACGCTGGCCTTCGACGTCTACTGCCGGCGGATCAAGGAGTACGTGGGGATGTACCTGGCGGTCCTGGGCGGCGCGGACGCGATCACGTTCACCGCGGGCGTCGGCGAGAATTCCCCGCAGGTTCGCGCCGCCTCGCTGGCCGGGCTGACGGAGCTGGGCATCACGATCGACCCGTCCCGCAACGAACGCGGCGAGCGCATCATCTCGCCGGAAGGGGCGCGGGTGCGCGTCTGCGTGGTCCCGACGGACGAAGAGCTGGAGATAGCTCAGCAGGTCACGGCCGCGCTGCAGAGCTGAGCCGGGCGCTGACCGGGACGGCTGAGGCCGCGCGGGCCGATGCTGCCGGCGGCGGTCGCATTGCAGGCCGGACGCGGCGGGCGGTCGCCTTGCAGGCCCGGCGCGGCGGGCGGTCACGTTGCAGGCCCGGCGCGCGGTCCGGTCGCCTTGCAGGCCCGGCGCGGCGGGCGGTCGCGTTGCAAGCTTGGCGCGGAGAGCGGTCGCCTTGGAGACCCGGCGCGGCGAGCGGTCGCCTTGGAGACCGGACGCGACGAGCGGTCGCATTGCAGACCCGGCGCGACAAGCGGTCGCATTGCAGGCCCGGCGCGGCGAGCGGTCGCCTTGGAGACCCGGCGCATTGGGCGGTGGTTGTTGGAGGCCGGGCGGGGCCGGGTGCGGCGGGCGGTGACCCGCTCGCGGCCCGGCCCGCGCTCAGCCCGGGTAGGTCGGCGCGGTCCTGGTCAGCCCAGGGCCAACCAGGCGATCACGGCGATCAGAACGATCGCGACCGCGACGGCGCCGATGATCAGCGGGGTCTTGGAGGCGGCTGGCGGCTCCTGCGGCGTGCTCTGCGTGAAGGCGCGGAACGCCTCGGTGTTGCCGCTCGGGTCGACGGTGTTGTCAGGCATGCGCACGACCATAGCGAAGCCGGGCACCCCCGCGACAGTGCGTCCCGGCCTCCTAGCAGGGCGTTCGTCCCGTCCGTCGAGATATCACCCGTTCGTGGGTGTGTCCGCGCCGACGCCCGCCGCCGGGACACCCGGGCACACTTGGCGGATGGGACGCCGTACCGTCGCGCTTCTGCTCGTTGCCGTCGGCGCGACCGGCGCACTCACCTCGTGCTCCGCCGAGCCGGCCCGCCCAGCGCCGCCGTCGCCCGCCGCGAGCGTCGGACCCAGCCTGGAGAGCAGCCCCGCGCCCACCCTCGGCCGGGCACCGAGCCGCGCGTTCCCGGTCGAGACCCGCAAGCTGAAGCTCAGCCGCGGCCAGGACCGCCCGCTGCCCACCACCGTCTGGTACCCGGCCACCGGCGACGGCCCGTTCCCGGTCATCGTCTTCAGCCACGGCCTCACCGCCCGCCCGGGCGACTACGCCGACATCCTCACCCGCTGGGCCCGGGCCGGTTTTGTCGTCGCCGCGCCGGCCTACCCGCACACCTCCGCCGGCGTGGCCGACTTCGACGTCATCGACCTGCTCAACCAGCCGGCCGACGCCTCGTACGTGCTCACCCGGGTCCTCGCGCTCGGCGGCCAGGCCGGCGATCCGCTGCGCGGGCGCCTCGACCCGGACCACGTCGCCGCCGCCGGGCATTCCGGCGGCGGCATCACCACGCTGGGGATGCTCACCGGCGCCCGGGACGACCGGCTCGCCGCCGCGGTGGTCCTGGCCGGGCGGCAGGTGCTGCCCGCGGCCTTCACCGGCCCGCCGATCCCCGTGCTCTTCGTGCACGGCCGGCAGGACCGGACCGTACGGTACGCCGACGGGCTCGCCGCCTTCAAAGCCGTGCCGTGGCCGAAAGCCCTGCTCACCCTGCCCGACGCCGGCCACGTCGTCACCAGCGGCGCGCAGTTCGACCTGGTGTCCGACGCCACCACCGACTTCTGGCGGTGGAGCCTCTACGGCGATGCCGGCGCCGGACGGCGGCTCGAACGGCGTGACAACCTCGACAGCGACCTCTAGTGCAGGTGGTCGACGGCGACCTTGCCGAAGATCTCGCCCGAGTTGAGCCGGGCGAAGGCGTCGCTCACCGCGGAGAAACCGTAGGTCGAGTCGATCACCGGGCGGATGTCGCGTTCGACGCAGAGGTCCAGCAGGGCGGCCAGTTCCTCGGCCGTGCCCATCGTGCTGCCGAGGATCTCCAGCTGCATCATGAAGACGCGGCGCAGGTCGACCTTGGGGAACGGGCCGCCGGTCGCGCCGCAGACCACGATGCGGGCGCCGGGGGCCGAGCACTTCAGCGAGTGCTCGAAGGTCGGGGCGCCCACCGACTCGATCACCACGTCCACGCGTTCGGGCAGGCGGGCGCCCGGCTCGACCGCGGTGGCGCCCAGTTCGGTGATCCGCTCCCGCTTGGCGGCGTCGCGGCTGGTCGCGTACACCCGTTTGCCGAGCGCGGTCGCGAGCGCGACCGCGGCAGTGGCCACCCCGCCGCCCGCGCCCTGCACCAGGACCGACCCGGCGTCGGCGACGCGGCCGCGCGCGGTGAGCATGTGGTACGCGGTCAGCCACGCCGTGGGCAGGCAGGCCGCATCCAGGAACGAGATGCCGGCGGGCTTGGGCACCAGGTTCTCCGCCGGTACGGCGACCCGCTCGGCCAGCGTGCCCGGAAAGCGCTCGGACAACAACGAGAAGCCCCGCGGGTCCCCCGGATCTTTGATCACCGGATAGACGACGACCTCATTGCCGTCGGAGTCCACACCGGACGCGTCACACCCGAGGATCATCGGCAGCCGGTCGGCGGGCAGGCCGACGCCCCGCAGCGACCAGATCTCATGATGGTTGAGCGAGCTGGCCCGCACATCGACGGTCACCCAGCCGTCCGGCAGGGACGGCTCGGGTTGGTCACCGACGGTCAGTCCGGCCAGCGGCTCGTCGGGCTTCGTCGCACTGGCGTAGGCGGCTCGCATACTTCGCAGCTTAGGCCGGACCCGCCGATCCTGTCGCCGGCCTGACCCGGCCGGGCAGAGCCAGGCGCATGCCGGGCCCGGCCAAGCGAAGGCCGGACAACGCCCGGAGGCGGTCCGGGCACGGCCAAGCGAGCGCCGGGCGCGGTCCGGGCACGGCCAGGGGAACGCCAGACAAAGCCGGAGCCGGCCCGGGCACGGCCAAGCGAACGCCGGCAAGGCCGAACCCGGCCAGATGAACGCCAGACAAAGCCGGAGCCGGCCCGGGCACGGCCAAGCGAACGCCGGCAAGGCCGGACCCGGCCGGGCGACCGTCGGGCACCCGATCCGGGCCCGGCCGGGATCACCCTGCCGTCCAGGCCGGCGGTCAACGATCCGCGGAGCAGGGCGGATGACCGCCCAGCCCCGCGGCCCGCGAAAGCTCAGACCAGCGCCACCGGCGCAGCCGGCCGGGCGACGAACCGCGCCACCCCGTCCCGCTCAGCCGCCCGGGCGACCGCCTCGGCCACCGCCGGAGCAACCCGCGGATCCAGCGCCGACGGCACGATCGCGTCCGCCCGCAGCTCGTCCGCCACGACCTCCGCGATCGCGTCGGCCGCCGCCACCTTCATCCGCTCGGTGATCCGGGTGGCTCGCGCATCCAGCGCACCACGGAAGATGCCGGGGAAGGCGAGCACGTTGTTGATCTGGTTGGGGAAGTCGCTGCGGCCGGTCGCGACGATCGCCGCGTACTTGTGGGCCAGCGCCGGCGGGACCTCCGGTGTGGGGTTGGCCAGGGCGAAGATGATGCCGCCCGGCGCCATGCCGGCCAGCGCGTTCTCCTCGATCTGGCCGCCGGAGACGCCGATCAGCACGTCGGCGCCGATCAGCGCCTCCTTGATGCCACCGGTACGCCCGGAGTAGTTCGTGCCCTGCGCCAGCGCCGCCTTCGTCCCGGTCAGGCCCGGCCGCTCCCCGTGGATGATGCCCTGGGAGTCGCAGACGATGACGTTCGCGCCCTGGATGCCGGCCGCGATCAGGGTGTTCGTGATGGCCACCCCGGCCGCGCCCGCGCCGCTGATCACCACTCGCAGGTCGGCGAAGCGCCGGCCGAGCAGGGCGACCGCGTTGCGCAGCGCGGCGAGCACGACGATCGCGGTGCCGTGCTGGTCGTCGTGGAAGACCGGGATGTCCAGCGCCTCGTCGAGGCGGCGTTCGATCTCGAAGCAGCGCGGCGCGCTGATGTCCTCGAGGTTGATCCCGCCGAACGAGGGGCCGAGCGCCTTGACCACGGCGATGATCCCCTCGATGTCCTGGGTGTCGAGGCAGATCGGGATGGCGTCGACGCCGCCGAACTGCTTGAACAGCACGGCCTTGCCCTCCATGACCGGCATCGCGGCCTTCGGGCCGATGTTGCCCAGCCCCAGCACGGCGGAGCCGTCGGTGACGACGGCCACCGTGTTGGCCGTCCAGGTGTAGTCGGCGGCGAGCTCGGGGTCGGCCGCGATCGCTTCGCAGACCCGGGCCACGCCCGGGGTGTAGGCCCGGGACAGATCGTCGCGGCTGGACAGCGGGACGGTGCAGGTGATCGCCATCTTGCCCTGCTTGTGCAGGTCGAAGACGGGGTCGGCCGCCAGGGCAGGGTCGAGTTCAAAACTGAAAAAGGACACAGGGACTCCAGGACACGCATCGGAACGTCGGTGTGCCAGCCGGACTCGCGCGAGTCTGCGCGGTCCGACGTGCGATGCGGGGGTCACCCGGGACAAGCAACCGCAAGATTCAGGTGTGCTGCGGTTAACGCAGGTTAACTTAGCCGACCCGGACGCGGCCAGTAGCGAAACACCACTTGTCCGATGACATCCGCCACCCCGTGGGCGCGGGAGTCGTCGGTGACGAACTCGTTGTCCCCCTCGACCCACCAGCCACCGTCGTGCGGGCGGATCGCCCGTTTGACGACGAGCAGTTCCGGCCGGGCCCGGAAGCGCGCCACCACGACCGACTGCGGCCGGACCCGCCGGACACGGCGCACGAGCAGGGCATCTCCGCCGTGCAGGGTGGGTGCCATGGACGGCCCTCGCACCAGTACGGCGAAGAGCGGCAATTGCCAAGTCATGGCATCAATCCCGGGGTCGAGGTTCGGTGTTCCGGTAAGGGGTAGTGTCGACTCGGATCATCGCAAACGTATGGAGGGGTCCTGATGCGACTTCCGCGTATTTTCACGCCGCGCACTGTGGTCAGCGCGCACTGCGACCTGCCCTGCGGGGTGTACGACCCGGCGCAGGCACGCATCGAGGCGGAGTCGGTGAAGGCCATCGCTGAGAAGTACCAGGCGAACACCGACCCCGAGTTCCGCACCCGCGCCATCCTCATCAAGGAGCAGCGCGCCGAGCTGGTCAAGCACCACCTGTGGGTGCTCTGGACCGACTACTTCAAGGCGCCGCACTTCGAGAAGTACCCGAACCTGAACCAGCTGTTCAACGAGGCCACCAAGCTCGCCGGCGCGTCCGGCGCCAAGGGCTCGATGGACCCCGCGGTCGGCGAGCAGCTGCTGGCCAAGATCGAGGAGATCTCCAAGATCTTCTGGGAGACCAAGCAGGCGTGAGTCCCGCAACGATCCGGCCGGTGCGTCACGACGACGTGCCGGCCGTTGTCGCGATGGTGCACGAGCTCGCCGAGTTCGAGCGCGCCGCGGACTCCTGCCACCTCACCGAAGAGCAGTTGCGCACAGCCCTGTTCGGTGAGCACCCGGCGGTGTTCGGCCACGTCGCGGTCGACGCCGACGACACCCCGTACGGTTTCACGCTCTGGTTCCTGAATTTCTCCACGTGGGAGGGAACGCACGGCGTCCACCTGGAGGACCTGTACGTCCGCCCGCATGCCCGGGGCACCGGCGCGGGGGCCGCGCTGCTCGCCACGCTGGCCCAGATCTGCGTGGAACGGGGTTACCAGCGCCTCGAGTGGGTGATGCTGGACTGGAATCCGGCCGCGGAGTTCTACGCCGCGATCGGGGCCGAGGTCGTGGCCGACTGGCTGCCGTACCGGCTGTCCGGCGCCGCGCTGAACCAACTCGCCGAGCGCGCCTCCCCCGTCAGGGGCTAGAGTTCTCCTCCATTGGGAGGATGGGTTCGGTGACTCAGCTGCAGACAACGCATCCGGAGCCGGCGTTCGGTGACGACGTCGTGCTGCTGACCGTGCCCGCCGACGGCGGGTACCTCGGCGTGCTCCGTACAGCCACGGCCGGCCTCGCTGCCCGCCTGCACTTCGCGCTCGACGAGATCGAGGACCTGCGCATCGCGGTCGACGAGGCCTGCGCCATGCTGCTGGCCATCGCCACCCGCGGCGCCGAGCTGGAATGCCGCTTCGCGGTCACCGACGACGCGCTCACCGTCGAGGTGACGGTGTCGACAGTGCGCGGCGCCCGGCTCCCGTCGGAGTCCTCTTTCGCGTGGAAGGTGCTGACCGCGCTGACCACGTCGGCGTCCGCCGAGGCGACCGGCCGGCACGCCACGATCCGGTTGCTGACCCGCCGCACCGAGATCTGACCCGCTCCTTTCCAGAGTCAGCGCGCGGTCGCCACCATGATGTAGTCCAGGTGCCGCCGGCCGACCTCCATGGCGGCCGCCGCGTCGCCGGCCTTCACACACATCAGCAGCTCGCGGTGGTCGGCGTCGATGCGCGCCCAGTAGTCGCCGGGCAGGTTCTCGACGATCTCCTCGCCGTAGGTGACGTGGTAGAGCGGGCGGGTGACCAGCTCGAACAGCGGATTGCCGGTCGCCGAGGCGACCGCCGCGTGAAAGGCCGCGTGCGCGGCCAGCATGGTCTGCAGCTCGTCCAGGTCGGGATCGAACATCGCGCCGCGCATCTCGATCAGGTTCGCATCCGTACGGCGTTGCGCGGCGAGCCCGGCGGCGGGCACCTCCAGGGCGCGGCGCAGCTCCAGCAGATCGGCCATGCCCACCTCGGCGGAGTTGCTCAGCAGAGTGAGCCCGGTGGAGAGCGCCTCGGAGAGCTGCTCGGCGTCGGGGTGCGCGACGAAGCTGCCGCCCGTGACACCCCGGGTGGTGACGATCAGGTGCTGGCTGGCCAGCAGACGTAACGCCTCGCGGACGGTGCTGCGGCTCACGCCCGAACGGACGCACAGCTCAGGCTCCGGTGGCAGCCGCTCCCCGGGCTGCAACCGGCCCGACGTGATCTCGTCGCGCAGTTCGTCCGCCAGGAGCTGGTACGCCGGCGGGCGCACCGTCGGTCCGGCCACTGCCCTCACCCCCTTGTGATCCGCCCACTCAGAGTAGGCCGTCGGACGCGGGTGGGAAGGGGGCTTCAGTCGAGTCCGAGAGCGCGCGTGGTCGGCGGCAGCACACAGAGCAGTCCGACTCCGGCGCCGAGCACCATCAGCAGCGCGCCGATCCACGCCGTACCGGTCTGGAGCAGGAAGCCGCCGGAGGCGATCACGAAGAGCTGCACGACGATGGCCGGGCCGCGGGCATGCGTCGAGCGCCGCGCCAGCGCGCGTGCGACGAAGACCACAGCGACGGCCGCGACGGCCGCGAAACCGGTGAGTGCGACGGCGACCGCGATGCTGCCGGCCTCGGCGGTGAAGTCCAGCACCAGCAGGTACGCGGTCAGCACCACGAGCGCGACGGCCTCCGCGAAGAGCAGGCGTACCGCCCAGACCAGCGTCGCCGGGGAATCGAGTTCTCGGGGGGTCACCGCTGTACGATACCGGCCAGCTCAGAGCGTTCCTGAGAGGTACAGTGCCGCCCATGCGAGCGTTACTGGTGGTTAATCCCAAAGCCACCACGACGAATGAGCGCAGCCGCGACGTCCTGGTCCGGGCCCTGCGCAGCGAGGTCGACCTGACCGTCGAATACACCATGAAACGCGGTCACGCCGCGGGTCTGGCGCGGGCGGCCGCCGAGAGCGGCGTCGATGTGGTGGTGACGCTCGGCGGGGACGGCACGGTGAACGAGGCCGTGAACGGGCTGATGACCGCCGACCCCGGGCTCGCGGCCCGGGGCACCGCACCGGCCTTCCGGCTGCCGGCCCTCGCCGTCGTCCCGGGCGGCTCCACCAACGTCTTCGCCCGCGCGCTGGGGTTGCCGCGCGACTGGGTCGACGGCACCAGCGTGATCCTGGACGGGCTGCGCTCCGGCCGGCACCGGGTGATCGGGCTCGGCCGGGCCGATGACCGCTACTTCACCTTCACGGCCGGGCTCGGGCTGGACGCGGCCGTGGTGCGCCGGGTCGAGCAGGCGCGGCTGCGCGGCCGCACGTCCACTCCCTCGCTCTATGTCCGGTCGATGATCGGGCAGATCTTCTCGGGCGAGGACCGCAAGTCGCCGCCGCTCTCGATCGAGCGACCCGGCGAGGAGCCGGAGACCGGTCTGGGCACCGTCATCATCCAGAACACGGCCCCGTGGACCTACGTCGGCGACCGGGCCATCAACCCGAACCCCGACGCCTCGTTCGACCGGGGACTTGACCTGCTGGCCGTTCGTAACCTATACATCGCCAGCACAACACGGACAGTGACGCAGATGGTCTCCCGCAACGCGGATCCGCACGGCAAGCACGTGCTGCGCCTGCACGACCAGGCCGACTTCACCGTCATCGCCAGCCGTCCGCAGCCCTTCCAGCTCGACGGCGACTACCTGGGCGAACGCCAGAAGGTGCACTTCCTGTCCGTTCCCGAAGCGCTACGTGTGATCTGCTGAGGATCGGGTACGCCGTTCGGAACCTCATCACGATCTGTTACAGAAAGACGGGCAAAAGGTCGGCAACGCGGCGCGTACCGTACTACATTGATAGGAGCGGTCGTCCGCCGGTCCTGGAAGATCCCCCAGAACCGGACAAAGGGGTCGTGAGCTAGCTCACCCGCTGGGAGAATTTCCGAGCGCTACCCTTGACATCGCGGGAGTTCGTGAAAGCATTCACAAGCGATAAGAAGTAACCCGATGCCGCTCGTACACGTTCCTTAATCCAGAAGGCACGGAACGGCATCGCGCACAAAGCTTGCTCACGCACCGGTGATCTGACGAACGCTGTCCGTCGGTCCCGGCGCGGATGCAGATAAAAGTAAGTAGCACCATTCTCTACCCAATCCAGAAACAAGGAGTGTTGCCGCCATGGACTGGCGTCACCATGCGATCTGCCGCGACGAGGACCCGGAGCTGTTCTTCCCGATCGGGACGTCTGGCCCCGCACTCCTGCAGGTCGAGCAGGCCAAGGCCGTCTGCCGGCGGTGTACCGTGACCGAGTCGTGCCTCGCCTGGGCGCTCGAGTCCGGACAGGACGCCGGCGTATGGGGCGGTATGAGCGAGGACGAGCGTCGCGCGGTCAAGCGTCGCGGCGGCCTCCGGGTCAGTGCCCCCACCGCCTGAACAATCCCCTCACAGCATTCACGCCCCGGGCCACATCGGCTCCGGGGCGTCGTGCTGTCCGGGACCCTACCGCTGACCGACTCCGATCATCGGCTGTTTCGATGCGATTACGCCACGCAATGGTGACGCACGGCATGAATGCGATCACGGCCGCTCGCGAAATGATCTCGAAATTACCGTTATCGAAGCCACTATTCGTCGATGCCCGCCCACCCTCCGCAGTGGACACCCCCGCAGCCGGACGATCACTCAATGTGGCCACTCCCCGGCGTGACGGCCGGTGACCGGGTCAGTCGAGTGACCGCCGGAGCCGGTCGAGGGCGCGGAGCACCTCGCCGCGGTGCCGACCGGCTTTGAGCCAGGCCGGCAGCCGGGCGAGCAACGTCAAGCCCTGGCCCGCTGTCCCCCGCTCCCGCAACCCGGCGGCGAGGTGTCCCTCCAGCAGCTCCAGGTGCGCTCGGTTGAAGGCCCAGAGGGTCCGCCCACCGCAACACGTCGTCCGCAGCCACAGCGGCAGCCCGAAGAACGGGTCGGTCGGGCCACCCCAGCACGACCAGCGCCGCGCCGGCTCCCAGAACGCCGAGCGCCCACAACCGGGACACACGAACCGGCGTGGCCAGGAGAGGGCGAGCACACCGTCGACCGGCTCAGCGATGACGAACGCCCGGCCACCGCACCGCGGGCAGACGACGTCGACATCGATCGCGAGGTCATAGCTCCGCGTCCCCGGGTCGCGATACCTGAGCTGGTCTTCCATGGCGGCCAGAATGCCGGACAGCACCGGCCGGAGCACCCGAGATTCCGCCGGACCCGGTCTCCCGGACAGTGCCCGGTTCCCGGCAGGGTGGCCAGACGAGCCCCAGCGGACTTCCGAGCCCCAGCGGGCCGGCGGCGCTGGGACAAACCGTGGGCAGGTCCCTCAGGCCGCGAGCGCAGCGACCGCGGTCGCCGGCGGGGCGGTAGCTTCCAGCACCCGCCCGGCGACCAGCTCAGCGATAGCCGGGATATCCGTCAGCGGCTCGGCCGCCGCAACGATCCCCGCCTCCCGAGCCGACGCCACGGTCGAATCCCACAACAGCCCAGGAGCAAGAAAGTACGAAGCCAGAGCAACCCGCTCATACCCCGCACCCCGGAGATCACGAACGACGTCACCCGACAGCGGCGGGGCGGCCGAGGCATACGCCACCCGGCACGGCACCCCCACCCGAGCGCTCAGGGCCGCCGCAGCCTGCTCCACCGTCGTACGCGCCGCAGCGTTACGGGTCCCGGCCGCCGCCAGCACCAGCGCATCCGCCCCAACCGGCCCCAGCCGCGCCACCAGACCGTCCAGCAGCAGCCCGGGCACGCGTCCGCCGACCGGTCCCAGCACCTCAGCCTGAGAGACGTCCAGCTCCGGATGCGACGCCCGGGCCGCGGTGATCTCGCCCGGCACGTCGACCCGGCCGTGGTACGCCGAGGTCAGCAGCAACGGGATCAGCACTGCCCGCCGGTGACCGGCCTCGGCGTACGAGGCCAGCACCTCCCGTGGGCGTGGGCCGGCATGGTCGAGGTAGGAGGCTCGCACCTCCCACTCCGGGTGCCGGGCCGCGACAGCCCGGGTCAGCGCCTCGGTCGCCCGGGCCGCGCGTGGGTCACGGCTGCCGTGGGCGGTCAGCGTGACGGCTAGACGTGCAGGCCGCATTCGGTCTTCTCGAACATCGCCCAGCGGCCCGCGCGGGGGTCCTCGCCGGCCTTGGTGCGCCGCGTGCACGGCCAGCAGCCGATCGAGCCGTACCCCTTCTTGAAGAGTTCGTTGACCGGCACGTTCCAGCGGGCGATGTAGCGGTCGACGTCGGCCTGCGTCCAGGCCGCGATCGGGTTGACCTTGACCTTGCCCTTCTTGGCGTCGAAGGCCACGACCGGGGTGTTGGCCCGGGTCGGGGACTCGTCACGGCGCAGGCCGGTGGCCCAGGAGTCGTAGTCGCTCAGGGCGCGCTCGAGCGGCTCGACCTTGCGCAGGAAGCAGCACTCGTCCGGGCTGCGGGCGAAGAGCCGGGGCCCGAACTCGCCGTCCTGCTGGCCGACCGTCATCCGCGGGCGGATCGAGCGCACGTTGACGTCCATCGTGCGGGCGACCGTGTCGCGGACCTTGAGGGTCTCGGGGAAGTGCAGGCCGGTGTCGAGGAACACCACGTCCACCCCGGGCGAGACCCGGGAGAACAGGTGGGCCACGACCGCGTCGGCCATCGAGCTGGTCACGCAGAAGCGGTCGCCGAAGGTGCTGGTCGCCCAGCGGGCGATCTCCTCGGCGGGGGCACCCTCGAGCGCGACGCCGGCGTCATCGGCCAGCGCCTTCAGCTCAAGAGCGGGTCGGCGGTCCGGGTCGGCCGGGGCCCCGAGGGACACCAGTCCCAGACCGGCGGCGGTCACCACAGTCATCGGTTCACTCCCTTGGCGAGCAGTCCGTTGAACTTGACCGTGAAAACACGGGCGCAGGAGTGGCACTCCCAGGCACCGTGCGAAGCCTCGTTGGGGCGGAGGTCCTCTTCACCGCAATACGGGCAGTAGAGCGGGGCAGATCTGGCGTCGCTCATTTCACGAGCTCCTCTTCCGCCCGGATCACCCAGTCGGCGAAGGTCTCGCCGTCGGTGCGGCCGGCCAGGAAGTTGCGGGCGAGGCGCTCCACGTACCCGGGGAGCTCCTCCGCGGTGGCCTTCAGGCCCCGCACCTTGCGGCCGAAGCCGGCGGTCTGGCCCTGCGCCATGCCGAGGCCGCCGCCGAGGTGGATCTGGAAGCCCTCGACCTGCTCGCCGTGCTCGTTCATGACGAGCATGCCCTTGAGGCCGATGTCGGCCACCTGGGTGCGGGCGCAGGCGTTGGGGCAGCCGTTGATGTGGATCGAGATGTCGGCGTCGAAGTCGCGCAGCCGCTCCTCCAGCCGGGCGACGAGCTCCTCGCCGCGGGCCTTGGTCTCGACGATCGCGAGCTTGCAGTACTCGATGCCGGTGCAGGCCATGGTGCCGCGGCGCCAGGCCGACGGCCGGGCTTCCAGCCCGATCCCGCGCAGGCCCGCGACCAGCGGTTCGACCTGGTCGTCGGCGATGTCCAGGACCAGGAGCTTCTGGTACGGGGTGAGCCGCACCCGGTCGGAGCCATGGGCCGCCACCAGGTCGGCCAGCTTGCTGAGCTGCTCCCCGGAGGAACGGCCGACGACCGGCGCCGCACCCACGTAGTTCCGGCCGTCGCGCTGCTTGTGCACGCCGATGTGGTCGACCGGCTTGTCCGGCAGCACCGGCGGCGGCCCGTCGATCAGGGCCCGGCCCAGGTATTCCTTCTCCAGGACCTCGCGGAACTTCGCCACGCCCCAGTCGGCCAGCAGGAACTTCAGCCGGGCCCGGTTGCGCAGGCGCCGGTAGCCGTAGTCGCGGAAGATCCCGACCACGCCCTCCCAGACGTCCGGGATCTCGTCCAGCGGCACCCACACGCCCAGCCGCTCGGCGAGCCGCGGGTTGGTGGAGAGGCCGCCGCCGACCCAGACGTCGAAGCCCGGTCCGTGCTGCGGGTGCACCACGCCGAGCAGCGCGATGTCGTTCACCTCGTGCGGCGTGTCGGCCAGCCACGAGATCGACGTCTTGAACTTGCGGGGCAGGTTGGAGTAGCGCGGGTCACCGAGATACCGCTCGACGATCGTGTCGATGGCCGGGGTCGGGTCGATGACCTCCTCGGTGGAGACGCCGGCGACCGGGCTGCCCAGCACGACGCGCGGGCAGTCGCCGCAGGCCTCGGTGGTCTCCAGGCCGACCGCCTCCAGCCGGCGCCAGATCTCCGGCATGTCCTCGACCCGGATCCAGTGCAGCTGGATGTTCTGCCGGTCGGTGATGTCGGCGGAGCCGCGGGCGAACTCGGTGGAGATGTCGGCGATGGTCCGCAGCTGGGCGAGGTTGAGGGCGCCGCCGTCGATGCGGACGCGGAGCATGAAGTACTCGTCCTCGAGCTCGTGCGGCTCGAGCACCGCGGTGCGACCGCCGTCGATCCCCGCCTTGCGCTGGGTGTAGAGGCCCCACCAGCGGAACCGCCCCCGCAGGTCCTGCGGGTCGATGCCCGCGAAGCCGGTGTGGGCGTAGATGTTCTCGATCCGGGCCCGGACGTTGAGCGGGTTGTCGTCCTTCTTGATCCGCTCGTTCGGGTTCAGCGGCTCGCGGTGTCCGAGCGCCCACTGGCCCTCGCCACGCGCCTTACGGGGGCGAGCGGCGGGCTTGGTGGCCGGGGTGCTGTCCAGCGCCATGTCGGCGTTCCTCCAGGTAATTCTGCCGGTGGGCGCGCTGTACGCGGTCGGCTCCTGTGAGGGCTCGCGACTTCACTGTCTGGCGAGGGCCGGCGCGTCTTGCGCGCCCGAAAAAAGAGATCGGGCGGCGTCAGGAAGCCGGACACATCGCGCTGCGGACACGGCCGTAATCAACGTGGCGACGAGCCACGAAGCGGCGGTCAACTGCAGCGGTCATGCCGGTAAGCCTCTCACGCGAGACCCTTTACGGCCAGTGCGGTCCAGATTCCGGGAGTGTGGCGGCGGACACCGTGAGTCAGAGGTCCTGAGCGGCGTCGTGCCGGCGGTGCCACAGCAGCCGCAACCACTCGTTGGCGCCCGCCGCGGGCTCCACGGCCGGCAGCGGGGTCGGCGCGGTCTCCACCAGCTGCAACAGCCGCCAGGCCAGGCCGAAACACTCGTCGTCGCCGAAACCACGGACGAGCAGCCGGGCCTCGTCGTCGCTCACCGGCCACCGCACGGCCCGCAGGCGGCGTTCCAGCTCGCCGAAGGCCGCGTCACCGGCCTCGGAGTCGTCCGCTTCGGACGGCAGGGGGCCCAACTCGACAAATCGAAGAACCTCGCTACGGACACCCATGGCCCGATCTTCACACAGCCGGGCCGGTTCGGACGATTCAGCGCTTGCCGAGCGGCACCACCAGGACGGCCTCGGTGCCGCCGCCGGCCCGGTTGCGCAGCTCGATGCTGCCGCGCAGCTCACCGGTGGCCAGCGCGCGGACGATCTGCAGGCCGAGCCGGCCGCTCGCGTCGGCGTGGAACTCGTCCGGCAGGCCCTGGCCGTTGTCCGCCACGGTCACGTGCAGCTGCTTGCGGAACCGGTGCGCCGAGACCACCACCTCGCCGGTCGGAGCCGGCGGGGTCAGGGACGGCTCGGGCGCCGGAGCGTCCTCGTCGGGCGCCGGGAAGCCGTGCTCCACCGCGTTGATCAGCAGCTCGTTCAGGACCATCACCAGCGAGGTGGCGATCTCCGCCGGCAGTACGCCGAACGTGCCCTCGCGCCGCATCTTGACCGTGATCTCGGTGGCCGCGACCTCGGTGGCCGCCGTGGCGACCCGGTCCACGATGCCGTCGAAGTCGACCGCCTCGTCGCTCGACATGGACAGCGTCTCGTGCACCAGGGCGATCGAGGCCACCCGCCGTACGGATTCCTGCAGGGCCACCCGGGCCTCCGGGGCGTTGACCCGCCGGGCCTGCAGGCGCAGCAGCGCCGCGACCGTCTGCAGGTTGTTCTTGACCCGGTGGTGGATCTCGCGGATCGTCGCGTCCTTGGTCATCAGGGCCCGGTCCCGGCGGCGGACCTCGGTGACGTCCCGGGCCAGCACCAGCGCGCCGATCGGCACACCCGCCGGCATCAGCGGCAGCGCCCGGATCAGCACGGTCGCGCCGCGGGCCTCCACCTCTTTGCGGGGAGGGGCCTCGCCGCGCAAGGAGGTGAGGATGCGTTCCGCCGCGTCGGTGCCCTCGAGCGGGTCGGCGGCCAGCCGGCTGGAGAGCACCGACAACTCCTCGCCGACCAGGTGGGCATTGAACCCGAGCCGCCGGTACGCGGACTGCGCGTTCGGGCTGGCGTAGGTGACCTTGCCGCCGGCGTCGAGGCGGATCAGCCCGTCGCCGACGCGCGGGGCGGACGTGGTCTCGCCCGGGTGCGCGGGCGGCGGGAACGTGCCGTCGGCGACCATCTGGGCCAGGTCGTCGGCCGTGGTCAGGTAGTTGAGCTCCAGCTGGCTCGGGGTGCGCGCGGTGGACAGGTTGGTGTCGCGGCCGATCACCGCGATGACCTCGATGTTCTCGTCGGCGCCGCGCAGCCGTACCGGGATCGCCTCGTGCCGGGCCGGGGTGTCGCCGTACCAGACCGGATCGCCCTCGCGCCAGATCCGGCCCTGGGTGAACGCGATGTCGAGGTGGGCGACCTCCGGGCCGCCCACCTTCTTGCCCACCTGGTCGTCCTGGTACGCCGTCGAGGACGTGTTGGGCCGGACCTGCGCGACGCAGAGGAACTCCCGCGGGCCCTCCTCACCCCGCAACGGCACCCAGAGCAGCAGGTCAGCGAAGGAGAGATCGGACAGCAGCTGCCAGTCGCCGGCGAGCCGGGTCAGGTGGTCGATGTCGTCAGGACCGAGGCCGGTGTGTTCTTCGGCGAGATCGCGCAGCGTGGACACCGCACAAGCCTGCCATGCCCATGTTGCGGGCCGTCACGATCAGAGCGTGGACGTGACCTTGTTCAGGCCGCGCGGCGCGTCCGGGTCCTCGCCCCGGGCCAGCGCGAGGGCCAGGGCCAGGCGCTGGAGGGGCAGGATGTCGAGCAGCGGCGCATAGCGCTCGTCGACCGCCGGGACGGCGAGCCGGCCGGCGGCGCCGGGGATGTCGGTGGCCCCGACGGTGACGACGTCGGCGCGTCGCTCACCCAGGCGGGTCACCACGTCGGCCATGGAGGTGCCGCCGGGCCCGGTGCCGACAACAGCGAGCACCGGTACGTCGGGGTCCGTCATCGCCAGCGGCCCGTGCAACAGGTCGGCGCCCGAGAAGGCCAGGGCCGGCAGGTACGACGTCTCCATCAGCTTGAGGGCGGTCTCCCGGGCGGTCGGGTACGCGTACCCCCGGCCGGTTGTGACCAGGCGCGACGCGAAGCGGTAGCGCTGCGCGAGCTCGTCCGCGCCGTGATCGCCCAGCGCGTCCTCGGCGAGCTGCGGCAGCTTCTCGAGCGCGGCGCGTTCCTCGGCGGGCAGGGTGCCGTCGCCGTTGCGGATGCCCTCGACCAGCAGCAGCAGCGCGAACAGCTCCGCCGTGTAGGTCTTGGTGGCGGCGACAGCGCGCTCGTGACCGGCCGCCACATCCACCGAGAGCTCAGCGGTCCGGGCCAGCGTGGAGGCGGGGTTGTTGGTCACCGCGAGGGTCAGCGCGCCGCTCTCCCGGGCGACCTTGAGCACCTCGGTGAGGTCGGGCGAGCCGCCGCTCTGGCTGACCCCCACGACCAGCGCGTCCTTGAGGTCGGGGCGGGCGCCGTAGAGGGTGATGGCGCTGGGCGAAGCCAGGCCGACCGGCAGGCCGAGCCGGATCTCGGTCAGGTACGCGGCGTAGAGCGCGGCGTGGTCGGAGGTCCCGCGGCCGACGAAGACCACGTGGCGCGGGCGCCGCTCGGCCACCCGGGCAGCGGCTTCCGCGATGGCTTTCGCGGACTCCGCCTCCAGCAGCCGTGCGTAACCTCCCGGCTGCTCTGCGATGTCGGCCGCCATTCCCTGGCCTCGCTGCGTCACTGGTCCTCCCCCTCATGCGCGGTACAGCTCGATCGGTGCGCAGTGTTGCACTTTTGAGCCGGAAAACGCAACGTTTCGAGCACAGCTGCGCACGGATTGCGGCCTGACATATCGAGATTCGTCGCCTAGGCTCGCGTCGGTGGCACACGGCGTGCCATCCGAGGAAGGCGTGGCCATGGAAGACCCCCGGCGCTCCGCCGATCGCGACCTCGAGCAGGCCCGCGCGGCCCTCGAGCGTGGCGAGATGCACCACGCCGCCGATCACCTGGCCGGCGCCATCGCGCACGCGCCGACTCTGCCCGAGACCCACGAGCTGCTCAGCCGGCTGGCCGCCCGCGCCGACGGCGGCCTGGAGCTCTTCCCGCTGGAGCAGCACGCCTTCGTCGGCACGGTGGTCGCCCGGGCCCACCTGCTGGCCGCCGCCGGCCGCCCCGAGGACGGGCTGCCGCTGCTGGTCGCGGCCAGCGGGCACACGCCCGGCGTCGACTGGGCGGGCGTGCCCTGGGTCAGCGACCCCGCGCTGGGCGCCCGGATGGAGCCGGGGCTGCTGGCACAGATCGTCATGCAGCTGTGCACCACCATCGGAGACCCGGCCCCCGAGGCCGGCCGCGAGTCCCTGCTGCCGTATCTGACGTTGGTCCGGCACGCCGTCGAGGCGCACCCGGAGCAGGCCATGCTGCTCGGTGCCGGCTCGGCCCTGGCCCGCCGGCTCGGCGAGCCCACCCTGGCGGTCGAGTGGGCCGTGCGCGGCGCCCGGCTGCGGCCGTCCAAGCTGGCCGAGATCTGGCTGGGTTACGCCTACCGCAGCGCGGACCGCATCCCCGAGTCGCTGGCCGCCCTGCGCCGCGCGGTCATGTACGACCCCGACGACCTCTCGGTGTACGCCGACATCGCCGGCACCCTGGCCGACCACGGCCGCCTGGACGACGCGCTGGCCTGGGCCGACCGGGCGCTGGCCAAGGACCCCGAGTTCGACTGCGCCGTGCACACCGCGCACCGGCTGCGTTACCGCGCCGACGGCGACCTGACCCACCTGATCCGCCTGGCCGACTTCCAGCGTGACCACCCCGACGACACCCACGAGCACGCCGACCTGGCCGACTGCTGCGCCGACCAGCCCTGGCTCAGCCGGGTGCCGGCCGCGCCCGGCACCGGGCCGGACCCGGCCCGCGAGCCGTTCGTGGCGGGCCGCCCGACTGAGGCGGCGGTGGAACGCCTGCACCGGGTCGCCCATCCGCTGTGGCCGCACCCGCCGGCCGCCTACGACGCAGCCCTCGGGCTGGTGCTGGTCGAGCCGGAGGATCTGCTGGCCCTGATCGCCCACCCGCCGGCGGCCCCGGACAACGAGGTGGGACAGGCGCTGGCCGCCCACGACCCGGCGTTGTGGACCCGCTGCGCGCAGGTCTGGGCGTGCCTGGGGCTGCTGCACCAGCGCACGGACGAGCCGTGGGCCGGATCCGTGCGCCGCCGCCTGCTGGTCGAGCTGGCCACCACGGGCACCGACCAGATCACCGAGGCGGCGCTCTTCGCCCTGGTCACGGCCGCCTGGGTGGAGCCGTCGGCCCGGGCCGACGTCGCCGAGCTGGTCACCCGCCGGCTCACGGAGATCACCGCGACGCGGCAGCCGCTGGCCTGGTCGGTGGCGCAGCTCGCGATGGCGACCCCGGATCTGGCCGCGGAGGTACGGCTGCGGGCCGCGGAGGTGGTGCGCGCCGAGGAGGATCACGCGGCGCCGGTGCTGCCCCGTCAGCGCCGCCGCGGTGGTCGCCTGCGGCGCTGGCTGTCGGGCCGCCCTATTCGATGACGGCGATCAGGTCGCCTTCCTGCACCACGTCGCCCTCGTTGACCGCGAGCTGGGCCACGACCCCGTCGGACTCGGCGAGCACCGGGATCTCCATCTTCATCGACTCGAGGATCACCAGGGTGTCGCCCTCCTCGACCTCGGCCCCGGCGGTGGACACAACCTTCCACACGTTGGCCACCATCTCGGCGCGGATCTCGTCGGCCATGGGGTAGTCCTCCTCGTCGCGGCGCTGCTCCGGTGACGGTATCCAATCACGGTCCGGGCGCGGGGGCATACCGGGCGCGCGGGCCGGGCCGTCTACCATCGGCGGGTTGACCGCGAGGACGAACGGAGATCGAGATGGCCAAGAAGTCTCGTAAGAAGAAGGCCCGGAAGAAGAGCGCCGCCAACCACGGCAAGCGTCCCAACTCCTGAGCCGTGGACAGCGAGGGCCGGTAGCGCGCGCTACCGGCCCTTCACGTCTGACGGTGCCCGCGGGTCAGGGCAGGAACTCGTGGCTCTCCGCCTCGACCGCGTACTCGCTGAGCTTGACCCGGAGCCGCTCGCGCAGCTCCTTCGGTGCTGTCTCGTCGCCGCAGCAACGGGCGACGAGCGCCTTCACCTCGTGCTCGATGCCGTACTCGCGCAGGCAGTCGGAGCAGTCGTCGAGGTGCCGCTGGATCAGCTCCCGGCGGTCGTCGCTGCACTCCAGATCGAGGTACAGGTAGACCTCGCTGATCACGACGCTGCAGTCGGTCTTCTGGGCTTCGTCGTTCACGTCGCTCACGCCTCCTGTGCGGCGGGCGTGCCGGGGGTGCGGGTGATCCCCCGGTCGACGGCGTACTGCTCGAGCAGCTTGCGGAGGTTCCGCCGGCCGCGGTGCAGGCGGGACATGACCGTGCCGATCGGCGTACCCATGATGTCGGCGATCTCCTTGTACGAGAAACCCTCGACATCGGCGAGGTAGACGGCCAGCCGGAACTCCTCGGGCAGCTGCTGCAGCGCATCCTTGATGTCGCTGTCGGGCAGCCGGTCCAGCGCCTCGGTCTCGGCCGAGCGCAGACCCGCGGACGTGTGCGACTCGGACGAGGCGAGCTGCCAGTCCGAGATCTCCTCGGTGGGAGCCTGCACGGGCTGACGCTGCTTGCGCCGGTACGAGTTGATGTAGGTGTTCGTGAGGATCCGGTACAGCCAGGCCTTGAGGTTGGTGCCCTCCTCGAACTGGTGGAACGCGGAGAACGCCTTGAGGAAGGTCTCCTGCACGAGGTCCTCGGCATCGGCCGGGTTGCGCGTCATGCGCAGGCCGGCCGCGTAAAGCTGATCCACGAAGGGCAGCGCGTCCCGCTCGAAGCGCGCCCGGCGCTCCTCGGTCTTCTCGCTGCGTTCGGTTCTTTCCGTCCGCTCTGCTGGCGTCACCCGCACGTCTCCCCTCGACCGCCCCGCCGAGGATACGGGTAGTGCCCCGTCAACAGATTCAAAAACCGCCGGTGATGTGACGCTCACCGATGATGTGACGGGCCCCGTGACAGCCGCCGGCCACTCGGGTGCGTGCAGCAGTTGCTGCACGCGCACCTGCGGGCCGCCGCGCTGGACGAATCCGGTTCCGGCTTGCACTTTGGGGTACCCCTTCCGACGTACAGCCTTCCGGGTGGTGTACCGGTGGCGGAGGTGCCCGCATTCCGGATCAGCGGGCCCACCTGTGCGCCCGCAGCCACGCGACCACGATCGCCGCGGTGCCGGGCAGATCACGGCGCAGATCGTGGACGGCGCCGGGGCGTACGGCGACCTCCACGACGCCGCCCGGCTCAGGCACGCCGAACGGATCACGGTCGCCGTTGACGACCAGGGTCGGGATGCGGGCCGGCAGCTCATCGGCGCGGCTGCGGTCCGGCTTGCCCGGCGGATGCAACGGGAAGGCGAGGGCCAGCACCCCGGCCGCGCCCAGCTGCTCCGCCGTCCGGCAGGCCACCCGGGCCCCGCTGGAACGCCCGCCCAGGATCAACGGCAGGCCGCCGTCGGCGATCCCGGCCACCACCGCCGTCCAGGCCTCGTCCAGATGACCGGCCGGCGCGGGCGCACGCCGCCCGGCGACCCGGTACGGCTGGGTCACCAGCGCGACCCTGGCCCCCGCGGCCACGGCGGCGTCATGCACCGCGGTCAGATCGGGCGCGTCCACGTCACCGCCCGCGCCGTGGCCGAGGACGAGCTGACAGAGCGACGGGCCGGCAGGGTCCGTGATCCGGATCCCCGCCGGCCCGCGCGGTGTGTCGATCGAGAAGCTGTGCACAACTCCTATGTCTAGCGGCTCACCGGCACCAGTGTGAGCAGGCGGCGATCTTCTTCGTCCGGTCCGTCGTCGACTTCCTCGCCGTCCGGCCGTACCCGCTCGCGCCAGGCGACCAGCATCGCCCGCCGTTCGCGGGGTGTCGTCCCGCCCCAGACGCCGTGGCAGTCGCCCACCTGCAAGGCCCAGGCCAGGCACGGCCCTTGGACATCGCAGCTGCCGCAGAGTGCGACCGCACTCTCGGACGGCTCGTTCGGAGCCGGGAAGAACGTTTCCGGATCGACCGTGCGGCAGGCGCCGCGGGTGCGCCACGCTTCATCACTGCGACGGTCTTCGATCGCGCTGAGCAACCTTGGGTCGCGCCTGGCAATGGCGACCTCATGTGGACGCGGCATTCGAGCACGTGTCATCAGCCCACCTCCCCCGTGGGTACCGGTAAAGCCGTGATGGGCGGTCCGCACCGTACGGATCGTCATCACACCGGCGCTGGTTTCTATCGCACGGAGGAAGATCAGAACAAGGGTCTTATCTATCTCGCAACAAAGTTTCCAGTGGAGAACCCCTGCATATAGGGATATAACGCTTCGCGCGTATCAGCGAAGCGGCAATTCGGACACCCGGAATGATCGCATTTCGTGGCTCAGAACAGCGTCACCTCCGCGGGCGTCACCGGCTCCGGCGCGGTCAGCAGATGCGGACCGTTGTTGCGGACGTTTCCGACGTC
This sequence comes from Actinoplanes sp. NPDC048967, assembly GCF_040649415.1. Taxonomy (NCBI): domain Bacteria; kingdom Bacillati; phylum Actinomycetota; class Actinomycetes; order Micromonosporales; family Micromonosporaceae; genus Actinoplanes; species Actinoplanes sp. NPDC048967. The sequence continues at coordinate 861,777 of NZ_JBEZFL010000004.1, forward strand.
CGGGCGGACCGGACGGACCTCGATCGCTTCCAGCTCGGCGGGCGACATCGGCTGCAGCAGAGCGGGCGCGTCACCGCCGCCGGCCAGCCACTGCGACCAGCGCTCCCGCGGCAGGATCAGCGGCATCCGGTCGTGCACCTCGGCCAGCCCACCCAGCGCGGCGGTGGTCAGCACGCTGCAGGTCAGCAGCTGCTCGCGCCACATCGTCCAGATGCCGGCGAAGGCGAGCACCGAGGAATCGCGCGGCGTCATGTAGAACGCCCGCTTGGTCTTGCCGTCGCGGACCCACTCGAACCAGCCGTCGGCCGGAACCAGGCACCGGCGGCGCTCGAACGACGAGGCGAAGGCCCGCGAGGTGGCCACGGTCTCGGCCCGGGCGTTGATCATCCGGGCGCCGGTGCGCGGGTCGTCGGCCCACGGCGGGACCAGGCCCCAGCGCGCGGAGTCCACGACCCGGCCGCCGTGCCGCTGCGACATGCGCACCAGGGGAACGGGATCGGTGGGAGCGACGTTCCAGCTCGGCCCCAGCGTCTCCGTGACGCTCGTGGCGTCGAAGAGCAGGCTGAGGTCGGCCTCGCTCCGCGTCGTCGCGTACCGCCCACACATAGCGCCGACCCTACGCCCGGCGCGTCGATCGTGTTGCCCCGCGCAAGCTGTCGTACCCGAACGGCAGAATGGGGGCCGTGACAGCTCAGGCACGCCCCTGGACGGCCCCCGCCGGCAGCCGGCCGGTCGCGGCCACGGTCGCCCTGCCCGGCTCCAAGTCGATGACGGCCCGGGCCCTGGTGCTGAGCGCGCTCGCCGACGGCCCGTCGGAGATCCGCCGCCCGCTGCGGGCCCGCGACACCACGCTCATGGCCGCCGGGCTGCGAGCCCTCGGCGTCGCGGTCGACACCACGGCCGACGAGGTGTGGCGGGTCGCGCCCGGCCCGCTGCGCGGACCGGCCCGGGTCGACGTGGGGCTGGCCGGCACGATCATGCGCTTCGCCCCGCCGGTGGCCGCCCTGGCCGACGGCCCGGTCACCTTCGACGGCGACCCGCACGCCCGCAACCGGCCGCTGCGTCCGATCGTGGAGGCGCTGCGCACACTGGGCGTCGATCTCGACGCCTCGGAAACCGGCGGGCTCCCGCTGGAGATCCGCGGCACCGGCCTGGTCACCGGCGGCGAGGCGGTCATCGACGCCTCCGGGTCCAGCCAGTTCGTCTCCGGGCTCCTGCTCTCCGCGCCCCGCTTCGCCAAGGGGCTGGTGCTGCGCCACGAGGGCCCGCCGGTGCCCTCGGCGCCACACCTGCGGATGACCACCCACATGCTGCGCGCCGCGGGCGCGACGGTCGACGAGAGCGTGCCGGACGTGTGGGCCGTCGAGCCCGGCGGGCTGCACGGCCGCACCTGGGACATCGAGCCCGACCTGTCCGGCGCCGCGCCCTTCTTCGCCGCGGCCATGGTCACCGGCGGCGCCGTCACGCTGGCCGGCTGGCCGCGCGACAGCTGGCAGCCGGCCGGCCGGCTGAGCGAGCTGCTGACCGCACTGGGCGCCGAGGTGACCCAGGACGACACCGGCCTCACTGTCCGGGGCACCGGCGCGCTGCACGGCCTGCGCGCCGACCTGTCCGAGGTCAGCGAGCTGACGCCGGTCGTCGCCGCCTTGGCCGCGCTCGCCGACGGGCCGAGCGAGCTGCGCGGCGTCGCGCACATCCGCGGCCACGAGACCGACCGGATCGCCGCGCTGGCCACCGAGCTGCGCAAGATCGGCGCGGAGGTCGTCGAGCACCCCGACGGCCTGGAGATCACCCCCGGCCCGCTGCGGGCGGCCACCCTCGAGACGTACGCCGACCACCGGATGGCCCACGCGGCGGCGGTGCTGGGACTCGCCGTCGAGGGCGTCCGGCTCACCGACGTAGCGTGTACCTCCAAGACTCTGCCGGAGTTCCCCGAGCTCTGGGCCGACCTCGTGACAGGGAGCTGAAGCTGCCGGGCAAGAAGCGCGAGTACGACGAGGACGACGTCCGGATCAGACCGGGGCGGTCCTCGCGTCCGCGTACCCGCACCAGGCCCAAGCACGAGGACGCCGTCGACGCGCTCGTGATCACCGTGGACCGCGGCCGGTACGGCTGCATCCGGGAGGACGCCGAGCACCTCGACGAGCTGATCACCGCGATGCGCGCCCGCGAACTGGGCCGCAAGTCCGTGGTCGTCGGCGACCGGGTCGCCCTGGTCGGCGACACCTCCGGAGCCCCCGGCGCACTGGCCCGGATCGTGCGCATCGCCGAACGCACGTCGGTGCTGCGCCGCACGGCGGACGACGACGACACCACCCCCGAGGGCCGGCTCGAACGCGTCGTGGTGGCAAACGCCGATCAGCTCGTCATAGTCAGCGCGCTGGCCGATCCGCCGCCACGGACCGGCTTCATCGACCGCTGCCTGGTGGCGGCGTACGACGCGGACATCGAGCCGCTGCTCTGCCTGACCAAGGCCGACCTGGCCGGGCCGGCCGCGGTGCTCGACTACTACGCCGAGCTGGACCTGCCGTACGTCCTGGTCAAGCCGGAGAGCGACCTCACCGAGGTGCGCGACCGGCTGGCCGGGCGCATCTCCGTGATGGTCGGCCACTCCGGCGTCGGCAAGTCCACGCTGGTCAACCGGCTGGTACCGGACGCGCTGCGGGCGGTCGGCGTGGTCAGCGCGATCGGCAAGGGCCGGCACACCTCGACCAGCGCGGTGGCGTTGCGCCTCCCCCGGGTGCAGAAGAAGGGCGACCCCGGCTGGATCATCGACACGCCGGGCATCCGCAGCTTCGGGCTGGCCCACGTGAGCGCGGAGAGCCTGCTGCACGGCTTCCCGGACCTGGTCGAAGGCACGGTCGACTGCCCGCCGAACTGCGGTCACACGGCCGCGGACGTGGACTGCAAGCTGGACGCGTGGGTGGCGGCGGGCAAGGCCGACCCGCGGCGGCTGGCGTCGTACCGCCGGCTGTTGAGCTCGCGGGCCGGCGAGGACAACTCGCGCGACCAGAGCGAGTAGCACCGGGCCCCGGCGGCCCTGAGCCGGCCGACCCCGGCCCGGCCCGGCCCGGGAGCTCAACAGCCGGCGGTACGACGCCAGCCGCCGCGGGTCGGCCTTGCCCGCCGCCACCCACGCGTCCAGCTTGCAGTC